>NZ_JBHVSO010000008.1:0-330905 GCF_042885155.1 Brevibacillus sp. NPDC058079
AAATTAAAAAAACTGACGCCTAGTGAATTTAGACGTCAGTTAGCGGCCTAACGGCCAGGGTTTTTCTTACTGTCTACGAAATGGGGTCTTGACCACAATTCGGCAAAGGGGTTTTGTTTATGCTACTTATTTTACACCCACAGCAGCTGCTTCTTTTGTTACAGCTTGATTGTTCTGCTCGGATACGTGGCGAACCAAGTCTACGACACGGCAGGAGTAGCCCCACTCGTTATCGTACCAAGCAATCACTTTTACCTGATTGTCTCCCATTACCATCGTAGACAGACCGTCGATGATCGAGGAGTGATCGTTGCCATTGAAATCGCTGGATACGAGCGGCTCGTCGCAGAACTCGAGGTAGCCTTTCATGCTGCCTTCGCTCGCTTCACGCAGGACGCGGTTTACTTCGTCCAATGTAACTGGCTTCTTCGTATTGACCACCAAGTCTACTACAGAAACGTTTGGAGTCGGTACGCGCAAGGAAAAACCGTTTAGCTTGCCATTCAATTCTGGCAAAACGATTCCTACTGCACGAGCAGCTCCTGTCGTCGTTGGAATGATGGACTCGCTAGCTGCACGTGCACGACGCAGGTCTTTATGCGGATTGTCGAGATTCACCTGATCGTTTGTAAACGAGTGAATTGTAGTCATGAGACCTTGTTCGATACCGAATGCATTGTTGAGCACTTTTGCCACAGGTGCGAGACAGTTGGTTGTGCAGGAAGCATTGGAGATAATGTGATGATTGGCATGGTCGTAAGTGCCATCGTTTACACCCATCACAATCGTGACGTCTTCTTCTTTCGCTGGTGCTGTAATCACAACTTTTTTCGCACCGCTTTGCAGGTGCTTGCCAGCGCCTTCGCGATTGTTGAATTTACCTGTAGCCTCTACAACGATCTCGACTCCGAGGTCACCCCAAGGCAGCTTCAGCGGATCACGGTCAGACAGTACAACTGTTGCTTTTCCATCTACGATAATCTTGTTGTCTTGGACTTCCACTTTATTTTGCAGGCGTCCGTGGATCGTGTCATATTTCAACAAATGCGCAAGCGTCTCCGCTGGATAGCTGGCGTTGATTGCAACGATTTCAATGTTGGGGTCCTGGATAGCGCGGCGGAATACCATGCGGCCAATACGTCCGAAACCATTAATACCGATTTTAATTGTCATATATAGAAACCCCTTCCGAATTGAGTTACGCTTATCTGATACTTTTATTATAATAAGTATGACACAATTATCAATGTGTTTTACTGAAAAATAAATATTTGGACGATTTACCCTACCCAAAAAAAGAGAAAAAAGCCGCTCTCTTATCAGCAAGAGAAGCGGCTTTTCATGATTTTTAACGTAATTGAAAGTCGTATATATTTTTGTAACGATCATGATAATAGAGCACTCGCTGGACATATTGACGGGTCTCCCCATATGGAATGTCCTCAATCGTCTCGCGAGTTCCGTTCCATTGCTCACTCGCGAGCCATCCGTTTACTTTGCCCGGACCCGCGTTGTAGGCTGCAATGACTTTGACGATATCGCCATCATAGCGGGACAGCAAAAAATCGAGATACCATGTCCCAATCTCGATGTTCATGACGGGGTCGTACAAGTATTCGCTGTCCTTTGGACGGAAGCCTGCCTCCTTGACGATCCACTGCGCAGTATCCGGCATGATTTGCATGAGCCCGACCGCACCTTTTTTCGAAACGCGATCTGTCGCAAACCCACTCTCGGAACGGATGACGGCCAATACCAAATGAGGGTCCACCTCATATTTCAGTGAAGCCGTCACAATCTGTTGCTCATATTTGATCGGGTACATCCATTTCCACACCAATGGCGTGTTTAGCAGCAGAAATACACTCGCCAAAACGAGCAAAATCAATGCTGCACGTTTGCCAAAACTCATGATTGACGCTCCGATCGAATCGCGGCCAATACCGCCTCCACTTGACGCTCGGTTTCTTCACGCGAACCAGAATTATCGATCAAAAAGTCTGCGCCCTGCTTCTTCTGATCAATAGGAAACTGCGCCCGCAGTCTTTTTCGTGCTTGTTCTTCTTCCAATTCGTCGCGCTCCAGCATTCTCGCCAATTGCATCTCATAGGGCGCATAGACAACCACGATTTTTTCTACCATATGCGTAAGCTTGCTCTCATACAGCAGAGGAATGTCCATAAAGACGATCTCGGCTCCATTCGCTTCTGCTGTTTCGGCCTCTTCCCGCATGACGCGGCGTACCTCGGGATGGACGATGGCGTTCAGCTTTTGACGCTCGGACTCGTCCGAAAATACGATCTCACCTAGTTTTTTCCGATCAATCTGACCATCTTCCAATAGGATTTCTCTTCCAAAATGGCGCACGATCGCTTCATAGGCCAGTTTACCTGGTTCTACGACCTCTCTGGCGATCTGGTCAGCGTCAATGACAGGAATTCCGCGCTCTCGAAGCATACCTGTCACTGTGCTTTTCCCAGTAGCAATTCCGCCTGTTAATCCTAGTATCATGCCCATCCTCCTCCCTTGGTCGAACTGTTATAACTGCTTTGTGAAAAACTTCTCGAAGTTACTGGTTCTTTTGGCAATCGGGACAAATATGCGTCCCTCTGCCGCCGACTACAAACCGAATGATTTCGGCCCCGCACTTCGTGCACGCCTCGTCTTTTCGTCCATACACTAAAAGCGATTGCTGGAACATTCCCATCTCGCCCTGTCCGTTCACATACGACTTGATGGAGCTACCACCTTGTTCTACCGCTTCTTGCAAAGTGGAGACAATGCTTTCGTGCAGTCGGATAACTTCTTTATCTGTCAGCTTTCCTGCTGGTTTCTCCGGATGAATGCCTGCTTTAAAGAGTGACTCGTCCACATAAATATTCCCCAGTCCTACAATACATTCCTGGTTTAGGAGAAGCGGCTTAATTTTTGTTGACCGTCCTTTTAACAATTTCCCCAAAACTTCAGGAGTAAAACTTTTATCTAGCGGTTCTACTCCCAGTTTTGCCAAAGGTCCGACTGTTGTTTCCTTCCCCTTAGGGAACAGATCCATCGTCCCGAACTGGCGAACATCCCGATAACGCAGCTCCGTTCCGTCCGTAAAATGGAAGACGACATGGGTATGCTTCTCAACGGGATCATCCGCCTGATACATGCCATAGCGCCCTTCCATACGCAGATGGGACACGAGCACATCCTCGTTTAAGAAAAACTGAATGAATTTTGCCCGCCGTTGGATATCCTGGATGGTTTGTCCCACCAAGAGAGATTTGAAAGCTTCCACGTCATCTGGCTGACGCACAATACGCGCCAAATGAACACTTACTCTCTCGATCGTTTTTCCCATAACCAAGCCACGCAGAGTCCGTACGACGGTTTCTACCTCCGGCAATTCTGGCATATGCCCTCCTCCTCTCGCTGTCTATCCATCTTTATGTTCTAGGCATGCCTATTTCGCATCGTACCAGGTACGTCCGTCACTGACGTCCACCTTGAGTGGCACGTTGAGGGACAACGCACTTTCCATCACTTCTGGCACCAGCTTGCGCATGACCTCCAGCTCATTTTCTGGCACTTCAAATACAAGCTCATCGTGCACTTGCAAAAGCATGCGGCTAGCAAGACCTTTCTCCTCGATTGCCTCTTGCATGCGAATCATCGCCAGCTTGATCACATCGGCAGCAGTACCCTGGATCGGCGTGTTCATCGCAGTACGCTCGGCAAACGAACGCAGGTTAAAGTTGCTGCTGCGAATATCAGGCAGGTAGCGACGGCGGTTCAACAAGGTCGTCACATAGCCATCCGCCTTCGCCTGTTGGACAATTTCGTCCATCCAGCGCTTCACACCGGAAAAGACATCAAAGTAACGCTCAATGAAGTCCCCTGCTTCTTTACGAGTAATATTGAGGTTTTGCGACAGACCGTAATCGCTGATGCCGTATACAATCCCGAAGTTGACCGCTTTGGCCTGACGGCGCATCAGCGAAGTCACTTCTTCCTCACTCACACCAAATACGTCCATGGCGGTGCGGGTATGAATATCCATTCCTTTTTGGAAGGCGTCAATCAAATTTTCGTCTTGCGAAATGTGGGCCAAAATCCGCAGCTCAATCTGGGAATAGTCGGCTGCCAGCATGTACCAGCCGCCCTCCGACGGAATAAACGCCTCGCGAATCTTGCGTCCTTCTTCCATGCGGATCGGGATATTTTGCAGATTCGGGTCCGTACTGGACAGGCGCCCTGTCGCCGTAGTCGCTTGGTTGTAAAGCGTATGCACCTTGCTCGTCTTCGTATGGATTTCCTTGGTCAAGCCCTCAATATACGTAGAGCGGAGCTTGCCGAGCTGACGGAAGGTCAGGATCGCATCGATGATCGGATGGTACGGAGCGAGCTTCTCCAATACATCTGCACTGGTAGAAGGCCCTGTTTTGGTCTTTTTCAATACAGGCAGAGACAAGCGGTCAAACAAAATCTCACCCAATTGTTTTGGCGAGTTGATGTTGAATGCCCCACCCGCCAGCTCGTAAATCTGATCTGTCAGACCCGCGAGCTTTTGGTCCAAGTCTTCCCCCATTTGTACGAGGCGCTCACTGTTTACCTTGATGCCTTGCTTTTCCATGAGAGCCAGTACCATACTCAGCGGGGCTTCCAATTCACCGAGCAGCTTTTCCATTTCGTTTTCCGCCAGCTGCTCACGCAATACAGGCACGCTTTGCCAGATTGCTGCCGCTTTATGCGCCACGTGCTCGCTCAGCACGTCCATTTCAGGAACAAGACGTTTGGCACCCTTGCCGTACACCTCTTCATCTGACAATACCCGTGTCTGTGCGTATTGAGCCGCAATGCTATCCAAGGTTGGGTTGCTCTCAGCCGCATTCAGCAGGTAAGAAGCGAGGTACACATCAAAGCTGATGCCTTTTATCGCCAAATCATGCCAAACGAGTCCAACCGTGTCTCGCTTGCCGTCAAATACCCACTTCTCCTTCGTCGGATCAGCCAGCCACTCACAGAGTGCCTTCCATTCCTTGGCTACGTCCCACGGAACGAACATCACCGTATCTTCCACAGCCAGTCCAATTCCGAGGAATGGCGCATGGTGATAGTTTTCCCCATCCATTTCGATGTAAAGAGCCATTGGCGAAGTCAGCTTGGACTCGTACGCCGCTTTGTTATCCTCTGAAATCATCTCAAACGAAAACGGCTTGGCGTCTGCTTGTCCGCTTCCATCTACTGGCTTTGCCACTTTGATCTTGGACAGCAGCGATTTGAACTCCATCTTTTTAAAGAACTCGCTTAGAGGTACACCCTCATAGCCTTCAAAGCCAGTCTCTTGCACATCCAGCTCCACAGGCGCTTCACGCAAAATGGTTGCCAAGGCTTTACTCATGTTCGCCTTATCTACATTCTCACGCAGGTTCTCTTGCAGCTTTTTGCCTGACACTTTATCGATGTTTTCCAGTACCTGCTCAACAGAGCCGTATTCGTGCAGCAGCTTCAGCGCTGTTTTCTCTCCGACACCCGGGACACCTGGAATGTTGTCGGACGAATCGCCCATCAAGCCTTTCAGATCAATTATTTGCAGCGGCTTAAGGCCGTACTTTTCGTGAATTTCTTGTGGAGTGTACAGCTCGATTTCGCTGACTCCCTTGCGCGTCAAAGCGACGGATACATGCTCAGACACGAGCTGCAGCATATCTTTGTCTCCGGTAATGACAGTCGTTTTCCAAGCTTGCTCATCAGCCTGCTTCGTCAATGTACCGATAATGTCATCCGCCTCGTAGCCTTCCAGCTCGAAGCGTTTGATCGAGAAGGCATCCAACAGCTCCCGAATCAATGGAAACTGTTCAGACAGCTCCGGCGGAGTTTTGCTGCGTCCCCCTTTGTACTCTGCATACTCGCTATGGCGAAACACGACTTTTCCAGCGTCAAAAGCAACCATGATATGCGTTGGCTTCATTTCCTCCAACACTTTTAACAGCATAGTCGTAAAGCCCAGCACTGCGTTCGTATGCAGTCCTGCCGATGTGGACAATAAAGGGAGCGCATAAAACGCCCGGTTCGCAACACTGTTTCCATCAATCAACACAAAATGACTCAAGGAATTCGACCCCTCTCGTTACAAAACTACTATCTTTAATCGTAACATAGGGCAAACATCAAAGCCAAGCCGTAGATATGACGGGTAAAGAACAAGGTGATTGAACAGACTATGAAAAAAAATGGACAAGGAAGGTGAACCTATGAATGGGAGGAAAATGATTCCGCTCTTGCTCACGCTATTTCTTTCCTTCGGGTCTATACCAGCAACAGCGACCCCACATGCAGAGCCTGAGCCCGCAGGCAAAAAGCTGATGGCATTTGTCATTGATGACTTCGGGAACAACATGCAAGGGACGGAGGAAATATTATCGTTGCCAGTTCCTCTAACCGTTGCCGTCATGCCGTTTCTGCCAAGCACGAAGCAGGATGCCGAGGTCGCCCATCAAAAAGGACATGATGTACTCGTTCACATGCCGATGGAGCCGATGAAAGGAAAACGCTCATGGCTTGGTCCTGGAGCCATTACGGCTGATCTGTCCGACGATGAGATTCGCAGTCGCGTGGAGAAAGCGATTGACGAAGTACCACATGCGATTGGCATGAACAACCATATGGGCTCTAAAATAACGGCTGACGAGCGAATCATGCGCATCATCATGAAGGTAGTGAAGGAGCGTGGGCTCATTTACCTGGATAGCAAGACCACCGATAAAAGTGTGGCGGCGAAAATAGCAGCAGAAATGGGCGTGCCCCATGCAGTGAATCAAATTTTTCTCGATGACGTGTACTCTGTCCCACATATTACGAAGCAAATGGAGCTCGTCTGCAAACGAATCCACAACCATCCCCTATGTATCGCGATAGGCCATGTTGGGCCTCCGGGCAAGAAAACAGCCTCCGTTCTGCGCCAGTACATCCCGCGAATTCAGAAGGAGGCCGAATTTGTAACCATTTCAAAGCTTATCCAGCAAGCTGCTCATTAATTTTCGCCACCAGCTCTCCTTCACACGAGCCTCCGTTTTCAGATTTCCCGACAGCTTTACGTACTCGCTCACGGCTTCTGTAATAGCCTGAGCGATTTTTTCTTGTGCTTTGGGATTCGTTAACATATCGCGGTCATGTGCATTGCTGATAAAACCCATCTCCACGATGACAGACGGACAGTAGTTATGACGCAGCATGTAGTACGTCTTCCCCCTGACTGGCTGGTTGTTCGTCCCTGTCAGCTTGTTCAGCGAGTTTTGCAGCAGTTCTGCCAGCATATAGCTTTGTTCGGTATCTTGGTACAAAAGAATGGCACCCCGTCGCCGCGAATTAGACGCCCAGTTTACATGCAGGCTGAGCAACATCTGGGGACCGATCTCTTTCGCCAAATTCTTCCTCTGCGCCAAATCCCGAATATGCCTTGATCGGTTGTCCAACCACCGATTCTCATCGCTCAGTGCGATATCTTTGTTCCGATTCAAGGCCACCGTATAGCCAGCTTCTGTCAACTGTTGGTATAGTTGCTTGGCAATTTGCAGATTGATGTCTTTTTCATACAAATCCCCATAAGAAGTTCCCGAATCTACACCCCCATGACCTACATCAATCAAAATGTGAAATGGGGTGAGCGGCAATGCCTCGCTTCGCGTCGGGATACAGATGAGGATAAGTATGAAAGCAGCGATACGGAAGATAGCCTGTAAGTTTCTCATGCCTGTAGGATAACCGGATTGAAAAGAAACCTTTCAGTCGGCGAGGTACACATAACATTGTGAATTTTTTAATCCAACTGTACAATTACAATAATGAAACATGACCTTACCCGCATAAGAAGGTGTACTGATGAATCAATCTTTGGAAAAACCGTTATTCCCCCCGTATTTGGCTCTCTTAATCGGGGTGATCGCCATTTCCTCTTCTGCGATCTTTGTAAAGCTATCGGATGCGCCTGCTCCGATTATCGCTACGTATCGCCTCATTTTTTCCGTTTTCTTAACGCTTCCTTTTTTATTTTGGAATCGTGGTGCCATCGCAGAGATTGGAAAAATGTCCAAAAAAGTGTGGCTACTCTGCATTTTATCCGGAGCCTTTTTGGCAAGCCACTTTCTGTTGTGGTTTGAATCGCTGAACTACACGTCTGTGGCCAGTTCTACTGTGCTCGTTACGTTGCAGCCATTATTTGCATTCATCGGCGGTTATTTCTTTTTTGGTGAAAAAGTTCGATTTCTAGCTCTATCCGGCGGTTTGCTGGCGATTGCGGGAAGCTTCGTGATTGGCTGGGGAGATTTTCAAGTAGGCGGCATGGCTCTGTGGGGTGATTTCCTCGCATTAATGGGAGCTGTCACTGTGACGGGCTACTGGCTGGTCGGGCAGTACGTTCGTCAACATATGTCCTCCTTTGCCTACACACTCGTCGTCTATACAGCCACCAGCGTGATTCTGCTCGCCTATGATCTGGCTCTCGGGTATTCGCTCGTTGGTTACCCTGCGGCAGATTGGGGCTGGTTCTTCTGTCTCGCCCTGTTCCCGACCTTGCTTGGACATTCTATTTTTAACTGGATCATTAAATGGCTCAATACGACTACGATATCCATGGGGATTTTGGGAGAACCGATCGGGACTGCGATTCTCGCTTACTTCATCTTGGGTGAAGTAGTAACGCCTCCGCAATGGATTGGCGGCTTGATCATTATCGCCGGTATTTATGTGTTCATTCGTTTTAACCAACCTGCTAAAGGAGTGTCCTCCATTGAACAAGCAACCGGAGAACCGAAAAAGCTTGCGTGAGTTCGTCAAGGGACTGAGTATTTGGGCGAAGATTGGCTGGACAATTCTTCTTGGCTACATCGTAGGACGGATTGTGTACTGGTTATTTAAAATGATGTCCTAACAGAAAAAAGGGGCAATTCCTAAGAAGTCTTCGATAAGACTAGCGGAATTGCCCCTTGCTATTAGGCTGTTGCCTTTTCGGTTGCTGGCAACTGTTGCGGTTTTTTCGGCTTTTTATGCAGGAAGTACAGAAGTGGAATCGAGAGGACAATAGGGATAACGGAGACGAGGAAAGTATCCCCGATGCCTTGAACCAACGATTCTTTTGCCATCATTCCGTACAAAATCGCGCTGGCTCCCCCTGTCGCACTCGCTGCATCTACCCCTACTTGTGCATACATGCCTGAAATGCCACTGATAAACTGCATCGCCATATCCGTATTCAAGTTTTCAGAGATTGAAGCCATGTGGAAATTTTGACGCGCCTGCATGATCACTGTCAAAATCGCAATGGCAAACGAGCTCATGACCTGACGCAATACATTGGACAGCGGAGAAGCATCCCCCACACTTGTACGCGGAACGGCGTTCATCCCTACAGTAGACAGGGTCATCATACACAATCCGATTCCAACCCCGCGAATGGTCAAGATCATATCGATCCACGAATGCATGCTGTCAGCAGATAGATTGTGCAGTTCATACGTCGAGATGCTCATGATGGTCAAGCCGATCAGCCCAATCGGTCCGATCCCGTATTTATCCATCAGCTTTCCGCTAATTGGCATCATGATCGCCATGGCAATCGATTGCGGCATCAGCAGGATTCCTGACTCCATAGCCGTCAATCCCTGAATGTTTTGGAGGAAAATCGGCATCAGGAAGATACCGCCCATCATCCCCATCATGACGAAGCCGGATGTCAAAATACTGATGGTGAAGGTAGGAATCTTCAAAAGTCGCAAATCGAGCAACGGACTTTCTTTACCCAACTCCACCCAAACAAACAGGATCAAACTCATCACGGCAATGAAAAATAAGCTGACGATGAAAAAGGAGGTCCAGCCCTCTGCTTGCCCTTTACTTAAAGCGAGCAACAGAGTCCCAAAACCGACGATAGCAAGAAATGCTCCCAAAAAGTCGAACTTTAACTCTGGCTTTTTCGGCGTTTCCTTGAGCAGCACGATACTCATGATCACCGCAAAAATACCAAAGGGTACACCGACCAGAAAAAGAAATTGCCAACTTAAAAATTCGATGAGATATCCACCCAATGTCGGGCCCAGCGCAGGGGCAGTCATGGAAGCAATCCCGAATATCCCCAATGCCATTCCGATCTTTTCACGCGGAACGATCATGTAAATCATCGACATCCCGATTGGCATGATCATCCCCCCGCTGACACCTTGCACGACGCGAAAGGCAATCAGCGAAGAATCACTCCACGCCAAGGCACAAAGGATGGACGAAAAAGTAAACGCGGATAAGGAGAGTACAAATATTTTTTTCGCCCCGAATTTGGCAGACAACGAGCCGCTCATCGGAATCATGACGGCGTTTGCCAGCATATATCCGGTCAATACCCACTGCATGGTCTCGGTAGACGAACCAAAAATATTGACCATGGCAGGTAGGGCAACGTTAATCAAGCTATTGTTCAGAATCGCAACGAAGGTTCCTGAGAGGATGGCGAGAAGAGACAGCCACATGCCGCCGTTCCCGCTTTTCTCCTCTCGGTGTGCCACCGCTTCCGCCATGTGTCAACACCCCCGTTAGTTTGCGATCACCTTACTGCCCTCGGACAGTTTGTCTGTCGGGTTCAGCACAATTTGATCATTGTCTTGGACGCCATTCGTGACAGTTGACCATTCGCCGCTTGCGTTCTCCACCGTAACTTCTACCTGGTGTACCACGTTGTCGTTTACGGTATAGACGTAATGCTTGCTGTCCTTTTCCAGCACGGCTGACGTCGGTAATTTTGTTCCTGGCGTTGCCTGGCCTTGGAGCATGACTTCTGCTACCATCCCTGCGCGTAGCAAGCCGTCCTGATTATTTACCTTCACTTTAACTGGGAAAGAACTGCTGTTGGTATCCGAAATCGGAGAGACAAACTCAACGGTACCTTTCAGCACTTTTCCACCCAGACTGCCTACCTTCACATCAACTGTAGAGCCGACCTTCACTTGGTTGATTTGGTTTTCCGGTACGCTTGCTTCTACTTTGACGTCTGCCATATTCACTAGCACCATAAGAGGTGTCCCCGCTGCTGCCATTTCTCCCGGGTCAACTGAGCGCTTGGCTACGATACCTGTGATTGGCGCACGAATAATGGTATTGTCATAATTGCTTTTCGCCAGCTCCAGATTGGAGCCCAAACGGCTTACTTCTGCTTGCAGTGCCGCTACCGTGTCGGCAGTTGGGCCTGCTTTTGCCAGATCGAATTGGGCTTGCGCTTGTTCAAGACCTGTGCGCGCCTTTTCCAATTCGAGCGAAGATTTCTCCAGCTCAGCCTGGGACAATGCGCCCGCATCAAACAGTGCTTTCATCCGGTTGTAGTTGCTCTCGACCACCTTCAGGCTGGCTTCTGCCTGGGTAACAATACTTCCAAGCTGCGTCAGCTGCTCATTGCGTGCACCTGCTTTCGTATCTCTCAGCTTTGCCTGAGCGCCTGCAATGGCTGCCTGTGCCTGATTGATCTGCTGCTGATAATCGGCTGCCTCCAGCGTGACCAGAACATCGCCTTGCTTGACGACTGCTCCTTCTTTTACCTTCACGCTCGCTGCTTTCCCAGATACTTTAGAAACGACTTGGATCTCCTCAGACGCTGCCACCTTACCATTGGCGATGACACCCGTAGAGGCAGAGGTCACCTTCCACGTCTTCACGACAGGGACGTTCTCGCTCGCTTGCGATGCAGAAGATGTCTCGCTACAGCCCGCCGTAATAAGTGAAACGGCCGCCATGACTGCAGCGATTGTTTTCCATTGTGCTGTCTTTTTCATGCTTGATTACATCTCCTTCACGTGCACTTTGATCTCGGCGTTCAATCCGGCCACCAGGTCCAGACCTGCTGTGTCATCTATGGCGATTTTGATCGGGATACGCTGAGTTACTTTGGTAAAGTTCCCGCTCGTATTGGTCGCTGGCATCAAGGAAAATGTAGAATTCGTCGCCTTTCCGATCTCCATCAAATGACCGCCCATTTTCTTACCTGGGTAAGCGTCAATCGTAAAATCTACTTTTTGGCCGAGTTTCAACCGTTCGATCTCAGTCTCTTCCAAATTAGCGGAGATGTACAATTTGTTTTCGTCAATCACGAGAGCTACCGATTGCCCTGTCGAAACAATCTCTCCCTCTTTTGCTTGCGTTTTAATCACAGTACCTGTAATGGGAGAACGCAACACGCTGTTTTCCAGCATCGTCGTTGCTACGTTAGTTGTATCTTGCTGTCCTACGATTTGGTCCGCTATAACGGTGTCGCCTTCTTTGACAGCGAGTCCGGTCAGTTTGCCTGTCATTTTTGGCATGACGCGATAAATGTCTCCCGCAATCCGAGCATCTTGTGTGGACACATAATGTGCACCTTGATACCAAAAGTAGTAACCGATTCCTCCACCACCTGCCACGATCAGGAGCAAAATGACATACAAAACCAGTTTTCGCTTCATGGTTTCTCCTCAACTTTCTCGTTCTTCTAGTTTCGCAATCAATGTTTCCATCGACTGAATAATGATGTCTAAATCCTCATCGGAAAATCCATGGAAAATACGCTTGTAAAAGTTCTCTGAAAAAAAATCAACCTTTGCGAACAGCTCAGAAATCTTCGGTGTTTTACGAATCCAGACAACACGCCGGTCATTCTCATCACGTACGCGCTCTACGAGTTGTTCTCGTTCCAAACGATCTATGATGCCAGAAACGGTGCTGTACGATAAATCTACGGCTTTGCTTATCTGACCGATCGTTTTGGGATCAGGATGTATTTCTCGAATGACCATTAGCTGCGGGACAGTCACACCATATTGGGACAGTTCTTTTGTGGCCATTGTTCCAAATGTCTTGTTCAACCGTTTTAACAAGTCCCTAATATGCAGTGATTTATTCATAGTGCACTCCTTTCTTAAGTAATATTTCGTGTACGAAATTTATCACATGAAAACTATACGATGTTTTTTTACCCGTGGCAACTATTTCTTTAGGTTAAACTTTAATTAGGTAACCTTTTAAAAGCAGTCGTTAGTCGGACTGTCGTGGTGGGGAGGAAACAGGAGAAAACGCTCCAGCTTCTAGGGACACCCGCTGTGGGATTGACTGCCCGGCTCCATGCAAAAAGCGAAACCGCGTCCAAAGTGGTCCGTTCAGGATGTGTTTCAGAGGTGGACGCTTAAAGGCGTGTTTCGCTTTTTGCATTCCGTCTCGGTCGGCGTCCCTAAGATCTTCGCTTATTTCTCCTGTTTCCTTGACGAACTGAGTAATGTTCGATGCTAAAAAGATTTGTTACTTATTTGATTTCTGTTTTATTAATCCAATAATGAATAATTGCAATGTAATAATTACGCTTGATATTATCCAGATAAAAACTGCAGTACTTGCAAGCCAAGTGAAAATGAGATACGTCGCAAGAGCAATTAGGAGAAAATAAACAATATATTTCAATGCTATCACCCCAATCAAAAAGTACTGACAAGACGATTTTATGATGAAGTGTAAATTTTTTCAAAATTTTCTATAGAAAGTTACGACAGAGAAGAATATTTCCAGACGTAGCGACTTGTGGAGTCCTACTGAGCGGAGAAGGGATTTGCGGGCAAAAGAAACGCAACCGTGCCCGAACTACGAAGCGGCTACCACTTTTGCGTTTCCCCGCAAATCCCTTCGGAGCGGACAGTCTTAGCCCCCAGTAGGACGGAGCCTGGAGCCTAGACTGGAAATATTCTTCCCCAACCGCAGCCTCGTACCTTAGACATAAAAAAAACCGACACCCCCTTTACCATCAAGGGATTGTCGGTCCATTTCCATTCAAAATAGATGGAGCATCCGGTGCTTCTTCAGGGGTCGTGCGGCGTACGCTTGGCACATTTCGTGGCTCATGCTCAATTTCTGGAAAAGAGTGAACTGTCACGTACATGCTGCCATTGCTCGCGATCGCCCGGATCAAGACTGGATAAGCGTATTTGTTTTGAAACACAAAATCAGGGCCGTACCAGCTCACGGTTGCATCACGGCCTGGAGGTACGTACGCTACGTTTCGACTGTGAGAATAGCGCTGCATAATATGCAAACCTGCCTGGTCTACCGCATTGAACAAAGTAGACGATACTTGGCAGATTCCTCCCCCGATGCCTTCCGACAGCTCTCCTCTGACAATAATAGGCGCCTGCAAATACCCTTTTTCTTTCGTACGCTGGCCCACTACCTTATTAAAAGAAAAAATTTCTCCTGGCAATACCACGTAATTGTTAATCGCCTGCGAGGCGAGCTTGATGTTGTGTACACGATTCCGGTTGCCTGCATTGAAATAGGTCGCATATTGTCCGATCCTTTTTTTCCGAACCTGACTCATGAGAGCCTTGTCTACCTTCGGGAATACCTCTTTGTAGCTGACATTCATGCTTGCGGCTCCCGTACCGTAAAAATAATCGTAAAAACGTGCGCGAAATGCCAGGTCATCTAACCTTCTTCCCTTGGTTTCTGGAACAATGGCCCCGGCGTTATTAATCGTCGCATTGATGGGCTCGATATGGGCCTTTTTCGCCACCTCTTCCACCATTCGCGCAAGCTTGCTTTCATCAACCAAAGGAACGCCATCAAAGGGAAGAGAATAATCAGCACGATTGAGAATAGCTACCGTCTTGTCTCCCATCTCTATCTGCAAAAAATTCGTTGGGTCGAGGGGATTGATTAACAGTAACAGAGCTAATTTCATAGCAAAACCCATCCGGCTGCTCACCTCCATTCTCCAACAACGATCATCTTCCGTTATTGTAGTATGAGCAGTCGAACGGGTTTCATTCTACGATCTAAATACCATTAACTCATCTTTGTTAGTCTGCTTACGAGAGCTTGCGAGACAGCCTTTAAACGCTGCTGGTCAACGGCTTCCTGATACGTGGTGTTTAACTGGTCACGCAGCTCCTTAGCTGCCACTAGATTGGCTGTGGCCTCTTTGATTTTTTGGGTATATCTTACCTTAATATCCAATAATTCTTCTTCGTATTTCTCATCGGTTCCTGGGGTAATCGCACGTTCATACATATCAATGACCTCATCCGTATCTTTGCTAGGAAAATACTCATGCGGAGCCGTGCTGTCAAAAATTGCGAGGCTCTTCTCAGGTACAATCACCATATCGAGGCTGTGCGGGTCCAAACCACAGTGGTACACTTCCACATCAAAGCCACGTGTCTGGGCTTCCTTCACCAGCTTTTTCAGCATGGTTGACTTGCCAGAGCCTGGTCTGCCCTTGATGAAGTAGCGCTTCTCCAATTGGTCTGTCAGCTTCATGATATGATCGACTGGTCCCTGTGGAGTGGCAGCCCCCAAGTACATACGCCGAACTTTTGCTTTCTTCTCTAGCTGCTCATCCCTGAAGAATAGCCCGATGACTTCTTCCGTGACAAGATTGGCTTCTTCTCTGTCTAGGTTTTCAATGTAAGGGGCTTCCCACTCATCATGGATGCGCAGTGCTTCGCCAAAAGCTTGATAAGCTTCTTCACTCTTCTTAAAAATCTCTTCGTACCAGACGGCGATCCGGTCTTTGTCATCCACGAGCTGATCAACGTCTACCATCGCCTGCAAATTGATCTGAATTTCAGTTACGCCAGGGGAAGCTGGTCTCCACAGGCGCGGATAACTTCCGTCCATGATCGCTACTTTATAGCGAGGAAAAATGACACCATCAAACTGTCCGTTCACAAATGGGGAGTGAATCCACTCCACTTCATCTGTTTTTCGTGCCATTTGATTTCCAATCGACTCGATCAGTGGCGATGTAATTCCTTCCACTGTCCCTGTCAAAATATAAACGCGCTCCAAGCCTTCCAATACGGAGTCATAAAAAGTCTTGTATCCTCGCGCAGTATTCCCTGCGGCATATATATGGCGCACTTTTTTCGTCATTGCTTTTCCCTCCTGTGCATCTTCTCGCTGCGGTTGAAACGATGTATTGTATGCACAACAGGAGAAATAGGCGTCTGTCTACAAAAACCGCTGCAAGCTATTATTCATAGCTCACAGCGGCTTTTTGTCATTCGGGTATTATTTATTCAAATCCGTCATTTTACCAGTAGACATATAGATAATCCATTCGCAGATGTTCGTAACATGATCGGCAATCCGTTCCAAATATTGCGCGACCAAGAGCAAATGCGTTCCTTGCGAAATGGCCTGACTGTTTTTCGTCATCAATTCAATCAGATCATGGAAAATCGTAGAGTACAGTTTATCAACAATGTCGTCGCGTGCCGCAATCTCTTCTGCCGCATCTTTGTTGCGTGCAATATACGCATTTAAGCAATCACGTACCATAGCCTTGACGTGATCAGCCATCATCGGAATATCGATGAGGGGTTTCACGTACG
Source organism: Brevibacillus sp. NPDC058079 (assembly GCF_042885155.1). NCBI lineage: Bacteria > Bacillati > Bacillota > Bacilli > Caryophanales > Paenibacillaceae > Brevibacillus > Brevibacillus sp. NPDC058079. The sequence continues at coordinate 16,374 of NZ_JBHVSO010000008.1, forward strand.
GGTCCGCCATCAAGCGTCGGGTCGTCTTGGCAATGGAAACGGCATGATCACCCATTCGCTCCAAATCCGTCACCAGCTTCAACATTGTTCCCAAGCGTCGCAAGTCACCTCCGACTGGCTGCTGCAGTGCAATGAGACGGAAGCAATCGCTCTGTATTTCTTGCTCCAACTCATTGATCACAGGATCGCTTGCGATAACCTGTTCAGCCAGTTCAGCATCTCGCTCAACCAGACTCTTAATGGATTTATGAATAGCTTCTTCCACCAATGTGCCCATCGTCATGAGCTTACGGTGCAGTACATCCTGCTGTTCTTCAAAAGCGTGCCGTGACATTTCCCTCTTCCCCCTTCTAGTGTCTGACATGTCAAATGGTACAAGGCGATTGTATTGTAGAAGTAAAGCTACTATTTTGTTTGTGTAAATGTTTTTGCAGTAGCTTTTTTAGGTAAGGGGAAGTGTAACTGTGAAGGTTGTCCCTCTTCCTTCCTTGCTCTCCACACTGATATGTCCGTGCAAGTTTTCCACGAGATGCTTCACAATTGCGAGGCCCAAACCTGTTCCACCTGAATCGCGGCTACGCGCCTTGTCTACGCGATAAAACCGCTCAAAGATACGCGTGAGTTCCTTTTCCGGAATGCCGATCCCGGTATCCATCACTTGAATGGTGATGTTTTCGCTGTCTGCCTGTGTCTTGACGTTGATTTTTCCACCTTCTGGCGTATAAGCGATCGCATTTGTCAACAGATTCAAGATGATCTGCTGCAAGCAATCCTTATCCGTCATGAGCCAAATATCTGGCTTCGGTGAAGGAAGCGTGATCGTCAATTCCTTGCGCTGTGCCTGGTCATGCATGATGGCAACTGCCGAACTGATTAAATCCTGCAAGTGAACCTGACTCAGATGCAACGGGATTCGCTTCTGCTCGATTTTAGACAGCTCCAAAATATCGCGGATCATCCGGTAGAGTCGCTCGCTCTCATCTGAAATGATCTGCAAGAAGTTACGACATGTTTCCTCGTCCTGCATCGCCCCTTCAAGCAAGGTCTCCGTGAAGCCCTTGATCGAGGTAATCGGCGTGCGTAGCTCATGCGATACGTTTGCCACGAAGTCACTGCGCATCTTCTCCAGGCGGCGAATGTCGGTGATGTCATGCAGCACCACGACGACACCCCTCGACTCCCCCTTGAAGTTAATATAGGGAGCAAAATTCACGTCAAGGATGCGTTCCTGTGGGTAATAGATGTGTACCTCTTGGCGGAACTTCTCGCTTCTGTCGAGGCACCTGTCGATGTATTGGCTGAGCCCAAAGCTTTTGCCTGCCTCGATATGCAGCTTCCCTACGATCTCATGTCCAGCAGTCCCCAACAGCTTTTCAACGGCTGGATTGACCAGCATGATCCGACGTTGCTCTGAAATGAAGATCACGCCACTCGTCATATTGGTCAGCACCCCTGCTAGGCGCTGCTGATTCTCCGAGATTTCGTACATCTGCTGCTCCAGGCTCGATGCCATGAAATTGATCGCTCCTGCCAGCTGACCGATCTCATCCTTTGCTTTGATTCTCACACGGCTCTCGTATTGGCGCTGTGTAATGTTGCGGGCTACCCGGGTGATCTCCTCGATCGGACGAATAATGGAAAAGGAAATGCGGGAAACGACAATCGATCCGACTACCAAAGTAACCAATAAACCGGTGAGCAAGCTGTACCACATTTTGTGGATCGTATCGGTAATATCTTTCATCGACATCGCTGAACGAACAACACCGAATATTTCGTTGTTCAGTTCAACAGGTACTGCAACGTACATCATGTCATAGCCGAGCGTCTCACTGAAACGGCGGGAAATCCCTGTTTCTCCTTTTAACGCTGCCATCATCTCCGGTCGGTCATGGTGGTTTTCCATCTCTTCCGAGTGGGAGGAGTTGTCGTACATCACCTGACCATCCTTGTCGATAATGGTAATCCGTACTTCATCCGTTGGCGCTACTTGTGTGACCCGATCCGCTAATGTCGCCTTATCGGTAAAGACGTTCGGGAAACGGACCGCCTGAGAGATGAGCTTCGACTCGCGGGACAATAGCTCATTCAGTGATTGGAGGTAGGAATTCTCCAGCACTTTGGCAAAATACATGCCCATCACCAATAGTACGAGGGAGATTAAACCCAAAATAGTCAAAGTGAGTTTGATTCGAAAGCGAGTCAAGGTAAATCCTCCGTTATCCTTCCAGTTTGTATCCTAATCCGCGAACTGTTTTGATGTATTTCGGGTTCTTTGTGTCATCCTCAAGCTTTTCGCGCAAATGGCTGACGTGCACGTCTACAATTCGAGAATCCCCGATGAAATCGTAGTTCCAAACAGCGTTCAATAATTGATCGCGCGTCAGTACACGCCCTTGGTGGCTCGCTAAATAGTTCAGCAGCTCGAATTCCTTTGGTGTCAGCTCGACCTTGACGTCTTTACAAAACACCTCGTACTTCTCCGGGTAGATGCGAATATCCCCAAATTGGAGCAACACCTCTTGAGGCGCTGTAGTCGCTTCTGGCGTGTTCTGAAACCGCCGCAGAATGGCTTTTACGCGGGCAATTACTTCTCTCGGGCTAAATGGCTTTGTCAAATAATCATCGGCACCAAGCTCAAGCCCCAAAATCTTGTCGAGCTCATCATCTTTCGCTGTAAGCATCAAGATCGGCGTATTATTGCGTTCCTGGCGCAAGGTTTTGCATACATCCATTCCATCCATCTTGGGAAGCATCAAATCAAGAATGATAAAATCAGGCTGCTCGCTCTTAACCATTTCCAAGGCCTGTTTTCCGTCAAAAGCAGTTACGACCTGAAAGCCTGATTTTTCAAGATTAAATTGCAATAGCTTTACAATGGAAGCTTCGTCATCCACTACCAATACTTTGATCATCTGTCTGTTTCCCCCTAGCGTTGCAATGCTTGCGCTCGATTTTCTAACCTACGTCCCCTAAAAAATGCTTCTCTCTACAATACTCAGTCTGCCAATGCTCATTGCGGAAAACAAGTAATTTTTTTGTAAAGACATGCTGAAAGGGCATATAGAACTTATTGCTTGGCAATAGTATTCCTCTTTTAGGTAAAGGTATCTACTTTAAAAATCTTAGTTGTCTTCCAGCTATAGTGGTCGGGAGAAGCCCTTCCACATGTTTTCCAGTCGCCTGTATCCTCTCTTCGTTCGGGCGGTCTCCTTCTAAACATGTGACAGTGCTTCCGTACAGCTGTGGATGTATTTCGTGCTTTTAGTACGTTTTGCAAGTCAACACAGCGGAGCTTTTGAAGCCACTTCTTAGATTCTACTTTAAGATAAAGAAAAAGCTGCGTAGAAGAAGCGAATTTCCAGTCCAAGCGCCTCTGGAGCCCAGCCCAGCGTAGGAATAAATGGCGGGGAATTTCAGCTTCACTTATGGACTATCTCCTCGAAACTTCTACGTTTGAAGCGCTCCCGCCATTTATTCCGAAGCGGACAGTCAATCCCCCCTTGCGGGGCGTAGGCCGAAGCGTAGACTGGAAATTCGCTTCTTCCCCCACTAGAGCCACTTTATCAAGCAAAAAAGACGCCTTCCCAAAGAAAGGCGTCTTACATGTATTGATCTTATTTCAAAACAGCCATTACGCTGCGTACAGAGTCAGCAGACTTATCGAGAGCTGCTTTCTCTTCGTCAGTCAGATCCAATTCGATCACTTTCTCGATCCCGTTTGCGCCGAGCAGAGTCGGTACACCCAGGTATAGATCGTTGTAGCCGTACTCTCCTTGCAGAAGAGCGATGGATGGCAGAATGCGTTTTTTGTCCTTGAGGATGGCCTCAGCCATTTGTACCAAGGAAGCCGCAGGTGCATAGTAAGCGGAACCGTTCCCCAGAAGGTTTACGATCTCGCCGCCGCCCTTGCGAGTACGCTCTACAATCGCATCCAGACGGTCTTTCGGGATTAATTTTTCCAATGGGATACCACCAGCATAAGAGTAGCGAACCAAAGGAACCATGTCATCACCGTGACCACCTAAAACGAAGCCCGTTACGTCTTCTACAGATACGTTCAACTCCATAGCCACGAAGGTACGAAAACGAGCCGAATCCAGAACGCCGGATTGACCGATTACGCGCTCTTTCGGGAAGCCGGACGTTTTGAAGAAGGTGTACGTCATCGCGTCAACTGGGTTGGACAGTACGAGCACGATAGAGTTAGGTGCATATGTTTTTACTTGCTCTGCAACAGATTTCATAATGCCAGCATTGGTGTTCACCAAGTCATCGCGGGACATGCCAGGCTTGCGGGCAATACCTGCTGTGATGATGACCAGATCAGCATCTTTGATGTCTTCATAGTTCGCAGTGCCTGTGATGTTCGCATCAAAGCCTAATACTGGAGAGGATTCCATCATGTCGAGCGCTTTACCTTTTGTTGGGTTTTCCAGTTGCGGAATGTCAACCAATACTACGTCGCCCAGCTCTTTTTGCCCCAAAATGAATGCAGTTGTTGCACCAGTGAAGCCACTACCGATAACAGCGATTTTTTTACGGTTGAATGCCATGAACTATTCCCCTCCAAAAATGTAAGTGTAAAAATTTGTACCCAAATCTATCTTACATGTTTTGAATCAGAGCGTCAGCAAACTCGGAGCATTTCAGTTCTTGTGCGCCTTCCATCAGACGAGCGAAATCGTATGTTACTGTTTTCGCGGAGATGGTTTTTTCCATGGAGTTGATGATCAGATCAGCTGCTTCGTTCCAGCCCAGGTGACGCAGCATCATTTCTCCGGACAGGATCACGGAGGATGGGTTTACTTTGTCCAGACCAGCATATTTTGGAGCTGTACCATGAGTTGCTTCGAAGATCGCATGGCCAGTCAGGTAGTTGATGTTTGCACCTGGAGCGATACCGATACCGCCTACTTGTGCAGCCAGTGCGTCAGATACATAGTCACCGTTCAGGTTGAGTGTTGCTACTACATCGTACTCAGCTGGACGAGTCAGGATTTGTTGCAGGAACGCGTCAGCGATAACATCTTTCACGATGATTTTGCCAGCTGCTTCTGCTTCTTTTTGTGCTTTGTCAGCGTCGCCGCCTTCAGCTTTGATACGATCGTATTGTGCCCAAGTGAATACTTTGTCGCCGTATTCTGCTTCAGCCAGTGCATATCCCCAGCTTTTGAAAGCACCTTCTGTGAACTTCATGATGTTGCCTTTGTGTACGAGGGTAACAGATTTGCGCTTATTTTCGATTGCATAGTCGATCGCTGCACGAACCAGACGCTCTGTACCATCTTTGGAAACAGGCTTGATACCGATACCAGATGTTTCTGGGAAGCGGATTTTCTTCACGCCCATTTCGTTTTGCAGGAAGTCGATTACTTTTTTCACTTCTGGAGTACCTTCAGCCCACTCTACACCAGCGTAGATGTCTTCAGTGTTCTCACGGAAGATTACCATGTCAGTCAATTCAGGATGTTTCACTGGGGATGGAACACCATCGAAGTATTGAACAGGACGTACGCAAGCATACAGATCCAGCTCTTGACGCAGTGCTACGTTGATAGAACGGATACCGCCGCCTACTGGTGTAGTCAAAGGACCTTTGATTGCGATCAGGTATTCACGAACAGCAGTCAGCGTATCTTCTGGCAGCCACTCGCTGTATTGGTTGAAGGATTTTTCGCCTGCGAATACTTCGAACCAAGCGATTTTCTTCTCGCCTTTGTAAGCTTTTTCTACAGCTGCATCCAGAGCGCGAACGGAAGCTTTCCAGATATCAGGGCCAGTACCATCACCCTCGATGAAAGGAATGATCGGATTGTTTGGAACTACCAGTTTACCGTTATCCACAGTAATTTTTTCGCCTACAGTTGGTTGCGTCAGGTTTTTAAACACAAAAAATCCCTCCAGTGTTATATATATTCGGTGATTATGAATATTTCCAGACGTAGGAGAACTACCACTCACTCGTGGTAGTTCTCAAGCTTGCGCTCAGGTGCGATCAGCTTGGCTGACCACCTGCCCTCCACGCTCGAAAATAGCTAGTTCTTAGCGGCGGTCAATTGGAACGTAGTGTTGGTTGACCGGACCGGTGTAATCCGCGCGAGGACGGATCAGGCGATTATTTTCATACTGTTCCATGATGTGTGCCGTCCAACCGGACATACGGCTGATGGCAAAGATCGGTGTGAACAGGTCTGTTTCGAGACCGAGAGAAATGTAAACAGATGCGGAGTAGAAGTCAACGTTTGGCTTCAAGCCTTTTTCGCCGGAAATCATTTCATCGATCTTCACAGACATCTCATACAGCTCAGGGCGACCGATTTGCGCGGTCAGTGCTTTGGACATTTCTTTCAGCCATTTCGCACGTGGGTCACCGTCTTTGTATACACGGTGTCCGAAGCCCATGATTTTTTCCTTGTTATCTAGCTTGGTGCGGATGTAGGATTCTACGTTAGCCATGCCGCCGATTTCGTTGAGCATTTTCGCTACTGCTTCATTAGCGCCGCCATGCAGAGGGCCTTTGAGCGTACCGATTGCGGACACGATACCGGAATAAATATCAGTCAGGGTCGCAACAGATACACGAGCAGAGAATGTAGATGCATTAAACTCATGGTCAGCATGCAGGATCAGAGCAACGTCAAACGCTTTTACTGCCGTTTCTGTTGGCTCTTGGCCTGTGAGCATGTAGAGGAAGTTTTGTGCAATCGTGAAATCTGCACGTGGAGCAACTGGCTCCAGACCTTTACGCATACGCTCATAAGCAGCGATCAAGGTAGGAGTTTGTGCCATCAGACGGATAGATTTCCGATAGTTGGCTTCAGAAGACATATCTTGCGCTTCTGTGTCGTAGAGCGCTAGCGAAGAGACAGCTGTGCGCAACGCCGCCATTGGGTGTACGCCTTTTGGATAGTGGCGAATGCTTTCCAGCACTTCTTGGGCCACTGCTGCATTTTCACCCAATTGTTTTTTCAAAGCGTCTAGCTGATCACGCTTCGGTAACGCTCCATGCCAGAGCAAATATACAACCTCTTCAAAAGTTGCATGTTCTGCCAACTCATCGATGTTGATCCCGCCATAGCAAAGAACCCCATCGACGATCGAACAGATGGATGATTGAGCGGCAACAACGCCTTCAAGTCCACGAGTAGTTGTCATTGAACTCCCTCTCCTTTTCCACTCAAGTAGTAGTGCTTATCTAGTCTTCGCTTGTCCGCCATGACTGATAAACGACCTGATCACGTTCAAAAAGACGACTTTTTGAACATCCTATCTATGCAATTGTAAGCAGCGGTTTCTTTCATCCACCACTCTTGACAGGGAATGTATCCACGCAAATCCTCACAAGGTCGTACATCAAAATGACGCTCGTGTAAGGGGAGAGGCGAGAGAAAAGAATCCACTAAGACGACCCAATTATAAAAGATTATTGCGATTTTGTGAATAAGGTTGGCGAAAAAATGTTTCGAAGGGTGAAACGGAGTTTTGTTTTTTCGCGATTCTTGCTCCACCCATCAGGCATGCTGCATAATAGAAACATCAGTATTTTGTTCGCACCTTCGCGGCGGAAAGGAGAAATCGTTTGAATCAGGAAAACTGGGTAGAGCGCCTCTTTCAAATCATTCGCTTGTTATGGGTTTGCCTGCTTGTCTATGTAGGGATTTGGGTATTCCAGTACGCAACACCCTTACTGTACCCATTTATAATCGCTTTAGTCATTGCGCTCATCATCAACAAACCAGTTACGTTCATGACCAGAAAGTTCCGGATTCCACGCTGGCTTTCGGTCATAATCGCGCTCTTGGTTTTGATGCTGCTCGCAGGTGGAGTGGTCACTCTGATCATCACGGAAACGGTCGTGGAAATCGGAGAGCTGGCCAAACGCTTGCCAGTCGTTTCACAGGAGCTGGCCCATTATTTGCAAAATACGATTTCTCAAGACTTCTTGATGGGCATTTACAATCAGATTCAGTGGTTTTACGATCAGCTCGATCCAAGCTATAAGGATAAGCTTACCAGTACGGTAGGCAGTGCGATCTCGACCATCACGAATGTCGGGCAGGACTTGATCGTCAAATTCCTGGATGGATTGAAAAACCTTCTTGTTTCACTCCCAAATATGGCGACGGTTTCTGTCATTTCCATCATGGGTGCCTTCTTTATCTCCAAAGATTTTGCTCTTTGGGAAGCGCGGGCTCGCCGTCTTTTGCCAACAGGGGTAAACAGCCGTCTCGATCAAATTTTTATCGATTTGCGCAATGCCTTGTTCGGGTTCGTCAAGGCGCAGTTGACTCTCATCTCCTTAACCGCTGCCATCGTGATTATTGGTCTACTGTTCATGCGTGTCGAATACGCAATTACGATTGGCTTGATCACGGGCTTGGTCGATCTCTTGCCTTATCTTGGGACAGGGACCGTCTTTGTCCCTTGGATCATCTACATGTTTTTTAAAGGCAATTACACGATGGTCATCGGCTTGTCCATTTTGTACGGGGTCGTCTTGATTTTCCGTCAAATTATCGAGCCAAAAGTCGTTGCGGAAAACGTCGGTCTCGATCCTCTCCTCACGCTGGTTGCGCTGTTTGTCGGCCTCCAGTTGTTTGGATTCTTGGGCTTGATCATCGGACCTGTTTCACTCGTCATGATCAATGCTTTGGTAAAAGCCAACGTCTTCGTCGATGTATGGGGCTATATCCGTGGAAAGAAAACCTGACCCAACATAAAAAGAACCGCTTGCGAGCAGCATGTCACACAGCTCGGAGCGGTTCTTTTTTATAGGGAATATCTGTATTAGCGGCGGAAAAACAATTGAACACGACCAGACGAGATGAGATTCCACAGCCAGCGCTTCAACAGATGACGAATAATCATCCGTGTGTACGGAATGAGGAAGACCAGTCCAATCACATCCGTGACGAATCCAGGCAACAAGAGCAAAATGCCACCGATCAAGATCAAAACACCATCGATGAGCGAATCCGTAGGCATTTGCCCACGCGACAACTGATGCTGGACCATCCGGAATACTCGCATCCCCTGCTGCCTCGCGAGCCAAGCTCCCAAGATCCCCGTGAGAATGACCAGCACGACTGTGTTCCAACCACCGATCCACGATCCAATGGTAATAAGCCCCCAAAGCTCTAATCCAAACGCGACGACAAACAGAATGGCAAAAAAGCGGAACATGCCTATTCCCCTCCTTTATGCTGGGAGTCCAACCAATCATAGATGTCAGGCTCCGCTCGCGACAAGCGAATCGGCCTCAAAGCTGTGTTGGTAAATACATGCATCGTCTCTCCTAAAACCAACAGCTGCTGGTCAGGCAATCTAACAATCTCGTAAGCAAAAGTGAGGCGGACAGGACTCATCTCTTTTACTCGCGTCCGTATTTCTACCTCATCGTCATAGCGGGCGGGTTGTTTGTAAGAGATGTTCGCATCTGTAACAGGCAGAAGTACGCCTTTTTCCTCAAGCTCACGATAGGTGATCCCCGCATGGCGAATCAATTCTGTTCTTCCTACTTCAAACCAGTTCAAGTAATTCGTATGGTAGACCACACCCATCTGATCGGTTTCGCCATAGCGGACGCGCAATCGATGGGAATGAATAATGGGAGTCATTTTGGATCGCTCCTTTCTCTATATCAATAATTGTACCATAGTCCCCCTACTCAAGGCTCATTGATATAGACAGTATATACGTTGCTGTAGTGGTGGAGAGGAAACAGGAGAAAACGCTCCAGCTTCTAGGGCCACCCGCTGCAGGATTGACTGCCCGACTCCATGCCAAAAGCGAAACCGCGTCCAAAGTGGTCCATTCAGGAGGTTTTTCAGAGGTGGACGCTTAAGGGCGTGTTTCGCTTTTGGCATTCCGTCTCGGTCGGTGTCCCTAAGATCTTCGCTTATTTCTCCTGTTTCCTCTACGAGCTTTCCGTGTTAGATGGGTCTTAAATGCCTTAATAGATTGAAGAATCGCATCTGTTACGATAGAGAAGAATATTTCCAGGCGTAGCGACTTGTGGAGTCCTACCGAGCGGAGAAGGGATTAGCGGGCAAAAGAAACGCAACCGTGCCCGTGCGACGTAGCGGCTACCACTTTTGCGTTTCCCCGCTAATCCCTTCGGAGCGGGCAGTCTTAGCCCTCAGCAGGACGGAGCCTGGAGCCTAGACTGGAAATATTCTTCTCTCCACTACAGAAACATAAAAAACAGAGGCAGACTGATTTTTTCAGTCTACCTCTGCCTCTTATTATTCGGATCGCTTAGCGAATCGGGCAAGCGCCGCCTTCGCAAGATTCAGCCGTGGACAGATCAGCCTCTCCGCCGGTTTCGTACTGCTGCAAAATCGCAGGATCAAATGGCTTCATGGACTGCTTCAATGCCTCGTACTGTTCTTTGGTGCACTCTTCATATGGAGCCAATTGGTAGTTTCCTCCATCCAATTGCAAGAAGGATACACCTACGAAATTATCCCAGTTTTCGTAAACGATGTCTTCTACTTCTACCCACTCTTCCTTGCGAACCGTAATGGTGTTCGAAGAGTTGTGCTCGGTATATTCTTTCTGGAAACGGAAGTACGTATCGAATTGGCGTTTTGCACTTACTTCGTTCTTCGTTTCTTCTGCACCTGATGCTACAGGGAAATCGATAACGAGTGTGCGTGCATTTGCCATGCGCTCTTCATACGTTTCACCTGGTGATCCTACCTCTGGGTTTACTGTCCAGCCAAGAGCTTGTACTGCTTTTGCCAATGGATCCTCAGCATTGATACGAATGCGGCGGATGTAGTACGGCGAATGGGACCAGTGCAGACCACTGGAGACACCACCAGCTACCTGAGACAGCGTACCTTCCGGCTTCACGGTCGTTACCAGGAGTGGAGAATTCACTCGCAGCTCATACGCATAACGGTTCGCCTCGTCACGAGCAGCATCGCCCAGCTTGCGCAACAGTTCGAGCTCTTGCTCTTCTGTATAGCCAAGGGATGCCAGCGCATCCTTCACACCAGTAAGGGAAGTTCCGAGCAATCGGTCACGCTGTTGAACGGTATCCCAATGCGGCAGCTCCAACGTAACCAGCGTCATACGCAGACCAGCACGAGCAGATTTGCGTTGTGCTTCCAGCAAGCCATCGAGATCCAGATACTTGGAGCCATCCTCGCGATCCTTCACGAATTCAACCAGATTGACTGTCGTCAGGTTGCAGACGCCATAAGAATCGAGCAGGATTTCTGCACAAGGGTTCAAGCCCTCTGCATTTGGACGACGACGGTTTGCTTCTTCCAAGTTGATGAAGCCTGGTTCACCTTCCAATTGCATCAAGGTGAACACAAGGTTCAAGAATGGCTTGGTCGGTTGTTTGGTAAAGGCGATCGAGTTGTTGGACATGCGGCGATGATCTAGACCGGAGCGTCCATCTCCTACATTTTGGATGCTGTCAAACCATACAGGCTTATGCTCTCCCAACAGCTCGCCTACACGACGGTGGTGGTTCAGCTGATCCTCTGTCCAGAAGCCATTGATGCCGTATTTCGCCAGCATGCACTCGTAATCATCGTGATCGAACAGGAAAATTTCCGCTGTACGGCGTACGCCACCTACTACGACGTTTGCTCCGATGAGGTTTCCAATGTCGAGAATATGTATCGGACGGATTTTACCGTATCCTTTTCCATCACTCTCGATTGGTGCCAAATGCTGGTCGATTTGGTTTTTCAACACTTTATCGATTCCTTCAAACATTTCACGAAGTGGTTCATGACCACTAGCAGTACCGCCAAAACGCTTCAGTCGCTCGCCTTTCGGACGCACGCTGTTGTAAGAGATTTTCACGGTGTGAATGTGTTCATAAGTGGAATCTGTCAAAATTTGCAGGTAGAGACGGAGGGATTCTACCCAGCCTTCTTTACTGTCTCCCACATAAATTTTGGCAAAGCCGTTATCCAGTACATTCAGCTCAGAACGCTCCAGGCGTTGATGCTTTGGCAGCGGTCTGTATTCAGAAGAAAGCAGCGAAACATTCGTGCGAATCGGGCCCAGTCCAGCAGCCATTTCCTTCGTGCATTTGAAGCCTACGCCAGTTCCTACCAAGAGAAGGTAGAACAAATCGCCCAAGTCATCCCAAGACTTGATGTTCAGGAAGGAGCAGTTGAAGTTCGCCAACGGATACAAATCCGCTACGCCGTTGTCTGCACCGCCAACCCACAAGGTACGGCCAGACAAAAACTGGCGAAGGTTAAACATGTTGTCAAACAAACCTTCTGCCTCTTTTTCCATTGTGCGAGAATCGGCGTACATTCCGATTTTTTTCAAATGCTGATAAGCCAGCTTAATATTGTAATCCACCGAGCGGCGGCAAGTTTCTTTCCACGTTTCTCGTCTTCCCTTTTCCGGTACAAAGCGAGAATAAGTACGGTAGTAAACAAATTGTCCCAGAGGACTCATATGGATCGGAAAATCAGGATATTGATTTAAGAATTCATCCCGCAAAAATTGAGTTCGGGATACGGTTTCGGTCGCCAGCATATCGTTCCTCCTTCGAATCTTTCCTCTCTAGTTTAACTATCTTTATCTGTAAAACTCAATAGTTTTACCTATATATTGTGCGAAATAATTTTCGACAATACTAGATGTTGTGTTTGCTCTAAAAAAACACTTGACACAAAATCCCGAACATTGGACGTACAGAAGGACCCTTTTATGTTCAGCCTTTTCCTGGCAACGAGCGCTACAACACCCATTCTGTCATGATTTGGAAACCCCGAACGTATGGATTTAATCCGTCCTGACACAAAGCCACCGACCGATTTTAACAGATTCCCACTCGCTTTGCACCACCTAATAATCACCGTTAACTGGTAAAACTTATCAGGTAGTTCGTCGGCTAATCCTTTTTCCCCAAGCCAAAAAAGGGTGACGCTTGGTCACCCTTCAGAGGTATTCTGTATGAAAGATGAATAGTATTACCTACAGAATCCGGGCATGCCCTGAGTAAATATGCCCACGTTCAGAATCCACCGTTACGATTTGCCCGTCCTTCAATACATCCGTAGCAAATTGCACACCTACGATGACTGGAACGCCGAGATTCAAGCCTACGATGGCTGCGTGAGAGGTAAGTCCACCCTCTTCGCAAATCACTGCGCCAGCCTTGCCAAACGCTTCAATCATATCGGAGTCGGTACCGATGGTTACGAGGATCGCCCCTTCTTCTACCTTTGCCAGCGCCTCTTCAGCGGATCTAGCAATAACTACCTTGTTTGTGACAACTTTTCTGCCGATTCCTTGTCCTTTTGCTACCACATCGCCAATGACGTGGATTTTCATCAGGTTTGTTGTCCCAACTTCACGGACAGGTACGCCTGCTGTGATCACAACGAGATCGCCATGACGGACGAAGCCTGCATCAAGCGCCTCCTGGACAGACATCTCCAACATTTCATCAGTTGTATTCGCCATTTCGCCCTTCACCGGATACACGCCATTTACGAGTGCAAGACGGCGAATAATCGCTTCATGCGGCGTTACAGCCACGATCGGTGCTTTTGGACGGAACTTTGATACCATGCGAGCTGTGTGTCCGCTTTCGGTCGCAGTAATAATTGCTGCTGCGTCCAGATCCAATGCTGCATTGGATACAGCTTGGCTGATGGCATCGGTAATCGTCACTTGTTTGAGCTGTGCTTGTGCGTACAAGATCTCACGATAATTCAGCTCTTGCTCTGCACGTACAGCGATACGCACCATGGTTTCGACAGACTCAACCGGGTATTTACCGGCAGCCGTCTCACCGGAGAGCATAATTGCGTCTGTACCGTCGAAAATGGCGTTCGCAACGTCACTCGCTTCCGCACGTGTCGGACGTGGGTTGCGCTGCATGGAATCAAGCATTTGTGTCGCCGTAATAACTGGCTTCGCGAGTTCATTACACTTCTTGATCAGCTTCTTCTGAACAAGTGGTACTTCTTCTGCCGGAATCTCTACGCCCAAATCACCGCGCGCAACCATGATTCCATCTGTTACTACCAGAATTTCGTCTACGTTATCGACGCCTTCTTGGTTTTCGATTTTCGCGATAATATCGATACGCACGTTATGGCGCTCCAGGATTTTGCGAATCTCCAAGATATCCGATGCTTTTCGTACGAAGGAAGCCGCAATGAAATCGACTCCTTGTTCAATACCGAATTCGATATCCTGTGCATCCTTTTCTGTGATACCTGGCAAGTTGATTTTGACACCCGGAACATTGACGCCTTTTTTGCTCTTCAGTGTTCCACCGTTTTTGATCAAGCAGATGATTTCGGTGTCACTCACTTCCTGTACAGTCAACCCGATCAAACCGTCGTCGATCAAGATCGTATCGTCGATTTTTACATCACGAGGCAATTCCGGATACGTAATGGAGACGCGCTCAACAGTACCTGGTACTTCCTCAGTGGTGAGGATCAGCGTATTTCCTTCTACGAGCTCGACTGCATCTACTGCGAGCGTACCCGTACGAATTTCAGGACCTTTTGTATCCAACAGGATTGCAACAGGTTTCCCGGTTTCTTTTGATGCCTGACGAATGTTTACAATTCGCGCCGCATGCTCCTCATGGGAACCGTGCGAGAAATTCAAACGCGCTACGTTCATTCCTGCTTCGATCAATTTTTTCAGTGTTTCAACCGTTTCACTCGCCGGTCCAATGGTACACACGATTTTTGCTTTCCTTAACATAGGATGTAAGCCTCCTCTACACTCCGAAAACTGTTAGTTTTATATAGATAGCGTGCGCGCCAATTGATAAATGGATAAATCCAATTGATGCTTTTTCGCCAATGCTTCCTGAAAATCAACGTCAACGATCTCGTTGTTCTGAATCCCAACCATTCGGTCCTGCTTGCCTTCCAGCAACAAATCGACAGCTGCTGCACCCATTCGGCTCGCCAGCATTCGGTCCATCGCAGTAGGGGAACCACCACGCTGAATATGACCCAGTACCGTTACGCGAGTCTCCCAGCCCGTCTCTTTCGTGATCGCTTCGGCATAAGAAGCTGCACTTCCTACGCCTTCCGCCACAATGATGATGGAATGCTTTTTACCACGGCGCTGTCCAGCATGCAGACGCTCAATAATATCGTCCAGCTCCTGCGACGCTTCCGGGATAATAATGGACTCGGCACCAGCTGCAAGCCCTGCCCACAATGCCAGATCGCCAGCATCTCGCCCCATTACTTCAATAATGTACGTGCGTTCATGCGAGGTGGCCGTATCGCGGATTTTATCGATCGCTTCCACAACGGTATTCAATGCGGTATCAAACCCGATCGTGAAATCGGTGCACGGAATATCATTATCAATCGTACCCGGTACGCCAATGGTCGGGAAACCTCTTTCGGTCAGCTTCTGTGCACCGCGAAACGACCCGTCTCCCCCAATCACAATCAGACCCTCAATTCCATGAGCACGTAATTGCTCCACTGCTTTTTGCTGTCCGGCTTCCGTCTTGAACGCTTCACTGCGAGCGGAGTAGAGAATGGTTCCTCCCCGTTGGATAATATCCCCAACAGAGCCTAGAGACATCTCCTTGATATCTCCCCTCATCAGCCCTTCGTATCCGTGGTAAACCCCAAACATTTGTAATTCGTGAAAATGAGCACGACGTACAGCCGCCCGGACTGCGGCATTCATTCCAGGAGAATCTCCACCGCTAGTGAGAACTGCAAGTTTTCGCATGGAATCCACCTCTCCAATCATATCGTCTTTAGCATGTCATTTAACGGAAACAGTATGTACCATACTTTGTATGAAACATGCTGTATCACTCAATTCCTCATATCTGTTATACACTGAAAAGATATGTGCCATACTTTTTGAAAGCTCTGATAACTCTTTCATTCGACTTCGATTGTAGCAGATTTTCCTCGGAGAAAAAAGAAAAAAACGCCCCCTGTTTCTTACAGGGTGGCGAATTCTCCGATCTGTTTAAACTTCTCGTAACGGTCCTGTATCAATTCTTCTGGAGTTAAACGGCCCAGCTGTTCTAGTTGTTCCGCGATGACCGCCTTGACCATCCCTGCCTGCGCGATCAAATCACGGTGGGCTCCTCCGAATGGTTCATCAATAATTCCATCAATGACTCCTAATTCCAACAAATCAGGAGCCGTAATTTTCATCGTCTCCGCTGCACGCATACCCAAGCTGGAGTCTCTCCAGAGAATCGCAGCGGCACTCTCCGGTGCAATCACGGAGTAATAGGAATTCTCCAACATATAGATGCGGTTGCCTACGCTGATCGCCAAGGCTCCACCGCTTCCGCCTTCCCCGATAACAATACAAATAATCGGCACGCCAAATGTCGCCATTTCACGCAGATTGCGGGCAATCGCTTCGCTCTGACCGCGCTCTTCTGCCGCTTTTCCAGGATAAGCACCTGATGTATTGATAAAGCAAATAATCGGGCGACCGAACTTGTCCGCCTGCTGCATAATGCGCAATGCCTTCCGGTAGCCTTCTGGGTGAGCCATCCCGAAGTTGCGCTTGATGTTGTCTTTTGTGTCTTTCCCTTTTTGGTGACCGATGATTGTAACAGGGCGCCCATCCAGCTTGGCAATTCCACCCACAATAGAATGGTCGTCTCCGAACAAACGGTCTCCATGAACCTCGATAAAATCAGTAAAAAGTAGTTGTATATAGTCCAAAGTCGTTGGCCGTTCCGGATGACGAGCCAGCTGTACGCGTTGCCATGGAGTCAGGTTGCCGTAAATTTGCACAGCAAGCTCTTTTGATTTTTGTTCGAGACGCTGTATTTCATCAGAGAAATCAATTCCCTTTTCCTCAGTAAAACGGCGCAATTCCTTAATCTTATCTTGTAATTCTACTAATGGCTTTTCAAAGGAGAGCTCGCCTGCCATGTTTCTACTCCTTCCCGAGACGTGTGCATCTCTACCAGTTTGGACAGCGTATTACGCATATCCTTACGGTGTACCACCATATCGAGTTGCCCGTTTTTCAACAAGAATTCCGCTGTTTGGAAGTCTTTTGGCAACTCCTGACGGATCGTTTGCTCAATGACTCGACGCCCAGCAAAACCGATCATAGCTCCTGGTTCTGCGATATTGTAATCTCCCAACGAAGAAAAGCTGGCTGATACGCCACCATATGTAGGATTCGTCATGACCGAGACAAACAACAAGCGTTCGCGATCCAATCGAGACAACGCTGCGCTGGTTTTCGCCATTTGCATCAGGCTCAATACGCCTTCTTGCATACGTGCTCCACCAGATGCACTGAACAGAATGAAAGGCAAACGCCGTTCGATCGCTTGCTCAATTGCGCGCGTGATTTTTTCCCCGACGACTGATCCCATACTCGCCATACGGAAACGAGAATCCATGACCCCAATCACGATGCGGCTTCCACCCAGAACACCTTCGCCTGTAATGATCGCCTCGTTCAAATTGGTGTTGGCCATATCTTGCTCCATTTTTTCCAGATAACCAGGAAAACCGAGTGGATTGGCGGTAATCAAATTGGCATCAAATTCTTCTGTCAGAACCCCATCATCTAGAAGCGCTTGCAGACGCTCTGGAGCGGACATGGAGTAGTGGAACTGGCAGCCTTTGCAGACGCGCAAGTTCTTCTCCAAATCCTTTGAGTAGTGAATCGTCCCACAATGTGGGCATTTATTCATTAATCCCTCAGGGACTTCCTTTTCTTTCGTACCCGCTTCCTTGCTAGTTTCGGTGGAAGCAGGGACACGTGCTAGTGTCTCTGAAGGAACTGTAGCGAATTTGCGCTTTTTCCCAAAAAGATCTTTAAGCACAGGTACACCCACCTTTCTCTTCAGTGAAGGATCGTGCCGAGTACATCCCGGACTTCGTTTAGTTCGCTCTCCGGCACAAGAATCTCGTATTGCTTCGAGACCTTACCTTCGCGAACCTTTACCAAAAACCCTTCATCTGTCAAACGTTGCTGTATCCGTTCTGCAATTCTAGCGCTAGGAGCGATGTAGATGACCGTCCACATGCTGGCTTCCTCCTCAATCGTCCAATACAGGACTGCATCATCATATCACAGCGCCAGCGCCCCTCGCAAATTGGGGGAAAACTAAAGCTTGCTGTTCTCCAAATGCTTCTTCATTCTCTCTAATGCGACGTTCACATCGCCTTCGCGAATGGCTTCCATAATCTGTCGATGCTCTACGAGTGCTGCACTCGCTCTGCCTTCGCGCGACAGTGATTCAATACGGATACTGTTGCTGTACTCAACCAAAGGCGTCCAGATGCGATGCAGAATCGAGTTGCGGCTGGAGCGACATATGACACGATGAAACTGATAGTCTTCCTCCGCAGGTACCTCGCCTCTTGCTACTCTTTCCTCCGCAATGGCCAGGATGCGTTCCATTTCATCAAAATGCTTGTCAGTCGCCCGTCTACAGGCTAAGCGGACAGCATCCAGCTCTAGCATTCGCCGCATCTCGATCAAGTCCTTCTTGGTTTTGGTATCCCGTAGGATAAAAAAGCCAAGAATATCGATCAGCCGATTGTGTCGGTAATGCTTGAGGAAGGTGCCTTCCCCGCGACGCGTCTCAATGAGTCCGAGCAGCTCCAGAGCCCGAAGAGCCTCTCGTACAGAGGAGCGACCTGCTCCCAGTTGCTCGGACAGCTCGCGCTCAGACGGCAGCTTGTCCCCGGGTCGCAAGTTTTGCTCCTGAATGATTTCATGAAGTTGCAGGAGAATTCCTTCGTAAACCTTTCGATCTTGAGAAGAGTCGAGCACGATTATCCTCCTTACTCGTACCTTTAACGAGGAGCACCCTCCACGTTTGTAAGAAGCCTACGTTTTTGCGCGGAGGGTGTCGTCGGTGCCTCGATAAAGAGTATTTTACGCTTCTTGGTAAGAGATAGCTGTCAATTTCGTCGTTTTTTGTTTTACTTCTTCCGGATCAACTGTGATGCGAGCAACACCCGTTTCCATCGCTGCTTTTGCTACTGCCGCAGCTACGTTTGGCGCTACACGTGGATCAAATGCGGAAGGAATCACTTTATCCGCAGTAAGCTCTTCTGGCGTGATCAGGTCTGCGATTGCATATACAGCAGCCAGCTTCATTTCTTCGTTGATCTCCGTTGCACGTACATCCAAAGCGCCACGGAAGATACCCGGGAATGCCAGAACGTTGTTTACTTGGTTAGGGAAGTCGGAACGGCCTGTACCGATTACTGCCGCACCTGCTTCTTTTGCTTCTTGTGGCATGATTTCTGGTACTGGGTTTGCCATAGCGAAAATGATCGGATCGCGGTTCATCGAACGAACCATGTCCTGTGTAACAGCGCCAGCTACGGATACACCGACAAATACGTCAGCGCCCTTCATTGCATCAGCCAGGTCACCTTGCAGCATGCTGCGGTTTGTAATTTTTGCCATTTGTTCCTTCACTGGGTTCATACCGAATGGACGGCCTTCGTACACGATTCCTTTTGTATCCACCATGATTACTTCTTTAACGCCCATAGAAATCAAAAGCTTCATGATCGCGATACCAGCTGCACCTGCACCGTTCGCTACTACACGGATATCTTCCAGCTTTTTGTCAACCACGCGCAGAGCATTGATCAGACCTGCCGCTGTAACGATTGCGGTACCGTGTTGGTCATCATGGAAAATTGGGATGTTTGTTTCGCGCTTCAGACGCTCTTCGATTTCGAAGCATGCAGGAGCTGCGATATCTTCCAAGTTAACGCCACCAAAAGTAGGCTCGAGCAGTTTTACTGTCTCTACGATTTTATCTACATCTGTTGTATTCAAGCAAATCGGGAATGCATCTACACCTGCGAAGGATTTGAACAGAACTGCTTTCCCTTCCATAACCGGCATTGCTGCTTCTGGTCCGATGTTTCCGAGACCCAGTACAGCAGTACCGTCGCTGACTACTGCAACCAGATTACCTTTCATCGTGTAATCGTACACTTTGGACTTGTCATCAAAAATATCTTTGCAAGGTTCAGCAACCCCAGGAGAATAGGCAAGACTCAGATCGTAAGCATTGCGAACGGGTACCTTGGTCACTGCCTCCAATTTTCCTTGATGTTTTTTGTGAAGCTCCAGTGCTTCCTCTCTCAGGTTGGACATGAGATCCCACTCCATTTCACGATAATAGTTTCTATGATGGCTTGTAGGCAGCAAAAAATGCCTGGGTTATTCCAAGTGGTCTGACCACTTTTTGAGTTATGCTCTCAATATAATAAAAAACTGTTCTCCTGTAAACCTGCCGAAAACGGCGAAAAAGGGAGGACATTCCTCATCCTCCCCAATTTATAGGCATTTCTTTCCGAATTACGCTGTCAGGACCCACAATTTCTCGCGCTTGCTCCAAAAATGACTCATCTACGTCTACCCAATTTGCTTCTGGCAGGCGAATTGTCTGTCTTTTTCCTTCGTAGAAGAGGATAACAGGAATCGTTCCTTTTTTTTCGACAAACAAGCGTGAAAGTCTTTGCAGCGTCGAATCGTGCTCTTGCTCTGCCGATATTTTGACAAATAATACGGTCTCGGCCTTCGGCTGCGGCAGCGTTTGTGCATCCCAGAAACGAGAAGCCAAGAGCTTGACCATGTCGTCCTGATGATCGACTCGGGCTTCTGCCACGACCATTTGTTCGCGCTCGAGCAATGGTGCATACTTCGCATATACCTGTGGGAAAACGACCAGCTCTACGGGTGCCGTTTTGTCCTCTAGCGTAATAAACGCCATCGGGTCCCCTTTTTTCGTTTGGATGCGTCTGGCTTCCGTTATCATTCCGAATACTTTCACCGTCTTGTCGCGCGGCGCATCCCCCAATGAAGAGATAACTGCTACTTCCGGGCGACTGGCGACATGGGCAAATTGATCAAGTGGATGACCGGAGATGTATACCCCGATCAAATCCCGCTCCTCTTTTAATTGCTGCGTATGTGAGAGCGGCGGTACCTCGGGATATTCTGCCAGCTCACGCAGTGGTGCCGCATCTTCTTCACCCGCAAATAGATTGAGCTGGTTGGCGTCACGCTCAATTCTCTTGCTGTTTGCCTTTCCTACCGCTTCATCTAGCAATAGCAAAAGCTGACTGCGATGTCCTGGCAACGAGTCCAACGCGCCGCATAAAGTGAGCGACTCTACTACTCTGCGATTGACTAACCGCGCATCCACGCGGGCACAAAAATCAAAGACGTCGCGATACGGTCTGCCTTTTCGCTCTTTCACGATTGATTCGATGGCACCGTAGCCGACGTTTTTCACTGCGGCCAAACCAAAGCGAATCGCATCCTGCTCCACTGTAAAGTAGGCCAGGCTCTTATTCACGTCAGGCCCAAGCACGGTAAGCTGTAGTCGCCGCGCTTCTTCCGTGTACTCGGCAATTCTCGTTTGACTGCCAATGGACAACGAGAGTAGCGCTGCCATGAACGCAAGCGGATAAGTTGCTTTCAAATAAGCCATCTGATAGGCAATGACCGCATAAGCCACCGAGTGGGCTTTGTTGAAGCCATAATCGGCAAAACGCACGATCAAATCGTAGACTTGATTGCCCAGCTCTTCTCCGTACCCTTGCCGGACACAACCAGCCACGAACTTCTCCCGCTGCTCCGCCAATAGCTCCCGTTTCTTTTTCCCGACTGCTCGACGCAAAATATCTGCCTCACCAAGACTGAAGCCTGCGAGTGTCGAGGAAATCTGCATGATTTGCTCCTGATAAATCATAAAACCGTGTGTCTCCTGCAAAATCGGCTCGAGAACAGGATGAGCGTACTGTACTTTGCTCTGTCCGTGTTTGGCGGCGATGTACTGAGGGATGATCTCCATCGGCCCCGGGCGATACAACGCCAGAACCGCAATGATGTCGTCGAGGTTGCTCGGCTTCAAATCTCGCAGCACATTGCGCATCCCCGAAGATTCCAGTTGGAAAATGCCGGTTGTCTCTCCACGGGAGAGCATACGAAACGTTTTCTCATCGTCTGTCGGCAACTTATCCAGATCAAGCGATATTCCCTGCTCCTGCAAATGACGCAATGTCTCCTGAATGATTGTCAAATTGCGCAAGCCGAGGAAGTCCATCTTCAATAGACCGACTTCTTCGAGAATCTCCATCGGATACTGCGTGAGCGCCAAGCCTTCATTACCCGTCTGTAATGGAACGTAATTCGTCAGCGGTTCACGCGAAATGACGACACCCGCCGCATGTGTGGAGGCGTGGCGCGGCAAGCCTTCTACACCCCTTGCCGTTTCGATCAATTGTGCTGCCTGTTTGTTTTCCGCGCACAGCTTGCCGATATCCGGGTTGATCTGCATCGCCCGCTCAAACGTCATACCTGGCGATTGTGGAATCATTTTGGCCACGCGATCCACGATGCCCAAAGACAAGCCTAACGCCCGCCCAACGTCACGCACTGCTGCACGAGCCGCCATCGTTCCAAAGGTAATGATCTGGGCGACACGATCATGACCGTACTTGCTCGCTACATAATGAATGACTTCGTCACGGCGCTCTACGGAAAAATCGATATCAATATCGGGCATCGTCACCCGCTCCGGGTTGAGGAAGCGTTCAAAGAGCAACTGAAAGCGAAGTGGATCGACATTCGTGATTTTCAAAACGTACGCGACCAGACTACCTGCCGCAGACCCTCGTCCTGGTCCAGTCGGTATCCCGTTTTCGTGAGCGTACCGCATGAAATCCCATACAATCAGGAAGTAATCGGTGAAGCCCGTCCCTGTAATAATCGCCAGCTCGTGATCCAGGCGCGCTTGCACCTCTGGCGTAATCTCACCGTATCGCTCCAGGCAGCCCTTTTCACACAGTTCACGCAAATACTGTGTGGAAGCTTGTCCCTCTGCCAAAGGAAATTCCGGCAAAATATGCGCACCAAAGGTAAGCTCCAGCTTGCACCTATCTGCAACGGCTATCGTATTCGCTAACGCCTGGGGAGCAAAGGCAAAGAGCGCTGCCATTTCCTCGGCACTTTTTAGATAGTATTGATCCGTCTCGTAGCGAAAACGATTTTCTTCGCCAATCGTCTTGCCTTCTTTGATCGCCAACAAGATATCATGCTGCTGGTGATCCTCCCTGTGGATGTAGTGAACATTGTTCGTCGCAATCAGCGGAATCCCCGTCTCCTGGCTCAGTTTCACTAGACGAGTATTCAGCCTGCGCTCCACTTCTAGGCCATGATCAGCCAGTTCCAGATAAAAATGCTGTTCACCAAACACTCGCTGATACTTGCGGGCTGCTTCTTTCGCAGCGTCCGCTTCTCCAGCCAGTAACAGCTTGGCTACTTCCCCTTGTTGGCAGCCGCTTAGTGCAATGAGTCCGTCTGTATGCTTTGCCAACACCTCTTTGTTGAGACGCGGAAGAATGTAGTTGCCGTCTGTATTCGCGATTGTCGCCAGCTTCAGGAGATTCCGGTAGCCCATTTCGTTTTCAGCGAGAACGATCAGATGACTAGGTGGCGGTGCATTTCGCACGCGATCTTGAAGATTTCCTTCTATTACGTATATTTCCATTCCGATAATCGGTTGGATGCCTGCCTCCAGACAAGCTTTATAAAACGGGATCGCCCCGTATAGATTGGCATGGTCTGTCATAGCCAGTGCATGCATGCCCAATTCGCTGGCTCGCTTCACTAGCGCATCGATACGTGCTGCTCCGTCCAGCAGACTGTACTCCGTATGAACATGCAAATGGACAAAGGAGGTCATGATATTACCCCTCTCACTTTTCACGATTGAAACTATCTCTCTTACATTATACCGGAAGTATAGCGCATCCGGACGTTAAGAACAAACGTTCTCGCTTGTATTTGACCGTTCTCCCCTGATTTTGGTAGGATGGGTAATACCAGAATGGCTAGAAAGGATGAATCCATCTATGTGGTTTGCCTTTTACATGACCGGTGTTCTCGCTTCCCTGGTAGCAAGCGTCTACTATAGTATCCATGCGCGCAGACGAGGCATCCATCCGCTTGAATCGCGTATGTTGCTAGGGAAAATGAATGTGTCATTGGGGATACTCGTGTCTTTGTTCGGCATTAATCAGTTTACTTTTGATTCTCTCGATACGATCCGCATTGTTGTCGCGTTGATCATGTTGATTGTAGGGGCTATGAATTTATTTTTGGGAACTCGCAATTATTTCCGTTATCGCACAGCTTGGCAGGCAGAATTGAAAAAAGGGGTATAAGTGTTCAAAAACCTCAATAAGAAAAAGGCATGGGAACAGTTTTACGTTCCGCATGCCTTTTTTATTTTTGGGAAAACGTTGACTGGAAATACTTTTCCTCTATTCCCAGCTGTTTATCATACAAACCTGATAGAGCACTCGCTATAATGAATTTGTGTGACATTCTATTGCTTCGACAACCTGAGCGGCAGTGCCGAAGGTTGTCCTTTTTTCTGTTCAATTCAGAAGGAAACGATTTCCTGCTATTGCAGGTCTTCGGCTTTTGCCCACATTTCCTCTGGATTCAGCTCATAGATGCCCTCTTCTCGATACATATAATGATTCATGATGAATTCCCGGCGAATCGTAGCATAATCCTCGTGGAATTGGCGAATGTATTCGTTGATCTCTTGTTCCTTGTATTTGCGATCTTTTTCTAACCCACGGACCATGTATTCAAAGACGATCAGCTTTTTCTTCCGCTGGGACGGAATTTGTTTCAGCTTGCCATCTGGCGTAATGAAGCTGCGAATGACCTGCATTTTTTCCGCTGCCATCTGGTGCCTCCTCTGAACATGTGAGTTGTCTTGCGCAAAAATGTCCTCTGTTGTCGAATCCTTTGCTTTTTCCATGACGTTCACGATTGCCTGCGACTGGCGTTTTACATTGGCTTCGTGCAGGTAAAAGTAAATGGTGTTTTTATCACGACGTTCGTAAACGACACCTGCTTCTCGAAGCTTTGCCATATGGTGGGTGATGGTGGGAGGTGTTACGCCGAGCTTGCCTGCCAACGCTTGTCCGTGCAGGGGACCATTTGCCAAAATCGCGAGAATGCGTACGCGCGTCGGGTCTCCGAGTGCTTTGTAAAAGGTGACGAGTTGGTTTAATTGCAAAACGGGGCGCTCCTTTCTTTGTCTATTCGTTTCGATTAGATGATATTCTAATTAGATGATAAG
This sequence comes from Brevibacillus sp. NPDC058079, assembly GCF_042885155.1. Taxonomy (NCBI): domain Bacteria; kingdom Bacillati; phylum Bacillota; class Bacilli; order Caryophanales; family Paenibacillaceae; genus Brevibacillus; species Brevibacillus sp. NPDC058079. Next base: position 41,500 of record NZ_JBHVSO010000008.1, read on the forward strand.
TTGGATTTCTTTGGCTGTCAATTCGAGGGCGTATAAAACACCTTAGCCGTTGCTGTTGGGGGCAGCGGAAAAAGGAGAAAACGCTCGAGCTTCTTGGGCCCCCTGCATGGGGTCATTCCTGCACGGCTCCGTGGAAAAAGGGAAACCGCGTCCAAAGTAGTCCTCTCAGGGAGCATATTCAGAGGTGGACGCTTAAAGGCGTGTTTCCCTTTTTCCACTGCGCCTCGGCTGGTGTCCCAAAGAGCCTCGCTTATTTCTCCTTTTTCCTCGAAGCGGCTCTCGCTGTAGTTGTGACTGGTTTTTGTCAGTTAATCAGGATGATTGAAGCGTCTTGCATTCACCTTCAATGATGTTTAATAAAGCTGCGTAGAAGAAGCGCATTTCCAGTCAAGCGCCTCTGGAGCCCTACTCAGCGTAGGAATGAATGACGGGGAATTTCAGCTTTTATTACATACAAAAACGCATTTGCGTTTTCTGGTTTGAAGCGCTCCCGTCATTCATTCCGGAGCGGACAGTCTTCCCCCCTTGCGGGGCGGAGGCCGAAGCGTAGACTGGAAATGCGCTTCTTCTCCCCACTACAGCCACTTTTCCAAAAAAAAGAACAGTCATAAAGAGACTGTTCCTTTAACGCTCAATAATTTGCGCAGTAATCATGGCCTGCCCCACGAGCTGATCCCCGTGGAATACGGATACTTCGACTTTTCCGAAGCGGCGGCTGATGTCCAATAGGCGCGGCTTAACTTCGATATGACTTTCCATCTGGACTGGCTTTAGGAAATAGACGGTGATATTTTCCGGTACCATGTCGCCTCGACGATGATGACGCAGCAGGTTACAAGCAGCCTCGACCATGACCGTCGTCATAATTCCGCTGGCAATCGTACCGAGATGGTTGGTCATTTGTGGGCTCACATCCCCAAGATAGACCATCTCATCTGCTTGTCGCTCCTCACGGAAATGGGACATGATCAGATTCGGGAACGTTTCACTCATCTGGGGTTGCTTAGCTGTAAATTGCAGTGCTTTTAACACGTCGTTGCGGCTCAAGACTCCTACGAGCTTGCGATGGTTGTCTACGACAGGCAATAGCTCGATTCCTTCCCACACCATGGTGTGCGCAGATGACGCTACGGATACCCGCGGCGAGGTCGTAATCGGGTTTTTCGTCATGACCTTATCGATCGTCGCCGTTTCCTCGTGACCGATGATGTCTTTAGAGGTAACAATCCCGATCAGGCGCATCTGCTCGTCAACGACGGGGAATCTCGTGTCCTGATACAGCTCCGTATACTGGTGCCACTTGGCAACAGAATCTGATGTCAATAAGACAGGCGTTTCTGCAAGCGGCTTCAAAATATCCTCTACCATTACGATTTCCTTTTTGATGAGGCGATCATAAATGGCTCGGTTAATCATCGATGCTACCGTAAAGGAGTCGTAGCTGGAGGAGATGATTGGCAGAGCTAAGCGGTCAGCCAGCTGCTTGATTTCCTCGCTTGTATCGAATCCCCCGGTAATTAATACAGCAGCCCCTTGCTGCAAAGCGATCTTGTGCGCCTGATAGCGGTTACCGACAATCAAGAGACTTCCGGCATCGATATAGCGCATCATGGCTTCGAGCTGCATGGCCCCTATTACAAATTTATTCAAGGTCTTGTGTAAGCCTTCACGTCCGGCTTGCACATGACCATCGACGATGTTCACAACCTCCGCAAAGGTCAAACGTTCAATATTTTCCTTTTGCTTCTTCTCGATTCTCACCGTGCCGACACGCTCAATCGTGCTGACGTATCCTTGTGTTTCCGCTTCCTTGATCGCGCGATATGCAGTCCCTTCACTCACATCCAGGTCTTTCGCGATCTGCCGCACGGAAATCTTCGAACCGATCGGAAGGCGATCAATATGTTGCAAGATTTGTTCATGTTTCGTTGCCATATTGCTATTCCCCCTTCCTTTTCTCCCACCCGTTCCATGTACGTGCGCTCCTTCGACCAATATACCCGAAGGCGGGGCAAAAAAAAAGGGTAGCTTTTTCGAAAGCTACCGACCAGAAAGTATATCATTAAGGGGGTTTTCATCGTGCTTTTATCATACCCAAGGAATATTACAGGATTATTACAACACAGTTACAGTTTCTTTTCAGTTTTAGTACGTGTTCAAAAAACGACTCTTTGAACTTCCTTTTTCTTAACCGAAGAAGTTTGCCAATAATCCTTGGAATAGCCCTATAATCCCGCCAAGGATAAATCCGAGCACGGTAATCATGCGGAATTCCTTGCCTGAGATCCCGACAACCATCTCTTCAATTCTTTCAATCGGGAAACCCTCTACTTGCCGGGTAACAATATCCCGGATGGTCAGGCGCGAAAATATTCTCTCTATGTTTTGTTGCAGCGTGTCCACCATCCACTTTGCCAAACGAGGAACGAGTTCCGTTGTCACCGTCTCAGAAAAAGGCGCTGTCAAACGAGACAGAGGCTCGTCCACGATACGCAGGCTTTGCTCCTCCAGCTTTGCAAAAAGCTTCCGCGCCCAGTCGTCCACTTGATCTCGCCCAATCCAGGCAACCACTTCGCCCACATTTTTGTCCAAGAGCTTGTCCGCTTCCTTATGCAAAAAGTAGTGCACGCGCTCGGAAAGCTCTCTGCTTTGCAATAGCTCATCGAGATACGGGAGAATCTTGCCCAAAATCTTGTCATCCCCAAGAAACATCCCGACCAAGCCACCAAACATGCCTCCGCCTCCACCGAGCAATCCGCGAACCATGTTTTGCAAGGTTTGCTGACCTTCCGGGGAATGTAAATATTCGCGGAAACGTTTCAAAAGCAGTTCGCTCACACTGCCAAGTGCAACATCCAGGCGCTCTCGTCCGTTTTCCGTAACGAACTCTCGCAGTTTTTTCTCTTCATATTGTGCCAGAACCTGTTCAACAAAAGTACCCCATTTCGCCTCGATAGGCGCGCGGACACCCTCACTCCACGTTCCGTCTTCCTTAAATAACTGTGGCATCACCGTGAGCAATGCTTGACGTAGACTACGCTCATCTGTCATCCAGTCGCGAGCGATGGTGTTCATCCATCCCGTCAGTGTGCTCTCCAAACCACTCTGGTTCAGCGCACGCTTGACCCCCTCTGTCGTCAGCAAATGTTCTTCGACGAGTCTGCCCATTTGTATCGCGATATCGTCCCGTCTCCTCGGGATCAATCCCGGAGTAAAAGGCACTTTCCATCTGCCTATATACCACGGTTTTACTGGTTTAAACAGCATTCGGATGGCTAAATCATTCGTCACTCCACCGATGACAGAGCCTACTGCAATATTCACTAATAGTATCCAAGCGTTCATAAATCCTAACAACCTCTCTTCTCTACATGGCACCAAACGTTTTGGATGCTCATACCATAGACTAACTTTTGCCTGATGGGAAGGGGATACTCATGTCCTACGTTCCAACAATCGTTGTCGAAAACGAGATAATATCGGAAGTAGACCTTTACCTGCCCCAGGCGCACTTGCGCAAATGGAATCTTTCAACACCGTCCACCATTGCGGTTCAATTTGGAAGCAAAACCGTTTCCGCACGCTTAGGCAGTTGGGAACGGGGAGGCAAAACCTCGGGTAAAACCTTCATACGACCATCTTTAGCTCAATCACTACATCTGCCCAGGGGCGTTCCACTCTTAATCCGTTATGATGCGAGTCAGAAAACAATCGTTTTCGGACCGTATGTAGGTGTTCTTGTTTCGACCTACAATGCAGCGTTCTCGCAAGCACCGTTTGGACACCTAAACTCTTTCTTCCAGGAGATGTCTGATATCACCCGTAAACGCGGAGGTATCCTTTGTGTATTTCGGCTTCAGGATGTCAACTGGGATGCGGAAATCGTGCGCGGCATCGTTAGAAGAGGAGGCGTCTGGAGACAAACCTTACTTCCTCTTCCGCAATGCATTTACAACCGGCTCGTATCCCGCCAACGCGAACGAAGTGAACAGATGGTCAACTGGGTTCAACGCTGCAAGGACGCTTCCATTCCCTTTTTTAACGAGCGTTTTTTGAATAAGTGGCATGTACACGCCGCTCTTGAGAATCAACCAACAGCCTCCGAACATCTTCCTAGTATGGTTCGTTATTTGAAACAGGAAGACCTACGGCAAATGCTATCTACGTATCGCACCGTTTATGCAAAACCAGCTAACGGCAGCATGGGGCGCGGGATCATTCGAGTTCGCAGTTCGCCTGAGGGATACCAGCTCGCGTTCCCCGGAGGATTGCGCAAATCATTTGCTAGCATTCAGAGCTTACATCAGTATTTGCAAAAAAGGGCAAAAGGCACATCCTATTTGCTGCAACAAGGGTTAACGTTAATCGGCATCCAAGGACGACCGACAGATTTTCGTGTATTGGTACAAAAAGACCGAAAAGGCGAATGGTCCATCACTTCCATGGTAGCTCGCCTGGGATTAAACCACATTGTTTCCAATATAGCCAGAGGCGGGCAAATGATGACTCCCCTTCAGGCGCTGCGAGTTTGTGGACCACGGGCGAGCGCGATTCGACCATCCCCTCAAACGTTACGCGCAGTAGCACTTAAGCTCGCGATCCTTTTAGAAGAATCACTGCCTGGGCAGTACGCAGAATTCGGAATTGATCTGGGAGTCGATGTCCATGGACGTGTGTGGCTATTGGAGGTCAACAGCAAGCCATCCAAGACAGCCAAAACCGTTCCGTTGCCTGAGGGTGCCGAAGAGCTGCCTCGGCGTGCTCGCCCTTCTGTCATTCGCATGCTGGATTATTCCGCCTTTCTAAGTGGTTTTCCCCGGACCATTCAACCACAAAAGACGATAAAAAGAAGACCGAAGCGCAACAAAAACAGGCGAAGGTGACCTACATGACAGCATCCGAGAGAAGTCTGGGCATCATGGCCCGGTGCCAAGGCTCCCACTTTGTAGACAAAGGGTACTACAAAAAGCTTACGCTCTATGGACGCAAGCACGGCATTCGCGTCTTCGTTTTTTCACCACGTCAGGTTAACTTTTCCACCCGAATGGTAAAAGGCTTCGAATATCGCAATGGGTCCTGGCACGCGAAAGACTTCCCAATCCCCGCCTTTATCTATGATCGTTGCTTTGTGGGCCCATCTTATCGCCACTATAAACCATTTGTGGAAAAGTTGCAAAACGATCGCAACATTACGTTTTTGGGGCATGGTCTGTCTGGAAAATGGCAGGTGCACCAGATGCTCGTTAAGTCCCCTCTCCTCGCCCCGCTGCTCCCGCCTACTGAAATATTCTCATATCCTGTGCTCCATGCAACCTTGCAAAAATACGGGGCAGCCATCATCAAGCCGATGGCGGGAACTCACGGTATTGGCGTCGTGAGAATCAAAGAAGTGCGCAGTGGCTATGAAGCTTCTGGACGAAACCGAGACAATAAGCCTTTCACCAGGCGAATTCGTGACACTGCCGGATTAAAAAGTTTTGTGTCTGTCTTTACTGCCGGCCGCAAGTTCCTGGTACAGCCCTATTTGGAGTTGCATACCCCGGATGGTACCCCATTCGATGTCCGTGTTCTGGTTCAAAAAAACGGGCTGGGTAAATGGGGGACGACTGGCAAAGCTGTGCGACTGGGAGATAAACGCAGTATCACCTCCAATTTGCACGGAGGAGGGAAAGCAACACCTCTGGCCTCTTTCCTGCCCCTTCACTTCACATCCGCAAAAGCGGCACGCATCGAGCAAACAATCAAGCGAGTGGCAGAAGAACTTCCCCGTTTTTTGGAAGAGTCACACGGCAGACTCGTTGAGCTGGGAATCGATATTGGCATCGACACCGCAGGTAATGTTTGGATCATTGAGGTAAACAGCAGGCCAGGGCGAACCGTTTTTCGCATGATTGACGACCCGACTGCACAACTGCATTCGATTACTCAGCCTGTTCGCTACGCCCACTATCTCATGAAAGAGCGTGTAGGAGGTTAAAGCATGGAAACGTTCAGAATGCGGCTTCGCTTCCTTTCCAACCCCCGTATCAGTGGGATTATCCTACCAGCTACTCTCTTCCAACAGCTACAGCTACGGCAACGCCAAAAAATAAAGGTCTTACTGGGTAAAAAGGAAGTAGTCGCAACTGTCTTACAAGATAAACGCAATCCGGATACGAACGTCTTGAAAGTGACGACGCTCTTGCAAACGGAGCTGGGCATTCCTCACCCTGGCTTGATCCAGCTCAAACTAGAAGGCTCTGCACTCCGGATCGGTCCTTCAATCGGGATCGTTACGACTGGCATAAGACGAGATCCCAAGCAGCCAATTGGCCCTCGCACCTCGTTTTTTTACAATCTGTTACAAGCTCAAGAAGGGAAAGGCGTTTTCTACTATATATTTTCCCCAACCGATGTGGACTGGGAATCCAGTACGGTCAAAGCGTGGTTTTTGCGCAGAAACAAGTCAGGCGGCTACTTTTGGAAAAAGCATGTGACCGCCATGCCCGATGTCGTCTATGATCGTATTCCCTCTCGTTCGGCAGAAAAACATGAAGCCGTCCAGGAATTCAAGTTTCGACTCGCCAGTTACCCCAATTTACCAATGTTCAATCAGGGCTTTTTTAACAAATGGGGCGTGCACCAACTGCTGTATCCGAATCCAGAAGTGAATGAGCATATCCCGGAGACTTACACCTCTCCTTCTCTTACCACTGTTCGAAACTTGCTGCGTAAATACCCCATCGTTTACTTGAAGCCCAAAAATGGAAGTCTCGGGTACGGCATTGTCAAAGTTGTTCACCAGGCAGGCGGTGGCTTTACTGCCTCCTATCATACAGGCAGCGGCAATGTAAAAAGACAATTTTCCAAGCTGTCCAGCCTTTATCAGCATGTCTTCCGCAGTCGTCGCGTCAGTGCGTATCTGGCACAACAGGGCATTTCGCTCATGACATTCCATGGACGACCGTTTGATTTCCGTGTTCACTTGCATAAAAATCAGCAAAACGAGTGGGTCGTCTCCTGCACGGCAGCCAAGGTTGCCGGTTCTGGCAGCGTAACTACCCACGTACGCACGGGTGGAACTGTCATCCCCGGCGATGACCTGTTGCAGCACCTGTTTGGCAGACAAAAACCCCTCATGACTCAGCGCATTTCTGACGCGTCGATCCGACTCGCTACTGCAATCGAACTGGCAAAAGGGATTGATTTAGGAGAATTGGGGCTGGACATGGGGATTGATACGCAAGGCCATGTCTGGATGTTCGAAGCGAATTCCAAGCCTGGCCGTTCTATATTCAAGCACGCCCGACTCAAGGAAGCTGATCACGAATCACGCAAGTTGCTCGTCGATTATAGCTGTTACTTGGCCAATTTCTAGTCGCACGCGATCTGTACCGTTTTTCAGGAAGGAGGAACACCATGCTTCAGCAGCGCTCCGGGTGGCTGACGATCCTCCCTAGTGGTAGATGGTTCGTACAGTTACCTCGGCTAGTCCTTAAACGCTCGCCAAAGCCACTGGTCGCCAGTCTCGGTCCCTTTTCTCATACGAAACGGATATACGCTGGTTTACCCCGCGTGCAAGCAAGCCGTATTCGTACACGCATTAACTGGAAAATGGCGGACGACTCCCTGAAGCTTGGCCCATTATTTGGCATATTGACCGTTGGTGAAGGGGCAACATTTTTAGGAAATCGCGAGAACTTCAAGGATATTACTCAATCGGGAAAACAATGGGGTGCACTCGTATATGTGTTCACTCCTCAAGGAATCAATTGGGAGAAGAAAAAGGTGCGCGGCTATTTGTACAACAATCGTCTTAACTCGTGGCAAGAGGTGATTCTACCTTTCCCCCATGTGGTTTACAACCGAATTCCGACGAGAAAAGCAGAACGGCGCCCTGAAGTCCGAAGAGCATTGAACCGCATTCATGAGATGCCAAATGTCACATTGTTTAATCGCAGCTTTTTTGACAAGCAAAAGCTGTTTACGATGCTTGAGTCCCACCTGGAGGTGCAAGCTTTTCTACCAGATACGAAACAGCTGGACACCTTGGCTCGCTTTCGAAGCTTTTGCACTGAACATCGCTTTGTCTACTTGAAACCTGTGCGCGGTAGAGCTGGTCAGGGGATTATGCGCATTGAGTTCAAAAACGATAAGTGGTTCCTGCAACGGTTAAAGGAGCAAAAGGCCATTACTCGCCGCTTTTCCAATTTGAATGACGTATGGAAGCATATTAGACTTCATGTCAAACAGCAGAAGTACATCATGCAGCAAGGTATCCATCGTGCCCGTTACAACGGCAAACCTTTTGATGTGCGCGTCCTCGTACAGAAAGATGGCGAGGGCGAGTGGAGCGTAACCGGAGTTGGCATTAGAAGGTCTGGCTCGCAAAGCATCACCACTCATGTGCCACGCGGCGGCTCGATCCACTCGTTATCAACCGTTACGCAAGCCTTGTTTACTAATAATCACGAGCAAATGGAAAGACATATTCACGATACGGCACTCGCCATCGCACGATCATTAAATGCAGAATGGACGGATTTGGCTGAGATGTCGATGGACCTTGGCTTGACAGAAGAAGGAAAGCTATGGCTTTTTGAAGCGAATGCAAAGCCGGAGAAATTCGATGAACCATCGATTCGACGATTATCGTTAGCCAATTTGATCCACTACGCACAACATGTCTCCCACTTGCAAAGCAAGCGAGGGAATGCCGCAGGATAAGGGAGTCGAACAGCACTGGCTGATTCACAGACGACCTTGGTGCGATTTGCCCGTCAGGAAGGGGAACGGCGCATCACCCAACGAACGACTGGCTGACGCGATTGACCCCCAGGCTGTTGGCTCATAATGGGTCAATCCTTCCTGATTGTAGATAAACGCTACCGCAATAGGTGAATCGGCATGCTGGCTGTACGTGCGGGTAGCACTGAACAATGAGGCAAGTCACACGTTTTGATCTAAAGGAACATGCCGTTTAGACTCCGGCATGTTTTTTTCGTTATCGGATGCATGACATGATCGACCTTGGAAAAAATACTCCATGGAGGTGGTCTTAACCATGACCCATACAATCAACCATATGATGCAATCCCAACAACAACCGCAATTTTTTGGAGCAATGAGCCCTGCAGGCGCGATGTTCCAACAAGGATACGCCGGAACAAACGTACAGGAAGTACAACATTGGAACCACGGCGGGCATGCCCAATCCATCGGGACCCCTACACCGGGCATGTCCTACGGCGGGGCACAATCGATTTTTTCCCCTAACTTTGCGAATACCAATGTCCAGGAAGTAAGACAGCTCAATCAAGCTGGTTATCCTCAACAACAACAGCAGCAATATGGCTATGGGCAAAATCAAGCGCTTCTCCCTATGCAAAACCAATTCTCCGGCTATGCACAAGGCCAGCAAGCTGGCTACATACAAGCACAGCCTTCTTATCAGCAATCGGTTGGACAAGGCTCCATTTTCTCTCCGGGCTTTGCCGGCACAAATGTTCAAGCGGTTCAAGCTCGCAATCAAGTTGGCTATAGCGGCTACGGAGGACAAGCTGGCTATACGAATCAAGCAGCGTATCCGCCGCCAGCGATGACTGGTAGTATTTTTGCGCCTGGCTTTGCCAATACCAATGTCCAGGAAGTTCGCCAGTTGAATAACACTGGCTATGGCATGCAAGCGCAACAAGGTCAGCAGCAGCAACCTCAGCTGCAACCTCAGCTACAACCTCAGCTACAGCCACAGGCATATGCCAATCAGGCGTACAGCAATCAGGCTGGCGCAGGAGCACAATCGATCTTCTCTCCCGGCTTTGCTGGCACAAACACACAAGAGGTTCACCAATTAAACACCCCAGGCCAGATGGCTCCTCACACAGGCTCCATTTTCCCTGGCACTTTCTAAATGAGAAAAGCGTGACCATCCATCGCGACGGTCACGCTTTTTGTTATGAGTCAACGGTCTGCATTTTCCCAAATCGCCTGATACACGGCATGCAAATCTTGCAGACTCTCTTCATCCACTGTAAAAATGATGCTACCAAACACGTAGGCATCCTTCTGCACACAGGACCATCCATCCCCGGTTGGTTGAAACTGCGCCTCCACACACACCTCCGTCTGATCCAGCTGTTGCCGTACCGCTACATGCTTTTCCAACGAAGGTCGATATCTTTCCATCACTTGCGCAAGGCGTTCATCCTGACGCGCCAGTCGATACAGGGCAAGCTCAATCTGGAGCCAGCAGGTCACATAAAAATGAAACTCCAAAAATAACGTGTGTACGGCTGCACGGATTATGTCGTGGTCACCAGCTTCCAAGGCTGCACGTGCTTCCTGCTTTTTCTCCTGAATCAGGTCAAAATGACTGACTGCTCCACGGTAAAACTTGCGCACCACGTTGTACAACATCTCTGGCGTACGCTGCGGAAGATTTCGATGTCGGTTTTGCACATCTCGCATGGCTTGTTCTCCTCTTTCCGACGCTCGTTTTCTTCTATTGTACAACAATGGTGCACGATGCAGGCAGCCTACTCTTTCCCGTTTTTCCAGTAGTCATAAGCATGAATGGCGAGCCCCCAATAAGAGGAGTACCGATCCAGCGCTTTTGTCACCAGATCCAGCTGCCGATCCATTTCGCCCATGCCTTCCTCGTAAAAGGTGATCCCATTCCCTTCGTGGCTCTCTTTCGTCTCCACGGCGACGACCAGCTTTTTCTGGAGGCTCTCTGCGTACTTCATCTGATTTTCAACCAAGCCGATGATGCTGGGAGCACGATCGCGAAATGCCATCAAGGTCGTGTGATCAACCTGTTTGATCATCCAATGCGAAAACGGCAATTCGGGCTGACCTGGAGTCGGTGTCTTGTCCAGCCATGCAGCGAGATCGACGCTCGCTTCCAAGGAAGTCCCGTCCTTGGTCTCCTCGACAAATGCTTCGATGTTGTCCATCCACTGGCGCAAGACTTCCTCTTTATCCTCACGCCAGACAGGAAGGACATACGGCTCGATATCTAAGTGAATGCCGTGAAATTGCTCTTCTGTCGAAACAGACTCATTGTAGTCTTTCACCCAATTCACGAGCTTCATGATCTTGCTCCGATTTTCAGCCATCGCCCAAATCGGATGACCGCCCATCGCATGAACCTCGATACCCGCTTCACGAGCCTCTCTCACGAAATCGCGATAATAGGAAGTCGGCTGCTCCAAATCAAGACGAACATAGAGGAGATTCACCCCGTTTTGTTCCGCAAAGGAGAGAATTTCCTCCTTTTCCGTGCCAATCAATTCTGCACGCCATATGTAGGTGCCTCTGTAGCGTTGCTTCGTTACCGGGGGCAGTGGCGTCGCCTCCTTCCAGTAGCGATAATCGTGAATCGCGACACCAGAGAAGGACGGATGCTGTGCCAAATGTGCAGGCAATTGCTCTAATTGCTGTTTCATAAGAGCCGAACCTTCCTCTGCAAAAGAAGCATGGTCTTCATCAAGTGGCTTCATATTTACAGCAACCAAGACACGCGTCTCTAATTCATCCGCTTCCTTCATTTCCTGATCAATCAAATTCAGGATGCCGTTTTGACCGGAAAGTGTGTCACGATACGCCATGATACATACCGTATCAAACTGGCTTATCATCCATTTGGACAAGGACATCTCTTCTTGTCCCGGAACGGGGATATCGTCCAGCCAAAATGGAATGGCTGCACTGGCAACCAAATCCTCATCTTTTGACACCTCGGCTGTGAACGCCTGCACATTGGCTTGCCATTCACGGATAATCCGCTTCTGATCGTCCTCCCAAAACGGCAGGAGATACGGCTCGATGTCTAACTGAATCCCGCGAATTCGCTCATTCTTTTCCGCTTCTCGGTTGTAGCTTTTTACCCAGTGGACGATATTCATCATCCGCTTTTCATTGCTCTTGAGTGCCCATGCCGGATGGCCAGCAACCGCATGAACCTCGATCCCCATCTCTGTTGCTTCGCGGATAAAATCGCGGTAGTAATCATAGGGCTTGTTCATTTCAATTCGCAAGTAGACGAGATTAATATCGTTACTTTTGCAGAAATCGAGAATCTCTTGTTTCTCTCTCCCGATCATTTCGGATTGCCAGATCCACGTTGCTTTACTCTTCTTCTCCGCGGGGGAAAAGCCGAACAGAAAGCCGACAGTCAGGCAGAGAACACTCAAATAGATGCGCGCAGCTTTCATTCTTCAAAGTTGCTCCTCTCGTTGACTTGCGTGCTTCCAGCTCTCGTAATCATGGATCGCACTTCCCGCAAACGCCGGATTGTTTGACAGCTCCTCTTGTAAAATGGCCAACTGGTTGTTCATCTCTTCAGTGCCTTCTTCATAAAAACTCACATGAGCGCCTTCCATCGTTTCCATGATGTTGACGCCTACGATAACCGACCCTTTTTTGTGTACATTGGCATCATCGACGATCTTCTCTACTATTTCGATGATCCCATTTTGCCCAAGGGCTTGATTGCGGTAGGCCATTAACGTAATACTGTCGAGTCGCTGCACCATCCAGTTGCTCACTTTCTCATCACTGCCAGGAACGTTTACGGAGTCGATCCAAAAAGGCAAGTCGGCACCGACAGCGAGATCCGTATCCTTCTTCGTCTCTGCTGCCAGATAGCTGACATTTTTCAGCCATTGCCGGACGATTTTTTCCTGGTCTTCCTTCCATGCAGGCAACAAATACGGCTCGATATCGACGTGAATTCCCGAGAATCGTTCATCTGACTTGGCATTGCGATTGAACGCCTTCACCCAGGAGATGAGATCGTCGATGCTCTGGCGATTCGCGGTTAACGCCCAATTTGGGTCACCGCCAAGCGCCTCTACCTTAATGCCTACTTGGTTGGCTTTTTCAATGAAAGTACGATACGTCTCTGGCGCAACTACTGCTGGTTCAACGTGAAGATAGATCAGGTTGATGTCGTTTTTCTCGGCAAACTCGATCATTTCATCGGTTTGGGTCTCCATTTGCTTGGCATCCCATATCCAAGTTGCTTTTGTCAGGGCGGAGCGGGTGTTTGCCAACGACAGCATGATGATCGAAGCCACTGTCACAAGGAGCAGCGCTATCCAAAGCCAGCTATATCGACGAAATACCTGCATCAGTGCTGGTCGATACCATACTGTTGTGTCGTCGCTCCCACTCCAGCAAAAGCCCGCTCACCAAACGTACTGCCGTCAACCGCTGAAAACGGTTGAATTCTCGTGTAATCCTCGATGCTCTTGTTTTTGATCAGCGCGTGCGGCCCGATTTGGCAGCCTTCACCAATCTGTGTTTCGCCAAAAAGGCAGGTGCCTGGATAGAGCACCGTATCACGCCCGATCATTACGTCCGAATCAATGTACGTCGAGCTCGGATCTATCATTGTAACTCCGTTTCGCATATGGAAATCGTTGATTCGCTTGCGCATCAGCTGCTCCAAATCAGCGAGCTGCACACGATCATTGACGCCATTGCCTTCTTCGGGATCATCCGTTGCAAACGCCGCTACCAAATGACCTTGTTCTTGCAAAAGCCCCAGAACGTCCGGCAAGTAAAACTCCCCTTGCGCGTTTTCGTTTGAGACCATCGGCAGCATTGAAAACAGCTTTTGATTGTCGAAGCAAAAGATTCCGGTACTGATCTCATTCACCTTTTTTTGTCCCAAGGTCGCGTCTTTTTCCTCGATAATTTTTCGGACATCGCCGTTCTCGTCGCGAATGATCCTGCCATAGCCTGTAGGCTCGTCCACAATGGCGGTCAAAACCGTGGCTGCTGCCTGTTTTAGTTGGTGATACTCGAGCAAGCTTCGTAGCGTCTGTTCTTGTACAAGCGGTGTATCACCATTCATGACAATCGTTACGCCATCCTGCGCCCCGAGAATTTCGTGGCTCATCCAAACAGCATGAGCGGTCCCAAGCTGTTCCGGTTGATACGCATACTGAACGCGGTTTTTCAGCTGCTCTTTGACCACTTCGGCTCCGTGACCGACAACGACGACTAAGTGGCGAAGTGACAATGCTTCCAATGTCTCTACAACATGTTCAATCATCGGCTTCCCGCAGATTGGATGCATGACCTTGTAGAGCGAAGATTTCATTCTGGTTCCTTTTCCTGCTGCGAGTACTACTGCATGTATGTTCATCCTATCGCCTCCGTCTTGGTCAGCTCCCCTTTTGCAAGCTGACCTTGTTGGATTTGTTGATCGAAGTATGGTTTCAATTCATAGGTCAGTGTGTCAATCATCATGGTCAAATCAATGTCTTTCCTCTGCACGCCCAGCTGATAGGCCTGAAGCATAATCTCCAGTAATTTCTCCTGATTCAACGTCCGCTTCGAGGTGTTCATTCATCCTTCCCCCTTCTTGCTATCAATGCCTGTTCAAAAAGTCGATTTTTTGAACTTCCTTACGACTGACGTTTGTGTTTATTCAACTGTTACACTTTTGGCCAAATTTCGTGGACGATCTACGTCATTGCCGAGCGCAACAGAAGTGTAATACGAAATAAGCTGGAGGGGGATAACGCCTAGAACCGGTGTAAGCAAGGCATCCGTCTGCGGAATCAGGCAAACATCATCAACCGAGCGATGCAGCTCTACATGTCCATCTAAGGTAATACCGAGAACTTTTGCTCCACGGGCTTTCACTTCTGTAATATTACTGATCATTTTCTCATGCAGCTCATCCTGTGTAGCCAAGGCAATGACTCTCGTTCCCTCTTCGATCAGCGCCAGCGTGCCGTGCTTTAGCTCCCCTGCCGCATACGCCTCCGAGTGAATATACGAGATTTCCTTCAGCTTGAGCGAGCCTTCCATAGATACTGCATGATCAAGTCCTCGTCCGATGAAAAACAGATGCTGCTCGTCCTTGATCGATTCAGCAAAATGACGTATCTCATCTGCATGCTCGAGAATATGCTCGACTTGATCCGGGAGACCGGTCAGTTGGTCAAGCAGTGAGGCACGGGTGTCAGCGTCCAGTGTTCCCTTCGCTTGCGCCAAATAGATGCCGAGCAAGTAAAACGCAATCAGCTGCGAGGTATATGCCTTCGTCGAAGCAACCGCGATTTCCGGACCTGCATTTGTCGTAATCACGTCATCGGCATCACGGGCAATCGAGCTACCGACTACATTCGTAATAGCGAGTACTGCTGAACCGTTTCGTTTGGCTTCACGCATGGCTGCCAATGTATCTGCTGTTTCCCCTGATTGACTGACGGCAATCGTAAGCGTATTGGGTTGAAAGAGTGGGCGACGGTAACGAAACTCCGACGCTACATCTACTTCTACCGGAATCTGTGCCAGTCGTTCGATCACATGCTTGCCTATCAAGCCTGCATGATAAGCGGTACCGCATGCGACAATGTAGATTTTCTCCACACGCTTGGCACTCGCTTCTGATAACTGAAGATTAGGAAAAATAACCTTTTGCTGTGTAGCATCGATTCGACCTGTCATTGTATTTCGCAGGGCACGCGGCTGCTCGTAAATTTCCTTTTGCATATAGTGAGCAAAGCCGTCTTTTTCCGCTTGCTCCTTGTCCCACTCAATTCGCACCAGCTCTCGCTCGATTGGCTCCGTCGTATCCAGACGCATGACGTGAACTGAATCTTTGGTCAGAATCGCCAGGTCTCCGTCCTCGAGAACGTACACATCGCGCGTATGCTCCAGGATCGCCGGGATATCAGAACCGATGAAATTCTCATTCTCCCCTACCCCGATAATCAACGGGCTCGCCATACGAACTGCAATCAGCTTGTCAGGCTCATGCTCCGTCATCACACCGAGAGCAAATGCTCCGCGAATTTTACCAGCGACCTTCTGCACTGCCGCAACCAGGTTGTTGTCGTATTCCTGCGCCAAAAGGTGCACGATGACCTCCGTGTCCGTCTCCGAAGTA
This sequence comes from Brevibacillus sp. NPDC058079, assembly GCF_042885155.1. Lineage (NCBI taxonomy): Bacteria > Bacillati > Bacillota > Bacilli > Caryophanales > Paenibacillaceae > Brevibacillus > Brevibacillus sp. NPDC058079. The sequence goes on from NZ_JBHVSO010000008.1 coordinate 57,389, forward strand.
AACGTCACGCCTTGTTCCATCAACTCCTGCTTGAGATCCAGATAGTTTTCGATAATGCCGTTATGCACGATCGAAAACTTGCCGGATTGATCAAAATGAGGATGAGAGTTTTCGTCAGACGGTCGTCCGTGTGTCGCCCAGCGCGTATGACCAATGCCAATGGAGCCCTGCAAGCCTGACTTTTGGGTTTGGCTCTCCAGTACGTCAATTCTGCCTTTTGCCTTGCGAATGCCGATGGTTGCTCCATCACAAATCGCAATACCAGCTGAATCGTAGCCTCTGTATTCCAGCTTTCGCAGCCCATTGATTAGAATCGGCTGCGCTTCCCTGTTCCCGATATATCCCATAATTCCGCACATGTCTTCGGTTCCTCCCTTGTTGCGTATAATGTTCGGACTTTGTATTATGCGAGCAAGCTGACGACTTCCTTCTCCTGCTTGATAGCGACTGAGGTTCCGATGCGATACACATTCGAATTCGTGATGCCCTCAAACGCATTGCGTGTATCGATAATGGCCACTCCCAAATCCGCCAGCTCCTGATAGGCAAAGCTTTGGTGATTCGTAATAAGCACCATGCAATCGTAAGTCTTGAACGCCTCGTAGTCATTGGCGATGGAGTGGATGATCTCACCTTTTTTATTCACAAAGCTCTGCGCATACGGGTCGAAATAGTCGACAGTTGCTCCGCTATTGGTGAACAGCTCGTAAATCTCCAGCCCAGGTGATTCCCGCAGGTCATCAACTTCCGGCTTGTAGGCCATGCCAAGAATTAAGATGCGTGAGCTGTTGATCGCTTTGGCGTAAATGTTGAGCACCTGTGCTGTCTTATTGCGCACATAGTCCGGCATGTTGTCGTTAATCGATTGGGCGATCTCAATAAATTGGCTGTGAAAACGAAAGCCCTTGGCCTTCCACGACAAATACATCGGATCGAGCGGTATGCAATGCCCACCGATTCCGGGTCCCGGGTAAAACGGCATGAACCCGAAAGGCTTGGTCGATGCGGCCTTGATTACTTCCCAAACATTGATGCCCATTCTGTCGCACATCATTGCCATCTCATTCATGAAGGCAATATTGACGCTACGGAAGGTATTTTCCAAAAGCTTGGACATCTCCGCCACCTTTGGCGAAGAGACCGGCACGACAGTTTTAACCAGGCTGCCGTACAAGAGCGTGCCTAACTCCATGCAACGTTCTGTCGTCCCGCCGATCACCTTTGGCGTATTGTACGTACTGTATTTGCGATTGCCCGGGTCGACCCTCTCCGGCGAGTAGCAGAGGAAGAAGTCGATGCCAGCCCGATAGCCCAGCTTTTCAAATTCACGCTGGATTAGTTCTTCCGTCGTTCCCGGATAAGTTGTGCTCTCTAGCGTAATGAGCATTCCTCTTTTCATGAATCTCTTGATTTGCTCGACAACGTTTGTAATGTAAGAGGTGTCCGGGTCCTGATTGGGACTAAGTGGAGTAGGAACGCAAATGCTGATCGCATCCAACTCCTCGATGACGCTATAATCAGTCGTCGGAAAAAAGCGATTGGTCGCGAGGCATTCCTGCAAGGTTTCATTAGAAATATCCTGGACGTAAGACTCTCCTCTTTTCAGGCTCTCGATTTTTCCGCCATGCAGATCGATTCCGATTACGGTATAACCACTCTTGATCGTCTCTACCGCCAGCGGCAGCCCTACATACCCAAGCCCAATGACACCTACTCTCGCTGTCTTCATTTGAATCTTTTGTTGCAGTTCCTCGTATCTCGCCATCCTCGTTTCTCTCCCTTTCTCTTTCTAGAATTATGAAATCAGCCTTTTCACCCTGGCTTCTAGCTCTACCGGGGAGAATGGCTTGGTAATGTAGTCAGATGCTCCCATCGCAAACGATTTTTGCACATCTTCTTCCAGACGTTTGTCTGTGAGCACCATGATCTTGCTCATGGAAGCGCTGATATGCTTGATTTTTTCCATCAGCTGGTATCCATTGAGGATAGGGAGATTCAGGTCGGTAATCACAAGATCAGGGGCGACCTCCTGATATTTTTCCATGCCATCCATCCCGTCATTGGCTACCGTAACGAGATACCCTTTGCGCTGAAAGTAGATGCTCAAAAACTCGTTGACAGTCTCATCATGGTTAACCAGCAAAATACTTGCCGGCTCCTCTTTTTGAGCGGGATTCTGCTCGTAAATCTTGATCTCCCCATGAGCGCCCGGCTCTCTCATCTCTTGGATCATCCGCATCAGCATTTGACCGGACGAGCGCGAGCTTTCGGGAAAACTCGCAATCAAGAGGCTGCCTGCTACCAGTTTGTGCTCTTGCAAATAGTCTTTGACACGCAAAGCATAGAAATGGGTGCTCGAAAGCTTCTGTCCTTCAAGCAGTATTCCGAAAAGCTGCTTGTTTTTGTCATACGCGTAGTGCAAAACAATCTCGGAGCCGTCACCTGAACGAGTGCCCAGGTCTTGCTTGATCAGCTCCATTGACTCTTTCGTGAGGGTTTTGCAAGCCGCCAGAATAACCCCACACGCCAATTGTTTCTCTTCCATCTTGCTCAGATGCTCGTAAAAAACAGGTACGAGATTACTCATGATCTAGCCTCCAAACTTGAAATGTTTTCGCTGCTCTTCGTCTGCCAGCTCGTCCGTGTCATCGTTCCCCAGGAGTTGTTGTTGCGCAAATATTCAATATGACCGAGGAATCTCCAGATGACACCGATTTGCCGATAGCCGAAGAACATCAGTATCGTATAGAAAAGCATTTTGACGATGTCTCGAAAACGCGGATACCGTCGAAATGCGATTTCCTCCAGAAATAAGGAGCCAATGCCAAGCAGCATGCCATACATCACATTGAGCAAGCCGTAGATTAAGAGGACGTAGCCGTTGGTCATATCCAGCAAGGTATAACCGATGAGGGCCAATAGACCCGTGATGCGAAAGTACGGATTTAAGGTTTCAAACAAGATATTGAACGGTAGCGTGAGCATCCCGAACAGCTTGTACTTGGGGCGAAACGCCATGTGTCTGCCGTACTCAATCATGTTTTTCAGATTGCCGCGTCCCCATCTGCGCCGTTGACTGCCCAAGATTTTGAGCGTATCCGGCGCTTGTGTCCAGCAGACTGCATCGGGGCAAAATGCCACTCGGTATGGTAGCTTGTTTTCCAGCATGTACTTGTGCAGCTTGATGATGATGTTCATGTCTTCACCCGGGTACCCCTCGCGATAACCGCCTACCTTGATGATGTAATCCTTGCGAAAAACACCGAACGCGCCTGAGACGATAATCAATCCGTTGATCGCGCTCCAGCCGATGCGTCCCCCGAGAAACGCCTTGAGGTATTCGACGGATTGCATCATCGGCAAAAACTTGTCTGGCAAACGAATGTCCTTCACGACACCGTCTTCGATCTTGCAGCCGTTGGCAATGCGGATATCTCCGCCGATGGCAACTGTTTCATCCGGGTTTTCCATATACACCTTCGCAATGCGAATCAGCGCGTCTTTTTCCAGCAAGGAATCTGCATCAATGGAAGCGATCAACGGATAGTGGGAGAGATTGATCCCCGCATTGAGCGAGTCAGCTTTTCCTCCGTTCTCTTTGTCGATCAAATACAGATTCGGAAAAGCCGGATTGTGGTAGATTCCCCTGATCTTCGACGTATGAAGAAGCGGCTGCACCGGCATGTGCTCGGAGTAAACTAGCGAAAACTCGTTAATCATTACCTGCAAGGTATCATCCTTCGATCCATCGTTGATCACGAGCACCTCGTAGCGTGGATAGTTCAAGGATAAGAGCGACCTTACATTTTCAATAATCGTCAGCTCCTCGTTGTATGCTGGCACGAGAATCGAAATCGGCGGAACGTGCTCAGAGCCTGAAAGTGTCTGGAATCTCGAATAGATGGAGCTTTTTAAAATTCCCACGATGCTATTGAACGAGAACAGCATGATGATGAAGTACAAAGAGTTGATCGCGATGACGTAATAGACTGCAAATACTCCGTAGTAAAGTAGAAAATCTCTCATGGCAGCCTCCTTTCGCTCTATCTTTCCAGTGCCTGAACCGTGGAGATCGTTTTGCGATACGACTTGCGGTACAGATGCAGCTTTTCGTTGTATTGCACGAGCTTCTCGGTCGCTGTTGCACCGTGTAGAACCAGCTTCTCTTTTTCCAGCTCCTCCTGGATCACTTGATGAGCCATCTCGCTCTTATGACCGTTTCTCTCTTCCTGCAAAATCTCACACAGGGCAGCAAAGCCTTCGACCTCTAGCTGCGCCAGGCTACGTGCACTGTGATGACGAACCCACCAGTTCGCATCGCCCACCGCCTTTTTCAGCGAGGGGATGTACGAATGCAATTTCAGTGAGCCAATTGCCTTCGCTGTCATTGCCCGAATTTCCCAATCTTTGTGATTCATAAAAGCAGTGACTGTCTGCTCATTCATATAGCGGATATCCCGACACATGAGCTTGACTGCCTTAATTCGGACTTCCTTGTCAGGCGATTGAATGAGCTGGTATAGCGCAGGCTCGATGCCGGGCTGTGCATGCACGCCGTAGCCAATCAGTCCGATTTGGACCAGTTCAGCATCGGATTCTTGTAAAAACTGTGCAAAAAGCGGTGCCGTATCCACCTGCGCATCACTGATGATGTCCACGATGAGCTGGTGGACATTTTTCTTCGCTCCAACAACGTGGGTCACCATTTCCCGCAAATCTTCTGTATTGCGTGCACATTTGGCGATGGAGCGAGCAATGATAAAAACACTAATGTCATTTGTGCTTTTTTGCAGGAGGGTTAAGAGAGCAGGTACGGCGAGCTTGGAGCGCATGATCCCCAAATTGTAAGCGGCATCCACTCTCGTCCATTTCCACCAGCCATTTAGTCTTTGCATGTCCAGCTCTACGAGTCCCATATCCTCGCAGAGCCAGATCAGCTTGTCCCGATGAATGCCAGTAACCCGCTCCATCAGCTCAAACAGCTTTTTCTGAATGATTTGCTTTTCTTTTTGTGTCACAGCGCCATAAGGCACTTGCAAACGCTCCTCTTCTTCCCCGTGTGCCTGGAGGTAAACGAAGTAGTCGCGATATTTTTCCAAACAACGCATGGTCTGTTTCTCCACCGAAATGTTGCGCAGCTTCAGTGCGAACAAGACAAGCAAGCCTAGTACTGTCAATCCACATAGCGCGTACAGAAAAACAATTGCCGTCGCCAATGGTGTTTGCACGTTTGCCACTCTCCTATCCAATCAAGGCTGAGTCCCGATCTTCACCGGAGCCTCAATCTCATGGAATGCTTTTTTTAGTATGGAATAGCTCTGTTTTTTGCGTTCGTGATAGCCTACCTGCTCCCATCCTTGCCATGTATACATCGGGAGCGTCGTCACTGCGTAAGCGTTTTGCCCGACGATTTGTTTCGTCGCTGTATCCACCAGGAGCGGCAGAATGCGAATGCCTTTCGTCTTCTTCGTCGTGAAGCTTTTGCCATCATCTTCATAGCTCATGACGGACAAGGAGCTCGGGTCTGTAAATCCAAGCAGCATCCACGGTACTCTCAGCTCTACCACTTTGCCCTTCGCTTGCCACGCAGTTCGTGAGTCGTACTGCGGGTCTTGGGCATCTGTCGTTCCCCGGATTAGCTTGCCGACCTCGACTTCCTCCAACGGATAGTACTTCTTGCTGTCTGGCGGATCCATCTCCAGGCTAACGGCCAGCTTCCACGGCTTGAATATCCCGGAATTGTCTTTTTTCTCCGCTTCCTTGACCGCAAGCATGCCGTAGCGTTTTCCGTATAAGCGTGCATGAAAGTCGTAATTGGCAGCGATTTGAATCTGGCTCTCGTCTGCTTTTCCCAACGCGATCAGCGTTTCTAGACCCTCATCCAGCGTCAGGCCTGGTAGCTGAGCAGCATGCTTGTTCCCGCCAGGAAGCGTATCAACGCCCACATAGAGCTGTTGTTTTGCCGGGTCAAACTCTTCCTTCAACTGAGCAAGGAAATAGACGTACCCTTCATCATGTGTCATCCAGATTTCGTCGACGCCTGGGACTTGAACATCGAGGCGTTGCTTCTCTTCCGGCACGAGCTGATCCCAATCTGTGCGATTCCCATCGATGGTCAGCACGCCTTCTTTGTTCGGGTACATGCCGAGGACTCCAAACAGAGACTCATTGGTCAACACGTTGATCCACAGGGAGCGCCGATCTTCCGGCAACTCAAAGCGCATCGTATTCCACGTTTTTTTGAACCACTCGTCCTGCCAGACGAATACGATTGCTCCTGCATAACCTTCCTGATGGATTTCTTGCAAAAGCTCGACATCGATCTCTCCCTGCTGCTTTTCTGAATGACCACCCTGATTGCGCCCCAAATTGCCCAGATGGGCGACTCCCACCGATGCCGGGACCCCGAATTCTGTCACCATGATCGGCATGTTTTTGTGATACTGCTTCAGCTGTCGCAAATACGCTTTGTACGTATCGATTTGCCCTACATCGTTCTTCAGCTGTTGCAGGGTAGTGTCGTAGCGGAAGAAATCCGGATAATACGGGTACACGTGATAGGAAGCGAAGTAGCCTGCCTCCCACTGTGTTGGCTCTATATGGGTAGGATCGACACTGACCAAATCCTCATGATGGATCGGCTCTCCCGGATGCGATAAGGGGTCTGTAGTCACCCAATTGGTGAAGGTCATCGGATGCTGCCAACCGTATTTGCTCTCCTCCATTGCGACGGTATCCACCATTTCAGCAATCCATGTCTCAAAAGCGGTTGCATTCGGTGTCGCGTGGAAGTACTTCCCTTGATAGGGAGCAACTTTTTGATGCAGGCGGTTGGTGTTTTTCACCATCACGGGGTCCCACTCGGTCCCTGTGTGCCAGCCGATCAAGTATTTGCCCGCATTGGCACGGTATGTACCACTTGCCTTCCCCGGTTTTTCCGGCAGGGTGATGTCCCCGTAAACAGCGCCGACTGCATCCTTGATTTCCTGTCGAAACTCCTCGCGAATCTCTGGCAGATAAGCGTCTTTCTTTTCAATCAACAGCTCTTCTGGACTCCAAATGCCCTGCATCAAATAGAGAGGGTCTCCTTCTTTTTGCCGATTGTAATCGACCAGAGCTTCATAAAAGACAGGAGAATGGATGGTATACACACGAATGACGTTCGCTCCCATCTCGTCGATCATCGCGAACCAGCGCATGTAATCCTCTCTTGTTATGGGAAGCTCACCCGGATAATGACCCGGTAATGATGCCCCCAGATTGACACCTTTCGCAAAAAAGGGCTGCCATTTCTCATTCTGATAGACTTCGAACAGCTCGCCATTCGCGCGAAATTTTAATTGAGCACCTGTAGTCGTCTCCATGCTTTCGACACGATCTGCTGCCCAAAACCACCAGAAGGCACTTGCCCCCACCACGATCAGCATGGTCAGGCTCATCCAGCGCCATCTTCTCTTTTTTGTTGGCTCCATTCCTCGTCAACCTCCGATATGTTGCCACGTCACAGTCATTGTAAACATAGGGAGCGAATCGTTCCCATAGACAAAAATCACTATTGTGCATTTTTCAGATTTGTCATGAAATTGTAATGTTGGGACGGATTCGCCTCCATTGACCTACGTTTTTTGTAGAGAAGTCCTGCAACCGGGACGGTCTTCTGGCCCACACTTTTTCTCAATTAGGTACATTTACTCGTTCCTTTTTTTTCCTTTTCGCTAGTGAAAATGGTAGGTTGCTACTATTTGGAAGGCGTTGGATTTTTTCGAGATAAGGGATTATTTACAAAAAGAATACAAAGTGTTTCGCACCTTGATTCTGAGGAAGGTTTATTTATAATAGACATAAAGGATCTATAAAGGTGGTATATAAACATGAATCAACTTATCGATGTAGGGATTATTGGCGGCGGACCAGCAGGTATGAGTGCCGCTCTCGCACTTGGCAGGGCAAGAAAAAGTGTGGTCGTTATCGATGAAGGCCGTCCACGTAATCGCGTTACACGTGAGTCACATGGCTTTCTTACGAGAGACGGCATCACTCCGAGCGAATTTCGTCACATTGCAAGGGAGCAAATCAGCGCCTACCCCTCCGTTCACTTTGTGGAGGATACAGCTGTAACGATCACGGGACACGATGGAAATTTTCTCATTACGACTGCACAGGGAACGACTTATCAGAGCAAAAAGCTGCTGTTCGCAGTGGGAATGAAGGATTTTCCTTTGCCTGTTAACGGATTAGCAGAAGTGTATGGAAAAAGTGCTTTTGTCTGCCCTTATTGTGATGGATGGGAATTACGCGACCAGCCACTCGTCTTGATCGCCAACGGAGAGAAGGCATTGCATTTGGCAAAAATGCTGTCTGGTTGGACCAATCAATACACCGTCTGCACCAATGGACCAGATGAGTTCACGGAAGAACAAAGGTTGGAGCTGTTGCAGCATCGCGTTCCTGTCTTTGACTCCCCGATTGAGCGTATTGTATCTGTCGATGGGATGGTGCAGCGCGTTGAGCTTACAAATGGCAACTTCATATCGTGCACCGGGATCTTTTTTGCTCCCAAGCTCGTGGCTGGATCTGACTTGCCGCAAGCATTAGGCTGCCAGGTAACGGAAGCAGGTACGGTTATCGTCGACAGCTTTGGGAAAACGAGCGTACCGGGTGTCTACAGTGCAGGCGATGCAGCAACTACACACTACCAGGTGATCACTGCCGCTGCTCTGGGCTCTGCGGCTGGTATGAGTATCAACAACGAACTGCTTTTAGAGGAATGGAATGGTCAACGTTAGCTCCATCTCCGCGTGTTCCTTCCATAAAAAAAGGACAATCCCTCCGTCTTCACTAGACGGGTGGGACTGTCCCTCTTCTATATTATAGAAGCAATGCTCTTTCTTTGATTACAACGTCTTCTGTCCTGGCTTCCAGTTCGCCGGGCACAGACCGCCAGCTTGCAGGGCTTGCAAAATACGAGTCGTCTCTGCCACGCTGCGACCTACGTTCATGTCAGTTACCACTTGGTAGCGCAGAATGCCGTCTGGATCGATGATGAACAAGCCACGGTGAGCTGCACCAGTCTCTTCGTCCAGGACACCATAAGCTCGTGCCGTCTCTTTTTTGAAGTCGCTCGCGAGCGGGAAGTTTACTTCACCGATGCCATTTTCATCGCGCGGTGTTTTGATCCATGCCCGGTGCGTATGTACGCTATCCGTGGATACACCCAGTACTTCGCAATCCAAATCCTCGAACTCTTCCATGTTGTCACTAAACGAAGTTACCTCTGTTGGGCAAACGAATGTGAAGTCGAACGGCCAGAAGAACAAAATCAGCCATTTTCCTTTGTAATCAGCCAGCGACACACGTTCTTCCAGTGTCTCGAGGTTTTTGGTCGTGAGCATGTTAAAGTCAGGTGCTGGTTTTCCTACTTGAAGTTGAATTGTTTGCTGTGTTGTCATGATAAATCTCTCCTTTTATATGGTGTCTGATGAAAATTACTTCGCAGCCTCTTCCAATGCTGCCAGTGCTTTTTTAATACGTGTCGGGTTGAAGCCCAAAATTTGCTTTTCACCGATGACTGTCAGTGGAACAGACATCATGCCTAAACGGCTCAGTTCTTGGCCGTACTCTTCTTTTTCATCGATGTTGCGCTCTTCGAAAGAAATGTTTTGTTCTGTCAAATACGTCTTCAATTGCTTGCAGAAGTTGCAATTTGTGCTGGAGTATACGATTGCTTGTGCCATGTTTGTTTCTCTCCTTTTCTTCTATTTGTATTGGGGGACAACTTTGGAACGCTTGTTGATGTATTTGTCTACAGCCATAGCTGCAATGGCACCGTCTGCCGCAGCGACTACTGCTTGCTTCACAGGTGTTTTGCGCACCTCACCCGCTCCAAATACGCCTGGAACAGAAGACTGCATGAACTCATCTAGAATCATAAATCCTTCCTCATCGAGGCGAACTTGTCCATCCAAGAAATCGGTACCCGGCTTGCTGCCAGACAGGAAGACGAAGACTCCGTCTACGGACAGCATTTCTTCTGCTCCTTCTGCCGTGCGAATGCGCAACCCTTCGACCGCTTTCTCTCCCACGATTTCCAATGGGCGCGTACGGAAACGCATTTCCGTGTTCGGTAGCTCAGGTAGTCCTTCTACCCCTTGAAGATCAGCGCGCGGCACCAAGAAAGTGATTTTGTCCGTAAATTTGGTCAGTGCATGCGCTTCTTCCCATGCTTCCTCCGTATCACCGATGACCGCAACGTGCTTGCCTTCATAAAAAGCTCCGTCGCATGTCGCGCAAGTGCTCACGCCTCGCCCGAGCAATTGCTCTTCTCCTGGAAGCATACGGTTACGTCCTTTGGAACCAGTCGCTATGATCACAGCCTTCGCTTGGAAAGTACCATGAGCCGTGAAGATGCTTTTTTCCTCATCCTCTACATCTACCGCAGAAATCATAGTCTGGATGAATTCTGCACCGAAGCCCTCCGCTTGTCTGCGCATTTTATCCAATAGTTCCTTCCCAGTCATCTCGCCTTCTACCCCTGGGTAGTTGGCGATTTTATGTGTCAGGGCAAGCGCCCCAGTTCCGGGTGCCTTATCGATGACGAGCGTTTTTAGATTTCCACGAGCTGTATAAATGGCAGCGGAAGCACCAGCTGGTCCTCCGCCGATGATGATGACATCATACATGAACGCTCCCCCTTTCCTTATTATTAAATTATAATTATTATCAACTAGGAACAATTATCATTATACTTGATATAATTTGAAAGTCAATATCTTTTTATAATCATTTTAAATAAGGTCTTATTATAAAAAGAAGTACGAAAAAGTCCGCCCCACTGCCCTGAATTATTTTACGATTCCGAATTCACCCGATTTCGTTGACGAAACAAGTAATTCAGGATAAAGTACCACTAACACTTGAACGCACAAAAGCAAAAAAGCAAGAAAGCACAAAAGTACGAAAGTAAAAATGTACCTTCTCACTGCTTCAGCCTGATTTAACAAGGAGTTGCCATTATGAACAAGCCATTATCTTTTTCGCAAAGTATTTGGGTGCTTGTCACCGTATTCGGAATCTTATTTCCCGCCCTTTTCTGGGGCAAAGTTGAGCCGCATATGCCGCTCTTCCTCGCAACCATTGGAGCTTCTACTCTTCTCTTCCTGTTCGGCGTTCCGTGGAAGCAAATGGAGGAGGGCTTGATCAAAGGAATTCAAACTGCGATCGCCCCCATGCTGATTCTATCCTTAATCGGAATTTTGATCGGGGTTTGGATGATGAGTGGAACCGTTCCGATGATTCTGCACCTCGGCATTTCGATCATCTCACCGGAGTACTTCACACTCTCCGCCCTGTTTCTGACGGTAATCGTTTCTTCCGTTACAGGAAGCTCTTTTACCACAATTAGTACGGTAGGGGTCGCTATGATGGGGGTCTCGACTGCACTCGGACTTGATCCCTTGATTACAGCCGGAGCCATTATTTGTGGAGCATGTTTCGGGGATAAAATGTCGCCTCTCTCCGACACGACCAACTTTGCAGCAGCCATTGCAGGCGTTTCCTTGTCGGAGCACGTCAAGTTCATGTCACGCACTGCCGTTCCTGCCCTTGTCATTACCGCGATTTTCTTCGGATTTCAAGGACAAAGTGCCAGTGTTAATCTAGACGCCATTCAAGAAATCCAGCTTGCTTTGGAACAAAACTTCTCGCTTAGCCTTTTATCGCTGCTGCCAGCATTCGTCGTCCTGTTATGCTCAGCGCTGCGAAAACCGATTTTGCCTACATTGGTATTCGGGATTTTGAGCGGGATTGTTACAGCTGCTCTTTCGGAAGGAGTTACTTCTCCGGTCGAATGGATGACTGTCATGCAAAAAGGCTTCGTCAGCAATATCGCCAATGAAGCCGTTGCATCAATTGTGGACCGCGGTGGACTGTTGTCGATGACCTGGTCCCTCGCCTTGATTTTGATTGCCTTGTCTTTAGGGGGCATTCTGCAATACAGCGGTGTGTTTCATGCACTCTTTTCCGGATTCATCAATCGAATCAAACGAGACTCTGAGATGGTCGGTCTTGCCGGATCTTCTTCTATTCTCGTGAATCTGCTGACAGGAGAACAATACTTGTCCATCCTGCTCCCTGGACAGATGTTTCGCGAAGCATTCGAGGCTCGCGGAATGGCGGGCAGACGACTGTCTCGTACTCTAGAAGACTGCGGGACACTCGTCAACCCACTCATTCCATGGGGGGTAAGTGGTGCATTCTTTACTGCTACCTTGCATGTATCTACACTGGAATACTTGCCTTATGTCATCTACCTGTGGATCTCGCCAATTTTGACGTTTCTATTCGCCATGCGTCGGCAGAAAGCTTAGCCAGCTGCATACACGGTCGTGCAGTTTTTTCCTTTGCGCTTGGAGCGGTACAGTGCCTCATCTGCTGCCCGCTTCAAGCCATCTGCCGTGTTTGCGTCTTGAGGGAAGCGCGCAATGCCAACACTGACCGCAATCAAGATGCAGCAATCGTCCTGTGTTAAGGGGCGCAAGCGCAAATACTCCCGAATGGCATGCGCTTTTTCTTCCGCCATCTCCATAGACGATCCTGGGCAGAGCAGCATGAACTCGTCTCCCGCATAACGATACGCAGTATCCTCTGGTCCCGACACTTCTTTCATCGCTTCGGCAATTTGCTTAATCAGTGCGTCCCCTGCGTGATGACCATAATGGTCGTTCACCGCTTTTAAGCTGTCTGAATCCAGCATGATCAAAGAGACAGACGCATCCTCTTCACTCAGCAGCTTTTCCAAATCACGATGGAACGCACGATAGTTCGCAATCCCTGTCAGCTCATCCTGAAACGACATCTGATACATTCGCTCATACAAACGCGCCGTTTCGATAGCACTTGCTACCTGAAAACCAATGATTTTCAGTAGTTCCTCGTGCTCTTTTTTATAGGCGAACTCGCGATAAGACTGGGCAGAAATAACGCCCTTGATCTGATTCCCCAGCATGAGTGGAACGAAAATGCATGTATTCGTATCAATTTCCGGGCTTCCCCAGCGGATCATTTCTGGCTCGCTTGGCTCGTTCTTCATCGTCTTGATGTGGATTGTTTCCCTTGTATCGATTACTTTGGACACCATCGCTTGCCCGTAGGGAATCGTGAGCGGACCGTAATTGACCCCATTATCTATGCTGATCGGAATTTTGATCTCACTGTCGCCTTCATCATAAAAGGCAATAAAGAAAGCATCTGCACGCATCACACGCGAGACCAGCTCGAATGCTTTCCACAAAATTTTGCTTTCCTCAAACGTTTTCGCAAAAATGTGGCTAAGGTCATGTAAAATCTTCATGTGCTCGGAGATCCACATCATTTCGGTTACCTTATTTCGCAGCTCCACAATCTTCTTAAGCAATTCTGCATGCAAGACACTGTCCTGCTCCGACAGCATACTGTCTACCTCACGAGATAACGCTTCGACCTCGCCAAGCTCGACTTCTTCTATGTTTCCGAGCCATTGGCTATAACGCTCCAACAACTGTCTTGCATACGCTTCTCTAACGTCGTGCTTCTCATGCATATTCAACCCTCCGGCTATTGGGTAGCTTTACGCTTTTTTTTCATGATATCGCTCAATAGCTGCACGGATGGCTTGCAAGACAGCTCCCTGACCAGGTGCTAAAAAACGTTCTTGGATCGCCTTTGTGATCTCCTGCATGCCATCTGCAACTGTCTTGCCTACAAGCAAGCTAACCAAAAACTCGCTCGTCTTGTCCATGACAAAGGTAAAGCTGGCGTCACAAATCACTTCGGCGTCTACATCAATGATGAGTACACAGCCAACCATGGTAGAAACCTCGTACAAGGTAGTTCCCTTGGGGATTTGGGCGAAGCCTGCTGTCAGTACCGTATTTTTGTTCATCCAGTCGTCCTCCTAGCTGCTGATCGGCAAGCATACCTCGACTGCCGTTCCGTTACCTGGGGTGCTGATCAACCGCAGAGTCCCTCGATGGTTCTCAATGATTTTGCGGCTCACCATCAATCCCAGGCCCGTCCCCGTTTCCTTCGTCGTGAAAAAAGCCTCTCCCAATCTCGCAATCTGATGAGCCGGAATACCCACTCCATTATCTTCAAACCGAATGACGACTCGGTCATCTTCACACCGCAGTCGAATCACAATTTCTCCATTCCCTGCTGTTGCTTCGATTCCATTTTTCAAAAAGTTAATGAAGGCTTGCTTCAACTGATTCTCATCGCAATGGATCAAGGGGACTTCCGATTCGAAAACGACCTGAATCATGACCTTTTTCAAAATCGCCTCCGTCTCCAAGAGCGTCACCACATGCGTGATCAGGTTGGACAGATCGCGGGCTTCAAACACGGCCGTATGCGGCTTCGCCAAGACCAGCAGCTCTGTGACAATCATCTCGATCCGCGCCAATTCCGAGCTCATGATCGAGAAGTATTCTGGCTTTCTCATGCCATCCTTTTGCATTAATTGCACAAAACCTTTTAGCGAGGTAAGCGGATTGCGTATCTCATGTGCGATCCCTGCCGCCAATTGCCCGACTAGCGCGAGTTTTTCCGAGTTTTGCAAAAATTCTTGCGCCCGTTTGCGTTCCGTGATATCTCGGATCAGTATGTACACGGAGGGCTTGTCCTGCATCGGCACGGATGTTCCACACACTTCTACCTCCGTCCGAGTTCCATCCAAGCGGATCAGCTCAACCTCAATCGGCGCAGCCGTTTCCCCTTCCTCCAAAATGCGGAGGAGTCCCTTGATCTTCGGTACATCACGGGGATGGAAAAACGACTGAAAAGGATACCATAACAGCTCGTCCAAGCCGGAAGCCCCAACTAGTTGCATCCCTGCTTGGTTGACGTATTGAAGCTCCCCAGAATGGTAGATGAACGCACCTTCACCGGAAATATCCAATACTCTGCACTGTTTGGAGCCATAGCTGTTCCCAAACGAGGCCGGAAGCTTCTGCACCATCGAATAATACCCAATAGACGTGCCTTCCTCCCAAAAGGTTCCATATGTAATATACACGGGAATACTTGTCCCATCCTTATGACGAAAAGCGGTGTAAAAAGGTCTCGGATCGCCATTCATCGCAAACTGTGTTTGAAGGCGTACCATTTCCTGTTCTTCCGAAACAGCCAGCTTCCAAAATGAGGACCCTTCCCATTCTTCTACGGAGTAGCCATTTAACACTTGGCAGGCAGGATTGCCTTTAAAGACTCTACCAAATTGATCGAGCAGAAAAGTGGCCTGAATCATTTGATCAAAGAAGGAACGATAGAGATGACCACTTCTCCATCCACTGTCCAATAAGTTTTTCATCGTGCCCCTCCCTCCTGGGACGAGAAAACGGCTACTCCAAATTACGGAAATAGCCTACAACGTTCTCAAATCCTATTCTCACCCAATTTTACCCTATTCGCTCTATTGTTTCCATCCCCCGGATAATTTAAATGTGCAATTTTTCCAGTACCGCTGCGCTGACACGCAGTTGCTCTGCCATTTTTTCGTCAACAGCCAAGCCCTGCCTCGCAACTGCCGCGACCAGTGCTCCGACGACAGGTGAAACGGTGGGTATCACTGTTTGAAATGAAGCTCTCGCAACCAGTTGTTCCCGAAGGGTTGTACCGGCAGTTAACAATCCTCCCGCCAAAACGACCGGCATAGGCTCCTGGACCTTTTTTAAGCAAGCATCGGCCAATTCTAGCAAATCCTCCACTGCTTGCATGATCAAAGCATTCGCCACCGGATCGCCTAGTGTTGCGGCTTGTTCCACGAGCTGACTCGTTTTTGCCAGCTCCATTCGCGGATTGCTTCCTCCGTAGATCAGGTTGATCAGCTCATCAGGACGTTCTACGCCATAGTGGTCCATAAACAGTCGCGTCAGTACTGTCGATTCACCGCGCCCATCGTATTCGCGCAATACGGCAATTGCCGCTTTTTTGCCCAAATCAAACCCGCTGCCCTCATCTCCTACCAGATACCCCCATCCACCTACACGGTGCCGCGCCCCCTCTTTTGAAAAGGCACAGGCAATCGAGCCGGTACCGGCAAGGAGAACGACGCCTGGCTGCCCCCATGTCCCCGCGTAAAGAGCTGCGACGACATCGTTATCAATCAACAGCCGTTCTCCCCACTCATCGGCAAAGGAATGCTGAATTCTTTCCTTGATTTGCGGACGATCTGCACCACCAAGCCCGATAAACAGACCGGCGACTTCCTCTTCTTTGGCTCCTGCCTTTATCCTCACAGCATCAATGAGTTGGCGCAGAGTAGCCTCCACGTCCCCCCAGCTCCTGGAGAGCGGATTTGATGATTCCCCTACCATAATTGCGCGAACCTGTCCCGCCTCATTGCAGATCGCTGCACTGGTTTTGCTTCCGCCTCCATCGATCCCGATAAACCACTTTTCCCCATTACTTGACTGCACCTGCCGTCAACCCTTCCATAAACTGCCTCGATGCCATCAAAAACACGACGATCATCGGTAAGGCAGACAACGTGAGCCCAGCAAACAGCAGGCTCCAATCCGTTTCATATTCTCCAAACAACACCATCATGCCTACCGGAATCGTCTTGAGTGCTTCCTCTTGAATGAAAATCAACGGAAAGAAAAAGTCGTTCCACGCATGGATGAAATTAATAATGATCACCGTAGCCAAGGCCGGACGAATCAGCGGCAAGAGCACGCGCCAAAACACCTGAAAATGGCTGCACCCATCGATCCGCGCCGCTTCCTCCAGCTCAATCGGCAACGTCCGAAAGAAGCCCGTCAAAATAAAAACAGAGATCGGAATGCCACTCGCCGTATAAATCAGAATCAGCGACCACAGTGAATTCAAGAGCCCGAGATTCTTCATCAGCAAAAATAAGGGAACGATCCCCAACTTGATCGGAATCATCAGGCCAACAATGAAAAAGAAGTATAGCCCCCCTGTCCATTTAAAGGAAAATCGCGACAAGTAAAAGGCCGCCATCGCTGAAAAAACCGTAATCAACAAGACAGACATGGCACTGACGAATACACTGTTCCATAAAAAATCAGCAAAAGGCACGGCTTCCCACAGCTTCTTATACGTATCCAAGCTAAACGTCTTCGGAAGGGAGAGCGGACTCGCAAATATCTCCATATTCGTTTTCAAGGAAGAAGAAATCATCAGTACGATCGGATATAGCGCGATTAACGCAAATAAATACGCCAGCACATAAGATACAGCTCTCCCACCCACAGTCATCTTCACACCGCATCCTCCTTTCCACTCAGGAACACGCAACTAGTGTTGGACTTCTCGTTTCCTCATCAAATAGAGTGACAGCGCCGACACAGATCCGACGATGAAAAACAACACGACAGCCAATGCCGAACCGAGTCCAAGTGTGACATCCCCAGCTCCGCTGCTAAACGCCATGCGATAAAAGTAAACAGCCAGCGTATCCGTCGAATAAAACGGCTCACCCATCGAGCCTTGCATGGCGTAGACGAGCTCGAACGCTTCAAACGCCTGAATGAACGTAAATATCGTCATAATCGTGATTGCTGGCATGCACAGCGGCAAAATCATTTTCCACAGCATCCGCCAGCCTGTTGCCCCATCCAACCTCGCCGCCTCGATCAAATCCTCCGGGATCGACTGAAGTCCCGCCAAAAAGATCAGCATGGCAAAGCCTATGCCAAACCAGCAGTTAATCAAAATAATCGCGAGAAGCGCTGTATCCGGGTCACCGAGCCATGGTCTGGCCCACTCACCTAAACCAATTTTTGCCAACACGGTATTGAGTGCCCCGTAATTCGGATTTAAAATCAACTTCCATAAAAACCCAATAACAATTACAGACAACAGCCTTGGCATGAAATAAGCGATCTTGAGAAACCCGGAACCTCGTATTTTGCGATAGATGAGAAAAGCCAGTCCGAAAGCGATCCCATTTTGCACAATCATTTCGATCACAAAGTAGAAGACATTATGCCGAAAAGCATTCCAGAACATTTCGTTGAAGGGCTCCACCGTAAACAGCGTGATGAAATTTTGTAGTCCGACAAAAACCCCGCGCTTGATGCCATTCCAGTCGTACAAGCTGTATAAGAATGCCGAAAAGATCGGATACACGACAAACAACGTATAAATAACAAGCGCGGGCAGCGGAAACAAGTGAATCAGCCAGCGCACTTGCCCCTTTGTTCGAATGCTTTTCCTGTTTACCGTCTCGATGATACCCACCCCTTTTTCACGAAAATCATCGCGGCCTGTTCAGAAGCCGGGAGTGAGCCCAACTCGGGTCCCACTCCCCTTTCCGTCTGCTATTTTCTACTTCTTAAAGGGAGGAAACCAGGTAGCCGCCGACTTTTGTACTTCTTCTACGACCTGCTCAGGGGTGAGCTTCCCTAAATACATGCCTTGGAGGGCGTTTTCCAATGTTTGCTTCGTGGTCGGTTTTCCTTCCGCGAAGTTGACGACCATCAAATAGGGTGTGGCGCTTGATTGGGACAGCTCTGCCATCTTGTTTACCAACGGATCGTCTGTCGATACACCTGGTACCGCGCTGATTCGTTTGAATTGATTCGCGAATAGCTCCCCAAACTTTTTCGTCGCCATGAATTCCATGAACTTCAATGCCTCTGCTTTGTGTTTGGACTTGGCATTGACGGCATAGGAACCATCGACCCAGGTTGTCAGGACTTGTTTACCGTCATCGGTTGGCATCGGAAAGAAATCAAGTGGCAAATCGGGGTTGAGCTTTTTGATGCCTTCCAGTTCAAAGCTACCATTGATGAACATCGCTGCTTTTTCCGTGGCGAACAACGTCCGCATATCATTCAATTCGAGACCTACATAATTTTCCGGGAAATAAGGGATAAGTTCTTGCATACGCTGCACGGATTGGAGGAACTCGGCGCTTTTTAGGTCACTTTCTCCTTTTAGCAGCTTGTCGAGATAGTCCGTTCCGCTGTAGCTAGCTGGAGCAATCACACCATGACTAAGAGAAAGAAGCCAGCCTTCCTTTGCTCCGAAAGAGATCGGAACGATTCCTTTCTCTTTCAATGTTTTGGCTGTCGCGATTAGCTCATCCCAGCTTTTCGGTGCCTGGAGCCCGTTTTGCTCGAAGATTTTCTTGTTGTAGTAAAATTGCGTGGAGTTTAGGGATAGTGGGACACCGTAGACTTTACCATCTTTACCTGTGGCCGCTGCGAGGACGTCTTTTGGTATGGTGGATAGGCCTAGCACATTGTCGAGAGGCTCCAGATGTCCAGCTTCAGCCAGGGTAATCCCTGGAGCGTAGGGACGCAGTTGCAAAATATCTGGACCACTGTCGCTTTGGAGCGCCGTGTTTAAGATGGTATTGTACTCCGTTGCTTTGAATGGTTTGAAGTCGATCTTGATATTCGGATTGTCTGCCTCAAAAGCCTTGATGATGGCTTTGTAGCCCTCTGTGTCTTCTACACGCCAGCTATGCATGGAGAGTGTTACCTGCTGTCCTCCACCCTGCCCGCCGCCAGACTGTGTTTCGGTTCCTCCACTGCTACATCCTGTCACTACCATAACCGCAGCCAACACGATTGAAGCTACATAGCGAAAACGAAATTGCTTCATGCGAAACCCTCCCCTTTTTCTTCCCTTAGGTCTGCAAAAGCTGGGCCGTAACAGCATCGTGCAAAATCGGTCGTAATTGCCGAAGCTGATGATTGCGGCCTAGATGAACAGCGTTAGTGAGAAAGATGACAGCAAACTGTTGCTCCGGGTCGATCCACATACTGGTTCCAGTAAAGCCCGTATGCCCGAAGCTCTTACGATGCAAGCCGCTTCCACAGCTCAAGGTGGTGGACGCTTGATTGAGCTCCCAGCCATACCCTCTACTCCCCCCTGCTTGCTCTGTATGATTGCGAATCGCCAGTTCGTACCATTCGCTCGCAAGTATTCGAGGATCTTGGTACAACCAGCTCATCGCGTATCGGCACAAATCGTCAGCCGTTGAAAATAGTCCAGCATGTCCGGCAACCCCTCCCATCGCAAATGCTTTCTCATCATGAACCTCGCCTGTAATGTAGGCGTTGGTGAGGCTACAATATTCAGAAGACGCAATATTCCGATAAATTTGTCGATTTGGACAGTAGGCGGTATGTGCCATGCCCAATGGGGTGAAGATACGCCGGGTAACAAACTGGTCCAAGCGCTCTCCGGTTACTTGCTCGATAACAAGGCCCAACCAGATCATGCCCAAATCACTGTAAACTACCTGGGCCCCTGGCTCGTGATTCAATTCTTGCGCATACAACAACTCTGGCAAATCGATCTCGCTATCGCGCCTTCTTTCTGCCAAATCTGCCGGCATTCCTGAGGTATGCGCAAGCAGCTGCGCGAGTGTGATCCGCTTTTTATCAGCGGGACAATCGGGAAAAAATCGACCCATCTGATCATCTAGCGCTACCACTCCCTCCTGCATGAGCAAAAGGATAGCAGGCAGCGTCGCTGTCACTTTGGTGAGCGACGCCAGGTCAAACATGGTATCCGGCGTCACCCGCTGGTCTTTGGCGATACTCGTCGTCCCGACATCACACGCATACCAGATACGACGATCACGTACGATTCGCAAGGCAGCTCCCGGCAGCAAACCGTTGTCCACCCATCCTTGCAATAGCAGCTCCAGATCGTCCATGTCTTCCCTCCTTCTCCTACGTCGATGAGCGTTTCGTTCGACTCACAGCAAGCCTTGATTTTTCCAACAGGGGTATGACTTGCTCTTGCATCCTGCTGATCATGGTAATAAACAAAATATCGATGACGTTCAATTGAGCAATGCGTGAAGCCATGGCTCCACTGCGAATGCTTTTTTCTACCGAGCTGGTGAACAGCCGGATGTTGGCTAGTTCGGCTACTGGTGAGGGACCGAATTTGGTCAGGGTAATGATGGTCGCTCCCTGCTGCTTGGCCTCCGTCAACGATTGAATAATGTCTTCGGTCTGTCCTGAATAAGATATGCCGATGACCACGTCTTTTTCCGTTAAAGTGACTGCCGACGTCAATTGTGCGTGAAAATCCGAATAAGCCTCACACCACAAGTTAATCCGCGAAAATTTTTGCCGGATATCGTCAGCAATGACTGCCGATGCACCGACGCCGTAGACATCGATCTTCCTGGCTACCGACAGCACGTCGACTGCTTTCTTTACTTCTTCGTTGGACAAGACGGAGAGCGTATCCTGGATGGATTGAATATTGTTCCAGCTGACCGCTTGCATAATCGATTCAACTGAACCCTCCATCATAATCTCCTGATAGCTGCCCATCGCCGTCTGCTTCGTCAAATCTCCCGCGACGCGCAGCTTTAGCTCCTGATATCCCTTCATGTTAAGAGAGCGAGCTAAACGGATAATCGTCGCCTCGGAAACCCCACTAAATTCCGCCAGTTTTTGTACAGAAAGCTTCACGACATCTTCCGGGTGAGCCAGGATATAATCAGCGACTTTTCGCTCCGAAGGCTTCAATTGATCCAAGATTGCTTGTAGGCTGACTAGCCCTCCATTTAACATATGTGACATCGCTTTCTTCCCCCAAATCTTATCTACATTTTATGTAGCATTATTTCTCTCGTCAATTGTTATCTAATAAACAATATTTCAAAATCACGAAGCTCAGCACAGCTCTTCTGAATTTGTTCTCTTTTTTTCTAAAAATTCCCTCCTTGACTTTCTCGCGGCGTCAAGCTTTACGCTTGCATCGCTAACAGGAATAATAAGGAGGATTTTCCCATGAAAACGTTACTGATTAAAGACTGCATGATATTGACGATGGTTAAGGGAGAGAAGCCATTTCTCGGGGATATTTGGATCGTGGATGGTCGAATCGCCAAAATCGGCCCCTCCCTTGAAGAGGAAGCAGACCGTGTCATACTGGCTAAAAATAAGGTAGCGATGCCTGGTCTCATCAACGCGCACAATCATGCCAGCATGTCCTTGCTGCGTGCTTTTTCCGATGACCTCAAGTTGATGGATTGGTTGGACAAAAAGATGCTGCCAGCTGAAGCCCGGATGACAAGAGAAGATGTGTACTGGGGGACGACACTCGGGATCGCGGAAATGATCGCTTCTGGCACGACCGCTTTTGCCGATATGTACGTGCATATGGATGCGGTTGCCCAAGCGGTACTTGATTCCGGGATACGCGCTTCCTTGACTCGCGGCATGGTCTTTTTCGAGGATGACGGAGGACGACGAATGGCAGAAGCCTTAGACCTCATCGACAACTGGACGGGGGCTGGCGATGGCAGAATCACGACGATGCTCGGTCCGCACGCTCCTTATACATGCCCGCCGAAGCCTCTGCAAGGAGTCATCGAGCTTGCCCGCGAGCGCCAAATCCCGCTCCACATCCATCTGGCTGAAACAATTGAAGAAGGAGAGAAAATCCGGGCCAAGTACAATCAGACTCCCACGGAGTATTTGCATGAACTGGGCATGTTCCACGACACCCACGTCTTGCTCGCTCATGCTGTTCATTTGAATGAATCCGATGTCGCGCTTCTTCGCGGGATGAGAGGCGGCGTCGCACATAATCCTGTCAGCAATTTGAAGCTCGGCTGCGGCATCTCCCCTGTCAGAGAGCTGATCGAGGCTGGGGTCACTGTCGGGATGGGAACAGATGGTGCTGGCAGTGCTACGACTCTCGATATGTTTGCCGAGATCAAAGCCGCAACTTGGATGCAAAAGCTCAAGCACGGCGATCCGACGGTACTGCCTGCCAAAGCTGCCTTGCGCATGGCTACCATCGAAAGTGCGAAGCTGCTTGCGATCGATCACGAAGTCGGAACTCTGGAAGTTGGGAAGAGAGCTGATCTCATCCTGATCGATCTAGATAAACCGCACCTGCAGCCTGTCCATGACATCCCTGCCCTGCTTGCATACAGCGCGACAGGAGCCGATGTGGATACAACCATTGTGAACGGAGAAATTTTGATGCATCAGCGCCAATTCCAAACCCTCCATTGGGAGGAAATAAAGAGAGAAGCGACAGCACGAGCCAGCCGACTCGTCGAGGGTCTGTAATTGCTATTGTGCTCACAGGTTGAGAAGGCAGAAGCCAATTGCGAGACACATCGCAAACATGCTCCACATGAAAGAGGGAATGAGCAGTGAGGATGCGATTTTGTGGTGGGGACGAATGGCGCGAATCAGCACCCATGTCGAATACATCACCAGAATGGTATCCAGCGCAGCCAATACGAGCAGTTGATAGCCAATAAACAACACGAAAAAAAGTTGATGAAAAAACCAATTGATTCCATATAGAAGCAAAAGCTCCCGGTCTATCTGCCTCGTTTGAATCAAGATCAGTAACGACCATGCTATGAGCGCGTATAAAATGAGCCAGATGATACGAAACAAGTAGATTGGCGGTGTTCCATCGGGCTTGGCAAGGGAATCATACCAGGCCCCACCGTCTGGAAAAGCAAGACCACCTAGTGAATAAACGACCACTCCTGCAAGAAATAGAAGAATATTGTGCACCAATCTCATCCAGGAAGTCACCCTTTCCTCTTCTTTCTTTTCTTTCTCTTCTATATCTATGAGTGGTCGTTCTCTTTTCATGCTAGTTTCAGAGATTTCTTTATCGTATGGGAGAAAACTTGTACGTTGCTGTAGTGCCGGAGAGGAAACAGGAGAAAACGCTCAGCTTCTTGGGCCACCCGCTGTGGGATTGACTGCCCGGCTCCATGAAAAAAAGCGAAACCCGCGTCCAAAGTCGTCCATTCAGGAGGCGTCTCAGAGGTGGACGCTAAGAGCTTGTTTCTCTTTTTTTCATTGCACCTCGGGCGGTGTACCAAAGATCTTCGCTTATTTCTCCTGTTTCCTCTACGGACTTTCCATGTGATCCGAGTTTTTAATTCCTTAATAGATGGAAGAACGTAATCAGTTACGACAGAGAAGAATATTTCCAGACGTAGCGACTTGTGGAGTCCTACCAAGCGGAGAAGGGATTTGCGGGCAAAAGAAACTTAGGCGTGCCCACGCGACGAAGCGGCTACCACTTTTGCGTTTCCCCGCGAATCCCTTCGGAGCGGACAGTCTTAGCCCTCAGCAGGACGGAGCCTGGAGCCTAGACTGGAAATATTCTTCTCCCCACCGTAGCCACATACTAGGAACCTCAAGTTGCTGCTGTAGTGCTGGGAGAAAACAGGAGAAAACGCTCAGCTTCTTGGGCCACCCGCTGGGCGATTGACTGCCCGACTCCATGAAAAAAAGCGAAACCCGCGTCCAAAGTGGTCCATTCAAGAGGCGTCTCAGAGGTGGACGCTAAGAGCTTGTTTCTCTTTTTTTCATTGCGTCTCGGTCGGTGTACCAAAGATCTTCGCTTATTTCTCCTGTTTCCTCTACGAGCTTTCCGTGTGATCCGAGTTTTTAATACCTGAAAAGATAGAAGAACCTAATCAGTTACGACAGAGAAGAATATTTCCAGACGTAGCGACTTGTGGAGTCCTACCGAGCGGAGAAGGGATTTGCGGGCAACAGAAACTTAGGCGTGCCCCTGCGTCGAAGCGGCTACCACTTTTGCGTTTCCCCGCGAATCCCTTCGGAGCGGACAGTCTTAGCCCTCAGCAGGACGGAGCCTGGAGCCTAGACTGGAAATATTCTTCTCCCCACCGCAGCCACATACATAGAAACTCCATAAAAAAACCGCTAATCTCATCTTCCGTAGATTAGCGGTTCTATGTATCGAGATCGTGTTATGGCAGACGCAATGTCTCCCCTGGCTTCAATGCCTTGCCTCTGATGTCTTTCTCAGCCAGCTCGGCTACGAAAGTTTCCCCATCCTGCTTGATCGGCGGGAATGTATCGTAATGAATGGGCACAACAAAATCGGCTTGTACCCACTCGGCAGCCACGAGTGCATCCTCAGGTCCCATTGTGAACACATCTCCAATCGGCAGGAACGCCAAATCGATGTTATGACGCTCTCCGATCAGCTTCATGTCACCGAACAGTCCTGTATCCCCTGCGTGATAGATCGTTTTTCCACCCAGCTCGATCACAAAGCCCCCTGGCATTCCCATGTACACGATTTGTTTCTCATCATCCAGCACGACACCGGAGCTGTGGAACGCCTGTGTCATTTTCACTTTTCCAAATGGCAGTTGGACAGAGCCTCCCAGATTCATCGAGATGGTCTTGACTCCCTGCCAGCTCAAATAGGTAGCAAGCTCATGGGTTGCAACGATTGTCGCATCGTTTTTCTTGGCCAACTCTACCGCATCCAAAATATGATCTTGGTGTCCATGTGTCAGAAGGATGTACTGAACCGAGATGTCTTCCAGCTTGGTTGCTGCTACTGGGCTTCCTGAAATAAATGGATCAATCATAATTGAATGCCCTTCACTTGTTACCTGCACGGAAGAATGTCCGTGAAAACGAATATCCAACATTGTGGTACCCCCTCTATTCGCAGCATTTTTTCAGTCCCTTTTATGTTACCATGCCGCAGGGTGTAAAGAATAGGAAAGGCCGTCGATCACTCGACAGCCTGAGAAACAAATCCTAATTTTCTACAATCAGTACTTAGCAATCGTCGCCGTCATGCTCTGTAACGGCAATAATTTTCGAATCACGAATAATGGTGCGGCGATTACCATTGCGCTCTTCCAAAATAATGGTGGTCGATTTTACTTGTACCAGACGACCGAAAAAAGTACCTTCTACAGTGGCAACCCTAACATTTCTGCCTTCGAATTTTTTTACCTGGTCTTTGAATGCCATGGTTAATCCCTCCTTCTTATGCATCCTATGAACATTTGGCATAGCCCTACTGAGCAAAAGCGGAGTCAAAGAGAAAATGTACTTGTACCCGTCCGTCATTTGTCCCCATTTTCAACAACTTTGTCGTCTGGTGACAAATTGACGCCAAAATAGCCCTCCGTTTACGAACACTGTGAGATTTTGTCGCACGATTCCACAAGGAAAACCATTTTCACGTACAGAAACGGTATAGCAAGAGATGAGCAGACTTACGCAGAGGAGGGATTTCCATGGGAGAGGTTATCGAATTATTGGCACGGGAGAGAACATACAGTGGCAAAGATGTTGCGGGTCTGTTAGGTATTGGGGCGAGCACCTTGCGCAAGTGGAGCATGCTCTTAGAACAGCACGGCTACTGGTTTTTACGGGATAGTCAGAATCGTCGGGAGTACAGGCAGGTAGATATTACGTGTCTTCAGCGGTTCTATAGCTTAACCAAGGATCAACTCATTCCGCAAGATGAAGCTGCCCGAATGGTTGCTACGCAAAGCTCACCTGAACCTGCCCGAAAGGAAACGGCCGTTGCGGTTGCATTCCCCCCTGTTTCCTCACATCCGGCTTTAAACCATACTGCTGCACTTGAAGAGCTGGATGAAAAGCTACATGCCTTGGCTTCCCATGTCCAGCAACAAGACGCCGCGTACTTTGCGCTGTTAGCGCGTGTAGAAAAGCAGGAAACCTATATTACCAACAACCTGAAGGAACGTGATCGCCGCTTGACCAAGGCAATGAATGACATTATGGATGCCAAAATCGAGTTAGCCAAAATCAGGGACGCTGAACGGAAAACATCGATCTGGCAGAAGCTTTTTCGGATTCGCTAGAAGGCTGCAAGATTTAAATGGTTGCTTTCTTTTTCTTGCTGCCAGCTGACTTAGGATGCCCGGACGTCTCGCTTACGAAATGGCCAGATCCGCATGATATACGCTCCATACAGTTGCTCCGGGCAGCCTTCGCGCTTATCACAAAACGCCTCTACTTTTCCTCTTTTTCCGCGGTTTTTCTCCTGTTTTCGCCATTCTTTTCTATGGAAATTTTCTATTGATAATAGTAATCATTCTCTATATAATCATAATCGATCCAATAGAGATTGATTCTCATTATCATAAATTTCAGGAGGCTACGTACATTGAAACATGCAGGATGGAAAACCGGGATGATTGCTTTGCTATTGACAGGTGTAGTTGGATGCAGCAATTCCGCGTCCCCCGAAGCTGCCACACAACAAGCAGCTACCAGCTCACAGTCGGACTCGTCGACATCAAGCCAACAAGCCGTTCCTACAATCAGCGTAGATGAAAAGAAGGTAGAAGAGCTACTCACCCAATTCAAAACCCAGTCACCTACAAAAGTCGTGACCGTTTCCGTAGCGATTACCGAGATACTGAACGAACTGGGTGTCACTCCCGTAGGCGTACCGACGACAAGCAGCAAACTGCCAGCCTCCCTCGACACTGTTCCGCGTATCGGCACTTCTCACCAGCCTGATTTGGAGCAGGTCGCGAAGCTTCAGCCTGACGTCATTCTCGGCCCTACCTCCATCCAAGCGAGCATCGATAAAAAATTCAAGCCCGCCGCGCTGTCTACCGCGTACTTTCCTGTAGACTCAATCGACGAGCTCAAACTGTCTACCGTCGTACTCGGACGCCTGTTCAAGCAGGAAGAGAAAGCAACAGCCTTTCTCCAATCCATCGTGGAAAAAGAAAAAACCATCATAGACGCAACCAAAGGGAAACCCGCTCCCAAAGTATTGTTCTTGTTCGGTTCAGCCGAAGCCCTTATGGTCATGAATGAAAATACATTTGTCGGAAGCCTCGCCCGCAATCTCGGCGCATCCAACGTCGCTTCCGATGTCCTGAAACAAACCGAAACATACGTGCCGCTCAACATGGAATCGATCGTAGCTGCCAATCCCGATGTCATTTTACTGGTAGCGCATGGCGATCCGAGTGCAGTGACCAAAAAGTTCGAAGAAGACGTGAAGAAAAACGGCGCATGGGAAAAACTGAGCGCATTCAAAAATGGCAAAATGAAAGCACTCGACTACAGCACATTCGGGATCGCCTCTCTAGTAAAAGTCCCGGCTGCCTACGAGGAGCTCGCAAACATCCTGTATACCGAATAAGGAGTTTTTCCAGTGACCCAGAACATTCCGAACAGGAAAGCAGCTCTCTTGGTGACAGCTTGTGTCATGCTCGTTGTAGCTGTACTGCTCTCCATTGGTCTGGGGAGCGTGCGCCTCACGCTTGCCGAAACAATAGAAACCATACTTGGACACGGCGATGCCGCCAGCCAAACCATCCTGTGGGATATCCGGATTCCGCGTGTGTTTCTCGCACTATTGATTGGGGCCAATCTCGCTGCATCGGGTGCCCTCCTGCAAGCAGTCATGCAAAATCCGCTTGCCGATCCAGGCTTGACGGGCGTATCCAGCGGGGCAGCCGTTACGGTGTTGTTCATCATGCTGGTCATGCCCGACTATTCTTACTTGATACCCCTAGCTGCCATCATTGGTGGCGGAGTAGCAGCAGGCATGGTCTACTCCATGGCTTGGAAAAAACAGGGCGGATTAACACCTGTGCGCATCATATTATCGGGAGTTGCCGTCAATGCTGTATTCGGTGGAGCAATCGGGTTATTGTCCATCCTGTACAGTGACAAGCTACCGGGTGCGCTACAATGGATGAATGGCAGTCTGTCCGGAAAAGGCATGGTCGATGTCATGGTGATGCTTCCCTACTCGATCGTCGGGTGGATCGCAGCGCTATTATCGATCCTGCAGGCAAACATATTACGCCTCGGAGAACAAGTCGCTCACAATTTAGGGCAGAACTTGCATCGCTTGCGCCTCTCTCTCTCTATCATCGCGGTCTATCTAGCAGCTGTTTCGGTATCGACTGTCGGCCTTGTTGGGTTTATCGGACTAGTCGTGCCGCACATGGCTCGCATGCTCGTCGGCTCTGATTACCGTCTGGGCTTGCCGTTTAGCCTCGTGCTTGGCTCTCTTGTCTTGCTTGTTGCCGATACGTTTGGTCGAACTGCATTCGCTCCTTTGGAGATTCCTGCCGGGATCGTGATGGCAATCGTGGGTGGACCTTATTTCCTTTACTTGATGCGAAAAGGGGGCATGTGACATGTTACAGGTGCAATCGTTAAACATCAGCTACGGTCCGAAGGCCATCGTCCATGACTTTTCCCTCGATATCCAAGAAGGAGAGGTTGTTTCGATCATTGGTCCAAACGGTTCAGGAAAATCATCGATTCTCAAAGCAATTTCACGGCTGATTCCTTGTGAAAGCGGCCGTGTCTGTATTGCAGATCAAGAATTAAACAGCCTGAGTATGAAGCAAATCTCTCGCATCATGTGCATGCTTTGCCAATCCAACACGTGCCCGTCAGACGTAACCGTAGGAGAGCTAGTCGGATACGGTCGGGTTCCCCATAAAAAATGGTTTGAGCGCCTGAGTGGCGAAGACTACGAGATCGTCACGTGGGCTTTGGAACAAACCGGTATGCTCAGCTACAAGGACCGCTACCTCGTCTCTCTGTCTGGCGGGGAAGCACAGCGTGCATGGATCGCAATGGCTTTGGCTCAACGACCGAAAATCTTGTTGCTCGATGAGCCAACTACCTATTTGGACATCGCCCATCAACTGGATGTGCTTGAGCTCGTTCGCAAGCTCAATCAGGATTTGAAGCTGACGGTTGTCATGGTGCTGCATGATTTGAATCACGCTAGCGCCTACAGCGATAAAATTTGTGTGATCAAAGACGGAAGCCTGCGTGTTTTTGGAAAACCTCAAGATGTACTTACGATGGAGCTGATTCGCAGCGTGTACGGTGTCGAAACCGAGATTCAGTACACGCCAGACAGCGGTAGCCCACGGATTCACATTTTGAAAAAAGCAAACTAAACAAGTGAGGTGCTCGTATGAAAGCGATGGATAAGGAAGCGATGAAGGCCCAGTACCAATCGTTTGCTGCGAACATGAAAACACTCATGTTAAGCACGGTCGACGAGCATGGAAAACCGTTTCTCTCCTACGCCCCGTTCGTCAAATACGATGGAAAGTTCTACATCTACATTAGTAAAATTGCGAATCACTATCGCTACATGGAAGAAAATCCGGCAGTCGATGCCATGCTCATTGAAGACGAGTCGAAAGCCACCAATCTGTTTGCTCGCCAACGCGCTCGCTTCGTGTGTTCGGCCCTGAATTTGGGTAATGCTGGGTACGAAGAGATTTTCGAGCTGTTTGCACAGTCATTCGGAAAAAACATGATGGATATGCTGCGCGGCCTTGATTTTTCCTTGTTCGAATTGACACCATCAGAGGGACGCTATGTAGCTGGGTTCGGTCAGGCTTACGACATTGACCTGACAGCCGATAAATTTGTCCACGTCAACCGAGATGGTCACACATCCAAAAAATAACGGAGGGGCATCATTCATGACCTATTCAACCGCATTGACACTTTGGCTCACCATCCAGGAACGTTTTCACAAGACTGCGAAAAGCTTGCCTGAACAAGATTTACGTTTGAGCATGAATGCAGTCTCCATCGGGTATATGCTGCGCCATAGCGCTGAGGTCGAGTACATGTTTGCCGAATGGTTTTTCGGTCGGAGCATCCCAGCTGACGTAGAGCTATTGACGAAAAACGGTCCTACCGGAACCAAAGTTGCCTTTACCAACGTGCAAGAGCTCGCTGATTTCATGTCCGCTTCCAACCAACACTTGATCGATGCGATGCGTGACTTACCAGAGGAAGCTTGGCACAAGCCCGTTGAAACGCCATTGGGGTCTTCTACTCCTTTAGAAGCATTGGGTCGCCTCATGTATCACACGGGTATCCATGCCGGACAAATTTCGCAGATTCAAAAATCATTTCACACCAAAGAAAAAGAACTCACCCACTAAGGTTTGATACAGCCTTTCGCACGCCAAAAAGAGCTTCCCGTCTCTCTTGACTGGAAGCTCTTCTGTATGTGTGCCACTCTCGTTACATCACGATTTTTCTTGCCGCGTTGACGAACATTTTTACGCCGACTTCGAGCGCATCCTCGTCGATTGTAAAGCGTGGATGGTGGTGCGGATATGTGATGCCTTTTTCTTTGTTTCCAGCAGCGACGTAGAAGAAGCAACCTGGCGCTTTTTGCTGGAAGGCGGAGAAATCCTCACCACCCATGGTTGGACGCATATGCTCTACCCATTCTGCTCCCAGTGATTCTTCGACGACCTCTTCCATCAATTTCGTCACTTCGGCATCGTTGATAACCGGGCGATAGCCAAATTCGTACTTGAACTTGTACCCCGCGCCGTGTGCTTCTGTAATGCCTTTGATCACGCGTTCCATGAGTCCCGGAACGGACTCGCGCAGATTTTTGTCAAAGCTGCGGACTGTCCCGCAAATCTCTACAGCACCCGGAATGACGTTATGTGTCGTTCCCCCCACAAATTGTGTGACAGAGAGAACCAGATTATCGAGTGGATCCGCATTGCGGGATACGACGTGCTGGAGATTGGTCACCACTTGTGCTGCAATCGCGATGCTGTCAATCGTTTCATGCGGGAGCGCCGCATGTCCGCCTTTTCCAAGAACGGTGATCCAGAATGTATCAGGAGCTGCCATCATTGGACCTGGACAGATACCCACTGTCCCAAATTCCATCGTCGACCACAGATGCGTACCAATCACCATATCTACGCCGTCCATGACACCTGCCTGTACCATTTCCTCTGCTCCGCCTGGGTATACTTCCTCCGCGTGCTGAAAGAAGAAACGAACCTCTCCCTTGATCTGATCCTTCATCCCGGACAGCAGCTTTGCCGTTCCGAGCAGCATAGAAGTATGTCCGTCGTGTCCGCACGCATGCATGACGCCAGGATTTTTCGATACGAATTCAAACGTATTCTCTTCCGTAATCGGCAATGCGTCCATGTCAGCGCGCATGGCGAGCACTTTCCCAGGCTGGGAACCGATCAATCTGGCCATCACACTGTTTTTCGTCGGTCTGGACACTTCCAGATTGCCAAAGGTAAGCAGTGTCTCGTATACAAACTGTGCTGTTTTTTCTTCATGGAAGGATAATTCAGGGTTTTCGTGCAGATACCGTCTCCACGCGATTACCTGATCCTTGATTTCTTCGACCGCCTTATTAAGCGTTACCACTGCCGTTGCTGTCATGCCGCTCTCCTCCTGATTTACGTGGCTCCCCCACTTACTATCTCTTATGCCTAGTTTGCTAAGGATAAAACGGTGCGGTACAGTATTTGCGCTCCGTTCGCACAATCCTCTTTTGTCGTGAACTCTGCCGGGTTGTGGCTAATGCCATCCTTGGATCGAGCGAAGATCATACCAACCGGGCACAGCTCAACTAGCTGCATGCAATCATGCCCTGCCCCACTCGGCAGTCTAAATGCTTCCAAGCCTTCTGCCTCACACGCTTCGGCTACAGCATTCTGGATATCGTCCGAGCATACAGCAGGAGCTATGCGTTGCAGCAGCTCTACTTTCAACGTCACATTGCGCTTATCACAGATCGCTCTTGCCCGTTCGTAAATGCGCTGTTCCACTTCATCGCGGATTGCTTCGTCCACATCTCGCAAATCAAGTGAAAACTCGACTCGTCCAGGAATGACGTTCACCCCGCCTGGGAAAGCTTGCAGCCTTCCAACCGTCCCTACACTGGTTCCTGTCCGTCCGGCTTCTTCCTCGATGGCAAGCATCACTTGAGCGGCGGCTGCCAGCGGATCACGGCGCAAATTCATCGGCGTTGCCCCGGCATGACCGGCTTCCCCCTCTAGCACGAAATTCAACCAGAGCGGTCCCGCCACTCCTGTCACGATCCCAACAGATAGCCCACGGCTCTCCAGTACCTTGCCTTGCTCGATATGTAGCTCCACATACGCTTTCACACTTCCGGGAGTTCTCGTGGCGAGACTGGTGCGGTCCGGATCAAGCCCCGTTTGCCGCATTGCTTCAGCAATCGTGACCCCATTCTTGTCTGCTTGTTCCAGCTCGTCACGCTTGATCAGACCCGCGATACCGCGACTGCCGATCATCCCGTAACCAAAACGCGTTCCTTCTTCATCCGTGAACGCGATGACTTCGATCGGATGCTCTGTTTCGATCCCCTGTTCCTGCATCGTCTGTAAAACTTCTACGCCAGCCAGTACGCCAAGTGGGCCGTCATAATCGCCGCCATTTGGTACGGAGTCGATATGCGAGCCAACCAAAACGACAGGAGCGGCCGGATTTTTTCCTTCTTTTCGCCCAATCAAGTTCCCAACCTCATCTTCGCGAACGGTGAGACCTGCTTCCTTCATAAAGCCTGTGACGAGATCCTTTGCTGCCCGTTCCTCAGGCGTAAAAGACAACCGCGTGATGCCGCCCGCCTCTTGCTTCCCAATGTTGCCAAGCTGTCCCAATCGATCCCACAATCGATCCGAATTGATCATGACGCGCCACTCCTCCTTCTATGCAGAGCCAATAACGGCTGATTAACGGTTATGTCCTTAATTGTATAATAGTCTGTCTATTTTGAAAAGGCTGCAGCCATGGACCCCGAAATAAAGTCCAAGACTTCCGCCGCTATTCATTCCGCATGGCAAATCCATCCCCCAAAAAGTCCCGTAGAATGAAACCTGCCTATATTCGTAAAGCCAGCTTCTCTCAATAGCTGTTCGATTTTAGGTTCAGATAGAAAAGAAGCTTTTGTCATGATGGTATTACCCATCTCTTCTACTTTCGCTGATTCGTATCCCACATCCAAAAAAAAGCTTTTCCATATGTTTAATCTGTTTCGAAGTTCGGCATCATCGAGGTCTCCGTACGCACTAACCAGTACGAAGGGAGCCCCCGGTTTCAATTGCTCCTTAATGGCCCTGAGCAGCTTCAGCTTCTCTTGCTCATCGTTAATGAAGTGCAGAACCAAGATACAACTCGCCGCATCGTACTTCGATTCTGGATGTGGCACATCGTCTATCGTTCCCTGAATGAGTTGGACGCGGCTTTCCAACCCCAGTTGGACGGTTTTGTTTTTCGCCATCGCAAGCATCTCGGCAGAAGGATCGACTCCGGTGAACGTCCATTTTGGGTTAGACGGTCCCCATGCTGCAAGTTCATTTCCACCGCCCGCACCAATGACGAGCAATGATGCCGCTTTTTCTCCCAATTGAGCTCGAAAATAGGATTGGACCATTGTGAATAAAAAATCATAGATGGGAATCGAGATTCTCGTGTTAGCATCGTACGCAAGAACCATTTTGGAGTTGAATGTAATTTCTTCGTTCATCGGTAACCTCCATTGTTTCAGTATGAGATACACGAAAAGTATTCTAGGTATAAAGTTTTTACAGATAGATAATATCTGTAATTTTCGAAAGAATTGGCGCTGTCCTAGACAATTACAAGGACTCCGTTAGCGCCTGAAGCCCTCTTGGGAGATACATATTAATTAAAGACTTTGAGTATCCACAATAACTATACCGATACAATCTGTCAAGAAGCGCCACAAACCTCAACATTCTTCTTCATTTTCCTTATGGAGATTCTTCTACGTTATCTAGAATAGAGTAGTTCAAATTCACTCTTCCTCCTACAATTAAATCTCTACCTCTATCTTCCTCAATTCCCCTTTCAAATGCCCGATCGTCCCTACTCGATCCTGTTCCTCCTGCTCATCAAACAAAAGCTGCTCTAGTAGTTCACATATATCTTCCAACCTACGTCGGATTTGATAGAATTCCAACGCTTGTCGATTGACCACATAATTTGTATGTGTCATCTGATAGATAGCCATAAACTCCTCAAAAAAAGGCTGATCTACCAAAAACATCAGATCGGCTTCTACCGGAGCCAGCCTTAATCCTTCCCAGTCTATGAGAATGAGCTGCTGACCAGATTGCATCAGGTTCCAGTTGTGAATGTCCGTATGGCAAAGCTTCATTTTTACCTCACTGCCTCGCAATTCCTCAGCAATCATCTCCAAATCATTCATACGCGTAGCCAGTATGTTGGCAAAAGGTTTGACGATTTCATCCACATCATCAGGCAGACGGTGGATAGCTTCGTTCAGCATTTCTCTAAACTGCTTGGCAAATGGGATACGGAAGTCTTCCTTGATGGCAGCCGTACTGACCGGGATTTCTTCCCCATACAAATGCAACTCCGCTACGATTTCTGCTAGCTGGCGAACTTGCAACGAGTTTAACGCTTGATTCCCAATGGTTTTCCCCTCAATATAGGCAAACAGTTGATAGATACCCATGTCATCTTCATGTTTATACGCAGCGTTTCTAGTCAGTAGCGGAACTGGAAGTTTGCCTTGTAGTCTAGTCTGACGTGATAGCCACTGGATAATGGGAACATACTTATCGATCAGTGCAGTCCACTTGGGCGTAGATGCTCTGCTTTTTTCATAGACCTTCAAAAAATAGGCTTGCTGGTCGCTGATGACTTTATAAGCAAGCGCCGACCATCCTCCTTGCTGAGGGGTAACATCAACAGCGTCTATATCGTAATGGTGTCTCAATATGGTTTTGAAATGATCCATGTGGTACTCCTTTCTAACTCCCTATACACACGCAATTAATTATCACCAACATACAAAAAATTGCCCTGCCCCACAATAGGAGCAAAGCAATTTTTCAAATAGTACGTCAATTGTTTCGAATAACGAAATAGTTGACCTGATTATTGTACGCCAATTGCGTCATACGCATCTTTTACAGATTCTACTTGCTGGGAATTGGCGCCGAACAGAGCTGTCGCAGATTGAATCGCTGCTTGTCGCATAGCAGAGAAGTTAGAGTTTGGATTGAGGTAGTTTGTCAGTGCGTAGTAGTAGATTTTTGCTGTGTCATCTCGTCCAATGCCTGTGACCGTTACACCGGAGTGTGTGCCACCCTCTGCGAGGAGATATGCCGCTATGTTGTTGATCCCGCTGTTAGTGTGAACGCCTCCCTCGTCTGCTTGACCGATGTATCGATTGCTGTAGTGGTCAGGATCGCCAGCCACTGTTGGATCTTCGAGAGAGCGCAGTGCGTCTCCTGGCGTTTCTGGCGTGTATACATCTTCACCTATTAACCAATCGTCATTATCAATCATCGCCCCGAAGATGTCAGACATGGATTCGTTCAGCGCACCAGACTCGTTTTCATAGATTAGACCGGCTGTTCGTTCTGTGACAGCGTGAGTTAATTCATGAGCAACGACATCCAAGCCAGCGGAAAATGGGCGGAATAAGCGGCCATCTCCATCCCCGTATGTTATTTGTACGCCGTTCCAGAATGCGCGGTTATCGTTTCTACCGTAATGGACTGTAGAGATGATTTTCGCACCCTTGTTGTCAAAGCTGTTACGGTTATGTGCGTTTTTGTAGTAATCGTAGGTTGCCTGAGCATGGGCATGAGCGTCGACAAGTGCTCCATCTGTCCAGTTGTTATCCGAGTCAGAACCAAGAGTACCAGGTTGGACTAATCTGTTGCGTGCATTGTACGTTTCGATTCCCTTGCCGCGCGTCGTATCTTTCGCCGTATAGTTGGTATTGCTTACTTTCGTTACTTCGAATGATTTGGTGTCACCTAGTACTCCTGTACCCGTCCCTGTAATCTCATGGAGCATATTGTATTTGTTAATCACATCACCCGAATGCGCGTCGATGAAATACTTCCAACGGCCTGGTAGCGGATCGAGGAAATTCAGTTCCACTTCGTAAGCCAAATACGATTGATCTTCGTGGATATATACGTAGAGGTTCCCTTTTGGCTTCACCTCGAACTTCTCCACTTTTTCGTCGATCTCATCCTCCAAATCCTTGATGGCCTCTTTGACTGCCTTATCTGCCTTGAGCTTTGGTTTTTTCGTCAGCTTATCATTATCTGCCAAGTTAGGTGCGTAGTTCCCGAGGAATGCCGTTACATTTCCATCCTCGTTTACGTGAATCGTCTGCTGATAACCAAAGACCGGGATACCTTCGTACATTTCTTGCACGCGGTAGTGAGTCATATCTGTCTCTCTGTCTGTCACTTCATCAAGCACTTTAAAGTGGTCTCTCACTTCTCCATCAATGCGGAAGGAGTCTTGATGTTGCTCCAGGAATCCCCAAACTTTGTCTTCGCCATCCAGATCTTCTGCCTCGAACTCTTCTCCGATAAATTCGGGGGTATCCCACTCAGCACTATAGACGATGCTTTCGGATTCGGCCTGCGCAGCTAGCGGCAGGAATGTAGAAGTACCTAATGCGAAGCTGAGTGTTACTGCAAAAACCGATTTTTTCATACTTGTTAAACCCCTTCTTGGAAAATATTGTTTTTTATGTAAATTCATAGTTGTTTATATCTTTTATTATTTATCAAAATTCTGAATTTGAAAACTATTTTTTAACGACAAAAAAATCACTTCCCGAAAGAAATGATTAATTGGTAAATTTATTACAATTATACTTCCCTTACGATTCGATACACCTTTCAATTACCACCAACATACAAAAAACTGCCTTGCCCCCACAATAGGAGCAAAGCAATTTTTCAAATAGTATGACAAATATTTCGTGTAACAAAATACTTTATTTGATTATTGCACTCCAATGGCATCATACGCATCTTTTACTGATTCTACTTGTTGGGAATTAGCACCGAAAAGAACTGTAGCGGATTGAATAGCTGCTTGTCGCATAGCGGAGAAATTAGAGTTTGGATTGAGGTAGTTTGTTAGAGCGTAGTAGTAGATTTTTGCTGTGTCATTGCGACCGATGCCTGTGACCGTTACACCGTGGTGTGAACCACCCTCTGAGAGGAGATATGCCGCTTTGTTGTTGATACCGCTGTTAATGTGTACGCCTCCGTTGTCATTTGGACCCGTATAGCGATCGCTGTAGTGGTCAGGATCACCAGCAACTGTTGGATCTTCGAGAGAGCGCAGTGCATCTCCAGGCGTTCCTGGTGTGTATACATCTTCACCCATCAGCCAATCATCGTTGTCAATCATTGCCCCGAAGATGTCAGAGATGGATTCATTTAACGCACCGGACTCATTTTGATAGATCAGATTGGCTGTTTTTTCTGTAACAGCATGTGTTAATTCATGTGCAACGACATCCAAGCCAGCAGACAATGGGCGGAATACGCTTCCATCTCCATCCCCGTATACCATTTGCACGCCGTTCCAGAATGCGTTGTTGTAGTTGGTACCGTAATGGACAGTAGAAATCAATTTCGCACCGTTGTTGTCATAGCTGTTGCGGTTATGTGCACTTTTGTAGTAATCGTAGGTTTTCTGTGCATAGGCATGAGCGTCAACAAGTGCTCCATCTGTCCATTTGTTATCGGTATCAGAGCCAAGCGTGCCTGGGAGGGTGTATCTGTTCCGTGCATTGTACGTCTCAATTCCCTTGCCGCGCGTCGTATCTTTCGCCGTGTAGTTTGTATTGCTTACTTTCGTTACTTCGAAGGACTTAGAGTCACCAAGTACCCCCGTACCCGTTCCTGTAATCTCATGGAGCATATTGTATTTGTTGATCACGTCACCAGTGTTTGCATCGATGAAATACTTCCAACGCCCTGGCTGCGGATCGAGGAAATTCAGCTCCACTTCGTAAGCCAAATACGATTCCTCTTCGTGGATGTAGATATAGAGGTTCCCTTTTGGCTTCACCTCGAACTTCTCCACTTCTTTGTCAATCTCATCCTCCAAATCCTTGATGGCCTCTTTGACCGCTTTATCTGCTTTGAGTTTTGGTTTTTCCGTCAGCTTATCATTGTTTGACAGGTCAGGCGCGTAGTTACCGAGGAATGCCGTTACATTTCCATCCTCGTTTACGTGAATCGTCTGCTGATAACCATAGACCGGGATGCCTTCGTACATTTCTTGTACGCGGTAGTGAGTCATGTCTGTCTCTCTGTCTGTCACTTCATCAAGCACTTTAAAGTGATCTCTCACTTCTCCGTCAATGCGGAAGGAATCTTGATGTTGCTCCAGGAATCCCCAAACTTTGTCTTCGCCATCCAGATCTTCTGCCTCGAACTCTTCTCCAATAAATTCGGGGGTATCCCACTCAGCGCTATAGACGATGCTTTCGGATTCGGCCTGCGCAGCTAGCGGCAGGAAGGTAGAAGTACCTAATGCGAAGCTGAGTGTTACTGCAAAAACCGATTTTTTCATACTTGTTAACTCCTCCTTGGAAAATATTGTTTTTTATGTAAGTTCATAGTTGTTTACATCTCTTATTATTTGTCATAAATGTGAATTTGAGAACAATTTTTTAACGACAAAAAAATCATTTCCCGAAAGAAATGATTAATTGGTAAATTTATTACAATTGCGATTGCCATACGATCCGATACACCTTTCGCGGTCTGCCCCGCGGGTGTGGGTTTTCTTCTCTGATCACCTGCGCTAGTCCCTTTGACTCCAGTTCAATCAGGATTCGTCTGGCGCTTCGTGGCAGAATTTGTAGATATGAGGCTAATTCTGTCGCATGAATTTCCTGAGAGCCTCGCTTTTTGAGTATGGAGTAAAGCTTGGCGAGCGTCATGACACTTAAAGAGGTAAGCTGGCTAAGCTCTTGCAGCTTTTCTGAGTCATACCGATAGGTGATCTGTTCATCACGACCAAGCGGCCCTACGACGCTTTTGTCATCAAAGAAGACCATCCAGTTGCCTGTCCCGCGCTCTTTGGCGTGCAGCAAAGCCGCGCCACCGTGGATTTCTGCTTCATAAGCAGTCTTGCCGATCCCAATTCCGCACGTCACCAGATCAGCGCGAATGCCAAACAGCTCTTCCAAATCCGGCATGGTCGCATAGTCACGGGTCACTTCTTGCAGATTGCCCCGCGTTGTAAAAATGACGTAGCGTCCGGGACCTGCTGTCTTTAGTGAGCCTTGCAAATGCTTCGCGTAGCGCAACAGCTTTTCCATCGTCTTGATCTCGGCATTTTGCCATTCATCTGTGGAAAAGTTGCCACCCGCAAGCTCGCGAAATGGATCAATCTCCATCATCTGCACGGCAATTTGGGTATCTTTGAAGTGAAGCATTTCGTGCGTTCTCAAAAGCATGTGAATAACCGAAATCACGCCTGCACGTGTCGGCACAACCCGATGTACAGGGACACCTCTCCGTGCCAGCTCTACATCTGCTGTCCGCAAGCAGGTGACAGCCACCTTTGTCTTGCCTGTCCTCCAAAGCTGTTCGTGGTAATCCGCCAGTTCATCGGCTGAGATTGCTCCCTCATAATGCTTAAGCCATTTGTAACCACCAGCGATACCCGCTTCATCCATAAAATGCACCAGTTCTTCTGGTGAAAATGTATCAAAGCTCACTTCATCCACCCGGATTCCCAATTGATGGGACAGGTGAAGCAAGGTTCTGTACAAGCTCGCACCGAGATGAGGCACATAAGCCATCGGCACTTGGACCTTGCCTGACTCGCTCACCATGGCATAAGGGACCTGTCCGGAGAAAAGCCACATATCCACCTCATCCACATGCGGCATGATCAGATCGAGGATCTCTTCTTCCTTCCAATAAACAATCGGCAAGTATTCAATTTCGGGAAACTCTCGCATGACTGATTCGATGATGGCAAGTGAATCATCCGCGCCTATTACGCCTAGTCGCAGCTTCAACAAAATTCCCTCTTTCACACCAATCTCTTCCTACTCGTGAACTGCTTCTGTGATCAATAAACGATTTTTTGAACACCCTCTACTAGGATAACATACTCCTTTTCTTTTTCTCATCGGGGGATCACTTTACCTGCTGCCTCCCCAATCTGGTGTGCCACGTACAAAACAGGTATGATCAACAAGCTGTACGGCAACGTGCTCCATAGCAACGGCCACGTCACAAGCCCAGCCTCAAGCAAACGATCATACGTGTACAAACTATACGGTAAAACCAATGCCACAGCCGTCACCACACCAGGTGTGTAGGTGCGAAGGACAACGGTATGACCAACATGCATGAACACATGGAGAAACATCACGTGCAAACAAACCAGAAAAAACGGGAGGTACGTTCCAGCCGAAAGTGTCGTGACAGTCAGGATGACCGCTGCCGATAAAACCGCGAAAACACAAGAGACTGCGACCGCAAATTGCGCCGTGTTCATCGAAAGTGAAGGCTCTATTATCTTCATAAGCCGTTCTGACACAGTCTGTCTAATGATGTCTTTTTTTGCTCGCACCCAGCCTTCTACCATCACGATCTCCTCGAAATCATGAAACATGAAAACGACCAAAAACAGCCAAATCAGATGGGACAGCTCCAGCATACAAGCACCCTCTTTCTATTCGTTTGCCTGCAAAATTCCATATGCCAAAAAAGATACCGTGTCGTCCGCAAGCTGCTCCGCTGTTTTCTCACCCGTCAGCAAATACCGCGTCGTCATGCGGTCTACGACTGCGATCATTGCCTCTGCCGCCACCTCCACAGACAACTCAACACGGACGTGCCCAGCATTCTGATTTTGTCGCAAGTTGACAGCAACAATCGAAGCCAACTTACGATGCAGCTCTTCGCCCTCTTCTGCCTGATACAGCACGATCCGAGTCAAATCAGGCTGCTCCTGAAAAAATCGGAACAAAGCGAGCAGATTCTCCCGTACCTGAAGGAAAACATCTTCCTTCGTCACAGCCGTTACCTTTTGACCGCTATCCGCCAATTCCCATAGCTTGGTGACGAATGTGTCCGTCAACTGCTGATACAAGCCTTCCTTGCTGTCGAAATACTGGTAAAACGACGCCTGTGTCAAGCCTGCTGTTTTCACGATGTCACTCACCCGTGTACGATGAAAGCCTTTTACTGCGAACTCAGAAGCTGCCGCCGCAAGCAACCGACTGCGACTCAACTCCCCTTTCGACAATTTGTCATTGGTCATTTTCCCACCCCGAAAGTAACTCATCAGTTATATAACTATTGAGTTATTTTTACAACTTTTGGATTTTCTTGTCAAGACCCACTTGCTTTTTCTTTCGACAGTGCGTAAAATGTTTGCTCAAAGGGTATCTTTTGATGGCAATGAGGAAGAAGAGTAGTCATTTTTCGAGACTTCAGAGAGCTGATGGTTGGTGCGAATCAGTGTTAAGGAAATGATGAATGGGCTTCCGAGCTCCAAACCGAACCCGCTCACATGGCGGCAGTAGGCTTTGGCGTTACGTCCGTACGTTACAATGGACACCGTATCAAGCTGTTTTACACAGAAACGGTACGGATCAAAGAGATTTTGCGTATGGATGATTCCTTTCGCGAAATAACAAGGGTGGCACCACGGTTCATTCGTCCCTGTCCAGGGCGGATGGACCTTTTTGTATGTAATTCGGACATTCATATTTCACGATTGAAAGGAGCAGCTTTCCCATGAAAACCATCTTTTCCGGCATTCAACCGAGCGGCATTATGACACTCGGCAACTACTTGGGCGCAATGAAGCACTTCGTTCCGCTTCAAGATCAGTTCAACTGCTTTTACTGCATC
The DNA here is from genome assembly GCF_042885155.1 of Brevibacillus sp. NPDC058079. Classification (NCBI taxonomy): domain Bacteria; kingdom Bacillati; phylum Bacillota; class Bacilli; order Caryophanales; family Paenibacillaceae; genus Brevibacillus; species Brevibacillus sp. NPDC058079. Next base: position 99,672 of record NZ_JBHVSO010000008.1, read on the forward strand.
GTAGACCAGCATGCGATCACCGTTCCACAAGAGCCTGCTGTCCTGCGCGAAAACATCCGTCGTCTCGCAGCTCTCTATTTGTCCGTTGGCCTCGATCCGAACAAAATGACACTGTTCGTCCAATCGGAAGTACCGGCCCATGCCAAGCTCGGCTGGATCATGCTGTGCACCTCTTACTTGGGTGAATTGGAGCGCATGACCCAATTCAAGGACAAATCCGATGGACGCGGCGAATCCATTCCAGGCGGTCTGCTGGCTTATCCTCCATTGATGGCTGCTGATATTTTGCTGTACGGCACTGATTTCGTCCCTGTTGGCGAAGACCAGAAGCAGCATCTGGAGCTGACTCGTGATTTAGCCGCTCGTTTTAACAACCGCTATGGCGACATTTTCACCATTCCAGAGGTTCGCCTGCCTGAGACTGGTGCACGCATCATGTCCCTTGCTGAAGGCACCAAGAAAATGAGCAAATCCGATCCAAACCAAGGCGCCTTCATCTCCATGCTGGATGATGCGGACACCATCACGAAAAAAATCAAGCGCGCGCAAACGGATTCCGACAGCGTTGTGCGTTATGACAAAGCTGAAAAGCCTGCTGTCTCTAACCTCATGACCATCTACTCTCTCTGCTCCGGAAAAACACTGGATGAGATCGAAGCGATGTACGAGGGCAAGGGCTACGGCGCATTCAAAACCGAGCTGGCTGAAGTTGTCGTAGAAACACTTCGTCCGATTCAAGAACGCTTCGAGCAGCTGTTCCACTCCTCTGAGCTGGATGATATCCTGACTGCCGGGGCAGACAAAGCGAATAAGGTCGCGAACGAGATGCTGTACAAAGTGGAAAAAGTGATGGGGATGGCACGTATCTAATCCATTTCCACAACAAAAAACGGGCTGGGAAGCTGTCTCCCAACCCGTTTTCTTTTCGTCAATTGCTCTTAACCGTGACAGTTACCTTCGCTGTCTTGCCAGCGTAGCTGATCGTGATGGTCACTCTTGTTCTTGGTTTGGCATCATCCAAGACAAGAATACGCCCCGTCTCATCAACCTCTACCTGCTCGGGCTTGCTTGATGTGAACTCGATTCCCTCCGCTTCAGTAACGTCTTCTTCCGCATCATTACCGAGAATCGCCATCACCTTGAGCTGTGCTTCCTCGCCCTGGGCTAGCTTGAGAGATTTCGGATCGATCTCGATTCTTTTCAGGGCACTCTCACCGACGACATAAGTGGCCACCGTCGCTACTGTAAAGCTCCCCAGATCGCCTTCTTTCGTCACCTGGATCGCTTTTCCCTTGAGTCCAATAGCTGCTCTCCACATATTGCTCCGGTACGAATACGCCTGGAGCTTTTCGCTTGCGTCATCAGCGACTGGCAGACCAAGTGTAAAGCCTGTCTTGCCGAGATTTGTCACTTTTTTGCCGTTGCTCCACACTTGCAATAGATAGGCTTCGCCAGGGTTAGTCACACCTTTCCACCCGTCCCCATTTGCTTCCGTCAAAGAGAGGGCAAACTCTCTTGCACGCTGAGCGGAAAAGTATGCGCTAGGCACCTCTACCCATGCTTCGCTGTCCAAGGTTACGCGAATGCCTACCTCTTTTTCCTTCAATTGTTCAACCAGCTTCTGTTCCAGGGTCACTGTCCGATCAGCTGATTCTCCTTTGCGAGAACGCGTGTCGCTCGCATCGTCATCGCTTTCTTCCACTTGAATGAACAGCACCGGAGCAAAGCCAATCTTGTCTTTCACTGACTCGATTGCTTTCATGAATTCTCCGAGTACGTCTAGAAGTTCATCTACTTGTTCGTCATCTGCCTTGATCTCATCCCCATCTTCAATGACGACAGTGCCAAGCTTTTTCAAAAGCTCTTCTGCCAGTGTACGGACATGCTTGGCTACCTCTTTGGAAATATCCTTTTCATCGAGCGGCTCCAGCGCTGTTTTCGCCAAGCTCGTCAAGGAGGCAAGTGCCAGGCGGGCAATCTCTTCATCCTTGATGCCATCTTCTGTGAGCGGGTCAAATGCTTTGTCCAAAAAGCTCTTCGTCACATCTTGGAGTGTCTCTTCACTAATGGTTCCTCGCTCAGCCTGCTCGGCCACTGCCTCGAGTACAGTCGTGATCGTATCGGTGACTGTCTCCCATTTCTCAGTCGGCGTCCATTGCTCGGCATCCAGAAGTTTTTCCAGATGGCTGAGTACTTGATCCACCTGTCCTAAAATGGCGTTCTCCTCGCTACTTGCAGAGATGACTTGAGCTGCTTGCTTGTTCAACTCTCGCTGCGAGTCCGGTGTCGGTGTTCTGTCCGGCGGTGTAACTGGCGGTGGTGAGTCCGGCTTGGCTGGAACCTGCACGGTCAATACTTTAGTTTCTGCTGTCGATTGATCGGATGCTCTTGTGACCTCAAAAACCAGGTCTACATTCGTCTGGCGATATGGCGGCGTAATTTTGCCGTCCAGCGCAATCACTGCTGGATCACTAGAAGACTTGATTGCGATAGTAAAGCCTGTAGGTACTTCTGGCAGCTTCAAGCGCGTCTCACCCGCTGCTGGCTGAGTAAGCTGCGTGATGCTTTCTGCCACTTCTTGTGCTGTTTTTTCCGGCGTGCCGCGATCCTTCAAGTCCAGTTGTACAAGGACAGGATTATGATCACTCACACGTCCTTCGTTCTCAGTCAAGCCAGCGTTGATGTGAACGATATCAACCTTTGTGTCGTCCTCCAGATGTTTGCTGACCAAAATTTGATCCAAGACTTGAGAGTTCCCTTGGTACACGTACGTATACTGCTCACCCTTCGGCAGTTTCTCCACCATATTGGTCAAAACGCCATCTGCCAATTCCTGCACCGGATTCGAAAACGGGAAATCGTTAAGATCGCCAAGCACCACAACATTTGCTTTCGCTTCCGCCGCATGGATTTCTTTTACAAAGTTATTTAACACACGGGCAATTTTCATTCGCTGTACTTCACTCACCAGCTGTGGCGGCTGATCTTTTCCAAACAGCGCTTGATCCCCACCCTTGGAGTTGAAATGGTTGGCAATGACAATGACAGGCTCGCCTTGGAAAATGAACTCCGCTGCCAACGGCTTACGGCTCGAAGCAAACGCCGCGTTTGTCGGATCGACCCGTCCTGGATTGTGTGACAAATGCGCTACACCATCTCGCGTCTCTATCTGCACCGCATCTGTCGCACCTCCTGCCGTTCCTTCTGCCAGCTGTACTCGTTGTGGGTTGTAGAAGAAGCCGACACGGATGTTTCCTCCAGGCTGTCCACCATCTTGATTGTTCTGTGGCGCGATATCGGTATATCGGTAAGTCGGGCCATTTTTGTTTTCAATTGCTTTGATCAATGCGTCCGCAGACTGCGTAGCATCTGTTTGCCCATTGTCCGTCGGCCCATTGTCGTCCTGCATTTCCACCACACCAATAATATCCGGCCCCTTCATGTTGTCCACGATCGTCTCGGCGATGCGATTGATTTTGGCAGAATCGGTTTTTGCCGAGAAATTCTCGATGTTGTACGTAGCGATTGTCAGCTTATCGTCTTTTGGGGAAATACTCGTTACTGGCGGCACATATTGACTTGCCTGTACCGTAAATGGTCTTGTATGGAACAGCTTGTAATTCGCAAAGCCGTAGTCAATGATGCCTACCAGTGGTCCATCAAATTTGTCGCCGACTTTTACTTCACCAGTAATCGATTCGAGTTTGTCCGATACCGTGATGCGTTCAGGGTGAAAATCATTGGCTCCCAGCACCACTCCACCGGCTGGTGTACGTGGTTGACTCGGATGGGCTTGATCATCAATAACGACAAATTCCGTTGCACGTGGATTGGTAAACGTCTTGGTTTCGCCAACGACGATTGGATTGTCGATCTGCACCAGCATGCCTTCGAGACTTTCCCAGAAATCGATGCCGTCTTGATCCGGATCGAATTTGCCGAGGCTATCGTTGTCGATGATCCCTTCCGGATATTTGTAGTTGTCTTTGCCCAGGATGAGAGGGTCTGGGAGTGATTGGCCTGGCTTGACAACGGCGTACGAGATCGCATCAATTTGCGTTTGGGTGAGGTCTGTACCCGCTCTATTCGATGGTACGTATTCCTTGACCGTGCCGCTAACGGTTACTTCATCGCCAGGGTTGACCGCTGCTTTTGGCTCGTAAACGTAAATGCCTTCGGAGGTAAATGGGTCTGCGTCCGGTTGCGGGTCTTGCATATAAAAGCCTTGTACATTGCTGCCGCTTCTGACGATAGCCGTTACGATTCCCGGAACATTGTTCACCGTTCCATCGGCCATCTCTGATCGGTGCGACGTTCCTTGGATATCATGAATCCGAACGTTTTCTTTTTGAATCATGTAACGGAAGGTCGCTACATTGCTGTCTGTGTAACCATCCTTGACAGCTATGGCTGAAAGGGTCGTATCCACGTCAATCTGGATCGGTCCTGTATACTTGATGCTTCCGCTGCTCGGCGTTGAACCATCTATCGTATAGAAGATCGTGGCGTCAGCCATTGTCGTTGAGAACGTGACTTTTGTTCCTTTTGCCACCATAGGGCCTGCTGGGCTCGCTGTGACCATAGGGACTTTATTCTCATCCTCTACGAGATCAGCGACAGTGCGCGGCACCAGCTTGTATACATTGCGGTCGTAGTTCACCACGCCTGTAATAGCTGCATAGCTTTTCCCCACAGGGAGCAGGAGTGTTTCAGCAGGACGCGACCCAAATGTACCGTGCTGATCCTCCAGCAAATAATTGTTACTGCTCGATGCTGATTTGACAGTAACCACTTTCACAGTCACCAGCTTGCCTTCCAACGCTTCTCCTGTAGCAGCAGCAAAGTCAGTCGACGTCACGATTTGTGGGTTAGGCACACCTGCTTGCTTTTGCACAATTTCCACGTTATTGGTGAGCGCTTCGAGTTGAGCCAGTCCATAATAATCACTCATTTTTCCGGTAACTCGGATCTTGTCTCCTACCTCAATTTTGCCAGTCAGCCCTGGCGCACGAAGTACGAGTCCTGCCGTCTCATCTTGGAAATACACGTTGTTTTGTCCGCCCGCTTCAAACATCGCCGTCACCGTTCCGACGACAATCACGTTCGTTCCTACCGGGGTGCTTCTTGCTTCAGCAATCGTCGTCGAACCTACGGCTGACTTGGTAACGCTAACTTCTGGGCTCTCAAACGACTTGCCATATTCCCCAACTGTTTGCTGCGTTACGAGAATATGATCCAGCTGGTCGATGTTTGGAATCGTGAAGGAAAATGACCCGTTTGCCTGTGCTGTTCCTGTTTCTTTGTTACTAAGCATCAGCGGTTGTTTTTGCGGATCGTATGCGCGCAGTATCGCATTCCCTGCTGCCGCACCTACTTCTCCTCGTAGCTCGCCCACACCGTTCAATGTTTGCAGGCTGACTTTTTCCTGGATCAAAGCTGTGCTGGCTACCGCTGGCCTCAGCTCAATACTCGTGCTTTCTTTCTTACTCCCTTCCGTTGCTGTGAGATAGACTCCCAGCGAATTTGGATCGGGATTAGTAAAAGTCAGCTCAATTAGTCCGGAAGCATCCGAATCTTGCTGTGCCAAAGGCGTGTCGCTACCTGTTCCTGTAGGCTGACTCGCATAAACCTTAATAGTCCGTCCTTGACCGACATAGCCGCGAATTGTTGCTTGGATAGGATCAGTATGATCAAAAATAAGTTCTGTGGCATTCAGTTTTTCGGTCACGTCTGTTGGTAGCGGCGGTTCTACTGGGCTTTGCGAGTTTTTTGGGGTAGGTGCCCCTGTGATAAAATCGTTGCCATTGTTATTGGTATCCCAGCCATTTCCTCTGTTCGGCACAATGCCGCTGGCGTCGCTAATGCGTTGGGCGCTGGTCGTATTCGAGGGAGCCGGTGCTGGTGAGTTGCCCTCAGATGAATTGGCAGTACCAAAGCCGACCATATCCACGACACTGGCCTGGGAGGTGACATCCGCCCCTGTTAACGGGACACCGTCGTTGACCAGCGCAACCTTCCCATTCGTCCCTGACAAGTTCAGAGTCCCGCTATCGTCAGGAGTTGGCAGTTCCCCCCCTGTTGCACCCGATGTTGCTAGCTGAACCAAATAGAAGCCGTAAGGGGCTATGCTTCCCGTCAGCCCTGCCTTTTGCCACGTCGTCGTTCCCGTAGCAGAAGCATACTGCACAGACCAGCCTCCAACCGAAACAGCCGTGTCTGTCGGGTTGTACAGCTCAATGAAGTCATTCTTGTACAGGGCACCAGTGTTTCCCCCACCCCCATACACCTCACTGATCACCACATGATCAGCGCGCGCGGCTTTTGCCTGTGGCATCCACCCCGTCGGTAAAACAGTTCCCACCATGACCGCGGCTATTAGCGCCAGCTTCGACCACCGGGAGGCAATTCCTCTTTTTTTCAACATTCTTGCATCATTCCTCCTCACATCATTCCGAAGTAACTACTATAAGATGGTAAACGTATAACCTGAACCTTATGTAAATTTGATGTAAAGTTTGTATAATCCTTCTAAACTTGTAAAAACAAAAACCGCCAAGCTCCATCGTCCTTGGCGGTTTTTCTTTGTTTTTGTCAATTAGCTTTCGTCTACTTTCATATTGCGTGCGATATATAGAATCGGCGTCGAAGCTGCCGATACGACGAACTTGATCAGGTAGGTAGTCAACAGGATTTGCCACCATACGTCCATCGGGAATTCACCCAAAAAGGCAATCGTACAAAAAGTAATGGAGTCAAGCAACTGGCTGAAGAGCGTGCTTCCATTATTGCGAATCCAGAGCTGGTTGCGGCCTGGACATTTTTTCTTCAACCACGAATAGATTTTCACGTCGACAAATTGACTGACAAAATACGCACACAAGCTCCCCAATGCCACTCTTGGCATCAAGCCAAAAATCGTCTCTAAGGAACCTTGGGCAATATCTGTTTCCTGTGGTTCAAACACCAGCACGAGCTGCATGATGATCGTTGCCGCAATTAAGGTAAAGAAGCCAAACCATACAGCTTTTTTCGCTTCTCTTTCCCCATACTTCTCGTTCAATAGATCGCTTACCAAATAAATAGAAGCATAAATCGTATTGCCGAGCGTCATGACCAGACCGAACATCTCGATTGTTTTGACCACCTGAATGTTGGCTAACACAGTTGCCATCCCGATCCACGCGTACAGTCCCATTCTGCCGAACAATCGGTAGCAGAGCAGGAACAGCCCGAAGTTCACCAGAGCAAAAAGCACTCCGATCCAAAAATTAAACATATGATTTCCTCCTAGTTTTGATAACGCGGGAGTTTACGAACCGCGGCCCGTTTTGAGCATTCAATCATTTTACTTGCATTCTCTTATTTTATCAACAATGAAAAGCCAGAGAATCACGGTTCGTCGCCGGCACGTAAAGACAAAGCGCAAGCAAAAAAGCCATCACTAAGGGCGATGGTCTTATCAATGGGTAATAGTAGAGACCAGCATCACCATGCATAGGCCTCTAGTCGATTTCATCCTGAATTTGATGTAAAAACTACCTTTTATGGATATGGCATTAATGAAAATCGATGTCCGCCGATTCTCAATGAATCCCCTCTTCCACGCCACTTGAAGCTTCTTTTAGAAAGATACTTACGAGCTTCTGAGCCGTTCTGCGAGCATGATGAACTGTTTCGTGATTTCCCTCGATCATTGCAGTAACAATGCTGCCTTCTACCAAAAGATACAACGCATTGGTTAGTTCTTCTTCCTCCCGTACTCCAGCTTCTTGAACAAGTTTTTTGATAAAATTTTTTAATAGTGATTTATGCCTTAAAGATACTTGATGAAACGAATGAGTAGGTTCATTAAATTCTGCAGCCGTATTTATGAAGGAACACCCACGAAAGTCAGATTGCAAGAACCACTCTTCTAATGTATCAAATAGAGCAACCAAACGCTCCGACGGGGTAACTTCCTTCTTATAAACTGTAGTTTCGAACCAGTCTCTCCAAAGGGAGTCTCTTGTCTCAAGATAAGCTATCACCAAATGCTCTTTAGTAGGAAAGTTATTATACAGCGTCATTTTGGCTACTCCGGATTCTGCTACAACTTGATCGACCCCCGTAGCAGTAATTCCTTGTTTATAAAACAAGGATGAGGCAACATCCAGTATTTGCTCTTTTTTTCTTTGTCTCATGCCTTCTCCTCCTCCATTAATAACCGCGAAGGTTGGCGATTAATTTCCCAATATTTTTGATCGTTGCAAAGTGCATTGCCTCATGGTATAAGGAAAAGCCAAGTAATTGCTCAACTGTTGTGAAAGAAAGTCCAGTAGATGATTTATAGGAAGGCTCTACCGCTTCTTTCAAATTGTTCGAAAGTGTCGATTCGATCCTTAGCATTTGCGCCGTCAATAGTTCAATCAACTCTAACAATGCTGGAGGTTCAAGATCCCAGTTAGAAGGTTGAGTTCCTGGGTCAAATAAAGTCTTGAAATTTGAGGGCATTTGAACTTCTTTTCCAGAAAGTTGAAAAGCGAATTTTTCTTGAACGACATATATGTGTCCTAAATTCCATTTTATGCTATTTTTCAACCCAACAGGAATGATTTCAGCATCGCGGTCATTCATTTCTCTCACATAATTAATCGTTTGACGTCGAGCAAATCCTAATTGTTCTAAAATGAAGTCACTCATTATTTGGTCCCCCCTCATCCTTCTGTCTCCACGCCATTACTATACAGACAAGTATATATAATTTCAAATTTAATTTTTCGGCCTTTTTTCTGCGAATAACGTTATTTTATCTCTATAATTGGGTTCCTTATAACGATCTCCATTAAATTCAGTTCTCCACTATCTACTGCCTCTGTAAGTGCTTGAGGAAACTCCTCTGTATTTGTAACACGCCTGTATGCAACTCCAAAGCTTTGGGCAAAAAGGTTAAAATCCGGATTGGTAAAAGAAATCTGTGTAACCGCTAGATTGGCATTGCATTGGTGCTTCTCTATTAAGCTATACCGCTGGTCATTAAAGATGATGATAGTAAAGCTCAGACCCAAGCGCTTTGCGGTCTCGAGCTCCTGAGCATTCATGAGAAAGCCACCGTCTCCCGTTATGATAACAACAGGACAGTTTGGCTTGACCAAGCAGCTTGCCAAAGCGCCAGGCAGCGATGCTCCCATTGATGCAAGACCGTTGAAAATAATCGTTTGCCCTGGAAGTTTTGGCTGGTACCAGAATGATACCCAGATCTTATGCAAGCCGACATCAGAAATCACGATGCTTTCCTTCGGCAGCTTTTTGCTTAAGGTCCACATTACCTTGTGAGGCAGATCCTGTTCTGATGGGATGGCCAGCAACTTCTTCATTCTACGTACACGAATCTTCTCATAGTCTACAGGTTCGGGTCTTCGATTTAACAGGTTTGATAATGCCTTAATCGTTTCTCGCAAATCACCCACAAGGTCCAATTCAACGGGAAAATGAGCATCAGTTTCAGCATAGGTGGTATTAATACTCAGTACTTTACGCGATTTATCCTCGTTCCAGAATTTCGAATCAAATTCAACAAAATCAAATCCAATAGCGATGACCAAATCTGCTTCATGTAGAGGAAGCAAACCATCAGGATCGAAACTACCGCCGACTGTGAACAGGTTCAGCGGGTGATCGAAAGGCAGAAAACCTTTGGCCATAAAAGTATTGACCAATGGCAAATTCGCTTTCTCTACTAATTGTCGAATTTCTTTCCAAGCTCGACTACGAACCGCACCATTGCCTACAAGGATGATTGGTCTCTTTGCCTCCATGATTAATTGTGCGGCTGTGTGCAGCGATGACTTGTCGGGACAAACTTTTGCTTTTCTTCCAATGGGAAGTGGTGAGCCGACTACCGTATCCCGAGCAACATCTACAGGCAGCTGCAGATGCACAGCGCCAAAACTGTCGGTTGTTGCCAGAGCAAACGCCTTACGGATGATCTCTGGAATTGTGTGCGCGGATGCAATCTGCTGATTGTATTTTGTAATTCCTTTGTATAATTGTATCGTATCTATATTTTGATGTGATTCTTTGTGCAGCTGGCTACGATCTGTCTGACCGGTAATGGCAATCAATGGCGAGCGGTCCAAGTGAGCATTAGCCACACCTGTAATCAGATTCGTCGCGCCAGGCCCCAACGTAGCGAGACACACGCCGGGTTTTCCCGTGAGTCGACCATACACATCTGCCATAAAGGCTGCCCCTTGTTCGTGCCGCGTAACTACAAATTGAATCGATGACCGAGATAAGGAGTCGATAAGATCAATAGTCTCTTCACCCGGGATGCCGAAAATGTACTCAACTCCCTCAGCCTCCAGACATTGCACCACAAGGTCGCTCGCTTTCATATGGCTCCTCCATTATTAGTCTTTTGGTGGATTACATCTATTTTTCGTATGCAAAGTCCAATTTTATTCATTTGTTGATCCAACTGGAGTATATGTGTCATTCATGATCTATAAAAATCTTTGAACGGACCCGCAAGAGAGCCAGTTTTTCAAAGGGGCCATCCCACGGGTCACCGTTCAGCTGTTATTGCACGCCGTTTTCCAATTCCTTTATTCGCTCACCTAAAAATCGCTTAATTAACGCTACGCTGATTTCCAAATCTTCTTCCAAAGGAAAATGACCCGTATTGAGCAGATGAACCTCAACATCTTTTAAGTCCTTTTGGTAAGCCAACGCCCCATCCGGACCAAAGAACATATCATTTTTTCCCCAAGCAACCAATGTCGGAGGCTGGTAGGTCCGGAAATACTCATGCCAACTCGGATATTGTTTCAAATTGTTTTGATAATCATAGAGCAGGGCAAGCTGGATCTCACTATTCCCAGGTTGCTCCAGCACATATTGGTCCAAATTCCAACTGTCTGGGCTGATTTTTTCCGGGTTGCGTGTCCCGTTTACATACTGATGTTTTGTGAACTCAGGTTTCAGCAGACCTAAAACATTGTTGATAGAGGCATCATCAGCCGGATTTTCCCAATACGTCCGTACGGGAGCCCACGAAGATAGCAAGCCTTCTTCGTATGCATTTCCGTTTTGAGAGATAATGGCTTGGACTCGTTCTGGATGTTTGACAGCCAATCTGAATCCGACTGGCGCCCCATAATCGTGGACATAAATGCTGTATTTCTTTAATTGGAGCTGCTCGACAAATACGTCCATTACATCGGCCAATTTGTCGAAGGTATAGGCAAATTCGGCCGTAGAAGGCTGATCACTGTTACCGAAACCAGGATAGTCAGGTGCAATGATATGGTATTCATCAGAGAGCTCGTCAATTAAGTTGCGGTACATGTGAGAAGAAGATGGAAACCCATGGAGCAACAAAATGGTCGGGTTCTCTTGATTCCCAGCCTCCCGATAAAAAATGGCGAGACCGTCCACACATTCTGTTTTGTAATATACTGTCATCGTTTTCACCTCATTTCCGGTGGTTTTGGAACACGCTGCTATTTCCCGAGGGTTATTTGTAACGCCGATCATTTTCGTTAATCGGATAATCGTTTCCACTCATATCCCGTCTTCTCATAAGACCGTCTTCGTCATACTCCCAAAGCTCATTTCCATGGCATCTCATCCATTGACCAGTTTCTGCATCACGGTACTCATACTCAAAACGAACCGCAATCCGGTTGTCCGTGTAGCACCAAAGCTCTTTCATGAGTTTATAGTCCTGCTCCCTTGCCCATTTCTTCGTCAAAAAAGCTTTAATATTCTCGCGGCCTGTAAAAAACTCTGTGCGGTTGCGCCAGTTGGAGTCAACGGTATACCCTAGTGACACGCGTTCCGGATCGCGAGAGTTCCAAGCATCTTCGGCAAATTTTACTTTTGCCAACGCGGATTCAAGTGTGAACGGTGGTCGAATGTCTTTACTCATTTTTTATCATCCTTTTTATTTTTTATAGTTCAAATCATTATTTGAATTTACGATCCGCCTCTTTGATAGGAAAATCATTCCCCGTCATATCCCGTCTCTTCATGAGACCATCCTCGGCAAACTCCCAGTATTCATTTCCATGGCATCGCATCCACTGACCTGTATTTGCATCACGGTATTCGTACTCAAAACGCACTGCAATCCGATTGTCCGTGTAGCACCAAAGTTCCTTCTTAAGTTTGTAGTCCAGTTCTCTAGCCCACTTATTTGTCAAAAACGTCTTGATAGCTTCTCGGCCGGTAAAGAATTCTGTGCGATTATGCCAATTGGAATCAACGGAGTATCCCAAAGATACCCGCTCCGGATTGCGAGAATTCCAAGCATCCTCAGCAAACTGCACTTTAGCCAATGCAGACTCCTTTGTAAACGGTGGTCGAATGTCTTTGCTCATGGTCGATCTTCCCTTCGTTTGTTGAATGTTGGTGGAGGCGCATCCGCTCTCCTTGGATTATAGTATACAGACAGGTCTGTCTAAAATCAAATAATATTTTCTCGTCCATTAATCCTAGAAGCGAGCAACCTCCTCGCACCCTAGCATTTACCTGTTACTGATTTGTAGGATTTATGTCGATAGTCTGTAACCAATGCATCCACACTATCGTACATAATGAACGTGTAGCAAGGACAAGCATAAGATACAGCACACTACACATTACATCATGATCAGTCAGCAAGACTGGGGAGGAGATTCATCACATGAAACACATGAAACACTTGAACAAACTCGTAACAGGAACTGTACTTACTTCCGTACTTTTCACTGGAGGTTATGCAATTACAGCAGATGCAAGCAACACAACTGCTACAACAAAAGGCTTGCAAGAGATTACGAAAAAAACAGCAGACGTAACGGGTGACAAGACCGCAGACACAGTCGTTCTGTACGGGAAAAAAGAGAAAAACAGCCCATACGTTAAGGACCTCACTATCAAAGTAACAGATGGCAAAACGAAGCAATCTTTTAACATCGACGTGAAGGACAACGGCTACGAGCCGAAGCTCTCCGTTCAAGATTTCACTTACGATAAAAAAGGCGAGATCATGGTTACTGCAAGCACTGGCGGAAGCGGTGGCTACACAACCAATCACATCTACAACATTAAAGATGGAAAAGCGAAAGAGCTCAGCCTGCCAGGTCTGGATAAAAACAAAGCGGGTGTAGTCGGAGCGGACTTCGTAGAACTGAAACCAATCGATCTAAACAAAAATGGTCTCTATGTACTGGAAGGCACAGAGCGTCTGACTGGTGATTACAATGCAGATGTTCGCGGCTACCTCAAATCCAAATGGAAGTGGAACCAAACCAAATGGGAATTGATGAGTGCCAACTTCGAACCAGCTGTAAAACCACTCGAAGTCTATCATGATACTTTCAAAAGCCAAGACTCTGCCTTTGCTTTTAAAGGTCCAAAATCTTGGAACGGCAACATCCTTGTTGAGGAAAAAACTGGACCAAATGCAGACGAATACTTGCCAGAAGCAAACAGTGTAACCCGCTTCATTTTCAATGCTGACAAAGCGGAAGATCGTACACCTGTTGTGGTTATCACCGCGTTTGACCTGAATGACTGGAAAAAACTGAACAACCCGGACGAGCCGCCAGTCGGCACCGAAATTGCACGTAACCAAGCAACCAACACGGTTTATGTAGCAAGCTTGCCACAAGATACGGTATTTGATCCAGCAAGCAAAGAAGGGAAGAAATTCATCCCTCTGATGATGTCTCTGGACCAAGTAAAACAAGCGTTTACGCTGGTAAAACGATAATTCATACGCTTCTCTCCACGAACAATCCCTTTGCCACTCTCATTGGCAAAGGGATTGTTTTCGTTTTATTGAGTTTTTACGAGGCAAAACCATTCTCTTTTTTCACCTCAGCTTCTCAAGTCTTTTTTGCTTCTCCTCTTTTTCAGCTGGATCCAGGTACTCGAAAAGACCAATGCGATTCCCCCATGGATCGGCAAACGTCCCCCACTTGACCGGCACTTCTTCGCGTTGGAAAATCTCAAACCGCTCGATTTGAAGCTCGTTGATCAGTCTTTCTCTTTCCGACTCGATATCGACCACGGCAAATCGCACCGGACCGCTTCCTTCCGCTGGTATCCCCTCTGCCAGCTGCAGCCAACACCCAGGCAGTACTTCCCACTCAGCAAATCCTTCATGTGGAACAAAATCCGGCTCTCTTTGCAAAAAGCTCTGGTACCAGGCTTGTCCTTTGGTGAAATTAGAAGTACGCAATTGAAACGTCATCTCATGGATCATGGAAAGGCCTCCTGTTCTCTGAAATTTCCATCCATTATTTCACAATCCTTGCACCACTTTCTAGAGAACAGAACAAAAAAACCCCCGACTCAAGTCGAGGGAAAACTACTCTTTTATGTGAATATCGGCAGCATGAGATTCAGCAAGAACAATCCGGCGATGACGTACATGAGCGCAGGCACTTCGCGACGTTTGCCCAATGCGAGCTTCATAAGCGGATACGCCACGAATCCAAACGCAATTCCATCTACAATGCTGTAGGACAACGGGATAATCGCGATGATCAAAAAGGCAGGGAAGCCTTCCGAGAAGTCCTTCAGATTGATATTCTGTACATTTTGCAGCATCAATGCGCCAATGATGATGAGCACCGGGGCAATGGCTCCATCCGGAATCATTTTGATGACAGGAAGCAAACCGAGCGAGAGCAGGAACAAGGTACCTGTTACAAGTGCGGTCAGTCCCGTCCTTCCTCCTGCTGCGATTCCTGCCGCGGTCTCCACTGTCGAAACCGTCGGACTGGTTCCCAAAATGCCAGAGATGGCAGCCGACAACGCATTTGCTTGCAGCGAGCGGCCGAACTTCTCCGGCTGTCCAAGCATCGAGGTATGCCCATGAATCAAGCCAATATTTTCAAAGACGATGACCATCGCCAATGAGAAGGTCGCGATCCAAAATGGCAACGCCCAAATGGCAGAAAAGGAAAGACCCGCAAATACGCTTCCGTAATCCGCAAACGAAAACGATCCTCCTCCTCCTGGCTCGACAATCCCGAACAAAAAGCCAAGTCCTGTACCAACCGTAATTCCGATCAAGAAGTTGCCCGGCACATTGCGAACAAACAAAATCAACGTAACAATCAAAGTAATCAGCGTGACGATCACATGCGGGCTGGACAAGTCACCCAGCGCAACAAATGTAGACGGATTCATGACGATCAGCCCGCCTTTTTGCAGACCGATGAAGGTCAAGAACAACCCAATCCCTACAGTAATCGCTTCTTTTAGCGAAGCGGGAATCGCATTGGACAATATCGTCGCAGCCTTGGTAAAGGCAATCACAGTAAAGATCAGACCCGAAACAAAAACTGCAGCTAATGCTTCCTGCCAAGTGAGGCCCATCGATTGGCATAACGTGAACGTAAACAGGGCGTTGATCCCCATTCCGGGAACCAGAATAATCGGAGCATTTGCCCAAAAGGCCATAAGAAGTGACCCGATAAATGCCGTCAATACAGTCGCCAGAATGCCTGCTTCCATCGGTATTCCAGCATCATTTAAAATCGAAGCGTTTACGGCAACAATGTAGACAATGGTGACAAAGCCAATAAATCCGGCGATGAGTTCCCTTTGAAACGTCGTGTCGTAAGCGCGCAAGTGAAATAGCTTTTCCATCCACGTACGCACGGATTTCCCCTTCTTTCCTTTATGTCTATTCCATGAAGTGAAGATTCACAGGAAACATGCTATCATAGCTTCATCAATATGAAAAATATCCATAAAATCTAATTTTCATATCGTTTTCATATGGAACCATTCTCGTAAGGAAAGAAGGCATTGTGTGTGGATATTCGGCAACTGCGTTACTTTATCGCCATAGCAGAGGAAGGTCAAATAACGGGGGCGGCTAAAAGACTGAACATGGCCCAGCCACCTTTGAGTCAGCAGCTGAAGCAAATGGAGGAGGAGCTCGGGGTCATGCTCATTGAGCGCTCAGGAAAACAAATGATCCTGACAGAAGCAGGCGTCACTCTCTATAAACAGGCGCTCAATATCGTTCATCAAATGGAGGAAGCTCTCTCCGAGGTCAAAGAAACAGGCGAAGGCATTCGGGGGACGTTGTCCATCGGTGTCAGTGCACTGTCGGCCTACCGCCTGCCAGAACAAATTCGTGTGTTTCAGCAAAAGTATCCGCTCATTACGTATAAAATCTGGAAAGGCGATACGCAGCTCCTCAATCAGTGGCTGGAGCGCAGAACCATAGAAGTCGCTATCGTACGCCTTCCCCACTCGTTGAACAACTGCACCATGATTCCGTTGGAGGAAGAGGATTTTGTGCTCATCGTTCCTGCCACCTCCCCCTATGCCGATCGCAAGGAAATCGAAATGCGCGAGATCGCGGAGCTTCCGCTCATCATGCCGAGCACGCCAGGATTGGGCATCTACGACTTGATTATTAAAGAGTTCTCCCGTCTAGGCGTGGAACCGCACGTCATCTGCGAGTGCCCGGACATCTCTCTCATCGTCAGCATGGTCGCCTCCTCGGTCGGTTCCTCCATCGTCCCTATCTCGGCATGGGAGACTCATCAGAGCGAACAAATTCGCGGGATTCGCCTCTCCGGAACTTCCATTTATTCTTCCGCTGCTGTCGTTTGGCAGTCTGGACGCCATCTGTCCAAAGCAGCGAATCGGTTTATCGAGACGTTTTCATCGTAACTCCATTCAGGAGCGGTCACATCCGGAATAATCTTGGAAATCCCGCGGGATGATAAACTATTACCATTTCTTGTAGATTCCCGGGAGGATAAAGATGACTTTCCTGATATCCTTGGTCATTGTATTTGTCATTGTGCTGTTCGGCGCGATTTCTCCTGAGCTTTTCGCCTCTGCGGCTTCCCATGTATTGAAAGTGACCACGACGAATTTTGGTTGGTTTTATTTAATCGTGACTTTCGGTTTTCTGATCTTTTGTATCTTCCTTGCCTTTAGCAGATACGGACAAATCCCTTTAGGGAGCGACGATGACGAGCCGGAATATTCGCTCCCTACATGGTTTGCCATGTTGTTTTCTGCTGGGATGGGGATTGGTCTTGTCTTTTGGGGAGTGGCAGAGCCCGTCTCTCATTACTTCTCTCCGCCAGCAGGTGTGACCGGACAAACGACCGAAGCCGCACAAACTGCTCTGCGGTATGCGTTTTTTCACTGGGGGCTGCATCCATGGGGGATCTACGCTCTCATCGCTCTCGCTCTCGCGTATTTTCAATTTCGCAAAGGGGCGAAGGGCTTGATCTCCTCTACCTTTGGCCCGCTGCTCGGTGAGCGTATACACGGACCGATCGGAAAAGGGATCGATATTCTGGCTGTCATCGCCACGGCATTCGGTGTCGCAACCTCACTTGGCCTCGGAACTCTGCAAATAAACGGAGGTTTGTCTCACCTCTTTGGATTGCCGACGAACACCACCGTGCAAATCGTGATCATTTCCATTATTACGGTACTATTTCTGCTCTCGGCTACGACAGGACTGGATCGGGGAATCAAGTATTTAAGCAATACGAATCTGGTATTGGCCTTGTTGCTCCTCCTGCTGACGCTCGTATTGGGACCAACCTCGTTTATTTTTGACGCCTTCACCAGCACGCTGGGCAGTTATTTGAACAATCTCATCTCGATGAGCTTGCGGCTGACCCCTTTTACACAAGGGACATGGGTAGCCAACTGGACGCTGTTTTACTGGTCGTGGTGGATTGCCTGGGCGCCGTTCGTTGGCATGTTTATCGCACGCGTCTCCAAAGGTCGCACGATCAAGGAATTCGTCATTTGCGTGATGCTCGTTCCGAGTTTGTTGAGCTTCATTTGGTTTTCGGTGTTTGGCGGGACTGCGCTTCATCTCGAGATTTTTGATCAAGCAGCTATAGGGGCAGCGGTACAACGTGACATCTCGACTGCGTTGTTCCTCGCACTGGAGCAGTTGCCCATGGGATACATCCTCGCTGTCGTTGCGATTCTTTTGATCATCACGTTTTTTATCACATCGGCGGATTCAGCTATTTTTGTACTCGGCATGCTGTCTTCTGATGGCAACCTGGACCCGTCGAACCGGGTAAAAATCACCTGGGGCATCCTCCAATCCGCTATCGCGATCGTTCTATTGTTAAGCGGCGGCTTAGAAGGTCTGCAAACAGCCTCTATTGTGGCAGCGCTGCCTTTTACCGTCATCATGGTCCTGATGTGCTTTTCTCTTGTCATGGCATTGCAGGAAGAAGACCGGATTGCGAAAAAGAAACGGAAGGATCAGCAGAAGAAGCTGGAGAGGTTGTTGAAGGAGTTGTAAAAAGGAGGACGCTATCCATCGCGTCCCCCTTTGTTATTCATTGGATACTATTGACTCAGATGTTACCTCAATCCCGTTTCTGCGAAACAGCGCCGCCGTCAGCCCGACACCCGGCATTTTTTTCCCGGAAAAGCTGCCATCGTAAACAAAGGAGCTTCCACAGGACGGGCTGTTCTCTTTTAATATGGCGGATGTGGCTCCAACCGTTTTCGCCAGCTTCAGCGCTTGGTTTGCCCCCATCAAAAATTCCTCGGTGACGTCTCGACCAGTGTCGTCTATGATGCGTGCTTTGCCATCCAGAACATCTTCTCCCGTCCCCCCGATGATTTCTGCTGGCGGTCGTGGTGTTGGCAAGCCTCCCAGCTGTTCAGGACAGACGGGAATAGCCTTTCCTTCCCGGAGCAATTGCTCCAGCTCTTGGTCCAAGCATGACTTCTGATCGTAACGGCATTCACAGCCGATCAAACAGGCACTAATCACTTTCATGACAACCGTCCCCCACCTTTTTATCTACAGCTTGCGCAGCTTCACGCTTTGTATCATATGATCCTGCCCCTTGTCCAAAATCAATTGAGCGCGAACACGCGTCGGCAAAATATTTTGGCGCAGGTTGGCTCCGTTGATCTCCGTCCAAATGCCGGTGGCTACCTCAGTCGCCTCCTCGTCAGACAGACTCGCGTAACGCTTGAAATACGAGGATGGATCGGAGAACGCGGTCTGACGCAGCAGCTTGAACCGCTCTACATACCATTTCAAAATGTGCTTCTCTTCCGCATGCACGTAGATCGTGAAGTCAAAGAAATCGGAAACAATGACCTCGGAAATACGAGCATCGTTTTCGTCACCTCTAGGCGGTTGCAGCACATTCAAGCCTTCGACAATCAAAATGTCAGGCTGTCTGACGGTCTGCCATTCATCTGGTACGATGTCATACACAAGGTGGGAATAAACTGGCGCCTTCACTTCAGGCAAACCCGATTTTACATCGGATAAAAAATTGATAAAGCGGCGCAAGTCATAACTCTCTGGGAATCCCTTGCGCTTCATGATTCCTCTATCTTCTAGAACCTTGTTCGGATACAGGAATCCATCTGTCGTTACCAAATCGACCTTCGGATGATTCGGCCAGCGGGACAACAGCGTCTGCAAAATGCGAGCCGTTGTGCTTTTGCCTACAGCCACACTACCTGCGATACCGATAATGAATGGAACCTTGCCATCCTGGTTCCCTAAAAAAGTGTGAGTCGCCTGGTACAGCTCCTGCGTGCCCCCGACATACAAATTCAGCAGACGGGACAATGGTAGGTAAATGTCGGAGACTTCCGTCATGGACATTTTCTCGTTCAAGCCCTGCAAAAGGGAAAGCTCGTTATCAGATATGGTCAACGGCGTGGAAGCCCGCAGAGCACTCCACTGCTCGCGATTAAATGTAACATAGGGTGATGCCATGGGAATGTACATCCTTTCCATCATGAAAGTGCTTTCTTTATTTCACACAAGGTTAGTTTACACCAGCATGTCTCTCTTGGGAACAAGGGGGTTGTCCCAAATCAGACCAGCCCTGCACTTTTGCCTTCATGAGCACATAGGAAAAAAGCTGATACCCCATGGCATCAGCTTTGCTTGTAAAAGAATTTCTCGTTATTTTCCCAAGTGGGCTTGCAGCATCCACACATGCTTTTGCAAGCTGTCCATGATCCCCAAGAACATATCGCCAGTCGCTTCATCGTCCCCTGCTTCCGCGGCTGTAATGCCCTCTTGGAGCTCCTTGATCAGGAGTGTAAAATCGCTCACGACTGCCTCTACCATTTGATCCGCAGACTCTCCACCTGTGGCTTCCTTTATGGAAGCCTGCTCCATACAAGCCTTCAACGTCGAAACAGGCTTGCCTCCAACCGTTAACAGCCGCTCCGCCAGCTCATCCACATTTTTGGCTGCCTCGTTATATAGCTCCTCGAATTTTTCATGCAGGGTAAAAAAATTCGGGCCTTTGACAAACCAATGATAATGATGCAGCTTCATATACAACACAGACCAGTTGGCAACCTGTTTATTAAGTACGTCGGTCACGGGCCGACTCATTGTCATACTCATCCGGGCGCTCCACCTCTCATGGTATCAATCGTTTGTAGTATGTGGTGAATCGGTCGTTTCTATTCTTTTCATGTACAGAGCGCATCTACAAGATCCTTTAGCCTATCTTCATAATGCTCTCCGTATTTTAGCAACTCAATAAATGAAGCAACTTAGCCATGTATTTTCACAAGAAAATCCTCTAATACTCTCCTAGTCGCAACGCCAGCTCTGGGAAGTAATTCATTTACACGAACGAGTATGGCAGGATTGTCACGTATCATTTGTTTCCCTTCTAGAGTCGTATAGCTTCTCAACGTATCTACACAGATCACGAAAAGTTCCTCATCATCCGTATCCAGCAACGATAGTAGAATATTTAGTTCATGCTCGTTACAACAACTGTCCATACAGTACGCAAGTTTTCGCTGCCATTCTAACGGTTTCATCAGCATATGACTGGACAGGTCTTCCCAATCCTTTTGACTGAACTTCACTAGCATGTCAGACGCTATTATGCAGCCATAGTCATACCAATAATCAACGGTATTTTGGCAGCCTGTTATGAAAACATCTAATTCTTTGTACATGCTGGTCTCCTCCATTCAATATTCAAGTTTGTCACTCCAAAATGTAAAGTAAAGCCTCCTATATCTGTGCCAAAGCCAATCCCTTGAACAACTAGGACCTAGAATGAAATCTGTATCTTTTTCATGTAAAAAAGCCACAGATTACTCATTTCCCTTTTTTCTGTCAATCATAAGATATTTCTAGATTGACAAAAGGAGGATTACTATGGCGACTAAAGCAAAAGCGAAGGTTAGCCCACAATTTAAAAGGCTCTGTGCCCGATTTGGAAGAATATTAGGGGGCGAGTCGGAAGTTGAAAATGGGCCGGTTTGTTTTGTCATGCGGCTTGCAAATCTTCGAGAAACAATCTTGGGAAGACGAACGCTTTCCCCTTTAGTTCGAGCGCAAATGTTTTCGTTTGAATCCCTTGATAGGTCGGGTCGTGCCCTTTGTTTGGGCGAGACTGCCGTTCACCAAAATCAGGTGAACCGCTTGATGTCGAATCTCCGCAAACGTGGGATTAAAGTGACGGCACTTCACAACCACTGGCTAAAAGAAAACCCGCGCTTAATGTATATGCATTGGGAAGCGATAGAAAATCCGATCGTATTCGCCAGGAAAACCAAAGAGTCCATCGCATTCCTGGGTTAACATGGTGGAGCCATGAAGTTTTCATTTCATCATAATCGAAAGGATGACGGATATGGGCAAAGTAAAGGCAAAAGCAAAGGCAAGTCCCCAGTTTAGAAGACTGTGTAACCGATTTTCTGCCATTTTAGGTGGAACAGAGCATGAAATTACGAGAGGTCCCGTTTGTTTCGTCTCCAGAAATAGAATATTCAATGCGTCCATATTAGGCAGAAGAACCACATCCCCATTGGTCCGTTATCAACTGTTCTCGTTCGAATCCTTGAACAGTTCAGGACGTGCACTTTGTTTAGGGGAAACGGCTCTCTTCCAAAACCAAGTAAACCGTTTGCTGTCAAACCTTCGCAAAAACGGGATAAAGGTAACAGCAGTCCATAATCACTGGCTCTTTGAAAACCCGCGTCTTATGTATATTCATTGGGAGTCGATTGATAATCCCATTGCATTCGCCAGGAAAGTGAAGCGTTCTATTGCCTTTTTGGGTTAATCAACCAATAACAGAATACAGCGGCAGCTAAAGACGCGATACTATCGTCCTAGATTTCCGCTGTAGCTACAAACCAAAAACCCGAGATTCCGTACAACGGCAATCCATGAATAATATCCCCTGAATCTCCGTACAATTGCGGATTCACGGGATATTACTATTTTCATTACTAATTTCACTTTTTCATATTATCTCGCGAGTTTTGTTTCAAGAGCTGCTGAGCAATTGTATTTCCAATAAGGTAGGCTGGTGCAGACGTGTTGCCATCCACCGTGAATGGAATAATCGAATCATCAGCAACAATTAAGTCTTTTACTCCATGGACTTGACCATGGCTATCCACCACTCCCCCCTTGCTAAGAGGCGCCATGCGAAGCGCACCTTGTTCATGATGATTATGGTCAAAATTATTTTTGATGAACTCTTCAAGCTTGCGATTATTATTGATAATATCTAGAGTTGGTGAAATAAGCCGGTATGATCGATCGATCGCGGTTAATTGTGCGGCTATCTTCTTGATATATACCTTATAGCAGTTTTTAACTGCTTCAAGATCTGCGGGATTATTGAGATACCCTTCATCAGCCAGCACAATTTTCAACGGATCATTACTTTGTATACTTATGGAACCACGGCTCTTTGGTTTTAGGAAAAGGATAGCTATCGTCAGTTTCCCTTTTGAGCCGATTCCAATCAGTTGGACTGCACGACGAGTTTTGTTTGAGCCTGGAGTGGGATCTGGCAAAAAGGCGCCACCTGAAAAAAGCGCATTTGGATCATCAACAGGCAATGGGTTATCTTTCGGATTGGCACTAAACTCAGCAAAGTTGAGCGTGTGGTTTCTAAGGCCTTTGCCTACGTGGGAGTTGGCGAAAACAACTGGGATTCCTTCGTCCTTAAGCATTTTGGCGGGACCGATTCCAGAAAGCATTAAAAGCTGAGAACTATGGATGCCTGCTGAGATGATTACTTTTTTCCGAGAGTAGGCTCTCACGCGTTTACCCTCTTTGAGAAATTCAACGCCAATTGCTCGCTTATTCTTAAATAATACCCGAAGAGCTGTTGATTTAAAGAAAACTTGCAGCTTTCGACCATTGACTCCTTGACCAGCAGTAGTCATGATATCTGATGATAGAAAAGCGGTGGAAGCACTTTCTCGCCGTCCATTGGGTTGCTGAAATAATTGCCAACGCGTAAAGGGTCCAAGGGGAGTTTTCGGGTCATTATAATCGAGAATTTTTCGAAATCCTGTTGCTTTCTCGATGGCTGACACTAACTTTTTGGACATGGGTGTTGGATTTTCAGGTGCTTGCCGAATGTCGATCAATCCCTTATAACCGTGAACCTCTTTATTGTTTGTCTTCCCATTGTAATTCTCCATTTTTCGGAAACTGCGAGTTGCATTCTTTGGAGACCAAAGAGGTCCCAACAGCTTCTCCCATTGTTGAAAAACTGCTGAGGTAGGTCTTACATACTGCTGTGTGTTAATAGAAGAGCCTCCACCCAATAATCGACCCGTCGTCCATTCAAAACTTCGTTCATTTACTTTTTCCTGGGGTACTCCTTCTCCTTGCCAAAAATATTGAGGAAGATACAGCTCCTCCAGCTCTAAGGCAAACGTTGAGTTGCTAATTGGCGTGTCCCTATCATTATTTTCTCCTGCTTCCAATACGAGAACGGATGTTTTTTTATCGTCTGTTAGTTTCTTTGCAATAACAGAACCTGCTGGACCAGTGCCTACAACAATGTAATCATAAATGATTTTCCCATCTTTCTGCTTACTTTTGCTCATTCGATACTCCCCTACATGTACAGTTTTGCTCCCATTAACTCGAAAGACACATGTGATCTAAAGAAATTGGGTTAATGTAGGGTATTATTCATGAATGATGATGGTGAATGTTCCGACCAATCTATATGACCTAAAGGCAATGTACTAGCAACGAATAACTATGGTAGTTATAAAAAAAGCTCATTCCGTCTACCACGACAGACGGAACAAGCCTACTTCACTTACTATGCTGTTACAATTTTTTCGGTGTTGGACTTGGCAAACTTTCAAACGTATACCCATTAATACCGGCAAAATCCATCTTTTTACGCAAATCACTGACAAACTGCGTAAAATAGAGGCCACGATCCATGCTGCCCGCATATTTTCTCAACTCGTAATCGTAGGATAATGAATCGTATATGTGCTGTAAATCATCAACGAGCACTTTTTTCATATCCGCTTTTTTAATAGATGGATCGATACTGCATTCGTTCACGAGCGCCTGTAATGTTTCCTTGAGCGCATCATTGTCATAGGACGGGTGAGAGAGTAAAAATTTCAAATCATACAAGTCTTTAAACCTCGGCCTGACAATCGTTTGATGCAGCTTCCAAGCAACCTGGATGGACAGAGGTACAGTGTACGGAACATGAAAGCTTTCTCCAATGGCAGGTTGGTACTCTAGTGGAACCGGATCTGCATCCATTTCCAAGTTAAACGAAATATCCAGATTAAGCTCATTATAGTCAGACGCTTCCCTTGGTTGACCTGTGAAATAATAGGCAATATCCGTATTGATCGTCGGAAAATCATCTGCCATAGCGTAGTCGATATATCTCCAAAATGCATTCTTTCGAAAACTTCTAAACACGACGCCGTCGTTCAGATCCATTTCGGTTACTTGAATCATCCACTGTGTAAATACTTCATGTGCATGTTCGACGTCCCTGATCTTCCCCGCATACAATAAGTCGATATCATCTGCGTCCCGAATCTCTCGGTTGTCCAAATATTGTCTGGTTAGAAGGCTGCCTTTTAATACAAAGGGCATATTCACTAGAACAATTCTTCTCAATAGTGCTTCCAAAACAACGAGCTCTCTCTCTTCATATTCCAACTCTGCTACATCATCATATGTAATCATCATGATCCTCCATCTAAAAATTAGGAAATCCAGCCGCTGTCCAGTTCTTCACGGCTGTCATAAATACATAGTTCATATTGTTCTTTGATTAGCCCAATCTGATTTGCTTGCAAAATGGTATGTATCATTTCTACTCGATCGTAAAACTGTTTCGGGCTCTCATATTCTCGGACGGTGATAAATCTCACTTTTCCATTCGCATTCAAAGAGTTTCTCGAAATATGTCCACCATGACCTTCACATAAATTTCGTAGGGCGGCGACATCATCGACCGCTACTTTGCCATGCCATTCGAAGTAAGGCTTCGAATTTTTTAGAATGGGCTGGTGAAAATACGTTTCTTCCTTTGGAGAAATCTCTACTTTTTTTCGGACGATGGTAAAACCGTTGTTTTGAAACGTAGCTGCAATCTTTTCCATCTCTTTATTGGCTTCATGAAAATCTGGTCGTTTGATTACCCCTGTTATCATCGGTTGATTGATGTAATTTCCCTGATCCAAGACGATCATGACCGGTTTCACTTGTTGCGATTGGCAGAGATCGATAAAAGCTTCCTTTTCATCAAGTTGTAGATCGTTGAAGGTAACATGAAACTCAAATTCCATTGCTTCACTCCCTGACTATCCTTGTATTGCACAATCAATTTATTACCTTTTCTTCCTATTTGTATCGACATATCTTTTCTATCTCTTAACCGTTTCGTTTATAAAATAAAAAAGTAGAGGTATGCTGAGGATCTTCTCTCAACATATCTCTACTTCGAATAAGTCCTAGTTGCTAACCATTTAGCTTGGTGGTTGCTGAAAAGTCCAGAGAGTGTACTTTTATGGACCAATGCCCCAAGATTTCATCGAGTCTTAAAGCGTAAGTCCTGATCTTTGAGCCTAAAGAGCTTTGATACGTAAGTTTTGAAAGCTGAGCTCTCATCTTTGAGCTTTCATCCTCGTATTCGCCAAATAATTTTAGGATGGCCTAGTTGACCCACTAGGCAAGGGACTCTCGTTTATCAGCTATTCAAATGATTAGCAAATCACACTGTCAATCCACAAGATTAATTTTGGTAATGGTATTGGATTCGCTTAAAATAAAATCGACTTCACACTCAAACTCGTCAATTTCTTTACTAAGCGTATCCATTTTTTCTTTCAACTTCAATGGGTCTACGAGCTTCGCTTCATTTTGCTCTTTAAACGGTTTGGAGATCGCTTCCATTTCCGTATCCTTCACCTTGGAGTCTTTGCCAAAGTTCGCTTCGAGCAGCTTTTCTAATCGCAGCTGTACTTCTTCATTTTTCGATTCAACCTGCGTGACTGCTTGGTTGTAATCTCTTCTCATTTTCTCCAGCAGTGATTTCTCGTATTGAATGGACGTTTTTCGCTCGATTGCTTCGGCAACTGTCATTCTCTTGCCGCTTATCGTTACCATCGTCTTTGCGTTGGACTCGACGATCAGCGCCTTCATTTTTTGTCTTCTTAGTATTAGATCAATGGTGGATTGGTAGTTTCGCTCTGTTGTTTCCTCATAGAGTTCTGTTGACGTGTAACCAGATACTGGCTTATGCCCAATGGCCGAAGACATGAAAGTCGTTTCATTGATTCCTTTTTGGATTCGTTTATCGAGTAACTTTAGTTCTGAGAGTCCTCTTGTGATAGACATTTCCATCGCGTCATTCCTCCTCGTGGAGTTTTGATAGAAGAATTGTTTATGGATATAGGGGTACCATTTGGTAGTTTAATATACAACTTTTTGAAAATGCCTGTCAAATTTTCCGAAGCTTATTCATTCATTGTAATCATAATTTTGCACTTCAGAGTCGTAATAATCGCGGATCTCTCGAATATTACAGTCCATGCTCTCACCTCTTCTCTTCTCCATTATTTTAAAAAGCTCATTCCTCCCTATAGTCAGGTTGAAATGAGCCTTTGAAAGTTTATCGCGTTAGTAACCGTATCAAAGCTGCAAATATAGTCGATACAGCATTCGGGCAGCTTCCCCGCGAGTGACAGCCTCGCCAGCTCTAATCTGTTTATCCGCAGGTACATCTATCAAGCGCTGCTTCACAGCCAGAGCCATCGTTGGTTTCGCCCAATCGGAAATCGTGTGTTGGTCTGTGAATTGACTCAAGTAGTCTTCCGTATTGGAAGGGTAATGATAATTTTTCTTTTCATGTAATGATCTTGCACCAATCGCAGCCATTTCTTCCCGGGATATGGTATCATCTGGCCTAAACGTGCCATCCGGATAACCTTTGACGATATCCTTTTTTTCGGATGACGCGATAAATGGAACATGCCATTGCGGCGGATTCACGTCTGAAAAGCTCTCCGTCGCCGTTTCGTCCAAAGCGTAAAAAGCTCTTACAAGCATCGCCGTGAACTCTGCACGGGTAAGCGGTGAATCGGGCTCAAAGTTGCCATTGTCGTCCCCGGTTACGATTCCTTTCGATCCCAGAAATTGTACGGCTTGCTGTAACTCAGGATCCCGATTGTCAACATCAGGGAACGTTTTGGTATTATCGTCCACGAAATACGTTCCGGAACGGTTTATTTCGGCTTCCATGCCGTTATTGTACGGATTGAACTTTCCACCGATAGGCTGCGTGCTTTTCCCATTCGAATAGAACACGCTATTATTTGTCGCGTCCGCCTGATGTGCAGGCAGAATGAGCCCGATGTTGCTAGATACGTTAGAAAGCTCCTGCCCTTGTTCATCTAAAAATTGTACATGGTATCCGCCGTTATTGTTTTCGACCAAGCGAATAACAATAACCGGGAGCGAATGGAACAGGCGATTTACGGTCGCAAGGTTAAACGTCAGTTTCGCATCCCCCGCATGGACGGTAAGATAGTCGATATCCTTACGATTGGTGAAGCTATCCTTATAAAGTTTGACTGTAAAACCTTTTTGTTCAGACAAAGACAAAATTTCCCCATTCACGACCAACTCTCTAGCAAGAGCAATGTTGTTTTCCGATAGCGTCTGCTCTACAGCAGTCTTAGCCTTTCGCGCATTGTCAGCTACGCGGTCAACCAACTCGGGCGTGATGATGAGTTGGCCATTCACAATATCCGACTTTTCGCTACTTGCGGCTGTAATAACTAGCTCTCCTGCTTGGGTTAGTCCCTCCACAATAAACGGACGTTGTCTGTCAGCGACAGGAACCGATTGGACGGCAGTGTAATACGTCTCGGACAGTCTATTACTATCGACGACGTACAACAAAAAGTAAGCGGTCACGTCCGGAGAACCAGCTCTGCTTACAGTTGCCCGCACAATGGTCTGCCCGGGTTTGTTCGCTTTTACGACCTGTGTACCATTCACATTCGATAAGGTTCCTATGCTCGGATCTTCAATGGTGTACGTCATTTTTGTCCCAGGAAGCAGATTATTTACCGCAATGAACTGTTTGTCGCCAGGTTGCAGCATCGTGACATACGGATAGAGACTCATTTCCGGCGTAGTTCGTATCACAGGCTGGGCTGTTGTTTCAGAGCGATTGCCCGTTGGTTTGTCTGCTGTCCTCGGGCGTTCGGCTGTTGGTTTGTCTGCTTTCTCTGAACGATTACGAGCTACCGTTTCATCCGTGAAAACAACTAGCTTTGGCAAGGCAATCGAATCTGCCCAAGCCCACAATGTCTGATCCTTTTTTACTACATAGTAATACCTATTTTGTAGGGAATAGTCATTTTGGTATATAGAAGCAATGTCCGTAAGCTCTGGGAAAACTTTATCGTTGTTGTCCACTGACCAAAGCTGATCGTCTTCTCGGAAGGCATACGTTTTATCGATATTCCGATCTCTCAAGGAGTCAAATTGCACGATCGTTCGCGCGTCTTTTGCTGCATGTAAATACAAAGGATATTTTTTCGTGTCAGCAGTTGGCCAAGACAAGACAGTGCCATCTTTCATATAGGCATAGCTGGTAGAAATGCCCGGCTCTATCTTGACGATATCAGCAAATCCGTTCATCTGCTCTGGACTTGTGTTTTTCGAGCGGTTATTCGGCAGATACGAATTTGCCTTCCATCTCCAAACCGTACCGTCCTTTTTCACAGCGAATACGATGCCGGCAGCCATTTTTATGGATACGACATCATCTAGCAGCTTTGTTCGGACTGGAACGGGCGAGGCCCCCTTCGTGGTACCTATTTCACTTCCCAAACTCCATACGGAACCGTCTGATTTTAGTACGAACAAGACCTTGTAGGCACTGTTATAATGCGTGGCTAGTGACGTTACATTTTTCAAATCTTTGATTTGCTTCGGAGCACTAGCCGTACTCGCTTCAAGAGTAGTGCCGGGGGCGGCGTCCCAATACCACACCGTTCCGTCATTTTTTAGGGCCACGTAGTTAACAATATAGTTACCCCGGGCCGACTTTCTTTTGACTATCATCTCCTTCACATTCTGCAAGCCCGGAATTTGCATCTTTTTGGCTTTATAGAATGGATCTGAAGAACTAAGAGGATGTCCATAGATGTACCAAGTCCATACGGTTCCATCTTTTTTCGACAGTAGCACATTATCGTTAAGGATGTGGTAATCCTCCCCGATACGTGTATAATGTTGTTCGTAATCGACTCTTGTGTCATTCCCATTGGCTTGAACCGTATTAGATTGGGCCATCAGGATTAACACAAGGCTTAACAATGCTGCCATCAATCGTTTCATTGTTGTCCTCCACTAAAAATCTCCTCGATAATCTCTTTGCTCTGTCTCCCAATTCCCATCATTTGTACCAAACTTCATATTAACAGAACAAGAAATATTTACAATAAACTAGCTATTTTTAGCAAAATGCATTGTGCCCTCTAGCTTTCAGGACAGGAAAAGCAAAAAAGCCAGGGCCTACTCTCCCTGGCTGTCATACGTTACAGAAGTCCTTCCTTTTTCCCTTTTTGTACCGCGTCATCCCGATTCCGCACACCGAGCTTGTCATACAAGGCAGACGCATAGTTACGCACTGTCCCGTCTGACAAATACAGCTTGGAAGCGATTGTTTTATAGCGCATGCCTTGGGAGAGCATCTGCAAAATCTCCAGCTCCCGCTTCGTTAAACCATAAACATTCTCGTCTTTTTCGCTTATTTTCGGTGCACCGAGTAAATCTTCCTGTTCGTTTACTGGCTGTGCATCCAGCATTTTATGAAGTAGGTCTTGTGCAATCATCGTACCGCCGCGATGGACGAGGCGAATCGTTTCCGCTAGCTCGCGTGATTCAATCGATTTCAAAAGATAGCCGTCTGCACCACTGCGCATGATTTCTTTGGCTTTTTCAGTATCCTGAAACGTAGACAGGACAAGAACACGAATACCCGGCCATTTTTCCTTTATTCGTTTTGTCGCAGTGATCCCGTCCATATTCGGCATTTCCAAGTCCATCAGCACTAGGTCTGGTTCTAGCTCCTCGCACAGCTCCACAGCCTGCGCCCCATCCTCGGCTAACCCGACTACCCGCAGGTCCCGCTGTCCCTCGAGTATGGTGCGCAAGCTTTCCCGAATAAACGAGTGATCATCTACGATAAACAAACGAATGATTTCATCCGCACTCTCTACCAGCCTCGGCACAAAACAAGTAACGATCGTTCCTTCTCCCCGCTCTGAGTATACGGATACTCTGCCTTGCAAATGAGCTGCCCTCTCTTTCATCGTCGTGATCCCGAAACCATCCTTCCAATTTTCCATCCCGTGACCGTTATCCTGTACTTCCAGCCTCGTCTGTTGCGGCTCAAAATAGAGAGAAACGACGATGTCCGTAGCCTGCCCGTGGCGTACCGCATTCGTCAAAGATTCCTGCAAGCAGCGAAAAAAGGTCATTTTCACCTGCTTACCAACAGGATACTCTTCTCCGATCGCACGAAACCGCACATTCACCTTGGCATGCGTCTGAAACTCCTCCGCAAGCTGCCTCAGCGAATGGACCAAGGGAAGTGTCTCTTCCGGTGACCCCATCTGATGCAAGTACCCTCTCACTTCCTTCATGCCTTTTCGCGCAAGCTGCAAGAGGGAGTCGAGCTTTTGCGTCCCTTCCTGCGACGCTACATCCGGACGTAAGGTTTCCAGCCCCATGATGATCGAGACATAGGAATGCCCCATCGTATCATGCAGGTCCTTGGAAAGGCGGTCCCGCTCCTCAAGCAGTGTCACTCTCTCGATTTGAGAGAGGTATTGCTCCAGCACACTGTTTTGCTTGCGGATAATTTCATTTTGCCGATGATTGACGATGAGCAAATGAAAGGCAAACCCTATCACATAAGCAAGCCCGACTTGCGGAAAAATCTCGAACACATCAATTGCACGAGAAAAAAACATTATCAACAGTGGGATAAAAACAATCGTAATGGGAGCCGACCAGCGAAACGATTTCTCCGCACTATTGGCGGCAATCAAAAAAGCTGGCATCAAAAAAGTAAGGTACGCCTCCGGAAACATAGACGTGAGATAAATCGATAATCCGCCAAACAAGAGCATTTCTGCTATCAGATAGTAACGATAGCTCAGCATTAAACAAATCCACGGGACGGAAAAAACCATCATTTCCCAAATTATAACCATCCATAAGGGCAGAGTGAGATATTCTCCAAAATTTACAGTCGTAACGGTGAGTGAAAAGCAAACGATCAGACGCAAAAAAAACATCACCCAGTCATACCAGGCCCATTGTTTTACGATATCTAACAAACTATCATCCCCTAATTGCTTTGAACATCAAGCGCGTGTACCCACCAATTAAATGTACGAGTCCGTTCCCGAGCTTGGAGCACCCGATCATGAGTATGAATCCTAAACTCATTATTTGCAATGCCTTCAGCTCTGAATCCACTACGCTCCCGAAAAAATGTAGCTCCACGAAAGGATAGAGCAACGGTATGAACGCAAAACATACGGGTGCAATGTAGATGAGCACTCCGATAATCAGGCAAATGCACCCTAGGACGAATTTTTGCATCAGCCAATAAACGGATATCCAGTTTCTTACATTCATTAATTCCGCCTTTGCCTGCATCCATTGGTTTCCCGCTGCTCTTTGTCTCATTGCCAACGGTTCTATGGAAATATCGGTATAAATCTTCGTCTGAATACGTTCATGCTGGACAAAGGTTTGGCTTGTACGCAACACATTGGTGAGCAATGGAATTCCCACTACGGTAAATGACAAGGCCAAGCCAAGCACGATACTGACCAAGTAAAAACATAAATAAAATACCCCCGAGACAAATGTAAACAGCAAAAAGATAACATTTTGAACGTTACGCATGATCGCTCTTTTCATCTAAGCTAACTCGCTCCTATCTATACCTTTTCCGACACGATGATGACGGTCTGCCCTTACCGTAATCCACTGCGCGTCACATGAGCCAGTATCAAAATGTCATATGACAGGCTAAGTCATGTCATTTCATCAAAAGAATTTTGTAAGTCGGAAAAGTGATGACAGGAAGTAACTACCGAGTATGACACTAGCTTTGCCATACTGTGCTCAAGCGCTCACTCTCGGAGTCGCTGCGGTGTTACCAACACAAAAAGGAGAATCGCACATGAAAAAAGTGATACAAAAAATGAGTCTCGCCGTTTTTCTTCTCTCCACCACCTTGATTACCGCATGCACACAGCCGCTCGGTGCCATGGAATCAAATCAGACTGCTTCCAGCATAAACGGACCAGTGGATGCCAAAGAAGTAGAAGCGTTTGCCGATCCTCTGTTTGCAGAGAAAATGAAACAATACAATGTGAATGGTTCGAGCTTTGTGGTCGTCCGTGATGGCAAGGTCATCGTGAACAAAGGCTACGGCTTCGCTAACAAGGAAAAGAAAATCCCTGTTGATAAAGATACGGTGTTCCAAATTGCCTCTGTATCGAAAACCTTTACCGCTTTGGCTGCCATGCAGCAAGTAGATGCAGGTAATATTGACCTGCATGGCAATGTAGAGGAATATCTCGGTGGGCTAAAAATTCCTAATAAAACAGGAAAACCGGTCACCATGTACGACTTGCTTACCTACACAAGTGGCATCGATTTGCCTGATGGCATTGCCATTACCGGTGCCCAATACATTGATCAGGACATCTCGATGGATGAATACCTTCCAAAGCATATGCCGACCGTCATCCGACCACCAGGCGAAGCCTATACGTATGATAATTCTGGATTCTTACTTGCTGGTTACGCCGTGGAAAATGCAAGTGGAATCCCCTTTGCCGAGTATATGGATGAAAAAGTGTTCAAGCCTCTCGGAATGACCTCAAGCAGTGTACGCTTTAAGCCTGAGCTCATGAAGCGAATGGCTGCCAATTACGTCGGTCGTAAAGGAGAGCTTCGTCCTCCAGAAGGGCGCACTCCAACTGATGGTCCACAGGGAAGCATTCTATCAACAGGCGAAGACATGGCCAAGTATATGATCATGCAGCTGCAAAACGGAAAATTTGACGGCAAGGAAATCGTCAGCGAAAAAAGCATGGACTTGATGCATACGTACCAGATTTTCGCGAATAAGGACATCCCGATCACAACCGTAGGCTTTGAAGGCTATTTTCCAGAGCTGGCAAATGGTCAACACGTTGTTTTGAAGGGTGGAAACATGCCTGGCCATTCTTCCCTGATGGTATTGGTCCCAGAACAAAAAACCGGCTTTTTCATGTCCTACAACAATGATTCGTTATTAAGCTCCGAAATTTACAAAGAATTCATGGATCATTACTTCCCAGCGACAAAAGAACAAGCAGAGCCTGCTTACTTACCTTTGAGTGAAAAGGATGCGCAAAAATATTTCGGGCTGTATCAAAATACGCGTGTCTATTTTGCCCGTACTTCTATTACCTACGAGAATGGCTCACTCGTGCTTGAGAATGAGATAACCGGAAAACAAAAGCTGCGAATGATTCATCCATTGCTGTTTGTAGATGAGGAAGACAATAAAGTCGCGTTCAAGGAAGACAAAAACGGTAACATCAAATACTTCTATTATGCAACGCCAAAAGGTGCTTTACTGGTTGCCGATTCACAAAAAATGGAAATGAAACAGACCTACTCAGACGTCTCTAACACTAGTAGCTATAAGACCTATATCAACAACCTCAGCGCTCTTTCCATTATGGGAGCAAAAACAGGAAATAAATTTGATCCTACAGGAACCATGACACAAGGCGAATTTACTGACGCTCTGATCAAAGCACAAGGCATGTACGTATTTGCCGGGAGTGAAGACGGGATTAGACAGCAATTGGCCGCGGGCATCCCTAATTTGAATCCATCTGCACCAATCACCAGACAAGTCGCTGCTGTCATGATCCAAAATTTGAAGCAGCTTGAACCAGTGGCAAACACCAAAACGAAGCTACAAGATACCGCCGATGCATGGGCAAAAGATGCGATCACTGCTCTTGTTTCACAAGGCATCGTTGATCCGGATACGAAAGTAAGCGCAAATGGCTCTTTCACATTCCGCGCAAAAGATTTACTGAAGCGTCAAGAAGCAAGTGCCTTGCTTGATTTAGCGTTTGGCTACTATTCGCTGCCGATTAAACGAAACTAACTCCTCTCCTCTCTGAGCCAGTGCCAAAACGTCATATGGCATGTCAAGTCATGTCATTTCATCACAGAGACAGCAACTATTTTGTATATCGGAAAAATGATGACAAGAAGTAACTACCGAGTATGACGCGAGCTTTGCCATACTGTGCTCAAGCGCTCATTCTCGGAGTCTGTGCGTCAAAACGTGTTGCCAAAACAAAAAGGAGAATCGCACATGAAAAAAGTGATACAAAAAATGAGTCTCGTCGTTTTTCTTCTCTCCACGACCTTGATTGCCGCATGCACGCAACCGCTCGGTGCTGTGGAATCCACTCAGACTGCTGCCATTGCTGCCCAAGGACCGGTGGATGCCAAAGAAATAGAAGCGTTTGCCGATCCACTGTTTGCAGATAAAATGAAAGAATTTAATGTGACTGGTTCCAGCTTTGTTGTTGTCCGTGATGGCAAGGTCATCGTGAACAAAGGCTACGGCTTTGCTGACAAGGAAAAGAAAACCCCTGTTGATAAAGATACGGTGTTCCAAATTGCCTCAGTATCGAAAACCTTTACCGCCTTGGCTGCCATGCAGCAAGTCGATGCGGGTAAAATTGACCTGCATGGCAATATAGAGGAATATCTCGGTGGGCTAAAAATTCCTAATAAGACAGGAAAACCGGTCTCCATGTACGACTTGCTCACCTACTCAACTGGCTTCGAATTGCCTGACGAAACTACCTTTACCGGTCCACAATACATTGGGCAGGACATCTCTATGGATGAATTCCTTCCAAAGCACATGCCGACCGTCATCCGACCACCTGGCGAAGCCTATACGTATGATAATACAGGATTCTTACTCGCTGGCTACGCCGTGGAAAAAGCAAGTGGAATCCCCTATGCCCAGTATATGGATGAAAAAGTGTTCAAGCCTCTCGGAATGACCTCGACCAGTGTACGCTTCAAGCCTGAGCTCATGAAGCGAATGGCTGCCCATTACGATCTTAATGGCGAGCCACGTCCGGCAGAAGGACACGCTCCAACTGATGGTCCGCAGGGAAGCATTCTATCAACAGCAGAAGACATGGCAAAGTACATGATCATGCAGCTGCAAAACGGAAAATTTGACGACAAGGAAATCGTCAGCGAAAAAAGCATGGACTTGATGCATTCTTTCCAGATTTTCGCAGAAAAGGACATCCCAATCACTACCGCAGGCTTTGAAAACTATTTTCCAGAGTTTGCAAATGGTCAGCACGTTGTTTTGAAGGGCGGAAACATGCCAGGCCATTCTTCCCTTATGGTATTGATCCCGGAACAAAAAACCGGCTTTTTCATGTCCTACAACAATGACACAATGTTTAGCGCTGATATTTACAAAGAATTCATGGATCATTATTTCCCGGAAAAAGTAAAAGCAAAAGCAGATCCAGAGTCTGATTACTTGCCCTTGAGTGAAGGGGATGCGCAAAAATATTTCGGGCTGTATCAAAATACGCGTTTCTATTGGACACGCACTTCTATTACCTATGAGAATGGATCACTCGTGCTTGAGGGTGAGGCAACCGGAAAACAAAAGCTGCGAATGATTCACCCATTGCTATTTGTAGATGAGGAAGGCGAAAAAATCGCGTTCAAGAAAGACCAAAACGGTAACATCAAATACTTCTATTATACAACGGCAAAAGGCGCTAGCCTTGCTGCCGATTCACAAAAAATGGAAATGAAAAACACCTACTCAGACGTCCCTAACACCAGCAGCTATAAGACCCATATCAACAACCTCAGCGCCTTTTCCATTATGGGAGCGAAAACAGGAAGTAAATTTGATCCTACAGGGACCATGACACAAGGCGAATTTGCTGACGCCCTGATCAAAGCACAAGGCATGTACGTAATGGCCGGGAGTGAAGACGGGATTAGACAGCAAATGGTTGCTGGCATCCCTAATTTGAACCCATCGGCACCAATCACAAGACAAGTCGCTGCTGCCATGATCCAAAATTTAAAGCAGCTTGAACCTGTGGCAACCAGCAAAGTGACGCTGCAAGATACAGCCGATGCATGGGCAAAAGATGCGATCACTGTACTTGTTTCACAAGGCGTCGTCGATCCTGACACGAAGGTAAGCGCAGATGGCTCTTTCACATTCCGCGGAAAAGATTTACTGAAGCGTCAAGAAGCCAGTGCCTTGCTTGATTTAGCGTTTGGCTACTATTCATTGCCGATTAAACAGTAAGCATCTGTTTCCTCTTTTTGGGATAAAGTAGGGACTTGTTGTATACCCTACTCCTTTGAGGGAGGTGACTGGTCGTGGAAAATAGCGATAAAAACAGGGGACAAGCTGAGCAAAGAGTTTCGAGTGACTTGAATGAGAAGGAAATCGAGCTTCAGCATCAATATCAAATGTTCCCTACCCCGGATGAAAAACGTGCTTCAAAAGTAATTACTGAGCTGAAAGATTAATAGCTACTCTCCCCCACTTTAAGGCTGTCGAGAAACTCGGCAGCCTTTTTCATTTGCTCCGTAATCCGCTGAGCATGACATGAGCGAGTGCCAAAATGTCATATGACACAAAGTAACTACCGAGCATATGACAGAAAATAACTACCGAGCATATGACAGAAAATAACTACCGAGTATGACACGAGCTTTGCCATACTGTGCTCAAGCGCTCACTCTCGGAGTCGGTGCCCCAAAACGTGTTAGCATAAAAGCATAAATCAAAAGGGGAATCTCGCATGAAAAAGGTTTTTCAAAAAATGAGTCTCACGGTTTTTCTTCTCTCCACGACCTTGATTGCCGTATGCACGCAGCCGCTTGGTGCAATGGAAATAAATCAGACTGCTTCCATTGCTGCCACCAACATAAAAGGACCGCTGGATGCCAAAGAAGTAGAAGCGTTTGCCGATCCACTGTTTGCAGAGAAAATGAAAAAATTCAATGTGAATGGTTCCAACTTTGTTGTCGTCCACGATGGCAAGGTTATCGTGAACAAAGGATACGGTTTCGCTGACAAGGAAAAGAAAATCCCTGTTGATAAAGACACGGTGTTCCAAATTGGCTCTGTAACGAAAACCTTTACCGCCATGGCCGTCTTGCAGCAAGTCGATGCGGGTAAAATAGACCTGCATCATAATGTAGAGGAATATCTCGGCGGGCTAAAGATTCCCAATACGACCGGAAAACCGCTCACCATGTACGACATGCTTACCTACTCAAGCGGCTTCGATATGCATGACATCACTACCTTTCTCGGTCCACAATACACCGAGCAGGACATCTCGATGGATGAATTCCTTTCCAAGAATAATATGCCGACTGTCATCCGACCACCTGGCGAGGTCTATTCGTATGATAATACTGGATTCTTACTCGCTGGCTACGCCGTGGAAAAAGCAAGTGGAGTCCCTTATAACGAGTATATGGATGAAAAAGTGTTCAAGCCTCTCGGAATGACCTCGAGTAGCGTACGCTTCAAGCCTGAGCTCTTGAAGAGAATGGCTGCCCATTACGGTCCTAATGGCGAGCCACATCCGGCAGATGGATTCCTTCCAACTGATGGTCCGCAGGGAAGCATTCTATCAACGGGAGAAGACATGGCCAAGTACATGATCATGCACCTGCAAAACGGAAAATTTGACGGCAAGGAAATCGTCAGCCAAAAAAGCATGGACTTAATGCATTCTTACCAGATTTTTGCGGAAAAGGACATCCCGGTCACAACAGTAGGCTTTGAAAACCTTTATAGAGACCTGACAAATGGTCAGCACGTTGTTTTCAAGGGTGGAAACATTACTGGACATGCTTCCCTGATCGTATTGATCCCTGAACAAAAAACTGCCTTTTATATGTCCTACAACAATGATTCGGACATGAGAGCAGAAATTTTCAAAGAGTTCATGGATCATTATTTCCCGGAAAAAGAAAAAGCGGAGCCTGTGTATTTGCCCTTGAGTGAAAAGGACGCGCAAAAATATATCGGGCTGTACGAAAATACGCGTGGCTTTTGGAACCGTACTTCTATTGCCTACGAGAATGGCTCACTTATGGTGGAAGATGCAACAATCGGAAAACAAAAGCTGCGCATGATTCATCCACTACTGTTTGTAGATGAGGAAGGCAGTAAAATCGCATTCAAAGAAGAGAAAGACGGTAACATTACATACTTCTATTATTCCACGCCAAAAAACGTCTCACTTGCCGTTGCCCATTCACAAAAAATGGATAAGAAAGAGACATACTCAGACGTATCTAATAGCAGTAGCTATAAGACCTATATCAACAATCTCAGCGCGCTTTCCATTATGGGAGCAAAAACAGGAAGTAAATTTGATCCTACAGGGACCATGACACAAGGCGAATTTATTGACGCCCTGATCAAAGCACATGGCTGGTACGGATTTCCCGGGGATGAAGCCATCAATAGACAGCAATTGGCCGCGCGCGTCCCTGATTTGAACCCTTCGGCACCTATCACAAGACAAGCCGCTGCTGTCATGATCCAAACTTTGAAGCAGCTTGAACCGGAGGCAACCAGCAAAGTGAAGCTGCAAGACACAGCCGATGCATGGGCAAAAGATGCGATCACTACGCTTGCCTCACAAGGCATCGTCGATCCTGATACGAAGATAAGCGCAGATGGCTCTTTGACATTCCGCGCAAAAGATTTGCTGAAGCGTCAAGAAGCAAGTGCCTTGATTGATTTAGCGTTTGGTTACTATTCTTTGCCGATTAAGCGGTGAGCTTTTGGGATAAAGTAGGTAACTTCTCCCTTGAAGGAAGTGACTGTTCGTGAAAAATAGCGATAAACACAAGGGACAAGTTGAGCAAAAAGAGTCAAATGAATGGATTGAGAAAGAACTCGAGCTTCAACATCAATATCAAATGTTCCCAACTCGGGATGAAAAACGTACTTCAAAAGTGATTACCGCTCTGAAAGATTAATAGCTGCGAAGAAAAGAAGAATTAAGAAATTCCCTCCCCCATTTTAAGGCTGTCGAGAAACTCGGCAGCCTTTCTTCGTATAGAAAAAAGAATCCGCTTATTGGAGATGGATTCTCGCTAGTACCTTTATCTCTCCATAACTCTCGTGCTTTCTGGCAGTAGCCTCTCACTTCATCTATGATTGCCTCATACTCTGTCTGTGCCTGTGCCTGTGCCTGTGCAATTCATCCTACCTTTTCCTGTACCTGCTTTGCCATTTTCCTCGGCCTCCTTTAATTCTGTGCATGCATAAAAGGCTCATTCCTCCTCATTGTTCAAGTGGAATAAGCCTTTGAAAGTTTATCAAGTTTGGTTGTCACGTTTTTTAGTGTTTGGTTTGTTGGTTGTATTCTACGTCCTACTATTACGATGTAAACCCATTCTACATTTTTGTATGGTTTATATGTGTTAAATGATAGGTATATTCAGCACTTGGTAGCCCTACTAGATCATCCTTTTCCTAAAATAATAAATTATAGAGCTTCAATATCAGCTTGCTCAGTGAATCCCGAATCTACCCAAATTATATCAAGATTTATTTAGTTACTTCATTCAACTAAAGTTGAGTCAAGTAAATTTAAATTTCTATCACTTATATCTTCTGGTGAGTTCGTAATGGCGTCTACATACCAATCTGCAAGCGGAATCATCTCTGATCCAGCAATAATATTCTTATCCATAAGGATGACTTTCCCACCCCTTTCAAAATATTTAATAATAGGCTCATAAAGATTATAATACTTTCGAGCTTTTAGTACTTTCTGATCTACTAACGCTGATAGTTCTAAGTAATTTATACAAACTGACTTGATTAATTCACTTTCAATTGATTGAATAGCTGGACATACTTCTTCTATCTCTAATGTATATGAATACCCCAGCGCTTCTACAGCATTAACAAACGGACTATCGATACTTAAATATAAAAATCGTTCAAAATATGCCGCCCTTCTTAAAAATTCATTTATTAAGATTACATGGGATTTCTTTTCTGGTTGTTCAAGCATAAAATTGATAGACGTAATTCTAGTTTGAGCATACTCTAAGTAGCTTGTAATAATCAGTCCGTCCTCATTTTCCCACTTTATTTCCATGTCTTGTTCTAAATCCAATCGATCTAAATGTTGGTCACTAATGTCATTGGGTTCCTTAATTACCTTGTCACGATAAGTAGGAAGATGGAAGGTAGCCTCACCAACAATCATTGAATTTTGACGAATATCAAAACTCCCTCCTCTTTCTAATAATTGTATCAACGGTTCATACAAATCCTTATGTTCTAACGCAACTGGTATCCCTTTATCTATTAAAACTGACCATTGAAGATAGTATCGACACATATATTTAATAGTACCATAATGAATTTCTTCAAGTTTTGGACACCATTGAAGGACATCTATGTCTAACTCTCTATCCATTACATCATATGCTGAAATAAACGGATATCTTAAAGTCTTTAATGTAATTGAATATTCATGAATAACACGTGTAGCCCTTCTAAGGAATTCTTGCATTAATAAATGATGTGATTTGTAATCCTGGTTACGAATATTATCAAAATCAATCGATGAGATTCTTTCTGCGACACTTATTAAGTTATTATTTTTCATTTTGCTATATACTCCCACCGTGAAATTTACTTACTATTTCTTATTCTGTTTGATTTGAAGCGCTGTAACTTCGCGAGCTTCGGAGCTTAATTACGCTATACGTCTATTCCTCAATTACAATATACACTTTTAAATTCGGGCGAACAAAAAAGCTCATTCCTCCTTATTGTTCAAGTGGAATAAGCCTTTGAAAATTGGTCTAAGCGTATTTATCAAGTTTTTTAGTGTTTGGTTTGTTGATTGTATTGTCTTGTTGTTGGGATTGTAAACGGGTTTACATTAATTTTTTACAAGGGCCCCAATTGCTATTCATCTTTGAAAATAGCTCCCATTTGTTCTAAACTTATATTTTCAGACCAAATAGTTTTATGATTGTAAAAAGCCCCATTAAAAATAACATTGTTTATCTCTACGTTTGATAAGTCTACTTCAGATAAATCGGCACCAGTAAAGTCTACATCTTGAAGTATGGAATTCCTAAAAGATGCTCTCGATAAATCACAATTAATAAATTTTACATTTTTAAGGTTAGAATACATAAACCTCACTTTCATCATACTAGAATCGGAAAAATTCACTTCCTCTACTACTGATTCATAAAACGTAGCTTTTATAGCCTTAGAGTTAGTTGCTTCACATTTCTTAAATATTGAGTAATCCAAATTTGACTTTGTCAAGATCACGCCATTCATACTGACATCAAAAAAATTAATTGATGCCAGATTAGAATAATAAAAATCAGTATTGGTTAATAAACATTTCTGTAATGTTGAGCCTACCAGTACCACATCTGTTAAGTTCTTATCAACTAAATCCAATTCAATTAAAGTAGCATCCTCTAAATACAATTGTGTGCCTCTAGATTTTGATTCAATGATCCATAATTGGTGATCCTCAATCATTTTATTTAGTTCTTGTTGAGTTAACATCTATTATGCCCCCTCTTTCCATTTAAGGCCACCAACGGATTTTTCCCTTCCATTCCATTGTACTTATAGCATTTGTTAATTGCTCAATGTGATCTTGGGATAATTTAGTGGTATCAAGAATAACATTTTCTCCCTTGCTTAATTCATCTTCAATATCTGCCATTGCCTTATCTAATCTAAACCCGCCTTTCTTAGGAGGGTAATTTGAGTTAAATCCCTTTACATCCCACACTTGTCCATTTCCATCGATAAACTCACCACGACCCGTAACTGGATCACGTACAATTGGCCCCGTAAGTTCTCCTCTAACCTCTAATTCAAGCCCAGCCTGACGTTCTATTCTAGTTTTGTCATCAATGTTAAAATTATGGTCTGGATCTCTTGCCAAATCTTCATACTCATCTGGTGTTCTAGCATGATAAGTTCCCTTATCACCATACTTATCCATTAATTCCTGATAGTAATCTGGGGCATCCTTCTTGATTATATCTAAATCACTTTTACCCGTCCCCCCAGTATCCTCTATCTCTCGTTCCCTTTCTTCTTTTTCCTTTCTTTCTCTTTCTTCTCTTTCCTTTCTTTCTCTTTCTTCTTTCTCTTTTTCTTCACGTTCCTTCCTCTCACGCTCTTGTCTTTCCCTCTCTTCCCTTTCTCGCTCTTCCTCCTCTTTTCTACGACGATGATTTCCTCCACCGCCGCCTCCATTTCCATTCCCATGACTGTTGCGCTTTTCTATAAAAATTACTGGCCAACTAATTCCACCACCGTCAATTGGACTAGTCCACATCACTCTAACTCTTATATCTGTATAATCTTTCATCAGTTTAAGAAACTCTTCAATTTTATCTTTTAATTTAATCATCGACTCTGCAAAACTCTTAGCCGCCGTCTTTAGCTTTCCATCCTTAAGCATGGCGCTCATTGCCTCATCAATACTGGAATTAGGCAAAAGGACACCTTTCCCATTTCCCTCTTGATCACCAGACTTTTTCTTGCCATCCGGCCCATTCAGCTTATCGGCAGTTTTCACCGTCCTCATGACGGCTGTACCTGTTCCGGCACTAAGAACGGTTACCGCTACCTCAGCTACCACCATGTCTTTCTTGAACTCATTCTGGCCCTTCGCATAGCTCTCGTCTTCCGATCTGGTCCACAGACCGCCTTTAATCAAGTTATCTTGATCGTATTGGGCGTCCTTCGCGAATGGATCGAGATACTCGTCGTAAAGCCCTTCTCCCAGCTTCCCCAAATCTGAAAGGATTTCTTCCGGTGCCTTCTTGCCCGTAAACGTATCTCCCACATAATTGAGCGTGTTGTTTACGCCTTGCTCGATGCCTTTCACGATGCCATTGCGTTCTCTCAGTGTGCCTACTTCTTCGCCGCTTACAAATTCATATATATCTTGCGTATTCTCTTCTCCCGCAAGTCCTGTCAGCAGCATGTCCCCGGCATCTACTGCGGTATTCCACAACCCCGCCAATGTATCTCCAAAGGCATCTAACTTCCCTTTTACCTCTGCCACCTGGTTGTTGAAGGCTCTGCGGGCCATGATGGCAGCCTGACCGTTTTCCTTCAAATCCTGTTCAAACGCACTTAATATCATCGGAAACGCCTGACGAACGGTCGCCTCCAGCTTAATTTCCTCACTACTGGATTTGTTTTCCTCCAATAGTTCTATCGTATCCGACGCCGTTTTCACGTTCAAGCTCTCAGTCCCGGACAAATACACAGCCGCCCCACTCAAGCTCAGCGCACCACTCGCACTGATATTCACATCCGAGGTACTGTTCAGACTGATGCCCACATCCTTGTTCATCGAGATGTAGAGCATCCCTTCCTGAGCAGTCATCGT
This sequence comes from Brevibacillus sp. NPDC058079, assembly GCF_042885155.1. Classification (NCBI taxonomy): domain Bacteria; kingdom Bacillati; phylum Bacillota; class Bacilli; order Caryophanales; family Paenibacillaceae; genus Brevibacillus; species Brevibacillus sp. NPDC058079. The sequence goes on from NZ_JBHVSO010000008.1 coordinate 143,535, forward strand.
CAGCTCTTTATCCCCGAGCGTAAACTCTTTTCCCTGCGGATTCCCAAACGACTTCACACCGGGGTCCTGCATTTGTCGATCTTGCTTCTCGGCAGCCGCTCCTTTGGGCGCATGACGCACGGAGTTCATGACCATACCGTCGTCTTCATCGGCGCTCGGGAAGTACAGCTTTACTTTCGAACCGAGCTCGGGCATGAGGTACAAGATTTGGTTGCCTTCCGCCGCATACGGGAACCACTGGGCCTTGCTTGGCTCTTGCTTTTTGTCCATGTTTAGATGGAGCTTGACCTGATTGCGACCAATTTGAATCACTTTTCCGTCGATCGCCGCACCGATGATGGCCTTGTTGTACAGCTTCGATTGCTTGACGGCTTCAGGCACAGCGCAGACGTAACTCCATCTCAGGAGTCCCTGCTTCAGCTTCCCACTCACTTTTGTAATGACAAACGTTTGGCCTTCCCGCTGCACCTCATCCCCGATTTGTAGCAGGTCTTCGTAGTCAAAGGCGTACGTCGTGTACTGGTACTCGCTGACGGACGAGGATCCGTTTGCGGCTTTTTTCATGTACGGCGCGATGGCCCGGTTGACCTCGTATGGCGATTCTTCTTCCAGCTTGATTTGCTTGCGTCCCTCGGGCATGCCGATCCACAAGCGTACCTTATGCGCACTCAAATCCGGTACGAGAACGGCTCCGACATGGGACGCGATTCGTTTTAAAAAAGTCCAGTCTGTCTCCTCGTACTGCATGATGTATTTGCCCTGCTTACGGTCGTCGAAGGCTTGATCGATGACATCTCCACCGTGATAGACGGACATGATTTCGTCTACGACATCCCGGTACAACCGATTCACTTCTTGAAACGAACGTATTTTTACGCTCATGTCCAGCGCATATGTATGAGACACGGCCTTTATCGTGACGTAGTGAATGTCCCGTACGACCTTGATCTCCACATGATCCAGCCGCCCCATGAAAATCGGCTGTTTTTGCCCGCCTTCCACCTTGTACAGCTCGATGGGATCGTGGGTGCCGGCACGATTGATGATCTCGTCCTCTTTTTCTTCCGGGACAATTCCTGTGATCGTGAGCTTGGCATGCGTGCCTGTTTGATGGACGAACTCCAGCTGATCTAGCCGGACCGGTCCATATGGCCAAACGAATTTTATATCCTGATAGGTCATGACGCCGCTTGTACGCTGCATGTTCTCTCCCCTCCTTCTCTAGCAAGCGCGGGAAGCGTCAATCCTGACCGTCTTTTTCAATCGTGATGATGCCTGACAGATTGCAGACTAGCTGCGACTTGCTCAGTAAGGCATGCTCGTTGTCGATGAGCACATCGTGCTTTCCATCTGTCCATTTCGAGGTCGTCTGTGGCACACACAGTCCTCCTCCTGCCGCTGTGCAAAACCCAAAGCATCCGATATTCACTCCGGGGACGTGATCGGCAACATTCATGACAGGCTTGTCTAGGCTATAAACGCCATGGCACAAGGGCAAATTCAATATGCCGGGGTCAGTTCCCTTACTGCACTTGAGGGTCGCTCCCCGCACGACATATGAGTACTCGGGGCTGAACAACCCCATTGCAAGTGCTTGAAGTAACGCTAGCATCTTTAGACCTATCCCCCTTTCCAAAAAAATCCTCTGCAAGCAACTTCCATAATTCGTCTTAATTTTACATTCCATCTAATAATCGGGATAAACTGGAAAGTAATTTATGGGTCAAACGTCCCGTTTCCTTATTTTTCTAAATAACCCAAAAAGGCCTCCACCAACTCTAGAATGGTTGGGGAAGCCTTCTTGAAAGAAAAAGCATTCTCGTTATATGGTTACACTCTCTTCGATCACCAGTTCACCGTTTGTCGCATCGAGACTGGCCTCTACGCCCAGAGGGAGAGCAATGTTGCACGCGCCATGTCCGATCTGAATGTTCCAGATGGTCGGCTTTCCGTACGGTACGACGATATTTTGAAACACATCCCAGACAGAGAAGCCTTCGCGCTTTTTCGGCTCACAATCTGTCCATGTCCCGATGACGACGCCTGCACAATCATCAAACAAGCCGCCTTGAGCAAGCTGTGTCAGCATGCGGTCAATCCGGTACGGCTCTTCGTCGATATCCTCCAGAAATAACAGCTTGCCTCTCGTATCGAGCTGGTAAGGCGTCCCCATCAACGCGGAGACGAGGGCGAGATTCCCGCCGACTACGGGTCCAGCTGCCTGACCTTCGACGAGACAGACGATCTCTTCCCCAGGCGGATTAATGATCGCTCCCAATGGCTCGGGGCGAGTCATGGCGCGCAGCAAATATTGCTTGGACCAGTCATCCAGTCCATGTGCGATATCTGAGGTAGCCATCGGGCCGTGAAGGGTAGCCAGATTCGCCCGCTGTCCGAAAACGGTATGCAGCGCCGTAATGTCGCTGTAGCCGATAAACAGCTTTGGATTTTGGGCGATGAGGTCATAATCGAGCAAGGACAGAATTTGCGGGGAACCGTATCCGCCCCGCATGCACATGATTCCGTCCACTTCCTCGTCGACGAACATGGCATTCAGCTCAGCCGCCCGGTGCTCAGGAGTTCCCGCTAAATAACCACCGTACGATTCTCGGCACGTATCCGATATTTTCACCTTGTATCCCAAACCTTGCAGCTCTGCCATTGCTTTGTTCAGCACTTCTTCTGTAGCAGGACTAGAGGTTGCCACTACTCCGATTGTATCTCCCGCTCGCAATGCTTTCCCTTTGTTCATCTGTCCAGTCTCCTCCTCCGGGTTCTCTCCCCATTATCATACATCTGTGTCACATGGTGCATATCCATTTTCGCAGCTTGCGACTTGCAGACGGCTGGCTGATTCCGAGCGCTTCTGCTACCTTTGTCGTCGTCTTATGCTGCTCATACGCCCGGTGCACGAGCTGGCGCTCCACCTCGTCCATTGCTTCTTGCATCGCCATCACACGATCTACCTTGATCCCTTTGTGCTCACTGTACTCTTGGTTATGAATATAACGAGGAATTTGCGCGGGCGTAATGAGGACATCGTGAGACGTGACGACGAGCCGTTCCACCACATTTTCCAACTCTCGCACATTGCCAGGCCAATCGTATTCACTGAGGATGCGATAGCAGGTATCTGTGAGCTGTCTTTCCAAACAGTACTTTTGCGAAAAGACATTGAGAAAGTAATGAACGAGCACAGGTATCTCTTCCTGCCGTTCGCGCAGTGGTGGAATTTCCAACGGGACGACGTGAATACGATAGTACAAATCCTCGCGAAACTTGCCATCCTTGACCATTTGTCGCAGGTTTTTATTCGTGGCCGTGATTAGCTTTACATCTACTTTTCGCGAAACAGAGCTACCTACGGGCGTAATCGTTTTTTCTTGCAACACATTCAACAGCTTCACTTGCAAGGAGAGTGACATCTCCCCGATCTCGTCCAAAAACAGCGTGCCTCCGTTTGCCTTTTCAATCAAACCTGCCTTACCATCTTTGAATGCTCCTGTAAAAGCACCCTTTTCATAGCCAAACAGCTCTGACTCCAGCAATGTCTCGGGAATGGCTCCGCAGTTGATGTGCACGAATGGCTTGTCCACCCGCGGACTGCACTCGTGGATGTATTTTGCCAGCACGCCTTTTCCGACACCTGATTCTCCTAACAGGATCATGGATGATTCTACCTGCGACAGTTTTTTGGCCATCATGGCGACCTGCTCCATGGACTGACTGCGGTAGATCAAGCTCGTCTCACCTTTTTGTCTGTTGTTCTCCTTGGTCATTTCACTCTGCAAGACCGTGCCGACGTACTTGACTTCATGTAATTCCTGCTGGAGTTGCTCCTGGCTAGTGATATCAATGAACGTATGGATCACTCCGCTAAAATTCCCGTCCTGACCCCAAATCGGTGTGCCTTCCACAAAAAGCTTGCGATTTTTGCGGGTGGTCTGAATCGTGTGTACCTTTTTCTTGTCTCGAATAACCCGCATCGTAATCGTTGGCGCAAAATAGCCGAGATGATAAAACTTCTCGATAGGCTTGCCCATCATCTCCCTGGGATCGATTCCAAAAAATTCTTCATATCGTTCCGAGCCATACAAAGTCCTGCCTTCTGCGTCTGTTACGTGCACGATATCAAACAGCGAGCCTATTAACGCTTCATAATCGATCATGGCGCTCTCTACCTCCGGTGCCCCCCGCCACTTGTGGAGTGACACGTACATAGCGATTCGTTGGTCTGCCTACCCCACCATAGCTGACGTCCATTCTGACACTCCCGCTCTTCTCCAGATAGTCTAAATAGCGTCTGGCCGTCACTCTCGCAATCCCTACGCGCTCGGCCACGTCATCTGCCGATAGTGGCTGACTCTCTTTCTCGATCTGTCGCATGATTTGCTCCATGGTGACAGCGTGCAGTCCCTTCGGCAGCACTGCCCTGCCTGTAGTGGCATCGGCTAGTTCTTTTTCTGGACTTTTTCGGAATAGCAGCTGGTCAACCTCATCCTGAGATGCGGTGCCCTCCCAATCAATCCGTCGGCGAAACTCTCGATAGTTTTCCAACGACTGCTTGATCCGTTCAAACTGAAACGGCTTGATAATATAGTCCATCGCCCCATTGCGCAGCATCGATTGGATCGTGGTCTTGTCCTTTGCAGCTGTCACGACGATGACGTCCACAGCATGTTTGGCGGCGCGCAGCTCCATCAGCGCCTTCACCCCGTCCTGGATTGGCATGAAAATATCAATGATCACCAAGTCAGGAGTGAGTTCATTCACTAGCTTGAGTCCATCTGCCCCATTGGCTGCAATTCCTACGACGCCGAAGCCCGGGACGCGCTCAATGAACTGCTTGTTGATTTCCTGTACCATCGGATCGTCTTCCATAATCAGTACGCGAATGTTATCGTTATCCTTCTCCATGACTGTCCTCCTCCCCCATCGGAAACGTTATGAGAAAGCTGGCCCCTTCTCCTCTTGCCGAATGGCATACCAGCTCGCCCCCTCCTTTATTGACCAACTGATGCACCAGATGCAGACCAAGTCCACGGTGCGCTCGTTCTTTCGTAGAAAATCCCCGTTCCAGCATGTGTCGGCGCGTCTCTTCGTCCATGCCGATTCCATTGTCCTCCACCAGGATGGAGCAAACCTCTTCGTCCTGCTCGATACTGATCATGATCTCCTTCTCCTCGTGTTCGATTCGCTCCAGTGAATCAAAGGCATTCTCGATCAGATTTCCCAATATGAGCACGAAATTGTGATGATCCATGTATGGCGGAAAACATTCCAGATGACTCCTGCGATCAATGACAACACGGATGCCCAGCTCTCTTCCGCGACTTACTTTGCCAATCAAGAGCCCAGATAAATTCTCATCCATGATTCGCGTTGTTAAAAAGGAAGTGAGTTCCTCCTGTTGCTCATTGACCTCGAACAAATACGCGAGTGCCTTTTCATGCTGATGGAGCTGGAGCAAGCCTGCGATAGTATGCAAATGATTCATGTGCTCGTGATTTTGTACCCGCAGCGCACCGACGAATTCTTTTACGCCCGTCAGCTCCTCCGCCATTCTCGCCACTTCTGTTCTGTCCTGAAAAATCGCAATCGCGCCGACGACCTTTTCCTCAACCTTGATCAGAAATCGGTTCGACCATAGCAGCGCATTGCCGACGTGAATTTCTGTGTTGGTAAAATTCTGGCGAAGCTCCAGCACTTCTGGTAATCTTGTGTCGTGCAGGACAGACCGAATGTGCTTGCCCAGCACCTCTCCTTCGATGCCAAAAATTTGCTTCGCCCGGTCGTTAAAAATCGTGATTCGCTCCCGATTGTCGATGGCGATGACCCCCTCATGCATGGCATGGAAGGTTGCGGTTCTCTCTACCAGGATTCGCGCGATTTCGTCTGGCTCCAGGTCGAGCATCTGTTTTTTCATGTGACGTGCCAACTGATAGGAGCCCCACACCCCGAACAATAAGGAGAAGAAAAAGGTCAGCGCGATATTGTTTCGCTCGGTGTACAAGATCCCCCAGACATCAGGCATGACACGTCCGACCAAGACAACACCCACCTGCTGATGCTGGTCATCCATGATCGGCACGTAGGCCCGCAGAGCCGTTCCCATCTCTCCTTTAACTTTTTGAAAATAGGAGTGCTCGGCATAGGCCTCATCAACCGCTGGGTCCATAAATACCGTACCGATTCGCTCATCTAATGGGTCTGAATAACGGACACGCTCCTTATTCAGCACGACGATATACGTCACATCGTTGACGACGCGCAGGTTGTTTGCTGTCGGTTGGATCACCTTCCACCCGTCTGGTTCCTGAATGCTTTTTTGTACATTGGGAATCGTCGCAACCGTGCGCGCTGTGGTCATCAGCCGTTGTCCCAGTTGGGTTTCCGTAATCCGAATAATCCCTCCGGCCATGATCAAGTTTCCGATGATCAAAGAAAAAAGAACGATTCCGACGGAGAGCAGCATAATCTTCCATTTAATTGTTAAGCGTTCAAACAGGTTCGTTCTTTCCTTTCCATTGGGTTTGCAACTCAAATTCATTCAACATAAGCAGGTGTTAGAAAATGAAATCGTTGGTAACCAGTACATTCATTGTCATACTCGGACTTGTGAGCGCTGTCATTATAGGCTTCGGACCAGATTTCCTGATGGAAAACAGAGGATACGACGAAGAACAGGTAGGACTGTCCAATCAAATTATTATCAAGTTCAGCCACGTAATCGCGGAAAATACACCGAAGGGGCTAACCATCGAACGCTTTTCCCAGCTAGTGAAGGAAAAGACAAACGGACGTGTCGAGGTACAAGTCTTTCCCAACAGTATCCTTCATACCGAGAAAACCGAGATGACTGCTTTGCAAAACGGCGAGATCCAGATGATCGCCCCTGCATTCTCCTATCTGTCGAACACGATTCCTGAGTGGGCTGTGCTTGATCTGCCTTATCTGTTTCGATCCCAGGAGGATGTCGAAACCGTATTCAATGGGGAAATCGGTCAAATACTATTCGATAAGCTTGAAGATTCCGACATGAAAGGACTCGCCTTTTGGGCAAGCGGCTTTAAGCAAGTCACAGCCAACCGCCCGTTGATCATGCCTTCCGATTTTGTCGGACAACGCTTGCGCATCATTCCAGGCAACGTGATCGAAGCTCAGTTTCGCACGCTCCAGGCAATCCCTGTAGGCTCTTCCTTCAATGAATTATACAGCATGCTGGCTGCCGGAAAAGTAGACGGCGAAGAAAATACGATCTCCAATGTGTACACCAAACGGCTCTATCAAGTACAAAAGCACATGACGATCAGCAATCACAGCTATCTAGGCTACACCGTCGTCATTAATAAAACGTTTTGGAACAACCTCCCCGCCGATATTCAGCAGGCCATATCGGAAGCGATGCAGGAAGCGACAGCTTACAATAATCAATTGGCTGTTTCGATGAATGACAAACAGCTGCGCTTGCTCCAAGAAAATGGGGGAATGCACATCCACATACAGACTGCCGAAGAACGTGCCGCCTGGATCGAAGCATTACAACCAGTCTACGATCAATTCGCTCCGAGTATCGGAGAACCCTTGATGCAGAAAATCAGAGAGCTCCACCAACGCCGGTGAAGCTCTCAAGCAATCTCCTCTTTCTGCTCCTTGCGCATGGGCAAAATGAGCGTAAATACAGATCCCTCTGACGTGCTTTTTGCGAGGAGGAGATCTCCGCCAAGAGCCTTCGCCATCATGCGAGAATAGGACAACCCCAAACCGAGTCCACGTACTTTGTCTTTTTTATTGCTTCCCCGAAAGAAACGCTCGAACACAAGAGGCTGTTCCTTTGCGGGTATTCCTGGCCCATCGTCTTTGACGTCGATTCGTAAATCGGTGTCCGTTTCGTATAGAGTGAGCGCTATGCTCCCCTTCTCACCGACAGCCTGTTTCGCGTTGTTCAAAAGGTTAATCAAGATTTGCTGCACACGGCCCGGATCGACATAGATCATCGCCTGCTTTTCCAGAACCCAAACGGTAAACGTCACGTGACCGAGGTCGTGGACAATCTGCCATTGTGAGGCGATCTCGCGGATCAGCTTGTTCACGTTTTGCTCTTCCTGACAAACGGTGATCGCTCCTACGGCAAATGAATTGAAGTCTAGCAAATCCTCTACCATTTTTTGCAGGCGCTTCGTTTCCTTCAGGCAGATTTCCAAAAACTCCTTCTGTTCCTCACCGGAAACCACCTCGTCGTTAATTGCCTGGATTAATCCGCTAATCGACGTAACGGGGGTTTTCAGCTCGTGTGTCACCCCAGCCAAAAGCTCTGTGCGCATGCTTTCCAACTGCCGAAGACGGTCGGCCATTTCCGCAAACGTATGCACCAGCTCGTGAATTTCTTTTTCCTTGATCGTTTTATTAATCAAGACGTCGTAGTTTCCTTCTACGATCTGTCGTGCGGACATCACCACATTTTGAATCGGTTCAGACAGCTTCCGCGCATGAAAATAAATAACCGCCCAGCCAAGCACACCCAAACTCCCCAACATGATGACCAAATATTGGATTTCTTCTTTGCCTACCTTGATATCTGTTTCTGGGAAAAGCAAGATCACCTTGCCTATTATTCGATCATTGTATTCCAAATTTTTTCTGATTACATACAGGGTCTCCCCTGACGGATGCCTCACTTTATCCCGCGTGTCCGCCTGCTCCAGCATCTCAGGTGCTGCCTGCTGCAAGGGAGGTGGAAGCTTGGTCGGCCGACTGTAAACGACCTCTCCTTTTACATCTTCAATGAACAAAATCAGATTGCGATCCACACCCATAAACTTGCGCCGATTATCCAATACCTGATGAAGCTTTTCGCCCACCAAAATATTTCCAACATCATCGACGACTCGATCAGCCACTTCCTCTGCAAACAGTCGCGTGACCTCGATCTGCTTTTCAATCGCAGCGTACTTGATCCAATAAGCAGAGACAGCCCCAATGATGAGCAATCCGATCACGAGGGTGAGTAGATAGCGTGTGGTCCAGTAGCGCAGCAGCGATACGGGCTCATTGTTTTTTATAAACACAGAATTGATACCCAACCCCTCTTTGCGTCTTGATCTCGCCTTCCTGAACTGGCCAATTTTCCAGTGTCTTTCTGACCCGCTTGATCGCCAGGTCTACAGCGCGGTCACTGCCACCATAGTCCATACCCCATACTTGTTCGATCAATTGCTCACGGGTAAAGGTCTGATTCGGATTTTGTGCCAGAAAAAGCAGCAAGGACAAATCACGCGGGTGAAACGTCAGTTCGAGACCGTGCAACGTCACGTGGTGGGACTGAAAGTTTATTTTTAAGCTTCCAAATAGTCGGGTTTCCTGATCTTTCACCAAAATAACGGAGCGGCGCAACACCGCATTGACTCGTGCAACTACTTCATCCGCGACAAAAGGCTTCGTTATGTAGTCATCCGCCCCTTGATTGAGTCCTTTGAGCTTTTGGTCTGTCTGACCAAGCGCCGTCATGATAATGACCGGACAGGAGCTCTTTTCGCGAATGTACTGGAGGATCTCCCAGCCATTGCGTTCAGGGAGCATGACATCCAACAGAACAAGATCCGGCTTTTTTTCGTCAAAAAGCTCCATCGCCTCGATTCCGTCGTTCGCTTGCCAGACCTCATACCCTGCCTTTTGCAAGTAAGCCTTCAGCACGCGCGATATCACCAGTTCATCTTCTACCAACAAAATGCTTTTCATAACTTCCCTACCTGATTTACAGACATATGATCATTCCTATTCGAGAATTGTCGCATGGTCTCTCTAATAGTCTACGTACCTCTATTCTATCAGTTTACATCCTCGTATTAAAATTTGGCTTTGATGTTTTTGGAAAATAGGAAAAAAGCCTTGCATCCTTTGAAAAGGAGCAAGGCTTTTTTTGTGAGAAATGTCCCCACTTTAGATCATTTTACACGTCAAAGTTGATGTCCTCGTCGCTAGCATCGCCTTCGAACTCATAAATGGTATCGTTATTGTCGCTGTCGATGACTTCACCTGTAATGTCGGCATCTTCGAAATCCTTGTTGTCCCAGATATCTTTGATAATATCTTCAACGAGAGCCTCTACATCGCCATCGTCATCCAGATCATCGAATTCATCTTGGTATTTATCCAGATTGATCTCGATTTCTACGTCGATATCATCCTCATCGCCCTTCAGGGAGATACTCCATTTGAGGTCTTTGTAGTCATCGTAATCAGAATTCAGATCATCTTCCAGATCATCCAAGGCATCCTGAATATCATCATCGTTGTTATTATTATTGTTTTTCTTGCCGTTTTTCAAATCAGAGATCTCTTTGTTCAGGCTATCGATGGTGTTTTGCAGACTTCTGATTTGAGCGTCACGTGCAGCCAACTCGTTTGCGTGCTGGGAGTTAGGCATGTCTTTTACCGTAACGGTGTACTTCGCGCCATCCCATGCTACATCCTTGTTAAATACACCAGCCATCATGCGAAGTGGAATGTACGTGGTTCCGTTTACGATGAATGGTTCGATTGTAGTTGGAACAGTTGCACCGTTATAGATAACTTTAATGTTGTTGTACTTAGCTTGCAGATTCTTCGTTCCAGTAGCTGCTTGAGAGCTCGTCGGAATAAGTGTGGTAGTCAGAATCAACGCTGAGGCAATCGCCAGATATTGCTTCTTGAACATAGAAAATCCTCCATTCTCCCGGTTGTCTATTTCTTTCGTGTCACTATGTACATCTCTTACTTTACCTATCGTTCGTGTCGAGAGTATGTCAACAATTGATTTTTTCCTTTCCAATTTGAGGGGATTTCTATGACCAAAAGGACCAAAACAACCAATATGACCGTATCATTTTCAATTTTTCACACAATTTATACAATGCGAAAGAGAGGAATAAAGCGTTTTCAAAACCTGGAGGAGGAACGAATTTCATGCGGATCAACTTTAAAAATCTGACCATACAGGTCGTTATTGCCATCATTCTCGGTATCCTAGTTGGTCATTTTGCACCCAAATTTGGCGCAGAGCTGAAGGTGTTGGCCGATATTTTTGTCAAACTGATCAAAATGGTCATTCCACCGATTGTCTTCTTCACCGTAGTGAATGGAATCGCCAGTATGGGAGACATGAAAAAGGTCGGTAAGATCGGTGGCAAAGCGCTGCTCTATTTTGAAATCGTTACCACAATCGCATTGGCAATCGGACTGCTCGTGGTCAACCTGATCAAGCCTGGGGTAGGCTTTGACAAATCGGGCCTGACCAGCGGGGACGTCTCCAAATACACAGAGGCTGCTGCCCAGAGTAACAACGGTTTTATTGATTTTATTACGGCGATCATCCCGGAAAATGTCGTCGGTGCTATGGCAAATGGCGAGTTGTTGCCCATTCTGTTCTTCGCTGTCCTGTTTGGTCTCTCACTCGCTGCCATGGGGCAAGCGTCCCAGCCTGTCATCAAGCTGTTTGATAAGCTGGCACACGGATTTTTTGGTGTCGTCAACATGATCATGAAGGTTTCTCCAATAGCTGCATTTGGTGCAATGGCGTACACGATTGGCAAATTCGGCATCGGTTCGCTGACCAGACTGGGGCTTTTGATGACGGCTGTCTACATCACGATGTTTTTGTTCATTATTCTCATACTCGGCGGGATCGCGCGCTACTACAAATTCAACATCTTCTCGTTTATCAAATACATTCGGGAGGAAATCCTGCTCGTGCTCGGTACATCCTCCTCAGAGTCCGCTCTTCCGAGAATGATGGATCGGCTGGAGAAGTACGGTTGCTCCAAATCCGTTGTCGGTCTGGTCGTACCGACGGGCTACTCGTTTAACCTGGATGGTACCTCGATCTATTTATCTATGGCTGCCATTTTTATCGCCCAGGCATATGGCATCGAGCTCAGCTTCTGGGAACAGGTCACCCTTTTAGGAATCCTGATGATTACGTCAAAAGGGGCTGCCGGTGTCACAGGTTCTGGTTTCATTACACTCGCCGCTACCTTGGCAGCCTTCCCTATCATTCCGGTCGAAGGCATTGCCCTCTTGCTCGGTGTTGATCGATTCATGTCAGAAGCTCGTGCCATCACGAATCTGATCGGAAATGGCGTAGCTACCGTGGTCATAGCCAAGCATGAAAATGAGTTCCATCCGGGACGCGTCCAGCAAGCAGATGAAACCGCCATCGAGTCGGACAACGATTCAGAAGCAAAACCGATCATGGCCTAGTCCCTATAAAAAAGAGGTTCTCCTATTGAGAGAGAACCTCTTTTTGCTTTAGTCATTTGGCCATGTCTTACGAAGCTCCTGCTCAAATTGGCGCAGGTGATTAATTCGCTTCTGTGCTGCCTGATACTCCTCCTGCCAGCCCTCTTTCTCGCGCTCTCTGATCAGCTCCGCCTTTTTCTCCAGCTCCCTTACCTCATTGCGCAATGCGATCACGATGTCCAATAGCTCATCCATATCCATGGACCGCATGTCTTGAATAAAGATCCATTCAGCTTCTGTTAATCGATACTGTTTATTCGCCATGTTTCATCATCCTTAAAATAACCTCTATCGAAGCCCACTCATGGTGGAGCGACCGCGTTTTAGAGGAAGGTTAATATTCCTGTTCGTTTATAAGTGTGTCATTTTTTAATAAAAACGTTTCATTTTGAAGAAAAACGACGTCATTTCGTGTATAATAGTTGATGTAGGTATGAATGTCGACAATAATCCGCACAACAGGGGGGATTATTACTAAAATATCACCGGAATGGATATAATTCCAAATAATTATTGACGACTTGTTGCTCACTGAAAAAAAGAGCCGCTATCTATGCCAATACAGTGTTTTGCGCGAAGGAGGATCTTACATGTTCTCTATTAGAGAATCCGATTTACCAGGAATCGGTAGGAAGTACCAGGTCGAAACCAGAAGTGGCGACAAGCTGGTTATCGTCATTCACGATGACGGCCGCCGGGAAATGTATCACTTTGACCGTGATGATATGGACGAAACGATCTCCATGGTTACCCTTGACGATGATGAGGCGAGACAAATTGCTGCCATCGTAGGCGGTTTGACGTACAAACCGTCTGCACTGGAAACAGTCGAGGTTGCGTTAGACAAACTCATGATCGAATGGTACAAGATTGAATCGAACGCTCCTGCCATTGGCAAGACTATTGGGGAGCTCAACATTCGTCAAGAAACAGGAGCTACCATCATCGCTGTTATCGAAAAAGACCATAAACAAACGATTAATCCCGGCCCCGAGTATGTCCTTTGTACAGGATCTACGTTGGTCGTTGCAGGTGAACGGAAGCAGGTGAAGGCTCTCAAGACTAATCTCAGCAACGGAGGTGAGTGATATTGGAGCACATCGTTTTTGAAGTCGGTCTCGCCCTCGCACTCATAGCAATTGCGGGGTTCCTCTCTATGAAGTTAAAATTCTCCATTGTACCCTTCTACATTCTTGTCGGGATGATCGTGGGTCCACACGCTCCCGACATCGGTTTGTTTGATCTCCGCTTTATTGAAAGCGCCCCGCTCATCGAATTTATGGGCAGACTTGGCGTACTCTTCCTGTTGTTTTACCTCGGACTGGAATTTTCGGTAGGCCGTCTGATCAAGGCTGGTCGATCCATTGCCGTAGGCGGTACGATCTACATCGTGATTAACTTTACCCTCGGCCTCGTATTTGGTTGGGCCGCTGGCTTCCCTCTCAAAGAGGTATTGATTATCGCCGGTATTACCACTATTTCCTCCAGCGCCATTGTGGCAAAAGTACTGGTGGATCTCAAACGTACAGCAAATCGCGAAACAGAGATGATCTTGGGGATCATCATGTTCGAAGACATATTCTTGGCCGTCTATATTTCGATCGTGTCCGGCTTGGTGTTAAGTGGTGCAACCTCTCTTGCTGGCGTACTCTCATCCGCATTGATTGCACTCGGCTACATGCTTCTCCTCATTATCGTAGGCCGCAAGCTCGTACCTTTCCTGAATCGGGCATTGAACATCAAATCAAACGAAGTGTTTATGATTACGGTGTTTGCCGCTCTGTTTCTGATTGCGGGTTTTTCCGAAACGATCCATGTTGCCGAAGCCATCGGAGCATTGCTCGTAGGTCTCGTCTTGGCAGAAACACAACACATGAAGCGCATCGAGCACCTCATCCTGCCGTTTCGTGACTTCTTCGGAGCCATGTTCTTCTTCAGCTTCGGCTTGACGATTGATCCGTTGGAGTTGGGTGGAGCCGTATGGTTGTCCATCGCTGCAGTCGCCATTACCCTCTTCGGTAACGTCGTGGCCGGACTTTTGGCTGGCCGAAGCGCTGGACTGTCTCCTAAGGCTTCTACCAATATTGGACTGACCATCGTATCTCGCGGTGAGTTCTCCATTATCATGGCTAATCTCGGAAAAGCGGGCGCACTCATGGAAATTCTGCAACCATTTGCGGCTCTTTACGTTTTGATTCTCGCCATTTTAGGTCCATTGTTGACCAAGGAATCCAAGCATATTTACAAGTTGCTCAATGCTGTGTTTCGTCTGGATCGAAAGACACCACTCAAAGAACCAGAAAACAAAGCAGACGCTGGATAATAGGAGAGACATCACTACCGACAGCAGATATGCCTGCTGTCGGTTTTTCTATTTGATCGTAGACAGCATGTTCTCCATGATTTCTTCACTCATCGGGCCGATGTATTTATTCTGGACCACGCCGTTCGAATCAATGATGTAGCTGGTCGGAATCGAAATGGCTTTGTACACATTCGCCACTTCTTTATCGGGATCGAGCAAGATCGGGAAGGTAATGCCATACAACTTCACAAAATCCGCCACCGCTTCCGGGCTCGTCTCCGTATCGGTCAAATTAACCCCGAGAATAACGACGCCTTTTTCCTTGTTCTCTTCGTAGTAACGCTGCATGTCCGGCATTTCTGCGCGGCAAGGAGGACACCACGTCGCCCACAGATTGAGAATGACTTTTTTCCCCCGTAAATCGGACAGCTTGACCGTACCGCCACCTATCTGCTGGAGTTCAAAATCCGGAGCGGTATTTCCTTTTTCAATGCCAATCTGCCCGTTGCCTGAAGCGATGGGCTCCTGCTTGTTCAAGAATTCCGCATCAAAAATGCCCCATCCCAAAAGCCCCAAGAGTACGACGATCGCCCAAACATTATGATGCTTCTTCATCGGTCGTTCCCCCTATCGGCTTCACTCGTCTGGACAAAAAGAGCAGCAAGAGAGCAAATGCATAGTACATGAGCTGATCGCCGGAAAGTCCTGCAAACACAGCTTCTCGATTCGGAACAAAAAAGTGCACATAGACTTGGCTAATGGCAAACCACATCACGGGTGCAAGCCAAGCCACTAGATGAATGAGTCCTTCCTTTGCCCGTTGCAGCCACCAAAGAAAGAAGGCGCATATGGCGAACTGCTGTACGTGATACCACATGCTGCTCTGTTCTAACACGATCGTGAGCAGCTGGTAAACGCCTGTTGCAGCAAGTGAACCTGTCGCCATTCCCAAGACGACGAAATGAACAGGAATCGCTTTTTTGCGTACCGTCTTGGTGAGGTAGACGACAACTGCCACGACTGCCAGCATGGCTCCGTTTTCTCCTCCAGAAAAATAAAGAATGGATGAGGGATTCTCCACCGCTTTCGAAAAATAAAACAGGACGTAGCTGAACTTCCAAATGAGAAATGCCAGCACCAGCGCATTGCTCAACAGCTCAATAACGGCTGATTTCATTTCTCTGTTATTTTTAAGCTGAGCGGAAATAGCCACAAAGCCGAGCGAAAGCGAAACAATGACCGCCAGCATGCTCATTTTCAACAATAAGGGGCCTATTTGAAAAGCATCCGACATTTTCGTTTCCTCCTTTAGGAAAATGTCTTACTCTAGGGAAGACAAGTATCCAAACAATTATCACCATATCAGGAAATGGGGAATAAAGGAATGCTCACGAATATTTTTACTTTGCAGGAGCGCTATGCCCTTGCTTTTTCTACGCGAACGGAGCATCCACAAGTGCGCGTATATCGCGATGCATCGGTCCCGGACATGTATAGCCATAATTATACAGAAATTATGTCAGTTCCCACTCAAGACTGGGTGCAAGCTTACATCGAGCAAGAGCTTCGACATGCCAAAGAGCAACAGCTTGGCCACTTGAAGCTGGAGCTGCACCCGTCGCTACCTTATTCAGAAGAATTAGTGTCTTTTGCGACCCAGCTTGGGTTTGAAGTAAATACGATGCTGTACATGCTTGCACCGCTGGATGTTGCCGATAAACTAGCGCCGAATCCACACTGCTCCGTTTTACGAGGGGATTCAACTGACGTCATGGAAGCAGGCATACGCTGCCTTACCGCGAGTGATTCCGTCATGATCAATCCTGATTTTGCTGTCCGTAAAGCGAACCGGAAAAGAGAAATTTATGAAAAAGGTGAGATCATTCAGTATGTGTGCTTTGTCGATCAGGAGCCAGTCGGTGCATGTGAATGGCATCTTTACAAGGAGCTCGTTCGTATGGAGGAATTTTTTATACTGGATGCCTGGCAGCGTAGAGGATTCGGCACGGAAATCATTCGGGTCATGATGCAGGACGCCAAAAAACTCGGGGCCACCCATATGTACTTGACGACCTATGCAGATGATACGCCACAGGAAATGTACAGCAAGCTCGGCTTTCAAGAGGTCCAAAGGCATTTGGAAATGATCTGGCTAAAGAGCTAGAAAAAAGCTCCCACCAAGTAGCTTAGTGAGAGCCATCCTATTTTTGCGTTGATCTACTCTTTTGTGATGTTAAGCAGCGCTTCTGCCTCCCGATCCCTTCGGTCGGTTTCGCCACTTTTGGTCCACTGTAAAAATCGGTCGTCCAAAAGCTCTGCCAAGATTGCCCGTTTGTCCGCTTCGCTCACCGCCAGTGCGAGTACTTGTCTTCTCATGCTGCCGAGAAAAAGCGTGTAGTCCTCGTATTCCGGTCCCACCCATTCTTCGAGCTGGCGGCGCATTTTCTTCGCCAGACCCGGGTTGTTCCCACCCGTAGAGATAGCAATCTGCAAGTCTCCACGTGCAACGACGGATGGAACGGTAAAAGAACAGAGATCGGGGCGATCAACGATATTGATCCATTGATGCGGACGGCACGCTTCGTATACAGTCAGATTGACGGCGGGATCACTCGTCGCCGCGATGATGAGCACTGCCTCCTCTACGTCCTGCGGGATAAAGGGGCGCAGTGCTACCATCAGCTTCTTAGCGTGTGCCCATTCAAGGATGATTGCCGTACAGGAGGGACTCACAACGGTGACATCCGCACCAGCAGCAAGCAGACTGCCGATTTTCCGCTCGGCTACCTGCCCGCCACCGACCACCAAGCAACGCTTGTTTTGTAGATTGACCATCATGGCATAGTGCATCACCAGCGTTCCCTCCCCTCAGCTTCCTATTGTTGCACTTGCTCCATACCAAGCGTAGCTTCAAACCAGTTGATTTTCTCACGCATCTTCACAACATCACCGACCAGAATGATAGCTGGATTCGTGATGTGACTGTTTTCAGCCAAACGTTCCTCAATATCAGCCAAGGTACCCGTTACCACCGCTTGCTGCGGGAGTGTTCCCCAAGAGATGACGGCTACTGGCGTATGCGGATCGCGTCCGTGCTTGATTAATTGGGTGCGGATCAACGGCAGATTGGCTACACCCATGTAAAAGGCAACGGTGTCGATGCCATTCGCGAGAGCACGCCATTTTTCTACAGCTAACTCCGGCTTGTCTTCGCGCAAATGTCCCGTCACGACAGCAAATGACGAGCCGTGATCGCGGTGTGTCACTGGAATGCCCGCGTACGCCGAGGCTGCAATCCCAGCTGTTACTCCCGGGACAATTTCGAAGGCAATTCCTCGCTCAGCCAAATGCTGCGCTTCTTCTCCCGCACGGCCAAATACACAAGGATCGCCACCTTTTAGCCGAACGACGACTTTTCCTTCCAGCGCTTTTTCCGCTAACAGCTCGTTAATTGATTCCTGTCTCATCGTGTGATGATCTGGCAGCTTGCCGCAGTAGATGCGTTCCGCCGTCTGTGGCGCGTACTCCAGCAGAGCTGGATTTGCCAGACGATCATACACAACCACCTCTGCCTTTTGCAGGCATTCCATTCCTTTTACGGTAATCAGCTTTGGATCGCCAGGGCCGGCTCCTACGAGATAGACTTTACCCGCGCCGCTCATCGGTCACTTACTCCTGCTGATGCAAATGTCGCCATCTCACGAACCATCCGTGTCGCTGCTTCCACAATTGGAAACGCCAATGTTGCTCCGCTTCCTTCGCCCAGTCGCAAATTCAGGCTGAGCAATGGCTCCTTGCCTAATGCTTGCAGGACAAAATCATGCCCCGGCTCCTCAGAACGGTGACCCGCGATCAAGTAATCAGCAACGAGTGGCTCCATTCGAACAGCAAGCAAAGCCGCTACCGTAGCGATAAAACCGTCCAGCAGCACAGGGACGCGGCGAGAAGCTGCTCCCATGATCGCCCCTGCCATTGCTCCGATTTCCAGTCCGCCGACTTTTGCCAAAACGTCCAACGGATTGGTTGCATCCGGGCGATGCAGCGCAAGCACGTCACGAACAACTGCCTTTTTACGCTGCCAGCCTGCGTCATCCAGCCCTGTTCCTCGTCCGACGATTTGCTCAGGATCAGCTCCAGTTAAGGCTGACAGAATCGCACTACTGGCTGTCGTGTTGCCAATCCCTACTTCACCGACGATCAGGACTTTTGCACCTTCCCCGATAATCGCTTCTGCCATCTCGAGGCCAACTGCAATGGAGCGCTGCGCTTCGTCTGCGGTCATCGCTGCTTCTTTCAGCATATTGCCCGAGCCTGCTCTGATTCGCTTGTTGTAAACGCCCGGAGCTTCGACCTCGACCGCTACACCGACATCTACGATTTTTTGGATGGCTCCGATTTGTCTGGCGAAGACGTTGACTCCCGCTCCGCCATGAACCATATTCAGCACCATTTGCACTGTCACTTCCTGCGGATAGGCAGAGACACCTTCCCGTGCCACACCGTGATCGGCCGCAAAAACAAGCACGCCCGGCGGTGTCACAACAGGCATCGTCTCACCTGTCATCCCTGCCAGCTCAATAGCCAATTGCTCCAAGCGACCAAGGCTGCCAAGAGGCTTGGTCAACTGATCCACATGCTGTCTCGTTTGCTCACTTGCTTCCTGATTTCGTGGCTCAATCGCCGGATAAATGACTGACATTATATTTGCACCGTTGCCAAAAGATAATAAAAGTCTACGCATCTTTTGTTTGCTTCCTGCTTCTTCGTGTCTGCTTTTGCCGTAGCTACTTACATTTTGTAACACTCCACAGGCGTAAATTCGGATACAACGAATCCTACACATTAGCCATAACTTATCAAAGTTAGTTTGCTAATTTCGCTAGATTGATAGAAGCATTGAGGTCTCTATCTAGTTCTAGACCGCAACCACACTTAAATACCCGATCGGATAGTTTCAAGTCCCTCTTGATTTCTCCGCAATCAGAGCAGGTTTTAGATGATGGATACCATTGCTCAGCTTCCAGGAAGCCAATACTGTATTTCTCGCACTTGTATTGTAACTGTCTTTTGAACGCATACAACTTCTGTTGTGCGAGAGCTTTTGATAAATAGTGATTCCTCATCATACCTCTGATATTCAAGTTCTCCATCACTACTTTGCTAGGCTTGGTTTTCACGATAGCATTAGTAGCCTGATGGATATGGTTTGTACGGATATTCGTTAGTCTTCGATAAAGCAAACGAACCGATTTCTCGACTTTCACAATGTTACATGTTTTGACGAAACGGTTTCCCTCCTTGTTCGATTCATATTGACGAAAAACTCTACGCTGTAACCGACGCAAACGCTTCTCAGCTTTCTTTACTTCTCTCGTTTTATTGATGTTTTTGAATACCATTCCATTCGAGCAGACAGCAAGTTCTTTGATACCTACGTCAATTCCAAGAGCTTGACCTGTTCGTTCTGGCTTTTTTATCTCATGTTCAAAACCAACAGATAGATACCAATATTTCCCGTCAAAGGAGATGCGTGGATTGTTATATTTCACATCCATGGGAACTTGCTCCGATGTAGATACCCACCCGACCTTCTCGATGAGAACGAGACCAGACTTTGCTTTTAACTTCACAGGGTCGTTGTAAAACGATGGCTTAGAGTGCCTACGTCTCTTGAATCTCGGCTGATCTGCCAGTCCTTTGAAGAATCTCTTATATGCATCACATGCGTCTTTGACAGCCTGTTTGGTGATATTGTTGGAGACGTCATATAACCAAACATATTCTTCTGACTGTTTGAGTTGTGTAAGTTCTTTTCTTAAACCTCCGTCTAACAAAAACGCGCCACCGTTATGATAGTTTACTTCTTGTCTTGCTAGTGTCCAGTTGTAAACCCAACGAGCAGTTCCTGCCGATCTCCAAAGTTGTTGTTCTTGCTCAGGGGTTGGCTTTAGCCTAATTTTCTTCGCCAGTATCACCCTCAGCCAGCTCCTTTGTCATTTTCTTAGATTTATTCGCTCTTGATCCTTGGACCATGAACATCAGCCAGCAAGATTGTAAGAAAGGTAGAAACCTGAAGGGTTTATTGAATAATTTTACTCTGTAGCATCTCTTTTTCTTGAAAAGCCTTCATGTACTCTTCGATCGTATCCAACTTCACATGGCGACGAACGGTTTCCGCCAACAGATCGTACCCCTGCTCTCTCAGAGCGACAAAGGATGGGCGATCCTCGATAGGTGGAAGACCTTTTTTCTCACGGATGGTATTCAGCAACAGCGTGCGGAAGTGGTCATTGTGGAACAGGCCATGAAAATACGTGCCGATCAACTGCCGCTCCTCCTGACAATAGCCCTCCGTACGCCCCTCCATCTGGATAAAAGGAAAATCATTGCTCGGATAAGCAGATTGCCCCATGTGAATCTCGTAGCCTTCCACCGTCAGCCTTTCCTTCGCAAATACTGCTTCTCCGCGGGACAAAACTGTCGTTTTCTTCTGCGTCATCGTCGTGATCATCGGGATGAGACCTAGACCATCAAGCTGCTGCAACGGAGACTCGACCCCAGCTGGATCGTGAATGGATTCTCCCAGCATTTGATAGCCGCCACACAAGCCGACGATATACGTCTTCCCTTTATGATGAAGGTCTTTGACCGCCGCGGCAAGACCTGTCTCTCGCAGAAATTGCAAATCTTCAAGTGTATTCTTGCTGCCCGGCAAGACAATCAGATCTGGTTCACCCAACTCTTCCAAACGTGTCACAAAGCGCATCCGGCAATCCGGCTCTACAAAAAACGGGTCCACGTCTGTAAAGTTGGAAATTCGCGGGTAACGCAAAACTGCAATGTCAATCTCTCTCGGTGTCTCACGCTGACCTTGATAACGGTGCAAAATCAGCGAATCCTCCGCATCGATCCACAAGTCTGGAATAAATGGCACGACACCAAGGACAGGCTTGCCCGTATATTCTTCGAACCAGTCCAGCCCCGGCTGCAAAAGTGTCAAATCACCGCGAAAACGATTGATGATGACTCCGATCACACGGTCCCGATCTTCGGGTTCAAGCAGCTGAAGGGTACCGACCAAGCTAGCAAACACACCCCCACGCTCGATGTCTGCCACCAAAATGACGGGTGCGTTCGTAAGACGAGCGACTCGCATATTGACGAGCTCGCGGTCATTTAGATTAACCTCTGCCGGACTGCCAGCCCCTTCGATGACGACCCGCTCGTAGGTGCTAGCGAGTCGTTGATACGCTTCCTCAATGATCCGCAAGCCCTCGTGGAAAAATTCTGTACGATAGGCCATCGCTTTCATGTTGCCGTATGGCTCGCCGTTGACAACAATTTGCGATTCGGAATCTCTAGTAGGTTTGATCAAAATGGGGTTCATATCGGTCGTCGCCAGAATTCCTGCTGCTTCCGCCTGAACGCCCTGTGCCCGGCCGATTTCTTTTCCATCAAGCGTAACGTAGGAGTTCAACGCCATATTTTGTGATTTGAACGGAGCTGTCTTGTAGCCATCCTGGGCAAAAATCCGGCACAGCGCTGTAGCAATCGCACTTTTTCCTGCATCCGAGCTGGTACCTTGCACCATCAACGGGAGGGTTTTAGGCACGAGCGGCCACCTCCGCGCAACGGCTCAGCCAACGTTCGACCAGGTCAGGATTGGAGCCGAAATGCAAGTGAGTATAGCCTGCGACCAGATTATCCTGTGCATAGCCCTCCGGTTTCGTACCGCGAAGCCCTTTCGTCTCATATGCTGCTGGTAGCTCTTGATCCGAAGCATAAGTAGAGTAATGGAATTCATGTCCTTTTGCCTGTTCCTCGGTTCCGAGCAAGAAATTGACTCCCTTGCCGCGCACTTCCCGATAGCCAAGCGCTGCGAGCTTTTTCTGCATGGTCACCTTGCCTGGGATGAGCCCCACCATCGGATAGCTGTCGCCCTCTGTCGTCACGATTGCTTCTGTCAAAAACATGTAGCCACCGCACTCAGCCAAGGTAGGCAAGCCTTTTGTGATCGCAGATCGGATCGATTGCTTCACCGCTTCATTTTGCGATAGCTCTGCTGCAAATTCCTCCGGGAAGCCTCCCCCGATGTACAAGCCATCCGCGTCCTCAGGCACTCCCTCTCCGGCCAGCGGTGAAAAAAACGCGAGCTTCGCGCCATATGCTTCGAGCAGCTCCAAATTTTCCGGATAGTAAAAATGAAAAGCAGGGTCCTTCGCTACAGCAATGGTGACAGTGGCAGATGCTTTTCGCGGAGCAAACAGCGTAGGTTCCGCTTGTAGCGGCTCTGCCTTGGCCAGCTCCCAGATTTGTTCCAAATCTACTGTCTCCGCGATCAGATCAGCCAGCTTTTCAAACAGCGGTGTCAGCTCTCCACGCTCGACAGATGGCACCAATCCGAGATGACGTTCCGGTATTTCCAGCTCGTTCTCCCGTTTCAGGTAGCCCACGACCGGAATCCCACACTCCTGCTCGATCGCTGCCTTCACGATTTTGTGATGTCCCTCACTGCCGACCTTGTTCGCGATGACACCGACGATTCTCGCCTGTGGGTTGAGCAATTGAAAGCCTTTGACAATCGCTGCCGCACTGCGCGCCATGCTCTGACAATTGACCACCAACAGAACCGGAGAGCCAGTCAGGATGCTGATTTCGGCCGTACTGCCTTTATCGCTGGTCGCTTCCTTGCCATCGTACATACCCATGACACCCTCGATAATCGAGATGTCTGCACCCTCGCTGCCGCGGACAAATATCTCCTTCACGATCTCGTGCTCCAGCATGAAGCTGTCCAGATTGCGCGAGGCTCTGCCCGTCACAGCCGTATGATACGTAGGATCGATGTAGTCAGGTCCGCACTTGAAGCCCTGTACGGTATGCCCTTTTCTTTTCAGAGCAGCCATCAGTCCGATGGTAACGGTTGTCTTACCCGCTCCGCTGCCTGTTCCGGCAATCACAATACGGCGGCTGTCCGTCATGCGCGCTCCTCCTCATGATAGGGCATCAATCCGACCGAAATGGTGGTGTTGCCCGACTTCTTCTTGGTCAAAACGAGTTCGCCCGCGCCAGCATACAGCTTCGCGGCAGGCTCGCTCACTCCGTACGCGCCAGTGAACTTGAAGACGGTATCAGACGGATCGCTGATTTCTACCTGATTCAACTCTTCAGGCGAATACCAGACGAATGACCAGCCGTATTTTTCGCAAACGGCGATCAGACCTGCTTCATCCTTTTTCAGCTCGATGGTCGCCAGTGCTTTTACACTTTTGATTGAAAATTGCAGTTCATCCAGCGTTTCCTTGATGACTGCCTCGATCTCCTCTGCGGAGGTTCCACGGTTGCAGCCCATCCCGAGCACGATTACCTTCGGACGATAAAGGACGCCGTTGTCCAAAATCGATTGTTCCTCCGGTGTGAGCAAGCGATGAGAAACGACTAGAGCACCTTGCGGCTGATCGGCTTTTGCCTCAGCGATTGTCGCGTATTCCTTGATGGACGGTGGCATCGGCGTGTCATGCATCCACCAGTCACGTTCACCGGATTCATTGATGACAGCTACGCGCTCCTCATTTACGACAGAAGCACTGACAGGGGTCAGCTTTTCAGCGGAATCCCACTCCCAGCCAAAACGTCTACCAAATAGATCGACCGGGATCGTCTTTTGTACGTCAGATGCTGTCGTGATAATCGGGCGAGCGCCCATGACTGCCGCTACCTCGCGAGCCAGCTCATTGGCACCGCCCAAATGACCGGACAGCACACTGATGACATTCTCCCCACGATCATCGACGACGACGACACCCGGGTCTTTCTTTTTATCTTCGAGCAAAGGTGCGATCATCCGAATAACCGCACCCAGTGAAATAATGATGATTAACCCTTTATAAGCAGGCCAGAGAGCGGGAAACAGCATCCGTACACTGTTCGAAAACAGCTGGATGCCGCGCGCTTCCTCATCTCCACGCTCGAACTTGCTCATGTAGTACAGGTCCGTCCCAGGGAATTTCTGTGCCAAATCGCGCGCCATCTCTACTCCGTGCTTCGTGATGGCGACGATCGCATAGTCTCCGCGCTGCTCGATAACAGGGATTTCTCCCTCGATCAGTTCGATGATCTTCATTATTCCTTCACACCTTTTCTGAACCCGTGTGTAAAGGTTTTATCGTACAGCTTGGAACGGTATTGCTCGCTCTTGTCATGGATATTCGGGTCCAATGCCCAGCCAGCCAAAATCATCGCGTGCTTGCGGATGCCGTTTTTGCCCATGTCTTCGTCCAAATTCTTCAGTGTGGTGCGAATGATCAATTGATCCGGCCAGCTTGCACGTTGTACAACTGCGACAGGCGTATCCTCGCTCCAGCCTGCCTCGACCAGCTCGCGGACTACTTTTTTCGTCAAAGTCGCGCTAAGGTACAGAGCCAACGTGCAATGATGCTCAGCGAGTGCACGCAGCTTTTCTCTTTCAGGCACAGGTGTGCGACCTTCCGCGCGTGTGAGGATGATCGTCTGTGTCAGATCAGGAATCGTCAGCTCGGCACCTATTGCTGCCGCTGCCGCAAATACGGAGCTCACACCTGGAACGATTTCTACCTCGATGCCCTTTTCCTTCAACAATGCGATCTGTTCCATAATCGCGCCATAAATGGAGGGATCACCTGTATGCAGGCGTACGACTGTTTTTCCGCTACTAATCCGGTCTACCAACAGCTCTACCATTTCTTCCAATGCCATACCTGAGCTTTGCAGTACCTCTGCATCGGGATTGCTCATTGCTACCAAATCCTCGTTCACGAGAGAGTCGGTATACATAATGACATCTGCCTTTTGCAGCAGCTTCAAGCCTTTCACTGTAATCAAATCAGGGTCGCCGGGACCCGCTCCCACTATGTACAGTTTCATTACTTTTTCACCACCATCAGTGTAAGATAGCTAAGCTCTGCCCGCTCTAGTTCACGCATATCGGTCCAAACCATTTCCTCGGAGGAAGTGACCTTGGTCGCTACCGCTGCCTTTTCAGCCAGCCCCATTTCTTTCAGCAAGCCAATGATCATTGGCAGTACTTTTGCTACCTTCAGGAACACGACGGTATCGTGGTTCTCAAGCGCTTTGCGCATGGCTTCCTTGTCTTCTGTTGCCGGGATGATACCGATCTGCTCATCGCCATCCGCCAGTGGCAGATTGAATCGCGATGCTGCTCCCAAAAACGAAGAGAC
This sequence comes from Brevibacillus sp. NPDC058079, assembly GCF_042885155.1. Taxonomy (NCBI): domain Bacteria; kingdom Bacillati; phylum Bacillota; class Bacilli; order Caryophanales; family Paenibacillaceae; genus Brevibacillus; species Brevibacillus sp. NPDC058079. Next base: position 169,332 of record NZ_JBHVSO010000008.1, read on the forward strand.
ACCTGGTACAGTCACGATTGGCACTTCTGGGTGCTCCTCATGCATGACGCGCATCATGTGGATGAACGTGCTGTAAAACATTGGATCGCCTTCCGTTACAAAAGCGACGTCTTTGCCTTCAGACAGACGTTCCCAGACGACCTCTACCGTGTTGTTCCACTCGCGCTCCAAAATTTCTTTGTCCCGCGTCATCGGGAAAACGAGTCCGAGCATTTCCTTGTCTGGGGATTGCACATACAGCTCCGCGATTTGATGTGCGTAGCTTTTGCTGCCCATCCGTTTTTTCGGGTAGGCAATCACTGGCGATTGCTGCAATAGACGAAATGCCTTTACGGTAATCAATTCAGGGTCGCCGGGACCTACGCCCAGTCCGTACAATGTTCCGATCTTAGTCACTTGCTGTCTCCTCCTTGGTCTTCTGCCTGCTTGGCCCAGGCCGTAATGATGTAGATCGGATTCAATGCTTCAAAGCGCGTCAGGGACAAAATCGGCTTGCTGCGCGATAGCTGTGCCAGTGTCACCGATGTCTCGAATCCTTCCTGCGCGAATGCTTGTGTCGCTTCGTACAATGTCTCAATGGTCGCTGCGTTCACTACAATCCGACCATTCGGGCGCAGTCGTGTGCAGCAGATGTTCAACAGCTCGCGCAATTCTCCGCCACTGCCGCCAATAAATACGGCATCCGGGTCTGGGAACTGATCCAAGCCATGTGGGGCACGTGCATTGATCACTGTCAAATCCGTGCGAAACTTCGCCATGTTCTGGCGGCAGTTTTCCAGATCGTCCGCGTTCTTCTCTACGCCGTACACTTCACCCTCACGCGCAATTCGTGCCGCTTCAATGGCGACAGAGCCTGTGCAGGTGCCGATGTCCCAGACGATGCTTTTGGCATGCAATTGCAACTGTGCAATGCTTAAAATGCGCACTTCTTTTTTCGTAATGAGTCCCTTGTCTGGCTTGCGCTGGGAAAACTCCTCGTCTGCGATTCCAAACGGCCATACCGGGCTTGGACGGCGTTTTTTCAAAATCACGACATTCAGATCAGAGAAGATACCATCTGCCATTTCCTCAAGGGAATACCAGCCTGTCCGCTCTTCCGCACTGCCCAGATTCTCCGCCACGAACGCATCGTACTCGGTCATGTGGAACGAAAGGAGATAGCGGGCGATCGCTGCTGGTGAGTTTTCCCGATCCGTCAACAGTGCGACCTTATCCTTCCCGTCGATCCGCTGTGCCAGACCTTTGATACTGCGTCCGTGCACGCTAGCAAGTGTCGCATCCTGCCATGCTTCTCCCATTTTGGCAAAAGCGAGCTGGATGGAGCTTAGGTGCGGGTAAATCTCCACGTTCAGTTTTTTTGCAAGCAAGCTGCCGATCCCGTAAAAGAGCGGGTCGCCTGACGCCAGAATGACAGTCTTGCGCGTCTCTGTACGCAGCTCCTCCACCATGGCAGTCAGACCGCCCTTCAGTACACGCTTTTCCCCTGTATACTCCGGGAAAAAACTGAGGTGTCGCTCTCCTCCAACCAACAGTTCACTTTCTTCTATCCAAGTCCGGTACAACGGCAGCAGACTCTGCTGTCCATCATCCCCGATTCCAATTACTTTCATCGCCTGTGTCATTGATCGTCACCCTTCCCAACAGGGACCCTTTCATTGTGATGATGATGGTTTCGACCTCGATGCCGCCGCCCACTTCCTTAAGTGCAGCGCGACAACAGTTTTCGCACATGATCTCGAAAAAGGCGGGCGTGTCCACCATCATATCGCCTACCTGCGAAGCGGTGTTGGCTCCCAAAATTTCGTCAATACGCTCCTGCGAAGCTCCCGCATCTGCCGCCATTTGAGCGAGGAAGCCGAAGTCAACCGGTGCGCTTTTGGAGTGAACCATCATGACGCCCTGCGCTACCTTGGAAAACTTGCCCATCATCCCGACCAAGGTCACTTTGCGCATCTTCTTGTTCTTGCACTGCTTGAGAGAAAAGCCGACGAAATCGCCCATTTCCACGAATGCTTCTTCCGACAGCTCTGGATAAGTAGCGACCCCGTAAGATTCACTCTTTCCACCCGTCGACAGCACAATATGATCGCAGCCAGCTTCCTTGGCGACGTTGACCGCTTGCGCCACGCTTGCCTTGTAAGCAGAAGTGGAAAACGGCACCACGATTCCACGCGTCCCCAAAATGGAGATGCCGCCGAGTATGCCGAGTCGTCCATTCAATGTTTTTTTGGCGATTTCCTCGCCCGCAGGCACGGAGATTACGATTTTGATCCCGCGCTGGGTCCCGTACTCATCCAGAACAGCCTGCGCGGTTTCCCTGATCATTTTACGCGGGACGGGATTGATCGCTGCCTCGCCAATCGGAACGGGCAAACCTGGCTTGGTCACCCGTCCCACACCGAGTCCGCCATCCAAAATAATGCCGGGCTCATCCGACCATTCTACGGTTGAGAGGATAAGGGCACCGTGTGTCGCGTCAGGGTCGTCTCCCCCATCCTTGATCGTGCTAACTGTCGCCCTCGCCAATGAAAATTCACAGCTCTCCATCTGAAAGGTGACGTCCTCGCCGATTGGCAGGCGAATCGTCGCTTGGCTTTGCTCTTCCTGAGTAATCAGCGCGATCAAAGCAGCCTTGGTCGTCGCCGTTGCACATGATCCAGTCGTATATCCGTGGCGGAGGGGCTTTGCCTCTTTTTCGTCCGTTGCTGCTTTGGCTGCCATCTGCTTAGCCCAACCGTTCCGCCATGATCGAAATGGCATTCAATGCTGCTACGGTTACTGGGCTTCCGCCTTTACGTCCCATGTTCGTGATGAATGGGATATCGAGCTTCGCCAGCTCTTCCTTGGATTCTGCCGCAGAAACGAAGCCAACTGGCATACCGATCACCAGACCTGGCTTTGCTTCGCCTTCCTTCACCATGCGGATCAGCTCCAGGAGTGCCGTAGGTGCGTTTCCGATGCAAAAGATACCGCCATCCGCTTCCTTGATCGCTTTGCGCATGGAAATGATCGCACGGGTCGTATTCAGACGCTTCGCCTCTTCCATCACATCGCGGTCAGAGATGTACACCTTTACTTCTCCTCCGAATTTTTCAATGCGGTTTTTGCTGATGCCGACTTGCACCATTTGTACGTCTGCTACGACGATTTTGCCGCTGCGGATCGCTTCGATTCCCGATTTTACTGCGTCCGGGTGGAAAACAAGACTGCGTCCGAGGTCAAAGTCTGCGGATGCGTGGATGACACGTTGTACTACCGGATATTGTTCTTCTGTAAAAGAATGCTCGCCCAGCTCATCTGTAATGATTTGAAAGCTCAATTCCTCAATCTCTTGCGGTTGTACGGTCATTGGTTTAAATTCCGTTTTGAAATCCATGGTTAGTTTCCTCCAGTCACAATTTAAATGCGCGTTCAAAAAGTCGGCTTTTCAGCACCGAGAAGATGGCGAGAACCGGACTTTGACGGTGAACGCCATATTCGATGTCGAATATGCTTCACGAACCACTTCGTGATCAAAAGACGACTTATTGAACAACCTCTTTGAGTTGTTCTAAAACACTGGTAAAGTCGGAAAACTTCGTTCCGTAATCGATCTTCGGACGACCGATGACGATTGTTTCGATGCCCATTTCCAGTGCCGCTTCCACCTTTTCATCAAAAGCGCCTACCTTGCCGCTCTCCTTGGTAATCATCAGCGTGACACCATAATGGTCGTAGAGCGCTTTGTTCAGCTCCTTGGAAAAAGGACCTTGCATCGCGACGATGTTTTTTTGCTCGACACCGAGCTCTTCGCATTTCTGCATATTGTCAAGACGCGGCAGCATGCGTGCTACCAGCGTCGTGTCCGGCAGGCCCAACAGCCGATCCGTGAACGTTTTCAGCGTCTTGCTTCCTGTCGTCAGCATGATGACGCCGCGCTTTTCTGCCGCCAGCTCTGCCGCCTGAACATAATCTTCTACCACAATCAGCTTCTCGCTACCCGGTGAGGAGAGGCTTTCCCGCTCGTAGCGAATATAGGGGACTCCCGCGCCCTGTGCTCCTGCCATGGCGTTTTTGGAGGCTTCCTCTGCGAAGGGATGACTCGCGTCGACCACGCATTGCACGGCTCTCTCTTGGATCAGCTGCTGAATATCTTCGGCGGTCAGGCGTCCGACCTGGACAGGCACGCCCGCCTCCTCCATACTTTTCGCAGCATTGTCAGTGACGACCGTCGTCAACAGCTCGTAGCCCTTGTCCTTGATTTGCAAAGCCAACTCGCGCGCGTCGCTCGTTCCAGCCAGTACCAGAATCATGCTGTCTCCCTCCTACTTGGTAACGTGATCGTGCTTGTGATCATGCTTGTGATCATGGTCATGATCGTGGTCGTGATCGTGGTCATGATCGTGGTCGTGATCGTGGTCGTGATGATGATGGTGGTGACCATGGTGGTGGTGATGTCCATGCTCGTCATCATGGTGGTGATGGTGATGGTCGATGTGCTCCATCGCTGCCAGCCTGTACTGACAGGTATCACAGTTCAGCTTCACTTCACCGTGCAACGCTTCCACCACACGATCCTTGAGCACTTCTTTCAACAACGGATGGAAGCCAAAATACTCGGCCATTTCGAACTGAGCTTCTGGGTATTGCTCACGGAACTTCTCCAGCTGATCACTCATCCGTTTGATCAACACACCCGTGAACAGGAAGTACGGCAAGAGAACGATGCGCTTCGCCCCCAGCTTCAGGCAACGCTCAACACCCTCGTCGTACAATGGATACGTCACGCCCATGAAGGCAGTCTCTACCCACTTGGCTTTGTATCGCTCCCAGAACAGTCGGGACATTTTGTAAATATCGCTATTGGCATCTGCATCGCTGCTGCCGCGTCCGATTACGAGTACAGCCAGGTCATCGTTGTCTTCCCCGGAGGCAAAGCCTGCCTCTTCCATACGTGCGGTCAAAATATTGATGACCTCGTCGTGAATGCCGATCGGGCGTCCGTAGATGAACTGAACGTGTGGGTGCAGCTCCTTCGCCTCGTCGATAGCAGCTGGAATGTGAATTTTCGCATGTCCGGCAGAGAACAGGATGATTGGAATCACCGCCACGCGGGTTGCACCCCGTGCCACGCATGTATTCAAGCCTTGCAGCATGTCAGGACGGGCAAACTCCAGAAAGCACGTCTCGATAATCGGTACATCCAAGTCCGGAGTAAGCGTCGCTACAAACTGGCGAATCTCTTCATTGCCTTCCGGGTCCTTGCTTCCATGACCTACAAATAATACTGCGTCCATTTTATGTCCCCCTCGTTTTTATTCGGTGTTCTTGCATTAATCTCCGCATGCAGCGTTCTCGATTTCAGCTTTTGCTGGCTCGTACCATGCGTAGCCCTCCAACTCACCTACACGTTGGAAAAACTTGTGGAACCGCTCGTTCGGAAACGCGTCTTTTTTGAATCGGTTCACGATTCGCTCCACGAGTGGAACAATCTCTTCTTTTTCGATACCTTCTGCTACCGGAATACCGGAGTGTGCATTGCGTCCCACCGTTTTTGCTCCCAGGAATAAATCGAACTTTCCTTTGCGGAATACGATCCCGATATCCTCTTGAACCGCGCCATAGCACGCCATCCCGCAGCCGTTGAAGCCGATCTTCAGTTCCTTCGGCATTTCTTTTCCACCTAGCTTTTGGTGCAGCTCGTCGGCATAAGGAATGCTGTCTTTTTTCTCGCCGTCGCAGAAATCACACGCTTTTACCTGCAAAACGTCTCCGATCGGGCTGAGAATCAATCCAAGCTCTCTCAAGCGGCTAGTAATGCTCTCAGGGTTGGCAGTCGGCACGCGCAAAATCATTTGGTGGTGTGGGGTGTATTCGATCTCGCCTTTTTCGCCGGCCACTTCGGCAATCGTCATCATTTGCAGCGGCGTGATTTTTTTATTGGCGACCCCCGGACTTACCGCACATTCGAAAATCATCTCTGGCGTAAAGGTAGATACCGGACGATGGACCTGCCCGGAAGCGGGCTTGGTTTCAATGCCTTTCGCCGCATTGATAGCCGTCAACGCCTCCATGGCCCATGTGAAAGGAGCTTTTGGTGCTGCTTCTTCTGTTACAGGCGGCGCTTCCAGTACTGCGGTGCTCGTTGCTGCACGATTTGCTGGTTCTGTAACAGTTTCTCTGTCCTCGGTAACGGCGATTGGCCTTTCTGCCTTCGGTGTTGCTGGTGCTGCCGGAGCTGACGCAAGGCTGCTCTCCTCGGAGGCCTCGAGCGACCATGGCTCATTTTCTACACGCAGACGCTGATGTAGCTTCAGTGGCTGCTCATCGGCAGACAGTGTGTATTTGCGCTGGTAGCCACGCGGCGTAATCATTTTGCCGTCGTATACAAACGTCGATGTATTTCCGATAATCACCGTGGTCAACATGCCGATATCATGCTCTAGCATTTGCGCCAGGGTCGTCACGACAACCGTTTCGCGTTCGCGATAAGCACTTTTCACGATACCGACTGGCGTATCTGGTGAGCGGTACTGCAAAAGAATGCGTTGCGCTTCGACGATCTGGCGTGTGCGTCGTCCGCTGCGCGGGTTGTACAACGCGATAACAAAGTCAGCCATCCCTGCTGCGTCAATCCGTTTAGCAATCAGTTCCCACGGCGTCAAGTGATCGCTCAGACTGATCGTGCATGCGTCGTGCATGATAGGCGCACCGAGGATTGCCCCACAGGAATTGATCGCCGAGATGCCCGGTACGATTTCGATTGGTACGCCAGTAGCTTCTGTCCAGCCTTTTTCCACCAACACCTCGTATACGAGACCTGCCATCCCGTAAACACCTGAGTCTCCACTGGAAATGACCGCTACCTTTTTACCTTCCTCTTCCGCCTGACGTACGGCTTCCCGTGCACGCGTCACTTCTTCTGTCATCCCTGTGCTGACGATTTGCTGATTCGTCAAAAGTCCGCGGATCAAATCTACGTAGGTGGAATAGCCGATAATGACATCGGCCTCCTGCAGGGCTTCCCGCGCCCGCTTGGTGATATGCTCAAAACTTCCTGGACCAAACCCGATCACAAACAACTTGCCGCTCATAAGGCCCCTCCCCTTTTCGCTTCCTGTTTATAATAAAATCGATATCATCACGCTAACGAACAGACATAAGAGCGAAACGAGATACATCAAACGAATCGTCGCGACAATATCACTTGCCTGCAATGGTCGCTTCGCATCTCCCATTTTTGCCCGATTCGATGCAACACCTTGGTAATAATTCAGTCCCCCGAGCTGCACGCCTAATGCGCCAGCGACTCCGGCTTCCGGCAAACCGCTGTTTGGACTCGGATGCAAATGCGCATCTCTTCGGATCATTGCCCAGCACTGCTTCCCATCCAATCGCTGCAGCCAGCTTGCCGCAACGAGCAACAACGCTGTCAAACGGGCGGGTATGTAGTTCAGTACATCGTCAAAGCGGGCAGATGCCCAGCCGAGATTCATATACTGCTCGTTTTTATAGCCAACCATGGAGTCGAGGGTGTTGGCGGCACGGTACGCCATTGCCAACGGTGCTCCCCCAATCGCTGCGTAAATCAGCGGAGAGACGATCGCATCGACGATGTTTTCCGCCACGGTTTCCACCGCTCCCCGACATACTTCCGGTTCATCTAGCCGCTCTGTATCGCGTCCGACTACCATGGACAAGGAACGTCTCGCCGCTTCCATATCCCCAGCCACAAGATGACGGGCAATCTCCATCCCGGCATCGGCCAAGCCTTTTGTTGCAATCGTCGTGGAAATCAACCAGGCACCCAATATCCAGGCAAGCACCGGATGGATGAACGTGACTCCCCACAAAAGTAGCCAAACGACAGCGTAGCTGCCGCCAACGATCACGAGCGGGAACAGGACTCCTGCTAGCTTCAAATGCGACTCCTTTTTGACGAGAGAACGTATGACCCGCTCCAATCGTGTAATCCACCAGCCCATGATGATCACTGGATGTGGCAGGCTCCTGGGGTCTCCTACCACCCGATCAATCAAGTAGGCCGCGCATAATATCCATACTTCTGTCATGTTGTCCCTCTCTTACTCTTCAGGGGTTGTCGCATCCAACTCTGCCCTTGTGCATCCAAGCATTCCGCTACCAGAGCCTCCCCATGCTTAACGCCATCGACCTGCCAATATCGGTCAGGATTGTTCACGAGCCACGCGGCCTGGAACCAGCGGATCACGCCGCCATGTGTGACAATGACGACTGGATCGGATGCCTCCTCCTTGTCCGCTCTCTCCAACAAGGAACGTAGCCAACGATCCACGCGCATCCCCAGCTCTTCCAGACTCTCCCCTTGTGGAGGCTGATTTCGAAAAGGATCGTCGTACCACCTTGTAGCTCGCACAGGGTCCGACACCATCAGCTCGTCGTAGGTCATCAGCTCCCACTCACCAAAAGACAGCTCTCTCAATGCTGGCTCCGGAATAACCGATAGCCCCAAAGCAGCTGCGAGTGGTTCGGCAGTCTGCATGCATCTGAGCAGGTCGCTTGAGTAAATCGCAGCAGGTCCCCCAATGAGCACTGGTAATTCCTTGGCCAAATCACTCGCGTGCAGATGCCCGCTCTCATTCAAAGGAACGTCGCTATGCCCCAAATATCGATGCTCACGATTGCTGTCTGTCTCCCCGTGACGTATCCAAACTAGCTTCATAACCACCAGCTCCCCACTAACACCAGCAGAACGACCGCTTCACTGCTTTCGATAACAGCCCCGTAGCAGTCTCCATTTAAACCGCCTAGTTTTTTGGCAACCGAGCGTGAAAACAATAGAGCGAACAATAGCGACAGAAAAATGGCTATGATGACCTGCAAGCCCCCAAGATACCAACCTGCGGCAAACACGAGGATGTAGCTCACGATGATAGAGGAAACGGAAAGCCCAGCACTGATGCCTTTTCCGATCCCTTTGTCTGCCGAAAGATACGGCCAGAGCTTGATCGACAAAAGCACATGTGTCCGCGCTGCCACTGGTGCTACGATTAAAAAGCTCCCCCATCCCGGATGTGCGAGCTCTGCGACTGCACCCGCCTTGATCAGCAATAGCATAATCGCAGCAAGAACGCCCATCGCACCTACGCGGCTGTCCTTCATAATCGCAAATATTTGCTCTCTCGGTCTGCTGCTGCCAAGACCGTCCGCGAGGTCCATCCACCCATCCATATGAAGACCACCAGTCACGTAGACCCATGTGACCAACGTCAAAATAGCCGCGATCCAAGGACTAAACAACAGCAGGCCTGCCTGATGTACAACCCATAGCAATAAACCGATGACCAAACCAACTGCGGGATACCAGTTGACGCTTTTTCTCCATGCCTCCTCTGAAGGACGAAGCCACGGAACCGGAATACGCGTAAAAAACGAGATCGCGTGTAAAAGTGCATTCATCCTTTGATCCTCCACGGTATCCCCGACAAAACCGCGTAGACGGCGTCCGCTTGTCGCGCACTTCTCTGATTGACATCGCCCAGCACATCCGCGAACCATCTGCCCAAACGACTCAAGGCTACACCGCCCAATCCGACCTCGCTTGTGACAGCAATGACTCTTTGCGGGGAATTCTGAACGAGGGACAGCCATGCCTTTGCCTCCTGCAACAGGGCTTGCGTGTGTGAAGGACTTCTCCATTCCGACTCATCCACGCTCATCAATCGATTACTCACCCAGGTGGACAGACAATCGATCAACACCACATCATACTGCTCACTAAATGCGTAGTAATCGGTTAAGCGCTCTCCTACCTCCACACAGCCCCAATCCAACGGACGACGTGCCTGATGCAGCTCGATTCTCTGCTTCATTTCATCATCCCAGGCCTTGCCTGTCGCCACGTACAGGACTCGACTGCTCAACGTCATCGCAAGCTCTTCCGCGTAGCGGCTTTTTCCTGAACGGACACCGCCTGTTACCAGCACCAAGCTCATCGCTGTTCACTTCCTTCCGCATGGACCTCGCGAAGCGCTGCCAGAAGTCGTTCATTTTCCTCTCGTCCACGCACTGCGATTCTCACATCATGTGCCGTCAAACCGGGATACATCGCACAGTTGCGGATCAGAACGCCTTTTTTGCCGAGCCGTGCCTGCAATTGTTCAGCTGGCAATCCTTCTGGCGATCGCAGCAACAAAAAGTTTGCCTCCCCAGGCCATACCTGCCAGCCCAACTCACTACGGATACAATCAGTCAAATACGCACGTTCTGCTTTTATGAGCCTGCGCGTCTGTTTCTCGTATGCCTGCTCCTGCAAGCACAGTTCTCCAGCTAAAAGGGCTAGTGCATTCACGCTCCAGCTCACTTGCTTCTGGCGCATCTTCGCAATGACATCTGGATGCGCAATCGCATAACCCAGGCGCAATCCCGGGATCGCGTACATTTTCGTCATCGAACGCATCAAAATCACACGGGTAAAGCGCTCCAGCTGCGTCGCCAATGTATACTGCCGCTCTTCCTCCACAAAATCGAGAAAAGCCTCATCCACGATGAGCCACGTATTGGTCTCTTTCGTCCATTCCGCCATTTGGCGCAGCTCATCCGGTTGATACAGGATTCCGGTTGGATTGTTTGGCGACCCGACAAATACGAGATCAGACTGCGTAAAAAGAGTGTGCAGCTCTTCAGGATCGGGCTTGTACCCGTTCGCTTCCTTCCCGAAACAGCCAATGACGCGAGCACCATACTGCTCGGAAAGTTGCGCGTATTCCGAAAAGCAAGGATACACTACACCAACCGTTTGCGGCGAAAGGCCGAGGATGGCCAATGCCATTGCCTCCGCTGCACCATTGGCAGGCAGCAACCATTCTTCCGGCACTTGCAGCCGTTTTGCCAATGCATGACGAAACACACGATGTCCAGGGTCTGGGTAATGCGCTACAGCAGCTAGCGAAGCCAGCAGCATCTCACGAACGCTTGCTGGCATCCCCAGCGGATTAATATTGGCACTGTAATCCAGAAACTGCCCTGGCTCTCGACCAAAGCGCTGCGCTGCGGTCAGCAAGTCTCCACCATGACCGTATGTTTCTATTACACCTGCGCTTGTCAAAACTCTACCCCCAGCACAGCTGGAATCCCTTCATCGTAGTAATGCTTGATTGGCTTCATCTCTGTCACCAAATCTGCGATGTCCAAAATCTCCTGCTTTGCTGCCCGTCCCGTAATCACGAGGTGGATATGACTTGGCCTGTTTTGAATCGCTTCCAAGACATCGGACAATGGCAACACATCGTCAATCGGGAAGCGGTCAATCGCCAATGCATTATTCAGCTCATCCAGAATGACGACATCGTACGCTCCGGAAGAGAGCTTTTCGCTCGCAAACGCCCAAGCTTCTTTCAAAGCCTGACGATGCTCCTCCGGTGTCTTCGTCCATGTGAAGCCAACACCCATTTGCACAATTTCTATGCCCAATTTATCGAAAATAATCTTTTCTCCGTATGTACGCTCCGGCGACTTGATGAATTGAACCATCAGCACCTTTTTTCCGCGCCCTGTCGCCCGCACAGCCAATCCGACTGCTGCCGTCGTTTTTCCTTTGCCGTCTCCCGTGTAAACGAGGGTCAAGCCCCGCTTCTTATCGTTTTTCTCCATCGTAACCACCTCAAAAAGTGATGTATTTTACTCCGTTGTTTCCTCCAAATACTTTCCGAAGCCAACAAAAAAAGCGCTCTGTTTCCCCAGTACGTAAGGAAAAACAAAGCGCGGATAGCCGAAAGCAACAATCCTCACCTCTTCCTTTGACCCGAAGGAAATCAGTGTAAACATAAAAACAGGCAGGTCTCCTGGCTCGAGGATCATCGCTCTTCTTCTCCTTCCCGCTCCCGGATGGGCAGTGGATGGCATGGTGCCTTGAAGAACAGCTACTCTCTTACAGTGGCGGGACCGCGTTGGCTTTTCACCAAACTTCCCTTTTAACCTTGCTCCTGCGAATCGGTTTCGCAAAAACAAGGACCTGTTTCTCTTCCATATGTAAATGTCATTCGTTTCGTTGACAAGCACTTGCTTTAATAATAGCAAAAGCTACCGAGGATTCAAGCAAAAGCTGCCGATTCCTCGCAGGTGTCTATTGGCAGAAAATTTAAGATAATCACCATTTACTTACCTGAAAATTTTCGTTACCCTATTGGCAAACAATCGAAAGTGGTGTGCAGTCATGCTATTTCCTCCGATTCCAAAAATACCAGACATGGTCTTGCCCAGCCCACTGCCGATCAAGGAATGCGACGAACCGATGATCCCCCTCTCTTCCCTCTGTGAACAAATCACAGTCTATCCAGCCTACTACCACGAGGGCTATGCCGGAACACAGCCAGAAGCCTTTTTGCGAGAAGGGGCAGCACGCAAGCTCGCCATGGCAGCCGCGCAACTGCCTATTGGCTACAAGCTCGTCGTGTTGGACGGCTGGCGCTCGTTCGAGGTACAGGCATCCTTGTATGAACGTTTCCGTGAAGCCTTGCTTTCACAAGGCTGGCAGGAAGGACCCGCGCTCACCGATGAATTGAGCAAATTCGTCGCTTATCCAACAACAGACCTCTCCAAGCCGTCCCCTCACCTATCCGGTGGCGCAGTCGATCTGACTATCGCAGGACCTGATGGCTGGCTGGAGATGGGGACAGCCTTCGATAATTTCAGTGTAAGGGCTGCAACTCGCCATTATGAAGAACTCGTACATCCTACACAAAAGGACATCGAGATTCGAGACAATCGCCGACTGCTGTATCATTTGATGACGACTGTCGGATTCGTCAACTATCCGAAAGAATGGTGGCATTTCGAGTATGGGACGCGCACCTGGGGACAAAAAACGCAGCAGGAGCCGATCTATGGCGGGGTTTTGTCGATGTAACCACAAATACTCAAGTATTCAGCCGAAAAAGGCATGAGCCCGGTCGATACCGTACTCATGCCCAGATGGCCGCCCACTCTTCAAACTCAACAAATTCCTGTAGCTCTTAGGTCACTGGTATTTCAGAAGATGCTGCTGAAACCAAAAGGCTTTTGTTGTATTCAGGCGACAATACAATATTTGTATAAGTTCCGCGCCCTGACACATAGTGATAGGAATGCTCGACGCCTGCTGGGATAAAAATAGCTGCTGGACTCTCAACAGTCTTCTCTTCTTCACCCAGTTGAACATGACACACCAGACTAGTGCCATCAGGTGCATCTCCCCAAAAGAGGAAGGCACTGTCACAATGATGCGCATGTCTGTCTACATGTTTTTCAGAAACACCGGACAAATCGCATAATCTAAAGATCCTTTGGATCACATAGAATGAGGCTCGCTCATCAACACGCGAATCCATCATAACCCAGCGTATCCCTGGACCGTCACGATGATACTGTAGCTCTGAAGCACCTTTGGGAAACGGCTTTCCTACCTGTAAGGAAACAGGCAGCTTTGGGCTTCCTAGTGGAGGACGCTTTTCTTCGAGAAGCCGTATTCTTCCAATCGTTTCGGGAGGAAATGGCTCATACGCTTTGGAATTTCTCTTTACGGCTTGGACATGGTAAGCCGATGTATGCGTAAAGGCATTTTGCCCAGTGATAGGGCGCAGTTCGTCCGGTCTATACCCTGTCGTCAGACGTATCGCTTGTACAAGCTCGGGAATTCTATCCAAAGAATAACGATGATCATTTCGCAGCTTTTGCAACGCGACAGTAAGCTGGATCAAGTCAGTAATGCCAGCTCTTTCACCGATTCCTAAAATTGTTGTATCAATGACAGAGGCGCCTGCATCAATAGCCGCCAGCGCATTCGCTTGAGCAAGACCGAAATCATTATGCAGATGCACTTCAATCTCGCATCCAAATTCCTCAATGGCACGAGTTACGATTTTTTTGCATGTATCAGGCTCCCATATCCCGACAGTATCTGCCAAACTAATGCGATCTGCGCCTGCCTGTAAAGCAACATGACCTAAGCTGGATATCCTTTCCCACTCTGTCCGTGAAGCGTCTTCAATCGTGAATCTAACCTGTAAGCCAAGCTTTTTTGCTTCGATAACAGCTTGTTGGACTTTCTCATGTATATAGCTTTCCTGATGATGACTGAATTTGGTTTGGATAGACACATCATTAATGGAAGCCCATATCCCCACCCAGTCTGCTTTGGCGCGCTTTGCTGCATGTACTTCTTCAACAGTAGCTCTCGCATGCATTAATATTTGCGCTCGTCTTGCCGATTGAGCCACTTTTCGGCAGATTTCTTCATCCAGGGCAGAAATTCCAGGGTGGCCCACTTCTATGAGGTTAATATGATAACTTTCCAAGAGATGTAGTATGCGAATCTTGTCTTCGCATGTGAAGCGAACGCCTGCTTGCTGCTCTCCTTCTCGCAGTGTTGCATCTAAAATTTGAAACGGCTTCATTTCCAGCACATCCTTACGAGTTTACTTACTTTTTCAGGAATTCGTCTGTTTCACGCAAGAGTTGATCACGATTTTTTTCATACAACACCCAATGTGTTGCATCTTTGATAACCACTTCTTGTTTTGCAGATGCATGGGTCAGCTTATGGAAGAGGGACTTATCTGCAAAAAAGTCCAGATCTCCTCGAATGATCAACACTGGCGTCGTAATTTTCGCTGCATCAAAAATTGGTCTGTCCGTCCAGATGTAATACAGATCTACCAAAGGTCCCATTGGACGGCGGATGGACTGTTCAGGTTGCTTGCTGCTGTTAGGATCAGAGTTTACGAAGACCTTGGATACAGCATTCATTGCCTCTCCAGAAACCAAATCACGTTTATCTAGCATCATGTGCCAATGGTGCATGGCCTTGTCAAACTGGACAACCTGGTACGCTGGTAATTGGGGATTGATTTCACCTGGCTTCCCTTTTGCTTCAAATGGAGTTGCCATCAAAGGCAAAGAAAAACCATGCATAACACCATAAAGCACGAGTTTTTCAATATCATCGGAATGTTCAGTCGCGTACATCCCTGCAACAACTCCACCCCAAGACCATCCTACGATACTGATTTTATCCACTTGTCGAGTTTTCTTTATGTGCTGGACGACAGCCTCCAGATCTTTTACCGCCTCACTGGCACGAACGACTGGAGCATTCTTTACAGGTGGTTGATCCATTTCAACTGGTCGGGTAGAATGCCCAAACCCTTGGAAGTCCATCGCCCATGTATCGTAACCTTGCTTTGCGTATTCCTCCATCCAGGAGTATCCCGGAACATCAAATGCTTGGGCGGTAGGTACGCTAAACGGTTCAAGAAACAATACAACCTCATTGTTGGTGAACTTTTCCTTGTTTTTGGCACTCATATGCCTCACATATAAGGAGACGTCCTGATCGTTGCTTGGCACTTTCAGCTCTTCCGTTACGATCTCACTGGTTGATTCCACTACGGATTGAGCTTGTGTTGTACTATTTTGATTGAGGGAATCAGGATTTGAACACCCTTGAACAAGTAGCCCCAAAGATAGGACTAGCATAAGAAAATGATTTTTCATTTGATGATTGAAATTCATAGTTTGGCACTTCTTTCAAATTAGATTTAGAGGGTGCTAGAAATTGAAGATTCTCGACAGCAGCGCAATGCATCCTGCTGCAATGATTAAGCCTGCGGGCAACCCATTAGTCAGTAGCACTGCCAAAAGTGTTCCAAGTGTTACGCCTATGAAAACAACCGGTTGATCTGGCAAAATACTTAAGCCTTTTCCCCCGACATAAGAGATGATAAAACCTGCTAAAATGGCTAGCGTTGCTTTCCAACTGACCATTTCCTTGCTAAGGGAGATGAAATCATATTTTCCTTTGGCAATCGGAATCAACAAGAATACCATTAGACAAAACAGACCCACATGGAAAATTGGTTTTTGGATGGCATCCATGACAGGCACTGCTTTTAGCAAAGATAATCCGAGCAGCAAGAGGGAAGCGTAGACGAGAACCAGATCCTTTGCCACTAATGACAAGAGGGCGATTACCAGTAAGATAATGGTGGTATGCAACATAAGAGTCCTTATAGTAGCGTGTTATCCCAGCTTCCCTCTGCCGGGGCTTCCACCTGTACCATTTGGACGG
Organism: Brevibacillus sp. NPDC058079; assembly: GCF_042885155.1. NCBI lineage: Bacteria > Bacillati > Bacillota > Bacilli > Caryophanales > Paenibacillaceae > Brevibacillus > Brevibacillus sp. NPDC058079. The sequence continues at coordinate 185,395 of NZ_JBHVSO010000008.1, forward strand.
AAGCTAAATTGACTTTGACTAGATTGGGAGCAACGGCTGGCAATAGGTCTGGTCTCTGAATGATTAGTTTGAATGCCTCAAAGCTAGCCAATACGCCGACGATATTCGCTACCGGAGCAAGCACTGCCCATGGAGCCTCTCTTTTTACATAGGCATCTGCCCATTCAGGCAAAGCGCCTTGCGATACGGAATACTTTGCACGCTCGTCTTTGATCTGATTAATTTTTTCACGCATCTCTGGCGTGAGAGGCTGTTGATAGGAAGGGTGTCTCATGGCGACCTCATAGGGCAAGGAGTCGGGTGTCATGCACATGATTCCTCCGCGGAAAGGTGGTGTTACCGCAATCCAGATGGAGGAAATACCCATATCGGCTGCTGTTCTATGGATGATTACCCGTGCAACCAGATTATCCGTAGCATCTACAATCACATCTGTATCACCCAGCAGATCATGTGCATTTTCTTCGGTAACAAACTCCCTTGTTACCTTTACTTCCAGCTCTGGATTGATATCGTGAAGTATTTCCTTCGCTACTTCCGCCTTGGGAGAGTTGATTTTGCTGACAAAGCTGAGCATTTGGCGATTGAGATTACTTTCCTCAAACGAGTCTTGATCGATGACATGAAGCTTCCCTACACCCATCCGGGCGAGTTGAATCAATGTGATTCCTCCCACGCCACCTGCACCTACCACGGTTACTCTAGCATTTCGCAGTTTGGCTTGCTCCTCACTCGTAATGATTCCGAAATTGCGGGTAAAACTGTTGTTATATAATTGGCTATTTTCTATCAATGGCATACGATCATCTCCTTTGTTCTTTCAAAATCGTTATAATGTTGCATAGTTCCACGTTCCATCAGGGGGAGTTGTCACTTTTACCGGTGTGTCCGTATCTAGATTAATGAGAACTCCTTTGGGTGCACGTGCCAACGGTTCTCTGCCCGTCAAGATTTGCACGGCTTCATGAAAGCTGAAAAGCGCTATGAGATGGGCACGAACTGGTGTAATAATCCAGCCAGCCTTTCCCTCACAAAAATCCTCTGCCCATTCCTTTGGAGCTCCTTCTTTGACAGAGTGCCAGGCCCTGGCTTTTTTTATGTCAGCAATCTCTTGGCGTAACGCTTCATTGGTCAACTTCTCCCCTGCTCCTGGAATGTTCAATGCTGTTTCATACGAGATGCCGTCTGGAAAAAAGGAAGAGACAAACCCGCGGGTTGGGGGGCTCCCTGACATGCCCACGCTTGGTATGCCCAGCTCACGCGCGGTCCGGTGGATGATGACGCGGGAGGGTATATCGTCCACTGCTTCTATCACCAGATCATGCCCTTTCATCAGTTCAAGCACATTGTCTTCATCAACATTTGCTTGGACGCATCGAACAGATATGTATGGGTTAATGGATTGAAGAACTTCTTCAGCCGTCGCCGCTTTTGATTTACCCAATGAATGTACCGTTGCCAACATTTGACGATTGATGTTAGAAACTTCGAATTCATCAGGATCTACTCCGGTGACCTGCCCGATCCCCATGCGGGCGCAAAGAATCGCTTCCATTCCCCCGACCCCGCCGAGTCCAAATATGATGACCTTTCCTTTCTTTAAGCGGTTTTGTTCCTCAGTGGTATACACGCCAATATTTTTCTTGACCATTTCCCAATAAAACGAATCCATTTCCAATTCTTCTTCCTCCTCTTTCCAAATTCAATTGTCCATTTACATTTGACATTATAGAGTTCCAGTTACTAGCAAAAAAATAGCTCGTTCTGACTATTAATTGGGTTTTATTTGAAATTTTCATGAACAAAGCAGAAAAATTTTTAGCTAGAATAGACAAAATGAAAAGGCTTGAGTCCGGTACAATACCGAACCCAAGCCTTACACTCCCCTAACGTTACTGCATAAAATCCGCCATGATGATCTCCGTATCAAACGGCGTAATCCCTTCCTCCAAGGAAAATACCGTATCTGCCTCTCCTGCTTGATCAGTCAGCGTCCCTCTCGCCTGTGCATGAAGCATAAACAACTCATGCAGAGTAGGCTTCACCAACGAGGTGAGCGCTCTTCCCATCAGCTCCACCCCTCCAGCATTGGACTCCACATTGTTGGCAAACCGCGGATCGGAATTCAGGGAGATATCCGTCCAAATCACTTTTCTCTCCACGAGATCCAGAATGACCGGGATACAAATCCGCGTGTTTGCGGCGAGGTCAATCTTGTCCTGTACCGTCTGCGGCTCGAAAATTCCCCCTGTCTGTGGCGCCGAACGAATCATCCAGCCAGCGAAGCATTCAGGCAAATCGCAATAAGGCTGATCCGTAAACGAATACAGGTTCATGACGACATATCGACCCCCATAGCGGATGACAGAATCCATGTCGATGTCGATGAATTCGCACGCGCCTTTGGGAGCCTCCACAATATCCCCGCTATGGCACGCTTGATACTTGTCGGAACGCAGATTGGTATAGGAAATATGCTCCATGTACTTCCAATCCTCGTTATAGAGCACGGCAGACAAATCGATATCGACTCTGCCTGTAGGAACATCGTTGACGATCCCTTCTCTCCACCACAGGAAAAAGCGAATCGTCCCTCCATCCGGGATCGATAGCCGGGAGCCGCGTGCAATCGTGCGTAGTGCTTTGCTAGCGGATCGCATCGAAAACGGAACGAGATGCTCCTGCAGTCGCGGGTCGATATAGACGTTACCCAGCGACGGCAATTGGGCAAAACGGTTTAACAACGATGTCCGGCAAATATCCGCTGCCTTCTGTCTGATGTCCTCTTGCAGCCCTGCCACTCGGTTTTCGATTGCCTGTACTTTTGCCACTTGCCCTTTCGGAAAAAAGGTTCGCCATTCCCCGTAGCTATCCCGTTTGTTGAAGTGATTCATGACTTGCAAAAGAACTGGAGTCGATACACCATCCGCAATTTTCTCGAAGGCAGAAAGAACTGAACTCCCCTGCTCCGTCAAACGCAACAAATGATCCAGACGACGGGCAAATTCCCCTGGACGCTGTTCAAGCAGTTTGATCGCCGTATTCACATCCGCACGGACCAGCGCCTGCTCTACTTGGCTATTGAACGTCTCGATCTTGTGATTATTGCGCAAAATATCGAATGCTTCTGCCGCTTTCGGATAGCGATCCTTATATTCAAACGGATGCAAGATTTCCCCGAGACGAATCCATCTGTTTTTGTAACGATTCATATCTTCTACGATATTCGAGCTGGCTTCCAGCAGGCCCAGGAGTAGTCTTCTTTCCCCGCGTTTGAACTTGCGAAACTTCGCAGGCTCCGCCAAGCTCACATCCCCGTCAGACAGTGCCACTGCCAGACGTAGTACATCTGTCGCCGTCTTGCAATAGTGGGCAAAAAAAGTAGTAGGAAGCTTGTCATACTTGAGCAACAGGCTAGCAGCAATCGCCACGTTTTCCTTTTGGGGAATCTCGGCCGGGAGAGCTTCTGCGATTCCTTCATAGGCCTGAATCAAGCCCTCCAAGTCTTCCCTGTCAGTAGCAGAGAGCGAGCTATTGGAGCGCAGCAAGTTCATTCCTACCTGTAGCAGCTCTTCATCTGTCCCCAAATGAATCAGCTTCAGGCGAGATTCTCTTAGCAAAGGCAAACGTTTTTTCACTTCGTGCACAGGAAGGTCCAACGTCAAATAATGAATGATCGTATTTACAAACAGCTCACCCTCGCTAGCCTCCATGACTTGCTTAGGAAAATTCGGATACATCGGCTTGTACTGGCGGGATGCTCCGATCTTTATCTTGAGCACAGCTACCACGTCCGAATAGAGCGCGAAAAACTCTCCTTCCGACAGCGTCCGGATTCTTTCTAGTAAATCCAGTGAAAAGGTATAGCCCAAGCTCTCTATATTGCGCAAAGCCGCAGCTAAATAAGAGGTAGGCAGTTCATGCTGCCCCTGATGTACGATGATTTTATTTTTTCGGCGAAGGTAGATTTGATTTTTCATTGGCATCACGAAAAAAATCAGGAAAGCAGTACCCCTAATGGTGAACCAAACCTTTAGCTCAGAAGGAAGGTGTACAATAGCCTGATTTTTTAATCCTTTTTGTAATTTTTCACCATCTTACTTCAATTTTGTCAGATGGTAAAGCCTTCCGGGAGGAACGAGACATAAATCCGTCCCCGGACCTAATTCGATTTCATTCCGCTGCCCGTTATTCCATATTCTTCACCCCTGTAAAGTGAGTAGCAGAGTACCAAAACTTTACAGGAGGGAGAATTCGATTCATGAATCAATCTGTTATGAAAAGTCATACAGCATCCCCTTTCTTTCAAGGAGAGAAATGGTTAGTGTATACCGGCTTGCTCGGCTTCTTACTCGCTGCCATATGCGCAATCTGGGTCATGCTGTACGGAGGACCCGTCGCTCCTAATGGCGATGTCTCGAAAGCGTTTTCCTTTAATGCCGCACTCGGAATATTTTTATTGTCGACAGCCGCAATCATTCCGTTATCTGCCCTGGGCACGCGAAGTAGAGCTTTGTTTCGCTGGTCTTATATTCTGCTTGCGCTATATTCGTACGGAGCGGAAACTATACAAAACTTCCGTGGCGTGGACCCGAGGTTCGTCAAAAATGGCACACCCTTCGACGTCGCTGTCGGTTCCATTTTTACTTTTGTGGCTCTTCTCTTGGTCCTCTTTTATGTATTCATCGCCATTCAATTTTTCCGCAGAAAAGCTTATTCCCTACACCCAGAACTGGCAGTTGGCATCCGTTATGCAATGATTGCGATTATGCTATCGTTTGCGGCAGGCCTCTGGATTTCATTCAATGATGGTCGAGTGGTCGGGCAGCAAGGGAATATCATTTGGCTCCATGGTATTGGCTTTCATGCTCTGCAAGCCGTACCTTTTGTCGCTTGGTTAGCTGAACGTAAAAAGCATGTGTCCACTGCTCGAACTGGATTCATCCATCTCGCGGGTATCGCCTACTTGCTCGGTTTAGCTGCAATCGGCTGGCAAACCTATCTCGGCCGTGCTGTTTTGGAAATGTCCGTTTTTCCGATTCTCGCCGCCTGTTGTTTCTTGGTCGCCTTCTTTCCAATCATTTTCTTCCTTCTACAAAAGAACGATGCAAAAAAGCTCCACCATACTTCTGATATTCAGAACTAATTGATTGTCTTGATCTTTCGTGATACTTTGATACCAATACCAGACATACGGTATCAGAAACGAGGAGATTGATCGATGACAGCACGTATTGGACTTCCTGCACCTGATTTTACAATGGACACCGTTACGTTTGACAACGGATTTCCCCTGCCAAAGAGCTTGGTAGACTATCGTGGAAAATGGCTTCTTTTGTTCTTTTATCCGTTTGACTTTTCGAAAGTATGCCCGACGGAAATCCTCAGCCTCAACCGCCGGATCAAGGAGTTCGCGGATTTGAATGTCGAGGTGCTTGGCATTAGCGGCGACAGCATACATACACACAAAGCATGGATGAGATCGAGTGACGGCATCGGTCCACTCTCGTTCCCGCTCGCTTCCGATTACAGCAAAGAAGCGACCATGGCATACGGTGTGCTGGACGAAGCAACCAAAGCCCCGCTGCGCGGCAGCTTCATCATCGATCCAGAAGGCATCCTGCAATACGCAGTCATCTCCAACTCCAAGGTTGGCAGAAGCGTAGATGAGACGCTCCGCGTGATCGAAGCTCTGCAATCAGGCGGATTGTGCCCAATGGACTGGAAGCCTGGGCAAAACACGATCTCCTAATCGATAGACATAAACAAAGGCCGCATGATCGCTTACACAGGATCATACGGCCTTCTCATTTTAATTATAGGCATAAAAAAATCAGGAAAGCAGTACCCCTAATATCGGATTGGGTTAGAAGGAAGGTGTACTATAGCCTGATTCATTCATCATACCATTATTTATCTCTTTTGTAAATGATTATCTAGACACGACCGGGTACGGAAACAAGTCAACCACACGCATGGTCTCCCCGCTTTCGTTGGTAAACACGACATGTTCTCTCCTAAGCTCAGTCGGACTCTCCAAGCCACATGCTGCCGCCAGCGAGAACAAGCCTTCCCTCAACTGCAAAATATAGTTCATGACACGCCACTGCTTTTCTGCCGGAACCAACGCCTCCTGGTACTTGGAATCCGTCGTAGTGACTCCTGTCGGACATTTGCCCGTATGGCATTGCATCGCCATGATGCAGCCAGTTGCAATCATGAAGCCCCGCGCGGAGTTGACGCAATCCGCTCCCAATGCCATGGCGATCGCTACTTTGTCAGGGGTAACGAGCTTGCCGGAAGCAAAAATCCTGATCCGGTCCCGTACGCCGAATTTCCTCATCGTATCATCGAGAATGATGAGCGCGGCGAAAAGCGGCAAGCCCATGCCATCTGCCATTGCCTTGAACATTGCGCCTGAACCGCCCTCAGAGCCATCTACCGTGATGAAATCCGGATAAATCGACAGCTCCACCATCTTCTCAAAAAACGGCTCCAATCGCTTCGGATCGCCGACGACGATTTTTACACCGACAGGCTTGCCCCCCGCCTCCTGCAAACTGCCGATGAATCGCAAGGCTTCCTCAGGATTGGTGAGAAACTCGAAGCGGTTCGGTGAATTGACCGTTTGTCCCACTGGTACCAGCCTTGCTGCCGCGACTTTTTCTGTGACCTTGGAGCCCTCGAGGTGACCTCCGCGTATTTTGGCCCCTTGATGAAACTTCAGCTCGAACGCCTTGATGTTAGAAATGTTAGCCTTGTTCTTGAATTCTTCGATCGAAAACTTGCCCTTGTCATCACGAAAGCCGAACATCCCCGGCCCGATTTGCGAAATGATATCCGCGTCTGTCGAGAGGTGAACTTCTGCGACGCCACCCTCTCCTGTATTGATCCAAGAGCCGCCTGCCATACGTGCCCCATGCCCTGTGGACATGATATAGTTCTCTCCCACAGCCCCAAAGGAGGTAGCCGAAGCACCAAACATCCCTTTCAGCCGCCAAGGCTGCCTTCTGTTTTCTCCTACGACAATGACGTCCTCGTCATGCAACAACCACGGCTTTACCTCTTGTTCCTCGATAAATTTTTCCCTTCTCGTGAACAGCCCTTCGTGGGTAATCTCGTATTTTCTGCCAGGGACGACTTTTTCATTATCAATACGCAGTTCACTCGTCAGCTTCGGGAACATCGCATTGGACAAATAGAAGCCAGGCTTCTCATAATCACGTTTACTTCCGAACGAGATCAGGTCCGTCCGGTATTTTGACGCATACATGAGGCCCACGAAGTCAGCTCTGGAGAACGGCCTACCGTCTGTATCATCGTCAAACCAATACTGGCGAAGCTCAGGCCCGAGCTTTTCCAGCAAATAACGCATCCACCCCAAAAACGGATGGGACCGAATAATGGAGTGCTTCGGCTGTTTAGACAGAGCATACATGTAACCCAAAAATACAATGGGTGGTAAAAGAATGATGAAGATAATGACGCACAACAGAGTAGGTACCACTTGTGCTTACCCTCCCCAAACACAAAATTCTAGTAAATCATGTCAAGGATAGGATGCAACAAGTTCTCTGTTTTTAATCGTATTTCTCATCCTCCTCCCGTATTTGCCCATCTACGATCAATTCCAGCTCGGTTTCAAAATTCAGCATGATCTCTACAGGCAGCTGTTCTGCAACCTCTGCCATGTCCGGAAGAAGCAGCGCATCCTCTAGCGTATCAGGCTTCGTCTCCAGCTGATCGTACCACTCACGGATTTGCTCCATCATGCGGTAAAACGAAGCCTCAAACTGATTCGCATCGTCCTCCGCGTCGTCCTCGTGGCTCTTTTTCATCCGATCCCAATACTCCAGCGTCGTGCGCAGTGCTTTCTCTATGTTTGTATCCATTTATCGTCTCTCCTTTTCTTCTCTCCCATTTAGTATGACCGCTTTGATTACACAATGCCACCTCAGGTGTAAGCCTCTCGCACCCTTCCATTTTTTTAAAATCGTTGCGTTTTTTGACACGTTTTATAGCCCGGTTGAGTCATACGAAAATGAAAAGAGGCTGTTATCCTAAATGTAGCTAGCAGCCGATTATCGGCAAAAAACCAGAGAGCTCTCTAGTGGAATAGGGGAGGATGCACCCTGTCATTACGATGGAACAATCGAAAATTATCTCTCCCGCTACTTTTCGTCTCCGTCATTTGTATCGTTGCTCTACAGCTGCCTATCACAGCCAAGGCGACGCCTGCAGATTCTGACTCCTTGCAGGCGATGATTGATCAAGCACGCCCTAACGATACCGTTACCATCCCGTATGGTTTGTACAAAGGTCCTATCCGCATTACCAAGCCGATTCAATTGGTAGCCAATGATCCAGTGAAGATCATCAATCCGACCGAAGAGGAGGCAACGCTCACGATTGAAAGCGACAATGTGAGCGTGCAAGGAATCCATATCGTGGACAAGCGAATCAACAGTGACGTAGCCGCTCTTGTCATCCGTGGCGATCAAAACTTTCTGGAGAATGTCATTGTTGAAACAAAAGGGATCGGTATTCAATTACGCCAAGCAGACTACAACACGCTGCACAACGTTCAAGTCATCGGAAAAATTAAAGGCGATGGCAGTCCAACGACCAGTTCTGGACATAATCACGGAGCGCAGCCTGAAGTAAAGCCAAAGCAAACGGAAAAAGCGAAGCGAGGAAACGGAATTGACGTGCGTGAATCGCATCATAACCGTTTCATTAAAAATCAGGTAACGAATGTCGAAGATGGCTTTTACGTCGAAAATAGCGATCGAAACCATCTGGAACAAAATCTGGTGACGAGTTCGCGGTACGGCTATCACTTCATGGGCACCTCTGATACGACAGTCATCAACAACATTGGAATGGAAAATGTGACAGGCTCCCAGCTTATGGAGTCGCGCAAATTGACGGTTACCGGGAATCAATTTTTGAAACAGCAAAAAAATCCTGGTTCGCAAGGAATTCTTCTCATTACCGTACAAGATACACTGGTTGCAAACAACACGATTGAGGGAAACCGCGTTGGACTGTATTTAGAGCAATCATCCGGCATTACGGTCAAAAACAATTTACTCAGTCTCAACTTTATCGGTATGCAGTTTTTGTCTTCTTCTGACAACGTATTAACCGATAATCAATTTGTCTCCAACGTCATCCAAGCGCAAGCCCAGGATAGTCAGAACAACAACTTAAACAAAAACTACTGGGACAATCTGCAAGGACTCGATGTGAACGGGGATTCCCGCAGTGATTTACCGTACGAGATGAATCCTTTTTACCTAGGTTTGACCGACGCGGTTCCTGCCTACCAGCTGTTTTTCCAAGCTCCGGGATTCGTGTTTCTGGAAGGCTTGTTTACAAGTGGGGCAGGCTCAGCAATCAAGGACGCGTCTCCTTTAATGCAACCCTCGGACACCGTGCTAATGGAATCTGGGAAAACGAGCGGTTGGGGTGCAGGTATTCTTGGACTTATCTTGTTAATAGGAAGTTGTTCGATCATTTATATAGGAGTGAGAAAATCATGAACAAAATGACAAAATGGTGCACATCAATCGGAGCAATTATCGGAATTAGCCTACTTATGGTCGGCTGCGGAAGCGAAGAGCCGAAACCTGTAGATATCGCGGAAGGCGTAGACAAATGCGACCTTTGCAAAATGCATGTCCCTAACGATCACAATGCTACTGAAATCGTCTTAAAAGATGGAAAAGCACTGAAGTTCGATGATCTCGGCTGCTTGAACAACTGGACGAAAGAGAATGGAACCGATAACGTGGCTGTACAATTTGTCCGCGATTACTACACAGCAGAATGGACAAAAGCAGAGCAAGCGACTTACGCTTACGACAAAGACTTCAAAACACCAATGACATATGGCATCTATTCCTTCAAAGAGAAATCTGCTGCAGACAGCTTCGTTCAGGAACAAAAGAAAGGCATTGTCATGAGTGCGGAAGAGTTGAAAAATCATAGCTGGGAAAATGGCATGAGCAAGCACATGAACAAAGACGGTCAGTCTTCCGAAGGGCAACATAGTGGCGGTCACGAAAGCAAACCAGCCGATCACGGAAGCAACAGCACTACCCCAACCACACATAACTAACAGAGGGAGTGGAGTCTTTGCACATCAATCTGATTGCCAAACGAGAAGTGAAGGTAGGCTTTCGGAATCCATGGTCCTACTCGTTTATGGCTCTGTTCTCCCTGTTTAGTTTGGGACTCTTGATCATCCAATCGCAGTCCTACATGAAGGGTTATACGTATACGACAGGTACCATGCTGAATCTGATTTTGTATTTGCTCCCACTGATGACGATGCTTCTCTCCTCTTTTTCCTTGACGGCGGAAAAAGAAGAGGGAAGTTGGCAGCTCCTCTCTACCTATGCCATGACAACCTCCTCCTTCTTGTTGGGGAAATACTTGGGACAAGCACTCGTATTAGTTGCAATTGTCGCCTTCGGGTATGGGTTGTCTGGTGTGGCTGGCATGCTGTTAGGAAAAAGCTTTGCATTTTCGACGCTCTTGTTTTTGCTTGCCTTTTCCATTTGTCTCATTCTGTTATTTTTAGGTCTAGCCATGCTGATTGGCGCCATCAGTAAAAACCGTTGGCAGGCTTTGACAATGGGAGTCAGCGTCTGGTTCTTCTATATTCTGGCATGGCCTACTTTGCTCATCTCTGTGCTCAGCTTCGTCCCTTATACATGGATCAAGCCTCTGCTTCAGCTTGCAACATTTCTCAACCCAGCGGAGTTTGTACGAATCTTTTCCGTTGCCAGATTAGGCGGTGGCTCGATCTTTGGACCTGAATACTACAAATGGGTGTACTGGGCCGACTCCCCGCTTGGTGATCTCATCTTCGTCGCACTCAGTCTGCTCTGGATCAGTGCGACCCTGTTCATAGCCATCCGGGTATGGGAAAGAAGGTAATGCAATGAATATGTTAGGACTCACCATCGATCAGGTCACCAAGGAAATCAATGGGAAAACAATCGTCCACCCATTCAGTATGGACATTGCACCCGGTCAGGTCGTCGCGTTATGCGGCGGTAACGGTGCAGGAAAAAGTACGATCCTACGGATGCTGGTCGGTATTCTCCCGCCTACTTCCGGAACCATTCAGCTAAACGGGTTAAACTGGAACGATAATCGCGTAGAGTATCTTCAAGAAATCGGTTATATGCCGGATCACTTTACATTTTCTGCCGGACTTACTGCGAAAGAAACGCTCGAATTTTACGCTTCCCTGCGCAATCGCACCGCAGAAGAGGCGGATCGACTGCTGAAAATGGTGGGACTGCATGAAGTGAGAAACAAACGGGTGTCTCAGTTCTCCAAAGGCATGCAGCAGCGCCTCTTGTTTGCCCAAGCGATATTGGCAAAGCCTGCACTCGTCGTCCTCGATGAACCGACCAATGGACTCGATCCATATTGGATGGATGCCTTTGTCGATCTCGTACGGGAAGTAAAGCTCTCGGGTCAATCCGTTCTCTTTACGACACACCAGTTGCAGGTGGCAGATGCGGTGGCGGATCGAGCGATTTTCTTGATGAACGGGAAAATCGTGCGTGATGGGTCGATACAGGAGTACCAGCAGCAGTATGGGGCAATTGGTTTGTACGGTGCCTTTTCCGAGCTTGTTCATCAGGCAAAGGCATGAATAAGAAAACGCGGGAGATTAGATCGTTTTGATCGGCTCCCGCGTTTTTGCTATTTATAGCGCCTTTGCTTCCATATAAAAGACAGATAAAAACTTTTTCACGCTAATCCGGCACTTCGTCGTTTTTTCGCCCGCCTCCAGCTCTTGCATCCGTTGGCGAATTTCTTGAAAGTCAAACAGTCGTGGTGCAAAGTGTTCAAAGGTCGGGTTGGCATAGTCGGTCAACCCCAAGGAGGAAAGATGCGTAAAGGCTTGCAGGACCATCCGGCGAATCCGTTGTTCCATGGCACGCACCTCTTTAGTAATTCCATGCTCATCCAGGCTGGCATGCACCTTCAGTAGAATTTGTGTATACAGTTCCTTGAGCTGCAATTCGTGCAGCTTGTCTCCTTGTCGCTCATCCTGTACGAGCCATTCCATGATCAATAGCAAATCGGGAGCCCCGGCTTCACTTGCGATCCCTAGCTGCAAAAGCAGTTTTCTCGCTTTTTGTGCCAGAATATCCTGATCGGACGACTGACTTTTCAAGCCGCTGGTATGCGGTTCTTTTGCTTTGACATCCAAGATTTGCAATGATTTGCGGATGGTTTGCAGAGATGCTTCCAGCGACAAGTAATCCGATACCCGCTTCAGCACAGCCATGACTTCCAGGCGATTGATCGGTTTTTGAATAAAGGTATCAATCCCCTGCAAATAAGCCTCCCCGATCATTTCCTTGTTTTCCACCTGTGACACCATGATGAAACGACCCGCAAAGCCATCTGCCTGCAACTTTTTGATCGTTTGGATGCCATCGAGCCCCGGCATTAACAAGTCGATCAAAATAACATCGACCCCATACAGTTGATCAATCGATACGTGACTGCCGTCGCTGGCTTGCCCTACAATTTCACCCAACCCGCTGTCTTGAATAATCCTTTCGAGCATGCGGCGCACTACAGCATCGTCTTCAATTAAAAAGAAACGTATCATTGCTTACACTCCCTCCTTTCCGAGCAATTGGTCGGTCGGAATTTGTACTTCTAAGTGCGTCATTTGCTTCTGATCAGGTAAAATACGCAAGCTTCCTTGCAGGCTTTGGACAATTCCGCGGGCATGCGTCAATCCAATTCCGGTAGATGCATTTCCCTGTTCATCGTATTTGGTCGTATACCCGGGCTGAAACACCCATTCCTGCTCTTCTAGCGGGATTCCCGGACCACTATCAAGTACACTGAACACCAGATGACGATGAATCAGCTTCACATTCAGCTCAATCCGTCCCGACGTGGGAATCGCCTCTACCGCATTGGCTACCAGGTTGTTTAGCACGGAGAGCAGCGCATAGATTTGGCTGGTCGACAGGTTGATGTTACAGCTCCACTCTATTCGTATATCTTTTCCCAACATCTCTGCGTATTTCTGATTCGCGCGTGCAACCAACTCACACAGCTCTTTGATCGGCAGCTGTGGTGCTAGTCCCTCCTGATTAATCAGCTTGGAAATACCCGCCAGCATCCGCTGCGAATCTTTTTTCACCTCATGTACATTCTCGGCAATCGACAAGGCCGTCGGGGATTCCGCATGACCCGAGGTGAGCAGACGCCTGTAAAGCTGGTAGCTCTCTCGCGTGATTTCCTCCAGATGCGTCATCGATTTGCGCAAGTAAAAGGCTTCTTCATACAGCTCCGTATTGATCATCCGCAGACGCTCCAACTCCTGTTGACGCACCTCTCCCACTGCCCGTAACTGCCTGATTGAAAAGCTGTTGTACAAGCCGACAGCAAAAAAGCTGCGCAGGACCCCAAAAAAGAGAAGCATCAAAAAGCTTTGCCAGGTGATCGGCGGAAAATCAGTGAAATACTGTCGTACTTGGATCTCTACCACATTGGAGACGAAATCAATAGATGCACCTATCAGCCCCAACCATAAAGGAAATTCCCGATAGCTACGCGCACGGAGCAAATAAAACAGGACGGTAAAGCTGAAATAGAAAAAGGCTGAGGGAAGATGCGCAGCCACACTCTCCATGTACGGACGGTACGCAAAAAAGACATCCATTCCGACGCGAAATCCGAAGATAAACGTCCCTGTAAAAAATCCCGTCAACAATACAGGTACGGACGAAAACCACAACAACCCGAAAAAGAAAGCAGCGATGCCCAAGGAAAAACGAAACGACCCTCCTACGGGGTTTACCTTCATCTCTCCAAAAAAAGCAGTTGCCAGCATGATAATAAACAGGATCAAAAGGCGTTCTCGCATAGCTGCTCCTTTCGTACGGAAAAAGATCTCCTATTCTTATTTTACTAAGAATCGGAGATCTGCAAAGATAGAACGCTTAAGCGTGCTTGTTTTCCAGTCGCTTGGAGACGACTGACAACGCGTAGTTGACGACAAAGTACATCACTGCCACCATCAGGAAGGTCGGGATGACGTAGTTGACATTGCGTCCGTTGATGATTTGCGCATGGTTCATCAGCTCTGGCAATGCGATTACGACGGCCAGCGACGTATCCTTCAAGAGCGAAATGAATTGGCTCACAATCGGCGGAACCATTCTTCTGAGAGCCTGTGGCAGGACAACATTCCACAGTGTCTGGACATAATTCAAACCTGAAGAACGTGCAGCTTCAATTTGTCCTTTTTCGACCGAATTTAAACCGCTTCGCACGATTTCCGACAACATCGCTGCTTCGAAAATAACCAATGCCAGAACAGCGGCCCAAAACTTGTCCAGCTTGATTCCCACTTCCGGGAGAGCAAAATACGTAAAGAAAATAATCAACAAGAGCGGCAAATTGCGAATCAGCTCTACGATTGTCCCGAGAACTTGTGAGACTCCGGGAATTTTTGAGTAACGCAAAACCCCTACGATAATCGCAATAGTAAAGCTGAAGACAATTGACAAGAAAGCGACCTGCAAGGTGACCCAAAAGCCTTCGAGCAGGAAGGTCAAATGACTGGGCGTATAGGCTCCGATAAAGTCCATGATGTCCCCTCCTCCTTAGCGGCTTCCAGCCAAGCGTCGCTCCAAATAACTGACGAACGCGCTCAACGGAAGGGTCAGAATCAGATAGAAAACAGCTACAAAAATGTACACATCAAAGGTAACAAACGTATCAGCGGAGATCAGGTCTCCAAAGTACATCAGGTCAAGACCTGCAATCACACCTAATACAGAGGAGTTTTTTACGAGATTGATAAACTGGTTGCCCATCGGCGGGATCACGACCTTGATCGCTTGCGGCAAGATGATATAGCGCATCGTTTGTCCGTACGTCAATCCCGAAGAACGAGCGGCTTCTGTCTGTCCTTTTGGAATCGCCAGAATACCTGCGCGGATCGTCTCCGCGATAAATGCTGCCGTATACACCGTCAAGCCAAGCGTACCTGCAATGAAAGGCTCCAGCACGATACCAATTGCCGGTAAGCCCACAAAAAAGAGGAAAACGACGAGAATCAGCGGGATATTACGCACAAACTCTACGTAAACCGTAGCAATCCACTTGAGTGGTCGAATCGGAGAAATCCGAAAGATCGCAAAGAGCGTCCCCAGTGCAAAGCTCCCGACGAGAGCAAGCAGGCTCGCCTGCAAGGTGTTCCAAAAGCCTTTGAGATACATATCCATGTGATCAAACAAGATAGAAAAATCAATCATCTCTTATGCGATCCTCCTTGTGTGCAAAATTCTGTTAGGAATATAAGGGAATGAGCGGCAGAGTAAACCGCTCATTCTTTATGGAGTCGAACCGCATTATTTTTTAGGTTTTGTTCCGATCCATTTTTCATAAATCTTGTCGTATTCACCGTTTTCTTTCATTTCTTTCAGCACATCGTTCACGGTTTTCACGAATTCAGCGTCACCCTTGCTGATTGCAATACCGTATGGCTCTTCAGTGAAGGTCTCTTCTGTTACACGGTAGTTCGGATCTTGCTTCGCCATGCCGTACAAAAGAGCGTTATCAGTTGTCAGCGCGTCACCTTGACCAGCTTTGAGTGCTGTGAAGGCTTCCGCGTAGTTTTCGAATTCAAGTACTTCTACATCAGGAGCACTCGCTCTGATGTTTTTCGCAGAAGTAGAACCTTTTGCGGTCACGATCTTCATGCCTTTTTGCATGTCTTTCAGACCGTTGATTGAGGTGTCCTTTTTCACCAAGAAAGATTGACCTGCCAGGAAGTATACGTCAGAGAAGTCTACTTCTTTTTTGCGGTCTTCTGTAATGGTCATCGTTGCGATGATCGCGTCAATTTCACCGTTTTTCAGCATCGGGATACGCGTTTTGGAGGTTACTTCCTTCAGCTCGATTTTGTTTTCGTCCCCGAGCACTTTCTTCGCAATTGCCTTCGCAATATCGATATCGAAGCCTTCTACGTTTCCGGTTGCCGGGTCTTTCAAGCCGAACAGGTTCAGGTCGTACTTAACTCCGACTACGAATTTGTCTCTTTCTTTGATTTTTGCCAATGTGCCTGTACCTGCTGCAGATGGTGTACCTTTTGCGCCGCCTTCTGTTGTACTACCCCCACCACAGCCTGCCAACGCAGTCGCGCTCAGCATCAGAACGAGACCCATCCCTGCTACCTTTTTCCAAAGCTTGTTTGCTTTCATCTGAATACCCCTTTTCTCTATCGTTTTATTTTTTTAGTGATTCAAAATCCGACTCAAGAACAAACGCGCACGCTCTTCACGCGGATTTGCGAAAAACTCCTCTGGTGTAGAATCTTCAAGAATCGTTCCCTGATCCATAAACACGATGCGATCTGCCACTTCGCGGGCAAAGCCCATTTCGTGCGTCACGACCACCATCGTCATACCTTCCTTCGCCAGCTTCTTCATGACGTCGAGCACTTCGCCAATCGTCTCGGGGTCAAGTGCAGAGGTCGGCTCGTCAAACAACATGATTTTTGGTCGCATGGCCAGTCCGCGTGCGATCGCTACGCGTTGCTGTTGACCACCAGATAGTTGCGTTGGGAACATTTCTGCCTTTTCCGGAATCCCTACCTTTTCCAAATAGTAGAGAGCCGTTTCTTCGGCTTCCTTCTGCGATACGCCCAGTACCTTAGTTGGTGCCAGCGTAATGTTTTGCAATACGGTCTTGTGCGGGTATAGATTGAAGTGCTGGAACACCATGCCGATGTCCCGACGCAGCTTGTTGATATCGGTGTTTTTATCGTTCACTTTCACCCCGTCTACCACGAGTTCTCCGTTTGTAACCGTTTCCAATCTGTTGATGCAGCGAACCATCGTGCTTTTACCCGATCCTGACGGGCCAATGACCACGACGACTTCTCCCTGGTTGATGTGCAGGTTGATGTTCTTGAGGACGTGAAAGCTTCCGTAATGTTTATTTACTTGATGAAAACTAATCAACCTTAAATCCCCCCTTGCTCTATGTCTTATTTTGTATACTAATGTCGAACTACTCAAAACTACTGAAAAAGACAAAGAAAAGTTTTTTTGTTTAAAATTTTCTAATAAAACACAATAAAAAAACGAAGTGAACCTACCAAGCAAATGGGAGCCAATATATCATGTAAGACCTGAATGGAGGCCGGCCTATGAAAGAGGAACATGTAAAGCCTTGGCTCATCCGGATGCGCCAAGGAGAGGAAGAAGCTTTTCAAGAAGTCTATCGAGCAACTCGTACGTACGCCTACAACCTGATCTATTTTCTGGCGCCGCACAAACAGGATGTAGACGACATGATGAGTGAAGTGTACGTGGAGTTGATTCGAAGCATCGACAGGTACGATGTCGAGCAGCCCTTTATCCCATGGTTCAACGGATTGATTGTGCGGCAGGTTCGCAACTGGAATCGAAGCATTTGGCGAAGATTCCGCCTGCTGGAACGGGTAAAGGAAAAAGGCTACGAAGCACCTGTTGCAGGGATGGAGGATAAGCTGGGGGCGATCAGTGATGAGCTGGAGGTCATTCCCGCCGTAGAGAAATTATCCTTCAAGCTCAAGGAAATCGTCGTACTGCGTTACTATCAAAACTGTTCCTTGGAGGAAATTGCAGCGATTCTCCAAATCCCGCTCGGAACGGTGAAATCGAGACATCACTTGGCGATGAAAAAGTTGAGAGAGCATTTTGAGAATCGAATTAATCGTGAGGAGGTATCTTTTCATGTTCATTGAGCAAAAGTTGAGAAGAGAGTATGCACAGGCAGCAGGGAAGCTCCAGATTGATCCTTCACTGGACAGCAAAATCGAACGAGTAGCCAAAAATGAGTTGGCTGGCAAATGGCGTTTGCACAAAGGGATGCGCTTTCGCCCAAAGCTGGTACATGTTGCAGCAGCATTCGCCCTGCTCACTGGTTTTGGTTATGCGACACACACCTTGTTGTACAAAATTGATGAAGGCTCTGTCCGTATGGAAGTTCAAGCGCTTAAGGATTTTACATTGACACAAATCACGCCTGAAGAAATACGTTTGGAATTGGCAAACGTAGAGAACAAACTGACAACAGGCGAGACCGCCCTCGTCTATTTCGCAGCGCTGGAAAAAGAGAAACACCCTCTCTTTCAACAAAATCCCATGATCGGCATAGAAAAGCCGGATGTCGTGAAAGATTGGAAGGTATGGACTGCCGTCCTCAGTGCAGAAGCTTCTCTCTCACATGCCTTGCCACACGAGCTCCCTGACAGCTTTTCATTCCTTGAGGGCAAACAAGGTACCCCCTACGGTGTCATGATGGGTCAAGAAGGACAGCAGTGGCTGCATGAGCTTCAAAAAGAAAGCAAGGAAACAGGTAAAAATGTCGTATGGAAAGTCGTTCCACAAGCGACTTCTCCTATCGAAGCCTATACGAGCCTGTATGAGAACGAGCAAAAAGAACGTATCTTTGTCACAGTAGAGAAATTTCCGAAAGAACAGCTAGATGTACAATTGAGCACGCCAGAAACAACGAAATACGATGCAGTAACTGTCAGCGGAAAAAAAGCGCATTACACGAAAAACGACCAGTTCTTGTTTAGTGAATCCGGTCAGTATCAAGAGCTGTCTTGGTTGGATCAAGATGGAGAGCAACCGATTATGTATCGGGTAGCTACCGATTCGCCAACAGTTTCCAAAGAAATGCTGCTCCAGGCAGCAAAAGCAAGCCAGCAGTAACAATGCGAAAAGCCAGCCCTCTCTTGCTTTGCATCCGCAAAAGAGGACTGGCTGCTTTTTTGTTTTCGTCAAAATAGATTATCCCCGCAGGCGGTTCACCCAGAAGCCACCCTTCAAATGTTTCGGCTCAAAAGAGATCACGAATGCTTTTGGCGCAATCTCTTGAATGAGGTTCCACAGTTTTTTCTCGTTGCTGCGCTTCGTCAACACTTGCATCATGAGACGATGTCCGTCGCGTCCCTCTGCTACCCAGGAAGTAACGCCAAAGCCGTGTTCACGCAGCTTCACAGGAACCTCCAAGTCTACGGAATCCACAACAACTTGCAGCGTGACATAGCCCAAGGCCAAATACTCCTCGATCTTGCTGCCGATGAATACACCCATTCCCCAACCGATACAGTAGGCTGCGAGATTGATCGGATTGTCTAGGTTGTCCAGAACAATCTCCAACCCTTTCAAATACACGAATACTTCCACCATCGCCAATAGGGATGCCAACACCCGATAGCCCTTGATCACCATCAGTAGTCGCAGCGTAAAAAACGAAACGTACAAAATGTTGATCCCGATGATGATCAAAACAAACGCCAAACCCATTGCTCTCCTACCCCCACCCAGACCGGGTACCATGATGATTTTGTAATCGTGATAATCATATAATTGAAGGTATTTTTATAAAAGCGGTAAAGTTTGGTTGTTTTGATACAATTTCCGTGCGAACTCCTCCATCAATTCTCGCTTGGCCAACAGCGCAAGCATCCGTTGAGGCAAGCCCTCTACTCCGTAATAAGCACCTGCCAATTGACCGTAGACAGCTCCCGTCGTATCCGCATCATCACCGAGGTTTACCGCTAGGAACAGGCCTTCTTCAAAAGAACTACTGGAATAAAAAGCCCAAAGCGCCGCTTCAAGCGAATCGACGACATACCCCGATCCTTTGATCTCTTTTCTAGTTTTCTCTTTGTAGGAGCCATTCGCGACACGGGCGATATCAGGATCAAGCGGTTGCTTTTCCCATAGATCGGCTACAGGAGAGAACGAATCAGCAAGCAATTCCTCTTTGGAAATACCCTGTAGAGCCCCCAGGAGCAATGCCCCGAAAAAACGACAGCCGTCTACTGCCTTTGCCGTCGCGTGAGTGGTGCGAGAACTTTGCGCACAATATTCAATAGCGAGCGCCGGTTGATTGGCATAATAGAGCGCGACAGGTGCTAGTCTCATAATGGAGCCATTCCCTGCTGACATCGGATGATCCGATCCGCTGAATGGATTATTCGTCTGCTCAAAACGCCACAGCGCTTCTTTGGTGATATTCCCGATATCGAAGCAATGATCTTTGCAGCTCATATACCCATTTCGAAACCAGGCTACGTATCGGTTCATCTGATCAACCGGATCGAAGCCATTTTTCGTAATCAAGCTCTCAGCCAGGCACAGCGCCATCGACGTATCATCCGTCCATTCTCCTGGCTTTAAATCGAAAGGCCCTCCCCCGACCATTTCTGTAAGTGGTTCGAAGGTGCCTGGTTTGCGAAATTCTATAGTAGTGCCGAGTGCATCTCCAACAGCCAACCCTAGCAAACTTCCAGCATAGCGGTCACGCAGTTCCACACCTATCCACACCTTTTTCGGAATTATCAGTTCACATCAAACAAAGCATCTGGCAATCACATTTTGACCGACATATTGCTCGTTCAATTCATCCGTCGCTACCTTTTCTTCTGTGCTCGCAAGCGTGATAATCTGCGGCAAAACCAGCTTGTAACGGTCCTCCATCACGGTTTCAAGAAAGTACTGTTCCTTTTCGTCCCACAAAAGAATTCCTGCTAAAATTCTGGTCTCCACACAGATCCCCTCCATTTTTTTCTCTTTTGAATATGTACGAAAGACGGGTACAATGACCCGCCTTCTAGTGCCTTACGTAATTTGTAATGTGTATACTTACTGCTCTTTTTTCAGGCGTGCATCCAGAACAAAGTTGCCGAATGGCAGTAATGAAGCAATAAATGCCCCGATCACTTTCAAGAAGGACCACTTATTGGTCATTGTAACATGTGCCAACGCCAAAATATACAGGACAAAAAACAATCCATGAAGCGAGCCGGCAATTTTTACTGCGGCTGGATAATCCCAAAAATACTTAAGCGGCATAGCAATCCCGAGAAGTACTAAATACGAGATACCTTCGATCAGGCCGATGAGACGAAAGCGTCCGAGGGCAGAATTCATCATGTGCGGGTACCATCCTTGCCATTGAAATTACCACTATTATAAACGAAAAACTATCATAATGATGAAAATAGTCCAATGTTCATAATATATTCAAAATCAACGGCCCCAAGTTTCTTCTCGGATGCGTTCCATCCAGCGCATCTCTGCGTGCAAATGCTCAATGGCACCGATCAGAATCGTTCGTGCGCCCCAGCTAAGCCTCTCTCTTTTTTCCTCCTGGATTGATTCCAATAATCCAGCTAACCGTCTTACCTCCTGGATGTTACCTTCAAGCGCCTCATCCATTTTCTGTGGATCACCGTACGAAGCAAAAGTAAGAGCCGCGTAGATCGGATTGGTCAGCTGCATTGGTTTTTGCAGTTCTTCCAAGAGAAGCTGTTGGAATTGCTCTTCGCCTTTTGCCGTGATCCCATACATTGTCTTCTCTGGGCGGCTAGTCTCGCGAATGACTTCTTTGACCTCAATCATCCCGCTCTTTTCCAGTTGGTCGAAGGCATAGTAGAGGGAGCCTTTGGCGTATTTCATGTAGCAATCCATTCCCCTGGCCTTCACCTGCTGCTGAACCTCGTAGGGATGCTTCTCCCCTTCCATCAGCAATCCCAGAACAAGCAATTTTAGACTCATGACGATTCTCCTCTACCCGCGTTCCGGTTTCGGTGCGGAAGGCGATTTCCCCAGCGCCCGATCATTTCCCATCAGTAAAATGCACACGAGAGCAAGAACTGCAGGAATGAGCGCCCACATAAACGTATTCGCAATCGAAGAAGCGAGAATATCGATCATTTGATCCAAGACAGGAGCCGGAATGGATTCGCGCGCTTCTGGTGTCAAAATCGCTCGCGGGTCTGTAATGGCATTCGTCATCCCTTGACCCCCGAAGGCTGAGAACATGCCGTTTTCAAACGAATTACGTTGCAAGATACCAAACACGGTGATTCCCAATGTCATCCCCAATGAACGGGAAAAAGAGTTCGTCGAACTTGCCGATCCTCTTTGACGCATATCAAAGCCATGAATCGCTGAAATTCCCAAGGTGGAGAAAGAGAAGCCCACACCAAACCCTGCAATCACCATATAAAGCGTAACGATCGAACGAGGAATATCAGGCGTCAGTGTACTCAATAGGAAAATACCTGGTATGAAAAAGACTGCGGATAGAAGCATAATATTGCGGAAGCTGGTCTTCGTCGTCAAAAATCCGCCTAGCTGGCTACCAGCAACCGAACCGAGCATCATCGGTGTCAACAACAATCCTGCATTCGTCGCTGACCCGCCATATACCCCTTGGATAAAAATTGGCAGGTACACCGTAGCGATAATGAAAGCAGCTCCATACAACAGTGCAATCGCATTTGTCGCGGCAAATAACGGCTTCTTGAACATGGAGAACGAAATAATCGGATCAGATGCCCGCTTCTCGACAAATAGAAAAATCACAAACAACAAGAAAAAGGAAGAGAACAATCCAATAATCTGCATCGAATCCCACGCGTATTGATTGCCGCCCAGCTCCAGTGCAAACATCAGACTCACTACAGCACCCACCAGCGTAATCGCTCCCCACCAGTCAATGCTCTGCTTGCGGAATTCCAGCGACTCCTTGTAATACATCGAGATCAACCAGAGGGACATAGCACCAATCGGTACATTGATGTAAAAGATCCAATGCCAGCTGACATATTCGGTAATATACGCACCCAGCAAAGGTCCAAATACGCTGGACGTACCGAATACAGCTCCGAAAAGTCCCGTCATCTTTCCACGCTTCTCCGGCGGGAATACGTCAAAAATAATCGTGAAGGCAATCGGCATCAGCGCTCCGCCGCCAATCCCTTGAATCGCCCGATAAATACTCAACTCAACGATGCTGTTTGCCGTCCCGCATAAAATGGACCCTAACAAAAATACGATGAGACCAAATATGTAAAAACGTTTTCGCCCATACATATCGGAGAGTTTACCGAAGATCGGCATCCCTGCCATCGTAGCGACCATGTACGCTGATGTCACCCAAACAAACTTATCCATGCCGCCCATCTCACCGACAATCGTAGCCATCGCCGTCGCAACAATGGTATTGTCCATGGAAGCCATCAGGAGACCAAGCAGCAGCCCCGCTACTACCCTATTCACTTTACTTTCTCTTGCAATCATTGCTTCACCCTCCTGAGTGGTCAAATCAAAGTACTATACATTATTATATTCAAATTTGACTACTTATCGAAAAAAACTGCTCCTTTTCGCGGAGCAATTTTTCGCAATCTATTATCGCCCGAACGGTGACGGGCTGAATGGCGATGGCTGCTGGGCTTGATTGCCCTTCCACATTTTATACGCCGCTTCTGACATCGGCTCCACTGTCGGCTTAATCTCTCCAGTGAATGGATTCTTATCATAGGGCATGTTAAATGTCCGTGTCCCGTCGCTCTTACGCAGCAAAGAACCATCCGACAGCCTCACCCAACTACTTCCTGGTCCTCCATCGTCTACGACATAGAGGCCGTTATCATCCCAGGCCGGATACGTTGGCACCTTATTTGCCGGAGGACGTGCCGTCTGTTTCTTGACTGCTTTTGTCGCGGTTTTCGTCTTTTGTGTTTTCTTCTTCGGTGTGCTCGTTTTAGCAGCTGCTACTGCTTTTGTTTTTGGCTTCACTTCGCTTTGTTTCTGCGCTGACGCTGGTGCAGGAGCTGACACAGCCACAGGCTTTTCAACCGGATAGGCGGAAACATTTGCGTTGCGCGGACCTTGATTGGCCAAATCCATAGCAGGCATTGCAGTACCTGCTTTTTGCGAGACAGATGCTGCTTTTGTATCCGTTCGTCCATCTGTTTTTACTGCTTGAATCAGTGTCGGCCACAAATAGGCGTTGAAGCCTAGTAAAGCGACCATCAAGGAAATACCTACGATTTTTTTCATAATAAGGACTCCTATGACTGAATGATTATGGTAATAGAGCAATGACTTCTGGCCTATATCAAAAGTTTAGACGATTGGAAGAAAAAAGAAAACACCTTACATAAACAAACTCCTTCTCATGTTGATTTTGAGAAGGAGTTTGTTTTGAAGGAGATTCATTTCAAGGCAGCTTCTTGCTTCTGAGAATGTTGTTTGATTAGCTCAATGGTGTGATCAAGCAAGTTTTTGCCTCCCGTGTTCCCATGTCCAGGTACAACGGTTTCGACCTGTGGATATTTTTCGATTACCTTCTGAACGGAGTCATCCCATTGTTCTACATTGGCATCTGAAAGATTTCCGAGGTCCTTAGCATCTAATGATTTGACGAAGCATCCACCGAATAATATTTTGGATTGGGGAAGCCAAACGGTAATGTTATCACTCGAATGCCCTTCCCCAGGATAATAGGCTTCTAAGATGGTGTCGCCTACCTTTATTACGGGCTTTTCATCGAGTGTCGGATTGGGCGAAGGATATCCATATTCTTTCGCTAATTTTGCCGTCAAACGTGTACTGCGTACATCTATTTTTTGATGGAGTAACGCCCGGATACCTGAAATGCTGTCATCATGTGCATGCGTAATCAGAGCCAGAACAACGTCTTTCTTCCAATGCTTCTTAATCATCTGTAATAGCTCTTCCGTTTTTTGAGTGTCCCCCCATGCTGTATCAATCAGGACGACTCCTTTGGACGTAGAAACGATTAAGCCATTGTGGTCATAGGTTGTGCCATTCCATTCATTATAGGATGTATGTAACCATACTTTGTCATTTAATTTTGTTAACACAATGCTTTTCCCTGGATTGGTAATCTGAGTGGGAGTTGATGTTGTAACTTGGGCAATCGTCGTTTGATTAGAAAAAGATGTTAGAGTAACGGCGACTGTCAGGAACAAACTACATACTGCTTTCCCTATCCAACCCTTATGATTCTTCAAACGAATCTCACCTTTCTAACATGGACTTTGCTTTTCCCTGTTTTAAACATCTAAGCGATATCCATATCGCGGAATCGTCGTGATTTGCTGCCCGAAGCGCCGAAGCTTTTTCCTTAATCGATAGACGAGCGCATTGACTTCCACTCGTCCGACATCCGGGACATTACCCTCATGCAGCATTCGCTCTGGCCAGACTGTCAGCATAATTTCTTCAAAACTAACGGCCTGGTTCGCCTTTTGGTAGAGAAGCTTCAGCAAATCCATATCTTTTCCGGTCAAATGCAGTCTAGTCCCGTCGAGACGAACTTCTCTTCTCTCCAGATGAAACTCCAAACCTGGCAAAAGCGAATCGCTCTTTGGCTGCGTGAGAGGGAGCTCCACCGTATCATCCAGTCTATTGACCTCTCGTAAAAAGACGAGCTCTGCTATCCCTTTTGACAAGCTTATTTGATCGCCGTGACGAAGAATGTGAGACGAATAATGAAGGGGCGTCCCGTTTACTTCTGTGCCATGCTTGCTTTCCAGATCGATAATCTTGTAATCGTTCCCGATCCTTTGAAAGGCTGCATGCATTCTCGAAATGTACGGACTATTAAATGTAATGTCCAGTTGAAAGCTTGTCCCCTTCCGCCCAATTGTACAGCGATCCTTGGTGAGATATTTGCGCGTGGCAAATTGGTTGAGGTCCCCTTTTTTTACGAGTAAGTATGCACCGTTGTCTATCATCTGGTGATCACCTCACTTGTTGATCTATTACGGTTTTACAGCCGTCAGTGCGTCAACAGCAACCTTGGTAGCTTCAGCAATGAGCGCATCATCATAAGTGGCGTCCTGCTTATCTCTGCTCGACAGCACTGCAATGACAATGGGCTTTTTATTCGGTGGCCATATGATACCTATATCGTTTCGCGTTCCGTAGCTTGCTGCTCCCGTCTTATCTCCGACCTTCCAGTCTTTGGGGACGCCCGCCCGAATCAGCTTGTCTCCCGTCGTGTTGCCTTGCAGCCACTCGATAAGAATCGTCTGCTTCTCCGCCGACAGTGCATCCCCTACCGTATAGGCTCTCAGGCTCGTTGCAAGTGCTTTCGGTGTGCTTGTATCGCGAATATCTTCTGGTTTAGCCTCATTCAATTCCGTCTCATAGCGCTCGGATGTCGTAACACTATCACCAATCTGTCTCAAAGCTGATTCAAAGCCTTTAGGTCCACCCAATTCTTTGAACAACAGATTTCCCGCCGTGTTGTCACTATAGCGAACCGCGGCGTCTGCAACCTCGCGAAGAGTCATCCCGGTCGCTACGTGTTTTTCTGTGATGGGTGAATAAGTAACGAGATCATCCTTGGTGTAGGTGATGACTTTGTCTAGCTCTTCCAACGGTTTCTGATGCAAAACTGCACCTGCGGCTAAAGCCTTGTACGTAGAGGCAAAAGCGAATCGTTCATCTTCGCGATAAGCAACTGCCAAATCTGTTTCGGTATCGATCGCATATACGCCGAGCTTCGCATCAAACTTCTTTTCCAGCGCAGCGAACTTTAGATCCATTGCAGATGCTGTCGTTTCCGTTTTTACGACAGGTGCTTCTGGAGAAGAGCAACCAGTGAGCGTGAGAAGCGTGAGAAAAATCGTTTTCACTGTGAATCCGATCCGTTTAGATTGGTGAGCTTTCATGGATGACATACCTCTTTCTAGGAAGATAACAACTGTAGATTATTCTTGTAATATCGTATTACATTTGTAATCAATTGATTTCACGATAATATTACACGCGTAATCCACTAGTGTCAATCTCCTTTTTCTTGCAAGGAAAAGAGCTACATTCCTTCTTTGTTAAAATAAAAAAGACGCCCTCTCAAGAAAACTGGATAACCGTAAATGGTTTCTCCAAGTCAGCTTGAAAGGGCGTGCCTCATTTTTTAGGAGCATCAGTCGATGTTTGTTTCGCATCCAATATGGAACGCAGCTCCTGAATCTCCTCGTCCGATAAGGATTCCTTCTGAATGAACTGAACCAGCATCGATTTTAGCGCTCCGCTGTAAATCCGCTCCAGAAAGGACTGTGCCTCAGCGTGCTGGCATTCATTTTGCGAGTACAACGGATAAAACGTATAGACTCTTTGATTTTGATTGACTCCAACGGCATTTTTTTGAACCAAACGATTCAAAAGAGTACGTACTGTTTTTGGGTTCCAATCCGTTTGACCTTCCAAGGAGGAAATAATTTCGTTGGCCGTCAGCGGTGACCTTTCCCATAGCACATTCATCACTCGCCATTCCGCTTCTGAAATACTTGGCATAGATGTAGACATGAAGTCTCCCCCTTTCGATAATCATGACTGCAAGAACAAAGGCTAGTAAAGACCTTTCGCTTTCAAAATAGACAAGGTTATTTCTGCTGCTGCAGGTCCATTCGCGTCATCTTCGCTTTGTATATTTGTAGCAAAGAAGTAGGTGCCCTCCTTGTTCTCTACATATCCGACGAACCAACCGTTCACGTCTTTTTGATTGACGGCGCCTGTACCTGTTTTCCCGGAAAGAATCGAACCCGCCTTTTCCGATAAGCGGATGGAATCTTTCACCGTCTGGATATTGTTTTCTTGAAAACCAAACTGGTTCGTATAGAACGCTTTTAATAATTGTACCTGCTCCACCGGAGAAATCTTCAAGGAAGATTCTATCCAATATTCGCCGATTCCACCAGATGTATTGTAATTTCCATAGTTCAATTGTTCCAGAAAAGCTTGCAATGTATCCGGAGAGATGCTCTTATCCAACTCTTTAAAGTACCAGTTCGTGGAGTATCGCATCGCGGTAAATAGATCTTGATCGTGGTTCCACTGCTCATATGGATAACGGATTCCATCCCATTTTAACAGGGAGCCTTCCCTCGAAATCACATCGGTCTCCAATCCAAACAAGGTGAGAAAAATCTTGTAGGTGGAGTTCGGTGAAATTCGTTGTGTACTTCCTGCCTTGTTGTAAATCCGATACTGGTCGGCTTTCCAATCATATAAGACAAAACTACCTTCATAACCACGGAAATAGTTGTCTAAATCCTCGTAAATGGTTCGATCATCTTGAAAATGATAGCGACTGCGATCGTCAGCTAAAGCGGAACCAACAAGAACCTGACTGGCAACCAAGACGCCCATCATGGAAAAAATGAACGTACTTTTTAACTGCAACAGCTTTGATTCGGCCTTGTGGGATGCGATTTTCTCGATTCGTTTTTTCACTGCCTTCTTGCAACCGTTTAACTGATTGGCCAAAACAACATTTCCAGTTCGACTTTCTTTATCCAAAAACTTAATGATGGTATGACCATATTCCACATAATTTCGCTTGTCTAAAAAGTTCAACACAGCTACATCACAAGCAATTTCACGGTCCACTCTCATTTCCCGAAATGCCAGCCAAACTAATGGATGGAACCAGTACAAAAGCTGATACACGACGGTCACGTAGTTCATGACGATATCATTGTTTTTTTTGTGCATGAGCTCATGCAAAAAGATATACTTCATTTCATTGATCGACAGCCATTCATCAAAATGACTGGGAAGAACAACATACGTCGTAAAAACGCCAAACGTCATCGGAGATTTGACCTGCTTGGATTCTGCTAACACGATGTTCCGATTTATTTTTACATCCTTCTTGCATTGTTCAAACAAATCGATGATTTCTTGATTAGTGATCACAGATGCTGTCCGCTTGATCTGCCGGATTTTTAACCAGGCTGATAACGTGATCGAAGCACAAACGATCATGCCGACTACCCATATGCTGACGAGAATCGTAGGAAAGGAGTCAGGTGTATGGCGATTTACCGACAACGTTAAATCCTGTACCCAATTCACATTTTCAAACACAGGAGCTTGCGCAGCGAGCGTCGAGCTGCCGGCTGCATTACGCTGATTCATGCCTGAGACAAATAGATTTCCAAAATCAAAAAAGTAATTCGGAATAAAGACTGGCGTCAAAGCGACCAGCAAGAGAAACCACAAATTGTACTGCCATCTAGCCGACAGCTGGGTGCGAAATACTTTTCGAATCAAGAAAATTAGCGCGATCGTGCAGGAAGAAACGATCAAGCTAATCACCATATAATTGACGAACATTCTACCTGTCTCCCTCCCTTCTTACATAGGGCCATCTAGATAAAAATAGAATCCGCATCAATTCTCCAGAGCAACAGGAACGCTCTTCAACCTGACAGGATTCTTCTCTTCTCTGAGCACAATTAGCTTCATTATGTCAAAAACGAGATCACGATACAAGCTATCGTCGATTGGAAGAAAAAAGAAAACACCTTCTTGAAAATGATAAGAAGGTGTTTCTAACCTGATTTAGTTTGTTTTCAAAACATCGTGATCGACGTAACGCTCGCCATTCAGTTCGCTGATGACATTAATTGCAACCTTGGCGCCATCACCAGATGTAATGATCGTATGTACGCTCACTCCCGCGCACGTACCTGCTGCCCAAATTCCTTCGATGTTCGTTTTCCCTTGTGCATCGACATCGACAACAGTTTTGATCCGTGGCTCTGTACCTTCTTTGGTTTTTACCCCAATCGCTTCTGCCAAAGTCACGAGCGCTCCAGTTGCCAGAATCACATGCTTAGCCTCGAAGCTGCCTTTTTCCGCTGTCTCTACGAGCAAGCCTTGCTCTGTTTTGGTAATGCTGCTTACTTGGTCGGCTACCAGCTCCGCACCGAATTTCGCTGCTTGCTTTTTACCAATCTCAATGAGGTCTGGACCTGAGATTTCCATGATGCCGTAGTGATTTTCCATCCACGCGCGCTTGGTCATGCTTTTATCACTATCAATCAGCAACGTCTTCTTACCTGCTTTTGCAGCAAACAACGCTGCACTTCCTCCTGCCGGGCCTGCTCCAATAATTACGATATCAAACAAAGAAATCTCTCCCTTCCAAAATAACTTTCATAACATAATTATATACTATGTATCGAAAAAGAAAAGTCCTAAAAACACTTTCATGAAAAAAGTCCACCTTCTCTATGATAGAAAAGGTGGACTTCCCGAATGCATGATATTCTTTTCCATCATTATCGTGTAATCCAGTAACGGCGGATCACAATCCCATCCTCGTCCGTACATTCCGCTTCAAACACGCCACCGTTCTTTACTATCGTTTTTTCCGATGCAACATTATCATAATCACAAATCACCAATACTTCGTTTATCCCCAGCTCACTCGTGATGTTTAGAGCTTGCGCTAAAATTTCCGTCGCATATCCTTTGCGTCTCTCGGAAGGGCGGATTCCATATCCGATGTGCCCGCTGTATTTTCGTAAACGTTCGTTAAGACGATGCCGAATATTCACCGCCCCCACTATACGCTGCTCTTCATTTATGAGCCAATACGTCGAATGAGGAACATAGCCATCCGAAAGATTTTCCTCGCTACTCTCACTCTCCAGAAATTCCAGATACGCAGGAAAATCATAAGGCTCCCGATCCACCACCCACGGTACGATAGGCTCTCCACTTTCTTTCCACTCTTCGTAAAAGGAAATATACTCTGCTTGAAGTTCTGCACAAGGCTTCGTTACATACAGTTGCCCAGCCATCGACTCCACTCCCTTTGCATATTTTTGCGTAAAATTCTTTCTATTATAGCTACAAGAAGAGAGAGTTACTAGCCAAACAATTTTTCACCTTCTTGAATCACTTCTATTAGTTGACGAAAAGCCGCGTAAGAAGAAGCGCATTTCCAGTCCAAGCGCCTCTGGAGCCCAACTCAGCGTAGGAAAAAATGGCGGGGAATTTCAGCTTCACTTATGAACTACCTCTTCGAAACTTCAACGTTTGAAGCGCTCCCGCCATTTTTTCCGAAGCGGACAGTCCCCACCCCTTGCGGGGCGTAGGCCGAAGCGCAGACTGGAAATGCGCTTCTTCCTCCCACTACCGCCACTTCAAAAACAAAAAAACGCGGCACAAGCAACGAATCGCCTGTGCCACGCTCTTAACTGATTAATATTTGTTAAACAACATGATCCAGAGGGAACCTGCAATGATTGTAAATACAAACACAAGTCCAAGAATCAATGTCTGTACGTTGTAGCGTGGTTTTTCTCCTTCGCGGATGTGCATGAAGAAGACCAACTGAACTACGAACTGCAAGAGCGCCATTACCAAGATCGTGATCATGGTCGCCGTTTTACTCAAAATCGGGTTCATGACCAGCACGAGTGGGATAATGGTGAGCACGATCGACAGGATAAAACCGATCACGTACTCTTTCATCGATCCGTGACTATGATGTCCGCCATGGTTTTGATGTTGTGCCACCTTACATCACCCCCATCAAGTAAACGACTGTGAAGAGGAAGATCCACACAACGTCAAGGAAGTGCCAGTACAAGCTCAGGTTGGTAATTTTGCGGCGAGTAACCGCGGTGATTCCACGACGCTTCAGCTGGAATATCAAAGCAGTCATCCAGAACAAACCAAGCGTTACGTGCAATCCGTGCGTACCAACCAGTGTGTAGAAAGCGGACCAGTAGCCGCTAGTACCCATAGTTGCACCTTCGCTGATCAAGTGCATAAACTCAGTGACTTCCAACACTACGAAAGACAGTCCCAAAAGACCAGTTACAGCCAGCCATGCAATCAGCTGCTTGACATTGCCTTTGTTCATCGCCAGAACAGCGAGACCGCTGGTAAAGCTACTTGTCAACAAGATAAAGGTTGAAGCAATAACACCTGGCAGCTGGAACAATTCCTGTCCAGTTGGTCCACCAGCAAAGCTATTCATCATTACCGCATATGTTGCAAACAATGTACCGAACAGCACGCAGTCTGTTACAACGAAAATCCAAAAACCAAGAACCTTTAATTGTTCATGCTCTTCATGATGGTCGTGGTCGTGGCCGTGACCATGGTCATGATGCTGCGCCATCGTTACACCACCCTCCCCAGTGAAGCCTCAGTGCGACGCACTTCCTCCACCGGTACGTAATAATCCGTGTCGTATTGGAAGGAGCGTGCCCACATGCATGCGAATACTCCAATGAATCCAATGACGGCCATCCAAACCCAACCAAATGTGAAACCAAAACCTACCAAGAACCAGAAGTTCGCCATGATAAACGGAATTCCAGAGTTCTTTGGCATATGAATCGGCTCCAGTTTCGCCGGTTCTTCTTTATAGGTGCCATTTGCTTTTGCTTCTTTTGTTGCCCACCAGTCATCCATTTCTTTCACTTGTGGTACAACAGCAAAGTTGTAGAACGGTGCAGGTGACGGAATCGACCACTCCAGCGTACGACCATTCCATGGATCGCCTGTCGTGTCGCGCTCACCATTTTTGATGCTGTAAGCGATTTGCCATACTTGGAAGATGAAACCGATACCCATCATGAATGCCCCAACAGTGGATACCAAGTTCATGTCTGCCCAACCGCGATCCCAACCGTACGTATAGTAACGGCGAGTCATACCCATGAAACCGAGCGCGTATTGCGGCATAAAGCACACGTAGAAACCAATATTCCAGAACCAGAAGCCCCATTTGCCCAGCTTCTCGTCGAGCTTGAAACCGAACAGTTTTGGCCACCAGTAGTAAATACCAGCCAGGTAACCGAACACTACCCCACCGATCAATACTTGGTGGAAGTGGGCAACCAAGAAGTAACTGTTGTGATATTGATAGTCTGCCGGAGCTACTGCCAGCATTACCCCTGTCGCTCCACCTATTACGAAGCACGGGATAAAGGCAATCGTCCACAGCATTGGTTGTTTAAAGGATATCCGACCACGGTACATTGTAAACAGCCAGTTAAAGACCTTAACCCCGGTCGGGATACCAACAATCATCGTTGATATTGCAAAGAAGGCGATAACACTTGCGCTCGTACCCATCGTGAAGAAGTGGTGAGCCCATGTAAAGAACGATACAACGGCAATGATCATCATCGCCCAAACCATTGATTTGTAGCCGAAAATCTTTTTGCGTGAGAACGTAGCCACGATTTCAGAGAAGATACCGAAAGCTGGTACTACTACGATATATACCTCAGGGTGACCCCACATCCAGATGAGGTTGAGGTACATCATCGGATTACCGCCGCCGTCCATCGTGAAGAAGTGAGCACCTGCAAAACGGTCAAGGAACAACAGTGCAAGTGTTACAGTCAAGATTGGGAAAGCGAAGATAATCATAATGCAGCTGGACAATACGGACCAGCTAAACAATGGCATTTTGGAAAGCTTCATGCCAGGTGCACGCATTTTGAGAATCGTTACGATAAAGTTAATCCCTGTCGCCAAACTACCGATACCGGAGATCTGAATCCCCCATATATAGAAGTTCTGACCTGGTCCAGGGCTGAATTCATTTTGTGACAATGGCGGGTAAGACAACCAACCAGCGTCCGGGGAGCCCCCGATTACGAACGAAATGTTGAACAGCATCGCACCGAGCATAAACAGCCAGAAGCTGAGTGCGTTCAAGAACGGATACGCTACATCTCGAGCGCCGAGCTGAAGCGGTACTACCATGTTGAACAAGGCAAACATCATCGGCATCGCCATGAACAAAATCATGATCGTACCATGAGTCGTAAAGATGGCATTATAGTGATCCGAGTTCAGGAACTCTACGTTCGGGAATGCCAGTTGCAAACGCATCAGCAGGGCGTCAACCCCACCGCGGAACAGCATCAGAAGCGATGCGATCAAATACATAATACCAATACGCTTATGGTCAACTGTAGTCAACCATTCACGCCATAGCCAACCCCATTTTTTATACTTAGTCAGAACGAATACGATCGCAACCATGGATAGTACAATCGATACGTCCGCACCGTAAATCAGCGGGTCACCTGTTACAAAGAACGTGGATGCAAAATCCTTAATGTTCTCCCACACGTGGTATTCCTCCTCCCTCTCGCCTAGTGGTTCATACTGGAATGATTCATTCCAGGCATGTTATGCGATTCAGTCTTTTGCTGCGTATTTTGCGAAGTCTCGTTAGAAGACTTGTCACCTGCAGGCGCAGGAGGTTTCTCCATCACATAGTCCATATCGTGACCATGGCCATATTTGGCAACGATCTCTTCAAACATACCTTCTGGGAATGCAGAATACGTAAACTTATCTGTCACGCCAGGCTTGCGAAGTTCTTCATAATCTGCCTTCGTCATAGCTGGAGTCGTACCTTTTACTTCTTTGACCCAGTTATCGAACTCTTCTTTCGGTTTTGCCACTACATTAAACTGCATTTTAGCGAAGCCTTCACCAGAGAAGTTGGAGCTAAATCCAGCGAATGTACCTGGTTCATCTGCTTGCAGATACAACTCGGTAGCCATTCCCGCCATCGCATAAATTTGTCCACCCAATTCTGGAACCCAGAAAGAGTTCATCGGTGCATCAGCAGATACCTGGAAGCGAATCGGTACACCTGCTGGAATCTCCAGATGGTTAACAGTTGCGATATTTTGTTCTGGATACGTAAACATCCATTTCCAGTCCAAAGCCGTAACCTGAATGGTCATAGGAGCAACTTCTTTATTCGGGTTCTCTTTTAACAAATAAATATCACGGACAGTAAAGTAACCCAGCAATGCAACGATAACGATAGGAATAATCCACCAAATTACCTCTAGGGTTGTACTGTGTGCCCACTCCGGCTTATAACTTGCTTTATTGCCCGGTGTATCCCGATAGCGGTATACAATGAAAGCGGTAAGCGCAATAACCGGAACGATAATGACAGCGACCAATATCGTGGAAATAATAATGAGATTGTACTGCGTTTCTGCTACAGGTCCTTTTGGATTCAAGACGAGGTATTCGCTACCACAGCCTGTCAGCAGAACGGTGCCCAACACTGCCAAGATCCAAAACTGGATATGCCTCAGCATTTTTCCTCCGCTCATTCTCCTAATCCCTCCTAGTCACAAACAACGAGCATGTAATACTTTGAGAGCGCAGTTCCTTTCAGATGAACTTCGCCTCACATATGTCGATAGTGCAGTCACTCACTATAGAGAGGTCTCGAACGAGGTTTTGGAAAACCTTCTTTTTTAACGTGCATTCACACTTTTCGAGAGTTCCTCACAATAGAGGTTTTTTAACACAAGTGAACTTCACTATTTGCCGCATATACATACTAGCAGAGTCTGCGAGCTTTTGTACTCGTTTTTAACGACGTTCAATATTTCGTAGCTTTTCTGTTACAAAGTGTTCACATAGCATTCACGAGTTGATCATATTCTTGTTAGGATTCTCCTCTAATGAAGTCCAGCACCCATTTTTGGTCATCTCGCCCAATCTTGAATGTCAAGATTTCTTTTCACTTTTAATAAAAAAATCAAAAAAACGCCAGCGCATTTGGCTGACGGCAAAATTCCGTATAAATAAAAAAACCTCTCATAATAATGAAGAAAATGAGAGGTTCTCTATGGGACTATTTTTATCTTGTTAGGCGTCAGTTCTTTTTAGTGTCATCAAGCGAAATACCGTGCTCATAATGAAGATATTCATACCAGCGATCAAAAATCCGATCGACACCATCAACGGCATGTTCTGCGATCTGAAATCGCTTGCAGTGAAAGCCATAATAACAGCACCGACAAATAATACTGTCCAAGCCATCCATCTTAATACATCCGCTGCTTTTCGATCGTTATTCATAACACAAAACCCCTATCATCATAGATTTTTTGCGTGACCGTGTTTGTTTGATGCTCTTATTGTAACATAATATTCACTTGTTGTTCATATTTTGTTCAATTTTTTATAAAAAAATTGTCAAAACTTTTTTCATAAACCTATTGGCTGTCGCGTTGTTACATTTTTACTTTGTGTCACAAATGTGAAAGCGTTATTGTTATAATGAATGGAGTAAACGGTTTCATACATTCCTAACATCTTGACCTGTCATCAAAGGTGGTTTGCCCATGGTTCATACACCCAAAAAAGCCCGCATCAGCCTCTTGACCCAAATGGTTCTGCTCATTTCCATCGTTGTCCTGATCAGCATGGGGATAGGAACTGCCTTATTTTCCTTCATATTAGATGACATTTTGGATCGTTATATTGGACAGCAAGCCATGACGGTCGCCAAGCTATCTGCCATGGACGAGCGCATCATTGCAGCCTTCGAGACCGATCATCCTTCCAAGGTGATACAACCGATAGCCGAAACCATTCGGATGGAAACGGGCGCCAGCTATGTGGTGATTGGAAACAAGGACGGTATTCGGTACTCTCACTACGACCCAAAGCAGATTGGCTTACCGATGGGAACCAGCAATGACCCCGTCTTTTTAGAAAACCGCTCGGTCATTTATCGGGGGACAGGCATTTCAGGTCCAGCCATCAAAGCGAAAACACCGATCGTCAACAAAAAAGGCGAAACAATCGGCGTCTCCTCTGTCGGCTATGTCATGAGTGATGTAGAGAAAAAGGTCGCGGAATACAAGGAAAGAGTCGTCTCCTTATCCTTGGTGCTGTTGGTTATCGGAATTATTGGCGCTATTATCATTGCCAGAAGAGTCAAGCGATTGATCTTTGGTCTGGAGCCAGAAGAAATCTCATTTTTGTTTACGGAAAAAGCAGCTATTCTTGAATCGATTCGCGATGCTACGGTAGCAGTCGATATGCAAGGGCGTGTCGTCTCGATGAATAAACGCGCACGTTCCCTCCTCCAAGAGGATTTGACCGTAGGGAAATCGATCGCTAGCCCGCAATTGCGCGACATCATTCTTTCTGTCAATCGAAATACGCAAGAAATGAACTACAAAATTTTGCTGGGGCACGAAATTTTTATAACCGACTACTCTCCTATTTTGAGCAATAATGAAATTAGAGGCGTCGTCTTCACATTTCGTCCAGAGTCTGAAATCGAGCAGCTCACCGAAGAAATTACGAAGATCAGTTCCTTTTCGGACAATATGCGTGCACAAAATCACGAATATTTAAATCGTTTGAACACTATTTACGGTCTACTCAAGCTAAAGGAGTACGACAAAGCAATCGAACTCATCACCGATGAAGTTAAAGAACGGCAGGATATTCTCGCCTTCATTATGAGTTCAGTCAAAGAGCCCTTCATCGCAGCTTGTCTGCTAGGGAAAATCAATCGCTCCAAAGAGCTGAAGGTATTACTCGAAATAGATCAGGACAGCTATTTGGGAGATGTACCTGACAGCATCGATACGAAGGTACTTGTCACCATTCTCGGTAATTTGATCGACAACGCGATGGAAGCTGCCCTCGAATACAAAGGCTCTGACGCAATGGTTCACATATCCTTTACTGATTTAGGTGGCGATATCATTTTTGATATCGAGGACAATGGACATGGGGTATCAAAAGAATTGGAGCCCCGTATCTTTGAAAGCGGTGTCACTACGAAATCAGGTGAAAATCGAGGACTCGGTTTGGCTATTGTGAAAAACGCCATCGAGCTATTAGAGGGGCAAATCTCACTCGGAAAAAGTGATCTTGGCGGAGCACGTTTCACCGTCGTCGTCCCTAAGAAATGGGACAAAGCAAGTAGAGAGGAGGCAATCCATAATGTCTGAGAAACCCATTACCGTCATGATCGTGGAAGATGACGAAATTGCAGCTAGAATCTATGAACAATTCACAAGTAAACTGGAAGGATTCCAGATTATTGCCACGGCCACGACTGGAAAACAGGCATTGGAGATGCTTCACGTCGTTACGCCGGATGTTCTGCTTTTGGACATTTATTTGCCGGATATGAATGGGATTGACCTGTTGCGTGAAGTTCGGAAGCATTTTCGCGGGATCGATGTCGTCATGATCACAGCCGCAAACGATGTGGAAACCGTGAGAGAAGCGATACGTGGCGGGGCATACAGCTACATCATCAAGCCGATTATGATCGATAAATTCATGTCTACCTTGGAGCAATATGCAAATACGAGACGCCAGTTGCAGCAGCATACAACCATTGATCAAACAGCAGTGGACAAGCTGTTTACAAAAGCTGCACACACTCCTGCTACCAAAACCGTTGAGACAGTCACCACACTCCCGAAAGGCATCGACAAGCTGACGTTAAAGCTGATCAGGGACAAAATGCAGGAGACCACCCAAAGCATGAATGCCGATGATTTGGCTGCACTGGCTGGCATGAGCCATTCGACTGTGCGCAGATACCTCGAATTTCTCGTCTCTATTAATGAAGTGACTGTCGAGACGTTCTATGGAACCGTCGGGCGTCCGGAACGAAAATACCGCTGGGTACCGCAAAAACGGCCAAATAATGCCTGATAGCAAAAAAAGGGAAAGCTTCATTTATGAACCTGAAGCTTCCCTTTTTCTTTTCTTGCTACCGGTTGTGTCGCACCTGGACTCTTTTCCCGAAACATCGTGATAATGGCAACGGATGCGATGATCATGACAGCAGCAATCAAGGTTTGGCTTGTCAATTGTTCATCAGCGATCAGCCAACCTAGAAATACTGCGACAATCGGGTTCACATAGGCGTACGTGGAGACCAGGGAAGGCTCTGCATTTTTCAAAAGCCAAATGTACGCCGTGTAGGCCACAATGGAACCAAATCCAACTAAATAGCCAAAGGCAATCCAGGAACGCAGAGAAATCTCCGATATATGCAGCTTCGTCCAATCGTCGAGAAACAGCGACGCGATCCCCAGCAAACTTCCTCCAATGATCATTTGTAAGGCCGTCGCCATCACAGGTGATGCTGGGAGCTTTGCATAGCGCGAATACAGCGATCCCACTGCCCAACAGATCGAGGCAAACAGGAGCGCCAAGATTCCGATGGTATCGATCCCTTGATTGCTTCTGCTCTCGGGATGGACAACCAGCACAGCGATCCCCGCCAAGCCAAACAGGATTCCTCCCATGACTCCAACTGTTGGCTTCTTTTTGTTGCCACCGATCCAGTTGAAGACGAGAATCCATAATGGAACCGTAGCGATCAGCAAGGACGCGATTGCTGACGGTACCTTGAGCTGTGCCCATGCGACTACACCGTTACCTCCGAGAAGCAGCAACGCCCCAACAACTCCGGCCCCTCTCCATTCTGCTGCACTGGGCAGCTCTGCCCCTTTCCAACGCCCGATCAGGAACAGGATCGATCCCGCTAGAAAAAATCGCGCACCCGCCATAATAAAGGGTGGCATCGACTCAATGGCGATCTTCATTCCGAGATAAGTGCCTCCCCAAAACAGGTAGACCGCTAGCAACGCAATCGTAACGACAAATAATTTCGAATCTTTTTTTCCTGTCATTGTGTTTCCACCTTGGTCTTCAAATTTCTTTCCAGCCATCCTCGTAGATCGTCGACAAGATGAAGGTCGTGGAGGTTTCCAGTATTTCGTCATACTGGACCATTTCATCGATCAGATTGGTGATATCTTCCGGTGCCGTCGCACGTACTTTTAGCATCATACACCACTCTCCCGCGAGCCGCTGGCATTCGATGATGGTCACGTTCGGTACCTGAACGTTCACAATCTTTGTTGTGATTTCTTTGAAGTCCTGACATCTTGCATTGACGAAGATCAATACCTTCAGCCTTTGGTCTAATTTTCTCCAGTCAATGATGCCACGGTATCCCTTGATAACACCATTCTTTTCGAGCTTGGCAACCCGTTGGTGGACAGCCGGTCGCGAGATGTGCAGTAGCTTGCTGATTTCCTCATGAGATATCCTACCGTTTTCCTCGAGCAATTGAACAATTCTCAGGTCAACCTCATCCATCACATACCTCCTGTGGTTATAGTAGCATATTTTCCTTCATATAGACCATTCGTACTCTATATTGACCGAATTCAAACGAATAGTAAATACAGAGCAAAATATCCAAAAAAAAAAATGCCAAAAACCGTCGTGAAAGCCCCCTTATCATTACGAATCGTTACTTAGGTACCCATACAAAAAAGAACAAGCCCCCGCTTGATTGTAAGCGGGGACCAGCTTAGAAGCATCGTCCTTATCATTCTGGTTTCTCAAACAACGCCATCCACTCATCAACTTGGATGGAAACGACTTGCTCTCCTTCTTTTCCTACAGCAAAGTAGGCCTGGATTTCCTCATCGGCGCTTGTGATATGCGCGGTTACTTGCTCAACCTGCTCCTCAGTCTCAGTCGTACGTCTGACCCAAGTCGCATACGGAAACGTCTTTTTACGGATGCGCGAATGACTCTCCACCAGTCCCTCTTGCTCTATCCATGCTAACCATTCGGAGCGTGAGTAGCTTCGTACATGGCTGTGATCCCGAAGCTTTTCCAGCGTATTCACAAATCGATCGAGCTTTTCATCCTCTGCTGCGATATTGTCGATCAACACGAATTTTCCGCCTGGCTTTAAGACACGGGCCACTTCTTTTACAAACGCCTCTGGGTTCGGAAAGTGATGAGCCGCAATTCTGCACCCGACTGCGTCAAAGGATTCACTCAAAAACGGCAGTGTTTCCGCATCCGCAACCACATAAAAGACATTGCTAGTGTGAGATTTCAGATGGTTTCGCGCCGCTGCAAGCATCGGCTGTGTCAAATCAGTCGCAAAGACTTGACCGACATGTGGAGCGATTGCCTTGGTAAGATGACCGCCGCCCGTTGCCACATCGAGAAACACCCAATCAGGCGAAGGAATCAGCCAAGGCTTCAGGAGAGCGAGATCCTCTCCCGTAGCATGTGTCTGGCTGTTCACATACTTTTCGGCATTCGCACCGAACTGCTGTTTGACTTCCTCTTTGATCTTTTTGTCATCGCGCATGAGAATCGCCCTCCTCTATTCTTCGTTCACGATTACTTTCTTCCCTCTCATTTTCATGATCAAGGGAACGGTGATCCAGAGAACCGCAATGATGAGGAACACCAACGATACTGGCTTTTCAATAAAGATAGAAAAATCACCATTGGACGTCGTCAACGCGCGTCGCAAATTGTTTTCAATCATCGGACCCAACACCAAGCCAAGAACGAGTGGTGCCATTGGGAAATCGTTTTTCGCCAAAAAGTAACCGACGAGTCCACAGAGGAGCAGCAAGACTAGATCAAAGACCGAGACTCGGACTGCGTATACACCAAACACGGAAATGGCAACGATCATCGGGATCAAATATTTAGGTGGTGTCTCAATCAGCTTCGCAAACACCTTTACAAGCGGCATATTGAGGATCAAGAGCATCACGTTTCCGATGAACATACTGGCGATCAAGCCCCAAGCGATGGTTGGATGATCTTCAAACAAGAGTGGACCTGGCTGCACGTTGTACATAATCAATGCACCCATCAATA
This sequence comes from Brevibacillus sp. NPDC058079, assembly GCF_042885155.1. NCBI lineage: Bacteria > Bacillati > Bacillota > Bacilli > Caryophanales > Paenibacillaceae > Brevibacillus > Brevibacillus sp. NPDC058079. The sequence goes on from NZ_JBHVSO010000008.1 coordinate 226,569, forward strand.
CCGCTGTCGTCCCTGTACCTGGAATCCCCAAGGTCAGAAGTGGGATCATCGCCCCGCCAGATGCTGCGTTGTTCGCCGACTCAGGAGCCGCTACCCCAGCGATTGCCCCTTTGCCGAATTTTTCAGGCGTTTTACTGATTTTCTTTTCCAGCAAATAAGCGAGGAAAGAGGCCAGTGTTGCACCAGAACCAGGAACGATTCCTTTAAAGAATCCAACAAGTGATCCACGGAGAATCGGTCCAGCACTTTCCTTCAAGTCTTCCTTGGTCGGTATGATTCGGGAGATTTTGGCGATCTCCCCCTCATTCACATCACGTTCGAGGATCGTCTTGAACACTTCCCCAAGCGCAAATACCCCTACGGCAATCGTCAAAAATTCCAAACCGGAATAAAGCTCGGGCATATCAAAAGTAAAACGCGCCACGCCGGATACATTGTCCAGCCCGATCGTCGCGATCAATAAGCCAAAAACCGTCATCATCAATGCTTTGGTTACGGACTTACCTGCCAACCCGCTCAGTGCACATAACCCCAAGATCATCAGTGAAAACTCATCTGCCGGACTGAGCTTGAGCGCTACCTCTGAGAGTGGCTCTGCCAAAAATACTAGACCGATAAGCGAGACTAGCCCTGCAAAAAACGAACCAATCGCAGCAATGGAGAGAGCGACGCCCGCTCTTCCCTGCTTAGCCATCGGGTATCCGTCCAGTACGGTAACAACAGAAGATGACTCACCAGGTGTATTCAACAAAATCGAAGTGGTAGAGCCGCCGTACATCGCTCCGTAGTAAACCCCTGCCAGCAAAATAATGGCACTGGTCGCCGCTGCTTCTGGCGGCAGTCCACTCGTCAACGAAGCTGTCACTGGAATCAACAAGGCCACGCCACTGATTGGCCCAATCCCTGGCAATACCCCGACTACTGTCCCGATCAAGACGCCGACAAACGCAAAGATGATATTTTGCCATTGCAGGGCAGTAGCAAATCCGTTCAGCAAATAATCAATTGCACCCATTTCATCCACCTCCTACAAGCCTAACCATGTTGGTAAACCAGGCAAAGTGCCATCGAGAACTTCTACGTACAACAAGTAGACACCGAATGAAAACGCACCGGAAATGAGCACGCTGTTGAGCCATTTCCCTTTCTGCATCGTCTGAAATCCAACTAAAAGGAAAAGGAAGGTACTAATCACATAGCCGATTTCCTCTAAAAGCAATACGTAGAATAATGCCGCGACAAGAATGATGAGGAACCGTTTGTAATCGAGCTTTTGCTTCTCTTTCTCGTCCTCTTGCTTGTATTTGAACGTCTCATAAAATAATCGCAGGCTGAGCAGGATCAGCAGACTTCCGAGTCCCATCGGAAAAATGTTTGGTCCGACATTGCTACCGTAAGCGCTCGCCGAGATGTTTTGGCTTCCGACCACAAATGCTACGCCCAACACGAGAAAAATCAGACTGGCGAAGCGGTCAAATGTTTTGCTCACGTATGTTCCCTCCTGTTCGTACAAGAATCCAGAATGAAGGAGGAGAAGAATCGCTCCTTCTCCATCCCGCATCAAACCTTTTTATTTCGCCATTCCGAGCAAGCCCAGGATTTCCTTGAACATTTTTTCTTGCTCACCCAGGTAGCTCTTGAAGTCTGCACCGTTTTTGTAGCCATCGTCCCAGCCGTTTGCTTCCAGCTCTGCTTTCCACTCAGGAGTCTCTGTCATCGCTTTCAATTTTTGCTCCCAGTAAGCAACAGCATCTGGCGTCATGTCTTTTGGTCCAAATACACCGCGCCAGTTGATCAGCTCCGTGTCATAACCGGATTCTTTGTACGTCGGGATGTCCTTGAACATACCTTTCAAGCGCTCAGGGGAAGAAACGCCCAAGATTCTTACTTTGCCGGATTTCAAGTATTCACCCGAACCGGATACATCTGTAGCCAGTACGTCAGCATTGCCACCCAAGAGAGATGCGATCGCTTCTCCGCCGCCATCGTAAGAAATGTATTTCACTGATTTCGGATCAATTCCCGCTTTTACAGCTGGCATCAAAAAGGTCAAGTGATCAAGCGAGCCAGGAGCAGAACCGCCTGCAACCGTTACTTTGGTTGGATCAGCTTTGATTGCATCCATTAACGATTTCAGATCCTTGTATGGAGAATCGGCTGCTACTACAATCGCGCCGTAATCTTTCGTCAATTGTGCCAACGGAGTCATATCATTGTAGGAATGCGGGCTGTTTCCTTCTTTTTTCACATTGTTGATGACGATTGGTGTAGAAGGAAGCAGGAGTTTATAGTTGTTTTTCTTATCCTGCGTCACGAAATCAGCCAAGCCTACTGCCTGTCCGCCACCTGGCTTGTTTTCAACGGAGATCGTCTTGTCTACCAGCTTCGTTGCTGACATCACCTTTGCGAGGGAACGCGCTGTTTTATCCAAACCGCCGCCTGCCCCAGACGGAGCGATAACCGAGATAGGTTTTTCTGGGTAGGTAGAAGCTCCTCCAGAGGATGCTGTCTGCCCACCGCCTCCACAGGCTGCGAGGCTAAGTGCCATTGCCGTAGTGAGGAGTACTCCGGTCCACTTTGTCCATTTGTTTGATTTTTTCATCTTTATAACCCCCTCGAATGATAGCGTTTTCAAATATGTTAAGGAGATCATAGCATCCGATGAAAACGCTTCCTAGTTTGTTCAGATAATTTGGATAAACACCATATTTATGATTATTTTCATTTTTTTCACGCCAAAAAGACCTGCCGTTCCGATCAGGGAACGTACAGGCCTTACCATTGATTCGACTGTAATACTGCGTCAAGCGCCGGTCTCCTTTGGCTGTTTGATCCTGCTGTGGCGGTTCGTCCACGCACGAGCGCCGAAGGAAAACAACGTGAGTACGAGGACCACACGAAACAGATGAAACGCCGTCACTAAGAGCGGATCGGCTCCTGTCGCCAAGGCAGTCAAGCTCATTTCGGCGAGTCCACCTGGCACCGTAGCCAGAATCGCCGTCACGATATCAGTAGCCGTCACGTAAGAAATGCCGATAGCAAGGGCAATCACCATGACGAACAAAAACAGGGAGTGCATCAGGCCGAACAGAAAGAATCGGCGGTTTTTGGCGATGTCCTCTCGTTTGAAACCAAGACCGATGCTGACCCCGATGAATATTTGCGCCACTTGGACCAAGATGCTTGGCAACGCAGGAGTCTCTCCCACAAGTGATGTATTCATCGAAATCAAAGCGGTCACGAGCAAGGCACCTAGCAAGAACGGAGCGGGTATATAACAGCGAGACGCAATCAACGCTCCAATGACACCAGCCACAAGAATCATGACCGTCTGCCCAATCCCCAGCATGTGTTCTGTAGTAGCTGTCTGTATGGCTTCATGGGTAGGTAGAAATGTCACAAGATAAGGTGTGCAAAGCACGACGCTAATCGCACGAATCGAGTGGAAAATCGTGATGACTTGCTGATTTCCCCCTGCCATTTGCCCCACCGACACCATTTCTGATAATCCGCCGGGGATATTGCTGAAGATCGCCGTTATTCCGTCTACTCGGCAGACCTTATAAAATATCCAAGCGTTCACCAAACTGATCAAGATGGTCAAAATCGTGGTGACGAGCATCAAACCGATGTGCCCCGTCATCGTATCGACGATTTCAGGTGTCATTCGCAGACCAAGGGTGATCCCGATCACTGTCAATCCTGCTTGACGAAACCAACGGGGAATCCAAAGATTTTTGACCCCAAGCATATTACAGATAACTGTGGTGACTAGTGCTCCGAGCAGCCAAGGAAGTGGGCTATGGATGGTAGCAAACAGCCAGCCTCCCAGTGATCCGAGCAGCAATGTAAACAGAATGCGTAGCAGCATAAGCGTTCCCTCTCCTACTCTCCGACGTTGTATGAAGCTTCTAGGGTGGGGGTACACCTAGTGTAAAACAATTGTTCTCGCAGCAAAAATACAAAATGGTTATCGTTGGCGATTCCTTGCATGAATAACAAAAAACTGCTGGCTCCCATTCAGAGAGTTCCCAGCAGTTCCTTTTTCCTTGCTTAATCGAGAAATGTTATCTCACCCTGCTCCATGAAGCGTACAAATGCCTTGACCATTTGCAAGTCCATTGAGTCGGCATGATAAAACATCCAGGTACTTCGCTTGATCGGCTCCCCTTCTGCTGTGGTTAGCTCAATCATGTGCAGATCGTCTTTGCCATTCAGCACGCCTCGTGGAAGGATCGCGTACCCCAAACCGTTTGCTACCATTTCACTGCATGTATCCGCCTTGTCGACCTCCATACCGATCAGAGGTGGTTGGGAAAATCGTTCGGTCCACCAGTTGTCCACTAACGCCCGCAGCATCGGATCGGTCTCATAGTCGATTCGCGGCAGGGTGGGTAGGTCGTCGATATGAATGGGTTCCGTGGAAACGACATAGACCGATTCCTCGAACAGCAAGTGCTTTTGGTCGGACCAGTTGTAGCTTCCCCGGACGAATCCTACGTGCACGTCCTGATTATACACGGACTTGTAGACGTCTTTGCTCCATCCGGTCATCACCTTGTACTCGACGTTTGGATAGGCTTCCTTGAACTTTTTCAAGATCATCGGGAGCTTGTACCGTGCAAAATAGTTGGAAACCCCCAGCCGGAGCGTACCATTGACCTCGTCTCCCATGTTCAAGACATGCTCCTTGATATTGCGCAGTCTGAGGAGCATTTCATCCGCACATTTGGCCAAATACTCGCCTTGAGGAGTGAAATGAACGCCTCTACTCCCCCGTTGCACAATCTGTACGCCAAACTCTTTTTCAATCTGCCGCAGCCGTTTGGTCAGAGCAGGCTGGGACAAATACAAGCTTTCGGCTGTTTTGGTGATGTTTTGTTCCTGGTACAAGGTTTGGAGAATGTACCAATCGCGATATTCCATGGCTATAGTGTCTCCGCATGATTATTTGTCACTTCTTTATTTAACACATTTTTCTCCTTCCTTTTCAAATAGTTTCCAATCACAATTACCAGAAGTGCCAATGCTACCGGCAAAATAATATGCAGCGAAGGCATTACCCCCTCGAGGAAGCTGCCAACTGCTTTGTCTCCTACAATCATTTCTCCTGCTGTATATCCGAGCAATGCCGCCCCCAATAATACGATGATGGGAAAACGATTCATCAGCTTCATCAGCAACTGGCTTCCCCAAATGATGAGCGGAATGCTGATGGCAAGACCGATGATGACCAAAACCAGGTTCCCGTTCGCTGCTCCCGCTACGGCAATGACATTGTCCAGACTCATAATCAGATCGGCAAAAATAATGGTTTTAAGTGCCTCAACAAAACTCGCTCCGCCACCAATGTGACTGTCCTCATCTTCACCTTTTAACAGCTTGACCGCAATCCAGATGAGCAAAAGTCCTCCGACGACTTGGACAAACGGGATGTTCAACAGCCAGATGGCAATGAAGGTAAGGATGATCCGCAGTCCGATTGCACCAAAGCTCCCCCAAAAGGTGGCTTTTTTCTGTAGCTCTGGACTCAGGTTGCGACAGGCAAGAGCAATAACGACTGCATTGTCTCCGCTCAAGACCAGGTTGATCATAATGATTTGTAGTAAGCTAAGTAAGTAATCTGTCATGATGTCTCCCTCCAATATTGCTGATACTGACAATAATAGACCTATCTTTTCGCTAGTGCAGTATTATTTCTATTATTTGCATATATTTTTTTTGAAAGACAGGCTACTTCTTGTATCCATACACAGAATAATCCGCCCGCACTTTTCGAATCGCTAGCCAAACCGGCAATCCTCTGGCTACCCAGCGCAGGGCAGACATAATATTTTGTTCATTCTCAAACTGCTCGACAATGATGACGGTCTTTTCATTGATGTACGTCTGTAGCTCTTCCCACCCCATTGCCGAATAGCGGTCATTACCGTACGTTTTCAACGCCAAAAAGTCTTCGCGTTTTGGGTCCTTCAGCTGGAGGAGATGTTGAATGGCTTTCGCGCATTCGGGATGAACGGAATTATTCATGATGTCATGCCTCACTTTGGAACGGAATGACTTTATGTTAAACGATTACAGCACGCTTCGCACGCAAATAAAAAAGGCCATCATCACTTTGGTAGGATAATGACCTTTTGTGTTTCTGTTGATTCAGTTTTTCTGCTCTCGTCTTCGTTGTCCGTTGTGTCATGTCTGCAAAAGCGAAAATGCTTCTGTTGAGCTCTGGATTTCTTTTGCCTTCACGGGCCAGCTTTTCCCGTTGCTTGCGTGCTGCGCTTTTTGCCATTGTCTTTCACTCCTTTTTGACGGCTTACTACGATGAATACCGTCCTTGATGTTATCATAGAACGCTTCCTGTGTTGTTGCAACGAAAATAGTAAAATCGCCTACAACTCTTGTCCATTCTTTTTTCTATCTCCTGAATAGGATAGATTGACAGGAGGTGTTGATACTCGATGAAAAAGAAAAGAATCACTGCGAGACGCGTAGAAAACCAAGTGTATTCCAATCGGGTTCTGCGCTCTGAATTCGATCGCAACTGGCGTACAGTAATCTCCAGAAGTGGTTACGTTATTTATATTGCAACAGCGAATCGAGCAAAAATAACGGTACTGCTTTCAAATGGATCTAGGAAATTGCTCATCTTCAGACAAGGTGGAAGAGTATTGGTTGGCGGTGGGGGTACCAGTCATTATAGCAAACCGCACATTGCAAAGGACTTGTAAAATATAGGAATAGCCCTGCACAGTATTGCTTGTGGCAGGGCGATTTTCATTGAACGGATCGCTTACCTCGTCTTAATGATCACCGTCATTTTTTGCTTCACTTTTGTATCCTGAATCATTCCAATGATCTCCGCTCGTTTCCATACAACAAATTTATGCTCTTGCCCATTATGCATCTTGATTTTCATTCCGTTTGGGATCACGAACAGCGTGTTCCGCTTTTCAACTGCCGCAATATCATTCAAGTTTAATTCGAGAGGTTGTGTTTGAATATTGAGACTGTGTGGTTGAAAATAGAGTCTTTCACTCGTAATCGTTAACTTCCCACCTACTCCTTCCATTCCTCTGAATAGGTTTGCCGCTATATTCTCTTGCACGATCGATTCGTTTCGCCTGAGTTCCATTTCTTCCTTTTCCCCTCCGACATACGATTCCGTTTTTTCTCGAATTGGTAGGCACTTCATATTACCATAATTAGGAATAAAGAAACACAATAGATGGCTTCAACAATCTACTGCGTTTCTTTTCATTAACTATCCCTACCTATTCAAAAAAAGCACTGGAGTATTCAACAACGCCTGAGACTTGAGCCAGCGCATTTTCTTGCAGCTCCAACGCCATAAATACCTCATCCGGTACGTCGAAAGGTGCTTTTATTCCCCAGCGCGAAGCTTTTTGGAAGCCAAACTTCGGGTAATATTCGGAATGCCCGAGAACAACAACAGATTGGTATCCCAGTTCTTTGGCTTTTTGGAGGGCTTCGAGAATTAACTTCTTTCCGATTCCTTTGCTTTGGTAATCGGGCAAGACAGACACTGGGGCAAGTGCAAGTGACTCTATGCTCTGATTGTCATTGCGAATGTATATTTTCGACAAAAGAATATGTCCCACGATTTCTTGATTTTCTTCATCAATCGCGACTAGAGATAACGCGGGGATGAATGCATCAGATTTTCTGATGGAAGACACCAATTCATGTTCTTTGTGATCGCTGAACTCTGCATTCGCGAATGCACTTTTTACGACTTGTTCCGTAACAGAATAATCATCTACCTGTTCTATTCTGATCCTCATGTTCATCGTTCCCATCTCCTCATTCCATATCGCTTGTGGTGCCCATATGTTATCACATCTATACGGCAAAGCGCCCTGCTCGTATGCCTAGAGACAGGGCGCTTCGTTTGTGTAAGGACACAGGTTAATAGGTAAACTTATTGAGCAAAACTTTCAGCTCTTCCGCCAATGACGACAGGGATTGAGCGGAGGATGAGATCTCTTGCATGGAGGCGAGCTGCTCCTCAGTAGAGGCTGCTACTTCCTCGGCTGTTTCGGCATTACTTTTCGCGATGGTGACGAGCACATTGGCTGTCGCGGTTACTTCCTGAACACTAGCCAAGATTTGCTGTGCGATCAAGGAAACCTCTGCGATATGTGGATTGGTCAGTCTGGTGCTTTCCATGATGCCTTCAAACTTGTGAATCGTCTCCTCCGAAACGTTCAAGCCTGCTGCAACATCCAGGCTGACTTTTTCCATGTTGTCGACGGATTGCTTGGTTTCCCGCTGAATCTCTGTGATCAATTCAGAAATTTGCTTGGCCGACAATTGTGATTGCTCAGCCAACAGGCGCACCTCTGTAGCAACAACCGCAAAGCCTTTACCATGCTCACCAGCCCGCGCCGCTTCAATCGCTGCATTCAATGCCAACAAATTCGTCTGCTGGGCAATTCCACTGATGACATCCGAGATCGTGCCGATTTCTTTCGAACGATCATAGAGCGATTTGGTCATGCGATCCGACTGTTCTACCGATTCATGAATCGACTTCATTTGACTCATGACCTGAGCGACAAAGTTGCCTCCTTCTTCTGCCTGAACTGTCGTTTGCTGAGCAGTATCTGACAACACATTAACACTCTCTACAATCCGTGTGACCCCTTCCGAAATGTCCTGTAATGAACGAACATTTTGGTCGATTCCGCTCGTTTGTTGTTCCGCGCTGCCAGCTACGTCCTGAACAGCAGTCGTTACATGCTCGGTTGCAATGCTCGTCTGCTGCGCACTCGCAGTCAATTGCTCCGAAGACGCTGCTACTTGCTCCGCTCTGGCCTCGACATCGGAAATGAGCGCGCGCAGGTTATCCTGCATCGTGTTAAACGCATGGCCGAGCTCACCGATTTCATCGGTTGACCGTACTTTAATCGGGTCAGTCAAATTACCTTGGCTCACTCTGACCGCATGTACCTTCACTTCCTGAATGGACTGGAGAAGGGAACGCAGTACAGCTGCTACAATGAGTCCTCCCAGCAGCAAGCAGATCGTGATCGTCCAAAATGTTTGCGCAAAAATCGGCTGTGCAGCATCCTCAATCTCTGACAGGTACATCGACCCGGCAATTTTCCAGCCTGTAGCCGGATTCGTCACATAGTAAATCTGTTTCGGGATGCTTTGCTCCTCGTAAGTAAATTTACCTGTTTCCCCTTGGTACAAATTGTCGTAAAAACTCTCTTGTGCCAGCGTTCCTGCCTGATTTTCCGGATGGACGACATACTTCTTATTGCTGTCCACTACGATGACATCTCCATCGGTACCGATGCTGACTGAGTTTGCCAGTTGCTTGATCTGTTCAATCCCAACGGTAATGCAGATAACCCCTGCGCCATCCTCCGTCGTTCTTGCTACAGCTACTAAAACCTCACCTGATACCGCCGAAATATATGGCTCCGTAACGACGACAGTCCCCTTGTTTTCCATCGCTCTTTTGTACCAGTCTCTCGTACGCGGATCAAACCCTGCCTGTACTTCTTGCTTAGGAGCGCGGAAGTACTGTCCATCAACCGTTCCCAAACTGATACTGGACGCTTCCGCATGCATACCCATATACATATCCAAATGATGCATGATTTCTTTTTGAACTTCAGCTGATTTCACGCCAGGTGTGATATCTTTTGCCAAATAGTCAGCATCCTTCTTTTTGCCCTCAAACGTATTGCTGACGATGGAGTTGACCAAATCGACGTTTTCGTTGGCGCTGTCCATGATCTGTTTGTCAATTTCTTGTTTCGCTTGATGGTAAGCTAGGCTTCCAACGACAAGGGAAGGGACTAACAGAATCAAGAGAAATGTGATAATGAGTTTGGTTCGATAGCTTCGAAACCAATTTCGCAATTTAGTTTTCACTTCATTTCATCTACTTTCTAAGTTGTATTTGGATAAACGTTTCGTGTTGGTGAAGTCCTAATTTTTTATATCGGTAACGAAGGAAGGTTAATTAAGTAAAAAATATATAGAACTGCAATAGATAAAAAAAGCCGGGATTATATCGCCCCCCGAGCCATAGAAAAACCGCCCTGTTTATGTACGATAGACAGGACGGTCGGTATTGGTAGACTATTTAGTAGCGAAATTTATTGATCATCGCATTCAGCTCTTCTGCCAACGATGACAGAGATTGGGCAGATGCTGAAACTTCTTGCATCGATGCGAGCTGCTCTTCTGTAGAAGCGGCTACTTCCTCTGCTGTTTCTGCATTGCCTTTTGCAATCATCGCCAACTCGTTCGCTGTCACCTTTACTTCCACAACAGCTGCTACGATTTGTCGAGCGATCGACGAGACCTCCTCGATACGAGGATTTGTTTGTTTCGTGCTTGTCAAAATTTCCTCGAATTTATCAATCGTACCTTTGGAAATTCGCAAGCCTTCCGAAACATCGCGTCTGACTTTCTCCATAGTCTCAACGGATTCTTGCGTATCACGTTGAATTTCTACGATAAGGTCGGAAATTTGCTTGGCCGATTCCTGCGATTGCTCTGCCAACAGCCTTACCTCAGTTGCTACAACCGCAAATCCTTTGCCATGCTCGCCAGCCCGTGCCGCCTCGATCGCTGCATTGAGTGCAAGCAGGTTTGTTTGCTGCGAAATTCCACTGATCACTTCAGAGAAGGCGACAATGTCTCTGGAGCGTTCAGAAAGGGAATGAACCATGTGATTGAGCTGTTCCACAGACGCGTGAATCGAGTCCATCTGGCCCATTACCTTCTGAACCGATTCGCCGCCTTCACCTGCGTGAATAGTTGTTTGCTCAGCGATATCCGTCAATCCATGTACACTCTCCACAATTTGCGCTACGCCGTCTGATATATTTTGGAGAGAGTGGACGTTTTGGTCAATTCCATTCGTTTGCTTCTCTACGCTGCCAGCAACTTCTTGCACGGCCGTGGCAACATGCTCAGTGGCGATGCTCGTCTGCTGCGCACTCGCGGTCAATTGCTCAGACGAAGCGGCCACTTGTTCTGCTCTTGTCTCTACATCCGAAATGAGCGTGCGCAGGTTGTCCTGCATCGTATTGAAGGCGCGACCCAGCTCACCAATCTCATCATTGGAACGAACCTGGATAGGCTCAGTAAGTATACCCTCACTCACTTTGACTGCATGTACCTTGACCGCATGAATAGATCGGATAATCGAGCGCAGTACAACCGTTACGATCAATCCTCCTACAATCAAGCAAATAGCGATTGTCATGTACGTAAAGGTGAAGATTGGCTGTACAGAGTTCTGTATCTCCGAACGATCCAGTTTTCCAGCGATTTTCCATCCAGTCAGCTCATTTGTCGTGTAGTGCACTTCTTGTTCGTTGCCTTGCTCGTCGTAACGGAAGTCACCTGATGCACCTTCATACAATTTTTCAAAATAGCTCTCTTCCGCTACAGTGCCAGACTCTTTTTCTGGATGAACAACGAACTTCTTGTTGCTGTCCAAAATCATGACGTACCCGTCGCTTCCGATACTGACCATATCCGCCAGACCTTTGATCTGCTCGACACCCATCACAATTCCGACCACACCTGATCCATCATCCGTCGTTTTAGAAATGGTAACGAGGACTTTGCCTGATGCTGCTGAGACATACGGCTCCGTAATGACAGCCTTCCCCTTATTTTCCATCGCTTTCTTGTACCATTCTCTCGTTCGCGGATCAAAACCTGCCTTTACTGTTACCTTCGGGGATTGATAATACTGTCCGTCCACTGTCCCCAAACCAATGCCATTCGTGTCCGGAAGCATTCCACTGTAAATATCCAGATGCGGCATGACGAGCGCTGCACTGTCTTTGGTTGGATACATGCTTTTGTTAACGGTTTTGGCTAAAAACTCAATGGTGTCCAGCTTGGGTTTAATCGTACTCGTCACAATCGAATTGACCAGCCCGACATTTTCTTTAGCGCTGTTCAAGATCTGTTTTTCCATCTCCTGCTTCGCCTGATTGGAAGCCAGTGTTCCAACGACAATAGTAGGAACAAGCAGAATCAATAGAAAGGCTGCGATTAACCTCGTTTTAAAGCTTCTACTCCAATTTATTAGGCCAACTCTCACTCATTCTCAACTACTTTCTAGGTTGTATTGGGGAAATTTTTTCCATGATATAACCCCAATCTAATATCGGCTAGGAATGAATGAGTATTTAGTGAAAAATTTACGAATAAAGTATTTATCTGTAAGCTATTTCAACCGCGCTTCATTTTCCCCAAGCGAATGAACTGTTCGTCACGTACACGAAGCTTTTCTGAAACGGACGTATCCTTATACGAGTAAATACCTGCTCCGGTCTTGGTGCCGAGATTGCCTTCTGCTACTCTGTCTTCAATGATGGCGGGTGCTTTTGTCGACGCATCCAGCTCTGGCGCCAGGTTATCCATCACACGCTTCCACGTATCGAGTCCGCCAAAATCCGCCGTCTCAATAGGCCCGACAAAAGCCCAACGATAGCCAATGCCCTCTTTCATCACCGTATCGATCTGGGCTGCATCTGCTACACCTTCTGCGAGCAAATGAAAAGCTTCTCTCATCAAGGCTGTTTGTAGCCGATTGGCGATAAAGCCCGGTACATCCTTTTTCAGCAAAACCGGAGACTTCCCGATCTCTTCCATTAGCTGCATCGTCTTGTGAACCACTTCCTGCGCGGTCTTCTCGTGCTTGACTATCTCGACCAACGGAACCAATTGAGCCGGATTGAAAAAATGTGTAATGATATAGCGTTGTGGCGTAGTTGCTTTTTCGATCAGTCGCGCAATCGAAAACGTAGACGTATTGGAAGCAATAATCGCATCTGGCCTTGCGTATTGCTCCAGCTTTTCAAACAGCTCCCACTTTAGCTCGATGACTTCTGGTACTGCTTCTGTGATGACTTCTGCATCAGATACTGCTGCTCGCAAATCCGTGGTCAGGACAATATGTTCGAGTGCTGTTACTCTAGACTGGTCTGCAATCACTCCCTCTGCAACCAGAAGGGAAAGGCTGTGCTCGATGCTAGCTCTCGCTTTCATCAAAAACTCTTCCTGCAAATCGTAAAGAGAAACACGAAATCCAGCCAATGCGTATAGCTGCGCGATTCCATGTCCCATAACACCTGATCCGATAACAGCCGCATGCTTTTCCATAGAATGAGCCTCCCAGGGTGAAATAGGTTTACTAACAAAGCTTTCCACGATCAAATACCTAGTTCCTGCCAAGCAAATTCCTACTACTTTTACCGAAATTCATTCCTATGGCGCTTGTTGGGGAAAGCAAATTTTTGTACCATTAAAAACGCTTGAATGAACCCAATTCTTGGAATGCACGTTTTATATCCGGAGGTACACATGAAACTACTGAATAAAGTCGTGGTCATCACAGGAGCCAGTCGAGGATTGGGTCTTGAAATGGCAAATGTTCTGGCAAAAGAAGGAGCGATTGTTTGGGCAACCTCTCGATCCGCGCCTCATCCCCACGAAATCGCACACGCTGAACCGGGAAGTGTGACGAATATACAGCTAGACGTGACGGACGAGCAAAGTGTCCTTGCCCTATTTGCGCGTGTACAAAGGATATACGGACGTCTAGATGTCCTCGTCAACAATGCAGGAGTCGGCGTGTTTAAGCCTGTTGAACAAACAAGCTTAGAAGAATGGGAGAATGTTTTCCGCACTAATGTAACTGGACTCTTTCTTTGTAGCCGCGAAGGATACAAGGTAATGAAAGCTCACGGGGGCCGAATCATCAATATCTCTAGTGTCTCAGGCTATATTCCCATTGCGGAAAACGGCGTTTATGGTGCTTCGAAATTTGCCGTCCAAGGCTTTTCCCAAATTTGCAATGAAGAATGGAAAAACGACAATGTAAGAGTCTCCACCATTTTTCCCGGCGCCGTTCATACAAACATGACGGAGGACCGGCATTTTTTTGATCCGAGTGCGATGCTCGTACCAAAAGATGTGGCAGATACCGTGTTAGATATCGCCTCCCGTCCCCTCCACGTTCGAATCGATGAAGTCAAAATCCTTCCTCCTAAAGGCATTCTCTAAATGACAGATTAATAAGGAGAGTTTACAAATGCAGCAAGTAGCAATGATCACAGGAGCAGGCAATGGGATCGGGGCCGCAGCAGCAAAACTTTTGGCTCAACATGGGGTCCATGTCGCTGTTCTTGATGTACAAGAAGAAAAGGCACAGTTAGTCGCCGAAGAAATCAATCAGGCAGGCGGTCAAGCCTTACCCATTCGCTGTGATGTCGGTCAACGAGCGCAGGTTGAAGAAGCCATCCAGCTTGTGGAATCGCATTTCGGGGATGTCACCATCTTGGTCAATAATGCAGGAGTGGGCGGACCATTCCACCGGGTAGACGAAGTCTCCGATGAAGAGTGGGATTGGATCATGAATACCAACCTGAAGAGTGTATTCCTATTTTGCAGAAACCTGTTGCCCAAGATGAAAGAAAGGAACTACGGGCGGATCGTAAACATCGCTTCTATTCAGGGCTTGCTAGGCTCTGCACATTCATCCACCTACGTCGCTTCCAAACACGGCATGATCGGCTATACGAAAACCATTGCTGCGGAATGGGGAGAGCACGGGATTACTTGTAATGCCATCTGTCCGGGGTATGTGGATACCGCGATGGGCGTACGTCCGGAGGATATTTCTGATTATATGAATCGGGTCATCGCCAAAAGCCCGGTAAAACGTGTAGCTCATCCATTGGAAATCGCCCAGATGGTTTATCATCTCGTCGGACCACATAGCGGGTACATCAACGGAGCCAGCATCACCATGGACGGCGGGATCAGCAGTCACATCGGAATTACGGATCAGTTGTCCTAGTTCGGACATTTAGAAAAGGCCGCACGCTCGATCAGCTCCCACCGGGCATGCGGCCTTTTTTCCCCTATAAAAAGCGACGATGTACCTTCTTCCCATCGTACGTAAACAACACTTGTCGGTCCTCCACCATCGATTCCAAATGAACGGATTTTCCCCATAGGGTATAGACGTAAGGCAATGTTTTTTCTACGTATTTGACATCCAGCTCCAGCCCCTCGAAATGATGCTTCAAGTACAGCTCGCCGGAGCGTAAGTAATCACCATCGTGCACGAGTACATAAGGGAACCCCCCATTAACCCGTGTGCCCGCAAGACCATCGCGTACCTTTTCCCACTGCTTTTCCGCGACAACCCAATCGTTGCCCTGCTTGCCGAACATGTACAAATCCAGATCACTGACGAGGTCCTTGGTCAGGAAGTTGCGAATGAAGCTGATGTCGGACTCCAGCTCGCGCACCTCGAAAAAGAGCGTCCAAAATAACATAAGTAGGGGGATAGAATGAAATGACGAGGTTCTTTTAATTGAAAACACTGGACCTACTATTCAGGCAGATGAATTTCAACGCCTTTTTAAACTTGGCTTTAGAAGATACAAGGGGCAAGGTGTAGGTCTTCTAGTAGTCAACGCAACTGTTAAAAAATATTACGGTAAAGTAAAAGTATTTTCTCAAGAAAGCATAACCCAGTTTACTCTTGCAGTTCCAATAATCAAGAGATAAAACAAACCCGTCCTCTCAAAACAGGGACGAGTTTGTTTTATCATGAGTTTTGGCAACTAGCTTGCTACATTAGTTAAATATTTTTAATTATATTGTATGCATCTTCAAGGTCCTCAAGTCCATCGTTACTAGCATCAACCAACTCAGATGCTGTTATTGCTGCTGCTCCTCCAGCTGCTATTGCACCAATGACTGTAGATACTGTTAATACAGCAATCCCTAGCTCAGCCGCTAATGCGCTAGTTAGAAGAGAAACCTGGTCACGTGCGTCCTCAACACCATCTGCTTTTGATACAAATATTGCGATATCAGCAGCATGATTTTCTTCCCCTACATATGTCGATGTATACGTTTTAGCAGACCCTCTATCTAGGAAAAAGTTTGTAGTTTTGTAGGACTCAAGTTTGTAGTAATCTTTCGAAATCTCGTCATATTCAGCCAAATATCCACCTGACACTCCATTATAAGATGCCTTCAGAGTATTTTCTGATCCGGTATACGTTTGGTTTAAAAATTCTTCACTTAATTTTTCTCCATTAAGATAATATTCACCAGATGCTGTAATTATAAATTCGTCAACCTTTTTCCGTTCCTCATCTTCCCCCTCGTTATAGTCCTCGACAATGTCTTTTTCTAATGTAATTACTTTTGTACCATCTTCCTCCACTTTCACTTCTCGAGTCACATCTGTTTTTACAACCCCAATGACATTATTGTTCTCACCCTTAATTTCTCGTTCATACGAGAAGTTATCAACGAGGTTTTCACTATCAGGCAATTTCTCTGCGTATATACTGCTGGCCGACAATGTTAAAACTGCAAATGCAAGAGCTGAGGCAATGATTTTCTTGAAATTGTAATTCACTGTAATACCTCCCAAAATTTGTTATATTATATTTTGATTATTTACTAATAGGCTTGTTGTGTAAATAAATAAATTCCGATTATTATTGTCATTAATCGACAAATGTACATAACAAAAATCCCCCTATAACTAGGAGGACTTGGTTTAAAAATATAAATCTACTTGAGATTTTTATATGAGGTATGCTGTTTTTTTTGTTTTATTAAAAATAACAAAAGCAGTATCACAAATATTATTAACATACTGTAGGAATAGAAATCTTTGTTCCGCAAAGCCAATAATCCAATTATTACAATTAGGGAAATACCTATGTTTTGTTTATTGTATTTTTCAAACTTGTACTTATAAATACTAAATAGCAGTATTAATAAAACTATTATTGGAGCAATAAATGATATTGATAGGAAATCAATCAACATACTTACGCCTCCCTCTTTTTATAAATCCATTTTTAACGACTTAATTATGATAATATTTTTGGATAAATATGTAAACTACAAATTAAAAAGTCTATATCATCGATCGGAAAATATTCTATTTAATCACCACTATATTGTAGCAATCCTGTAAAGTGCATACATTGGGAGTTACTCGTAAGTAATCTTCACAATGTCTAAGAAGGAGCGTTCCTGAATTGTACCGTTTTCATTTACATGAACTAGCCTGGTACGCGAATTAAGAACCCTAATCCGTCCTCGCTCTTCCTCTGGTATCCCCAAAACCTTTAACCTCCCTTCATCGCAGCCTTTTTTTGAGTCAAAGCGATGATCTCCCAATCCCTCTTAATAATCCCCCTGCGCTAAAACTCAGATAATGAAGTTTAATGATTCCAGTTTATCTTGTTTAAAAATAGACATAGTTACTAGTTTATCGTCTTCCTTCATCTGTATGTACATTGCTCGTTGCTCCACAATACAATACTCATTTATCATCTCGTCGGACCACATAGCGGGTACATCAACGGAGCCAGCATCACCATGGACGGCGGGATCAGCAGTCACATCGGAATTACGGATCAGTTGTCCTAGTTCGGACACGTAGAAAAGGCCGCACGCTCGGTCAGCTTCCACCGGGCATGCGGCCTTTTTCCCCTATAAAAAGCGACGATGTACCTTCTTCCCATCGTACGTAAACAACACCTGTCGATCCTCCACCATCGATTCCAGATGAACGGATTTTCCCCATAGGGTATAGACGTAAGGCAATGTTTTTTCTACGTATTTGACATCCAGCTCCAGCCCCTCGAAATGATGTTTCAAGTACAGCTCGCCGGAGCGTAAGTAATCCCCATCGTGCACGAGTACATAAGGGAATCCCCCATTAACCCGTGTGCCCGCAAGACCATCGCGTACCTTTTCCCACTGCTTTTCCGCGACAACCCAATCGTTGCCCTGCTTGCCGAACATGTACAAATCCAGATCACTGACGAGGTCCTTGGTCAGGAAGTTACGAATGAAGCTGATGTCGGACTCCAGCTCCCGCACCTCGAAAATTTTCGCGCGTCCCTCTCCTGGCTTGCGTCCGAAGCGTTCCTGCTCTTCCTTGGTCGGATTATCCCAGCGTTTCTCAATGTCCTCCAAAATTTTCAGACCCAAATGATACGGATTAATGCTCGTCGTCGAAGGCTGAATGACGGAGGAATGCAGCTTGGCAAACTCGATCGTCTCCGATTCTGTCAGCTCCATTTCCCGCAGGATGCGCATATGCCAGTAGGTGGCCCAGCCTTCGTTCATGATCTTCGTCTCCATCTGCGGCCAGAAATACAGCATCTCATCCCGGATGATCGTCAGCACATCCCGTTGCCAATCGTCTAAGATATTGCTGTATTCCATAATGAACAGCAGGAGGTCTTTTTCCGGCTCTGGCGGGAATTTGCGTGGTGCTTTTACCAGCTCGGCTTCCTCTTTTGCTTTGCGGTCCAATCCCCAGAGATCGTCATATGGGGATCGCCGTTCGTTCTTCGTCTTTTTGTTCATTTCCTCTGGCTCTCGTTTCCACCGCAGCTTTGGACGCAGCAAGCTCGGATCGATATGCTCCTGAATCGCCAAGCTCGCATCGAGCAAATTCTCGACAGCATCCTTGCCGTACTCGATTTCATACTGGCGAATCCGCTCTCCACTGGCCGCCATGCTTTCGACCATATCCCGATTGGTGTTAGAGAAGCGCACATTGTTTTTGAAGAAGTCGCAATGAGCAAGGACGTGAGCCACAATGAGCTTGTTTTGGATCAAGGAATTGCCGTCCAAAAGAAATGCGTAACAAGGATTGGAGTTGATGACGAGCTCATAGATTTTGCTCAGATTCAGGTCATATTGCAGTTTCATTCGGTAGAACGACTTCCCAAAACTCCAATGAGAAAATCGTGTCGGCATTCCATACGCGCCAAATGTATAAATGATGTCAGACGGGCATATCTCGTATCGCATCGGGTAAAAATCAAGATTGAACCCTTTGGCGATCTCGGTAATTTCGTCAATGGATCGCTCCAGTTCGTTTCGCTCGTCGTTGGTCAAATCGTTTCGCCTCCCCCTTTTGCCGTCGGTCTACTTTATGTATATGGGGGACCGTGCTAAAAGACGCCAGCATTTAGAAAAGATATTGCTTTTAATTCAAACAAAATAATCAACTATTCCCCTAATATATTGCGAATTATCGGCTGGTAAATTTGATATGAACGGAAACTTCATTGGAGACTATGAAATCAAAAAAGAAATAAGAGTTACCAAAAATTCAAATTATACTGGTGGTAATCTTGAAGTAGATGTAAGAGAATCTACTATAATAGACCCTTGGTTCTGAGATGAGGTGAGATAATTAAAACTTTTGGGTACTTAATTACTTTCATACTCAACTTAATAGTAGCTTACTTTATTTACGATCAATCCAGCTATGTAAAACCTCTATTGCAGTCTATTTTTATAGTGGCCTTGATCGTTATAATGGATTTAATCTCGAATAAAAAGAGTAATCAAGTAAAGCACAAATAAGATGCATCTAAACAGCCTTAGTCCGGTAGTAGTTCGGATTAAGGCTATTTCTGTAAATTTGCTCTGTTATTCATCCAGAAAAAAAGGCATCCCCGACTGGAGACACCCTTGATTTGTTTTTCATCTTGCTACTTAAGCCTTGAACCAGTCGCGTACACCAGAATAAATAAGAGCTCCCGAGAATACGACCACAGCGATGAGACCAACTCCATCTACCAGCGGGTCCAATCCATTTAGGAAGGAACCAGCCACTGGTGCTTTCAACAATGCGTAACCACCGAGGAGACCTCCAACGTTGGAAATCCATTTGTTCATATTACGTCACCTCCCGTCGCAGCAGCCTGTAAGCGTTGCCACTACGATACTTTACTCTATGTAGGAGGTTGACAAGCGGCTTGTATGGTAGTCCAAGGCATGTTCACCAAATTACAATTGGGCTTTAGTGGTTGTTCAAAAAATCGACTTTTGATCACGAAGTAATTCTGCAGGCATATTCGACATCGAAAGTGACGTTCACCTTCAAAGTCCGGTGCTCATGTAGGTTCCCTACACTCCGCTCCTCCTTCTTCAGGTTCTCGCCACTTTCTCGGTGCTGAAAAGTCGACTTTTTGAACTTGGATTTTTAAGTTAAAATAGAGAACAGACAGATGTACAGGTTATGTGAATAAAGGAGTGACGCACTCATGAAGCTGTTTTTGATGCTTGGCAGTATCAGTGGATTTCTTTCGGTTGCGTTAGGAGCATTCGGAGCACATGCACTGAAGGAAAAACTGGACGCCTATTCGCTGGGCATTTTCCATACGGGCGTGACCTATCAGACGACACATGCGCTGGCTCTGGTGCTGGTTGCCCTGTTGCTCAAATGGTACCCGGATTCTTCTGGCCTCGTATGGGCGGGCTGGTGCTTTGCAGCCGGAACCTTGGTCTTCTCCGGCAGCCTCTACACGCTGGCAATGACCGGTATTAAGGTTCTCGGAGCGATTACCCCGATTGGCGGCGTTTTGTTCCTCGCTGGATGGGCGCTGCTTGCGATTCATGCTTGGAAAACCGTATCGTAGACAAAAGCTTGCTAAAGGTTGGGATTCTGACTCCCAGCCTTTTTTCTTTACGCCATGACTTCATCGGAACTTTGCCTGCCAATAACGCCAACTCCTGACACCCTCTATCGACGATTGCCATATGCTGTAGGGTTAGCAGTTACCCCACTCACAAGGAGAGGAAATCATGACAAAGCCCTCCTATACACGCCCCTCGTACTTTTATAGCGGAATACCAGATGTCTACATGCAGATGGGGTACTATCCGTTTCCCACTCCTTCTGCTACGGAACAGCTGAGTCGGAGTGTTCACATTCCGTATGCGATGTCGATGGCGGATCAATGTAAATACTTTATGGGGCAATCGGAAAAAATGATCGTGGGCGATGGGGCTATCGGGATCGCTACCTTGTCGAATCCCTTACGCTCCGGTGTTCATTTATTTGTCCACCATTGGATGATCACCAATCCATCCCCGCACCCGATAGAAGCACATTTTTTGTTTGGCAAAGGCTCCTCCCTCACTGGTGCAACTCTCTCACGTCAAGTGACTTCTGGTTATGTTCAACTCCCCGCTTGTCCCGCCGCCCAAGGGCAACTTTTGCATGGCACTGGTATGGCGGATACCTTTTCTGATCACATCCATACTGCCACGCGAATCATTCCGGCGTCCTCCACCGTTGAGGCGACCCCTGGTGGACAGTGGATTCTCGGACCAGGAATTGCACTCATCGTTCGCGTTCCAAACACAGGTGAGAAGACATCCTTTTCCTTTTCAATAGACTGGTGGGAACAACCCGTATATGGGTAGCTCTCACTGGAATGCTTGACGGACAAGTATAGCCGCAACTAAAAAGGGAACCCCCAAAGGAGTTCCCTGTCATTTCACTTTGTATTTTCCCTATACCATGTTGAAAAGCCAATTTTCACGTGATAAAATGAGAATTGGTCTGTTGGTCAATTGTCAATATGTAACTATTTTATCTCCAATATAATAGTACCACATTCACTTTCGATTGTCAAACCTTCAGGCCAAAAATGGGGAACGAAAAAGGAGCGGTACCATGAGCGTGACTGATCAAGATCGGCAAAACGAACAACTACGTGTTGAACGAGTCATCTCAGAGATAAAGAACCGAATAGATGACCTCAAAGAGCATGTGAATGTCGTAAGCGAGGATATCATCGGAATTCGCAAGCATTTTTGGGACGATGTAACAGTCAACTTCGAAGATGCCATCGAAGCTGTCGAGACTTACGCCAGTATTAAGCAACAAGCGGAAGTCCTGTCCGAACGTGAACGCATCCATCGCCATGCCCAAAATCAGTTGCGTACACTGCAGCGATTGTTGCACTCTCCCTATTTTGGCAGGATTGATTTTCAAGAAGAGCTGGAATCGAAGCCAGAAGCCATCTATCTCGGCATTGCTTCCTTGCTGGATAAAAACGATGAAGAATTTCTCGTCTACGACTGGCGCGCACCGATCTCCAGTCTGTATTACGACTACGCGCCGGGGCCAGCAGAGTACAATACCCCAAGCGGAAGCGTAAGTGGAGAGATTACGTGCAAAAGACAATACATCATTCGCGATGGCAAATTGCTGCACCTGTTCGATACGGGCGTGACGATTGGTGACGAGCTGCTTCAGGAGGTACTCGGCAAACAGGCTGACTCGCAGATGAAAAGCATCGTGGCCACGATCCAGCGGGATCAAAACCGCATCATCCGCAACGAACGTAGCCGACTCGTCATCGTCTCCGGAGCTGCCGGTAGTGGAAAAACGTCAGCGGCTTTGCAACGAATCGCTTATTTGTTATACCGTTATCGCAAGACATTGACCGCGGAGCAAATCGTCTTGTTCTCGCCCAACTCCTTGTTCAACAGCTATGTCTCGACCGTTCTTCCTGAGCTCGGCGAGGAAAATATGCAGCAAACGACTTTTCAGGAATACGCGGAGCATCGTCTCGGTGACGACTTCCGTCTAGAAAACCCGCTTGAACAGATGGAGTATGTACTGACAGCAAGTGATCAGTCTGGATACGAGGCGCGGCTGGAAGGAATCCGTTTCAAATCAAGCGACTTGTTTTTGCAAGCCATGGATCAATACGCAAATAGCCTGAAGGAATCTGGTATCCTGTTTCGCCCCGTTACATTTAGAAACCAGACTCTAATCAGTGCTGCGCACATCCATGAACTGTTTTATTCTCTCGATACGAGTCTGCCGATCCCCAATCGGATGGTACTCGTTGCAAAATCACTGCTGACAGAGCTGAAAAAACGGGAACAGCGTGAACGATCAAAACCATGGGTAGAAGAGGAAATGGAGCTACTTGACCGAGATGCTTATGTAGCTGCCTATCAATCGCTGCGCCGCAAAAAGCAGTTTCGGGAGGATACCTTCGATGACTTCGAACGCGAGCAGGAGCTCTTAGCCAACTGGATCGTCAAAAAGCAGTTTCAGCCACTACGCGATTTTATTCGGGAACTACAATTTATTGATACGCGCGCTATTTACCGCCAGCTCTTCTTGTCACCTGACTTGCTCGGGACGCTTGCGCCAGACACTCTCCAACACGATGTATTGGACAATTGGCCCGCAGTGTGCGAACAGACAGCAGAGCGTTTAGAACAACAGTATTTGGCATGTGAAGATATCCCTCCTTATTTGTATTTACAGGAACGATTGGAGGGTAAGCAGACGAACAACCTCGTCCGTCATGTCTTTCTCGATGAAGCCCAGGACTACTCCGCCTTTCAGTTCGCTCTCATCAAGAGCTTGTTTCCCCGTGCCAAAATGACCGTGCTGGGAGACTGGAATCAGGCGATTTACGCCCATGCGTATCACCAGAATAGCTTTGATGCTGTCACATCCCTGTTTGAGCCTGAAAAGACGGAGACCTTCGTCCTGACCAAAAGCTACCGCTCCACCTATCCCATCGTCTTGTTTACACGACAACTTTTGCGAAACGGGGATATGATTGAGCCATTTATGCGCGACGGTCGCTTGCCAACGCTAACCAAAGTGACATCACCTCAAGCTCATACCGATCAAATCGAAGCGCGCATACGTGAGCTCGCCGATCGTGGTCATCAGACGATCGCTGTTATCACCAAAACGCTAGAGGAAGCCCAAGCCGTTCATGACGCTTTGCAAGAGAGATTGCCGATTCGCTTGATCAAGCCCGCTACTCTTTCCTTTGAGAAGGGAATCTTGATCATTCCCTCTTACTTGGCAAAAGGGGTCGAGTTCGATGCGGTCATCCTTTATGATGCTTCGGCCACATGCTATGGCGAAGAAAGTGAACGCAAGCTTTTTTACACGGCATGTACACGTGCCATGCACGAGCTGCACCTTTACTATTCGGGTGAAAAAAGTCCATTTTTAGAAAACGTTTCTCCTGTGTATTACGAGCTGTTTGTTTAAAAAAAGAGATCCAGCTGACCACTTACTGGTTCAGCCGGATCTCTTTTTCACCTTTTTAGACCCACACAAATCGTGACAAGCAACAGGATCAAATTCAGCTCATAACCGCCAACAAACCCTTTCGCCCATTTCACCGTCACAATTGCTCCTGCCATGATCGCAGCTAATCCCCAGGCAGCATATCTCGCCCCGACACCGATGATCAGCGCGAGACCGCCGATCAGTTCTACGATCAACACCAGATACGCCAGCCACCCCGGCAAGCCGAGATCTCCAAACGTCGTCACAACAACAGCCATCCCTTTTTGCAGCTTGGCTATGCCATGAATGAAAAACAAGATTCCCGTCCCGATCCGTAATAATGCAAACGCTTTTTCGTAAGCCATCTTATTTTATTCTCCCTCCCTCCACCACTACCATATGCCCACTTGTAGACAATCAGTCTTGTGCTCTCCGGCGGGACAACAGTTCAAAGCTCTGGTGCTTACAACGAGGGCAGCCGCGTTTTTTCAATTGTTCTATCGTCACTATTTTTGCCTGTGCCCCTACCTGGATCGATCTTTTGCAACGCTTGCATTGATACTCACGCTTGGAAGGAGCCTCTTCGCCTGTGTACAGCGACTCCAGAAAAGGATGCTTGATCGTCGGAGCCGTCAGCTCTGTGGTGGTGAGCACGATCATCTGTCCCTTGTTTCCAATCATTTGCGCCGCTTCGTATTCATTGAAATGACTGAGCACCTCTCGTACGGTCAAGCCTGCCAGCACGAACTCCCGTTGCATATTCAGCGTGAAATCAGGCGATTTATGCGCAAAGGACAAGAAGACGGATAGTCCTTTTTGCTTTTGCAGCCCACTGATTCCACGGGATAAAAACAAAGCCATTCCTTGCAGCGTATAAGGCGGATCGGTGAAAAAGCAATCGTACCCACCCTGCAGCTTCTTCGGCAGCGGCTGCCGCAAATCAGCCTGATGGCAGGCCACGGTCAATGCTTTTTGCTTGGACACATCCGTAATGTACTGGAGAAAACGTTCATCGATATCGACTACGTCAATTTGCCCTGGACGTTGCTGATTCCCCGGAAACAGGCGCTTGAGCAAAAGCCCCAGCGAGATGCTGACCAAATCATCATCCCCGACGCATAATATTTTTTTGCCCACCAAGCTCTGATGCCGCAAGCATAAGATTGCCCTGCGCAAGCTCGTCTCGACTGTGCATTTGGACTGATCGATCTGTACATCGACTTGCGGACGCCCAGCAAAAATCGTCTCCATTTCCGCTTGCAAGTCAGCCAGCTCGGTTTTCCAAGCTTCGTCGTCTCTCATCAGCTTCTCGTACAGCTCTCGATCCAGCCCACCAAACCCTAGCTTTTGCTCAATGAACGCTTCCCCTTCTGCGGTGCACCTCACCCCGTTCCCCTGCTGTATGGCACCGGCCTTGATCATTTCTTTTTTGATCGCAGTCGCCACAGGTACAGGCAAGAGCACCTTTCTCGCCAGCTCTTTCGTAGGCAAACCCGGATGAAAATAACACGCGAGCAGAAACTGTTCGATTACACGCTGGCCTTCTTGTAAACGCACTTGTTTATAGGTGTCTTCGATATAATTTTTCATGTAGAAAACCTCTTTTCAAAAGGGATGGACCCATCATGCATGCAAAAAAGGCAGAGCATGAACATTCGTTCATCTCCGCCTTGAGGGCATACATTCGCTACGTGCGCGTGGATAGTCACGCAAAAAAACCGTGCGTAAGAGCACGGTTCCCGTAGTCGAGCAAATGGGTAGATGGATGACCGTAAGTTCTTAACTAATCAAGGCCTCCCTTTTTCCATAGCAAATAAGCCGACATGAAATGTGGTTTTTGCCAAAAATACTGGGAGTACCCTATCCAATTGCCTAGTTAAGAACACACACCGACATCAAAACGTCCCCTTTTGAAAAAGATACTTTCCATTATACGGTACTCGCAATCAATCGGCAAGAAGCTACATGGCAGTCTCTACAATTGCAATTCTAGGCTGCTTCCGCTTTTCATGCAGCCTACGTCCCAGCCAATAAAAGATCAAGCTAACCAGCGCCAATACTGCCATGACCAAAAACATCACGGGGCCACCATATGCGGTGAGCACCATCCCACCTGCCCATGGTCCAAGGAAGCTGCCCAGCATCGTTGCGCTTTGTGCCCCGTAGTAAGTCCCTCGCATATTCGCTGGACTGATCTCATCGATTTGCGCATACTCCGCAGGTATGATCAAGATTTCCCCTAGCGTAAATACGATCATCGCCGTAATAAACCAAGCCCAGTCTGGCGAAAAAGCAAAGCCGACTTCTCCTATGGCC
This sequence comes from Brevibacillus sp. NPDC058079, assembly GCF_042885155.1. Taxonomy (NCBI): domain Bacteria; kingdom Bacillati; phylum Bacillota; class Bacilli; order Caryophanales; family Paenibacillaceae; genus Brevibacillus; species Brevibacillus sp. NPDC058079. The sequence goes on from NZ_JBHVSO010000008.1 coordinate 252,805, forward strand.
ATCAATACAGCGCCACCTGCTATCCGTGTAAACAAGGAATAACGCTCAACCAGCCTCGTCACTGGAATTTGCAAAAGCAAGACGGTAAATCCATTGACGCTCATCAATGTTCCAAACAAGGCGACTCCCTCTGAAAAGTTTTCCCGCAAGTATTGGGAGAGCGTAACAGACATCTGACCGTACACCGTCACTAACAGGATTCCGCCTGTGACAAATGTAAGAAGGACGACATCCCTTCTGAGTACTTGCCAGATCTCACCCAAACTAGCTCTCTCTACCTCTCCGTTCCCCCCAGCATCATCGGTGACGCCACATCTCCGACATGCCACTAATAAAATGATGGCAAAGCTCACCAAGGATACCGCAGTCAGAAAAAACGCCAGATTGCTGCCGGAAATCCCCAAAAAAGCACCGAGCATAGGACCAATCGCGAAACCTAGATTGTTCGCAAGATAGCGGTTCGAGAACACACGAAAACGTCTATGCTCGGGAGTCAAGTCGCCCATCAGCGCTTTTGAAACCGTCGCAAAAATCGAAGCCGCAAATCCCATAACCATGCTGATTAACAGCAAACCGATCGGATGAGCCACCGTAATGAATCCGATAATCGAGCACGCCATAGCAAGCAAGGAAAAAAACATCAGCTTTTGTCTGCCAAACAAATCCGAGAGAATCCCGCCAACAAATCCTCCTACTGTTCCAGCCAAAGGACCTGCACCGATAATCAGTCCAATATAGGCATGAGAGAGCTTCGTCGTTTCACCGAGATAGATGGCCAGGAAAGGGATACTCATCGATTGGGTGAGCTGAACGAACACCGTGCCTGCCATCAACAGATGAACAATCGGGTGATACGCCTCCCACACTTGCCTCATTTTGCTCATACTGATTCAACCTACCCTCTCAACAAAATCATGCCATTTCCGTAAGTAATATCACTCTGGTGTATGGAAGAAGGAACGCAGTAAGACCGGGAGACGCTCGACGAAGGCTTCTCGCAGACTGTAGTAGGAAATCGTCGTACTTCCTGTGTAGTGAGCACGAATCAGACCCGCTCTGCGTAACGCCGTTACATGATGATGGACGGTGCTTTTTGCTAAGGATACTTGCTTCTGTAATTCACCGAGGGTGCACGTCTTTTTTGCCAGGCAGCGCAAGATTTGCAGACGCTTCTCATCCGCCAAGCACTGTGTAATAGGCAACAGCTCCAGGAGCGGCTGTGGTTTGGTCGTTGCCGCATCTTTGACAGGGTACATGCAAGTAGCAAGTCCCAGATAAAAGTCGAGAACAGAAGAATGGGCACAATGATATTGCGGGATCAGTACAACCTCTCGCAAATCTGCCATCGGCTCAATCCAGATACCGTTCGTAACATGATCGACCAAATCGATTGGAGGCGTTTCTTTGGCGCGGACTGTCAGCTCATCGGCGCTCCGTTGCAGACTCTCCAAAATGCGTGGGTCCACTTTCGAAAAATAATGTTCATTCCACCGGGTAAGCAACGATAGGCTGCGATCACGGATTTCTCCCAAGTTCAGTGGGATTGTCTCCACCCATGGCGCGAGGCGCTCATAAATTTCACCGGGAGGGATGCTTTCCAGCCACCCAAGAAATTCTTCAACGGATTTGGTCCGGGGTGATTGCGCTACAAGCAGCACCAAACGGTGGAGTACCTCCCAGCGTTCATCTGCGAGTTCATCTGCAAAAGAGACCGGGAGCTTTTGTTTTGTCTCCTCTAACCAAGCCGTACCAAGCAAACAATGCTTGCGCTCCTTCTCGTAGATGTAAGTGTAAAGGCTAATGATACATTCATACGCAGGAGACCATTCTACTCTGATCGAATACAACCCATTCATTCTATCACCATCGAACGTTTAGTTTTTTTCAGTGTATCATTCTTTCTGGAGATTGCATAGCTACTTTTATAAAAAACAGTAAAACCCCGCCAGATTTACTGACGGGGCTTATCTACCAATCCTTTTATACAAACGGCGGGTCCCACGCTTTTTTTCGCCAGCCCAGCCGATGATCAACTACGTTCAAATCACGATCCAAGACAACATCTACGCCAAATGGCAGCTTGCGGTTGTACCAAAAACGCACATCGCTCCACGTGACTTCATAACCGTCGGCAATCTCCTTCCACGTGACGTGGATTCGTTGAGCAAATCCGAGAAAAGCACGAACTCCGTCCACACCGACAGTAGCCTGGATGATCGCATCACGCTGCTGCTTCGGATACACATCCTCTAGTATCACACGTGCATACTCGATTCTCCCTGTGTAAAACAGTTTCTCCGTCTCTACGACGAATCGCCAGTGAAAAGGATGTATACTCGGGAAAACATGGGATATGCCTCTTGTTTCCAACGCCCTTACTACCCGCTTGACGTTACGCTGATGCTGCCAAGCCCGCACGCCAATATACAGGAGCGTCATCCCATATGCTCCCGGAAATAGCACGCTGGGATCTCCGTTAAAAGCTATCCACCATATCGCCGCTGCCAAATGAACCGCGAACACCAGTGGCTCAAAAATCGCGAGCACATCCAAATGCACCCAGCGCTTGCTAATAGGTCGAATACATTGAACTCCATAGGCGTTTAGCATATCGAGAAAAACATGCAACACAACAGCCAACAGCGTCCATCCGTACAAAATCCCGAACTGCCCCATGAGACCAAACCCCCAGGCAAGAGGAAGACTGATGATGAGGGGCCACAGAAACAGGGCGGGAATCGAATGAGTAATTCCCCGATGAAAGCGAATGTAAAAAGAAATACCGCGAAGTCTGGCCACAGTGTCGAAATCCGGGGCATGAGATCCCACTACCGTTGCGATCATCAGCGCCTGAGCAAGCGCCGGATCATGTGCCACTGCTGGCGTGATATGGGCTAAGCCCGCCAGTGTGACACCCAACAAAAGATGACTGCCAGTGTCCATTACGATGCCTCCCTTTGCAAGTACTCCCTTCCCTTTTACTGTACGAAAAAATAGCGAGGATTCTATAAACCGCAGGTAAAGGTTATCCGAAGATTTCGTCTGCGATGTTAACAATCTCTCAACGAAAAAGCAGCCTGTCAGAAAAGCGACAGACTGCTTGGAGCTTATTTATTCGTGAATTTATGCTTCTTCTGTCAGGCACAGGAATTCGTCGATGTCTGCCACAGCCAGATCAACAGCTTTTTGCCAGAACTCAACTGTCGTCATATCCTCGCCGAGATGCTTCTTCGCCAAGTCCTCTACCATCAGGCGGCCCGTATCTTGGAGCAGTGCATCATATTTCGGTGCGAAGCTCTCGCCTTCTTCGAGTGCACGCGCATAGACACTCATGCTAAACAAGTACCCGAATGTGTACGGGAAGTTGTAGAAAGGATACGACGTGATATAGAAATGCAGCTTGGATGCCCAGAAGTGCGGCTCGTAATCTGCCAAAGCGCCATTGTACGCTTGCTTTTGCGCCTCTTCCATGATTCGGTCGAGATCAGCCGCGCTAACGAGACCTTCTTTGCGCTTCTCGTAGAAGTTTTTCTCGAAAATAAAGCGAGCGTGGATGTTCATGAAAAACGCGACGATGGATTGCAGCTTATCTTCCAAGAGCACCAGTTTTTCATCGTCATTGGCTGCATTTTTCACAGCAGCGTCAGCGAGAATCATCTCTGCGAAGGTAGATGCTGTTTCCGCTACGTTCATCGCGTAGTTTTGGTTAAGTGCTGGCAAATCCCACATGACTTGCTGATGATACGCATGCCCCAGCTCATGTGCCAGTGTGGATACATTGCTTGCGCTTCCTGCATACGTCATGAACACGCGAGACTGCTTGCTGACTGGGAAGCTCGTGCAGAATCCGCCTGGGCGCTTGCCAGGACGATCCTCTGCCTCGATCCAGCCCTCATCGAATGCCTTTTGCGCAAACTCAGCCATGCTCGGATTGAAACGTTTGAAGTGCTCAACGATCAGGGCAGCTGCTTCATCGTAAGACACTTCTTTATGTACATTCCCGACTGGAGCCCCTACATCGTACCAGCTCAGCTTGTCTACACCGAGCAACTTCGCCTTGCGCTCCAGATAGGCAACCAAACGATCCTTGCGATTGTCGATAGCCTGCCACATCGCGTCGAGTGTTTTTTCCTGCATCCGTCCAATATCCAGCGGCTCACGCAGGACGGAATCCCAGTCGCGATGACGGTACAGAGAGAGACGGAAACCACCCAAGTGATTCAGCGCCTGCGCGCACAGCTCCGTTTCCTTGCCCCAAGCTTCTGTCCACTTTTCAAAAACATGGGCACGAACAGCACGGTCAGGACTGCTCATCAGGTTAGACGCTTGCCCGACAGACATCTGCTTCGTCTCTCCATTGACCTCAACCTCAATGCTCATACGTCCCACGACCGCATTGTACAAATCTTGCCAAGCGTGATACCCGTCTACAGCTAAATCGTTTGCCAGCACTTCTTGTTCAGGCGACAGCTTTTCCTGTGCACGGCGACGGCGCTCATTCAGCACAAAAGCAAGCGGTTGCACTTCTTCGTCTGCCAACAGATTCTCCCATGCAGCCTCGTCGATAGCCAGCAGCTTTTCTTCCCAGCGCGTCAATACTGCACCAAACGCAGCCGAGATGCTCTTCACACGCCCACCCATCAGCTTGGCTGGCTCATCCTTTACATTTTGAGCAGTCAGGCAGGAAATGAATGCACCTGCTTGTCTCACACGCACAGCAATGCTTTGGACCTGAGTGACAGCTTCCTTGAAAGCCGCTGTTTCATGCAAACCAGTGCTAGATTGTTCCAACCGAGCTTTCAGGTTCGCAATATCCCCTTCCAAAGTTCCTAAAAACGCCCGAAAATCCTCTGATTCACTACCACCAGGAAAAATCACATCCATATCCCAGCGTTGTGGCAATGCTTTTGTCATATGTACCCCTCCTCAAAAAACTCCTTCGATAAAAATATTTCTATAATAAGGTAGCTATTCCCTCCCCATTTATTCATATCGTTAGAAAAGCGACTGCCATGTAAGCAGTCGCTAACTTTTCACGCCTATTGAACAGGGATCGAAAACGTCTCCCCTTGTTTTTCAACAACGATCCTATCCCTCTCGTCCCCCGCTACTGCCAACAGACGCTCGAACGGCTCATCAACAGGCTCACGCGAGAGCACAAACGTATTCCAATGAATGGGCACCAGCCACTTGGCTTCAGTCTCCTTGAACATTTGCCATGCTTGCTCTGGCGTACAATGCGCTGCTTGATACGAGTCTGGCTTGTAGGCTCCAATCGGCATGAACACCAGATCGATAGGCCCGAATTGCTTCGCCAAATTTTCCATGGAGATATAAGCAGTATCGCCTGGATAGAGGATGCGCACGCCGTTTTTCTCAATCATATAGCCGTTGTAGCCATATTCATGATTCCATGGAAACCGGTTGCCCCAATGGCGAACAGGAATCGCAGTAACCGTCATTCCTTCTTTGGTTGTAACGGCTTCTCCCGGCTGCATTTCCTCATACGAACCAAATGGCATATGCTTGAACAGGTTGCTCGTCTGGTGCGCCGTAATAACATGTGTGGAACGATTCGCTATTTTCTGCAAGGTAGGCAGATCGACATGATCCAAATGGGCATGCGATAGCAAGATGATATCTACCTCGCCAATCTCAGCAAAGTCGAGGGCAGGAGGCGTAAAGCGCTTGGGACCAAAATGGACACCTGCAAGCTTAATCCCGAGCTTCTCTCCCAAAACCGGATCCGTCAGTATTTTCGTACCAAACATATTCAACAGAATCGTCGAGTGGCCGATCCATGTAAATGTAACCTCATCATGACTCCAGTCGGCAGGCACTGGCTTTTTCGTGTCCAGATGACGAAACTCCGGCTTCGGAAGCTGTCCCATATGATACCAGTAGCGGTAAGCCACATAGCCAATCAATCCGATAAGGAGTACCCCCACTATGGAGCCTACCCATGTAAAAAAGTTGAGCATCAGACAACTCCCTTTATCTAGCTGTGATTTCCCCATTATAGCAAAAGGCATTATTGCTGTAGCAAGCCTAAAAAAGCGGCAAACTGCTTTTTACGCTTGCTTACTTCCACATGCCGGGCTTGCTATAATTGCTAAAGAAAAACTTAGAGAATCGAGGAGAAACCCATGATCCTGCACAAGGGAGAAGTCCTGTTTCGACAAGGAGAAACAGGACCGCTCTATCATCTGAAGAGCGGTCTGTTAAAAATCGTTCGGGTACATGCAGACGGAGCATTGACGCTGGTCAACATCATCGTTCCGGATGAGATCATTCCGCATCATTCGTTGATGAGCCCGAATCCCTATTACGGGACAGCAATCGCTCTCGTGACCTGTGAGGTCGAAGTGCTATCTGCCCCAGATTGGTATCGCCATCTGGATGACAATCCTGAAAAGTGTCGTGATATCGCGCTACAGCTGCAAGGGAAGCTACGTATGATGCAGCAGCGTATCGACCAACTGACCGAAGTCTCTCCTGCTGAAAAGCTTCGCAAGCTCCAGCTTTGGTTTCAGACATTCATTCCTGTCGCCTCGCTTTCGGAGTTGCTGACTCAGGATGAAATCGGTCAGCTCATCGGGCTTCGCCGCGAGACGGTAAATCGACTGCTGCGCGCTCAAACTGCGAAACGCGAGTAAGTTTGGTATTTTTCTATAAGATCCTCTTTATGCCAATGTAGCAGCCGGACCAAAAAACTCAAAATGAATATCGTCTGCTGGCACTCCCCATTCCAACAGAGCACCGTTGATCGTCTTCATGAATGGAATTGGACCACAGAAATAGTAGCTCGCCTCTTTTGTATCGATGACATTTTGCAGCCACGGCAAGTCGATATATCCTTCTTTCTGGAAAGCACCGTTCAATCGATCTTGCTCGGTCGGCTGTGTATAGCACCAGTGAACAGAGAGCTGCGGATGTTTTGCGGCCAGCTCCTCTACTGCCGGCTTCATGGCATGCACATTTCCGTTTTTGGCTGCGTGAATGAAAGTGATCGGACGATCTGTTCCCGATTTGATCAGTGTGTTCAGCATGCTGATCATTGGGGTCAATCCTACACCACCACTTAGCAGCACAACCGGCCGGCTGCCCTCTTGCTGTAAGGTAAAATCTCCAGCCGGAGCAGACAGCTGCAGGCTATCTCCTTCCTTCACTTCCTCTGACAAATAAACGGATACTTTTCCTGCTGGCTTATCTTGCATCGCATCCTCGCGTTTGACAGAAATGCGGTAGTACGCATTCCCTGGTGCATCAGAGAGACTGTACTGGCGAATGTGTGTAAACTGCTCACCCGGTAATTCTACCTTGACGCTGACATACTGCCCTGGCTCATAGCTGGAAATCGGTTGACCATCCGCCGGAACCAGATAAAAGGAAGTGATTACGTCGCTTTCCTTCACCTTGCGTTGGACGATAAACTCTCTGAAATCTACCCATCCTCCAGGCTGCCCGCTCGCCTCTTCATACATTTCGTGTTCTACACCGATGAAAGCATCAGCAATGACACCATACGCTTCTGCCCACGCCTGTAAAATCTCGTCCGTAGCGGCATCCCCAAGTACGTCTTTGATCGCAGCAAGCAGGTTTTCCCCAACGATTGGGTAGTGTTCGGCCTTCACTCCCAAGCTGCGGTGCTTGTGTCCAATCTGCTTCACAACAGGCAAAATCGTTTCCAGCTTATCAATATACAAAGCCGCAGCATACACCGCATTTGCCAGAGCGGCTTGCTGTCTTCCCTGCTTTTGATTGGCGTGGTTGAAAATATTGAGAAGCTCAGGGTGCTTAGCAAACATCATTTGATAAAAACGTTTTGTAATGGCAGTTCCATGCACCTCTAGCACAGGAACGGTTGATTTTATGATTTCAATGGTTTTTGGGCTTAACATCGTAGAACCTCCTTGAAGTGCTTCGTTCTTTCTATATTTCAAGTGTACGGGAGGTTCAGAAATACACATGTGATTCTGGTCACAGGAAATAGAAACAATTTGTGACAACTACAAAACGCCATAAGAAAAAGTCGTCCCCCAACTGTCTTGTTGCAAAAGTAACGATTGCCATGATAGCATATCAGCCAAATCTATCATTAAACAAAACCACTGAAGGTGAATGAATGCTAACAGTAAACCGAGATGACGAACGTCCAATCTGGCAGCAACTGCTGGACCAAGCGATCCATAATATTACCACCGGGAAATGGCAGCCAGGTGAATTGCTGCTCCCCTCCCGCGAACTCGCTTCTTTAATTGGCGTTTCCCGTTCCACCATACAGATTGTTTATGAGGAGTTATTTAGTCGCGGATACACGGTAACCTCTCGTCGCGGCGGGACTAGAGTTAGCGAATGGACTTATGCAACTCGTCCTTCAGAGGATGCTGCGCCAGAAGGACCTGTCCCTCCCGAATTGCCTTTATTAAACGCTACAATCGGTCATTTGCACGGTTGGTTCGGGGACAAAGATAGTCAAAAGGTTGAGATCGATTTCAGTCCCCATGAGCCATATTTGGACGAACAGTTTCAAAAGAATTGGAGACGTTCGTTTTTACAGGCTTCTACAGAAACGAATCTGGACAGTTGGGCTTATGGCAATGCCTATGGATACCAACCACTACGAGAACAGATTCAACGTTATTTGTCACTTGAACGGGGGGTTCATGTGAATATCGATCAAATCATGTTAACCTCAGGTGCACAACATAGCATCGATTTGATCGCCCAAGCCCTTTTACATGAAGGAGATAGCGTTTCTGTTGAAGATCCTGGCTTCCCTGCTGCCTGGATGGCAATGAAGTATCGGCGTATGCAAGTTGTCCCTGTTCCAGTTGACGAGTACGGGTTATGCGTAGACCAAATTCATCCGGAGTCCAAGCTTGTCTATGTTACGCCATCACACCAGTGTGCGGTTGGAGTAATTATGTCAGAACCTCGCAGGCAACAATTGTTACACATGGCTGCTGAGCAGCGGCTTTGGATCGTTGAGGATGATTACGACAGCGAATTTCGATATCGCGGCGACCCACTTCCAACCTTGTTCAGTCAGCGACCTCAGAACACGTTGTATATGATGAGTTTTTCCAAAATGATTGCTCCTGGTATTCGAATATCGGCAATCGTTGGTCCCAAAGAGGCCATTCGTCAGCTCGCCCAAGTCCATGAATTAACCTATCGGCATCTTCCGATTATGGAGCAATTAACGCTTACTCATTTTATTGAGCATGGGCATTTCATGCGCCATATGAGACGGGTTCGAAATGTATATCGGCGCAGACATGAAGCCATGACGAAGGCCATCATCACGACAGGTCTCGGCAAACACTTCACATTAAGCGGCGTAGAAACGGGCTTGCATATCCTTCTTGAAGCTGATAAATCGTTTGTCGAAGAAGCCGCGACGAACCTAGCACTCGAAAATGGAATCCGTGTTTATCCACTTAGCAAGTATTGTATGAAAAGCGATCGAAAAGGGTGGGTACTGGGTTTTGCTAAAGTAGATGAATCCACCATTGAAGAAGGCATTTTTCGTCTTGCGAAGATTACACGGTTTTACCAGGTTTGAACATTTTTTCTTCTTCCATTGCATTTTCTTTCGCAGTGATATGATATGGATCTATTCGGTACACCTGAACCGGACCACCGAATACTGCTGAACGGTATTTGTCTACGTGCTGCTTGGGTAAAGGCCGATTATAGTAGCCAGGCACATACTTATTCATCATTTCTTGCAACATGTGTGTAGCTTCATCCAGATCGACTATAGGCTGTGCCTTGCCAAAAATCATTACACTCATATACGCTGTGTCTGTCTTAGCTGGCACCGGATCAGTAATCGTTCCATATTCTTCACAAACCGTAAAACAGACCTCTGGATTAGCATCCATAACCTGATTTCTTCTCCCGCCGGTGGCTCCATGGAAATAAAGCTGCCCATTTGTCCAAACAAAATTGAGCGGAACAACATACGGCAAATGACCATCGACCATTCCAAGATGTCCGATTCTAGCTTGCTGCAAAAACGTCTCAATCTTGCTCTGATCCAATACTTCTCTAATTTTGTAACGCACTCCATCCATTGTTATCACTCCTATTATTTTGAAATATGCTGCAAGTTTATCAGCCATTGGAGTGAATATATACGTCCAAAACCACCAGATTGAAGCAATCCATAAGCTATCATCTAAAGCATGAGAAAACGAAAAAGCTGCCGGAACAACCCGGCAGCAGGTATTTTCTTATTACTCAGTATGATTGATTAAATGAGCAATTTCTTTCACTCTCTCCATTGTAATCCCTTCTCTTTGTTCAACGGCAAGTGGATGATTCGTTTGTTCTAATTCTATTAAGGGAACCGCACCAACTTCTTGTGTATGTACGAATGTCTTTAAGGATAGTGTAGTTTTTGGATAGACGGAAAGTTCAGTCGATAACCAACCAAAATAAGGTTTTTCATTTTCTCTTCCTTCTACATGCAGCAATTCATTCGATTTCAAAAAGTTTTCTTCACTAAGTGAGACCCAAACACTCCATATAAACTTCTCATTTGTATCCACTATTGGTATTTCAATATGTCCTCTAATAAAGAAATGCTGTTCATCAATTACACAAAAGTCTCTTATTAATTCTGTTCTTTTCTCTTCTGGTACCATGTAAAAATAATGTGGCGCATTCATTCCGTAACAGAAAGGAAGTTCATTTAACTCGTTGTTACAGTGAGGGCATTTCATGTTCTTTGCTCCTTATCATTTCTCGCCGATTTTTTATTTACATTACCACATATTTCATTACATGGATAATCTGCCAGCAAGTCTAATAGCTTGCAATAAAAGTTTCTTCCCCCACTACTGGTCGATAGCATCAAAGCGATTGCAATCGTCATAATATTAGTGTCAAGGCTGCTGCACTACAATTTGTGCTTGCGAATCCGGCAGTTGCTTCCATCATCCCTGATGCGAATGCTATCTGGGTGTTGAATAGCTCCACGCTGCTCAATTATCGAAAAAATGCGGTTGCTCTTTTTATTTACCGGGGCTTTCATATAAATGAATATGACGCAAAAATTAACAATAGTTTAAAAAATAATATTTTGTAAGAAAATGAAAATAATAGGACGGATAGTTGTAATATATAACATAGTTTTACAAATTTATACAAATAATAGGTGATTCTGTTATGAAGAAACTGATTAAATCAACTCTTGTAACAGCTCTACTTTTAAGCAGTCTTTCGGTGGGGGTTTCTGCGGAATCGGCTCGACCTTTAGAAATTGTTCCAAGTAGCGGACATGGAGCTTCTACTGATAAGAGCGGTACGATACAGCCATTAGGCAGAATCATAAGAGACACATTTACGTATGACGGAAGCGACAGCTGGACTTTCAATTTCGACGAGTGGGGACCAGGTGAGGAAGAGCTTCGAGTATACGTACAAAACTTGGGGGACATTGATATGAAGTACAAAGTTTCCACGCCATCCAGCAGGACTTGGTTTTCCGGTACTTTAAAACCTAACGAAAAAGTCGAAAACTCCTTCTATTTAGATGACCCATGGGAATTTGGCGATTATAGATTGAACGTTTCCAATAAAAATGGCGTCCCGGGAAAAGTTAAACTTTCTGCTAGCTCCAATTAGCATTTGGAAGATAGAGAGGGTTCGAGCATAGCGCTCGACTCCTCTTTTTTATTTTCCCATGTCACAAACCGCATACGATTACGACATTAACCTCCTGAGTCACATCGACAAGGATAAGCTACTGCGAGACGTGGAAGAGACTGTACGTCGTAGCTTTGAGTACAACGCGAAACTCGCATACAAGCACATGCAAAAAATCGGATTCACGCTGGACGTGGAGAAGCTGCGCCGCGAAGCAGAGATTGATCCGCCCCTTGCGCCTTTGGATCGCGTAGACAACGCGCCAGACGCGACATTGAGTGGCTGGGCAGCGAATGGCTAACGCAAAGTTCGTCCGATCCACGTTCTCGACATGGCGAACCTCGTCGGTGCAAACGTGGTCGTCGGTAGAAGTTTCCATCTACAAAAAAAGATCATCCCAAATCAAACTGGGATGATCTCAATGTTTCTAATCAGTTTTGACAATTCCAACCAGATACCCGTTCCCTCACAAACTTGGCCATGTTGTCTATGTCATTAATATCGAAAAATGGCAACCCCGGCTGACGATTGTCTGACCAACCTACGATCCCTACTAGATGAGTAACGATCGATAAGAGCTCCTCATCTTCTGGCCTGCGAAGCAGGACGAGCTTGGGATAGCCTTCACGCTTGAAGCCTTCTACCAAAATGAGCTCAGCCCCGGCATCTGCTAAGCGCTGAATAAGAACGGACAACTCCTGCGGCTTTTGCTCTACGATGGCCGTTTTCGTTTTGGATGTGATCGCGACTAGCGAGGCTCCGGCTTCACGATAACGCCAGGTGTCCTTCCCTGGCTGATCCCACTCAAAATCGTGTCCACCATCATGCTTGATGACTCCGACTCTAATCCCTGCTTTTTCGAGGATTGGAATGAGCTTGGTGAGCAGCGTCGTCTTGCCACTGTTCGAATAACCGACAATCTGCAAAACACAAGGTGGCTTGACCATTCGCTATCCCTCTCTTCTCCAGGTTGGGGCGGCATGCGTGAGAACATCAACCAGCTCTCCTGCTTTTTGCCCGCTTCCCCCTGCTGGTATGATCATAAAGCATTCGCTGTCCTTCAACGTCCCTAGATTCCCTGCCTTTTCATTGAAATCAGGTATCGCGTGCAAAACCCCGTCTTTTTCGAGAAGCTTCCCTCGCAGGTAACGAGGGTATGGACAAGGCTTCGTATAATCGACACCAAGTCTCGCCTTAATCACCTGCTGCACTACATGGGCTTCTCCCGAGATGCGACGAATGGCTGCTCGCGCAAATAACTCAAACCCGAGAAAACAGGCACCCGGATTCCCTGATAGGGCAATAAGAGGCTTGCCTTCCATGATCATGGTTGTCGTCGGACTTCCCGGACGTATCGCGATCCTGTTGAACAGAAGCTCCACCTCAGGCTCATCCACTAAAGCGGCGATCACATCAAAATCCCCAACGGACACACCGCCGCTTGAAATGACCAAATCCACGCCTCGCAAGCATTCACTGATTTTCGCCTTTGCCACCGACAGATCATCCGGCAGTCTTGAAAACGAAACAGGGATGCCCCCTGCCTCGGCAATCAAGGCAGTCAGCATCACCGTATTACTGTTGCGAATTTTGCCTGGAGCAAGCGGCTGATCAATCTCCAACAGCTCGCTTCCAGTCGAAATCAGACCGACACGCGGCTTGCAGAACACCTCTACCTGCGAATAGCCAAACGTAGCCAAACTGGCGAGCGTACCTGCGTTAATCCGCTCGCCCGCCTTAGCAATGATCGTTCCTGTGGCCATCTCTTCACCGCGTCGCGATACATTTTCCCCAGGCTTCATCTCCCGCTTGATCCGCACAGTATCCGCCTCTTCGGCTGGGTTGTACGTTTGCTCAAACATGATGACCGCATCCGCACCCGCAGGCATCATCGCACCAGTCATGATCCGCGTCGCGTAGCCCTTTTCCAATTCTCTAGTAGGTACTTGCCCGGCCGCAACCGTCTCTAGCACTGTTAGCGTAATCGGATGGTCAACGGAGGCCCCCACAGTATCCGCAGCTCTCACGGCAAACCCATCCAGCGGCGAGCGGTCAAAGTGCGGCAAATCGTATGTTGCACATAGTTCAGAGGCCAGTATCCGCCCGTATGCCTCCCCGATCTGCACTTGTTCCGTTCTCCCTGTCAGCAATATTGCCAACAGCTTGCTCATCGCTTCTTCAACCGAGAGTGTTTGTCGCGAAAAACGCATGGCTTGTTCCTCCTAATCTTGACCACCCATTGCTACAGCTCGTCAGCCGACGTTTACTTCCAAATCTTCTACTTCTCTCTCCACGTATTTCAAATCTTTGTTGGCGTGGAAAGTGTCCGCTTTTTCAACCTTCACGGCTGTATTGTATTCGGGAATACCTGCGTATGTCTCGTATACACCCTTCGGAATGAGTACGTTCCCTTCCGGCCAGTGTACTTGAATGTTTCCACGTCTGGTGTCCTCGAATTTGGCCCGTCCTTGGAACGTTCCATATTTATTGTAAACGACGATATTTTCGCCTTCTGCAATGCGTAGTTCTTTTGCATCCTCTGCATTGATCAGGATATCATAACGGTCCGCATTGTTGAACGGGTCTTTATTGCTATAGACCATCGAGTTGAACTGCTTGCCCCGACGAGTCGTTACATAGAAGTGACCCTCTGGCTTGTTCAAATCCGGAATCTCAATCGGGATCAGATTCGAACGTCCGTCTGGTGTCGGGCATACGCCATCTTCACACAACCATGCGCCACCCCATTGGAAGACATCTCCACGGTTTTTCAGATGCTGGATGCCGTCGTAGTTCGGATTCGCTAGGGCGATCTCTGCGCGAATTTCAGCCGCATTGGAGAAGTGCATCAGATGCTTTTTCTCTGGATTTACCCGAGCCGCCAAGTCTACGTAAATCTCCCATTCCGAACGGGCTTCTTCAATACGTGGCCCTTCGACTTCCGCACTGAAGTAGACCATACGCTCTGTACTAGTCGAAGTACCGCCACCCGGCTGCTCGTAACGAGTCATTGCCGGTAGAACGATCACTTCTTCCTTCGCGTCCACCAACGTAGATGTATTGAAAATGATGTCCTGATGTACACGCAGCTCTACGCTTTCCAAGCATTTTTGCATGAAGTCCGGATCTGGCATCGTCTCCAGGAAGTTACCACCGCTCGTGTAGAACAGTCTGGTCTTGCGCTCGTGTCCATCTGGCAACACTGCATTTTCCAAAGAAATACCTACGATATCCCCTTGCCATTTCGGGATCGGGAAGTTCCAGATCTTTTCAATGCGGTTCCACGATTTTTCTTCGAAGTCGCCGCCAGGCAAGCTGAATGGATCGGCACCCATTTCACCGGAGCCTTGTACGCCGGAGTGACCGCGAATCGGCATGAGACCTGTGTGCTTACGACCGAAGAAACCACGCAGGATAGCCAGATTGGCTACTTGAGAAATATTGTCCGTACCGAATTTGTGCTGGGTCAGTCCCATACTCCATACGAATACGCCATTTTTGGAGTTGGCGAGCAGTTGCGCGAATTCTTTGATACGCTCACGGCTGAGACCGGAGGATTCAATGATTTTGTCCCACGATTCATTCATCACATGCTTGCGCAGCTCTTCGATTCCGTTCGCGTGCTCCTTGATGAATTCATGATTGATCGCAGAACCTGGTTTGGCTTCCTCCATCTCGAACCAAATCTTCATCACGCCGTTCATGAATGCGATGTCGCCGCCAATGTTCACTTGGTAGAAATCGTCTGCAATCTTTGTTCCGAACAAAGCACTATCCGGTACAGATGGAATCCAGTACTTCTCCATCGCTGGCTCTCTGTACGGGTTGATCAAGATGATTTTCGTTCCTGCTTTTTTCGCAGCATACATGTATTTCGTCGATACAGGCTGGTTGTTACCTGGTACAGAGCCCCAGAATACGAGCACATCAGTACCGATCCAATCCTGATAGTTACAGCTCGATGCACCAATTCCAACCGAACGCTTCAATGCCGTCTTACTCGGCGAGTGACAAATACGTGATGCGTTGTCGATGTTGTTGGTTCCGAGGAAACGAGCCATTTTCGCTGCCGTGTAGTATACCTCGTTCGTAATACCACGAGCTGTCAAGAAAAAGGCCAGTTGTTTTGGGCTGATGTCTTTGATTTTTTTCGCAATGCGGTTCAGCGCTTCATCCCAGCTAATGCGCGTGAACTTGTTTTCTCCAGGTTTTCTGGACAGCGGATACGGGATTCTTCCCAGCTTGCGCAATTCTTCGCTGGATAACTTTTGTAGCGCCCGTACATCTTCGAACCATTTTGGATCCATCGCAGACATCGTATTGAGACGCAGCACATTCAAGCGCGTGGTGCACAAATGCGGGCCAGTCAGCGTCTGATCGTAGAGTCCGGATACGCCGAGAGCGCAGCCATCACATACACCTTGCGTTAAAATTCGATAGGCGTAGCCCAAATTATCGCGATTGTCATAGGCCACCTTCATCGTATCGCGAATGTGATGCGGCTTGATTTTTCCGAGTCCCATCGGCATCAGTGAAGCCCATAAGGAAGGCTTCCACGAAGTATCCAGCTTAATTGGTCCGCCATGCTTGGTCTTGCCCATTTCTTTTGTCTCCCCTCTAATAAACTCCATTGAAACGAAAAAACCACCATGAAACCGTCCCTTGTCCTATAGGAAAAGAGCGTGTTCACGGTGGTTGTCTACGGCAGGTTCGCTACCTAGTCTCAACTTCGTGTTTGCTTTCGCGAATTCCGTTATGTCTAAGCCGGTGAACAGGATCGCTGCTTCGTTTAGACTTACGGTTCGTTTTTCATTCTTTTTTCGATGTCTTGATCAAAAACAAAGATCGACATTCCAAAATCCCGTTCAATGTCAATATCGACGAATAGATCAACGAGTTTTGCTCCAAGAAACGCTTCCATGTCAACTGGCTGGTGTTTCCGATAGATCTCTTTGACCATTTCGGTTCGGGCAGCTCGTAATGTCTGCTTTCCGTCTTCCGAAGTGGCGATGAACTTTTCCACCGGAGAAAGGTTGCCTTCCATCTCGCAAATCGCCCAGTTCTTGCAGAACGTGGTGCTGATCTTGCTAGGTCCCTTTCCCATATGGCGCTTTCGGAAAGCCCTGACCAAATTACTGAATTCTGCTTCGAACTTATTCATCGAGGAAAATCACCTTTACTTCAAATCATTCTCTACTTAAACTTTACCATTGATTAACTAGCCAATTCAACAGACTTTTCTCTTTGTTTGGCTTCTTCCTTCAGTTTTTTGATATCCAGACGGACTAATAGCGAGATCACCAGAGCGACAACGAACATTCCTGCGAAAACACTCATAGTTCCTGTATAGCTATCTGTCGTCTTGCGAACCCATGCTGCAAAGATCGGTCCTGCCAAGCCGGCAGCAGCCCATGCCGTCAAAATATAGCCGTGAATCGCGCCCAATTGCTTCGTTCCAAACAAGTCACCAATGTATGCCGGGATAGATGCAAAGCCACCACCGTAACAGGTCATAATGATAAACATCGCAACCATGAACAGAATTGGATTGGACAAATTCGGCAATAGGAAGAACAATACCATTTGGATGGCAAAGAAAGCTGTGTACGTATTTGGTCGTCCAATGAAATCAGACAGAGACGCCCATCCGATTCGTCCACCACCGTTGAACAAACCGTTTAACCCTACCATCAGAGCTGCTGTTCCGACAGACATGCCCACCATTTCTTGCGCCATCGGCGATGCTACCGAAATAACCGCGATTCCACATGTCACATTAATAAACAGCATCAGCCACAGCCAGTAAAAACGGCGTGTCTTGATTGCTTCGTTGGCAGTCAATTGGCACAAATCTTTTTTGATTTGCTTGCTGCCAGCTGTTCCCTCAGCGGAAAATCCAGCCGGTACCCAGGCTTTTGGGGGTGGAGCCAAATATTGAGCCGAAGCCAACATCACAACGAAATAAATAATGCCCAAAATATAAAAGGTGTTCGCGATTCCTACATTTGCAATCAAAGCGTTCATAATCGGACTGGCAATCATGGAAGCAAAGCCGAAGCCCATAATCGCAAGACCTGTTGCTAAACCACGGCGATCCGGAAACCATTTGACCAGCGTCGATACTGGCGTAATATAGCCTACCCCAAGTCCAATACCGCCCAGCACTCCATAACATAAGTACAACAGAGGCAAGCTGCTCATTTGAATCGCCAAGCCAGCCCCGACAGTTCCTACTCCAAAAAAGATAGATGCGAGAATGCCAGCTTTGCGCGGGCCGTGCTTTTCTACATAATGACCGAGGAAGGCAGCAGACAGCCCCAAGAACAAGATCGCAATACTAAACGTAAATTGAACGTCTGGCAAGTCCCATCCGAACTGCTCGGTAATTGGCTTCGTGAATACACTCCATGCGTATACCGATCCAATCGAGATGTGGATGCCTACCGCAGCCAACGCGATGAGCCAGCGGTTTTTCACTTTTTGTTCCAAATCATTCATCTCCTTCGCAATGGTCTTTCGCATGCTGTGGATCCATCAGCAGCCTTCTCGAAAAAAAGAAAAACTGCTGATTTCACCGACTCACCCAGGTCTCCACAAATGGAAACGAGGGATACGATGAAACACAGCAGTTAATCATCAGCAGGAACGCTACATCAGCATCAACAAGCATTGTGTTCACTATGTAATTCGCTGCAAGGCTACAAAATAATCGGTGGCAGGGTCGCTGCTCCGTGTCAATCTGTCCTTACGCTAAGCATACATGGAAAGACGAAAATTTTATGACACTTTTCATCTCACATAGTATACTACCATGTAAGCGTTCACTCGACAATATTTTCCTCACAAAATAGCCATAAAAACTTCATATTTTCGACAAAAAGGAGGCCCGTATGTCCGAACTAACCATCACCACCCGACTGCCCGTGTTGAAAATTTCGGCTGACCAACATGGCTGGGAAGACGACGAAATCGTTACCGAGTACCCCCTCACGATTTTCCTCAATGATGAGGAATTCGCTACAATCGTATGTACTCCGGCCGACCTGGAAGAAATGGTCATCGGTTTTCTCGCAGCCGAGGGCGTCATCAAGAGCTACTCGGAAATCAAACAGCTTACGATTAATGAGGCCCAAGGTTTTGCCTACGTTGATTTGCATAAAGAAACGATTTTGTCGCAGAGCTTTTACTCCAAACGCAGAATTACCTCCTGCTGCGGAAAAAGCAGACAATCCTTTTACTTTTTTAGCGATGCGCGCACAGCAAAGCCCGTTGAAAGCACAACAACTGTCACTCCCGCTCAATGCATGCGCCTGATGAAAGAATTGCAAGCGTCGTCTGAGATCCACCGCCAAACAGGTGGCGTCCACAATGCAGCCCTCTGTACACCGGATGAAGTTTTGCTTCAGTTCTCCGACATCGGACGTCACAATGCTCTCGACAAGATCTATGGAAAATGCTTGCGAGATGACATTTCGACCACGGACAAAATTCTTGTCTTCAGTGGACGCATCTCGTCTGAGGTGCTGCTCAAGGCTGCCAAGATTGGTGCTGGCATCATTTTGTCCAAGTCCGCTCCAACTGATCTCGCCCTGCAACTGGCAGATGAGCTGAAGCTCACCGCAGTAGGATTTATCCGCAATGACAAAATGAACGTGTATACACAAGCAAAGAGAATCCTTCTTCCTTAAAGGAGGAATCAAATAAAAGCGGGACAAGCTGTTGGTAATCTCAAAGCCCGAGTTAGCTCTCGGGCTTTTGTTCTTTGTACGTGGGAATTTTCTATTTGCACCAGCAATGTTTCTTTTTGTGATGCTTGCAGTGGTGGTCATCTTCGTCTTCGTCGTCATCCTCTTCTTCGTCTTCATCATCTATTTCATGCTTCTTGCAACAGTGGTGGTCATGTTTTTCACAGCATTTGCAATCATGACATTTGCAGCAGCAGCAGCAGTGATCGTGGCACTGTTCATGCTTTTTGCAGCAGCAATGCGGCTCATCGTGTTTTTTGCAGCAGCAGTGAGGCTCGCAGTAATCGTCATGTTTCTTGCAGCAACAGTGGTGGTCGTGATGCTTGTCGTGTTTTTTGCAGCAACAGTGGTGGTCGTGATGCTTGTCGTGTTTTTTACCGCAACAATGGTGGTCGTGATGTTTGTCGTGTTTTTTGCAACAACAGTGGTGACCGTGGTGTTGGCCCTGTTTTTTGCACTTTCTTGTCATTGCGCTTCCCTCCTTTCGTTAGCGATCACTACTATTCATACGGTTTGTCCTGAGAAATGCTTGTATGATTGCCCTCTATGACAAGCCCCTTTTTTCCAAACAAAAAACAGGACATACCTCAAGCATGTCCTGTCTTTCTGCGTTCTTCTTCAATTTTAGCCTGTTCGTACTCTTCAGGCGTGTTGACATTAAATACAGCCCAAGGGTCCAACCATTCATCAGGCAATGGCACCACCCGCAACTCCTCTAATGTCCACATCAGTTTTCGCTGTCCATGTAACAGCGCCCGTTCCCAATTAGCCTGCGTTCTCCGATGATACACTGCGCATAACGGATGCGTGCGTCCCTCTGATTGGGTGACGATCACATCCCAATCGTCCCTCTCCCTCGCAAATTCAATAAGCTTGGCAATTTGCCCACGATCCATAAAGGGAAGATCACAGGACAACACCAGCAAAGCATCCTCGGAACTTACGCGAAAGGCAGTAACCAGTCCACTGACAGGACCGCAGGATGGTACCAGATCAGGTGTAATTGTGACGGGCCGTTCATCAATTTGTTCCTTTTGTGTCACTTGAGTATCCGAAAAATCGTTCGCTACAATGAAACAAGACAAGCCAACCGTCTGTACTTCTTTTACTAGCTCTGTTAAAAAGGTTCCGTCCCTCCACGGTAAGTTTTGCTTTGGCGAGCCCATTCTGCTGCTTTTTCCGCCCGCTAAAATAACCGCACCGATACGCAGCTGCTGCATAAATTTCCTCCTGGGTGTTGACAATAATCCTTATTAGTTTATAATAAGTTTAAACAAATAATTATTATAAATAAGGAGAGATTCTCAATGGAAAACACACTCTATAGCGTATTAAATAAACAAGTGGCGAACTGGACAGTCCTCTATACGAAACTACACAATTTTCACTGGAATGTAAAAGGACCTCACTTCTTTACACTCCACGCAAAATTTGAGGAATTGTACAACGAAGCAGCAGCGAATCTTGATTCCCTCGCTGAACGTGTCCTCTCCATCGGCGGAAAGCCTGTAGCGACTTTGGCTGCATGTCTGAACACAGCGAGCATCACCGAAGCAGAAGGAAACGAAACAGCTGAGCAAATGGTAGAAACGATCGCAAGAGACTTCTCCATTCTCGTAGACGAGCTGAAGCTGGCTATGGAAACGGCAGACCAAGCCGACGATGAAGCGACAGCCGATATGCTTTTGGGAATCCGCAGCGGCCTGGAAAAACACATTTGGATGCTCAAGTCCTTCTTGCAATAAGCAAGTAAATCAATAGACACCAAAAGGCGATTGTGCATAGACACATCGCCTTTTTTGGGTCTTGCCTTCCGTGAAACTGTCTATCTCACCCTCGTTGCCTAGAGTGAAAAAATCAGTTTCCGCCCGTCTTTTTCTACTTTTACTTGGGGTAGATACTTTAATGACTTCTGTACACCAATGTAGGGACTCGCAAACTCAACCTGGTGCCGTGCTTTCAACACGGAGCAGAGATCAGCCAATGACATCGGAGACATCGCTTCCCGTAACAGGTTCTCGATGTGCTTCGCAACTTCCAAATAATCGTGACGAATGTGAGCCTTTCTTACCTTCATTCGCTTCATCAGATCGTCGGAAAATTCCTCTGTTGACATAGTTTCATCCTCTGAGCTTTCATCGTCTCCGATCCCGGCTTCGTTATCCAACTCGCGAATACGGCTCAAAAGCTGCTTGATGTCAGCTCCCAACTGCTTGTCCTGATCGACATACTGTCGACGCAGTGCCATACGTTGCTCTAGCATGGCCTGCAATGTCATTTGTAACGCTTTCCGTTCGTTAAACATTGCGTTATGTATTCCCCTTTTCGCAAAAAGTAGAATGATGGAATTATACCCAATGATAATATAATTCTCACTAGTTGGAAACGGGGGAATTTAACTGGAAGAAATCCTCACGAAAACCAAGGGATTATCTTTTCAATAGACTTTACGTCGCCTTCTCCTCGCTCAAACGATCCGTAATCACCGCAATCGCACCATCACCCGTAACGTTACAAGCGGTACCGAAACTATCCTGCGCGATGTACAGCGCAATCATCAACGAAGTCAACGTAGTTGTAAATCCGAGCATGGACTCCATCAATCCGAGTGCTGCCATGACTGCTCCACCCGGCACACCTGGTGCGGCGATCATTGTTACGCCCAGCATCAAGATGAACGGAAACATCACGCTAAAGGATGTCGTCATGTCATTTAGCATCATGACTGCCATGGAACAGCTGACAAGCGTAATCGTGCTTCCGGAAAGATGGATCGTCGCACAGAGTGGAACGACGAAATCTGCGATCTTTTCGCTCACACCGTTTTTCTTGGTTTGATTCAGTGTCACAGGAATAGTGGCCGCAGATGATTGTGTCCCAATCGCGGTAAAGTAAGCGGGAAGCATATTTTTCATCAGCGTGAATGGGTTTTTGCGTCCCATCTGGCCCGCTACCAAGTACTGCACGAACAGATAGAATAGATGCAAGGCAATAATCATAACGAAAACTTTAACGAACACGGACAAAATCATAGTGACTTGTCCACCATAGGTCAGGTTTGAAAATACAGACAGGATATGTAAGGGAAGCAACGGGATAATGACGGAAGCGATCAGCTTCTCTACGATATCTCTCAAGTCTACCATCACATTTTGCAGGGCGTTCCCTTTGATGACAGTCGCTCCAAGACCAAGGGTGAAGGCGAGCAACAATGCTGTCATCACACCTACAATCGGCGGCATGTCCACGGTAAAGAACGGCTTCACCAGTGCTTTCTCCGGGTTGGCATACTGATTCACCAGTCCACCTACCTCAAGAATGTGTGGAAAAATACTCGTACTGACCAAATAAGCAAGCGCTCCTGCAAGGATCGTAGACAAGTAAGCAACCCCTGTGGTTACCCCAAGCAAACGCCCAGCCCCTTTGCCCAGCTCACCAATGCCTGGCGCGATAAATCCAATGATAATCAACGGAATCGCAAATCCGAGGAAATTTCCAAACAGGCCACTAAATGTAGCCAATCCTTTCACAACCCAAATCGGCGAAATGGAGCCGATCCCGATCCCAAGGACAATGGCGATCAGAATTTTGGGTAGTAAACCTAACTGTTTCATGACTTGAACCCCCGATACGTGTTGGTAAATAATGTCCACATGGAATGGACTTTGTCTCTTTTACATGGACGAATGAATATCAAGGTAACACATCCGGGATGTAATTGTCATGAATCATAAAAAAGTAATAATATTTAAATTAAAGAAAAACCCCCAAGGAGCGTTGCTTACTCACTCGGGGGAACGATATTATTTGGCACAAACCGCTTGGCGAAATTCTTCTTCGATATCTGCCAGCACGCGCATGGCATCCGCGAGTTCTTTCTCATTCTTTTCTACGGTCAGTGTATGACAACGTCCGAATTGCTTTGCCTGCTTCTCTTTGATCGCCGCCAGCTCTGGCTCATGCTTCGAGAAAAATACAGCGAAATCCATCGCTCGCCTCGCCCCTAGCTGGAAAGCAAAATAGGATAAGTGGCCCATTTCCGCTGGCGAAAGTCCACCTTCATCTTCCATCCGCTTCACTACACGCAAGATCGCTTCCTTTCCGTATAGGATCGAAGGGTTCGGTTCAGCTGCTGCGCTTTCCTGATAGATCCCTTGGTATAAACGAAGCGCATTTGCAACCAGCTCCTCCTCCGTCGGACTACCTACACGCTTTGGTGCAGTCCAATAATGATAGGAAAAGAGGCTATCAAAGATTTTCTCAGCCTTCCACGCCAAGACAAACTGAGACAACGGCAGGCTGACAAAAGGAAAACCTGCGGGATCATGCACGTAGATCGCTTGATCATCCATCTCGTACGCAAGAACAAAATGATCAGCACCTCCCAAGTACTGAGCATTTGGGTTATACGTCAGGTAGCCCATATCAAGCGGTCCGAGTAACACGGGTCCCTTTTCCAATTCGCGCCGTAATTCTGCCAACGGTGGCTCGCCCTCTGCATCTCCTGATCTTTCCGTCCAACGAAAACCAAGCAGTTCTAGCGCATGACTGACACCACGGTCAGGAATCACTTGTCCGAAATAAATGACTTTTTGCTCCTCATACCAGATGGCTCCGACTCCTACACCGGAAAGTACCTCGAGTACAGCAGGCGCTACCTTCTCCCCAATTGTCTCCAAAAGCATTGATGATGAATTTGCGTAGCAGTAGTGGCCACTTCCCATATAAGATAGCATGCTTTCTCCCTCTTTCTCGTCAATGTATGGCTTACCTATCATTGACTTCGGGTCGCATGTTTTTCTGACAACGCTTTGCAAAATACTTCTCGTTTACGCGAAAAATTTTTTGAAAAACTCCATCTTCTCATTCACAAAAGCATCATCCGATTCGCTACTACCCATGATATGAGGATCATGCATGCACAGCCCCATTAGCCACAATTGGCGAATGCCTGTCATAAGCGACACCGCAGCCTGATCGTTTCCAGATAAGGGACGAGCCTCGGTATATCCTTTTAGGAAAGCACTCCATAGCGATTCCACCAGTTCGTCATCTTCTTCGATCAATATTCGGCTCAGCTTGAAAGCAGCCAGATCATACGCCCGCCAGCCATATCCGCACAGGTCGAAATCAAAGTGGGTACAGGTGTTGTCCTCGCAAAAATTCGTATTAAAATTCCCTTGAAGGTCTCCGTGGCAAATCCCCCAGTCTAGTCCCGCACGGATATGCTCGTTCAGCTTGGCTTCCAGCTCAATCGCCAGCTTTTGGAGGAATTGAAAATCCTCCTTCCGATGCTGCAGACGTGCCTCGATGATCGCTAACGGGCGATGAATCAACGTCTTGGCATCCCACACCTCGCGAGCTTGTTGTGTGGAAAAACCTTCTGCTTTGACATGCAACTCAGCAACGGCTCTGCCAAACCGTGCGCTTAGTTCCTCGCTATCGATCTCCTGCTCCTTGCCACAGGCATAAGTGAACAGCGTACCAAAGCGATTGCCTTCTGCTGCTTGCAGTCTCAAGACATGCTTTCCTGAGCCGTCCGCAATTGGCACAGAAACAGATACTCCTTGTCTGTTCAAATGAAGCAACAGCTCCATCTCGAACGCGACTGCTGCTTCCTCTGTTCGCCAATCACTGCGATACAGCCTGAATATTCGTTTTTGATCGATTGTCTCCACGAGGTACGTATCGTTCATGCCTCGAAGCATGTAGTGTACCGTTTGTATTTGTTCGGTTGGATATGCATCCTGAAGTACTTTCAGTAATGCTTTTTCACAGATGGTTGAGTAGACGACGGGTAAATGCATAGTCATACTGCTCCTTTTTGCTAAGTATTAGTAAGTTATTATGGAAGACGTGTAAATGGGGAAAAGGACACTGCAAGTAAAAAAGGACCTTGAAGGGCTAAAGGCCGATCAAGGTCTGGTACAGGCTGCAAGGATTTGTCCCCCTTGCTGAATAAGCTCTTCAAGGAATCGGGCAACATAAGTAATGGATTCGGATTCGGATTCGTATTCGTCACGCTCATCAGAAGGTTTGATGTCAAAAAGCGTTATTTCTTCACTTTTCCTTTGATCTCGCGCAATTCCTCGAGGATCAGATCATATTTGTCGCTGTATTTGTCCAACAAGTCTTGTAAGCGCCCCTCGCGCTCGCGATTTGCTTTCATAATATAAAACAACAACCAGACAAACAAAGCAGCAAATGGCCCTTGCTGAAGTAATACGGTTGTTACTTGATCTTCCATGTTTGATCTCCCCTTTTGTCACTGTACAGAACGAGTGTTCCTGCACCGTCCTTATCTGTATTTTGTACAAAAGGCTTGTACATAATTCGTTGAAAACAAAATTAATATCCATACTTTTCTTTTTCCCTCTCATTTAGTACAATAAATTTGTACATCCTCACAGGAAGGACTGGCACGCTCATGCTATCTCAGCGCTTACGCACAGCTCGTAAGACAAAAGGTCTGACCCAGGAAGAGTTGGCAGAGCATGTCTGCACGACCAAGGGGACGATCAGTAACTACGAGAACAACCACAGCACACCACCGAATGACATGCTGCGACAATTGGCTGATGTGCTGGACGTCACGACCGATTGGTTGTTGGGCCGCACAGATGAAGTCACAGCCTATATCCTCCCCGCAACTGAGCAGACAAATCAACGTTCGTTGGACGAGCTCTTGCAGGAAAAGATCGATGACCCAGACGACTACTATTTCCTAGACGGGTATCTGGACGCTTCAGAAGAGGAGAAAAAAGAAATTCGCCGCTACTGGTACGACTTGAAGAAACAGTGGAAAGTCCATAAAGTACGCGAGGAACGACCTCCGTCTTTGTTTGACATCACGGAAGACATCAAAAAAAAATAAAAATAACCCCAGTGCGGGGTTTTCTTTTCAGCACAAAGCAGAACGTACGTTCCTCACCATTCATTTAGGAGGTCCTTGATGCTTCACTCCCTTTTGAAAGAAATCTGCGAACCGCAAACATGGCTCGAGAGTCGCGTGTACTTGTTGCTTCAGCATCACGGCATCGACCAGCCCGAACAAATCGATCTGCATCTGCTGTGCGAAACGTACGGCATCGAGATCCATCGTATTTGCGGCAGGAGTCGTGCACACGCGCATCCCTTTTCTCCGGGACGTTATGTCATTGCGGTGGACGAGCGACTCGATCCGGCTACCCAGCGGGTTAAAATCGCGCATGAGCTCGGACATTTGCTCCTTCATGAAGGCATTCAGCCCCAAAGCAGCGAATGGATGATTGACTGGCAAGAATCGCAGGCGAATCATTTTGCCGAGCATTTGCTGCTCCCCATCTACATGATGAGCCCCCTGCTTGCCGATTGCTCGCGATACAACGCTCCGGCTATGTTGGCTCAGCGCTTTCAGGTACCGATGCCTCTTGCTCGCGCCCGTTTTGAGCGCATACTGAGCCGACTGTATGCCAAAGGCTTTCCCGTCTATGGATAAATTAAGACGCTAGTTATGAAGGAGGCGATACCTGATGAAACGAGTCTTTATTGCCGGAGATGCATACACGACTCATTTTTTTGATCTCGCCTTGGACCAAGACGAGGAGCTGTCGCTGTTACCCTCCTTGCAGGTAGCCAGCTATCACGTGGCCCGCTTTGCTCTCATCATGCGAGATGATGGCCTTCGTGGTCTCGGTATTTTTCCCGGAGATGCTCTCTTGATCTCAGACTTTTCGATGGAGCCTGTAAAAGACAGACCTGTGTTGATCCGACAGGAGGGGCAGTTTCTTGTGCGCATCGCAGCAGACGTCAATCCATTGGAATGTCTGTTTACAACCACACGCGAGCAAGACACCCCCTTGCTACTCCCCTCGGAAAACATTCGCATTACAGGTGTTGTATCCGGTATTATTCCACGTTCATCATCGTAACCTCATTAAGCAGCCAATCCTTGATTGCTGCCACTGTTTGCTGCCACTGCTCCTGCGGGGTAATGGCAGCTGGCTGGTCGCCCTCCTGCGATCCATAGCTTCCGAACTGGGAGTGATTCCCCCCTTCTATGGACATGTACACGGTACGATCGGGCAAATATTGCTTGCTCTCCATAAACCTTTCCATATTGATCACTCCATCGCGAGACCCGAGCAAAGACAGCACAGGCAAATTCACCTTCTTCAAGTTCCCCTGACTATTCGGATATGCTCCCAGTAAAAACACGCCGTTGATTCGGTCCGGGTGGTTTGCTGCGAATTGAGCTGCCATAGTACCACCAAGCGAATGTCCTCCGATGACAAACGTTTTATTCGGGTACGCCTTCAATACTTGTGTGGCTCGCGTCAGATCACTTACAGCCAAATTCAGCGGCATTCGTGCGAGAAAAACATGGTAGCCGGAGCCTGCCAAGGCACGGGCAATCGGTGCATAGCTCTCCGGTTTGACAAGTGCTCCTGGATACAAGATGAGTCCCGGTTCGCGTGACTCCCCGCCTTGGAAAATAATCCAGTCATTCGTATCCATAACCGTAATCCCTTCACCGCCTTGCATGGCCGTTAACGCTGCCTGATCGGGCTGATATGGCTGCAAATACCATATAGCCAGACAAATCGCTCCAAGTGTCACCAATACGAGTGCCTGAAACCATTTTTTGCGCGCTTGACTCATCCTACCCACCTCGTTTCCGTTCCCATGTATATGCTACTTATTATGTCTCAAACATAGAAAAAACCGTCAGAGACAAAATCCCGACGGTCTTTGGTTAAGGCTCCATTAACCTTTTTCCTTCTGCCGCTCACGAAAACGGCGCACCTTCATCAGGTTTCCGCACATTTTGTCATCACACCAGCGGCGCACCCGGTTGCGGCTTTCATCATAAAACACCCAGCGGCAATCCTCGTTGTCACATATTTTGATTCGCTCCAGATGCTGTGGGGCAAGCAACTCCGCGAAAGAAGCTGCAATTTGTGCCATGACGAGTGACCATCCCTCTGCTTGGCTGGATTGCTTTTGCCTGTAGCCGCCCTCCTCATCTACATACAACACCTGCGTATGAAAAGGAGCGAGAGCCAACACTTTGTTCAATTCCGCAAGGTCCTCCTCTTGGAATCGGTCTCCACGGATTACGGCCTCTAGCATACGTCTCAAACGCTCCCGCAATTGCAAAAGAGACGCGGCACACGCCTCATTCATCGGCAGCGGTGCGGTTAGCTTGTATGTCTGCAAAAAGGATGACAGCCATTCCTCTTTCTCCAGACGATTTTCCCCACGACCAGAACCGCGCCAATCCCGCCAATCACTATTTAAAAAATCGATACAAAGCCAGTCCATGTCATCAACTCTCCTGACGAAACCCTTCATTTTTCTCTCTTGTATGACCATACAGGATATGGTAATCTTTATTTGTAACTATCGTAATTGAATTAACTGGTTACACAATCATTTCTTACAGCTATTATAGCGTTTCATCAATCTGTTTCACAGACGAGGAGGAAGCGTATGAATCGGAAGGAATTGCTTTTGCACGGATGGGAATGTGCCTATGACAAGGAAGACTGGTATCCACCCTTAAAAGAAGCGCTTGCCGGAGTATCAGTAGCGGAGGCAAACTGGCGCCCTGTGGGAGAAGCAGCCAACACAATCTGGGAAAACGTCAGCCACCTGCTTTATTACAAAGAACGCCTGTTGCATCGTCTTTTGGGCACCGAATTTCCTGGCTCCGCTGTGACGAACGATGATACCTTCACCCCATCCGGTGGTCCAGATGACGAAGACGCTTGGAAAGCTACCCTCTTACGAATGGAAAGCGTCCATCACCACATTCATGAAAAGCTTTCCTTGCTGACGGATGAAGAGTTAAACCAGATGGCTACCTATAAACCCATTTACCAGGCCGTAATGAGTCTTGTCTTGCATGATGCGTTTCATACAGGACAAATCGTCCAAATTCGCAAGCTGCAAGGCTCCTGGCCTGCCAGACGCTCATTTGAATAACAAAATTTCACATTGATTAATCCCGAACAATCCTTTATAGTTGTTAAATCACATAATTTCATACATGTTATCCTCATCTTTCACGGTGGGGATAGAGGTCGCGGCTTTTATATCATCCTGTACGAGATTCAGAGAAAATCAATGACTCCAGGTAAGGAAAATCCGCCGAAGCTCATATCGCGTCTCTGTGCGATTGGGTTGGGGCTGTACTCGAAAGAGGCAGAACTGTCACGTTTGCATGCCAAGCAAACGTGGTGAGCTATCTTCAGTGAAGGCTTGGTGGGGATTGGATGATACCGCCCTATGCCATTTTTTTGGCTATGGCGGTTTTTTAATTTCCGACCTTCCTTCTCAAAAATCAAGAAAGGTCGTGCAAGCAGCTTATGTCACAAAATCAATTGCAACGTGGTTTAAAAGCCCGACACCTGACGATGATCGCCATCGGCGGCTCGATTGGGACGGGATTGTTTCTCGCGAGTGGAGGCTCGATCCATTCCGCCGGACCAGGTGGAGCTTTAGTCGCCTATCTCGCCATTAGTATCATGGTTTACTTTTTAATGACCAGCTTGGGGGAAATGGCGTCCTTCATGCCTGTTTCCGGTTCGTTTTCGACGTATGCCACACGGTTCGTCGATCCATCTCTCGGCTTTGCTCTCGGCTGGAACTACTGGTACAACTGGGCGATTACCATTGCCGTCGAGCTGTCAGCTTCGGCACTTATTATGAAATATTGGTTCCCGGATACCCCAGCGATATTGTGGAGCGCTTTGTTCCTCGGATTGCTGTTTGCCTTGAATCTCCTGTCTGTGAAAGCCTATGGAGAATCAGAATATTGGTTCGCCTTGATTAAAGTAATAACGGTCATCATCTTTATTATTGTGGGTGTGTTGATGATTTTTGGCATTATGGGCGGCCAAGCAGTTGGCTTCCAAAACTTCACCAAAGGCGACGCGCCATTCAATGGCGGCTTCATGGCCCTGCTCGGTGTCTTTATGATTGCCGGATTCTCTTTCCAAGGGACAGAGCTCGTTGGTGTCGCAGCTGGGGAGAGCGAAGACCCTGCCCGCAACATTCCGAAGGCCATCCGTCAAATTTTTTGGCGCATCTTGCTTTTCTACATCCTCGCTATTTTGATCATCGGGTTGTTGGTTCCATACGATAATCCAAATCTGATCAGTGGCGACCTTACGGATATTGCGATCAGTCCGTTTACGATTGTATTTGAAAATGCCGGATTTGCTTTTGCAGCATCTGTCATGAATGCCGTTATTCTCACGTCTGTATTGTCAGCTGGTAACTCTGGTATGTACGCCTCTACACGCATGCTATGGAACTTGGCGAAAGAAGGAAACGCACCAAAATGGTTCGCAAAAGTAACAAGTAACGGCGTACCGATCAATGCCTTGATCTTGACTGCGCTCATTGGCGCCCTTGCTTTTCTGTCCTCTCTGTTTGGGGAAGGTGAAGTGTATGTATGGCTTTTGAATGCTTCCGGTATGTCAGGCTTCATCGCTTGGCTGGGAATTGCCATTAGTCACTATCGTTTCCGCAAAGCCTTTATCGCTCAGGGTCGTGACTTAAGCGAATTGCCTTATCGGGCAAAATGGTTCCCGTTTGGACCGATTTTTGCCTTCATCATTTGCTGTATCGTTATTTTGGGGCAAAACTACTCCGCATTCGTGGGTGGAATGATTGACTGGTATGGCGTCCTGGTCTCTTACATTGGCCTGCCACTCTTCTTAATCATTTGGCTCGCTTATAAAATCACCAAAAAGACCAAGCTCGTCCCGCTTGAACAAGTAGACTTCAGCATGGATGAATACACGAAGTAATCGAAGAAAAAAATACGGACTTCCGTTATCTAAACGGGAGTCCTTTTTCATATTTGCCAGCATATTAAAAATGGACCAAAAACAGCCGATAGTATAGACAAGAAGCAATTGAGATCCGTTTCCTTCCGTTCTCACAGCTCATACCAGTCATCTGATAAAAGGTAACCAGATCTCCTGCCATCACGACTGAACATGAATCCATGTGAGGAGAGTAGAACATGCAAATCCAATCGAATACCCGCTACCTAACCCCCCAGCTTCCAACTAACCAACCTGCACCCAAAATGGTGACAGGAACTAGTCTGGGATTGCCCAAGCCCGATACTGTAGACCTTCGTTCACACAAGGCACGCGAGCTACCTGCTGATGCCATCGAACATCACAGCGTCCAATTTTTCTTTAGCACAGAGATTAATGAGCGTTTGGATAAAATTTTCGCAGATAAACCACCCGAGGCTCGCAAAGGCTTTGACCACATCCTGGAGCAAAATTTTTTCAACTCCCAATCCACTTACACGGATGAAGAAAGAACTGCTTTGGTAGAAGTCGGTTTAACCCAAGGTAAATATTTGGCAGACCAATACATGGGTGATGAAAAAAATGCTGCTGAATTTTTGGATACCCTCCAGCTGCTTGCTGGAGTCGCCAAAACACGAAAGGTTGACCCTGCAACTGGCAGTGCCAGCTACGTAGAGCTTCCGCAAAAACCACATGGGGCGCCGAACGACTATGTTAATCCGTCCAAGCTGATGGAGCGGTATGACCCAGAAGCCTACAAAAAAATGCAAGCGGCCACAACCAATCAAACAGAGAAAGTAAGCACGCTGATTCAATTCGTCAAAAAGCTGCAACATCGTCCAGACTGGATCGCACAATACCGAAACGAACAAGCTACGCTTCTCTCCGATTTAAAAAATACAAAAATCGCTAACCGCTTTGAGAATGTAAATACAAAGGACGCCACTGAATTTGTTCGTCAAATGAATACGCTCGCTGAAAATACTTCCTTTTCAACCTTCACACCATTGCTACAAACGAATCTTGCCTCTTTTATGAAGATCCTAGCCAAGAAAACGAGTTAACTGCACAAAGATGATCGTCACAGCCTCCGCCCGAACTTTTCCTGGGACTGGGGCTGTTTTTTCGTGTGTAGTACCAGTCTCTTTCCTTTTCCAGTTAAGGAAATTGGCAGGCAGATGGTGGACATACTAACCCGTAAAGGAGGAGACGAACATGGATGACAATCGCGAAAACGACCTGCCTGATTTCAAACAACTGGATGACAGACTGATCGCTCAACCTCCGAATAGCCCAATAATCGCAATCCGTACCAATCTAGACAAGGAACCAAATGACATCGACAATCCGTATGTGCAGCAAGACTCTACACCCACTGGGCAAAATAAGGGGGACGCAAATGACTGATCGCATCTCAAAGGAAAAACCGGACATGGGTTATAACGGAAGCAATATGCATGGTTATTCCCTTACACCAAAGGAAGGGACATTGGACCAAACTGCAAAGACGGCTGCGGCAAAAAAAGAAAACAGGGACAAAGAATAGTTCTTTCCCATCACGAAGAACAAATCCCCTTTGGGGAAACAGGCAGATGCTCACTTTGCCTTTTTCCTGAAGGGGATTCCTTTTGAATTTCTGACCAAGAACATGATGAAAAAACATTTTCTTATTGACGAAATTCTATTGGAAATATATACTTTTCATGGATTTGATAATGAGAATCGTTATCAAATTCTTGCATATATGATCAGGAGGTTGCCCCATGAAATCCAGGCTCTTCAAACACATTTACAGCACAACATTAGTCACTTCTCTCCTCACAGGTGGCGCCCATATGGCTCTGGCCGCACCACTCGTGGCCACTGCTGAACAGACGGATGTTTCCCTTTTATCGCTAGATTTCGCAGTCGAACAGGCAATAAAGAACAGCGTTGATCTGGAGGTGCTTCGGCTTGATTTAGATATTACGAAGTACGAGACATCCATCACACTGAGAGAAAAAGAAGAAATCAAAAAAGCCGACATCATGACTCTGGCTGATGCAAAAAAGAAATTCGAAGACGCAGCCAAAGCGGTCAAAGAAGTAGTTGTCGATGAAGTCGCCCTGAATACGCAAAAAAACACCATACAATTGCAAGTGCAAAAAGCATTCTTCGAAGTCCAGTCATTAGACGCAAAAATCAAAGCGCAGAAGAAAAGCTTGCAAAGACAGTACTGGTTGGACTCCCAAGAAACAGAAGCTCACAAAAATCTTGCTGCCCTTGAAACCAGCTACAAACAAGCATTGGCCAAGCTCAACGATTTATTGAATGAAAAAGCGGACAGACAATGGAAAATGACCGCTACTGATCTGACCCAGCATGAGCTGCTTTCCCTGGAGCAATTGCATGCAAAAGCTTTTGAAAAACGTCCTGAGATGATCAAGGCACAAGCAGAAATAGACTTTGCCCAAGTAAGAATTGATTACACGGCAGAGTATTCCGCACTCAGTACACATAAAGGTACAATCGCAAAAAACGAGCACAAAAAAGCGGAACTGCAAAAACAAAAGACACAAAAGAAAGTCAGCCAAGAAGTAAGTGACAACTATACGAAGATACTGGCAGCGAAAAAGACTTTTGAGGAAAGTACGACAAAGAAAGAAACCGCATTGGAGCGCTATCAGGCAACAATCGATCAATATAGATTAGGAAAAGCATCGATGAAAGAACTGATGGAAGACGAAGCAAACCTGTTTGACTCCGAAACAAAAGCAATCGAATCGGTTTATCAATACAATCTCGCTGCTACCACCTTGAATCAGTCAACTGGCTATTAATATTTCGTATAACGAAGGATCTCATTTATTCATTTAAAATAAAGAAGGCTTCATCCCACAGGGTGAAGCCTTTACTCATTTATTAGCCTCTCAAAAACTCCCGGCATCACCAGACGACCACCGTCTACACCAAAATCCTCTATGAACCACCAAGCCGATAGCACACTGTGGCAATACGCCCACGCCAACACTCTCTCTTTTTGCAAAGACAGCGCCTTCGTCAGCCCATCGACCCGCTGTTTCATTACTTCTTCTATCCCATCCTCTGGCAAATGGTTCAGCAAAAACGGAATCACCTCGTATTCCGTCTCCCCGATCAGCCCTTTTGGATCAATTGCCAGCCACGGCTCTCTCTCAGCGCGCAAAATATTTTCATGATGAAGATCACCATGCAGCAGGCACTGTTCTTTTTGTGTGGAGAGAAGTTTTTTGTACCATTGCATGGCCCGCTCCACCATTTGCTCGGGAATCGGTCCTGTCCCCCCTTGGAAATGAGGGCGAATCTCTTCCAGTCCCACAGCCCAGTCTGCTATCGTCGGAAACATAGACGTACGCTTGCCAACTCTCGAAATGGGGGTATGCATCCTTTTGATCACGTCCGCCACGCATTGAATTCGCTCGTCTTCACTACTCAGCATATCCAGTGTCTCCCCTGGCATGATGCGCTCCAAAAGCATGATCCCTTTTTCCTCGTCAGCATTGAGTAGCTGCACCATTCCCCGCCCTGCAAAAGCCCGAATCGCTGCCAGCTCTCTTTGCCAATCCTGTCCAGGCACGCCCAGCTTCAGCACTGCGTTTCTCCCATCCTGCAACACAACTGGTGCGACAAAGTTATAGGAGAGTGGAAACGGCTCAAGCACCTTTAGAGACCACCGTTCTTCGCAATCGGCAATCAACTCATGAAAGGAATCCAGCCAGAGACGCCCCTCTTCTTTATGTACGCCCATAATTGTTTGGGTAAATTGGGTTGGCAGTGAAATCATTAAGGAATCTCCTCCTAAAAAGGCTTGTGGCTTTAAAACTTCTTGCCCTACCTTCAATCATTCTTCTTACACCAGTTTTCAAGCTGTTCCCTTCCCACAGCCGCGTAAGAAGAAGCGCATTTCCAGTTAAGCGCCTCTGGAGCACAACTCAGCTTCGGAAAAAATGGCGGGGAATTTCAGCTTTTATTACATACAAAAACGCATTCGCGTTTTCTGGTTTGAAGCGCTCCCGCCATTTTTTCCGAAGCGGCCAGTGAATCCCCCTTGCGGGGCGTAGGCCGAAGCGTAGACTGGAAATGAGCTTCTTCCCCACCACAGCCACTTCGCAACAAAGGGGACAGCTTCGAAAGCCGCCCCCCTTTATTTCCCGGAAAATGTTATGACAGTCGTCCCATCAAGCTCTCCATACGTTCTAGAGCCTTCTTCAACTGCTCCATCGATGTTGCATAAGAACAACGGATATGCCCCTGTCCGCTTTCGCCGAACACATCTCCAGGTACGACAGCTACCTTTTCCTCCATCAGCAGCTTCTCTGCAAACTCTGAAGAGCTGAGACCTGTAGAAGCTACAGACGGGAATGCGTAGAATGCTCCGTCCGGCTCGTGGCAAGTCAATCCGATTTGACGGAATCCATCTACCACATAATTGCGGCGCTGACGGTAGCTCTCAATCATTCTTTCCATATCAGAACGTCCATGACGCAGAGCTTCCAATGCAGCCATCTGAGCCATTGTCGGTGCACACAGCATGGTGTACTGATGGATTTTCAGCATGCCTGCGAGCAAATCAGGCGACGCGCAGACATATCCCAGACGCCAGCCGGTCATCGCGAATGCTTTGGAAAAACCGGAGATCAGGATCGTCCGATCTTTCATCCCTGGCAGAGCCGCGATACTATCGTGCATTCGGCCGTAGGTAAGTTCCGCATAAATCTCATCGGAGATCACCATGAGGTCGTGCTTTTCAATGATCGGCAAAAGTGTTTTCCACTCTTCAGCCGTCATAGTCCCCCCAGTCGGGTTATTTGGATAGCAGAAGATGATTGCTTTTGTACGCGCGGTGATGTGCGTCTCCAGCTCTTGCGGTGTCAGCTTGAACTGGTTTTCCATCGTTGTTTTCAGGAAAACCGGCACCCCGCCAGCTAAGCGAATGACTGGTTCATAGGAGACATAGCAAGGTTCCACAACCAACACTTCATCACCCGGATCGAGAATGGCACGCAGTGCGATATCAATCGCTTCGCTGGCACCAACCGTCACGAGAATTTCTGTCTCTGGATGATAGCTGACAGAAAAACGTTCTTCCAAGTATTTCTGAATTTCCACACGCAATGGCAGCATACCTGCATTGGATGTATAAGCTGTATGTCCACGCTCCAGCGAAGAAATCGAAGCTTCTCTCATGCGCCAAGGAGTAACGAAATCAGGCTCCCCTACACCTAAGGAAATGACTCCCTCCATCGATGCTGCCAAATCGAAAAAGCGGCGAATGCCTGATGGCTTCAATGATTGAACTGTATTGGATAAACGGTTTTTGACTTTGACTTGTGTATTCACGGCGTAACCACCATCCTGTGATCTTCGTCACGATCTTCCAGCTCAATGCCATCGTGCTTGTAACGTTTCAAAATAAAGTGTGTAGCTGTTGAGACAACGGAATCGAGAGTGGACAGCTTTTGCGAAACAAAAGTGGCTACCTCTTTCATCGTTTTGCCTTCCAAAATAATCGACAAGTCATAGCTTGCACCAGACATCAAGTAAACAGCCTTCACTTCTGGGAAACGGCAGATTCGCTCCGCCACTTCATCAAAGCCGACATCGCGCTTCGGCGTCACTTTCACATCAATCATGGCGTTCACGTACGGATGATCGTCCACACGCTCCCAGTTCACCAGCGCTGGATATTTGACAATGACCTTCTCGGCTTCCAATGCTGCAATCGTCTGTTCAACGACCTCGGTCGGCTCCCCGATCATTTTTCCGATTTGCTCAGCGCTCATGCGACTGTCTTCTTCCAACAGGTGTAACAGCTCTCTTTGCTTCAAGCGATCCATGCCCCACCACTCCAGTTTTCTCTTTATTTTTTACACAACCTCATAATGCAAAAAGCCCCAGCAACCAGACTCATGATTTCCATGAATCTGATTGCTGAGGCGAAGGTATCGCGTTACCACTCAGCTTTTTTGCCTCTCTCACAAAAGGCAAACTCGTGCTGTCTACAAAGACATGCGCCCCATAACGTGGGCCATCCGCTGCTTTCTACTTGGCATTTTCAAAAGCAGAGCTCCAAGGTGGCTTTCAAAAAGAGTTCGCGGCTGCCCTCTCAGCTAACAGGCAACTCTCTGGACGTCAAAATCCCTTTTTTACTTTCCTTTTCACGGCTGTGTTGGTTGTTTTATTGAATGTCTCAGATTATAAATGACGTTTTCTCTCATTGTCAACCAACAACTTCTGTCTTCTGGACCTCTTTCAAACCGTTAGGCAACCAGACGCGAAACACGGTCCCAGTTCCCAAGCTGCTTTGTACGTCAATTTTTCCACGATGATTTTCTACGATGGATTGGGTGATCGACAGCCCCAAGCCAGCACCTCCGCTTTTGCGTGCGCGTGAGGATTCAATCCGATAGAAACGGTCGAATACATGCGGGACATGCTCCGGTGCGATCCCTGCCCCATTATCTCTGAACGTCAGTTCAATCCCATTGGCAATCTTGCTCAATGTAAGCTCGATCTCACCGTTCACAGGGTCAGTATGCTGCACCGCATTTTGAAACAGATTGAGAATAACTTGCTTCATTCCGTCACAATCGAAAGTAGCCGTAACATTCGGTTCTACGCGGAAATGAACGTTTCGGTCACCTGCCAGGACCATGAGCTGCGATTCCATACTGTGCACGACCGCGTCCAACTGCCCTTCTTGCAAAAGAAAAGCCGGTTCCCGATCCATCCGAGCCAGGTAGAGCAAATCGTTGACCAGTTTGTTCAGCCGCTCTGTCTCGCCGTGCATGCTTTTCAAAGCTTTCTGCAAATGTTCGGGATTTGCCGCCGCACCGCGTAGCAGCACCTCCAAAAAACCATGGATGGATGTCAGCGGTGTTCGCAATTCGTGCGAAGCGTCTGCTACAAAGCGTCGCATCCGTTCTCCAGCTTCTTGCTCGATTTTAAAGGAGGTTTCCAACCGCTCCAGCATTCCGTTAAAGACCGCCGATAATTGATCAATCTCCATTTGGCCTTGATCCATCGGCAGTCGTTCATCCAAATTACCCGCATTAATCCGCTCAACTGTAACCTCAATACGAGAAAGTGGGTTCAGCGTACGGCGGAGCACAGGCACATAGGTTAACAAGCCAATTAGCAAGGCGAGTGCAGATGCAGAGAAGAAAATGATCAGCTGTGGAAATAGCACTTCCCGCATCGAGCCGACAGGTGTACTCAGTTGTACGATTCCTTGCAGCTGTTCAGGTGATTTGATAGGTGCCAGCACGACTAAATAATCCTTCCCAGTGCTACCTTCCAAAATTTTATATTTAAAAGTGCATACGCCACTAGCTAAGATCTCGCGGTATAAACTATCAGGAAAGCGTGGGGAATAGCCTTCGCTCGGATTCGCAAACAGCTCCGTCACATTGGCGTCGTTGTCAATAAAGGCATACTTGATATCAGGTGTACGCAAGGAGAGCAATGCGCTGACATACTGATCGTATTTCGGGAGCGTTTCCGTATCTTCCAAGACCTGATAAGGAACGGTAACTGCCAGATTTAACAAGCTTTCCGCTTTGCTGCGAAACAAGAACTGCTCCATCAATAAGTATTGAATCATGCCGATTAGAAGCAGCAACCCAGATAAGATAAATAACGAACGTGACAACAGCTGATAACGCAAAGAGTTCGGTTCTAGGAAGGCGGCCCATTGATTGTTTCGATTCATCGTCATACAAAATCAACCCGATAGCCCGCACCGCGCAATGTGCGAATGATCCGATGCTGACGATCGTTCAGTTTGTCACGCAGGGAGCGAATATACACCTCGACAATGTTCTCCTCCCCACCGAAATCATAGCCCCACACGTTATCCAAAATCATTGGTTTACTCAGCACCAAGCCGTGATTCGTCACCAAATATTTCAGCAAAGAGTATTCCGTTGGCGATAGCTCTAGAAGCGTTTCTTCGTAGGTAATTTCCTTTCGCCTGTCATCGATCTGGAAGGGGCCGAGATGTACCTTGGAGAGCAGATGTGGGTAATGATTGCGAATGCGCGCATGAATACGGGCAAGCAGCTCCTCAAAGCTAAACGGCTTGATCATATAATCATCGGCACCGAGCGTCAGCCCTTTTACCCGATCCTCCACGTCTTCTCTGGCTGTCAGCATGATCGTTGCTACATTCTGTATCTTTTTCAACATCCGGCATACCTCGAAGCCGTCCATGCCTGGCATCATCACATCGAGAATGACGACATGGGGCTGATGCTCCTTTACCATGGTCACGGCAGTCATCCCATCTTGTGCCGTCAATACTTGAAAACCTTCATTTTCAAGACCCATCTCCAAAAATTGCAGGATGGTCGGTTCATCATCGACAAGCAATATTTTAATGCCTTTGTTTAGGCTCATTTCTTTCACCTCACCTCTATTTTACCTGAACAGGCCAAGAGTAGCTGAATGTTTGCTGAATATGCCCTGAGTACGAGCTGAAAGCTTTTGATAGTACA
Source organism: Brevibacillus sp. NPDC058079 (assembly GCF_042885155.1). Classification (NCBI taxonomy): domain Bacteria; kingdom Bacillati; phylum Bacillota; class Bacilli; order Caryophanales; family Paenibacillaceae; genus Brevibacillus; species Brevibacillus sp. NPDC058079. The sequence continues at coordinate 292,537 of NZ_JBHVSO010000008.1, forward strand.
GCAACCCAATAAATGTAAATTTAATATATAAAACGTTGATAATTCTCTTACCATTGCACTTTCAACAAACTTTCAGCCAGCTTTCAAGCCCCACTCAGCTTCCTCTCTCATAATGATCCCTGCGTAGTCAAATACATACGACAATCTGAACACTTCAAAACATGGAGGTTATACAATAATGAAAAAGAATTCGGTTATCCTGACAGCATCAGTTGCCACGCTTGTGGTCGGTATCGGAGGTTACATGCTCTATGACTATTTCGTGGGAAACCATGTGGAGATTCAGCCTGCAGCTGCGGTAACCACAGCCTCATCTACCGCTTTGTCAACACCTTTGACAGCAGATCAACTGAATAAAAAATGGACAATCAATGACCAGTCCAAAGTCTATTTCTCCGTAACTACGTCGAAAGAAACGGTAAACTTTGAAATGGACGGCATTACTGGTAGCTGGGATGTAAACCTCTCTGCACCAGATCAAATGAAAGCAATAGCTTCCGCAGACTTGAATAAGCTGAACTCCGGTAATGAAAAGCGCGACACCCATATCAAATCTCCAGATTACTTTGATACAGCCGTGAACCCTGCAGCTACCTTTGAAGCGAAATCCTTTGAGAACTGGCCAACCACTTGGACAGAAGGCCAAAAAGCTTCGTTCACCATCAATGGCGTCCTGACCGTAAAAGGAATTACCAAAGACGTGAAAATTAATGCTGACGCGATTTATTCCCAAGGCAAGCTGCAGTTGGAAGGAACGTCCGTCGTAACGTTTGGTGACTTCGGATTGACTAGCCCTCATACAATCGTGGCCAAAACGGAAGAAAACATTAACATTACATTGCGACTCGCGCTGGATGCTGTTTAATCAATCGCTTTTCGCAGGAATTGCTTCGAGAGACGTCTGACATTCACAGACGTCTTTTTTCACAGATTTTTACATTGTGATATTGACAATGTTAAAGTGATATCATAACATAAAAGCATGATAACAGATTCGAGCAAACGGAAAGGATGATCTTGTGAGTACGTCTCCCCTTCGAGCCAAACGCATCCACTATCGTACCAAAAAGTACCGCTCGCCGGATGGACTTCCTACAGATATTTGCCTCTTTACGATCCTTTCCATCCCGCGCCAAACGAAAACAAAATCACTGCCACTCAAGCAATTGGCCGTCCTTTTGATCAAGCGAAAAAGCGATACATTTGGAGAGCAATGGGCCTTACCCGGCGGATTTTCCCATGAATCGGAGACACTGGACGAAAGCGCCTATCGTGAATTGAAAGAAGAGACGAATATTGACCGCGATGTACACATCGAGCAGTTGAAGACGTACTACAAGCCAGGTAGAGACCCTCGTGGTTGGATCCCGAGTGTTGCCTATGTCTCCCTCGTTCATAAAGATTTATTGAAACACACACAGGCAAACGACGATGCATCAGACGCGCAGCTGTTTCCGATTGAAGAAGCTTTTGCCCTCAACCTTGCTTTTGATCATCGTGAAATTTTGACTGACGCCTTACAGCGAGTTCGTGAGCAGATGCTGCAAACAACTATCGCCAAAGCTTTTTTGCCAGATGAGTTTACCTTGAGCGAACTGCTGCAAGTGATCGAGACCGTCGTTCCGTCCTTTTCGGCAAAAGATCGCGGCAATTTCGAGCGGCGCTTGCTTGCGACAACCAGACGGCAAGGATTGCTCGAGCCAGTTCTATCAGCTGACGGACAGCCTGTCTACTCGACCGAGTTTTCGAATTCACCAGCCAAACTCTATCGCTTTACAGGCTTTACCCCAACTGCCATGATTTACTGAAAAAGTCCACATTCAGGAGGTTTTTGCCATGAAAGCTTTGATTGTGATCGACTACACGAATGATTTTGTCGCGACAGATGGTGCATTGACTTGTGGAGAGCCTGGTCAGGCTATTGAAGGACGCATTGGAGAGCTGATCCGCGACTTCCTCGCAGAAGGCGACTTTGTCGTCATGGCAGTCGACGCTCATCGCGAGCAGGACCCGTACCACCCTGAGACAGGTCTCTACCCTCCGCACAACATTATCGGGACGGCTGGCCGGAATTTGTATGGCAGCATTCAGGAGATTTACGAGGAATTCGAAGATACGATTCACTGGATGGATAAGACGCGCTACAGTGCTTTCCAAGGTACCGACCTTGCGCTATTGTTGCGTACGAGAGGTATTACCGAGATTCATCTGGTAGGTGTCTGCACGGACATTTGTGTACTCCATACAGCGATTGAAGGCTTCTATAACGGCTTTTCTGTCGTCATCCACGAGGATTCTGTAGCGAGCTTTCTTCCAGAAGGCCACAAATGGGCTCTCGGTCATTTTCAGAACCAGCTTGGCATGACTGTTCGAAAAAAATAACAGGCTCATGACGATAGGAGGCAATTTTTATGCGAATCGGCATTTATGGCAGCAGCTTTGATCCCATAACCTATAGCCATTTGTTCACCGCAGCGACCGTCGCTCACCGGAGACGACTGGACAAAGTCATTTTCGTACCATGCTCTTCAAAGCGTCATGATAAAAAATTGCAGACAGAGGACGTCCATCGCTTGCACATGCTCAAACTGGCTTTAGCAAGCAGTACACACAAAACAAACAAATATGACGAACCTCTTTTCGAGATTTCTACAGTCGAGATGGATGCCTTGCCAGGTGAAACCTATACGTACGATACGATGATGCACATGAAAAAGAAGTACCCGAACGACGAGCTCTTTTTCATCATGGGGTCGGATTTGTTAGAGGGACTGTCGAACTGGGGTAACGCTGAAAAGCTGGTCGCAGGCTTCAACTTCATCGTGATGTCGCGTGAAGGCTATCCGACCGCTGACCTGATCGCCGAGGACGCGCTGCTGCGCAATCACGACGAGCATTTTCTCATTATGAGCAAAGGCATCAACATGGGAATCAGCTCTACCTACATCCGAGACGAAATCCGCAAGGGCGGCGATCCCAGCTTCCTGTTGCCGGATGCTTGCCTTCAGTACATTTATGAAAAAGGAATCTACAAAGAGCCCTACGTATAATCTCAAAAAGAAAAACAGCCGAACCTGGTGTCGGCTGTTTTTTTGTCGTCTCATCAACGATTAAGAGTATTAGCAATTGCAGGTTGTCGTATCTTTTTCTGATAGTTCACCAAGCAAATACTGCACACGATCAATACCAGACCAGCGATGAGCGAATACGTAACCGGCTCGTCCATGAAAATGGTACCCGTGACGACTGCGATGAGCGGTACGAGAAACGTAAAGGCGGCCACCTTGCTCGCTTCGCCTGCATTCACGAGCCCAAAGTAAATGACAATGGCAATCGGTACCCCAAATGTAGCGCCATAGCTGAGACCGATCAGATACGGAACATTCCAGACAATGTCGGACCAGCTCTCTACGCCTGTCCCCAAAAGAGTTAAGGCCGCGCCACCGATGATGCATTGCATGGCAACCATCCACAGCGAATCTACCTTGGCACTAACTTTTTTCACATAGATCACGCCCAGCGCCCACGTAAGAGCCGTCAACAAACCTAAAATAACGCCCACGATGGAAACCTGTCCAGTCAGTCCATCTGCACTGACCGCAAGTATCCCGAGGAATCCCATGATCAGCCCGATGACCTTGAGGACCGTCATGCTCTCACCCAGCCACAACCAGGCAAAGAGTCCAATCAAGATTGGCTGGAAGTACACCAACACAGAGAATAATCCACCTGGCAAATACACGAGTCCAACCGTCTGAATGCCGTAAAAGCACAAGGTATTCAGAAAGGCAGATATACAATAGCGCAACCAGTTTTCACGCCAGTTGATCTTTTTCCATTTCGGTAAAATGAATAAAGCGAGCAGAAGTCCGCCAATCAGCGAACGCATTCCTGCGAATAAAATCGGTGGCGTATAAGCGAGTGACATTTTGTAGATCGACCAGCTTAATCCCCACATCAATACCAAACTTGCAATAGCAACAACAGTCTTACCCGAAAACTTTCCCACGAGGGGCCTCCCTTTCTAGCTGCACACTTGCTCTTATGTTTTTGTCCGCCTCTTATAGTACCACACGAAAGAAGAAGCCGGATGTTCTCACCCGGCTTTGCTTCCTGCCATATTATTGCAGCTCTTGGCGCAGGAACTGGTCGAAAGCATCTGTCGGAAGCGGCTTGCTGAACAGATAGCCTTGACCGTGGTCGCAGCCATTTTCCTTCAAAGCCGCTACTTGATCATGGAGCTCAATTCCCTCTGCGATGACATTCATATTGAGACTTTGCGCGATCGTGACAATCGCTTTCACAATCGCTTGACTCTCTTGGTTGTGATGAATGTCGCGAATAAATGAGGCGTCAATTTTGATTGTATCGACTGGCAAGCTTTTAATATAACTAAACGAGCTATAGCCTGTTCCAAAATCATCAATCGAAATTTGGATGCCGATGTCCCGAATCTGTTGCAGGACTGCCGTCGCCTCTTCCATTTTGACAAAAATACTCTCCGTAATCTCGAGCTCTAGCCAATCAGGAGACAGATTTGTTTCCCGAAGAATATCCTTGATCATCTCGACCAGATCTTTTTGATAGATCTGTCTCGCTGACAAATTCACAGAGACCTTCAGGGTATATCCTTGATCGTGCCAGATTTTATTTTGTTTGCACGCCTGTTTCAAAATCCATTCCCCAAGCGCCAGAATCATTCCTGTCTCCTCAGCGATAGGAATAAAGCGATTCGGCGGGATGATGCCCAGCTCTGGATGCACCCATCTGACGAGCGCCTCCATGCCTGTCATCGAACTTGTCACAATATCGATTTTGGGCTGGTAGTAAATTTGGAACTGCTCTTGTTCAATGGCTTTCCGCATCTCATTTTCCATCAAAATGCGCTCCAGCGACTTCGCCTCCATCGTTGGATCGAAAAAGTCATAGCCATTCTTCCCACGTGACTTCACTGTATATAAGGCCGTATCGGCCCTTTTCAACAAATCTTCGGGATTGTCCCCATCCTGCGGGTACATGGCGATACCGATGCTGCACGACACGTTGAACACATGACCCTCTAATTCAAACGGCCGCTGTAACTGATTCATGATCTGCTCTGCCAATGCAGTCGCTTCGCTTCGATCTTGTAGATGGTTCTGCATAATCGTAAATTCGTCTCCACCCAACCTGGCCACGACATCTCCTGGCTTGAGGCATGCCTGTAGACGCTTTGATGCTTCGATCAGCAACATATCCCCTACGTCATGACCGAACGAATCGTTCACATCCTTGAAGCGATCCATGTCTAAAAACAACACAGCCAGATTCGATTGGAAACGCTTGGCCTGCATCATTTCCTTGCTGAGCTGTTGGACATACATCCGTCGATTCGGCAGGTCTGTCAACGCATCGTGATAAGCCAAGTGGTGAATCGTCTCTTCGGACTGTTTACGGTCTGTGACGTCACGGGTAACGAGGAGCAGCTTCGTCACATTTCCTTCTTCATCCATGATCGGATTGATTTTGCTTTCTGTCCAGATCACATCGTTTCTTTGGGTGTTAATTCGGCATTCTACCATGTACTCTTTACGCGTAGAGAAGGCATGCTGAATCGCATAAGCAAAAATATCTCGGTCATCCTCTACAATCCACTCGAACAGGTTCAGGATTTCCTCATCAGGAACGGTATGCTCCCATACGCGCTTATGTGACGGTGACAAATAGAGGAATTCCCCATCCAGGTTGATGATGCTGATGATATCCGATGTGTTTTCCGCGATAATGCGATACTTTTCTTCACTCCGCTTGAGCTCGTCTTCCATCTGCTTGCGACATGTGATATCACTGCGAATGGAAAGGTATTGATAGATTTCGCCCTCTTGGTTCTTAAATGGCACGATGGTTGTATCGACCCAATAATAGCTGCCATCTTTGGCGCGATTACGAATTTCCCCCCTCCAGACCTGGCCAGATCGAATGCAAGACCACATTTCTTTAAAAAAGCCTTGCGGATGGTAACCCGAATTAAGAATACGATGGTCTTTTCCAATCAATTCGCTTCGTTCGTATTTGGATATGCGGCAAAATTGCTCATTTGCCCGCAAAATAATCCCCTTATGGTCCGTAATTGCCAAGATCGTGGATTGGTCCAAAGCGTATTTGACATCTGCCAGCTCATTCACAACCATGTTCAGCTCACCATCTTTTTCGCGTAGTAGCCCAGCCCAATCTTGGGGTGTCAGTGAAGATATCATTTGGTTATTCATTTCAATCTCCTGTTTATACTTTCGAATACAGTCAAAAAAAATGATCCTTACAGAAGGATCGTAACGTTCAGAATACAAGTTCGTTCCATTTTACCATGTTTTTCCGAAAGTTCAACGAGAACAGCTGCGGTAGAAACAACATTTTTGCAAACTTCATGAGGTGTCCATACGAAAAAAATGAACCAGTGCACGTAGCCTGGCTCACTTTTTGCAACAATGGGTATGATCGGACTGCTACCCCTTACAAGCGGGCAAGAATACTGCGATTGAGGTCTGTGACAGAATTGCTGCCAGACAGCGCCATCGCGACGTCAAATTCATGGATGAGTGTATCTAACACACTCGCTACGCCTTGCTCTCCGGCAACAGCCAGTCCATACAGGAATGGACGACCAATCAAGATGGCATTGGCACCTAAAGCCATCGCTTTCATGACATCTGCTCCTGTACGCACGCCACTGTCGAGCAAGACAGGTATTTTTCCAGCTACCACCTCGGCAATCGCTGGCAACGCATCCAGCGTAGAAATAGCCCCATCCATCTGCCGCCCACCGTGATTGGAGACGATGATACCATCTACCCCATGCTCTAAAGCAAGTCGCGCATCATCCGGATGCAAAATGCCTTTTACCAAAATCGGCAGACGAGTATGCTCACGCAAAAAGGCGATATCGTTCCAATTCAGCGCTGGATGATAAATGTTTTTCAACACTTCCTCCACTGCATTTTCCGGCGTTACCTCAGGGAGTCTCGAGCAAAAAACAGGGTCTGTCAAGTAATTCGCCAGTCCTCTTCCTTCGCGCAGTGGCGAATACCCGTTGCGGAAGTCTCTGCGCTTCCACCCTAGCATGACGGTATCTACCGTGAGGACAATAGCAGAATAGTCAGACTTTTCCGCTCGTCTGACCATGCTCGCAGAAACCTCTCGATCATTCGACCAATAGAGCTGGAACCAACGATAGGCATCGCCCATCACTTCGGCAATCTGTTCGAGTGAGTGAGCGGAAACTGTACTGGCTACGAACGGCACTCCGGCTGCTGCTGCCGCCTTGGCAGACGCCAGCTCTCCATCGGGATGTGAAATCGTCTGCATGCCTACAGGTGCCAAGAAGATCGGTGTGCGCAACGCTTGATTGTACATCGAAATACCGATGGTGCGACTCGTCACATCCCGCATCATCCGCGGAATGATTGCCCAACGGGAAAAAGCTGTCCGATTTTCTACCAGCGTTTCTTCTGCCCCTGATCCCCCGGCAACATAATCAAATGGCCCATCTGGCAAAACCTCTCGCGCCTTTTTCTCCCAATCCTCAATGGAAATCGGCAGTGCCTGCGTGTCTTTGTTCACACGGGTAAATAAGAGTGATTCTTCATTTGTTTTCGTCATATGGTTTGCTTTCCTTTCTGCGATCGTCTTTCATCTTTTTTATCTCAATTCACATAAATTCGCAATAGTCTTAATCTCTTTTCTATTTTTGAGCTTGTCCATTCTCACACGCGCCTTTTTCAAGGCTACTTTTTATTTTTGCCTTTTCGAGCTTTGCGACGGATTTGTTTCTTTGCTTTTTTTGCCTTCATTCCACGGGTAATGGAACCCACCCATGTGATGGTTTGACTATTTTCATTGATGACCTTTACCACGTTACCACTGTTGTTTCCACCTGAACCAGCAAACGCTTTGGTTACGCTTTTCGGAGAGTTGTTTGCCGTATCGCCAAAGTTGATATTCCCGACATTATTGGTAATCGTCACCGTGCCCACAAAAGTCGGCAAAACTCCTCCCTCCCCGTTGCGTAATGGCTTATTCCCATCATATTCGAACGGTTTGGCGCCCGCTTGGACGATGGTTGAGGGCATTTGTCCGATGTGATCTTGCGAAAAAAAAATCTCCCCGAGTAGACAAATCTACGCGAGGAGAAAGACCTTTTTATTGCGCGGTATAACCGCCGTCGACCAGCAAGCTTGTCCCAGTGACAAAGGAAGCATCATCGCTGGCAAGGAACAGAACAGCCTTGGCAACTTCTTCTGGTTTACCCAAGCGCCCCATCGGATGCAATCCAATCAGGTGCTCGTTTAAGGCTTCATCTCGACCAGCGATCAGCGGCGTGTCAATATAGCCTGGGCAGACCGCATTTACGCGAATCCCTTGCTTCGCATACGTAAGTCCCAGTGTCTGAGTCAGGAGCTTCACGCCACCTTTGGCGGAAGAGTATGCTGTCACACCTGCTTTTCCGGCATGGCTATGGATCGAGCCACAATTGACGATCGCGCCGCCAGTCCCTTGCGCCAGCATTTGCTCGATAACGTATTTATCGCACAAGAACACGCCTGTCAGATTGATATCAATCGTTCTTTGCCAATCATCCATACTCAACAGATGACCTGGTGCGTCTTTCGCGATACCCGCATTGGCAAACAGAATGTCTACCTTTCCGAACTTTTCTACAGTGGCGCTCACCATATTTTTCACTTCGTCTTCTTTCGTTACGTCCGTTTTCACGAACAACGCATCGAAGCCCGCCTGATTGAGCTCTTCCGCCAATTCATTTCCACGTGGGGAGAAGTCAGCAATCACTACTTTTGCCCCTTCATTTGCGAAGAGACGGACGGTTGTCTCTCCGATTCCGCTTGCTCCACCTGTTACGATCGCTACTTTATTTTCGAGTCTCATGGTTAACTCCTCCTATTTTCGAAAATGGTATTCATACCGTTTTATCGTGCTGTTGCGCCGCCATCGATGACGAATTCCGCCCCTGTAACATGGGATGACTCGTCAGAAGCAAGGAACAGCACCATATTGGCTACATCCTCGACAGTACCGAGTCGACCTGTTGGAGCAGCCTGGGCCAACTCTGCTTTGGAATGCTTGGTCGTCTCCGATGCATAGGACACCATGTTTGTATCGATATAGCCAGGGTGAATCGAGTTCACACGCACACCGTGTGCCGCATACTCCATGGCTGCATCCTTGGACATGATGCGAACCGCTCCCTTGCTCGCTCCGTACAAGACGTGACCCGGCGCACCAAAAAGCCCAGCGATGGAAGAAGCATTGATGACAGAACCACCTTGTTGTTTTGCCATGAGTGGCATCACATGCTTCATTCCCAAAAAGACACCCGTGACGTTAATCGCCATGAGACGATTCCATTCCTCCACGGTAATGTCCGCCAGCGGTTTAATGATATAAATGCCTGCATTATTGAACAGGATATCTACTTTGTCGTATTGCTCAACGGTGGTTGCCACTACCTGCTGCCATTGCTCTTCACGGCTTACATCATGCGCAATCGCGATGGCTTCTCCACCCGCATCCTTGATTTCGGCTACCGTCTGAGAGGCACTTTCCAGGTTAATATCGGTAACGACTACTTTCGCACCTTCCTCGGCAAAACGAATCGCTGTTGTTTTCCCGATTCCTGTGCCGCCACCGGAAATGATCGCTACTTTCCCTTCGAGTCTCGCCATTGTAAACGCCTCCATATATGATGTCTTTTGTACCTGATCTCTTGCCTTGCTTTCATTATAGGACTCTTTTATATTTAAAAATATGTAAACATACTTACCCTTCCTTAAGTACGACTAAAGGATGTGACCTTACGAAATGCATCTGGAACAACTGGAATATATCGTAGAAATAGCGAAGGCAGGCTCCCTGACCAAAGCCGCTCAGAACAAGCATGTCACGCTCTCTGCCATCAGCCAGTCGCTCTCCAGTCTGGAAGCAGAGCTAGGCGTTACTCTGTTTACACGTTCGCGCTTAGGAGCTGTACCGACCTCTGAAGGGCGTATCATCATCAAAAAAGCGTTTGAAGCCTTGGGGAAAATCCAGGAGATCTGGGAGGAAGCACAAAACTACACGAACACGTTGACGGGTGAGCTGAGACTCGCCACGATTCCCGGTCCCATGAATCTACTGGTCGATGCCGTCGCGAGCTTTAAGAAAGATTATCCTCACATCCGTACCGAAATTGCAGAAAAAGGCACGCAGGAAATATTAGAGGACATTCTTCATGACAAGCTGGACATTGGGCTGGTCATTATCCATGAGAACCTGCTCAAAAAGAGCGAGGGCCTCGGTTTGGTGTTCGAACAGTTGCTAGAGGGAAAAATGGTCGCTGGTGTAGGCAAAAACTCGCCCCTTGCCTATCAAGATTCCGTTACGCCCGAAGAGCTTCGCAAGCAATCCTTTGTCCTGTATAACGACGACTATGTCAAATGGTTCGTAGAGGATTTTGCCGCTACGTACGGTCCTGTCGACATACTGTTCACCACAAACAACACAGAAGCCCTCCGCAATGCGATCCGGCAAAATCTCGCTGTTACAATCGGACTGGACTACTCTTTTGTTCATGAACCACATTTGCAAGACTCCGACTCGCGAACCCTTGATTTGGATATCCCTTATCAACAACCTATTTATTATGGCTGGGTCCGCTCTGCGGAACGGCATTACTCCCGCATTTCCATGAACTTTATCAATCGACTCCAATACGATTTGAAAAGCAAGAAATACTCCCCGCTTCCTTAGTAAACAAAAAGGCTGCCGCATTATTTTCGCGGACAGCCTTTTTCCATGCATTCCTATTGCGCTGGAGCAAGGAATGTCTGTTTATTCTTACCATCAATAATGAGAGCCGATCTAGCCTTCACCACTTGATTCTCGTACGTGAAATCTTTCTGTGAGAAATTGGCGATCACTTGCAAATCATCCCCATAAACTGCCTTTTGCACGAGTCTGTCTTCAGACAACACGCGATAATCGGTCATCTCTTGCTGCACTGCTTTTTTATGGAAGGGAGACCACACCTTCAGATAGTTCATGATCAACTCTTGTTCAGCATCCCACATCTTTCTATCCACATGATAGAGGGGCGGAACATTGTAGAGCAGTTCTTTGAGCATGCGAGTACCGACTTCTCCCTTGATCTTCAGGCTACCCCACTCCCAATGATGGCTTGTAATCACCGAGTTATTGTACACCAGTTTGTATAGCGGCAAGGAGTACGCTGGATCAATGTACACATGCTGGTACTCTTCCTTGATCGGAACCTGCTTCTTGTAACGCTCTGGAATCTCACCCGCTGGGGACCAATAACCTCCCACATAATACGGGCTTTGCTTGTTTTTTCGCATATCTGGATCTGCCCATTTGATGACAGGCGTCTCAATCCCGTGGGCAAAAGCAATGCTTCTACTAGCGAAATCGTTGCCCGTCTCAGAGCCAACGACCAATTTCTTTTCATCACGAATGTAGTCCATACGCGCAAGCTTCGCCTTCATATCCTGCGCTTCTGTCGTCGTGTGCTCAGGCGAATAATCATCGTTGAAATCCCCTGCTGCATCCACATCAATAAACCACGAGTTAAAAGCGACATCGTTACTCATGATTTCATCCATGCGCTGCTTCACACTTGGCAGCGATAAGGTTGGATTCAGCAATCTGCCACGTTGCAGAAAACCACCCTTCTTTTCTCCATTTTTCTTCGTGATTGTCGCATTCTCATACAAGCTCTTATCCTCGAAAATAGCCGTATTCCAATCCTGATTTTCTTCCTTATGAATGGAATGGTACGAGTCGTAGCTGGCGATCAAATAGCCTGTATCATTCGCCTGTTGAATGAATGCTGGCTTCATGTAAGCGGCAGTCCAGTCCGGCAAGCCGATCCATGCATTCGTAATTCCGGCTGCTTTCATGTCCCTGAGCAGATCAGTAGAATCCGCATTGCCCCACTTTTCTACCGGTGGAACGGCATCCTGCAATACACTTTTCAGCAGTCGTTTGTTCAAGTCGTACAGTTGTGCTTCCGTCAGCTTGTCGGTCCCTTTTCCGATGAGTTCTTTTGTCTTCTCATCGACGTTCGTAAATAGCTTCGGATTGTAAAACTCACGCGAGCGCAACGCATAGTTGAACCCGCTGATGATCGCTCTCTTCTGGTAGTCCGCGACGTAATCCTGTTTTTGAATCTCGCGGAATTGCTGGATGCTCTCTTTTCCATCCTCGCTGCTTTGCAAGAACTGCTCCATCCATCCGATGAAGTTCGCGTCCAGTTTAGTTTTCAATGCACGCCATTTTACATCCTCAGCAGTCAGGAAGCTCTTGTTCCACAAATAAAAATGAGGAGCTCCGTACAGCTTTTCCACATCCGGGTTGGCTTTCGCTTTTTCAGCAAGCGTTAACAGTTCTCCCTTTTCCTTTATATAATCCTTGTACACGCCTGCAATGCTGACTGGATCATTGTCTGTTACATACAAGCGGAATCCGTAGGTCTTGTCTGAATTAATCGTTGGGAACTCATGCGAGAACGTGAAGGAAATCGTCGGATCGACTGCAAAATCGACTGTACTGTTAAACAAGTTGTCCACCACGTACATGAGCGCATACTTGTTCTTATTGACAGCAAAAAAGCGCATGGAGAATGACTCCGCGAAAGTAAGACTCTCCTCTTTGAAAAAGGACTGCCACTCTCTGTCGTCGGCAGGAATCCACTTGCCTTCCCCTAAAGGCAGCATATAGCTAGGTCCTTTCACGGTAGGCCAGGAAAAGCTCTCTGTCCCTGTCGAGGTCAGGGTGATTTGCAAATGATCCTCTTTCTTTTGAAGCGAGACATCCAGCTTATCGTCTGGATAGCTCCAGGTAATCTCCTGCTCACCTTTTTGTACATTCGCTACCTTACGCGCTGGCATGGGCTCAGAAGCACTTTCCTTCACTCCGTCTTTCTCGACAAATACTTCGAAGGTCTCCGGCTTCACATCAAAAGTAAAATCTGCGTGTTGCTTCGTCTGCACTTGCCCGTTAGCATGGTTGCTCTCACAACCAACTACTACTTGGAGCATGAGGGCGAACACGATGAGTAAAATCGCTTTTCTTTTCATGAAATCCTCCTAGATCGAATAACTATGTATATCGTAATACGATGTACACATACATAAAAAGCCATCGAAAACCTTGTCCAAGGTCACCTTACAACTCGGCGACCTCGGTCCATGAGGCTTCTTCGACTTATGTTGCTTTTACGAGGGTGTAGCGGACAAATCGTCATCGAAGCGAATGCTTTTCCTACGCCTGTGGATCATGGCTGCTCCTAATCGAAACATTCCATAACCAATCAGTCCCCCGATTACATTCAGCAGCAGATCATCGACATCAAAGCTTCCTAATGCAAGAAAAAGCTGCAACGTTTCAATGATAAGACTGGCGGACAATGTGAGAAAAAACACGCGATGCATGTTTTGAAAGGACAAGAATAAAAGCGGCAAAAACAATCCCAACGGCAAAAAAATAAGGATATTCCCTATCAAGTTATACATCACCGTACCGAAGCTGTAATGATCATAATGGAAGACGTAATCCACCAAGGTTTGAAATGGCTTCGTATTTTGAAAAAGATGCGTATATTGCGGGACACCGTATTCGATCATCCTCTGCTTCCATTCCACTGTAAAAGCTCTGCGCCGGAAGCGATCAGGCGACAATAACAAGAGATAGCTGGAGATCGCTACATACAAGAAAAACAACGTCATGAGCCATTTGCGGAAGTATTTATCAATGAGCGGCATCGATTCAGACAGTTCCCGGCTGATTGCCCCCGTAGGCCCAAATCGTTGAATGGTCAGAGAGACGGCCTGCTGTTCCTCGTAGCCTTCTTCAACCAACTCACTCTTCATGCTCCTTAAATGATCCATCAGCTCATCTTTGACATCCTGCTTTTCCCATCTGGAACACGGCAAACGACTGACAACCCGCTCTGCGTACTCTTCCAGCTTCATTCGCTTACTCACTTCCCTCATTGACGAGCGTAATGAGTCTGCTCAAGCTCTGCCAATCCTTCATCTTGTCTTGAAGAAGTCCCTGGCCAGTCTTGGTAATCCGATAATATTTGCGGCGTCCGCCTTCGTTGGCTTCCCCCCAGTAAGACTCCACTGCCTTTTGCGTCTCCAGTCGCTTTAGGGCAGGGTATAATGTGCCTTCACCGATTTCATACAGCTCATCGCTTTTATCGCGAATCTTCTTGGCTAACTCATAGCCGTACTGATCTTTCTGTGCGATCAGCGAGAGAAGCAATAGATCGATGCTTCCTTTCAACAACTCCTTGTTCACAAAAGCATCTCCTCCCCGTGACATGCCTAGAGATTATCACACTATACCTCGTGATACAAGGTAGTTCACCAAGGAAATTTGCGAAAAGAAGTTTTGGTGCTATGTAATTATTGACAATAACAAAATAGGTAATATAGACTATATTCGACAACATTTTTCATGAGTCTACATACTTTCGGATGATCATCCCTTTCTATACACAATCAGATTATAGGCCCATAGAACGAAGCAAAAAGAAAATTTTCACTTTTTTGGAGCAGGTTCCTTTTCATTCGTGACTTCATTCTCTCTAACAGGAGGCACTTACATGCTTGCCGACTTTCCGATGATCGTTCTGAATACGGTTCTCTTAGCCTATTTTGCAATTGGTGTGCTATTTTTGTATTCCGAATCTAAATTTTTGCGTAAAATGAAGACTCGTAGAAATAGATAAGCAGATTTTTAGATAAAGGAGTTTGCACGTACATTGAGATCTTTTTTCCGCCAATTTCTGCCACGTCAGAATCAACCCCAAGAAATTACCTACAAGGAACTGGAATCGAAATTGATCAAAGCTGCTCGCTACGATCTGTCTTCAAGCCACCTCTACATCCGTTTTCACGATGGACGAGAGGTCGTTTACTGTCGGGTCACTCCTTACGCTTACAATGCGTTTTTAAATGCTGACTCGTTCAGTGATCATTTTCATTCGTTCATCAGCCAACGGTACTTGAACTATCAGGTGATGTAGCCTGTCTATACAAAATGCCCTCAATCTGTCTTCTCGACACTGAGGGCATTTGTTGTTGATCTTCCTATTTTAATGCACGATGCAAAAAAGATTTGGTCCGCTCAAATTTAGCGTTTGTAAACAATTGCTCAGGTGTCCCCGACTCTACGAATTCCCCGTTGTCCATAAACATGATTTGGTTCGCCACCTCGCGTGCGAATCCCATCTCATGCGTCACAACCATCATCGTCATATGCTCCTGGGCAAGCTGCTTGATGACTTGCAGGACCTCACCCGTCAGTTCTGGATCGAGCGCAGACGTAGGCTCGTCAAACAACAATATTTGCGGATTCATCATCAGTGCTCTGGCGATCGCCACACGCTGCTTCTGTCCACCTGAGAGCTTCGCCGGATACGCGTCTGCCTTATCAGACAGGCCGACCTTTTCCAAGAGATCTGCACTCTTTCTGTGGATGTCCTGGGGCGCCTCACCTTTGACTACGCGTGGTGCAATCTCCAGATTTTCTTTTACTGTGAGATGAGGAAACAGATTAAAATGCTGAAAGACCATGCCCATTCTCGATGTGATCTGCTTGATTTCCTGGTTACTGGCATAAACGCCGTCCTTCACCAAATAATCATCCTGCACACGAATGCTGCCACCATTCACCTGCTCCAGATTGACCAAGCTGCGTAGCATCGTGCTTTTGCCGGAGCCAGAAGGCCCGATTACTGCCACGACTTCGTTCTTTTTCACCGAAAACGAGACATCTCGCAAAACTTCCTGATTACCAAACGATTTCTTTAGATTCGATACTTGAATGATTTCCATATTGCGCCAGCCCTTTATTCGAATTTGAATCTTTTCTCTAGCCACTTAAAAAACAACGTCAACAATAGCGTCATCAACAAATAAATGATTCCCGCAATAAAAAACGGAACGATGGTAAAATCGCGATTCACAGCCGTTTGTGCAAAGTGAAGCAATTCTGGGACGGCAACCGCATAGAGCAGCGCTGTGTCTTTTACGAGAGTAATGGATTCATTTGCGACAGCAGGTAAAGCCACGCGAAACATTTGCGGCAAAATAATCTTGTTGGTTGTCTGCCATTTGCTAAAGCCGAGGACCTGTGCCGCCTCGTACTGTCCTTTGTCGATCGACAGCAGTCCTCCACGGAAAATCTCCGCGAAATACGCTGCGTAGTTCAGCACGAAGCCGAGGCATGCAGCTACGAATCGATCCATAACCAAGTATTCTCCGATCACTGGCAAGAGGGGGAGGCCAAAGACAAAAAACAATAGCTGTAATAATAGAGGCGTTCCACGCATGACATACACATAGGTGTGCGCGAACCAAGACAGACCTTTGTTGCTGCTATTCGCCATTAAGGTAATGAGAAATCCCAATGGGATCGCTGCCAGAATAGCGATGAAGAACAGTAACACCGTCATCTGCGCCCCTTCTAGCATAGGCACGGTAATGGAGATAATATAGTCTAAGCTCATCTGGTATGCTCCTAATCCTTATAATAAAGCGTGGCTTCGCCAATCATTCGGCGAAGCCATCGTATCTTCCGTTTATTTCAACACGCGATTTTCGCCAAACCATTTTTCCGATATTTTAGCTGCTGTTCCATCCTGATTCATGGTATCCAAGGCTTTTTGCAGTTCGTTCAATAACGCCTCGTTCCCTTTTTTGACGCCCACTCCATACTCCTCAGGTGCAAGTGATTCTTCCAACAGCTTAAAGGTTCCAGATTCTTTTGCCATGTAGTAATCGGCTACAATCTGGTCGATGACAACTGCTTCCACGCGACCAATCTTCATATCGCTCAATGCCAGTACATTATCAGGATACTCTGTAATTGATTTGACCTGATTTTTCATGTCACTTGCATTGACAGCGTCAGCTGCGGAAGACAGCTTTTGCAAACCAATTCCTTTACCGGCCAAGTCTGACAGCTTGGTCAAGTTGCTATTTGCCATCGTAACAACTACTTGCGCGTTTTTCAGATAAGGCTTGGTAAAGAGAACCTTCTCTTTTCTCTCATCTGTAATCGTATATCCATTCCAGATCAAGTCGATACGACCGCTATTTAGTTCAGATTCTTTTGCGCTCCAATCGATAGGTTGAAACTCGACTTGTTTGCCCATCTTTTCGCCGGCTGCACGCGCATAATCAATATCAAAACCGACTAGCTCATTTTTCTCATCCCGGAATCCCATTGGTGCAAACTTATCATCAACTCCGATAATCAGCTTGTTCGCGTCAGCGCCAGTCTTTGCGCTGGAACAGCCCACTACCAATGAAACCATCGCACTCAATAACAATGACATCCATGCTATTTTCTTCATCGTGATGATCCCCCTCGTTTTCCCTACTCTATATTTTACTCTGATAAAGTGGTAATACGTTAACAAGGTATCATGATAGCACATTAGCAAGGAATAGTCGATACTTTAGTAAACAAAAGCACCTTAGAAATATACGCCAAATGAATGAGTAAAATGCCCGACTAGCAGATGCACGTCTTTTTCTTTTTTCCGACACTCCCGCGTTCCTCTATCTTTTTGATATACTCCGTAGCCAACGGAACCTTGCACGCTGTCTGTCCGACGTCCACATGCACTTTGCCAATTTCTGTGGCCACTTCCAACGCTTCCTGATGAAGTTCCGGTACATATGCTCCTACTGAAATAACGAATTGATTCATGGTGTACCGTACGCGATTTTGTTCCTGGTGAATCGTCTCCTTCACTCTCATAAGGAGCCGCTTGATTTCTTCTTTATCTAGCTGTTCATCGGGAATAATCGACAAGTAGTTCGAATACGTATTCCACCCACATGTGGCTACCATCTCTTCTTTTGACTCGATCCATTCTCGTGCCAACTCCATGGCAAAAGGGCTCTCAGCGGCTACACTCGCAACCGTATATTCGGCGGGCGCGTACCAAGACGCTTCCTTGACCCAAGCCTGCAGCCGCTCTTTTGTCATGCTCTTTGGGTCAACCGTCAATCCTGCCAAGTACATGGCGTCGTAGTTTCCCGTATCGTACAGCGCCTGGACGAGCTGCTGATCACGCTTTACCTCCTTGACCAGCTTTTTCATATCGCCGACTCGCACGCCAAACAAAGGCTCTTTCGCCCCATGCCGCAATAACGTTTTTTTCGTCTGCTCTGTCCCCATCGCTTCGAGCTTCTGCATGACTTCTTCCAGCGTCATCTTGCCACCCTCCTTTTTCTTCTATTAAATAGGATAACCAGCAGCGCTACCTCCAACACGAAAAAGCCCTCCACATTCAAAGGAGAGCTTTTTCGTATCGGAGCTTGACGCCCTTTTCCTATCCTTACGCCTGATTGCGTACTTTGATATACGAAACATTTCTGACGTTGATGACAACATCATCATACTGGAGCCATCCGTCGCTTTGATTAGCGACCATTTGAATGATCTCTTCCGGTTCCGTCGATTCGATGCTAATCGTTTCACCGCCTCCGGAAAAGTAAAATTGAATCACTTTTACTTCCTTCATAAAATCCCCTCCTATTCCTTCTAGTTATCGGATAGTTGGAAAATTTTTGTTACGGGTGATTTTTATGTATACTTTTGTTGCAGCTATTCCGTTTTGAATGTCTATCATTTCAGTGAAAAGGGGTTTGGTGAAAATGCCGGATTCGGTACACACGAGAAAAGGAGCAGTTAAAGCCTCGCTCATCCCTGAAAATGTATTAGCACTCCTTTATGCTGGAGAATTAGAAAGCGTCAATTTGACTGAATGGCAGGCTGTGGATCATATTCATCTGTTACGAAGCGTTCTGCCTCATGTTCAATTAGATGCGCATGTCTCTCCACTTGTTGATCAATTAGAAGAAACGGGATCTACGAGCGGAATGAAGGCTATCCGTCTGATTGGACAAGAACTACTTGCGATCTTACACAAATCGGGTGAACCCATAGCTACGTCTCCCGTTTTCCTATCGTTGGCTACCCACAAGTCAGACAGTGTACGTTGTTGGAGTGCCTATATCATTGGCTTGGACAACACCTTATCGGTCGAAGAAAAACTAAGGCAAATAAGAAAATTTGCGGCAAATCATCATTTTGGAGTGAGAGAGATCGCATGGATGGCGATTCGAGATTCTCTCGTGCATGAACTGAACCATTCCATTCAACTTCTGAGCGAATGGGTACTAGATACCGACGAAAATATTCGCCGCTTTGCGGTAGAGGCCACACGCCCACGAGGTGTCTGGTGTAAACATATTGACGCATTGAAAAATGAGCCTGCTCGCTGCCTGCCTTTGCTCACGCCAGTGAAGTCAGATCCATCTAAATATGTTCAAGATTCTGTAGGGAATTGGTTGAACGATGCGAGTAAATCACAACCAAGCTGGGTGATACAGCTTTGTGACGAGTGGCTAAGCATCTCTGATTCAAAGGAAACGAAAAGAATTGTAACCAAAGCGAAAAGAACCATCCTGAAGACCCAAACCGAAAAGAAATGATGAACCGAATCACATATTTATCCCAATTTTATTTGTTGAATTCATTATCCGAGGAAAGTTTGCGCTTAATCGATCAATTAACCTCCTTAACCCCTTTCCCCAAAAATACGTGCACTCAAACACCAGAAACTTTTTCAGAGGGCTTCTACTTCATCAAAGAGGGGAAAGTACGTTTATATAAAGTAAATCGGGATGGTCGGCAGTTTACATTTGATATCCTTGGGGAAGGCAATGTGTTTGGAGAAGTGGATTTGCTCTCATTAGGTACACGGGAGATGTATATAGAAACCATCGAAGACTGCCTCATTTGTAAAATGAGCAAAGCAAAATTTGAGAGCTACATAATCGAACACCCGCAACTGATGATGAAGATCATGAGGCTCATTAGCGATAGAATGGTTTCGATCAGCCAAGCAGCCGAAAATCTTGCCCTTCTCCCTTTACAAGATCGCATTATTTCCACGTTAGTAAGGCTTGCCGACCAATTTGGCAATCCTAACAGTTCTGCGTTTCAACAAATTGAGTTACCTCTTTCCCATCAAGAGCTCGCCCATTTTGTCGGGGCATCCAGGGAAGCTGTGACGGTAGCATTACGTGCTTTAGCAAGAGAAGAACTAATTCAAACAGGCTTTAAAACCATTTCCATTCATCGGGACAACATTTTAAAGAAGATGTAATCCAGTTTACATCTTTCCCTCCAAAAGAAAGATATCGTAAAGCTATGGCTTCTACTATTCTTTCGAAAAAGAGGGGAACGACATATGGATAAACCACATTTTCAGAGCCTGCGCGAAGAGCTAGATTATACAACCATTCAAATAGCAGACTTCCTCACTCGTGAAGTAACAGATTCATTTACAAGATCAATCGAGGAGCTGAGGATCTCTGGACAGGCAAAGGGCTTACCGATTGGTTCGATGGCGCCTGATTTCACATTGAACGATCACACTGGCAAGACCATTACCTTGTCGGAAGAAATCGTAAAGGGTCCCATCGTCCTCACGTTTTTCCGTGGATCATGGTGCCCCTACTGCAATTTGGAGCTGCAAGCATACCAAAAACAGATCGATACGATAGCCTCTCTGGGTGCCCAATTGTTTGCCATTAGCCCACAATCTCCTGCACACTCTCTTACTATGCAAGAGAAAAACGGACTGAGCTTTCCCGTGTTATGCGATACCAATAACCAGGTAGCAGAAAAATATAAACTCAAATTCAGACTGCCTGATTCTTTACAGGATACCTACCGATCATTGGATATTGATCTCAAGCATTTTAATAGTGACGATTCTTGGACGCTCCCCATTCCTGCTACTTATATCCTCGACAACCAGAGCGTAATCCGGTTAGCATGCTTAGATCCAGATTACAAAAAGCGAATGGAGCCAACTGAAGTTTTAGACATTCTGCGTACCCTAACCTAACGCCTATATAACGAAGAACCAGTTGATACCACAACTGGTTTTTTGTACGTCTAAGCTTTATAAACAATTAGTTTCTTTTCCCTACCAAAACTTGACAAAGATATATCTTTTGGCTTATATTTTGCATGATTATATCTAGCAAAATTCGACACACTTTTACAAGTTTTGCTAAAAAATGCAAAAGGCAAAGTCATCGAAAGGTGGCGACGCAAAACCACGGGTCTACAGTCTTTGACCATGATAGCCGGGTTGCCATCATCTTGAGACCATTTTTTTTGATGTTGGTAGCTTCGGTTGTTCCATTTCAATGGAACGGCCTTTTTTTGTGTTTCGTTTTTTGAAAGGAGGATGAAAGCACTTTCATTTTCGTAACGGATGGAAAAACATAACTTTTGAGACGTCAAACATACACAACACGGTAATCAGAAAATGATGGAGTGGGGAAGTTATGTACAAACAAGTAGAAACCGTACAAGAGTTAGCAAAATTTCATGAAATCAAAGAAACAGTATGGACAAGCATGGGCTTCGAGATGGAGTACGCGAAAGAAGGCTCCGCACAATTCCTCTTAATTGCCGAAGACGGTGAAGCAGGTGGAACATTTGAAATGACGCCCTTTTCCGAATCAAATGCTTATATGAAATCACTTTTTCAGGATGTTGTTACAGAAGATATGAAAGTAATGGAGGTAGACAGTCTTGCTGTTTTGCCGAAATACCGTGGACAACTAGGGCAAAAAGGAATTTGCTTGATGATAGATTACGCTGAAAAGCATGATTATACCCACGCAATTGGGGTAGCAGATCCGACTTTTTTTTCGTTCATTAACAAGAAGTATCAAGTAAAAGCGACTCAAACCAAAGATATCGTCTTTTACAAAGGGGCCGATGCTATTCCGACCCTCTTTCATCTAAAAGATGTCTATGACAATAAGCACGATCCGAAATATTCCTGGTACAATTCGTCGTCATCCAACCAAGTAAAAGTCGAGGTAGGTGGGTAACATGGATAACATTGATAACATTGATCTATTGAGAAGAAGAAACAATTGGGTCGTAATCGTATTTGCAAGTATTATTACGGTTGTTCAGGTCTTAAACCTTTTTCTAGGCGTATCGTACACATTCGTTTTCACGATACTGGGTATTTTGTATGGTGTGCTGGCACCTTTTACTTACATCTCCAATCGCCCGAGCTTCCGTGAAAAAGCAGCGCCCTTCATGAAGTTTTTCAACTTCGCCGTAATCGGGATCTTCATGTTCATCGTAGTTGGACTAGACCCGCATATGATCAATATCATGACCATTATGTTCTTTGTAGCAGTCATGGGGATTTATCAAGACCGACTCATCAATATTTTGACGATTGTATCGACATTGGGTATTGTCTCTTACTACTTCCTGACACAGAGAGAAACGATTTTCCATTCGACTAACAATCTTGATCTGATGTACTTCCTGCTTACCTTCTGCTTCGTCTCTGTCACGAGCATGATGCATGCTGTATTCAATAACAAGCTGCAAGAGGAAAGTGAGCAACAAAAGCAAGAAGCGATTGCCTCGAAGGAATCTTTGCAACGTGTTCTGGATCAAATCAATGAATCACTCACCTCTATGCAAGACTATCAAGAGAATTTGAACCAGGTGACGGACGGCGTGAATGTTCGAGCAGTCGAAACCGTCGCTTCCCTGCAAGACATTATGGAGTCCTTTACGGTCCAGACCAGCAATACGGACGAGCTGCGTCGGGAAATGAGCTCGACGAATCTGCAAGTTGAGGATATGACTCGCTCTGTTACAGAGATGCATGAGTACGTAGAATCGACCAAAGAAGCCACTAGCGAGAGCGGCAAACGCATTGGCAACATCGGCAATGACTTTGAACGATTCATCACGGACATCCAAGGTACGAACCAACTGATTCAAGAGCTCAATAAAGAAACCGAATCGATTGGGAAAATCATTCAAACCATTTCCGAGATTTCTGCACAAACCAATCTGTTGGCACTCAATGCCACGATTGAAGCGTCTCGCGCAGGCGAACACGGCCGAGGATTTGCTGTCGTAGCAGATGAAGTACGCAAGCTGGCTGAATCCTCCAAGCTATCCTCTGAGTCGATCTCGAGCCTGCTGATGACCATTCGCGAAAAAATGAAGCTGGTATCGGATATGATTTCCGAGTCACAGACTTCTTTTGAGAAAAATAGCGAGGGCATCCTCGAAGTGCAAGAAATGTTCACCAATGTAGACAACTACATGCAAAACTTTGCGGATAAAACGAAAAACCTGCAAGAGTTCATCATCCATGTTCACAGCATGATTCAGGAAGTCGGCGCAAAAGTAGAAGTCAACGCAGATATTACCGACAAGAACAAAGAGAGCCTGGAAGAAGTGCTTGTTCTCGTTTCTGAGCAAAAAGACGAAGTCGTTAAGGTTTCTGGCGGCTTTGAAAAAATCGAACAACAGATGCGTGGTCTCCATATGTAACCTTCCTGCAACCGCCTTTCACGGGCGGTTGTTTTCTTTTCTCATTTTGTAACTGAATAGATATATAATGTAAATATTCTGATATTTATGTTCTTTTACAATGAAAGGAGGCACATCATTGATGGATGCACGAATCGAAACAAAAACGATTCAAACAGATCGATTGCTTGTTTCCCACCTGACAGCAGGCGTACCGGAAGGAGAACCGCTTCTCCTCATTCACGGCAATGCATCAGCCAACTTGTTCTGGGATGATACCATTGCGGCTCTATGTGACCAGTACCGTGTGTATGCACCTGATATGCGTGGCTATGGAGCAAGTGAAGCATTGCCTATCGATGCAACACGCGGTTTGCGAGACTGGTCGGATGACCTTCATTCGTTTATTCGGGCATTGGACTTGCCAACACCTATCCATCTTGCCGGCTGGTCTTTGGGTGGAGGGATCGTGATGCAGTTTGCCATCGATCACCCGCAGGAAGTCCGCTCCCTGATTCTAATCGCCCCCATGTCCCCTTACGGCTTTGGTGGAACCAAGGATATAGCTGGCACCCCTTGCTACAGCAGCTTTTCAGGCTCGGGTGGAGGAGCCGTCAACTCCGAGTTGGTTAAAAGGATAGCAGCCAAAGATATGAGTAATGAATCTCCCTCCAGTCCTCGCAATGTCATGAATCAGCTTTATTTCAAGCCCCCGTTCCAAGTCGGCCCAGAGCAGGAAGACCGTTATGTGAGCGCGATACTCTCTACGAGAACGGGAGAAGACTTTTACCCTGGTGCTTTTGAATACGTAAACGATTGGCCCGGTGTTGCTCCTGGGACGACAGGGATTACGAATGCGATTTCTCCCAAATACGTAAATTTGTCCGGTATTGTCCAGATTGAGCCGAAGTGTCCGATTTTATGGATTCGCGGTGCGGATGATGCCATTATCTCGGATCAGTCACTTGCTGATTTCGGTACGCTGGGCAAGCTTGGCTATGTCCCCGGATGGCCAGGGGAAGACGACTATCCCCCGCAGCCAATGGTCTCCCAAATTCGTGACGTGCTCGAACAGTATCAACGCGCTGGGGGTTCCTATCAGGAGATTGTCATGGAACATGTGGGGCATGCTCCACACATCGAGAAAGCAGCGGAGTTTATAGAGCTCATTCGAAAAACCGTCAGGGCATGACCCTGACGGTTTTCTTTTGCGAATCATTGGTTCCGCCGATAGCTGCATCCCCGTCCAATTTTGACCAGATTGGGTGAACATCCAATCAGCCTTACTCGTGAGAATGCCATTACATTACTTTTAGCCTCGATCGCTTTAGAAGAATTGGGGCTCGGTCATATCGTCAATGCGGAAGCAGAAAAGATTCAGTATGCACTCGGAACGATGCCAGGATTTACTCAGCCTGTATCGCTCAGTGATTTATTACTACTGAATACGAGTGTTCAAAATATGCTACAGACAGTCATTCAAAAAGAGATGCTGCTCTGCGATACTCTAACGAGAATACTAGACTCCGAAGTTTCTACAGGGTCAACTGGATTAACCGGACCACCCATATGTAAACAGGGCTATTTCGGCGTATCTTTCTCCGCTTTCGATACCTTCAAATTAAATTCTCTTTCCTGTTCCTCGATAATCGCTCGATCCTCTGCATTATCTCTCACTACTTTTTGCGTCAAAATCGATCCAACTGCTACCAGAAGCATACATGCGATATAATACCCCTTTTCGTGCAGCTGAAGACCTGTTGCATTGTATAAACCGATGGAAAATAGCAGTACACCTGCGCCCAATGTAAAGTATGCCAAGAAAGTGAAGGCTCCCGTGTTGCGCATCCGATGCTTTTGTGGATACATAGTAACATCCCTCACATTTTGTTCATGTGGCTCATGCAAGCAAATATAAGTCAACCGGACGATTTCTCGCCCGGTTGCCTCTATGATTACTTCACAGCTTCCTTCTTGCCAAAGAAAGTACGCAATGCCTTATATACCTCGCCCTTTTCCCGAATGACACAATGCATGAATTTCGGCTCTTTGATGTGGCGATATGCTGACATGAGGGTTGAATGACGATTATACTGATTCACTTCGCCATAGCCGAACATGTTGCATCTCTCCATGAGCTCTTTTACCAGCTTTACGCAACGCTCATTGTCAGACGTGAGGTTGTCGCCATCGGAAAAATGGAACGGGTAAATGTTGTACTGCGATGTTGGGTAGCGGCTATCGATGATCTCCAACGCTTTCTTGTAGGCAGAGGAGCAGATCGTCCCCCCGCTTTCCCCTTTCGAGAAAAAGGTGTCCTCCGTTACTTCCTTCGCATCCGTATGATGGGCAATGAAGACGATCTCGACTTTTTCGTACTTGGTGCGCAGAAAACGTACCATCCAGAAGAAGAAGCTGCGGGCGATATACTTTTCAAACACGCCCATCGATCCGGAAGTATCCATCATCGCAATAATGACAGCATTGGAATGTGGCTTGATGATCTCTTCCCACGTCTTGAAGCGCAGGTCATCATCGGTGATCCCCAGCTCCATATCACTGTAGCCTGCCAGCGCATTTCGGCGGATGGCTGCGATCAGCGTACGTTTTTTATCAATGTTGCCCATCAAGCCTTTTTTCCTGACATCATTGAACCGAGTCTCTTCCACGACGATTTGTTCCTCGTCTTTTTGTTGAAGGTTCGGCAGCTCCAGCTCGGCGAAAAGCATCTCCTGCAATTCTTCTACGCTGATTTCAGCCTCGTAGTAGTCTACACCTGGCTGATCACCCGCTCCCTGACCTTTTCCTGGCCCTTGTGCCGGATCGCCGTCACGGGCTACGACATCGCCTACTTTACTATTTCCTTTACCTTGACCGCCATGTTTTCCCTTTTGGAAGTTAAAACGCAATCGGTATTCATCCAGGGAGCGAATAGGGATCTTAATAACTTCCCGACCATTCGACATGATGATGTTTTCTTCGCTGACGAGATCGGGCAGATTTTTTTTGATCGCTTCTTTCACTTTTTCCTGGTGTCGATTTTGGTCCTGGTACCCTTTGCGGTGCAGCGACCAGTCTTCCCGGGAGACAATGAACGATGATTCATCTTTCATGCCGTCTCCTCCTAGCAACTGGCGCAATCTGCGCCGAATATGACGTGCTCCTCATGTCGCCAAAGTTCCGTCATCTGTTCAACAGGCTACCCACATAGCGCAGCAGCTCATTTGCGCAAACTGGGCAATATTGATGCTCTTCGATAAGACGCTTGGTGACCTCATTAATCTTCTTGAGCTGATGCTCATCTGGTGTTTTGTTCGAGGTCGTAATCTTGACGACATCCTTCAGATCGGCAAACAGCTTCTTCTCGATAGCTTCCCGCAGACGATCATGCGTGCTGTAGTCAAAACGCTTCCCTTTACGCGCATAGGCCGAGATACGGATGAGAATTTCTTCACGGAAGGCCCGCTTGGCATTTTCTGAGATGCCGATTTGCTCCTCGATAGAACGCATCAGGCGCTCATCTGGATCCATCTCCTCACCTGTAACGGGGTCACGGATTTTGTTCATGTTGCAATAAGCTTCCACATTGTCCAAATAGTTATCCATGAGCGTTTTTGCCGACTCTTCGTAGCTGTAGACAAACGCCTTCTGCACTTCTTTTTTCGCCAGCTCGTCGTATTCCTTGCGCGCGATAGAGATGAAGTTCATATACCTCTCCCGCTGCTCCTTGGTGATGGATGGATGCTGGTCAAAGCCTTCTTTTAGTGCCCGGAGAATATCAAGCGCATTGATGCACTCGGTGTCGCGGCGGATCAGTGCACTGGAGATACGGTTGATGACATAACGCGGATCAATACCGGACATTCCTTCATCGGAATGCTCGTTACGCAGCTCTTCCAGATCGGCTCCCTTGAAGCCTTCCACCGATTCACCGTCATACAGCCGCATCTTTTTCAGCAAGTCGGCCCCTTGCTTTTTCGATTCTTTCAGGCGGGTCATAATGGAAAAGACTGCTGCTGACCGGAGCGCATGCGGTGCAATATGCACATGCCCCAAGTCGGATTGCTTGATTAATTTTGCGTATATTTTTTCTTCGTCACTGACACGCAGATTATACGGCATCGGCATGACGATAATCCGAGATTGCAGTGCCTCATTTTTCTTATTCGCAATAAAAGCCTTGTACTCCGATTCATTCGTATGCGCAACAATCAGCTCATCTGCAGAAATGAGGGCAAAACGACCTGCCTTGAAGTTCCCTTCCTGTGTCAGCGACAGGAGATGCCACAAAAATTTCTCGTCGCATTTCAACATTTCCTGGAATTCCATCAATCCGCGATTGGCTTTGTTCAGCTCCCCATCAAAACGATACGCACGCGGGTCGGACTCAGAGCCGTACTTCGTAATCGTCGAAAAGTCGATGCTCCCCGTCAAATCAGCAATATCCTGTGACTTCGGATCGGAAGGGCTAAATGTACCGATCCCGACACGATTGGCTTCGGAAAACAAAATCCGGTGAACAGGGAAATCTTCGATGCACCCTCCGAATTCGTTCTCCAACCTCATCCGGTTATAGGGCGTCAATTCCCCTTCAATCTTGATTCCCAGCTCTTCTTCTACCTCTGGACGCAGCTCGTGCGGGATAAGATGAAGAGGTTCTTCGTGCATGGGGCAACCATCAAGTGCAAAGATCGCTCCGTCTTCCGTCCGAGAATACTCTTCCAGTCCTCGCTTGAGCATCGTTACGAGCGTAGACTTACCGCCACTGACAGGTCCCATCAAAAGCAAGATGCGTTTGCGAACATCCAGACGACGTGCAGCCGAGTGGAAATATTCCTCCACTAGGCGCTCAACAGAACGATCCAATCCGAAGATTTCTCGACTAAAAAATTGATACGAACGTGAGCCGTCCTCGTTCTCTTCAACCCCCGCGCTTTTAATCATGTTGTAGACGCGTGAGTGCGCCGTCTGGGCTATTTGCGGATTTTTACGAACCAGTTGCAAATATTCGGCGAATGTTCCTCTCCACATCAGGTTTTCTTCGCGGGCCCGGTGCTCAGCGATCCGTTTTAAAATGTCCATGTTCGACACTCCTCCCTCTTAAGCCCTCTCTCTTCCCAACGACAATGTACTCTCATGTATATGTCCGCCTGCGGTCACGCATTCACGTGCAAGCCGTTTTCTCCGGTTGCCAACAGGCTCTTACAGCCTTTACATATGTGTATGCGAGACATCTGCACAAGTTTCAGCAATCTTCCCATAAAAAATCCGTCACATTGCTTTTTAACAGCTTGGAAGATTACGGAATTGTAAGGTTTACCGTGCGTAGCTGTAAGTTGATTCGATGGTTTGTAAGCCCATCTCCCCTGTAAAATACAATCATAAGCAACATACACGGAGGCCAAGACGGATTGGCATAAAATAACAGGAGGAACGATCATGGATATTCAAGTAGAACGCATTCAAGTGAAAAAAGGACTTTATTTGACTGGCATCGCGAGCTTGGTGATTCTTGCGATATTCATTTACCAAGCAGTGACAGGGATGGAACTCGATACGGGTGAGAAACTGAGTGTATATATTGCGCTAAGTGCTTTTTTAAAGCTCGTGTATGACTATCGAAAATTGTCACTCACAAGGGCGCAACAGCTTTAATTCGTTTGCAAAGTGGGCAGGCTACGCTATAATGGGAGTAGTTTGTTTACGAAAGGAGCTGTCAAACGTGGGTACATTTATCGTAGCATTGGTCCTCGGAGCTTTTCTGTTTTTCATGCTGACAGCGGGCTACAACGAAGACAAAACCTGGAACATGTAAGAAGCATCCAGGGGAAAAAAGCAGGCTGCCTACTGTGGCAACCTGCTTTTTTTGTTTTCTTGTTATTTCTTATTCTCTTTCTTTTCTGCTTTCTTCGCTTCGATTTCAGCCTTGATTTCTTTTGCGCTCTTACCTGTTATGTCAACGCCCCACTTGGCCGCCTTTTCTTTCAGGTTCTCGAGCTGTTCTTGCTTCTTCGCTTCTTTTGCTGCCTTTTTCTCAACGTTTTCTGCTTTTTTTGCTACTTTTGCTTCTTTAATAGCCGCTTTTACTTCCTTCGCCGTCTTACCTGCTGTATCAACGCCCAGCTTCACAGCTTTATCATTTAGCTTGGCGAGTTGCTCTTGCTTCTTCGCTTCTTTTGCCGCTTTTTTCTCAACGTTTTCTGCTTTCTTTGCCGCTTTTGCTTCTTGAATGGCTGCTTTTACTTCCTTATTTGTTTTATCCGTGGTTTCTACGCCCCACTTGGTAGCCTTCGCGTTCAGTTTTGCTCTGTTTTCTTCCTTTTTCTCCACTTTCGAGTGCTTAACCGTAGCATCCGCTGCTGTATCCGCTGCAGCCACAACAGAGATACCGCTAAACAGTAAGGTAGCCATCACCAGAGACGAAACAAGTTTTTTCATACAGATTTTTTCCTCCTTTATTATGTAAAACGTAGTCGTACACCTCTAGCCTACCTGATGATTTTGGGAAAAGTATGTGAAAAAGCAGGCTTGACCATTTTTTCAAACGGACAGCCTGCTTCTCGTCTATACTTTCATGGTCATTCCTTAACCTGCAAACACACCGCTTTTTTCAGAAAGGGCCGTAAACAGCTCTTCTAATGATCCCCGCTGATCTACCGGATACTGAGGCTCACCGCGGTCTTCCATCCAATTGGTTACCAAAAACGTTTTCATTCCCAGCTTGGATGCGACCATGTCCTCCTGCATGTGATTCCCGACCATGACACAGTCTGTCGGTTCAACCCCGAGCTTTTGACAAATCTCCTTGTAGTAACCAGGATTCGGCTTTGTGAAATGCGACTCCTCGTAGACGGTGACCAGCTCGAAATCATTCGGGGACATCCCGATCCAAGCGAGGCGATGGTGAATCGCATCACGCGGGAAAACAGGATTCGTCGCTACTGCAACCCGAAATCCTTGCTCTTTGGCGGCATCAATGATCTGCTTTGCCCATGGTGAAGGATACGTCAGGTGAGAAAGTGTCGGAAATACATCGCGATAAAACGAATCGAACAGAGGCCATATTTCCTCCCGATCCCACTCACTGTGTTCGGTAAAATGTTCGATAAAAACTTGCTCGTTCGTCTTGTCAGGCTCTTGATTCATGATCATTGCCTTGGTCGCATCCCAAATCAGCGCCAACAGCTTTTCGGTATCGTACTTATCTCCGACATGACGGCCTACTTCAACCAAGTAACTTTTGACAAAGGGTTCTGTCTGCATCTCTAATAACGTACCGTCCAAATCAAACAGGATGGTGTTCACAGTCATAATGGATCTCTCCCTCCCAAATGCCTTACGATAGCGATGGAAAACCTAACTGACGAAGTCCCTCAAATAAGACAATAGCTGCACAATTGGACAGGTTCACAGAACGGGTCGCACCGCTCATCGGGATACGAATAGTCTGTTCCCGATATTTTTCTGTCAGCTCTTCTGGCAAGCCCGTCGTCTCCTTGCCCAAGATAATGTAGTCGCCATCCCGGAAAGAAACGTCTGTATACAACTTCTCCCCCCAGGTCTCCACAAAGTAAAAGGTACCCGGACCTTCTCCTTGTGCCGCAGCAAAGTGCTCGAAGCTCTCATGATGGTGAACATTTACTGCATGCCAATAATCGAGACCAGCCCGCTTCAGGTAACGATCGTCCGTTGAAAATCCGAGCGGATGAATCAAATGCAGATGCGCTCCCGTCGCTGCACATGAACGGGCGATGTTTCCCGTGTTGGCAGGGATGAGCGGCTCATGCAAAACAATATGTAACGGCATATCTGAAAATCTCCTTGTAAATTGCGAACTTGATACCTGTACTCGTCCTATTATACCACCGTACCCAGCTTCTGTAACAAATGGAGTGCCTGCTGCATCTAATCAGAAAACTTTGGCTATCGAAGGAGTGACGATTAGATGGGGACACCCTTTTCATTTGGGCGACGCCTTGTCGCACATGTGAGCATCGTGAGTTTGATCCTGTTAGGCGCCAGTTGGATGTGGACTGATTTTTCTTCGTTCCCTGCACTGGAAACATGGAGCATGATTCTTGGCTATCTCTCATTTATTTTGATTGGCTGCACCTTACTGATTGGTCCACTCCAGTCCTGGCTCCCTGTTAGCTGGACGGCTGTCAGCTTGTCCATCCGTCGAGATATCGGCATATGGGCTGGACTAATTGGACTGCTGCATGTCATTCTTGTGCTCGTCCTTTTTGAAAGTGAGCCTCGCCTGATGATCATTCATGAAAACCGTTCTGAAAAGGCTGATGGATGGCTGGGTCTGTTCTTTTTCGATTCCTCTGATCCCACCATGTGGCCATCTCCCAACTGGACCCTCACAGGCGTTGCGAACTATCTTGGGCTGCTTGCTTTTTTCATTCTACTAGCCCTATGGCTGACTTCTTCTGCACGGGCAGAAAAATGGCTGGGTGGCTCCAGTTGGAAAAGGCTTCATCTCGCCAATCCATGGCTTTTTATCATCGTGTTGTTCCATGGCTTGATTTACATACAATCCATTAAAGGAGAACCGCATACCTTTTCAGACATGCTTATTTTCGCAGCAATGATTTGGATGATTCGCAGCATCTCATTTATACGAAGAGCTTTTTTTCGCAAGCGGTAATTATACCCCTCTTATATGAAAGAAGGCATAGCGCATTTTGGGCGTATAGGCTGTGGAATCTTCATATGCCCAATAACGCATGCTGCTATCTGTTGTATGGGCATTCACTAACGGCATCTGATTCGCGTCTTTTGCGACCACGATCGTATTGTGCTGAAAACGCCCATCCCCGTCAAAGTCATAACAAATGATATCACCTGGGAGCAATTCGGCCGCAGAGCTTTTCGTAACAGCCCGCATAGGTGGTCCACCCGATTTCAAAAGCAAATACAAGCTATGCGCTACCGTCCAGCTATAGCTCCAAGAGGTTCCTTTTCCCGTGCGAATCCACCAGCCCTTGCCCATCTCTTTCGACATCAGCATAGGGATTCCGCCAGCGTGTAAACATTGCGAAATAAAATTCGTGCAGTCATCCGTAAAACGAGGATACACGGGATTGGTCGTGTTCCAGTAGCGTTCCGCATACGCGACTGCATTTGAAGCGTTGTAACCTCCCGCTCCATGCACAATCAGCATAGGTTGGTCAATGGCATCCTCGACGCCTGACACAACGATGACAGGCTCCTCCTCTTCCTCGACCACCAATTTTTGATCCCCATTCGACTCCCTCGCCCCGATAATGGACCACTTTTCATTCGTTTTGAGCAACTGGAGCTGGAACACTCTTTTATTTGCCTCTTTATACTTGGTATGCTTGATCCCCAGTGTTTTATTTTCTTGCCATTGAACCGTTATTTCCATGGTGGCATCGGTATCTACCCAACACATGGGCGTTACTTGTCCCTGGACAGCCAATAATTTGACTCCCCGCTCCTCAATTTTCCGCTTCTCCCGGTTCAGTCGATCCCATTCTTCCTGTACGCCAGACTCTCCTGTGCAATAAAAAGGCAGCAGCCGCTCATACTTTCCGTCCATAGATGACCGATGAACTGCTTGAAAGTATTGCTGAACAAATTCACGCCACTCCACTTTCCCCTCCTCCTTTCCGCCTCCAGCCTGCGACATAGACTCATAAACCGCTCATCTCAATGAAGAATATGTCGCTCGTGGAGCATTCAGAAGAAAAAGAAAAGCTGCCCGAGCAAGCAGACAGCTTATTAGGAAGAAGCGTGAGCAAATAGTGGACCTTCTTCTAAGGACAGCAAATATTCTTTAATGGATAAGCCACCGCCGTATCCGACCAAGGCACCATTCGAGCCAATGACACGATGGCACGGTATAATGACAGGAATCGGATTGCGATTGTTCGCACCGCCAATGGCTCGAACAGCTTTCGCCGCTCCAATAGCCAAGGCAATATCTTTGTAAGAACGAGTTTCTCCATAGGGGATGTTCGATAACTCATTCCATACAGACTTTTGAAAGGGAGTTCCGTACAATACGGTTGGAACATCAAACGTTTTTCGCTTGCCTGCAAAATACTCTTCTAGCTGTATTTTTGCGGACTCATTGATCGCATCGTTGCGTGTTGGGGTAATTCCTAAGAACGTTTTTTTGCACCAGCACACCAGAGGCTCCAATCCGTCTTGTTCATTGGCAAACTGAATGTAGCACAGCCCTTCTTCTGTAGAAGCCAAGAGCAATGGTCCAATCGGTGAATCCATCATGGTATAGCCTAATTCCTTTGCCATTTTACGTCCTCCCTCTCTCGTTCAAACTAAGCCTGTGCACGAATCATGCTCATGCCTTTTTCTATCTCTTCCACTACTTCTGGTGACGCCTCTTTTGCTTTCGCGGTAATGAGCGCTTCTTGTGCCTGCTCTCCTCCGATTTTTCCAAGTGCCCATGCAGCAGTTCCACGAATGACTGGACGGGGATCTTCGAACAAAAGACGCTCCAAATGAGGAACAGCCGTCCGATCCTTGAAATGTGCAAGCGCTAGTATGGCATTACGCTGAATGGGCTTTTTGCCCCGCCAAGATGAAGATGATTGGCCGAACTTTTCCTTGAACTCCTTATTGCTCATCTGAAGCAGCGGAACCAACAAAGGCTTGGCAATCTCCGGATCAGGCTGAAATTCAGCATGATGGTCGTTGTCCATACGACGATTCTTAGGACATACCGTCTGACAAGTGTCGCAACCATACAGCCGATTCCCGATTTTTCCGCGGAATTCATCTGGAATAAAATCTTTTACCTGAGTCAAATACGCAACACATCGCTGTGCATCAAGCTGCCCGCCCTGAATCAAGGCTCCGGTCGGACAAGCGTCTACACATATATTACAGTCGCCACAGCCTTCTTCGATCGGTTGGTCGCTTGGCAACGGAAGATTCGTTACAAGCTCCCCCAAGTACACCCATGATCCGAACTCTGGCGTTATGATGGCACAGTTTTTTCCTACAAACCCAATCCCAGCTCGCTCGGCTACCGCACGATCAGACAATGCTCCCGTGTCTACCATGGATTCGATCCGAGTCCCTGGTTCCAGCTCCATAATGAATCGAGTCAACTTGTCCAGCTTGTCGCGCAGAACGTGATGGTAATCGGTTCCCCATGCAGCACGGCACAAGATTCCCCGATACGCGCCAGGCTCTGACTTTGGTGGATTTTTGAGCTTGGATGGGTAGGCCAGTGCTATTGAAATCAGGGAACGTGCCCCGTCTAACAACAGTTCCGGGTTCGTTCTCTTTTCTAAATCATGCTCTTCAAATCCAGATTCATAACCCTTTTCCCGGTGTACAATAAGCCGTTCTTTTAAGGTCGTGAATGGATCGGCACTGGCAAACCCGATCTTATCGATTCCGATTTCCTTGGCATAGTCAATGATGGACTGCTTTGTCTGCTCCCAGTACTGCAAGTCGTTCACAGCTGTTTAATCGCTCCTGTCGCCAATTCGTCGCAGCGGTTGTTCCATTTGTTGTCGGCGTGTCCTTTGACTTTTACGTACTCTACCTCGTGGGTGTCCATCAATTGCAGCAGTTCTTTCCATAAGTCCTGATTTTCCACCTGCTGGCCTTTGCTGTTTTTCCAGCCGTTTTTCAGCCAGCCTTTATACCAGCCTTGCTTGAAGCAGTTAACCAAGTATGCACTATCGCTGTACAGCGCCACTTTACAAGGCTCCTTCAATGTAGAGAGCGCCTTGATGGCCGCCAACAGCTCCATTCTGTTATTTGTTGTATGCGATTCGGCACCGGACATTTCCTTGATGTGTTGACCGTACATCAGTACAGCTCCCCAACCACCTGGTCCTGGATTGCCGGAACAAGCTCCGTCAGTATAAATATCAACCTCACGCATCGTCATCGTCAGGGTTCCCTCCTCTGTTCTCTTCTATTGTATCGAAGCTTAGTCGCTTCCACAAAAATTTTTTGTTATACTACCAAAAATAGGTTTAATAAGGAGTGTCTATAGATGCAAGTTCAGCTAGATTCTTCCGTGTCCGAGCGTCTGCCGCAATTTTCTCTCGGCATTTTACAATACAGCAATGCTTCCGTTAGTGACTCCCCGAAAATGCTGCAAGGACGCATTAATTATTATGTGGAGAGCTTGCGGCTGGAGCACGACACTGCAAACCTGGCAGAAATCGAAGGCATCCGCGAGTGGAGGGCCTGCTTTAAGCAAGTTGGCATTGATCCATCCAGATACCGCCCTTCCTCTGAAGCATTACTTCGCCGACTGCTGCAGGGAAATCCTTTTTTCTGGATTAATAGCGCTGTTGATGTTAATAATTTTTTCTCGGTTTTGCACGCGCTTCCTTTTGGGATTTATGACGTCAATTACTTAGCGGGTGATATCACTTGTCGCCTCGGCTACGCCGATGATGTCTATGAAGGATTAAATGGACGCGAAGTCAACATGGAAGGAAAACTGCTACTCGCGGATGGTAATGGGGCATTTGGGAGTCCCATCGTCGATTCCAAGCGCTCATGCGTAACGGAACAAAGCAGCACGCTCCTCCAAGTCATCTTTTTCCATGAAAAAATAGAACAATCTAAAAAAGAAGAAATCGTAGGTTCAGTTGGTCGCATGTTTACGGAAATCAACGGTGGCGAGCTGACTCACTCCTCTATAGTTACTGCCTAAGAAAAAGACGGCCCGTCATGCAGCCTGGCCGTCTTTTTCTACGCTATCTTCCTTTTTTCTAAAAACAATATGTTCCAGGACCAGGCACACAATAACTCCAAGCAGTAAACCATTGCCGAACAAAAAACTGGCTAATGCAGGAAGTTGCTGCCAAGCTACAGCAGGTACGAACATGACTCCGATCCCGATCAGAAGCGAGCTGCCCCCAACAATAATCGTACGTTCGTCCATCTTCACATTCACGTAATCCTTCAACCCGAAGCCAAGCAGTTGCGTATAGGAAATGAACATTGCCGCGTATGCCACTGGAGTAGGTAAAGCCGCCAAAAAATGAGCAACAGTGGGAACCAACCCAATCAGCATCATGCCCAGCATCGCTATCACAAATGGTAGGCGCGAAGCCATTTTCGTCGTTTGAATAACCGCTGCTGCCAAGGAAAGTGGAATCATACCAACCACACCGCTCAAGCCTGACAGGAAATGGGATACCCCTGTAAAAATGCCCCCGCGGTTGTACTGCTTTTCAGTAGGCACAGTGTCTGTCGCTTTTCCCATGACTGACAAACTCGTCATGAGGTTTGTCAACAGAACGAATCCTGTCAGCATACTTGTTAATACAACGCCCCAATCCCAGCGTGGGGGTCCCCAAAAGAAAATAGAAGGCCA
The DNA here is from genome assembly GCF_042885155.1 of Brevibacillus sp. NPDC058079. Lineage (NCBI taxonomy): Bacteria > Bacillati > Bacillota > Bacilli > Caryophanales > Paenibacillaceae > Brevibacillus > Brevibacillus sp. NPDC058079. The sequence continues at coordinate 329,336 of NZ_JBHVSO010000008.1, forward strand.
TGAAAATAATTGCTCAGTAGGCCGGACAGGTTCTGTCCATCCAAGAAGCGCGTACACGATCCAGCCACCAACCATGCCAAACAATACGGCAAAACTGGAGAATCGCTTCGTTCGCATAATAAACACAACAAGGGCTACGATTCCTATAGACACAAGTGCTACACCCGGTTGTACCTCTTTTGAATGCTGAAAACCAATACCGAGCATGCCGGTGAGAATGTTACTACACAAAGAAACAGCAAGCAAAATCATATACGTCCCTGAAACCAGCGGCGTAAACCACTTCTGCAATTTGCCAATCCAGCCTAATAAACCAAAAATGAAAAAGAGTAGACCTGCTAATATCATCCCCACTTGAAAGGATTGACCAATTTCTTGTGGGTGAAGACCCATGCTCGTTCCGAGTTGAGCCAAAATGATAAAGATCCCCCACCATAATCCAGCCGGTCCTTCTATCATTGGATAGCGGTGTCCAATCCATACCTGCAGTAGTGACGCGAGTCCAATGTAAAACATGGTCTGCTGCATCAGCTTTCCAATTTCATCAGCCTGCAAGCCGTACATATCTCCAATCATTAGTGGTACCGCCACACTGCTGGAAACAGTTACGATCATCCACTGCAATACGGACAGCGTCGTGATCCCCATTGGCGGTTTGTCTTGTAGTTTGTAAAACACCTCAACCACCTCGTCCTCTTACGTACACAAGTTGTCTATTTCCCTGTCTACACTATGTGCATAATAAAGCAGAAAAAAACCCCAATCATCAAGATATCTTGACATTCAGGGTTAGCTTGTAAAAGTATGGTGCCGGTGAAGGGACTTGAACCCCCACGGTTTCCCTCACGATTTTGAGTCGCGCGCGTCTGCCATTCCGCCACACCGGCAAGTACTATGGAGGAGGCACCCGGATTTGAACCGGGGATAAGGGTTTTGCAGACCCGTGCCTTACCCCTTGGCTATGCCTCCATGATATAAGGTGAAACAATTTGAGAAATGGAGCGGACGAAGGGTCTCGAACCCTCGACCTTCGCCTTGGCAAGGCGACGCTCTACCAATTGAGCTACGTCCGCATTTTAATGGCTGGGGTACTAGGATTTGAACCTAGGAATGACGGAGTCAAAGTCCGTTGCCTTACCGCTTGGCTATACCCCAATAAGTAATCCCCAACTATGAATTTATGGGGCGATCGATGGGACTTGAACCCACGAGTGCCGGAGCCACAATCCGGTGCGTTAACCCCTTCGCCACGACCGCCATGATTACTACTGTTGTCTTGAAAAATGGCAGGGGCAGTAGGAATCGAACCCACACCAAAGGTTTTGGAGACCTTCGTTCTACCTTTAAACTATGCCCCTATAAAGGTGGCTCGGGACGGAATCGAACCGCCGACACGAGGATTTTCAGTCCTCTGCTCTACCGACTGAGCTACCGAGCCTTATATCCATGCTTTACGCGCCAATTTCATTTGATTAGAAATGGCGGAGCTGACGGGACTCGAACCCGCGACCTCCGGTGTGACAGACCGGCGTGAACTCCAACTTCACCACAGCTCCATATTTGGTTGCGG
>NZ_JBHVSO010000009.1:0-40375 GCF_042885155.1 Brevibacillus sp. NPDC058079
AGACCCCTCATAGACGATGAGGTTGATAGGTTCGGTGTGGAAGCGCGGTAACGCGTGGAGCTGACGAATACTAATCGGTCGAGGACTTATCCACACACTTAGCAACTGATCATGCAGATCCAGTTTTGAATGAATGAAGAAGCCATTCCTTTAAGGGATGGCTTTTTTTATGAATAAGTACGAACCAAATACGTTCCTTTTGTTCATTGAGATATACACACTTAATAGTGCTGTAGGTGCTTCCCGCAGTTGCATGAGTACGTGGGTAATCCAAAAGAATGCCTAAGCACAAAAAAGCCGCCTTCCTGTAGGAGAGGCGGCGTCTTTTTTCCCACTCAAAAATCACGCGTCTGATCAAAAATAGCAAAAAGCTCGTCCACATCTACTTCCACACCAACAGTAGCCAAATTCCGTTTTGCCGACTGAAGCAGCTCATCGAGCACAACGAAAATTTCTTCCCGCTCAACCGTTTCAATAAAGCCAGTCCGGCGATCCATTTTGTTGAAAGTCTCTGTGTACTCTTTGACCAATGCACGCAAAGCAGTTTGTATTTCTTCCGCATTCGTAGCGTCTTCACTGCATTGTTTTTCAAGCGCACTGATCGAGGTGTTCATTTTTTTATAGAGACTGGCAGCCTTGTTGGCGTGGGTTGTTGAGATGTGCTCCCTGCCATCCCAATCGCGAAACGGATTGGTCAAATTATTGGCCAGCCATTCGGGCTTGCGCGGCTTGGTGATGGACAAATCCAGCCCATTTTTCACTTCTTTTTTGTAGGCGGCTTTAATGGTCTTGGCGGCTTCAGCTGGGAGGCTCGTCATCCAGAGCGAGGAGAGCTTGGGACATTGATCTGGCGAAGGGAACTCGTCCCCTGTGAAGCCAAACAGATCGTAGGTCGTAAACGTCAGTAGCTCCTTCAAGTGCTTGATACTGCCCAGATTGCTGAGGGTACCAGGCTTGCCCCGCAGACGGATGTTCTGAAGCGAAGGATAGCGTTGGACGAGTGGCAGCAAGTCCAGCTCCACTACATTATGCAGATTGAGTCCTCCTAGCTGGTCGAGCCCACGGTGAAGCGGCAGCGAATCTGAGAATGAGGCGGTCAGCCAATGCCCATTCTGCTCGGCATCTATGAACAGGTTTGATGAAATGTCCTTGCCCAGTATGAGCTCTCTTAGACAATCGTTCAGATGGAGTGACTCCAGCCCGTCCGCGTTTTGGATAGAGAATTTACTGAGATGGCTTCCTGTCAGATCTAGAGAGGAGCCATTGGCTTTTTCCAAGTGAAGCTCCAGTATAAACGGATTGCTTTTGACAAAGGTAAGCAAGGAATCGGTGGGCTGCTCTGCATAGATTCTTGTCAGGCAAGGGAGCTTTTCCAATTCAGAGATGTCCGTCAGGCTTCGCAGGATGTCAGCATGAATGACGTTGTTAGATCGGCGCAGGCTTGTTCCGCCCAGCGAAATCATCTGGTCATCCTTTGCGGCCTGTTTAAACTGCTTGCGACGTTCCTCGGGAATTTGATTCCACTTGTGTTGACGGTACAGGCTCCCTCCGACATCCCAACTGCCGTAACTCCTTGTCTCTTCTGTCAGGATAGGTGGTACATTGCCTACTTTTATGTAGCCTTTGGGAACCGCTGGATCAACATAGATGTGATCGAGCTTGTTGTTCCAGAAGAAGTAGTCGCAATATAAGGGCCTCATCTGGTGCAGATCTGATTCATCAGGTAGTGTATCGCTGCTCCAGTCCAGCTCGAGGATACTGATGAGCGAATTGGCTTTACTCGAGCCAGGTTCTTCTACCGATGTGACCTGGCAAGCTGCGTACTTTTGCAGCTTCTCGACAAAAACACAGTAGATGTCTCCGACTGTGGGCGTCATTTCTACCATCCTTTCCATCTCGCAAGGCGTGTTAATATCGTTATTTTTACATATTTTTCATAGGTTGTCGTTGTTCTTGCTGTTTTCTATAATGAAAAAATAAACACAGGTCGGACACAGCGGCGTGTGAGAGGCGGCGAAGAGATGAAGAGAGAAGAGAGCACGGAGAAGTGGATGAGCCGCGTATTGGAGGCCATTGTTGAAACGTCTCGCGATCATTTGTTAATCACGGACCCTGAGGGCTACATCCGGCTGGTTGGCGATTCGTCCTATGAAATATACGGCATTGGAAAGCAAGAGCTCTTGGGCAAAAACGTCATCGAGCTTGAAAAAAGAAAGGTTTTTTCTCCATCTGTCACGCGAAAGGTCATGGATGCCAAGACGCCGCAGACGATCATGCAGGAAATACCCGGGGGTCGAAAGCTGATGGTGACAGCCTTTCCCGTCTGGAATGAAGATGGCAGCATGCATTCGATCATCAGCTATTCCCATGACCTGACTGAAATTATGGAATTGAAACGGCGTTACGAAGGTCTGACAGAGCAGCTCAAGCAGTTTGAAACCGAGATTGAGGAGCTGCGCGAAAAGCACCAGGAGGGCTTCGTGGCAGTGAGTCAGCCGATGCAAGCCATTGAGCGTCTCATCAAAAAAGTTGCGGCTGTCGATTCGAATGTCCTGATCCTCGGGGAATCAGGTGTCGGGAAAAACGTGATCGCGAAAGAAATTCATCGCAATAGCCGTCGTGCGGGTGGGCAATTCGTGGAGATCAACTGTGGCTCGATCCCGGAGGGCTTGCTGGAATCGGAGCTGTTTGGCTATGAGGCTGGTTCGTTTACGGGAGCCGCCAAGCAGGGGAAGCAAGGGATTATCGAGATGGCGAACCAAGGGACTCTCCTCTTGGACGAGCTGGGGGAACTGCCGCTGACCTTGCAGGCCAAGCTGTTGAAGGTGATTCAAGAAAAACGGTTGCAGCGCGTTGGGAGCACACAGTACCGCGACGTGGATTTTCGGCTGATTGCCGCCACCAATCGCGATTTAGAGAAGATGGTGAAGGAAGGGAAGTTCCGGCAGGACCTGTATTTTCGTCTGAATGTTGTCCCGATCCACGTCCCGCCGTTACGAAATCGGCCAGAGGATATCGCGGCTCTCCTGAAGCGCGTCCTGCGCTCGCTCAATGAACGATACGGAATGGACAAGCGTCTGGACCCTGCTGTAACACATGCCTTGATGCAGTACGAGTGGCCCGGCAATGTGCGCGAGCTGGAGAACGTCTTGGAGAGAATGGTGGTCACAGCGGACGAAGAGGTGATCACTTCTCAGCATCTGCCCGCGGAAATCAGGTTGGCAGGGGAAGAGCAGGCAGCGATAGAGCCGAGTCTGGCTACTTCCAAGATGTCGCTTCGCGAAGCATTGGAGCAGGTAGAGGAAAAATGGCTGCGCTATGCATCCGAGCACTGCCGGACCACTGGAGAAATCGCGGAGTTTCTCGGCATTAGTCAGCCCTCTGTCGTGCGGAAGCTGCAAAAATATCGAATTCGTTCCAGGTGATTCAAAAATGAATCGTTTATTCAAAAGTGAATCGATCATTCTGGTATTTTGATTCATTTTTGAATAATTTGATGTGACCGTAGTGCCGGAAACGCGATTTCATCAAGCTCTGGCGTTTGGCATAGGTATTGCTACATATCGTGGTTGAGTTTACAAGCAAGCAATTCAACCAATACCATCTCGAACGAGGAGAGGAAACGATATGTCCAAACAACGTCAATTTGTAAACGTAGCTGCTGGTGTGCCAGGTCCAAAGGGAGCGGCCCTGATTGAAAAAAGAAAGCAGTTCGTTCCAAAAGGTGTCGGCAACAATACCCCTGTTTTTGTAGAGTCAGCTTCAGGTGCCTTGGTCACGGATGTAGATGGTAATACGTACATCGATTTTGCCGGAGCGATCGGTACACTGAATGCCGGACACTGCCCGCCGGAAGTAGTTGAGGCACTAAAAGCGCAGCTGGACAAATACATTCATCCTTGCTTCCACGTAGGGATGTATGAGCCATATGTGGCGTTGGCTGAGAAGCTGACGCAAATCACACCAGGCAGCTTTGAAAAGAAGACGATGCTCGCAAACAGCGGGGCAGAAGCAGTAGAGAACGCGGTAAAAATCTCCCGCAAATACACAGGACGCCCAGGCATCATTTCCTTTAGCCGCGGCTTCCATGGTCGTACGCTTCTGGGTATGTCACTGACTTCCAAGGTGAAGCCGTACAAATTCCAGATGGGTCCATTCGCTCCAGCTACGTATAAAGCGCAGTTTCCGTATCCACTGAACAAGCCGGAATCCATGACTGATGATGAGTACGCGCAATTCTGCGTACGTCAGTTCGAGGACTTCCTCTTGACTGAGGTTGCACCGGAAGAAGTGGCTGCCGTGATTATGGAGCCGATTCAGGGAGAAGGCGGCTTTATCGTTCCGCCTGTGTCCTTCGTTCAAGGAGTCTATAACATTTGTAAAAAGCATCAAATTCTCTTCATTTCGGATGAGATTCAAACAGGCTTCGGTCGTACTGGCGCCATGTTTGCTTCTACCCATTTTGATATCGAGCCAGATATCATCACCATGTCCAAATCAATCGCGGCAGGCTTGCCTATCTCTGCGGTTACGGGACGCGCAGAAATCATGGACGCGCCAAATCCAGGTGAGATCGGCGGTACCTATGGAGGAAGTCCGCTTGGCTGTGTAGCGGCATTGGCAGTCATTGAAAAAATGGAGCGCGAAGACCTTTCTGGTCGTGCGCAGGTGATCGGGGACAAGATCAAGGCACATTTCCACGCGTTGCAAAAAGAGTTCCCTGTGATCGCAGAGGTGCGCGGGCTAGGTGCGATGTGCGCCGTAGAATTTATCGATCCAACAACCAAACAACCAGCGAAAGAGCTCGTTGCTGGCTTGACCAAAGGCTGCTACGAGTCTGGCGTCATCGTCCTTTCTGCTGGCGTACACAGCAACGTGCTGCGCTTCCTGTCTCCACTGGTTATTACAGACGAGCAACTGGAAGAGGCACTGGACATTATGACGGATGTTCTGAAAAGCCAATACGTGACGAACTAAAAAGCCCGAGGGGGTTCTCCATACTCATGAAAAAGCATCTCTACATCAACGGACAATGGAAAGAAGCAAAAGAATACGCACCGCTCTACTCCCCGTATTCTGGGGAGCTGCTGGCTGAAATCGCTCAGGCAGACGATCATGACGTCGACGAGGCAATCAAGGCGGCCAAAGCAACAGCCAAAGTCATGGCGAAAATGCCAGCCAGTCAGCGCGCCTTGATACTGGAGAAGGCCGCTGCGATTATGGAAGCACGCAAGGAGGAACTGGCGGTCATCCTCGCACAGGAAGCCGCCAAGCCACTTCGCACGGGTCGTGTAGAAATCGCTCGGACAATCCAGACCTACAAGTTCGCAGCAGAAGAAGCGAAGCGCATTCACGGAGAGACGGTGCCGCTCGATGCAGCACCGGGTGGTGAAGGACGTCTTGCTTTTACGGTACGTAAGCCGATAGGCGTAGTCGGCGCGATCACGCCTTTTAACTTTCCATTTAATCTCGTAGCACACAAGGTTGGGCCTGCCATTGCCGCAGGAAATACCGTCGTACTGAAGCCAGCGAGTCAGACGCCGCTTAGCTCGCTGATCCTGGCCGATATTTTCGCAGAGGCAGGCTTGCCAGCAGGAGCACTCAATATTTTGCCTGGAAAAGGCGCAGTCGTAGGCGAAAAGCTGGTCAGTGACAGCCGAATTGCCGCGATTACGTTTACGGGAAGCCCAGCGGTTGGAATCGCAATGAAAAACAAAGCGGGACTCAAGCGCGTGACCTTGGAGCTTGGCTCCAACTCCGCAGTAATCATCGACCACAACGTGGAAATCACGCAAGCGTTGATTGATCGTTGCGTGACGGGTGCCTTCTCTTTTAGCGGTCAAGTGTGTATCTCGCTGCAACGCGTCTATATTCACCAAAGCAAGTACGAAGAGTTCCTGGAGAAGTTTAAGGCGGGCACAGAAAAGCTCGTGCTGGGAGATCCGCTGAACGAAGAGACAGACATGTCCTCTGTGATCTCCGCCAAGGATCATGAACGCATGGGAGCATGGGTACAGGAAGCAGTAGAAGCAGGTGCACATGTAGTTACTGGCGGGAAGCCTGTCAGTGACAACCTCTTTGCCCCTACGATTCTGACCAATGTGGGCGCGAATGTTGCCGTCTCCTGCCAAGAGGTTTTCGGTCCAATCGTAGTCGTTACACCGTTTGAGACGATGGACGAAGCGATTGAGGCGGTAAATGACTCCCGATTCGGCTTGCAGGCAGGTATCTATACGAGTGACATTCACGCGGCTATGCGTGCAGCGGAAGAGCTGGAGGTCGGAGGCGTGATGATCAACGACATTCCAACGTTCCGCGTAGACAACATGCCGTATGGCGGAGTAAAAGACAGTGGCTTTGGCCGCGAAGGGATCAAGTATGCGGTCGAGGAATTAACGGAACTAAAATTAATCGCGATCAAACTGTAACAGCGAATGACGGGCCCGATGAGGCTCGTCTTTTTTTGAAAATAGCGTCTTGAAGGCGATTTTTTCCATTTCCATAAATTGTCATAAATGAAACCGCTTCAAAAAGTTGTTTGGTATAGGTGGTTATGTTAGTCTAGCGTGTAGTGGCAGACTATGTTCATTTTTGCGGAAGAGTGTGTGATTACACTTTACTTGTTGCGCAGATGAAATAGTCGTTTTTTTATGTGTATAGGGCATTTCTTACATGAAAAGGGGACAATCATGATTAGTCATAAGAAAGGGGCCAGTGGGTTCCGATTATTTCACTGGATCTCCCTGGTAGCGATCGTGGCATTGTTGGCAGGCTGTTCACCGTTTCAGGGGAAAGAAAACGGTGCAGATAACGGGCCAGCGCCAGCCAAACCTGAAAATATCGAGCGTTACCAAGGGGAAAAGAGCAAGGCAGTGTCTATGGTCTACACGACGCAAAGACAGCTTGCTCTTACTTTTAATGGGATGGCAGATAAGGACACGATGAAAAGACTGCTCGAGGAGTTGGACAAGTACCACATCAAGGCAGCTTTTTTCATGCCAGGAATGAGAGTAGCGGAAGAGCCTGACATTGCGCGAGAAATTGTCGCCAGAGGTCACGAAATTGAAAACAACACGTTAAAACAGTCAGATTTGCAGGGTCAATCTTACGAGAAAATGTACGAAGATATCAAATTGGCTAATGAGGTCATCAAAAGAGAGACCGACAAAACACCGCGGTATATCAGAACGAAGTCGGGCGATTACTCCGACGATCTTCGATTGGTAGCTGCGCATAATGGACAAGAAGCGGTCGTGTCCTCCAGTCTGTTTCTGCACAATTGGCAAAAAGAGACGGAGGAGCAAAAAATTCATTACTTAAGAAAATATATGAATCGCGGCGGCATCATCGCGATGGATACAGAGGAGAACAAGTCTGTCGTAGAAAACATCCGTCTTCTCGCAGAGGCAGCTACGGATGTCGGTTACAGATTCGTCCCATTGCACGAGTTGATTGCACAAGGCGGGGAGCGAAAGCCGCTGCAAGAAATTCCGGGTTTTGATGCAGCAAAAATGAATGCGGCGTACTACGAGTCCAAGCCAAAACTCATCTATCGAAAAGAAACAGACAAGAAGATGGTCGCCTTGTCCTTCGATGATTGGGGTACGGATCAAACAGTTACGAAGATTCTCGATATCTTGGACAAAAAAGGAGTAAAGGCTTCGTTTTTCCTTCGCGCAGATGGTGTAGAGCGAAATCCAAACTTGGCGAGAGCGATTGCTGAAGCGGGTCATGATGTAGCCAACCACACCTATTCTCACCCGGTAAATACCAAAATTGCGCCGGAAGAATTGCAAAAAGAGATTGTCAAAGCCCATCAGATCATTACCGAAGCGATTCAGCAGAAGCCGACGATGTATTTCAGACCACCAACTGGGGCGTTTGACGAACAGACACTCAAGGCGATTGCAGCGACGGGCTACGAGGATATTACGATTTATGATGTGACGCCGTCCGATTACGACAAGAAACGGAGTGCGGACGATATCGTCAAAACCATTATGGAGCAAACGCGGAGCGGAAGCGTGATTCTGCTGCACATGCTCGATGACATTCACACAATAGAGGCGCTACCAATCGTAATTGACCAGCTTAGAAGTAAAGGTTACACGCTTGTACCCATGACAGAGATGTTTGGCCAATAAAGCCCAAAATAGAACAGGGAGAGGGAGCCAGCTTATGAATTTGTACGAAGGGATTGTGGAGAGAAAGGAGAAAATTGCTGTCGTCGGTCTTGGGTACGTAGGCTTGCCGATAGCGATGGCACTGTCCAAGCGTGCGGCTGTGATCGGATTCGATGTAAACAAAGAAAAAGTAGCAGCCTATCAAAAGGGACACTTTTATGATAATGACGTGGATCAGGGGCTGACGAGTGACGCTGCTATTGAATTCACTTCAGATGAAAATAGATTGCAGGAAGCGCGATTTTTTATCGTGGCAGTGCCTACTCCGGTCAAAAGCGGCAATGTCCCCGACTTGAAATATGTAGAAAGTGCATCCCGCATGGTGGGCAGACAGTTGAGAAAAGGGTCAATCGTTGTCTTTGAATCAACCGTTTATCCAGGGGTAACCGAAGAAGTTTGCTTGCCAATCCTGGAGTCGGAGTCGGGCTTGCGTTGTGGCATAGACTTCAAGGTTGGCTATTCACCTGAACGCATCAACCCGGGAGACAAGGTAAATCGTTTGGAAAACATCGTCAAGATCGTATCGGGGATGGATGAAGAAACATTGGGAATCGTAGCAAGCGTCTACGAGCTCGTGATCAAGGCAGGCGTTTATCGAGCAGAAAGCATCAAGGTAGCTGAAGCGGCAAAAGTCATTGAAAATGCTCAGCGGGATGTCAATATTGCGTTTATGAATGAGCTGGCTATGCTGTTCAATCAGATGGATATTCCGACGAAGGCAGTATTGCAAGCGGCAGGAACCAAGTGGAACTTCCTCCCTTTTTCACCGGGCTTGGTCGGTGGGCATTGCATCGGTATCGACCCTTACTATTTAACGTACAAAGCAGAGGACAGCGGCTATCGCTCCCGCATCATTTTGGCGGCTAGACATATTAACGATGGCATGGGGAGATATGTCGCTCAACAAATTATCAAAATGGCTGTTCGTTCGAAGCTCGACCTCAAGAATGTACGGATTGGCATACTCGGACTGTCCTACAAAGAGAATTGCGCGGATATCAGAAATACCAAGGTGACGGATATCGTTGAGGAACTGAGGGAGTACGGGATCAACCCACTGGTCGTAGACCCGATGGTAAATCCTCAGGAGGCATACGAGGAATACGGCATCGAGCTGTCAGAGACGAAGGCTCTCCATGACTTGGACATTGTGGTTGTAGCCGTACCGCATGCTCCCTTTGCCCAGATGGAAGTCGCTGATTTTGCCGCGATGTACGGCAAGAATGAAGCAAAAATCATGATCGATATAAAAGAGACTTATTCCAAAGCTGACTTTGAAAACAGTGGATTTCATTACTGGAGCTTGTAGGCAGTGGAGGGGAGAGAGCGACAGTGATGAAACAGTTGATAGAGAAAATAAAGCCTAAAAAGAAAGAGAAAATCGATGAAGTACTGACGGTTTCCAAAACGGAGAGGCGCGTGCTATCGAATGTGCCAGACCCGGAGAAAATTCGTGTCCAAGTGGACCGACGTGGTGCTAAAGATACGAATGAGCAAGGACAGCTGGAGGACCCAGAATATTTGAATCGCATTCGGATGCTAAGTCTGCGCTATATGGCGGATTTCCCGGTGACGCTATTGACCAAGAAACAGCGGGTCAAGGATGGAGTCAAGGCCAGAGCCGTCGACATTTCTTCGACTGGCCTATTAGTTGAACTAGATTCAGAGATAGAAGACATCCAGGTGGGACAAGTGTTTATGATTTATTGCACAATCCCGCCAGGTACAATGCCAGAAGGCTATGAGTCAACGGTGAAGCTGGATGCAACTGTCGTTCGCTGGTTTACGCAGGAAGAGGACGGGCGTCAGAAGTTCATGCTCGCCTTCGAGTTTTCCAAACCGCTGACCGAGTATTTTCGCAAAAAGCGCTGGGGATACGCGATTTATATCGCAAGTGCCTCCCTGTTTTTCGCTGCGGCGTTTATCGTGCTCATGCGCGCGGAGAGCGTGATTTATTTCAAATACAACATGTACTTGTATTTGTACAGCTTGATTGCCGCTGCCTTTTTGCTGACACGGTATTTATTCGGTGCTCTTTATCGGGAGGTTCCCGTCAATCCGGACTATACACCGGGTGTGAGTATTATTATTCCGTGCTTCAACGAAGAGCAGTGGATTCACCGGACGATTTTGAGTTGTGTGAATCAGAACTACCCGATTGATAAGCTGGAGGTCATCGTGGTAGACGACCGCTCGACAGACCGATCAGCAGAAGAGATTCAAAAGGTCATCGATATGATTCATAACGAGGCTGAGCGCTATATGACTCGCGAACGCGTGAAGATGCACATTCTTTCTGAAAACGGCGGGAAACGGGTTGCTTTGGTAAAAGGTGTGGAAATGGCCAAGCACGATTTGGTTGTCTTCGTTGATTCGGACAGCTTTTTGGAACCGACTGCGATTCGCAACCTCGTACAGCCTTTCCAAGACCCGAAAATGGGTGGTGTCGCAGGGCGTACGGATGTGGAAAACAAGTTCACCAACGCAATCACCAAGCTCCAAACGGTTCGTTACTACATTGCTTTTCGCATTATGAAGGCGGCTGAGTCGTGGTTTGATAGTGTCACTTGCTTGTCTGGGCCGTTGTCTTGCTATCGCAAGGAATTGATTTTGCAGCATTCTGAAGCATGGCTGAATCAGAAGTTTCTCGGGCAGCCCGCCACTTTTGGCGATGACCGAAGCATGACCAACTTTATTTTGCGAACCCATCGGACAGGCTATCAGGATTCTGCAATTTGCTCGACGATTGTGCCGTCAGACATGAATATATTTTTGAAGCAGCAGATGCGCTGGAAGCGTTCGTGGTTGAGGGAATCTTTGCGTGCCAGCGGCTTTATTTGGCGCAAGGAGCCTTTTATGGCGATCTTCTTTTACATTGGTCTGATTGTTCCTATCGCTGCTCCCGTCATCGTACTGTACAACCTCGTATACGTTCCGCTCGTTCATCATATTTTCCCGGGTACGTTTTTAATGGGCTTGCTGTTGATGGCGCTCTTAATGAGCTTGGCTCATCTGTTTTTCCGTAGAAGCAAGCTATGGGTTTTCGGGATTGTCTTTTGTGTGTTTTATGAGCTGGTGTTGCTGTGGCAGATGCCTGTGGCTTGGGTGACATTCTGGAAATCTACTTGGGGTACGCGAGAAACACCGCAGGACGTCGAAGCGAGATTGAAAAAAGAAGCTCGAAAGAAGAACAAAAAAGGTTTTGGGCTGCCATTTTAAGAGGGAAAGACAAAGGGAGTGAGGGTGTCAGGAGTTATGGGGAAAACGACGAGCGATGTCTTGGACTATCGGAAAAAAGATCGCAATAAATTCATCAAGACGCTGATCCAGGTCGCTATCTTAGTCGTCCTGGGTGTCATGTTATATAATGCGGTATTTGATTGGAAGAAGTACGAGGAGCCGAATAAGGCGAACTGGACGAATGAAAAAGGCTTTATCGCCATCTCCTATTTTGGCGTAGGTCGTTCGGGTACACCGAAATTAGTAGCCAAGAAGCAATTGGACGAGCAGCTGCAGGCGTTGTATGACCAGGGCTATCAAACGATCTCGCAACAAGATATCTTGGACTTTTACAAGAAAAAGAAGCCACTTCCTGACAAGGCACTGTTTTTGGCTTTTGAAGATGGCCGCAACGATTCGAGCTTGTTTGCCCAACCGCTTTTGGAGAAGTACAACTTCAAAGCAACAGCATTGTCTTACGGCAACAAGATGGGAAACAGCGAGAACAAATTCCTCCAGCCGGAAGACTTGAAAAAAATGATGGAAAATGGCTTCTGGGAGCTCGGTTCCAACGGCTATCGGTTGACGTATATCAATGTGTTTGATGATCAGGGCAATTTCATCGGGGTAAAGGATGAGAGTGAATTAACGAATAAAACAAAAGTGGGCTACTATAACCACTACTTGATGGACTTTATCCGTGACAGCAATATGATCCCGATTGAAGACAGAAGCAAGATGGAAGCGAGAATGAACAAAGACTACAAGTTGATGAATGATACGTATATGGATCAATTGGGCTTTGTCCCGGGTGCCTATATGATTATGCATGCGAACACCCTGTATGGCGGCATGAATCGCTTGGTAGCGGATGCGAACGACGCGAATATCAAAAAGTATTTTACGATGCACTTTAACCGGGAAGGAACCGCCTACAACGACAGCGAGGGTGATCTGTACGACCTGACCCGCGTGCAGCCAGAGCCTTACTGGTACACGAATCATTTGTTAATGCGCATCCAAAAAGACACTGACGAGAAGATTCGCTTCGTTCGCGGCGATGAAGAGCAGGCCAAAGAGTGGGATCGTCTCAGTGGCGCCGCGCAATTTATGGAGGATCAGATCGTCCTGACCTCTCCAGCTGCTGGCTCTGGCATGTTATATTTAAAAAACAGCGACACCCAGAAGGATATCAAGCTTTCTGCCAAGCTGGAAGGGAATGTAATCGGCAAGCAGACGATTTATTTGCGCTATGATCGGGAAAAAGGCAGCTTTGTACGGGTCGTTCTGCATGATAATGAGCTGCGCGTCGAGCAGAAGAAGGAAAAAGGAGAAGTTCAGGAGCTTTTCAAGACGGAATTGAGCCAAGTGATTTGGAATCCAGAAGATTTGACCTTTGACCGTGCCTCTGTTTATACGCGAGAGCAGGGTGAGTCAGGTGCTCCCGAGCTGGAAAAATACCCGATTAACATTAAAAATACGCGTCAACTCGAAATCACTGTTCAAGGAGACCGTCTCAGTGTTTCCGTGGATAAAACACCGCTCATGGATCAGCAACAGATCGACCCGAGCATTAGAAGCGGTGGTGTTGCATTGGAAGCGGCCTATAGTGAAGTGAACAAAAAAGACGACATTTATGACGGTGTGTTTGCGGACATACAGATTGGGTCCCTGGTGCAACCAAATGGTGAGCAGCAGACGCTGTTCAGTAATGTGCAGACAGGGCTTGCAGGAGTCGTCAGTTCGATCAAGAAAGCTTTTTCTTCCACAATGGACTGGGTCATCGACACCTTTTAAATCTGAAACAAGGGGGATCAGTGTAAGGTGTCAAACATCAAGAAACGATCGATCATTTTGACTGTTCTTCTGATAGTAGCGTGTATCACCCTCGTGTGGTACGTGATGAAATGGAATGATACCGAAAGCATAGAGATTGTAGATGCAGCCAACAACAGGACGGAGTTGACTGCCTGGGTGGTAGACTGGCAGTGGGAATCCGGTTTAGAGGATTTCCGCAGGATGACGGATGGCTTGTCCAGTGTGCAAGTCTTCGCCGCGTATTTTGATGAAAACGACAAGCTGCACTTTACTGACCGCATGACCAAGGCGATGCCGGAAATCAAGGAAGCATCGAAGCAGGGCAGCTATGTCGATCTCGATTTGACCATCGTGAATGATCGTCTTAACAGTGATGGTACGCAGGTTCAAAAGGACCCGTCGATTGTCAGCCGGCTCATGGCGACAGATGCAAGCCGTACCAAGCACATTATGGAGATCAAGAATGCCGTGATCCAGAATGGCTTTCATGGTTTAGAAATCGATTATGAGAGAATTGACGAGAAAGACTGGGACAACTTCCTTACTTTTATCCATACCTTGTATCAGCATATGGAGCAGGAGGGGAAGTCGCTTCGCATCGTATTGGAGCCGCGCGCGCCGATTGAAGACTTGGCATTGCCAAAGGGACCTACTTACGTCATGATGGCTTATAATTTGTACGGTACGAATACAGAGCCAGGTCCCAAAGCCGATCATGCATTTATTGAGCAGCTCGCCAATCGAATGAAAAAGGTGCCGGGTGACAAGGTCATGGCCCTCTCTGTAGGCGGATTTGATTGGGCTTCTGATGGAAAAGTGACGGCTGTGACGGAAAAACAGGCAGTAGACCTTGCTATCTCTAGTGTCGAGCCGCAAAAGCGGGATAAAGCGAGTGGTAGTTTGTACTTCGACTATATGGATGAAGACGGACAAAAGCACACGGTTTGGTATGCGGATGAAGAGACGCTATCGCAATGGGTCGAAGTCGCAAAGAAAGCGGGCATTGAGAAAATCGCGCTTTGGCGACTAGGTGACATGGGGGAAGGGACTTTGCAATATGTGAATCGATGAGGGGCTGTGGTGGAGGGAAGAAGCGAATTTCCAGTCTGCGCTTCGGCCTACGCCCCGCAAGGGGTGATTGACTGTCCGCTTCGAAATAAATGGCGGGAGCGCTTCAAACGTAGAAGTTTCGAGGATGTCATTCATAAGTGAAGCTTAAATTCCCCGCCATTTATTCCTACGCTGAGGTGGGCTTCAGAGGCGCTTGGACTGGAAATTCGC
The DNA here is from genome assembly GCF_042885155.1 of Brevibacillus sp. NPDC058079. Lineage (NCBI taxonomy): Bacteria > Bacillati > Bacillota > Bacilli > Caryophanales > Paenibacillaceae > Brevibacillus > Brevibacillus sp. NPDC058079. The sequence goes on from NZ_JBHVSO010000009.1 coordinate 14,502, forward strand.
TTCTTCCTACGCAGCTTTGGATTCACATCTTGCAAGGTAAAAATGAATCAAGAAAAACATGAGGGCTTTCACTATGGGAAACCATCAATAAATTGCTAGAATGTTTTTCTATCACAATGTAACTTTGTACCGGAGATGAACGTTATAATGCTAGAAGCAGTAGTCTGCTCTTTTACAGGGCGGCTGCTACATATTGATTTTGGACATCATTCATAGGAGCGTGGAATTTTTGGGTCTCTGGGAAGCTTTTGTCGCGATTGTGCTGGGGCTAGTAGAAGGTTTGACTGAGTTTGCCCCTGTTTCCTCTACGGGTCACATGATCATCGTGGATGACTTTTTGTTCCAAACGAAAGATTTGTTTTCACCTGAAGTGGCCAATACCTTCAAAATTGTCATTCAGCTCGGCTCGATTTTGGCTGTTGTCGTTTTGATGTGGGATCGGTTCATGAGCTTGCTCGGCTTGAAAAAGCTGGCGGGTAAGAGTGAGATTCAGGCAGGACCTCGACTGAATTTGGCTACGGTCATTGTGGGGTTGATTCCTGCGGGGATTCTGGGTGTTCTGTTTGACGACTACATCGATGAGTATTTGTTCTCGACGAAGACAGTTGTAATCGGACTCGTGCTGGGCGCTCTTCTCATGCTTGCTGCGGATTGGTTCCGACCAAGACGTCCCAAGATCGAGTCGGTTGACCAAATTACGTACAAGCAAGCGTTTCTGGTCGGACTTATTCAATGCTTCTCCCTGTGGCCTGGCTTTTCCCGTTCGGGTTCCACGATCTCGGGGGGCGTACTGTTGGGCATGAGCCATCGGGCAGCGGCAGACTTCACGTTTATTATGGCTGTGCCGATCATGGCGGGCGCGAGCTTTTTGTCGCTGTTGAAGCGCTGGGATGCGATTACGATGGACAGCATTCCATTTTTTGTTATCGGTTTTATTAGCGCGTTTGTGTTCGCGCTTCTGTCGATCCGTTTCTTCTTGAAGCTGATCAATCGCATCAAGCTGACACCTTTTGCGATTTATCGCTTGGTACTGGCAGCGGTCATTTACTTTGTGTTTATGTAAAAATCAAAAATACGACAAAGGCTCCCAATTGGGAGCCTTGTTTTAATCATTCGCCTTTAGCTCGCTCGGTTTTTCAATAACAATACCGTTTAATTTAAGAGTGACAGGATTCGCAATCGTATCTCCAACGGGGCATGTCTGTTCCAAAAATTCCACAAAAGACTCTACTTGCTCTCTAGGAGCATCGGTTTTGATATGAAAGGTGTATCGGATTTCAGAATACCCGCGTCGAACATCAGATTTGTTCATGAAGCCATCTGTATCGAGATCGCCTTCGACTTCCACCCAAAAATCGTCTAGTTGAACGTTAAACTTCCTGGCATATACTCTGGCAACGATAGATTGGCATGCACCTAATGCGGAGAGTACCAGTTCAACGGGGTTCATCCCAGTATCCGTTCCTCCCAAGCTTTTCGGTTCATCGATGGTTATCTCGAAATTTCTGGAACTGGCCTTCACAACCATTCCCTTCTGTAGATGTGCAGTTGCTTTGAATGTTTCAACAGGCATGATGCACACTCCCTTCTGGATAATCAATACAAGTAAACTCTACCATAGTTTTCCAGAAATGATTATGAAGATTTATACGTTTTTGCTAGTTGGCAACTTGTCCACTAAACAAGCAACCTAGAATTTAAAAAGGGGCTGTCTCAAAAGTCGATTTCCCGACTTAGAGACGGCCCCTTCTATGTTTTATTTCAACAGGTAAACGGCACGCGTAGTCATAAATCCTTTGACCTCTTCGCCTTTATCCAGCTTTTGCTCGACGAAAGGAATGCCAGCTTCTTGTAGACGTACTTTCACCGCATTGAAATGGTGGAAGTCTACGACCAGCGTTTTGTTGCTTGCCTTGATCTCTTCAAGCTGCTTTTTAACTAATGCATTGGCGCCAGACTGTCCAATGATATGAGAAGCATTTACCATCACCATATTGGCGAGTAAAATGACGACCAGAACCTTGCCCGCATGACGGAAAAAGCCCTTCTGGACATCCCATACTGCCAGCGCAATCAAGAGTGGAATCAACCAAAGCTGCGGAACATAGCGCGCCCACCAGCTTTCCGGATTAATAAGCACGGTCACGAAAAGCGCCAGGCTGATCCACAAGAAAGGTGCTCCTTTTTTTCGATGAGTCCCCAGAAGCAAGACAACGAGAATCAGGCATGTGACAATCACAGCTCCTCCGAAAAGCGGCCCGAATCCGGCTACACGCACGTCAGGAGAGTAGAACACTGCGAGCTCTTTCAAGGTGACCGTAAATGGCACCTTCCATGTAGGGCTATGGGGTGTTGCGATGTTCTCCGATTTAGAAAATAAGGAGATAGCCAGATTTTCTATGCTCGTATTGTCTTTGAAGCCATGCGGGCTGTTCGAGGTCATGATATCAACGGCACCTTTGCCCGCCAACGGATAAAACGGATGCCCCTTCGCTAGCGTGTTGGTGACATACGGATTGTACCCGACAACCCCTACCGTAATAACCAGACTAATCGAAAGCCACACGAGCATGCTCTTGATGTGCTGACGGCGATCGTAGAAAAAGAAGAGCACGAGAATAGCCAAGCCGAGCAATCCGGCATACCCCAAAGCCGTGAATTTGATCTGCGCCAGCAGCATGAGCGTTGCGCATAGCGCTAGTAGCGTCCACACATGGTAGCGCTTATATAGCAGATAGCCGAGAGCGCAGATGATGAGCACGAGTGACCCGAGCTGTCCGTCAATATAGAAGGAAGTCGATTGCATGATCACCGCGGGATTGAACGCTGCGAGCAGCGCGAAGGCAATCGCAGCCCCTTGTTTCTCTGGGAAAGCGGTCCGGATGGCAGCGAGTGTCAGGAAAAAGGACGATGCAATCAACAACAGGTTAAAAATTTTGCTAACCTCGATCTGACCAGTCAGTTTATACATGACTGCATCGAGCATCCAAGGACCTTTGGCGTAATGATTGATCCAAAGGTGAAAGGCCGAGAGAACCTCTCTATTATCCATCTCCTCCACTTCTTTTGAACTAGGAGGCTTGAGGATGGGCTGGTCACGAACCGGATTCCAGCCGTCGGTTATCTTCACGATTGCTTCTTGATGATACGTTTGTCCGTCAAAAGAAAGATCAAACGTATTGGCACTGATGGAGTAGCTGATGCCTGAAACAACCGCCAGTCCAGCCAACAGGGAGAAAAACCAGGCCCGACGACGTGAACTTACGAAGACCGACACCATCCCGCCCATCGCAGCCAAAGCCGCAACGAGGCCAATCCAAAAGCTGGCGGCCGTCACGGACACGCCGAACAAAAATAAAACCGATGTGCTAAGCACAATCGTAGCCATAAACAATAGCAAAGCCGTTCCAAGCAGGAACGAGTACGTAGCTGTACGGTTATTCATGAATATAATCTCCTGTCTACGAATCTACTAGCCAATGAGGTTAGGGAGGTTCGCTGCCAGCAGATGCAATACGGTCGCAAGCAGTACCCCGAGCACCAGACCCCCGGCAATTTCCCATCTGGTATGTCCCATGCTTTCGCGCAAAGGTTTGGCGGGAAACACGTCCGGATGTTCCTTTGCGAGCTTGTTGAGTGCCTCTGCATGTTTTCCTACCGCTCTGCGCAATCCAGTCGCATCGATGATCACAATAAACGTCACAGCCACACCCAGCCCGAATGCAGGATGAGTAAAGCCCTCCTGCAAACCTATCAGAAACACAGTCGTGACCATGACAGTTGTGTGCGTGCTGGGGAACCCGCCGTTCCCGACCATTTCTTTGGCCCGGGACCCAAAACGGAGGTAATTAATCAAAAATTTGGTTATTCCGGACACAAGCCAGCCGATGAACGGCGCTACCGCATATAACATGATAAAACTCCTCTACGTGATGATTACGACTGAGAAATGACGACGACGCCCACGACGATAATCGCCAGACCGACAATACGTGTAAGGGACAACGGTTCGTTGAAGATCAAGAAGGACAGCGCAGCTACCAACACGTATCCGAGTGCTGCCATGGGATAAGCATAGGAGAGCTGCACCTTTTCCAGCGCAGCAATCCAGATAAACGCAGAAAGTCCGTAAAGCGCAAGTCCCACCATAATCGGCAGGTTCGTGAAATAGTGCAGGAACTTCAGTAGCAGCATGTCACTGTTGCTGGAGAGCGAGGATGCGCCCATCTTCATCGCGACTTGTCCACACGCACTGAGGACCACGGAAATGATGATTAGAACAATTGATGGCATAGCCTGATCCACAACCTATCTGTGCAAGGAAATTCAAGTTCAAAATTCGACCTTTTGAACTTCCTTATTTAAATTCAAATACGTAAATAATCCCGGCCACCATGACGACATACAGGAACACCGTAATGAGAATCGGCTTGTCCTGCAACAAAACTTTTTCCGGACTGCCGCCCTGACCTGCGACGGTGATCAAATACAGGTAACGGAAAATACCAAAGATCACGAGCGGAATGGTCCACATCAAGTGAATCGTGCGTCCTGATGTAAAAGTGAACAAGGAATAACTGATGATTGTCATAGTCGTAACAATCGTATTCAACTGATTCAACAATTCGGACGAATAACTGTCGAGCACTTTGCGATGCGTTCCTTTATCCTGCTGCAACAAAATCAACTCGTGGCGACGTTTGCTGATGGCCAAAAACAGTGCGAGCAGCATCGTACAGAGCAAAAACCACGGCGTGAACGGCGTTTGGATCATCAGACTTCCACCGATGGCACGCAAAACAAAACCGGCTGAAATAATCATGACGTCCAGAATGACCACATGCTTCAGCCTCAGCGAGTAAGCGACGTTGAGCACAAAGTAAACGAGCAGTACGAGCGCGAATAATCGGTCAAAGTAATAAGCACTAAAAAGGGAACCCAGTAGCAAAAACGCACCGAATGCTAATGCGAGCGCGGGCGGTAATGCACCAGAAGCCATGGGCCGGAACTGTTTTTCCGGGTGATTTCGGTCATTTTTGATATCGACAAAATCATTGAGGATGTAGACACAGCCGGATACAAAACAAAACAGCAGGAAGGCCAGCACTGATTTTCCAATGACATCCGGACTTACTTTGTGCAAGGAAAATAGCAAGGCAGCAAAGACCAGCAAATTTTTCGTCCATTGATGTGGACGAAGCTGCTTCACTAATAGGTAGACCATATTTTGTCGAACGCGTGGCGTTGTTTTGACGTCAACTTTAACAGAATTTGATGTTGCCCCCATATCTAACCCCTATCCTATATATCGAATCTTGTACCTTCTAATGACGGAAAATGTAAAAAGAAGGTTACACCTGTAATATGGTAACATAACTTCCTCCATAAAAATTTAAGGATAACAGAAAAACTGTGAACTTGCGATAAAGAATGATTGCCAAAAATAATATCAGGGTTTACAAGAAAACGCAGCCCTCGTGATGGAGCTGCGTTTTTCAGGTTTTCTCTTTTTTAGTTCACCCGCGGAATAGAAGTGGCGGCTCTTTTTCGAGAATACAGAAACAAATTGAAGAGAACGATCACGAGTATGATCAATTGCGGGATCGTCGTTTCCCAGCTCGCGTAAATGCCGAGAGTCGGTGCATACAACAAGTAATCGCTGCTGTGTGCAGATAAGCTTCCCGTCACCTGCAAAGCGTGGATGCTGACGCCGACGAATTTAAACGCCATGTAGTAGAGCAAGAGGCTGGCTACAAAAAAGAACGGACGAACCGGAATGCGTGCACTGAGCTTGATGATGACCAAGCCAATCACGGCCAAGACGATAAGCGCGCTCAAAATGCCAATCGCCAGGTCTGTCATGGAGATCGTAGCGGCCATCCCCATATAAAAGATAATCGTTTCTGCCCCTTCGCGGGCGACAGCGAGAAAGGCGGTGAATGAGAGTGACCATAGAGCTCCTTTTGCCAAAGAAGAGCCGATAGATTTCTCGACAAATTGATTCCATGCCTGCAAATTGGACTTCTTATGCAACCAGGCACCGATTGTTACCATAAAGAAGACGGCAATCAGTCCGGTTACTCCCTCAATCGTTTCTCGCGAGTTGCCTGTGGAGAGGTTGGAGAAAACGAAACTGAGAATGACGGCAAGAATGGCGGAAACTACGATCCCGGCAATGGACCCAGACCAAATCCATTTGCGCTTGTCGGCATTACCTGACTTGTTCAGGACAGTAAGCAGAGAGACGATGATCAAGATAGCCTCCAGTCCTTCTCGGAACAAGATGAGTCCCGCATCCCAAGCGGTGTACGAGGATGCTGTCGCAAATGGCGCCAGCTCTGTCTTCATTTCCGCAAGATGAGCCGTCGCCTTTTCCCATTGCGGGGGATTGGACAGGATGAGTGTCGGGACGGCGACCATCTTGGCTTCGATACTGCTGTAGGTAGCTTGTGATTTGGTCATGACCACGCCTTCTACAGAGGGCCAAGAGGTGATAAAGGTCTCCATTTTGTCAGAAGCAGCGGTTGCATCCTGATTGGCGATATCTGTTTCTATCGATGCAAGGAGTTCCAGTAGAGACGAGATGGTGGGCTGCTCAGAAGAAGGATTCGCAGCGGCCTGTTGGACTGCTTTTCCTGACAAATAATTGTCCACGGTAGAAATGAGTGCCTGTACTTTCTCTGCGCTCTTTTTAGGGTCTGGTGGTTCTGTATTCAAGGCAATGCGTGCACTGCTGATTTTGATTTCCATATCCCCGTAGATTGCGGCATTTTCCGCTCGCACAAGACCCTCTGCCTTGTACCAGCCGGTGACGAAGCTGTTGTACGATTGCTTGGCTTTCGCCAGATCGCCTTCCGTGATGGCTGTCATGCTGTTTTGCAAGAGCGGTAGCAATGCCGCAATTTGCTTGTGTGCTCTTTCTTTTGGTTGACCGCCTTCTTCTTTGGACGAGACGTAACGATCCGTCGCTTTTGCCAGATTGGAGATGGCTGCCTTTGCAGTGTCAGGATTCGCCTTCGCTTGGGCAAGGGCTTGCTCTGCTTCCACGATTGCTTGCGTCAATGCTTGTGCATCTGCGGAGGTTTCTTCCGAATTGCCTTCCCAGATGCTCTTCATACTGCTGATCGCTTTAGCTACTTCTTCCCAGTTGTTATCTCCACTGCTAATCAAGGCATCGCTAGAGAGGGCGATCATTTGCTTGAGCTGCTCTGGCACCAGCGGCGCGGCTACAGCGGCAGACAGAGCAGATGTCCATAGCAGCATGCAGGTACAAATGATAAACAGATAGCGTTTCAAGGTGTTCACTCCATCCCAGGTAGTTGGTTAAAAAAGCGTGTCCCCGATGTATCCGCCCTCACTTGCACCAGGTAGACAGGCGTACAAACCACTGCCGACATGGGTGATATATTCATTGAGCAGGTCGACGGATGCGAGCTTTTGTTGCATCGGAATGAATTGCTTACGCGGATCACGATTGTAGCAAATGAACAAAAGCCCAGCATCGAGCTGACCAGTCTTGAGATCCATTCCACTCGAATAAGAGTAACCGCGTCGCAAAATTTTCACCTTGCCCTCCATATGGGCCAAGGCGACATGGGAATCCACAGGCATAACGGGTTTGCCCTTGGCATCCTTGCGATCCAGCTCCAGCTCGTCGAACTCATTTGCTTTGCCAAGAGGAGCTCCAGTTAACCGATGACGACCAAATGTATTCTCCTGATCGGTGAGGGAAGAGCGATCCCATACCTCGATCCGCATGCGGATTCGACGCATGACCATGTAGCTTCCGCCTGCCATCCACGCAGGACTTTCAGCAGTGTGAGCCCAGACGACCTCATTTGCGGTAGCGGGGTCGTTCACCGGCGGATTGTTCGTGCCATCCTTGAAGCCCATCAGATTCCGTGGTGTGGAGCCAGTCGGGTCGGATGCGCTGGTACGCTGGAAGCCCTCCTGTAGCCAGTGGAGGACAGCTTTGCCTCGAGCGATCCGGGCCAAGTTCCGCAGAGCATGGAAGGCGACCTGTGGATCGTTGGCACAGACCTGCACGACAATATCGCCACCCGACCATTCTTTTCGCATTTCATCGCTGTTGAAGCGTGGTAAATCGACCAAGGGAGCTGGGCGTTTGGCTGCAAGACCAAAGCGCTCGTCAAAGAAAGAAGCGCCAAGTCCAAATGTGATCGTCAATTTCATCGGGCGCAGGCCCATGGCTTCTCCCGTGTCGATAGGAGGAAGAAGGGCGTTATCGCTCTCGTCATCAACGTTTTTGCCGGCGGTCATGTGTGCTGCTGCCTGCGTCCAGCTTTGAAACAGCTTGCGGACATCCCCTAGCGAGGTCGTCGTCAAATCAAAAGCACCCATGCAGATAAAATCCTGCATAGGTGTAATGATCCCGGACTGATGCTTGCCATAAAAGGGAATGACCTCATCTGCGCCGGTCGGAGTGGCACTTGTCTGCTCATTTTTAGGAGGAGAGGGCAAAAGTGTATTGACCCCAGTTGCCCCCAACAGCAGTCCAATCCCCCCGACACCAGCCAACTTTAGAGCTTCTCGACGTGTGAATTTGTTCGCTGTGGTGTTTGCGAGATGCTTGTCATTCATCTTGTTAGCCTCCTACGATCGTACCCATTTTGGACAATGGTTCAGCCAATGCATCGAGGGACTGACTCAGCTTTTTCACCTGGTCTTCCTTCAACTCGGTGTACAGCACATAGCCGTCGCCTTTGCGGTATGGTGCGAGTGCTTTATCCAAATCAGCGAAGCGAGCTTCAATTTCATTTGCAAGAGCAGAGTCTTTAGCCGTAACAGCAGGCTTCAATACTTTGTAAATTTCGTGAGCGCCTTCCACGTTTGCAGCGAAATCGTACAAGTCCGTATGAGAATAGCGTTCTTCCTCACCAGTCACCTTGCTCGTCGATACCTCGTTCAAGAGCTCAACCGCACCGGTTACCAGCATAGGCACATCGATTTCAACGCTCTCTACCTTCACGCGGAGCTGCTTCACATCTTGCAGCAACTGATCCGCCACTTTTCCTTGGTCAGCAACTGATTTGGTTTCCCAGAGTGCTTTCTCCAATTTGTGATAGCCGCGCCATTCGTTTTCAGGCACATCGCCTTCGCGGGCATCGATCCACGGGTCAAAATCGCCGAGAGATTCCGCGATAGGCTCGATTTTCTCAAAGTACGCACGGGCTGGAGCATACTCCTTTTTCGCTTTTTCCATATCGCCTGCTTTAACGGCGGTGGTGAAGCTTTCTGTTGCTTTTACGAATTGATCGGTTTGGTCGACGACCCATTTTCGGTATTGATCAATAGAGGCTTGCAGCTCAGGAGAAGGAGCAGAAGCAGTGCTCGCTGTCGCAGACTGATCAGCAGCGGCAGGCTTGTCAGGCTGAGCGGCTTCTGGTTTTTTCTCTTCGGTTTGTGTTTGTGCGTTTCCACAAGCGACGAGCAAGGAAGAGCCGAGAACAACTGCGGCGAGTGGATAACTCCATTTTTGAATCATGAAAAGACATCCCTTCATCTAATATGAGTGCATAATTATATGATTATATGTCGATAATGAATATCATTATCATCCACAAAGAATTTTACTCTTTCTTAGACAGTTTGCAATCTTTTTTTGGCTAACGATCACTGGTTAGTTTTGGCGTTGTTCACAAAAAACCAAAAGTAGCTCAACAATCCCTTAACAATGACTTGTTATGATCGAGCTATCAACCAAATGAATAACGTCTGTAAGTGGGTCGAGACGTGGAGAAAGCCCTCATACAGCAATAGATTCGAAAAAGACCGTTTGTTCGGTTTGTTTCTTTGTGCTATTGCCGTGTATGAGGGCTTTTTGTGTTTTCGAATGAAAGGAGCGAGCAGGGGATTTGCTAGATACAGATAGGTACGATGCGTATTTTTTTGATTTGGATGGAACGATTTTTCTTGGGAATGAACTGCTTCCTGGGGTGGAAAAGACACTTGCCGCGCTGCGGGAGAAGCAGAAAAAAATCATGTTTTTGACCAATACGACGGTACAGACAAGAACAGCTTGTCAGACTCGCCTCCAGAAGCTCGGATTGGCTGCTCAGCGGGAAGAAATCATGACGGCTGCCTATGCCGCGGGATTGTATCTTCAAGAGAATGCGGAGCAAGCGCGTGCCCTGATTGTTGGGGAGCCTGCCTTGGAGGAAGAGATTGCGAGCTTTCATATAAAGCAGGTGCAAGATGCGGAGGAAGCTACGCATGTATTGGTCGGAATGGACCGAGCATTTACGTATGAAAAGCTGCAACAAGCTGCTGACGCTGTGCGAAATGGAGCCCACCTGATCGTAGCGAACCCCGATCCGTTATGTCCGGTCCCAGGGGGTGCCATTCCTGATACATGGGCGTTGGCGAGAGCGATTGAAACGGCTGGCGGAGCCTCTGTCTGGGCGATGACTGGCAAGCCGTCCCGGTACTACGCCGATCAGGTTTTTCAACAGCTTCATGTGCAGCCAGAAAGATGCGTCATGGTGGGCGACCGTTTGGAGACAGACATTTTACTTGGGAAAAACAGCGGCATGAAAACGGCGCTGGTAATGACAGGTGTGACGACCAGTCGGGAACTGGAAGCCACCGAGATTCAGCCAGATTACATCCTTCCGACGATGGAAGCCATGGTGCAAGTCGAGTAGGAAAACGAGGAGGCATGGGAGATGGAGTTGGGAAAGAGCAGCAAAAAGTGGTTGTGGTCACTAATGGCAGCAAGTCTGGTGACAGGCAGTATGCCCGCGATGGCGCAAAGCGCGGTGAGCAAAACCTTGCTCATTACAGAAGTTGTCAATGATCCCCTTTTTGATGAAAGCACAGGCGAGTTTATCGAAATCACCAATATCTCCAACGATCCGATTGATTTGAGTGGCTACATGATCGGCGACGAGGAAAAGCGTGGAGGAAATGAAGGGATGCATGCGTTTCCGGAAGGCACCATGATTGAGCCTTACCAGACGATTCTCATTTCTCGCTATGCCGACGGAATCGTGGAACGCCATGACGTCACGCCTGATTTTGAATTGTTCGATTCCATGGAGGACGTCCCTGAGCTGTTGCCGACGGATTGGGCGACAGGCAGCATTTATTTGGCGAATGGCGGTGACCACGTCATTCTGATGGATCCTGATTACAATGTGGTGGATTCGATGGCTTATATGGATGCGAAGGTTCCGGGAGTCACCTCTCATCCGGGAGTAGCTGGCGGACATTCGATGGAACGCCTGACGGAAAAGGATACGAATGATGCGTCCAGAGATTTTGTCGATCAGCCCAAGCCGACCCCTGGTGAGTTGTTGTTTGGACCGAATGCCCGAAAAGACAAGATTCCAGTCTCTGATCTGAAAGACGACGTGCTGATTGTCCCTGAACCTAAGACTGGAATTGTCCTTCCGCCGACGGTGATTGCCATGTACGACAAGGAGTCCGAGATCGATGCGATTCTGGAAGCAGAAGCGTCTTCCATTTTTATTCCGGTGAAAAAATCCGGGAAGAACGGAGTCGTCACCCAGGACGGCACATCGCTGGACGAGGTACTGTACCAGATCAAGGGCAAGGCGATCCCGGTGATTCATATCGAGGACAAGAAATTGGTAGCGGAGGTCGATCGCCTGCTCCAGAAAGAGAATCTCTCTGATGTGCACATTGTGTCTTCCCGACCGGAAATCGTCCAAGAGATGCGGGAGAAAAATAATGAATACCGTGGTGCCCTCGTGTATATCGACGGCAAGCTGAACGAAAAGAAGCAAAAGGAGCTCGTACGCTCAGCCAGGAGCAGTCGTTCCAATGTGATCGTTCTCTCGCAAACTGCGATGACGGAGGAGGTCATTCGCTACTTCCGCAATCGCGGGTTGTCCGTGTGGGGAATTGATCGGGCGAACAAGAGCCAAGCAAGTGAAATGATCGAGATGGGTGTGGCCGGGGTTGTCTCACACGACCCAAAAGAGGTACATGAGCTGCTTGCTGCGTACCCAGAGAAAAGCATCACGCAACCCCCGATGGTCATGGCGCATCGAGGTATCCCTTCCTTAAAGCCGGAAAACACGATGTACGCCTTTGAAGAAGCGATGGAGTTGGGTGTGGAGATTATCGAGACAGACGTCCACAAAACAAAGGATGGCCACCTTGTCCTGATCCACGATTTTGATCTGGAGCGTACCACCAACGGGACAGGGAAGGTAAAGGATTTCACGCTGAAGGAGCTGCGCGAATTGAACGCGAACAAGCTCGATCCAGCAAATCCTTCCTGGTACCAGCCTGAGATTACCGATGCTGTCATTCCTACCATGGATGAATTGCTGGAAGCGGCCAAGGGCAAAGCAGTGCTCATTCTGGAAGCAAAGGGGATTGGGTACGAAAAGGAAATGGCGAAGGTCATTAAGGAGCACGACATGGTTGAAGATGTGATTGTCAGCAGCTTCAGCTCAGAAGTATTGGAGCGTTTTGCCAAGCTCGATCCGGAATTGGGACTGGGCTTTACCTTGAGCGGGACCAAGCCAAAGGAACAGCTGGAACAGTATGCCGAAAAGCAGATAACAGACGCGGTTCAACTGAATGCCCAATACTATATCAACCATCAGATTGTCACGCCAGAGCTAATCCGATTCGCTAAGCATCGGGGAATCATTTTGACCGTGTATACAGTTAACGAGGAAGTAGATATGAAGCGGGCAACCGAGGCTGGAGTCGGGGGAATTATTACGGACTATGCGCAAAAACTTTACAATACCCAAATATTACCTTAGTAAGCAATTGTTATAGTCGAGTGATACGTAAAAAACAGCGAGAGGTTCAGGGGGGAAAGTCGTGGCTGAAGTGGAATTGCGGCGCATTTCCAAGATGTATGGGGGCCAGAAGGTAGTCAATGAAGTGAGTGCTCGTATTCTACCAGGAGAATTTTTCGTGCTGGTAGGGCCTTCTGGTTGTGGGAAATCAACCACACTGCGCATGATTGCCGGGCTGGAGGAGATCAGCACGGGAGAGCTGTTGATTGGCGGCAGGCCGATGAATCAAGTCCCTCCGAGTGGGCGAAACATCTCCATGGTCTTTCAAAATTACGCACTTTATCCGCATTTGACGGTAAAAGATAATATTTTGTTTGGTTTGCAGGTTCGAAAAGTAGACAAAGCGGTGCAGGGCAAGCGGTTGGAGCGTGTAGCGGAGATGTTGGGCATCGCGCATCTTTTGCAACGCAAGCCGAAGGAATTATCCGGGGGACAACGACAGCGTGTTGCACTCGGACGGGCTATCATCAGTCAGCACCCTATCTGCCTGATGGACGAGCCGTTATCCAATCTGGATGCCAAGCTGCGCGGGCACATGCGCACGGAAATCCGTCGCTTGCAGCAAGAGCTGGGCATCACGATGATTTACGTTACACACGATCAGGTGGAAGCGATGACAATGGGGGACCGCATGATGGTCCTGAGCGACGGCGAGGTCCAGCAAGTCGGCAAACCGCTCGACGTCTACAACCATCCAGCGAATTTGTTCGTGGCGGAGTTTACGGGGGCGCCCCCGATGAATACGGTACCTGCCATTTGGCGGGCTGGCGATCAAGCAGGGATTGAGCTGGCAGGTCAGCATTTTTTGCCGCTTCCTAAGTTTAACGGTATCAAGGACCAGACCCCGGTCGTTCTTGGTCTGCGTCCAGAGTCACTGCAGCCCGCCCTTGAAGGGCAAACTGTGGATGCTTCCTGCCAACTTCCTGTCACCGTGCAGGGAGTAGAGATTCTCGGTTCTGAGACCATTGTGGAATTCACCGTGGGAGACAAGCTGTGGAAGGCCAAATGGAACGGGCAATGGCACTGCAAAAGAGGCGAAACCATGCATGTTCGTTTTGATCCAGCTCAGGTGAACGTGTTTGATGGAGAAACAGGAAAAAATCTAGCGGTTACGACCAATTGAGAAAAGAAAAGGGAGAGGTACTGCGATGCGTAAAGTTGTCAAAAGCTTGTTTGCGGTCGTCATGAGTATGAGTCTGATCGCGGGTTGCTCCAGTGGCAATTCTTCGTCCACGAACAACGCGGCAAAAGGAGCCAATTCGTCAGGCAAAACAGAGCTGTCCTTCTATTATCCGGTTGCGGTTGGCGGTCCTTTGACCAAGATCGTGGACGGAATGGCAGAAGAATTTAACAAAGAAAACCCAGATATCACAGTCAAGCCAGTGTATACGGGCAGCTATCAGGATACGACGACAAAAGTACAGGCAGCTGTACAGGGCAAAACTCCTCCCGACGTAGCGGTGATGCTCTCCACTGAGCTACATACGATGATGGACATGGATGCAATCCTTCCGTTAGATGACTTCATTGCCAAGGATGGCGGCAACGAATACGTAAAAGATTTCTTCCCGGGCTTTTTGGCGAATTCCCAAGTAGACGGCAAGACATACAGCATTCCATTCCAACGCAGCACCATCGTGCTCTATTACAACAAGGACGCGTTCAAGGAAGTCGGTCTTGATCCGGAAAAACCACCGACATCATGGGACGAGCTGGTTCAGTACGCTGCCAAATTGAAAAAGGACGGACGCTACGGCGTCGAGATTCCTTCCTCGAGCTTCACGTATTGGATGTTCCAAGCGCTGGCCCTGCAAAACGGCAAGAACTTGATGTCCGAAGATGGGAAAAAAGTGTTTTTTGATACGCCAGAAAATGTAGAAGCCCTGCAATTTTGGGTAGATTTGTCCAAAAAGCATCAAGTCATGCCTGAGGGCGTCAACGAGTGGGCGACTGTACCTTCTGATTTCTTGGAAGGCAAAACGGCGATGATGTTCCACACGACAGGGAACCTGACGAACGTGAAGAAAAGCGCGAAGTTTGATTTTGGCGTAGCATTTTTGCCAGCGAAAAAGAACTACGGCAGCCCGACAGGTGGCGGTAACTTCTACATGTTCAAGGGAACGGATGCAAAGAAACAGGAAGCGGCATGGAAATTCATTCGCTTTATGACCGAGCCTAAGCGCGCTGCTCAGTGGAGTGTCGATACGGGTTATGTTGCTACACGCAAATCTGCTTACGAAGAAGAGACTATGAAGCAATACGTCAAGGACTTCCCGGCAGCAGCAGTAGCTCGCGACCAGCTGGAATACGGTCATGCTGAGCTGTCTACACACAATAACGGCAAAGTGACAAAGCTCTTGAACGACACACTGCAATCCGTGATTACTGGTCAATCTGAGCCTGCGGAAGCATTGAAAAAAGCGCAGGAAGAAGCGGACAAGATGCTGGCGCCATTCAACAAATAAATCAAGCAAGGCAATGGGGGAGCGACAATGGGGGAACTACGCGCAAAATGGAAAGTGAACATGTACGCCTGGCTCTTGCTCCTTCCCTCCCTCATCTTCCTGCTGTTGTTTACCTTCTATCCGGTTATACAAACGTTCATACTCAGTTTTCATCAAGCGGATCTGGGTTCTCCAGAGCCGTTTTTTAACGGGATAGATAATTATAAACAAATGGTGGAAGATGAAGTGTTTTGGAAGGTGCTGACCAATAATATCTGGTTTGCCATCGGAACGGTACCGACGAGTGTGGCTCTCGCGCTAGCTATGGCTCTGTTCGCCAACAAGGCATTACGAGGGAAGAGCTTTATCCGCACGGCTTATTTTTACCCGACAGTTGTTCCGATGATTGCAGTGGCGAACATCTGGTTGTTTATTTACACACCGGAGTACGGAGCGCTTAGTCATGTGATGGAGTGGTTCGGAAAAGGCGACATGAACTGGCTCGGCGATCAGAAAAATGTGATGTGGGCGATGATCTTCATGGTCATTTGGAAGGAAGCGGGCTATTTCATGATCTTTTATTTGGCGGGGCTGCAAAACATTTCGCAGGAGCTATACGAATCCGCCTCCATGGAAGGGGCATCGTCGTGGACGGTTTTTCGCCGCATTACCTTTCCACTGCTCATGCCAACGACGATGTTTGTCAGTATTATCGCTTTCACTAACTCTTTCAAGCTGGTAGACCATTTGGTGATCATGACCAAAGGCGGACCGGATAATGCCAGCAATCTCTTGCTGTACTACATATACGAGACGGCGTTTTCATTCTGGGATCAAGGAATGGCTTCGGCATTGACGATTGTCATGGTCGTGCTGCTGCTGTTAGTCGCTGCTTTTCAGTTTTTTGGTATGGATAAAAAGATTCATTACAACTAAGGGGGATGGCAGATGCTTCGCAAAATCACAACGGTTGGAATGTACGGCTTGGCCGTTCTCTGGTTGTTTCCTTTGCTTTGGGCGGTCTGGACTTCCTTTCGTCCGAGGGAGCTAGCGACTTCGTGGTCGCTCAGTGCAGATTTTACACTCGATAACTTTGCGAAGGTGTGGGACGCAGCGCCCTTCGATCAGTACTACATCAATACCTTTTTGATCGTGACTGGTATTTTGGTGGCGCAAATTATTACGGCTACACTGGCAGCCTATGCCTTTGCGAAGCTGCAATTTTGGGGAAAGGATGTGTTGTTTGTCCTGTTCCTGGTCCAGCTCATGGTCCCAGCGGATATCTTGATTTTCCCTAACTATAACGTCTTGCGTGACTTGTCTTTGCTGGATACCAAAATCGGTATTATGCTGCCGTACTTCGCTTCTGCCTTCGGGGTCTTTCTGTTGAGACAAACCTTCAAGACAATCCCGAACGAGCTGGAGGAGGCGGCACGGATGGAAGGCTGCTCCTGGTTTCAGATTCTGTGGCGGGTGTACGTTCCGTTAGCGAAGCCGACCTACATTGCGTTTGGTTTGGTCTCGGTGAGCTACCATTGGAACAACTTCATGTGGCCGCTGATTATTACGAATTCCGTGGAAAATCGTCCGTTGACGGTCGGTCTGGCGATTTTTGCCCAATCGTTTGAGACAGGGGCGCAGTGGGCCGAGGTAAGTGCAGCGACGGTCATGGTGATTTTTCCGTTGTTGCTGGCATTTTTGTTGTTCCAGCGGCAGTTTATCAACAGCTTCATCCACTCCGGCGTGAAATAAGAGGGAGGGTCATGAATGATGAGAGACAAAAGCTCGTTTGCCGTATCCACTTATGCGTTATTTGATCTGTCCTTGCGCAATGCTATCTTTCAGCTTTTGCACCATGATTGGAAGGGCATAGAGATTATGTGTGAAGAGAATCATGCCGACCTCTTGGACTGGTCCTGGGAGCAGTTGAAAGAGGTGAAGCAGCTGGGAGACGAGAGAGGGGTTGCCTGGTCGATTCATGCGCCGATTAGCGGCTGCAATCTGGCGGCGGACGCAGGGGCAATCCGGGATCAAACAATGGACACGATGAAGCGCTGCCTGGAGATTGCCAGCTTTCTCGACTGCACCCATGTCGTGATGCATGCGGGGGAGGTAGAAGACCGACTCGCGGAAACAGAGCGTGCCAGAGGTGTGGAAAATGTGAGTCAGGCACTCTACGTGTTGATCTCCGAGCTGTCCGCAGAGAATAGAACCATACTGACGGTCGAGAATGTTCCCCCTTATCCTAAAGTGCTGGGGTGGAACGTCGAGGATCTCGTGCGTATATGCCGTCACGTACAATCCTCTCGCGTGGGAATCGTGTACGACGTGGGCCATGCCCATTTGATTCGTCCGGGATATGCGATCGATGCATTGAGGGAGGTACTTCCTCATTTGTCTGCTCTTCACCTGAGTGATAACTTTGGCAAGCTGGACGACCATTTGGCAGTGGGTGACGGAACGATTCCGTTCGCATCGATCCTGTCACTTTTAAAAGACAATGGATTCGCGGGTCATTGGGTTGTAGAGACCAAGCAGCTTGGCTGCGCTGAGGTAAGTGTTGAACGGCTACTGAGGGCAGGAGGCGAATAACATGGACATGCAAACGATTTTGAAAACGAATCCGGTTATTGCGGCAACCGAACAGGATCGCTTGGGAGAGGCAATGGCGTCTCGAGCTTGCGCGGTCCTTTTGATGTACGGAAAGCTGACCAAGCTGATGGAGGAAGCCGAAACCATCCGTCAGTCGAGCAAGCCGATTTTTTTGCACACAGACCTCATGAATGGCTTGTCCAATGACAAGGAGGCTTTTCGTTTCTTGTCGACCTATATCCAACCAACGGGCATTGTCACTACCAAAGGACCGATGATTCGCGCGGCCAAAAAGGAAGGGATGCTGACGATCCAGCGAGTCTTTTTGATCGATTCAACCTCTCTCACGACGACCATCAAAAACGTCTTGGAAAACCAGCCAGATGCGATTGAAATCATGCCGGGGATAGCGCCGTCGATTATTTCTTATATCAAGGAGCATTTGGCGCAGCCGATTATTTTGGGCGGGTTGATTTGGAATATGGAACAGGTCAACGAAGCGTTGAAGAGTGGAGCAGATGCTGTTTCGTTGAGTAAGTCGGAGATGTGGAACCATATGACGGTTTAGGAGAAAGGGCAGGTGTGAAAGCATCTGTCTTTTTTTCATCTGCATAAAAACACCTCCATGCCGATTGAGGAAGTGGAGGTGTTTTTATTGGGTAACAAGTTTGATCTTCTATTTGCTCGAGTGTAAGTGCAGGTTGCCTAATTCCTTCATATCTAGATACATTCTATACAAAATGGTTACTGCTTCTGCGCGGGTTAACATTTCGTTCGGCTCGAATTCGCCATTCCATGCGGTCATGATCCCTTTTTGTTGCAAGAGGGCGATGTTGAACGCAGTATTTACGCTGTAGGTATCAAAGTGATATAAGTCCCCTTTTTTCTTGACGATGAAAGGGAAAAGTGTGTTCGTCCGGTTTTCCCCGTCATCATCTAAGTCAAAGCGTCCATCTGATAGTAAATCGACTTTAGACGGTAAATCTGTATCGGGAGCAATGATAATGGGGATATCACGCATAGACATAATCGTCTGAACCACGGCAGGGTCATCGATATCGTATGAGCTTTCTAGCAACCAAACAGGGAGGACGTAGACTGTGCCGATGCGATTTAACTTGGAATCTGGATAGAAGTTGTAGCCGTTTTGAGAAAGAAAAACGGCATTCTCCAATTCCATTGTCACGATTGAGCTGATCTCCTTATAGGCCCAGTGGTTTTTCGGCACATCGGCAAAGTGATCAATTTGGAAATCTGGGATATAGTAGTTACCATTCGGCTCGAAAGGTCTGTAGCGATCAAACAAGCGATAGATCATCACCGTCATTTCAGCTTTGTCCACCCATCTTCCGGGCTGAAAGCTTCCATCGGGATAGCCGCTGACGACCCCATTGTCTACCATGAAGGAGATAGCGTCCATTGCCCACCCATATTGCTTGGGATCGACATCTTTAAATGCTGGTGCTGCCAGTGCTACAGGTTGTTGAAAGGGCGTTAGTCCTAAAATAAGTGCCAGTAAGAGAATGATGCGTTTCATGTACTTACCTTCCTTTCTTGACATTCTCTGGGTGTTCTATATTTATTCATCGGTGAAAAGACCCTGACGTTACAGTTAGGTTGAATGCTTCCGTGTTTCTTACAGATATGTGTCCATATGCCTACATGATTGGTAATCACACAAGAGTAATTTTATAATGTAAGTAACAAAATTCTACGATGAAGAAAATAGCAGCGAAGTGACACCCTTCAGCGTGAAAAGAGGGTAATATGGAACTAATTCAACTGATGGAAGCGGCAGAGCAATTTATCCGGACATGCTATCGTGAACTGGACAAGACAACGGACGAAACCGAGCAACGGCTGCAAGAAGTACGACAGCTGATTCATCAGCAGGGATACTATGAGCATACGGCTGAGGAGCTTCGGCACGGAGCAAAAATGGCCTGGCGCAATAGCAATCGATGTATTGGGCGATTCTTTTGGGAATCGTTACTTGTGATAGATGAGCGGCACGTCGAAACAGAAGAAGAGATGGCGCAGGCCATGCTCCGACACATCGACTTTGCCACCAATGACGGGAAAATTCGCCCGACCATCACGGTTTTTGCACCTGCTGTAGCAGGCAGAGCACCCATGCGCATCTGGAATGACCAGCTAATTCGCTACGCGGGATACGAGACAGAGTACGGCGTATTGGGTGATCCAGTTTCGCTTTCGCTGACGAAGCTATGTGAGAGCTTGGGATGGCAAGGGAAAGGCACAAACTACGACGTTTTGCCGCTTGTCGTACAAATTGGAGATCGGACGCCGCAGTTTTTTGAGATTCCTCAGGAGCTGGTCTTGGAGGTACCGATCGTGCATCCCGATTTGCCGGGCTTTGCTGATATGGAATTGCAATGGTATGGGGTTCCTATTGTTTCGAATATGCGCATGGAGATTGGCGGTATCGACTATTTGGCCGCGCCTTTTAACGGCTGGTACATGGGGACTGAGATCGGTGCACGCAATTTCGCTGACCAAGAGCGATACAACATGCTGCCAAAGGTCGCAGAGGTCATGGGGCTCGATACGAGCAAGGAAGCGACACTTTGGAGAGACAAAGCGCTCATCGAGCTGAACGTAGCCGTCCTGCATTCCTTCAAGGAAAAAGGAGTATCAATTGTCGATCACCATACGGCGAGCCAGCAATTCAAGCGATTTGAGGAAAGAGAAGAGAAATGTGGTCGAGCCGTTACTGGTGACTGGACATGGCTGGTTCCACCGATCTCCGGAACAGCTACCCACATTTTCCACAGTCTGTACGATAACACAAACCATACGCCGAATTTCTTTTACCAAGACAAGCCGGAGCTCGGCAAAAAATAAGGCTTTCACATGTCGCGAACATACTTCGCGGCATTTTTTGTGACGAATTGTGAATTGTATTTCGGAGAACCGTAGATGCGCGATGAATTAAGGAAAATTTTAGTTTTACCCCACGATTTTTTTTAACATTTCCTCTTACCCTAGATTTAGCAAGTAAAAGAGTAAGAGATTTACTTGCACATAAAAAAGGATATGAAAAGGAGCGAGACCAATGAAAAAGAAATGGATGACAACTGCATCAGCTTTGTTACTTACTGGGGTGATTGGTACTGTTATACCGTATGCAACCACAACAGCAGATGCAAAAGTAAACGTAGCGGAAAAAAGTAACCTAGACCTAACGATTGCATTCGTTTTTTCTAAGGATGGCCAGTCAGTAACCATTAAAGACAGTCAACTAGGTGAGCACAAGGCTACGGTTAAAGATCTCTCCGAGAAGTTAGGTATCAACGCAGATGATCTTAATCTATCTTCATATATGATTGAAATGAAACCAAATGCGACAGGCAGCAAGATTGTTGTCAAAGAAACTTCCTTTAAAGGTGAAGTGAAAGAGTATGAGACCAACGATAATGATGTCCTCATGCTGTTCGGTCTTCACAAAGTAACGAAATAAGCCAAAAAAATAAAGCTACCAATGTCGCGAACATGCTTCGCGGCATTTTTTTGTGACGAATTGTAAATGGTATCTCGGAGAACGAAAAAGATGGGCAGAGCTAGCTCTTTATGCTAAAATTCACGAGAATGATTATCAATTTCAAGTATTGGTGAAGGAGAGGTTCTTTTGAGAATGAGAAAATCAGGCTTAGATAAGATCATAATGGTAGCCGTTATTATGATCATGATCAGCATGTTATCAGCCTGCGGACAGGCACCAGCTAATCCAACTGCGCAACCCGTGCAGGAAAGTTCAGTTAACGAGAGTAACAATGAATATATCAACTACCAGGCATTTAATGGCACAGTGAGAATTCCTAAGGACCCAAAAAGGGCTGTGATACTTGCAGACAGCTATGTTGGACATTTTCTGACACTGGGGATCAAGCCTATCGGTATCACGGACCATGCTATGGGAAACCCGTATTTTAAAGGGAAGCTGGATGGTATCGAAAGCGTAGGCGACGGAACATCGATAGAAAAAGTACTGGAGATGAATCCTGATTTACTTATTGTGTTTGAAGGGGATAAGAATATCGAGCAGTTCACCAAAATAGCTCCAACGGTAGTGATTCAATACGGTAAGAAGCCAATCCGCGAAGAACTGCGGGAGTTTGGCAAAATGACAGGAAGAGAAGACAAAGCGAATGAGTGGATTGCCGAATGGGACAAGAAAATAGCTGAGGCAAAACCCAAGGTGCAAGCAGCGGTAGGAGATAAAACCGTTTCGATTCTGCAGCCATACGCCAAGGGGATCTATGCGTTTGGGCACAACTTCGGAAGGGGTGGAGACATCCTTTACGGCGAATTCCAGTTGAAGGCTCCGAATGCCGTACAAAAAGAAACCATTGATAGCAATACCGGTTGGGCGGAGGTCTCGCTTGAAACACTGCCGGACTTTGCGGGAGACTACATTTTTACCAGTGCATGGTCCGGAGATGATGCCAATCCGGAGAGTGTATACGGTACAAACGTTTGGAAAGGCTTGTCGGCAGTAAAAAATAACAAGGTTTTTCAGATTGATCAGAAAGGCTCCTATTTTAATGACCCGATCTCCTTGGAAGCGCAACTCAAGTTCATTGTAGAAAAATTAGCGTAGAAGAAAAACCCCCGAAACACATGTAGCAAGTAAGTATGCTCTGCTACGAGTATTCGGGGGTTTTATCTATTTATCTAGCGGTTGTAATAACTGCTAAGAGCTGGGAGCAGTCCTAATGGATTTTTCCGCAAGTCCTTGGCACTAAAGAAAATGCTGCCCTGAACCTGTGGAACCATCGCGTTGTAATTCAACTGGTTGATAATCTCCTGGGCACTCTGCCAGCCTGCTTCAGCCGTTCCCAGCTTGTAAGGGGAATGACCGATGTAGAGCTTGACGTTTGTCCCTTGTACTTCGTTTGCCCACCAAGAAACGAGCTTGTCGTATTGGGCAGGGGCGAAGGAAAAGCTCCAATAAATTTGCGGAGTCACATAATCGATCCATCCTTGTTGAATCCACGTGCGCACATCGGCAAACATGTGGTCATACGCAGTAACGCCAGCTTTTGTATCGGAGCCGGTCGGATCGACGTTGCTGTTGCGCCATACACCGAATGGACTGATCCCGAACTGAACGTGAGGCTTGACGCTCTTGATGGACTGATTCAATTGTTGAACAAACTGATTGATATTATCGCGGCGCCAGTCTGCTTTGGACACGATTTTTTTGCTGTTGTAAGCCTTGAAAGCTGCATCGTCTGCAAAGGCGACATTGGAAGGATAGAAATAATCATCCAGATGGACACCATCGATGTCGTAGCGCTGCACGACTTCCATTACTTCATTGATAATTTGCTGACGTGCCGCCGGAACACCCGGATTGATGTACAGCTTTTTGTTTGCGTTCACAATCCAGTCAGGGTGTTGCTTGATCACGTGATTCGCTGGCAATTGGTCTGTTTTTGCATCCGTAGTGGCACGGAACGGGTTGAACCAAGCGTGGAATTGCATCCCGCGTCTATGCGTTTCTTCTACCATAAAGGCAAGCGGGTCGTAGCCAGGATCTTTCCCTGGAGTTCCCGTCAAAAATCTCGACCATGGAGTGAGTGTAGAAGGGTACAGAGCATCTCCAGATGGACGTACTTGCACGAAGGCAGCGTTCATTCCCATGGCTTGCAGCTCATCGAGCAGCTGTATGTATTCTTGTTGCTGTTTCGCTGGGTTTGCGTAAGAACCGGAAGATGGCCAGTCCAAGTTGTAGACCGTAGATATCCATACCCCGCGCAAATCTCCGTTTGTCACGACAGGTGTGCTTGGTTCCATTCCGCCAGTTTCACTCAATACATCCTGTGGTGGCGGAGTCATGGTAGCGACGTTGCCGCTTTGTAAGCGAATGGTTCTTGTTTTGTCTTCCCATTTTACCGCAAGGCCCAACTGCTCGGAGACAAAACGTAGCGGAACCATGATTCTTCCTTGTTTGTTCTGAACAGAAGCATCGAGTGGGATGCTGTTGTTGTTCACGAGAGCGTTCTTCTGATTAACCGTCATGGACAACAAGGTATCTTGTTTGCTGATCATTGCGGTTTGGGACTTTGGATCCCAATTTACTTCGGCTCCCAGATTTTCGCCGATCACTCGCATAGGGACCATCGTTACGTTTGCTTTTGGAATAATGTACGGAGCGACGTCACTTTTGATTTGTTGCCCGTCCAAATAGATGCTGATGCTAGAGGATGTCTGCGCGGCCTGCACGGATATCCCCATCGTTGGAATACATAGTACGAACATTAGCAAAAGCATAAACCACTTGCGTACTTTCATTTTTGCCAATCCTCCGACAAGATAGATTTGCTTAAAATTTTGGCTTATTATGCGCGTTCAAAAAGACGACTACTTTTTGAACTACCTCTAAAACGTTTGACGCTTTATTATATCGCTTTGTTTCGCTCAGGTGGGAAGTTTCGGCAAAAAATGACGAGACTCATCGAAGCAAGGGAACCAGCCAAGCTGCTCTGGCATAGGCAAAAGCATATGTTGTTTTCCTTCTGGTCATGGGACAAAAGGGAGGGAGAGGAGTGCAAGCATGAGTTTTTTTCTTGCGCAAAAGGCACCGATTATTTTTGTTCCGGGGCTGTTTGGGTCGATGAGTGATCAAATTATTCCGGGTACAGGTGACTGGGGCTTCGGGTTTGCCCGAACGGCTTACGAGCCATTTATCCGTTTACTTGGAAAAATGGGTTACCCTCTCAATGAACAATTGTTTGTAGCTTTTTATGATTGGCGAAGGCAGATCGATATTTCAGCCGAGCGCTTTTTGCTACCTGTCATCGAGCGAGCGAAGCAAACGACAGGTTCACCTTATGTCAATCTCATTTGCCATAGCATGGGGGGCCTTGTTGCTAGATCCTATGTCCAGAGCGAATTTTATCAAAACGATGTGGATCAGCTGCTCATTTTTGCGACTCCCAACGCAGGATCGCCTGTCGCCTACAGCTATTGGGCAGGAGGGAAGCTGCCGCGCTCCGTTTCTGCCAAAAGAAATGTCGTAGAGCTATACATGAATGTTTATCTGGCCTATTTGGAGCAAAGCATCCCTTTTCATCGTATACAAGCTATTCACAGACACTTTCCCAGTCTCCTTGATCTCACCCCGTCAGCAGCATATGGCGATTATTTGCTGGAGAAAAAACAGGGGGTAGAAGCCTTCGTACCTTATGAACAAATGGTCGTGAAAAATCAATACATGGACTTCTTGAACGCAACGATGGGGATTATCGCTGCTCGCAATATTCGCGTCACGCTGGTAGCTGGCATTGGACACGAAACGATTCATTACCTGCGAACAGTCCCTTCGCTGTCTCCCGATAAATGGGTCGATGGAAGAGTAGTGGGCTCGATCAATAGTGACGCTGGGGATGGGAGTGTCATGGCAAACAGTGTATTCGCGCTGGAAGGTGAGCGTTATTACGTAGAGGCGACACATCTGGAGATTTTATATAAAAGTGAACCGCTTCTCCGGCAATTGCTAGAGTAGGGAAAAAGAGGACCAAGCCGGGAAAATCCCTGGACTTGGTCCTTTAGATGAGCTACGCTTTTCTGTTTCTGCGATACATGATCGAAATACCGATCAAGATCGAAACGATGCCTGCAACGATTGGGAGTGGGTTAGCCTGTTCTCCAGTCTGAGGCAATACTTTACCTGTAGATGGAGATTCGTTGGTTTCCAAGACGTTGGAGTTATTGGCAGCTCCCGAATCGTTTGGTTTGGTCGTATTTCCTGTTTGATTCAACTCTCCTGAAGTGTTGGGGTTCGTAGTGTTGTTGTTGTTGTTGTTGTTGTTGTTGTTGTTGTTGTTGTTTGCATCAGGAGTACCAGGTTGGTCTGGGTTGCTAGGTTGGTCTGGGTTGCCAGGTTGATCTGGGTTGCTAGGTTTATCCGGTTTATCCGGTTTGTCTGGTTTATCCGGTTTCTCTGGTTTTTCCGGTTCAGGCTCTGGTTTAGGTTCAGGCTTCGGCTCTGGCTTTGGTTCAGGCTTCG
>NZ_JBHVSO010000009.1:40471-263440 GCF_042885155.1 Brevibacillus sp. NPDC058079
TTCGGCTCTGGCTTTGGTTCAGGCTTCGGCTCTGGCTTTGGTTCAGGCTTCGGCTCTGGTTTAGGTTCAGGCTTAGGCTCTGGCTTTGGTTCAGGCTTCGGCTCTGGCTTTGGTTCAGGCTTCGGCTCTGGCTTTGGTTCAGGCTTCGGCTCTGGTTTAGGTTCAGGCTTAGGCTCTGGCTTTGGTTCAGGCTTAGGCTCAGGCTTAGGCTCTGGTTTAGGCTCTGGCTTGGGTTCAGGCTTGGGTTCAGGTTTCGGCTCAGGATTTCCGCCACCGCCACCTCCACCGGAGGTCACGTCATTTTCGACAGTCACCAGCACATGGTCGCCAGCTACTTGGTTTCTTTTAATCTCGAACTCGATTGGCTTGCTGCTTTTTACATAACCAGCAGGTGCCTTCGTCTCGATAAACTCATATTTGCCTGGATTCAGGCCTTCGACAATCAGCTCTCCGTTGCCATCTGTAGTCAGCTCTGTAAGCTCCTGACCGTTCATGTCTTTGGCTACCTTACCATTTTCATCGCGGAGCGTAAATTCGGCTCCTTTGAGCTTATGGTTTGAGTATCCCGTTCTAACTTTGGTCAGTTTCACAGATCCTGGGTTCAATCTGTTGGTTAACGTGAGAGAGGCTGTGCCTTCATCTGTCACTTCGAATTTCAGTGGTTCAGCCAACTCATAATCAGCAAGAGCTTTTGTTTCCACGAGCTGGTAGAGTCCTGCTTTCAGGTTCTCGAGGAGAAGGATACCGTCCTTATCCGTTGTGAGTCCACTTTTCAGTACTTTCCCGTCAGCATCTTGAAGCTCAAAGGTTACGCCAGGAAGTGGCTCTTTGGTGTAGTGGTCCACTTTCAGCAATTGAACGGACCCGATATTTTTGGCGTTCTTTTTCGTAAGGGTCACAATTTCTGTCTGGTTGGAGGCGATTTTGAATGAAATAGGAGTCGCATCCAGTTTGTATCCCTTCGGAGCTTTCGTTTCGACTAGCTGATAGTTTCCTTCTGCCAGATCGCCTTTCGAGACTTTTCCGTCAGAGCCGGTTGTCAGCTCAGCGATCGTTTCGTATGCTTCGCCCTTTTCAACCTGTAGATTGAAGACAGCGCCTTCCAGCGTTTTGCCAGCATTCTCCGCGTCAACTTTTGTTAACTCAAATCCTTGACGGAGCAGCTTGTTGTCGATGGTCATTTCGATTGTAACTGGAACTGCTGGATCAGCACCGGCAGGAGCTTTTAACGTAATGTCTTTTCCGTTTCTGTACTCGTCTGCGATGACGTAGCCAACAGGAGCGGATAGTTCTTTTAGCTTGTACGCTTTAAATTTGTAGCCTTTGAAGGTGGCAATGCCATTTTCATCGGTCACGACTGTTTCCAGCAAGGTTTTCCCTGCCTTGTCGTACAGACCAAACGTGGCGCCTGCCAATGCTTTTTTCGTATCTGCGTCTGTTTTGACGATTTTCAAGTCGCCTTTACCAGGTGTGCCGGCTCCGCCACCAGCACCCGACAAGCTGACTTTGATACCCTCTTGTCCGTCTTTACCTTTACCTACAACTGTTTTCCCTGCAAAAGAGGCTTCGTTTTTGATGATCTCTCCATTATCAGCATTGATAAAGGAACGGTACTCTAGGATGTAGGCAGTGTGCAGATCGTTTTTGAAAGTCAGTTTAAAGGTGTTGCCGACTACTTCTAACGTGTAGTCCTCGGATGCCATTTCTTTTCCGATAGCCAGAGCACCGGATTCAGAGACGATTGTCGTAAAGAGTTTGAAGGAGTCTTTCATCAGAATTTGATTGCTGGACAGGGTATCGGTCAATACAGCACCAGCCGAAATATGAGACTGGCTCGGATTGATTCTTACTGTCCATGTTGCATACTCTGAATCTGCTCCAGTACCTTGTACGCCTGTTTTGAGGACGTACTGTCCACCGTATGTTGGTCTAACGGTCGTCTTGCCTTTATAGAGTGGAGTGCCTGTTATGTCACTATCGTGCATAGTGGCATTGTTTTCGTACACTTCTCCGACAGGCAGATCAGCCAAACTGGTTGTGTACGTGATGCGATAGGCAGAGTCGATCTGGCCAAGATGCAGCTCAAAACCGTTGGTTAATGGATCGAATTTGATAGGAACAACTGGTCCTTCGACCACTTTCACACCGTCTGCTCCGCCTGTAAGCAGCAACTTATGCACTCGTAACGAGTCCTTCACAAAAGTTTGTTCTCCGGTATAAAAATCCCGAATGATCGCGTTGTTAATCTTGTAAAGGTTATAGTTCACATCGATTGTCCACGTGATTTCTTTTGTGCGGGCGTCGTATGTACCCGTTTTGTTGCCGTTATTGTTAGTGTAGCTGTCTGGTTTAACAGTAGCGGATTTCGTGATAGGGTCTTGTGCTTTCCCGTTTTCCTTCCAGTTCAGTTCGGCCATGTTTTTGTACACGGATGGACGGTCCTTGTAAGTAGGATCGAACTTCGTCAGGTACGTAATGACTAGACCTTTTGTGACTGGTTTGTGGAAGGTAATCTTGAATCCGTCTTCGTACTTTGGATTCGGAGAGATGCTGTAGTCTTTGTCAGGACCTTCTTCCAAATCCTTTGACCAATCGTTGATTTTTACTTTGTCAGGAAGAAGAGTCAGCCCTTGACCCGCATAACTGTCGGTAATGACGACTTCATCCATCACCTGATTGTCGTCGTTTAGACTAAGCGTCCATTCGATCGTTTTATCCAGGTAGTTCACTTTTTCTTTTTTGGCGTTTTTCCAGAAGATTGCTTGATTGATCTCTCTTGTTGCATCTTTTTTGGTTCCATCATAGATCTCTACTTCATTCTTTACGAGGTAGCTGTCTTGGTGGACCCGATTTTTGGCTTTGGTTTGGTAGGTAATTTCGTAAGCAGCCGACACGTCATGGTCAAACTCCAAGCGGAAGCCAGTAGCCGATGGGGTTACGTTGTACTCTGTGATGGCAGCCCCGTCTTTTGTTCCGTTTCCGTTGTCACCGATGGTCATTTTATGAACGGTAAAGGAACTATTCACGAGCTCTTGATAACTCGTATCGAATCGGTCCTCGAGCCATGCATCGCTTTGCTTGATCAGTTTTTCATTGTAGTTGTACTGAATAGCCCAGGTGATCGTTTGTTTGTTGTAATCGTAGTGAGTCGCCTTTTTGTTCAAAGGCTGGCTGAAGCGGACAGAGACATTCGCGGAATCGATTAAATCCTTTGGAAGGTTCGTTCCTGTGACAGTGGCTTTATTCGTGTAGGTTGTATCTGTCGTACCGGTGACGTTTGTCTTGTACGCGACGCGATAAGCACCGTCGATGTCGCCAAAGTTAATTTTGAACCCGTTTCCTTCTGTTAATTTCTCAGGAGTGAAGGTGGTTACCTCAGCCTTTGGATTAACAGAGCCATTCAACTGAACTTCTAATGGGAAGACCTTAATCGAGCTCATGTCGATATCCAGACCGCTTGGAAGCTCATCCGTAAAGACAGCGCCTTTAATCGAATTTTCACTCAGGTTAAAATCGACAGTCCAGTCGAGATAGCTAGGATTCATGCCCTTGTTTGCTTTTCCGTTCTTGTCGATTTCATTGTTGTTTTTGCCTTTGAAATGGACAGAGATCGGGACGATGCCATCGAATTTGAAATCGATTTCCTGTCTCGTGCCACCCTCAAACTTTTTCTCATCGAATTCCCGCCACACATAGAACGTTCCGTCAGTGATCTCAGCGCCGTCATTGATGGCATCACTGAAAGTGAAGGTGACGGTGCCGTCTGTTGTCACTTCATAGGTGCCGTAGCCTCCGTTCAGATCTCCGGTCAAAATGCGATCGGTCCTAAACTTATCTGGGAGAGGGAAGGTAAAGGTGGCACCTTCTGAGTAAGGATGTCCAGCAGGGATTTGCCAGGTGAAATCAACTTGAACACGCGAGCCCTGATCGGGGCGGATGTCTTCAATATTGTTTCCGTCTTTGTCCTTCATGACTACGCTGGTGATGATGTTGTCTTTGATGATGTTGTCTTCAGGGTCTGGAACTGGTACCGGTACCTCTGGTAGAGGAACTGGTGGTTCAACAGGTGGCGTAGTCGGAGTTCCTGTACCGGGATCGGTAGGAGTTCCTGTACCGGGATCGGTAGGAGTTCCTGTGCCCGGATCGGTAGGAGTTCCTGTGCCCGGATCGGTAGGAGTTCCTGTGCCCGGATCGGTAGGAGTTCCTGTGCCCGGATCGGTAGGAGTACCTGTGCCCGGATCGGTAGGAGTTCCTGTACCGGGATCGGTAGGAGTACCTGTGCCCGGATCGGTAGGAGTTCCTGTGCCTGGATCGGTAGGAGTTCCTGTGCCCGGATCAGTAGGGTTGCCTGTGCCCGGATCGGTAGGAGTTCCTGTGCCTGGATCGGTAGGAGTTCCTGTGCCCGGATCGGTAGGAGTACCTGTGCCCGGATCAGTAGGGTTGCCTGTGCCTGGATCAGTAGGATTCCCCGTGCCCGGCTCCCCACTATTGCCAATGACAACCTCACCCTGTGTTTGGGCATACGAGGTTGTCGTGAAACTGAAAAAGTTTTGGATGATGAGCAAAAGTGCCACCACAACGATCCAAGATTTCCTTTGCATATGCTCCTCCTGTACTAAATAAAAACTAGCTCATTCCGTCTTTCAGTAGGAAGTGTTAGGGATGAGATGAAGTCGTTTGTTTCCATTCAGCTTGAACGATCAGTCTGTCCTTCGGATCTTTTGCTCCAACAGGGGTGCATGTGACCAAGGTGATCAATGGCTTCTTTTGATCCTCTAGAACTTCTACTTGTGTACGATCTACGACAAAGGCTTTCACGACAACGAATTGGTAGGTCGCCGTTTTCGTCTTGATCTCAATCTCATCGTTAGGTGCTAGTTCGTCCAAGCGATTGAATTGCTTACCGTGAGTAATCCCGCGATGGCCTGCCAGTCCAACATTATTCACACCGAATTCCTTGTCTGGCTCGATCAGGCCAACCCCTTTACTCAAGGCATGCTTGTCCGCGCCTTCAAAAATCATCATTTCCAGATCAATTTTGGAAATCCGAATCACGCCTCTGGCACCTTCCAACATAGCGAGCGGCTCTTGTATCTGAGGAGCTGGTGGGTCCTCGGATGCAGCCGTTTCTATTTGCTCGCTGACGTTGCTCAGTTGTTCGAACGCTTCGATGAGCTGTTCTTGCTTTTGTGCAGATACCGCCGTTTCCCATTGAGGATAGAAAAGGAGGAATAAGCCTGCCAGGATAAACCCAGCACTTAACAGCACTCGCACATTCTTCAACTCCCTTTTCGCACCGTTAACTCAATTCATCTTTCCCCCCTTGTCCTGATTTTTAGTTAAACTAAACTTTTTTTCGGCAAGGGCATTCGTTCCAATTGTGAAAAAATGCCTAGAGGTATCATAATCTTTCGACCTAAACAATTTCTGAACATGAAAAAAGCCAGAGGAGAAAGAACCTCCTGACTGGCTTTATCGGTCTTCAGTCTATGGTTAATAGGCGACGCTTTTCGAAACAAATCCAACTAAGACTTTCCCAGTTGCATCGATGGTGGAGCCATAATACCAATCTCCACGTTCACCGACTACTTGAACAAGTGCATCTCTGACAGCGTAGCCCCTGCCTGGACTTTCTGGAACTCCTAAGGATTCGCTTTCGCCCGCAACAGATTCAACCCCATCCCGATAAAAACAATCCCCGTCAGCTTGTTGAGAATAACAGAGAACTTCTGATTATTGCGCAATTTTTTGGTAGCGAAGGAAGCAAACAGGGCGAGGAGGCTACACCAGATGCCACCCGTAACGGTAAAAGTCAGGCCAAGAAGAAGGAAAGGGAGTGGTCCGGCTTCCGTCGCGCTAACAAATTGCGGGAGGAAGGCGATGAAAAACAGGGCGACCTTTGGATTCGTGACACTTGTCAGGATCGCTTGCAGATAGACCTTTTCACCCTTCAGCTTCTTGGAATCGGCCATATCAAAAGCTGGTGATTCCTTCGTCATGAGCATGCGAATGCCCAAATAGACGAGATAGGCGACCCCCAATATTTTGACGATGTTAAAAAGCACGATGGATTGCGCCAAAAGGAGCGACAAGCCGAAAGCAGCCAAGAGTGTGTGAATGAGTGAGCCTGTCAAAATGCCGAGAACCGAAAGAATACCTGCCTGTTTTCCTTGCGAAATGCTGCGGGTGATGATGTACATCGTGTCTGAGCCGGGTATCAGGTTCAACATGATTGCGGTCATCAGAAATGCTTCATAATGAACGATTCCAAACATCGCTTCTCACTCCTTGTCTATCTATAAAATAAAAATAGATTATAGAATAATCTGACACCTAAGGCAATGCGAAAAATGAGGAAAAGCTCCTGACGCAGATCATAGAAAGTGTATCATGATCGCGAGGGGAGCTCATTATTCAAGTGGACGGATTACGGCGTCGATTCAGTAGCGCGTATCCAGCCTTCTTTTCCATTAAATACAATCTGGTACCAGCCATTCAGATCGGCGATGACTTGGAGGGAACCATCTGCTACTACTTGACCGATCTTCTCATATTCATCACCTGGACCCGCAAAAACATCAATTTTTTGAGTGGTAGGGTTAGTCTGGTCCGTTACCTCTGTCGATCCGTCAGCGGGGGAGGTCGCTTCTCCTGACTCGTTACCCTCGGTCGTTTCTTCGGGGCTCTCTTCTAAGTCAGCCAGCTTTTCTATGTAATTCAAGCCATTGTCTTCGAGCTTGAACAGAGCGATTTCCTTTTCCCCTTTGCCTACCGGATTTTTCATGATCACATGCTCAGAGTCTTCTACGCTAAGTTCATCCGCCTCGACTGAAAAGCGCTTATTGAGTGACTCTTTTGTCAAATTCGGAGACAGTGCCGCGTAGGCGTTAGTACGTTCCTTGCCGGAAGAACTCACGATAATCACAGGCTCATCTTTACTTCCGAGTTTATCGTCGATCTTAGCCTTGGCCGTTTTAAAGTCCACATCCAACGATTGATCCAGATAGAGGATCGAGTCATTTGGCATCTTCGCTGCGAAGTAAAGACGTTGATCTGCCTCAGAGAGTCCAAATGCGTAAAGCTTTGCTCCCCAGCGATCTGTGCCGGAGAGCATATCGGTGAACGTTCTGTCTGGATATCTCAATTGCAATAAGCGTGCTGGATCGTATTCCAACCAGAGTTTTTCTAGATCGGACAGGAGTGTAGCCGTATCCTGGAGCGGATTCAACTGTTCGTACAATTCACGGGCTTTGGTGAACTCGAACGACTTGATGTATTGTTCTGCCTGCTTGAGCTTGCCTTCCAAATAGCGGGTGATCGAATCGAGGACAGGTGAATCACTGGACAGCACATCCTCGATTTTTCGATAGGCGGATGCCATGTTAACGAAGGCACTCAGATCCTTCGAACGAATGATTTCCTTGATTTCAGCTAGCGCATACTTTTCCAACTGACCCACTAACCACTCTGTCTCGATACCCAGTTTTTCGTAATGGCGTATGCTTGCAGCCGTTTTGGTGATGACTTCTTCAAATGGAGCCGAAGCAATCAGCGCCCGTAGCTTTGTCTTTTCATAGTTCTGGAACAAGGACGTGAGCTCAGCCTGCTTCTTCTTTTTGCCGCCGTAGTATTCATCTGGAATGGCAAGGAGTGTTTCGATGAAGGCTTCGTCCTGATAGTTTTCCTTTTCGAGATTCGATTGTGCCTGCGACTTGGCTGTTTGCAAGGCATTCAAGTAATAATCGGAAAAGCTCTTATCCATGCCCAAATGAGCGGACAATTGCTGGAAAAACATCGCCGGTACGTCCTTTTGATTCTGGTATTTCTGTTTGACTGCTTGGTATTGTTCATAGACTGCACTGACTTCTGCGACCTTCTTCTCCGAGATGGCAGAACGTGAATACTGGTGAAGCCCTTCCAGCTCGGTGCG
This sequence comes from Brevibacillus sp. NPDC058079, assembly GCF_042885155.1. NCBI lineage: Bacteria > Bacillati > Bacillota > Bacilli > Caryophanales > Paenibacillaceae > Brevibacillus > Brevibacillus sp. NPDC058079. The sequence continues at coordinate 48,402 of NZ_JBHVSO010000009.1, forward strand.
GATAGAAGTTAGTTGGAACATGATGGAATTCCATTCGTCATCCCCGTAGGACAGAACAGCCATATCATGCGCACGAGAAAAGGTTTCCTCGGCTTGCAGCAAGTTCTTTTGCTCATAAAACGCCTTTGCCTGTTTATACAATGTAATCTGCTTGTACCCGAATCCGAGCTTGAACAGAACGGCGATCAGACCCAAGGCAAAGAGTCCGAGAAAAATATTACGGACCCAGAGGGACCTATGATAGGGAGAGATAGGCAACATAAAAGGCTCCTCCTTCACAGTAAGCCTTTGAAATCCGGGTCAAACGCGTAATGCGTATCCACCCTGTTTTTGGTAGAATGATATAGTTGTTCCCAACCTTCATCCTTATGGGTTTGAACCATTTTTGCCAATCGCAGAAGGCGCTCGCGAGGCAAAAAATCGATAAATTCGATAATCAGATCCTGATACTCGTCCACATAAGACTTCATGCGGAGCGCTGCACCTGCCACTTGACCGATGAGCTGATCCCCGTTTTCCAGCAACAATATTTGATTTTTATAACGTCTAACATAGGTAAGCACGGATTTTTTGACGAGCGAAGGCTGGACCTTGATGACTTCGCGCACATATTCCATGAAGTCCTTGTCGTACATAGACGGGATGAGCGTTTCGAGCTCCAGCTCCATGTCTTTGCGCAGGACGTAATGATTGAGGAACATGATCTTGCGTATCTTGATCGTATCGGAATCGATGAAATGCCCGAGCTCTCTCGTTTTTTCATAGGCTTCCTTTAGATGTCCTTCTTTGACGTCGTTGCCCACTTCTTCCAAATGACGGAGGAGTGACTTCTTAAGCGTCTCCATTTCCCTCGTTAAAAAGTGTTGAAATTGTACGTCTCTTTCGTAGGTGCCGTATTTTTTCTGCATCACGAAAAACAAGACGAACAACACACAGCCAATACCTCCTGCGAGAGCTAATTGCAAAAGAGTCTCCGCAGAAAGGACAGCAAGACATGCGAACAAGCCCAAGAGCAAAAAGCGCGTCTGCACATAGCGGCGCGTCACTGAATGGGAAACCTGGCGGATCGATGTGTAAGCTCTCCCGCAGGTCTCACAATGCGTCTCCCATAGGACATGGTACGTATGGCATCGCGTGCACGCTTGAATTCTTTCATACGTATGAGTGGTTTTACGGGTTTTGCGAAATTGTACGCCGATTCGTTTTCTCATGGTGAATCCCTCTTCTCATTCAGTAAGGCATGAAGATGCTGATCGATTTCGGCGTTGGAGAGATTGCGCCGTTTCAGTCGCAGCAGCTTGAGGAATCGGACCGCTAGCAGCAAAAAAGCCGCAAACAACAGAAAGTAAGTTAACATAAAATTTCTCCTAACGAAGTTGTCGAAATCTGTAACAAAGAATCATGTCGTATCGTATTACGAGTAAGGGGCAATCATTCTAGTACTTTTTATTCACTTGTCTTCTACTTCTTGAATCTAGTGGTAATAGTGTCATAGTCTTACTTCCTTTGCAACACTTCACAAATTCTTTGTAACGCACAAGAAAAGGAGCTCTTATGAAAATAATACGATTCCGAATGTTATGTCGATACGTAGCATGTCTTGCCCTGCTCTTGGTCAGTGTCCTCTCCGTCACTCACCCAGGCTATGCGCAAACGAGCGGAAACAATATGGACGCTGTCCTGGTCGTGGACGTCAGTAACTCCATGACCCAAAGCGATAAGAACAAAGTCAGCAACGAAGCGATGAAAATGTTCGTCGACATGACGTCGATCCAAGCGAACAAAATCGGTGTCGTCGCCTATACCGACAAGATCGAGCGGGAAAAGGCACTGCTTGAGATTAATTCCGAAGAAGACAAGAACGATATCAAATCCTTCATCGACAGTCTGCAAAAAGGAGCCTACACCGATATCGCTGTTGGGGTAACGGAAGCAGTAAAAATCCTCGATGCGGGACGCAATCCAAACAATGCGCCGATTATCGTGTTGTTGGCAGACGGAAACAACTATTTGAACAAAGCATCAAGCCGTACCCAAGCACAATCTGATCAAGAGCTGCAGCAAGCAGTGAAAGAGGCCAAAGACAAAGGCTATCCGATTTACACGATTGGCCTGAACGCAGATGGTCAGCTTAACCGAACGACACTACAGCAGATTGCTGCGGAGACAAATGGTAAATTTTTCGAAACAAGCACAGCGGACAAGCTCCCGCAAATCTTGAGCGAAATCTTTGCTAATCACCTGAAGCTGAAGGTTGTCCCTGTTAAAAGCTTCGTCGCAAACGGTCAGGCTCAGGAGATTCCGATCCCAATCCCGAATGGCAGCGTCATGGAGGCCAACATCTCGATCATGTCGCAAAAAGCAGTGGAAGTGAAGCTGTATGACCCAGCGGGCAAGGAAGTACAGATCCCTTCCAACCAGGTCAGACTGTCGAAGTCCAATGCGTACACGATGATCAAGCTGGTCAAGCCACAGCAGGGCGATTGGAAGCTACAGGTAAAAGGTGCCCCGAAGGAAAAAATCGATATTAACCTCATCTTCAACTACGATCTGCAATTGGAGATGGAGCCAGTCACAGCCAAGAGCTTCAAGGCTGGCGATGTCGTACCGATAAAGGCTGCACTTGTTTCAAACGGACAGAAGGTAGCGAGTCCTGATCTGTACAAGCAAATGAAGGCGACACTGATCGTCAATGACAAGACGGACAATAAGACAAATGAGGTCGTCCTGAACAACACAGGTAGCGGGTTTGAAGGCAGCTTCACAATCCCGGCTGACCATACGTACGAGATAAAAATCAAGGCAGAAGACACCAGCTTTTACCGGGAGACGAAGCCACTCCTTGTAGATGCTGCGAAAACGGCAGGTTCTGGAGCGAGTAAGCCGAACACAACCACTGATCCTACGGCAGAATCGAAACCATTTCCATGGATAACCGTAGTAGGAGGTACCGTGGTTCTCATCCTATTGATCGGTGCAGGCTTGTACGCACTGTCGATCTATCGCAAGGCGAACAAGGGCTTCGCGGGCCAAATCGCCATCGAGATCGTGGATGAGGATACAGGGGAAAAGTCCAATCCGCAGTACAAGAAACTGAACGCGTTCAAAGGAAAAGTGAGGCTGCACCAGCTCTTGCAGCTCGCCCCTGAGTTTGCGGAGACAGAGAAAGTCATCTTTTTACCAGGGAAAAACGATACGCTGATCATCGAAAACCGTTCGAGCTGCCGAATCGAAAAGGCCGGACGTGTCCTCGATGCAAGCAAAGGCAAAGAACTGAAGAAAAACGATCGCATCAAAATTTCGTTAACGAATGTGAACAAGTCCTTATATGTAGATTACATCGTCTAGGAGTGAGTCGATTATGAAAGCAGTTGTGAGAGAACACATTCAACAATTGGACGTATCCCTCGGCGGAGGAATCGTCAGTGACAAGATTCGCGTAGATACAATTGATAACCCGATGCTCGTCATCGGTCTTGGCGGTACAGGAATTGATGCGCTTTTGCGCCTGAAATACCAAGTGAACAGACGCTTCAAGCTGCCGGTAGACCAGCTTTCCAAGAAGCGCAAGGAAAAGCCGGACAATATTGAATTCATCGCATTTGAAACGAATGAGCATGACCGCAACAAAAAGTACAAGGGCATCGGACTCGATCCAGTGACGGAGTTCGTACTCCTGTCCAATCCTGAGATCGGCGGTGTGTTGCAGAATCGCAGCATTCTCGAGCCGTATATCACCGACTGGCTCTCGCCAGAGCTGACAATTACGGACGGAATCAGCGGAGCATCGGGTGTACGCCAGGCAGGTCGACTTCTTCTCTTTACGAAAATTACGCAAGTCGTCCAAACGATTGAGAAGAAGGTCAAGATGCTGTGCGAGGGCACGAACAAAAAGCTGACTGTATTCCTCTTGAGCGGTTTGTCCGGGGGAACGGGGAGCGGTTGCTTCCTCGACATCGCCTATATCGTACGAGGCATTTTGGAGCGCGACTTCGGCAGTGCGGGGGTAGACAAGGTGAATACGCTGGGCTACCTGTTCACGCCTGATGTTAACCTGTCGAACAAGAGCCTCAGCTCGCACACACGCGACTACATCATGAAAAACGGCTACGCGGCATTAAAAGAGCTCGACTACTGGATGAATGCGGACGAGCGCAATGAGCGTTTCCGCCAGCAATACGGCAACGTGCTCACCGTCCAATCGCCAATGCCGCCATTCAACCTGTGTCATTTGATTTCTGCGACCAATCTGGAAGGCAAAGCATTGGAAAATGCCTACGATTACTGCATGAACGTAACCGCGGAGAACATTACGAACTTTATGGCGAGCGAAGAAAAGCGCTCGGGTGAAGAGTTTGCGATCCACGACTATATCAGCAACATCCGTACGAACATTAACCAGATGCCAAAAGCGTACGCAGCCAACTACCAATACAACGTCATCGGTGCTTCCTCTGCTGTCTTGCCGATCGAAGAGATGACAACCTACTTGGCATATCGCTTGTTTAAAAAGATGGAAAAAATGTTCACGGTAGCACCAGCGGAAGAAGATACGGAGAAATTCGCCCGCAAGCTCGGAATCGACATCGACTCGATTTCTCGCAAGTTCGAGGAGCGCGTTCCTGAACCGTTGCCAGGCTATGAAAATAGTGAGCGTCTGAACTACAGCAACGTGATCACTCAACAAGTCGTGAGCATCGACCACGAACTGGAGCAAGGCTATCTCGCCAAAGCACGCGAAGCGTACATCAAGTCCAAAAAGCAGATGCCAGGCGACATGATCTCTGTTTTTGGCGAAATGATCACGCGAGTATTCCTGCACCCGCATCAAGGACCATTCTATGCGTCCCGTCTGATTCATTCGGACAAAGGCTATTGCCTGATGAAGATGATCCTCTCCTACATTGAGAGCCTCAAGGCGAATTTGGAGAGCTACCCGCGTGAGATCGAGGGCGCGAGAGAGAATGCGAATGAAAAGCTGGGCGATGCCCGCAGTGCTTTCATCTCCAAGGAGAAGAAGAAAAACAGCTACATCGAAGCGAAGATCAACGAATACCAGCTCCTGGCTGATCAGGAGAAGCTGGAGCAAATGATCGAATTCTACGAAGAGCTGCACCGTTTGTTGAATGCAGAAAACAACCGCATTTATAACGTATTTACTGAGATTTTGAACGCACTCAACCAAATTTTCGAGCAAAATGGCGACATCCTGATCAACGGCGGCGAAGAGAGTGACCGCACTGGCAACAAGACATACTACTGGAACATCGTCAGTGTGCCGGATATCTCCAAAGTAGTCAGCAACATCCTGGAGCAAAAAGAGGCGGATGACCTGATCCGCGATTTCACCAGCGAGCTGCTGCGACACTCCGATCAGTGGGTCAAAGAGCAGGAGCTGGATATCGTCAGCTCGATTTCCGAATTCCTTTCGGAGAAGTTCGGTGAGGTGATCACCAAGTCGATGGAAGAATTCCTCGTGATCAAATACGGTCAGGACGAGACACTCGATCGCATCGTAGAGCGCAAGATTGCGAGCAAGTTGGATGAAGAGGCGATTCCGGTCTTCCATCTGAGCAATAATCTCGGCAATATGCACTTCCCTTCTTGGGGCTTTGTATCCGTGCCGCTGAAAGCACCATCGATCTTGAAGGGGATTAAAAACTATCAAAATACAGCGATTAGCGGATCGCGCTTTACCGTCAAAGAAAGCGAAGTCAAAAACCGCATCTTCTGGCTGAATACGAAAAACGGTGTTCCACTGTTCGCTTACACACCGTTGAAGGTCTACGAGGAAAGCTACGAACGTACCATTCTGGACAGAGAGGGTATCGGACGCCACCTCGTTCAAACCGAAAAGAACAACTGGGCGTACCTCCCATCCCCTATTCCGGAAAAATCGTGGGGAGATACGTACCAAAACGGGCGGATCAAAGCGTACAACGCCAAAGTACGCGAACTGTTTGACCGTGCGGTACGTTACGGAGCCATCCGCGAGAAGGGCAGCGACAGCAAGACCAGCAACCGCTATGAATCCATCGTGACGAAGTCGTTCTCGTTGGCTACTTTCTTGGCTAAGCATCAAGCGCAAGGAGACGCGACCCAGCTAAGCCCTGGCGAGATCAAGCGTGCATTGGTTGAGCTCAAAGGGTTCATGAGAGATGGTCTGGAGCAAGAATTTGCGCGCGATGTGTTCGGCAGTATCAATGAAGAGATGGCAAAAGAAAACCTGATCCGTTTTCCAGAGCAGATTCGCCTAATCGAACAAGAAGTGCGCAAATACGAAGAAATCGAGGCCAAAATCCAGGAGCTGGAGCAGATCGTAGGTGCCATCAAGGACGAAGAAGAGCTGGTGACCCGATTCATCGAAGCCCTTTACACAGGGACGATTTGCAAGCGCGGTGCGCTCTACGTCTACGACAAGGATGAGGAAGAAGATGCGTGGGAGCCATTCATCAACCTGATGAAGGTCAACAAGCACGTTGAATTCGCTATCTATGAAAAATACCGCGCATTGGATCACAAGAGCATGGCAACCATCCAGCGCAAGGCTGCAAAACGCAGTGACGCGATGACTTCAGCAGAGGATACGCAGCAGCTGCTGGCAAAACTCGAAGAAATCGCAACTGCTTTCCAAGAAACGAAAAACGATCTGGAATACGACCGCGACGAATACGTGAATGGTGAAGAGCTGTTCCAGTTCTACAAAAAGGTTTGGTCAAAAGTAAACGATATGCGCAAGACGCTGCAATAAGCAATCAGGATCGTTTAATAACCGAGGAGGAAGCATGAGGGATTTGATTGGAGAGTTCGCGACCCAATACGTTACGGAATTGGAAAGACAACTGGATAGCGGAAACGGACAGCGAAGTATTCAAAACCCCGTGCTCTTCCTTTTTCTCGGGGATAAGAGCGTAGAGGCACTGCAAGCTGTTCGTGCCCACAACGAGCGCAACTGGCAAAATGGTCACGGTGTTCTTTATGTCCATGCGTATCAGGACAAAACGTGGGAGCATCCGCAAGTAATCGGCTGCCGCTTACCGCAGGCAGATGCCGACAAGAAAAAAATGCGTTCTTCGATCCACGAGCGTTTTTTACTTGATGAAGCTGTCACCATGGAATTGAACAAGATGATGAAGCTGGCAAGCGTACGGGTAGCGGAAATGGGCAAGTTGTTTACTGCTTTTCAGCAAGTCAATATTGCCGTCGTGGCAAGGGCGGATGACCCTGCCACGATCCTTTTTCCAGAGCTGACGCTGCTTCTCAAGGGCTACCTCAACGAGCTGTTTAAAAACGTATCAGTCGACCTGTACGTCCTACTACAGGAAAAGAACAACGGGGAAGCATTCGGGTTCTCGACAGCGCTCTCGGTCAGCTTTTTGGAAGAGGTCAATCGCTATCAGCGGAGCGACTACAGCTATCGAGCGAATCTCTTGGTAACGGAGGATCTCGTGAAGCTGCCTGTGGAGCATGTAAACGCACCGTTATTTTCGCTGGCGTACCTATTGAGTGACAAGACAGAGCATGGCTTGTTTATCGAAGGCGGCATGCAGGAAAATTACGAGCTGATCAGCAAGCTGGTGCTTTTGAACAACAAAAAGGTAGAGTCGGAGTTCCATGAAAGCAATGATGGCTATAACAAGCTGCAATTTATGCGCAGCATCACGGTCGATCACGGGCAGACCAAGTTCGCGTCTGCTGGTCTATCCAAAGTAAAGCGACCGACTCATGCAATTGCGCTGACGGTGCTGTCCGCCGTATTTGACCGTTATTGGGAGCGACTTCAGGACGGCGAGGTTTTGCCGAAAACAAAAGCGAGAGAAAAACTCGGATTGACGGCGCATGATTTGCAGCGAAAACTGGCTGGCATTCTCCCAGAGGATCACATCCTGGAGGAAATGACGGGGCTTATGACCTCTGGCATTAGCTACAGCGAGCTTTGCAGTATGAATATGCGTGAAGCGGAGCTGGCTTTGTTTGACGGCAGCAGCCAAGCCTTTTTTGAGGCGAATGTCGCTTCCGGGGCGCGTAAACGTCTGGAGCACATGCTGTCTCAGGATTCCTTAGCTGATTTGATTCAGAAAGTAGTCATCGAGGATGAACGGCTTGGGCTGTATGCGGCTTATTATCTCACAGCCGAACACGCCAATGGAGCAAACCTGCTGGATGAGCTGCGCACAGGAATTCGCGAGACATCTCGACAGGTTGAACAGATTAAAGCCGAGTTGGTCGATCTCTACCAAGAGCGAGTGGATCGGCAGTACATTCGCGTAGGAGGGTTTTTCACACGGGATAAGGAGCGTGTGCGGACCTTCATTCGTCATTTGCTGGACGCTGTTTATGGCAAAAAGCTGGAGCTGCTGGATTGGGAGATGATGCTCTCGATCCTTGTGAGCTATGAGAAACAGGCAGAGCAGATTCACCGGCAGTTAGGTGAGCAAGTCGAGCAGCTGGAAGCCTTGCATAAGCAACTGCGGGAAATCGCCCAGACGAGCGTTCGAGAAGCGACTGACTACTTGGGCAAAAATGTGGACGAATATTACGAATCGGTCGTCCATGAAACGATCCGATCATTGGAAGCTTCACGCGGCAGTGATTTTTACATGGAACAACGGTATATTGGCAGCGGCGCTCTGCTCAGCGGGAATCGACTCGCTGGACTCGTGGAGAGGTTGTGTCAGTTTTGCCGGAACGAGATTCTCACCCGTGCGCCATTTGCTTTATCTTTTGAGGCGGAGCTGCTTGCGCGTGCCAACGTCGGGGCCGCTTACGATAACCGAACCGTGCTGACGAAGGAGGATTTGTTCCTCGATCTGGCATTGGTGCTGGAAGAGCGCGCAGCGGTTCACATCGAAGTGTTCCATTTCATGCAAAAGCATCGCTATGAGGAGAAGTACTTGTTTGCCGATATTCATAACGACTTCGTCCAATATGCGCTGCACAAGGATGAGAGCACACGAACCTACAAGCTGGGCTGCATCCACGAGGAACAAAAAAGCGGGATAGAAAAAATGAACCTGATGGGTGGATTCGGCATGGAAGAGTTGATGTTCTACCGCAATAACAAGAAATACCATGCTTCCTATGAGGACAGCGGGTTTGTTTTTCGCCGCGTGGGAGGAGATGAGTCGTCATGAGTCAGAGAAGGGTAAGCTTACTCATGCTAGTTTGTAGTCTGGTAGGTGGCGTGATCGGATTTTTGGTCGGGGAAGTCATGCTCGGCAAGCTGTCCGGAGAAATACCGCAATGGTTGTTAATGGGACTTTATTTTGGTCAATATTCCTTTTTCGTAGGACTGATGTGCCTCATTGCGGAAATGATCTCGCCACGACTGAATGGAGTTGGCTGGAAGCAGCGCTATCTGGGCTTTTCCTGGAAAATGCTCGTGCCCAGCACGTTTTTGATGGTGGGCGTAGTGGCGCTGCTGCTTCAGCTGCTGTATGGGTCATCGTTTCAACAGGCCAGTGGGGCCAACAATATTGTCATGGTTCTGGATACGTCAGGCAGCATGCAGTCGTCTGACCCGGATAACCAATTGTTCAAAGCAGCAGCCGACATGGTGCGGCGCATGGACAGTGACATGAACATAGCAGTGGTTACGTTTCACGATCAAACGGATGTGCTGCAACCCCTCACCGAGCTGAATAGCCAGTCGGTGAAGGATGAAGTTGTGAAGAAGCTGCTCCAATATCCGCGAACGGATGGAGGCACCCGGATCGACCTGGCTCTGCAAGCGGGGCTGGACCAGCTGCAAGCGAATCAAATGGCGAATAGTACGGTCGTGCTGATGTCAGACGGCTATAGTGATCTGGATGTCCCTGCCGCACTTGCACCCTACAAGCAAAACCACGTGATTGTCCATACCGTAGGCATGAGCCAAATCGATGCAGACGGAACGGCGTTGCTGCAAAAGATCGCTGCTGAGACTGGCGGCAGCTACTTCAATGTCGAACACGCAGACCAAATGACAGGAATCTTTGGTCAGATTTACGATATGAGCCGAATAGACCGCAATATCGTTTCCGAGCGGACAGGAGCGACAGAAGAAAGCATGTTTTACGCCATTACCCGTGTGGTCAGTGTTCTGATCCTTGGTGCTTTGCTTGGCTTGGCGCTGGGTCTGATTTTTGACAATCGCCATCTGGCCAAAAGCTTCACGATTGGCGGGGCGGTATCAGGACTGTTAGCTGGACTCGTTTTGGAAATGGGTCTGTCGTCGATTGATTTGCTCGATATGGTTGTACGTTTGCTGGCGTGTTCCTTGCTCGCCGTCATCCTGACATTGTTCACTCTCTTTGTGCCAGCTTCCACGAGTGGTGGATCGTCTTTTGCAAAGCGCAGACTGAACACCAGACAAAGCCCCCGTGCCTTGGACGCCGGGAACCAGAGCAGCAAGCGGTTTGAGTAAAGGGAGCATGATGAATCATGATTAATCGGGAGGAAACAACAGAAACCTTCATCAAGGACGTCACCTGCCAGCATCAAGGGAGCGAATACGTGCTCAATTGGCATTGGGCGCAGGATATTCCGTGCGTGTACGTGCACAAGTCGCAGTTTGGTGCCCCTTTTGACATAAGCGAGCTGGATGATCGTCAGTTCAAGCTGTATACCCGAGAAGAATACAAAGTCCACAAAGGGCTGCGGGAAAAAACAGATGGCATCGGCCGGTACACATACCGCATCTTTCCTTGCCGATTGGAAAATGGCAAGCCGATTCTGCTCATGCCAGACGGGGATGCCCATGTGATCCACGTCAGCACAGGAAAGGCCAAAATCTACTACTCGTTCAAACGGGGCGGAAGCTGGTTTAGCAAGCATCAATCGTTGCAGATTCGCATTTTTTCAGAGATTCCGATCGCGCGGGACGTACTCTGCTACGTCAAAAAAGAAGGCTCTTCTCCCGCCCACAAGGATGATGGTACCCGATACAATTTCATTCGTGATCTCGAGCCCGGTGTCAATCTGATGCCGGAGATTGAGGTCAGGAAAAAAGACGTCGTCCGCCTGTTTTTTACGGATGGGAAAAAATACGGAGAAATGTACGAACTGATTCCTGAATAGGAGGGGATGCGCCATGCTGTCGTTTTTGAAAAACATGTTTGAAAAGAAGCCGCAGGTCAAGGAACGGCTTCCTTTTTACGATATTGTCTGCCCGTACTGCTTCGCCAAATACGGACCGGACCAAGTTGTCTTCCGTGCCACACATCATCGTCAGGACGACGAAGACTACGCGTTGCAGGAGGATGAGAATCTCAATGCGTATCGGGATAAATTCGGACTGGATGCCATCGACGAGTTGGAAGCGGTGATCGATCCGGAATCCATCCCGTCGGAAAACCATTTGTACGTTGATAACGTCCTGGCGGGTGTGACCGATCGGTATGGCATGGTTTCCAAGCGCAGATTATGCCCGAAATGCCACAACGAGCTTCCGATTACGGCGGGCAAAGCGCCGAGCAACATTATTTCGATTGTTGGGGCGTCCCAAGTAGGGAAGTCCGTTTACATGACCTCATTGATTCATACCTTGCAGAACACGACTGCGAATCACTTCGATGCAGCGTGTATGCCGCTCAATGCGCAGATTAGCCGCAAGTTCCGGGAGAACTATGAGGCACCCTTGTTTGAACGCGGACAGCTGCTTGATTCCACGCAAAAAGAAAAACGTCAGGAGCCGTTCATCTTCCAGTTCATTTTCAAGGATAGCGACAAGGCTCCGTTGATCCTGGTGTTTTTTGACGTAGCAGGCGAGGGAATGGTCGACCGCGAGTATTTGGAGCTGTATGCGGCGCATGTGAAAAACTCGTCTGGCATCTTGTTCCTGGTCGATCCGCTGCAAATCAAGACGATTCGCGATCGGGTCATGCTGCAGGCAGGAGATGAGCCAGGGGAATTCACAGCAAGGTACGACGAGCCGCGTGAGGTCGTCATTACGTTGTTCGAGAACTTCATCGGCTATCAGGAGCAGAGCAAGACACATATCCCGACTGCTGTCGTGCTGACGAAGAGCGACATGCTGCATCTGATCAAGGAAGACGACGGCGAATACATCAAGTCGAACAGCAACGTTTTCCGCAATTTCGTCCATGAACAATATTTGAACACAACTGAATTTGAGAACATCGATGGGGAAATCCGCCGATTCATCGAAAAGGTGGATAGACCGTTTAAAGACGCGTTAGATGTTTACTTTACGAATACGGCCTATTTCGCTGTATCTGCGCTGGGGAGCAATCCCGTCAATCAAAGGGTGAGTGGTGTCGTGACGCCGATTCGCGTCGATGAACCGTTTATTTGGTTGATGCACCAGCTTGATTACATCGAGGGGAGGGAGCGGTAGTGAGCAACCGTCAGCCCATTTTGCAGCAGTACTACACCCGCGGGCGACAAGGGGTTTTCCGTTCGAACGAAGGATACGATACTGTCGCCAAAACGCCAGGGCTGGATAACCAATTCATCAAGAAGGCGCTCCATCCGTTTTGCGTGTACGACGCGCCGCGACAGCTTCAAGAGCGGGCGGAAAGTAATCTGGCGCTCTTTCCGGAGGCGCTCGTCAGCTTCCAGGCCGAATCAGGAGAGATGGTTCTCGGCAGAAGTGTATTTGTCGGAGCGGACTTTACCGGGCAGCGCAATACGTTTTTCAGCCACAACTATGTCATTCCGGTAGAGCGTCGAGATGAATTTATCAAGAATCCGGGCAAGATCTTCGGAGTTCGTACTTTTGCAGATCGCCACGACGATGCAGCGGGCAAGGAGCTTCCTACCGTCGATGACATCCCTTCAGAAAAGGGCTTGTCGCAAGACCGAAAACAGCTGCTTGGTCAATTGGGCGTCGATGAGCGTTTATTCAAACAGCTTCTCTTTGCGGTGATGTCCTCACTCGCAGCGAAAAAGAAGGTGTTCATTAGCCTGGATGTGGATATTAGTGTCTCATCCAAGAGTGCTGCTCAATTGTTGGAGATTTTGTACAGTTGTCTGCCTTATGAAATGCGCAGACATTTTGGTTTTCTCACTTTGAGCAACGAGCCGCAGAGCAAGAAGCATATCCACGTCACGTTCGTGGAAAAAGGGAGCATACGCCCAGGCGGGGGGCATAGCGACAAAGACTTTTTGTTCGACTTCTCCCTTGGTCGCGTTCAGAACGTCGATTTACAGGATGGAGGACACGAATACCTCGACTTTGCCTGGGACTATGTGAATGAGCCACGCATTCTGGATGCGTTCCACGAATTTTGTGAGGAAGTGCTGGCTGGAGCAGACCATGCACTGGCCTTGAACCTTCGCACGTACTATGAGCTGTGCGCCCTGTATTTGATTGAAAAGGGACGAACGTCCGTGTATGAGAGCAAGCGGGCGGGCGTTTGGCAGGCGTTGAACAGCTATTTGGGGCATAGCAGCTTGACCCGCAAGAAACGGCTGATCGAGCTTCAGGAAATGCTGATGCGGATCGAGGTAGAGGCGCTTTCGTCCAAACAGCTGCCTGACGGCGAGACGATCAAGCAAATGATTGAATCCTACCGTGTCACCAGGCAGGAACGCCTGCAAATGGATTTGATCCGCTTCTTGATGGACGTGTTGATGAAGGCCAAGACCTCGAGACAGAGCAGCTACGTGGCAGATGTGTACAAGCATTTGTCCAGCAATCGGGAGCTGTTTGGCTTCATGATGCGGACGATTTTCGGCTATCCACAGTTGGTGAAGCCGCTCTTTGAGGATTATATGACCGAGCGGGTAGCTGCCGTGACCAGTTTGGACCAGATGCTAAAGGAAATCCGGTTTTGGACGGAAACAGAACCGCAAGCCATGCGCAATGCTGTTTTTGTTGCTACCACGACGGAAAAAGTATTGCGTCTATTTGCGCGTGAACGTCAAAAGCTCACTGCCGCCATTACCATCCATCAGTTCTTTGAAAGCATTGATGGGGCACGCAGCTATGCCGATGAGCTGTTGGATGAGTTGGATAAGTCCTTGATGAAGCTCGTCGCGCTAGACACGCTATCCAAGGATGATTTCCAAGTTCTCATCGCCCTTTTGGAGGAGAAGCCACAGAGCTTTTTCGGAACGCTGGATATGGAGAGTCGCCACAAGCAAGAAATGCTCATCAATCTGGCGAAGCTGCATGAAGAGAGAGGCACGCCACACCCGGCAGAGTTTTTCCGAAAATGGGATCGGGAAGCGATTTCCGTGCAGCAAAGAATGATCCAGAATATGCTGAGTAAACCGCTCCATGCTGACGAGTTCCCGCAGGTGCCGCTGGTCTTTTACCGAGAAGATCATTTTGGTCAGGAAGGCTTCCAGTTTGCAGAATTGCTGGAGTATGTTCAGCAAAATGGTGGGGAAGCCGTTACACTGTCCTTTATCCAATGGACGATGAGTCAGCGGATGTTTTTCGAAGGGAAGTATTTGCTGCCTGCATACAGACAAGCATTGAAGGCCTTTTTCCTTGAGGAGAAAGGCAAGAGATTACGGGATAAAGAATGGCGAAAACGGTGGTATGCGATCCGAAATGCTGATTTCCGCAAGCTTTTGGACGAGGTACGTAGCGAAACAGCCAATCCGCTCGTGAAGCTGTTTCGGCACAAAGCTACGGTGATATCCAGCGCAGTTGTCTTGCTAGGCGCCGGAGCGTGGGGAGGCTATATGGTTTGGGGAGGTACGAGTACGCACGTACAGCCACCTGAAACACAGCCTGAACCGATCCGCCCACCAGCTGTGTTCGTACCGGTTTATCGGTTGATGGTGGACGAGCCTGACATCCAACCTGTCCGTGGCGTTCTTGGGGAGCGAAGCCAAGATGCATCAACGAGTGGGCAGCCTGTTCAGACAACCACACCTTAAGGTAATAAAACGCCAACGCGGTCTGCTCTGGTAGGAGCGACCGCGTATTTCGAGGGTCTTTGTTGTACAAGAAGATGTCTCGAAAATATATTGACAAATATTTTTATTTGTGGTATAATAAAATATTTTTCTGTTGAAATAACTCCTCGCTCCGTGATAAAAAGTAGTTGTGCGATGAAATGGTGTGAGGAGGAATAGGGTATGAAAGCTAACACAGGTGTGAAAATGATTCCGTTACAAGGAGAGGCATTTGGCAAGCCGATGGTGATCAATCCCACCTTGCTTTGGGATCATGACCGAGCGGTATTAGTAGATACAGGAATGCCTGGTTCATGGGAGACCATTCGTCAGGAGATGAGCCGTGCTGGCATACCACCTGAGCGTTTACAGGCTATCATTTTGACACATCAGGACCTTGATCATATCGGCAGTCTTCCAGAAATCGTTCGTGAGCTTGGCGGACAGGTTGAAATATACGCGCATGAGCTAGATCAGCCGTATATTGAAGGCACACGCCCGCTCCTCAAAGCAAACCCCAAAAGCATGGCCCCTTTACTTGCGATGTTGCCTGAAAAGGAACGCGAGCACTTGAAATGGCTTTGCGAAAATCCACCAAAGGCAATGGTGCACAAGACACTGGCAGACACAGAGATTCTGCCGTATTGTGGGGGAATTCGCATCATTCATACTCCCGGACATACGCCGGGGCATATCAGCCTTTATGTACAAGATAGCAAGACCTTGATAGCAGGCGATGCTATGGTGTACATGAACGAAGCACTTCAAGGGCCGATTCCGCAAAACACTCTCGATATGGAAATAGCAGTAAACTCATTAAAAAAATTCGAGAACTTGGAAATTACTAGTATCATTTGTTATCATGGAGGCATGTGCCAAAACAACGTGCAAGAGCAGCTTCACGCTCTGATACGGTGAAGTAGTTACACAAGCTACACGATAAAACAATGAATCCAGGTTGGAATATGTGGATATAAGAAGCGTGGAGGACACCAAGCTGGAGTAATCCTTATGGTGTCTTTCCCATTTTATCCTTGCAACGTCTTTTGGGCTGTTTGCTCGATTTCGGAATGGGAGATTGGTGCAGTTGGAGTGGATTTGTAGTATTTTTCCAACGATTTATCTGAGCCTGTCCAACGAGCGAGTGCAGCGAACACAGCGAACATGCCTTTTTGTAGAAAGCGCGGAATGATTGGGAGGTAAAACTGCCCCATCTGAAAGATCGTTCCCAAGAGGAGAATATTTTTCGGGATATTTTGCTTGATAATCGGCAAATAAAAGCTGCGCCCGTCTGTATCGAGTCCGTATCCACAGCGGACAAACGCTTCAAAAGTACCTGCCGGACGGATTTCGACATCGAAGCTGACGAATTCGCTAGAGGGGTTGTGGAACCCATGAACCTTGTCTGTCGGAATGGTTAGCTTCTCTCCCGGCTTCAGGATTACTTTTTTTCCATCAATGGTTACCTCTAAATTTCCAATTACACCTTCAAAGGTTTCGACAAGTTTTGTATGATAGTGTAGAAAAATCCCGTTATCCGGTGGAAGATCGGTACGGAATAACAAATATTCGCCATTCGTTTCTTCCGTTGTTTTCAGAAAGGTAACCACTTCATTATTGTGCGGGTTACTTACACTGCGACTTAGATTTGACAAAACTAGACCTCCTTGAAAAATAGTAAAAAGAGATTATTTTAAGACAGAATATAGATTAAATATAGATTATTTGTTCTGGGGCAACAATTAAAAAGATAGGATGTTCTACCTAAAGATGGAGTGGATAGTATGAGCGGCATGATCGTGGTTCCAGGGTATCGGGTGGCAGAGTTTCTTTCCACTCATTCAAAATTGGGAATTTATCGGGGTTACAGAAATAACGACAATCTCCCTGTCTTATTCAAAGTACCGATGGAAGGACCTTCCCATAAGGAATCTCTGTGGAAACTGAAGCATGAATATCGCATTCTTCAATCATTGGAATCCCATGCAGTGGAAACGATCATCGAACTCGTTAATCACAACCGTGAGACGGTAATGGTTACGGAAGATTTCGGGGGAGTGCCGCTCTCCTTGCTTATGAAAATGAAAGGACTGTCACTGAAGGAGATGCTCTTCATTGCGGTCCGCATGGCTTCCTGCTTGAAGGAAATCCATCAGCACGGAATCATTCATAAGGATGTAAATCCCGATCATATCCTGGTTCATCCTGAAACCTATGAAGTAAAGCTTGTTAGCTTTGGATTGGCGACGAAATGCCACCAAGAATACCAAGGTGTGATGAATCCAAAAGAATGGAAGGGGAATCTTCGCTACGTCTCGCCGGAGCAGACGGGGAGAATGAATCGTACTGTCGATTACCGCTCCGATATTTATTCTTTTGGTGTCACGCTCTACGAGTTACTGACTGGAAAGCTGCCCTTTTTAACTTCGGACATGCTTGAACTCATACATGCTCATATGGCGAGAAAGCCGCTCGCTCCCTCCAGTGTAAAACCATCCGTTCCAGAGATTCTATCGGACATTGTGATGAAGTGTCTGTCGAAAAATACAGAGGATCGCTACTTTAGCATGTCTGGCTTGCTGGCAGACCTGCAGCGCTGCTACAACCAGCTTGAACAAAACGGTTTGATTACGCCTTTTCCGCTTGCTTTAGAAGACCGTGCTGATCACTTGCGGATTCCAGAGAGGCTGTATGGACGTGAGCAAGAAATCCAGATGCTCATCGATGCATTTGAGCAAGTCACGAACGGCGCTACGAGGATGGTTCTCCTCAGTGGCTCTGCAGGCGTGGGTAAATCTGCTCTCGTGCTGGAAGCGCAAAAAGCGTTTTTGAGAGGCCGGGGACGTTTTGTTTCAGGAAAGTTCGACCAATATAATCAGGCCGTTCCGTATTCGGCCATCATTCAAATCTTTCAGGATTTGATCAAACAGCTCTTGGCAGGCCACGAACGCGAGCTGCTCGCTTGGCGAGAGATGATACTCGACGCCGTGCAAGGACTTGGTCAAGTGATTGTGGATGTCATTCCACAGCTTGAGGCAGTGATCGGCACTCAGCCTGCCGTACCTGAGCTGCCTGCGGCAGAAGCAAAAAATCGCTTTCAATGGGTGATGCAACGCTTTATTCGGATTTGGGCGCGACCAGACCATCCACTCGTCTTGTTCCTGGATGATTTGCAGTGGGCGGATTCTTCTTCGCTTTTCTTGATTCGAGAGTTGGTTGCGGATATGCAGATCAGTCATTTTCTGTTGATTTGCTCTTATCGTGAGCATGATGGCAGTACGATGAATCCGTTGATTGCCCTTTTGACAGAGACAGGCATCAAGAGCCGTATCTTGCGCCAATTCACGTTATTGCCGCTTCGAGAACCCGAATTCAATGCGATGCTAGCGGATGCGTTGCATAGTGATCCGGATATGACGAAGCCGCTGGTTACGATTATCATGCAGAAAACAGCTGGGAATCCGTTTTATGTAAGAGAATTCATTAAAACGCTGTATGATCGGAACTTGCTGTGGTATGTGAGAGAAGAACGGAACTGGCAATGGGATTTGGCCGAAATCGAAAAGCTGGGTACTACGGAAAATGTAGCCGATTTTCTCGTAGAAAAAATGAGAAGATTGCCTGATTCCACTCAGCAGCAGCTCGGTTATGCTGCTTGTCTGGGTAACTCGTTTTTGCTTCATTTGATAGCCAAGTCACGAAATCAAACGGAGTCAGAAGCCATCCAGCATATACAGCCTGCGATTGAGGAAGGTCTCATCTATCCGATTGAAGGAGCGGAATATCTGACTTACGCTGCGCTCGTGGAAGAAGAAGTGGCGTCTCAGATGAAGATTCGCTTCCGCTTTGTGCATGATCGCATTCAACAGGCCGCCTATTCGTTGTTAGCAGAGGCAGAGCGCGGACAGATTCACGTCAAGCTGGGCAGAATGATGTGGGAAATGTCCCAAGGAAGCGAATCTGGCTTCCTGTTCGAGATTTGCGATCATATGTATCGGGGCAAAGAGATACTGGAGGATCAGGCGGAGCGCATGCATGTAGCGCACTGTCATTTGCTCGCTGGACAAAAAGCGAAATTCTCTGCGGCATTTGAGTCGGCCTTGCAGTATTTCCAACGCGGTCTCGAGCTGGTGGGGGAAGAGGGTTGGCAGCACAATCATGATCTAACCATGGAGCTGTGTGCGTTGTCTGCGGAGACGACGTACCTCTGTAACCAATTGAATGAGGCAAAACAATTGTTTGAACGCGGGATGAAGCATGCCAAAACAGACAGAGAACGCGTTCGCATTTTGGAAATGGAAATTCGCATGTATACGCGACTGGCTGAATTTCCGCGTGTCATGGAGATCGCAAGCGAAGCCTTAGGGTTATTGGGCGTACCGATTCCGAAAAAGCCTGGCAAGCTCGATATCATTAAGGAAATGTTTCACATCAAACGCCGCCTCAAAGGCAGAAAAATAGATGAGCTGCTGTATTTGCCGGATGTTCCCGATGAAAATTATCAAATGGCGATGAGTATCATCAGCTACGCAGGCCCATCTGCTTACTATGTCAATCTCAATTGGTTTGCTTTAACGATTTTGCGTGCCCTTCAT
The DNA here is from genome assembly GCF_042885155.1 of Brevibacillus sp. NPDC058079. Lineage (NCBI taxonomy): Bacteria > Bacillati > Bacillota > Bacilli > Caryophanales > Paenibacillaceae > Brevibacillus > Brevibacillus sp. NPDC058079. Next base: position 67,850 of record NZ_JBHVSO010000009.1, read on the forward strand.
CTGTCGCTCGTGCACGGAAACACGGTCGCCTCGGCGAACGGCTATACCGGTTACGGGATCGTACAAGCTGCTCAATTCGGAAATTATCGAGAGGCTTACGAATTTGGGCAATTGGCTTGCCGGGTAGCAGACAGCTTCGCCGATCCGATCGCCATGACGAAGGCGTATGGCGCGTTTGCCCTACTGATCAATCACTGGTGCGAGCATGCGCGGACAAATATCCCTCTCCTGAAAAAAGCGATTCAGCTCGGCTTGGACGGTGGCGGCAACATTTATGCTGCCTACAATGCCCATGGGCTTGTGGAGGCCATGCTCTATTGCGGTGTGCCAGTGGAAGAATTGGAGCAGCAAATCGAGGAATACAGCGATATGATTCAACAAATCAAGGTCGTTGATCACGATGATCGGCTCCTGTTATTGCGCCAGGCGCTGCATACTTTTACACGGTGGTCCGACGATGAACGAACGGCGTTTTGCCATGATGGATTTGACGAAGTGGCATATGTAAGCAACCTGCAAAAAGAAGGAAACAGCTATAAGCGGTACATGTACTACTACTATAAATCGATGGTTCATCTCATGTACGGGAACCACCTGGAAGCTGCCGAGCTACTGGCTGAAGCGGAGCAATGGATGGATTCAGTCAGCGGACAAGTTCTTGTAAGCCAGCAAGTTTTTATGCAAACACTGGCATTAACAGGGCTCTATGAGAACGCCAACCGACAGGAAAAATCGAAGTATGGGAAAAAAATCAAAGCAAATATCAAAAAGATGAAGACGTGGGCAAAGGAATGCCCGGAAAATTTTCAGCACAAGTGGTTGTTGATGCATGCTGAGTGGCTGCGTGTCACTGAGCAAAAACAAGAAGCAGGTCCTTTTTACGAACAGGCGGTTCAACTCGCCAAAAAGGATGTTTTCTTGCAAAACGAGGCGCTAGCAAATGAATTGGCAGCTCAGCATTACTTGGCACTCGGACTCGAAACGATTGCGAAGGTATACATGACTGAGGCGCACGAGGTTTACATGCTTTGGGGAGCGGTTGCCAAGGCACGAGAGATTGGGGAACGGTACCCTTATCTTTTGCAACGGGCAAGAAGCTTGGGAGCTTCCGCCGAGATTGCCACGACTGACCAGACAGCAGACCTCGTCGATTTAATGAGTGTCATCAAGGCATCGCAAACGATTGCCAGCGAGCTCCGCCTGGAAATGCTGTTGGCGACAATGCTGCGCACGGTGATGAGCAATGCAGGTGCGGAGAAAGGAATCCTCCTGCTGAAAAAAGATGGTGACTGGCTCATCGAAGCGGCAGGCTCTGTCGATTTGGACGTGGAGATCATGCAGTCTGTCCCATATGAGCATAGCGGGATGCTCTCTGTCGCTGTCGTGAATTACACCATTCGTACAGAAGAGATGCTGGTGCTCCACAACGCTTCGGTTGAAGGTGTCTTTTTCCGCGATACGTACATTGCGAAGCACACGCCGAAATCGATTCTATGCTCTCCGCTATGGCAGCAAGGCAAAATGATCGGTGTCATTTATTTGGAGAACAACGAGACGACACATGTGTTCAACGAAAAACGCTCAGAGCCGCTCAGACTGATCTTCTCGCAAATTGCGATTTTTATTGAAAATGCGAGATTGTATCATCAATTGGAGCAATGGAATCAATCCTTGGAAAAGATTGTGACAGAGCGTACCAATGAGATTCAGGCACTTTTACAGGCGAATAAAAATCTGTTAAACAATGCGGGACAAGGCTTCCTTTCCTTTTCCAAAAACCTACTGGTCCATTCCGAATACAGTCGGGAATGTCTACGGATTTTTGGCCGAGAACTGGCTGGAGTATCGGTCGCCGAGCTACTTTACCCAGATCGTCCAGAGGATAGCATGTTTATTGAATCCCTTTTGGAAAAGTACTTTGAAGCAAAAGACCAAGGGCAAAAAGAGCTGTATCTCAGCCTATTTCCTACAGAAATCCAGATCAATCAAACGCCGTTGAAGCTGGCATGTAAGCCGATTTATGAAGATCGGCGAGATTCGCCAGAGGGCTTGATGCTGATCCTGACTGATATGAGTGAGCAGCGGGCGCTCAAATCCAAGATGGAGCGAGAATGGCAAAGGTTGAATATGGTCGTAACGGTAGCGATTAGTCTCCCGCTCTTCCAAAAGGTACTGCGAGCTTTTGACGCTTTCTTTGAGGAGGGGTGGAAGCGGGTCCTCAGAGAAGAGATGGTGGAATCCGAGAAACTATTCAAATTGGTCGCTCAGATTCATCAATTTAAAGGTGACTTCAGCCAATTACACTTGATTCATACACCGCAAAAGCTGCATGATTTGGAGTCGTGGTTGATTCAATGGGCAAAGTCCGAACAACGCCTGTCCGACGAGGATGTGCGCGCCCAGCAGTCATTCGCAGAGGTTCAAGCTGCGATGCAACAAGATTTGTCGATCATGCAGCACAAGCTCGGGGTCGGGTTCCTCGATCATAACGAGCATGTGTACTCGATTGCAAAAGAGCGATGGGAAAGCTTCGAGCATGAGATCACCAGTCTGGTACAGGGGGAAGCTCAGCAGGAGCTGCTCCACCGCGTTCGCAAGCTTCGCTATCGTCCGATGAAGGACATGTTGTCCCGGTATGAAGACTATGTAAGTGAGCTTGCCATCCGTCTGAATAAGACTATCGATCCGGTCGAATGGGATGCAGAAGAAGTACTGGTCGATCCGGAGCGATTCGTGAATTTTGCGAGGAGCCTGGTTCACGTATTCAACAATGCGATCGATCATGGGATGGAAGAAGAGCAAGAACGATTGGCATGCGGAAAAGAACGCAGCGGCAAGATTCAATGCCGCATTTGGCAAGAGGATACTTCCCTGTGCGTCATGATTCGTGATGATGGGCGGGGCGGAGATATGGAAAAGCTAAAGTTGGCATTGGCGGAGCATGTCACGGTACAAGAAAATGCGAGTCTCGTATCGGGCAGAGGAATTGGCCTGTCCATTGTTAAGCAAGAGGTTGAGCAGTTAGGCGGAACCCTTCAGGTTCATACCCAAAAAGGAGAAGGCACCCGCTTTACCTTCCGAATCCCGTTGGAAGACATTCGCTAGACCCATAGAAAAACTGAGGCGACAGTGCCTCAGTTTTTTTGTTTGATCGACTAAAGAGAATTCGTAATGGAAGCCAAAAGTCGTTCTTCATCGATCGGTTTAAGAATATAATGGCGCGCTCCAGCGTTGATTGCTTCAAAAACGAGCGGCTTTAATCCGTTGGTGCTGACCATAATGATGTTGGCGTCGGGGAAGGTGCCGATGATTTTTTTGACGGTATCTATGCCATTCATGCCTGGCATATTGATATCCATCGTCACCACGTCGGGGAGGTGGGCCGCATACTTTTGATAGGCGTCCAATCCATTCGTTGCTTCTGCAATGACTTGATGGCCCGCCCGTTCCAAAATGATTTTCATGTAATCTCGTACTACAAGGGAGTCGTCTGCTATCAGTATACGAGCCATAAAACCTCCTGTTTCGAAACGGTTCGTTATTCTTAGTAAGTAGTCTACTTTTACCATAACACTGATAGGAAAAATGTCGCAATAATTTGATCATAAAAAGTGTAGATGAACACGCGAAAAAACAAACGAATTCCAGCTCGTGATGAAACTGGATTCGTTTGTTTTATTTTCCAGATGAGTGATATATTTGGGTTAACAAAAGCAATCTGGCTTACCAGGAGCATCACGATAGGCGAGCAAGGCATTGACCCCATGACTTAAGATGGCACCGGACCGTGTCACTGCGGCAACGAGTAGAGCCTCCATAATTTCCTCCATCGTGCCGCCCAGTTCTTTATACTTTTTGACGTGAACATCGATGCAGTAGGGGCAGCCAGTCACGTGGGCGACCACAATGGCAATCAACTCTTTCGTTTTGACCGGGAGCTGGTGGGATTGCTGGTAGATTTGTCGCTCGAAAGAAAAATAAGAAGCGGCAGCCTCAGGGGCCAAATTCATCAATTCAGGGATATGCGACAAATTTGCTGATTCATAGTACGAACGTGCTTTTGACATGAAACATCCTCTCCATTTCATGGGTAGTCGCTACGACTTCATTGTAGAGAGAGAAGATATTTGCTTCTGTAACTTACTCACCAAACTCACCAATCACCAAGAAAAAGTCTTTCCTGGAGGGCGTAGCGGTGAATAGCAGCGATTCGGCCTCGTCCTAACTGAAGCCATCCGGCTTTCTCAAACTCCTTGAGTGACCGGCTGATTACTTCTCTGGCAGTCCCGAGTTCAATGGCAATCGCTTCATGGGTGATGGATAGGTGATTGCGAGAATCCGTGGTACGACGGAGCAATAATTCGGCGATGCGGGCGTTGATTGGTTTAAAGGCGATATCTTCGACGAGAGACGTGACGGAGACCATTCGGTTGATCATGTTCCGGTAAATAAACTGACGCAAGTCCTTATAGCGATCCATCCATTCTTTGAAGACATCTACAGGCAAAAGCAGCAACTCGGTTTCCTCTTCTAGCTGTGCGGACGCTTCATAGCCCGTCTCACCTAAAATACTTGCCATCATGAGGACGCAGACTCCCCCGCGTTGTACCCGATATAACGTAACCTCACGTCCTGACTCACTGATGATATAGATGCGTACCTTACCTGACAATACAAAAGCGGCGTGGGCAAACAGATGACCCTGCTGCATCGTAAGCTGGGGAGAAAAGCGTTCCACTGTTATGTCAGGATGGCGCCATGCGGCTTCCGAAACAAGGGAAAAGCACGGAAAAGCATCCGTAACAAGTTGGATTCGGTTCAAGTCCATTGTTTTACCCTCCGAGGCAATTCAATTGGGAAAATATTCTTACTTGTAGTGTAGGGAAAAGACGCGATCTCTACAATGGAATATCCGTCTACAGACTGACGAGGGAACAACGCTGTAGCCTGATTTCTCTTCTACGGTGTTTTGCTACGATGTTATAGAGCTTATCTTGAAAAAATAACCAGTATCGAGAGGAAACAACAGATGAAACAAATGAAAAAGTGGATAGGAGTAGGTCTAATCGTTGTGGGAATCGGTTTGGCCGGATGCACGATCACAAATAACGTGATCAATGTGGAAGAAGAAAAAAGACAGCTTGAATTGCCTGCGGAGTCCATCGAGGCGTTAAATATTGTGACCGATTCGGGCGATTTGGTCGTCAAAGGTGATGAAAAAGCAACCGTGATTCATGTAGAGGCTGAGATCAAATCGAAAAATGTCAAACCCGAAGACATCATCATTACACTCGAGAAGGATGGGAATAACGCAACACTACGATCCGAAGTGAAGACAGATATCGGTTTAAACTATGTGGATATGACGCTAACGGTAATCGTTCCTGCCCAGCTGCCGATAGCTCTTACCGATGGATCAGGAGATATTGACATGACGAACCTAACAGGAAAGCTCACGATTGAGGATGACTCTGGTGATATTCGATTAACGAATACGAACGGAGAGGTAGAGATTCGTGACCAGTCCGGTGACATCCTGATCAAGGACGCGTCCGCCCTCAAGCTGATCGAGGACGACTCGGGTGATATCTACATGGAAAATACGGGTGGAAATGTAGAGATTCACGATCAATCCGGCGATATGGTTATTCGGAATCATAAGGGTGACATGAAGATATCCGACGAAAGCGGCGACATGGTCATTGATACTGTCGAAGGAAATGTAATCATTGAGAATGACGGGAGCGGAGAGCGAACCGTTCAAAACATAAAAGGCTCGTACACATCTAAATAAATCAGAACCGTCAGGGTTTTTGCCTTGGCGGTTTTCTTGTTCTTGTCGGTATTTTGACAAGGTTGAGGGGAAAATTAGCCGACTAATGAAAAAAAGCTTTCCCTTCCAATAAAGAAGTGCTAATATAACAAAGGTGGTTCTAATTGAGAATGAATCTCTTTATTAATGATCATGAGAATTATTCTCTCTCGTAAATACTCGAGTCAATACGGAACATTACTCCAGGAAAAAGTAAGAAGAGTAGGGACGCGATGAAAAAGAGATATTTGGTTGTAGCACTTATTTTGCTATCGTTCGTTTCACTTTTTATTGGCGTAAAAGATATATCTCCGTGGGATCTGTTCAATCTCACAGATGACAAAGTGCAAGTGCTGTGGATTAGCAGGATTCCGCGTTTGATCAGCATTATCATCGCAGGGATTAGCATGAGTATCGCCGGATTGATCATGCAACAGCTGACCCGTAACAAGTTCGTTTCTCCAACGACAGCAGGGACAGAGGACTCCGTTCGATTCGGAATATTGGTTTCACTTTTGGTGTTCGCTGATGCGAGCTCTTGGGTGAGGCTGCTCGTTGCTTTTGCATTTGCTCTCTTTGGAACCTTTGTCTTTATGAAGATTCTTGAAAGAATCAAATTCAAAGACTCCATTTTCATCCCGTTAGTGGGACTGATGTTTGGAAACATCGTCGGATCCATCACGACGTTTTTCGCTTATAAGCATGACCTGATGCAAAACATGTCTGCTTGGTTGCATGGAGATTTCTCCACCATTATGAAAGGCAGCTACGAGCTTTTGTACATAAGCATTCCGCTGGTGATTATCGCTTACTTGTATGCGAACAAGTTCACCATTGCGGGAATGGGTGAAGAGTTCGCCATCAACCTCGGGTTGAACTACAAGCATGTCGTCAACATTGGATTGGTCATCGTCGCTTGTGTAACTTCGGTAGTCATTCTCACGGTAGGGACAATCCCGTTTTTGGGGCTGATCATTCCCAACCTGGTTACGATCTACCTGGGAGATAACCTGAAAAAAAGCTTATCTCATACCGCTTTGCTTGGCGCGGTGTTTGTACTTGCTTGTGATATCCTGGGACGCCTCATCATTTTCCCATACGAGATTTCCATCGGCTTGATGGTTGGGGTCATAGGCAGCGGGATATTCGTGTACTTACTCATGAGAAGAAAGGCATATGAACAATGAAAGCGAAGATAGGTGCCCTGTCGATTGTGGCCATTGCTTTGATAGCCATTTTTATGATGATTGACGCCGGTGGCAACTGGGATTACGTCCTTCCTCGGCGGGCTAAGAAAATTCTTGCCATCATTTTAACCGGTTGCATCATCGCCTTCTCTACGATGATCTTCCAGACAATCACGAACAACCGAATCTTGACGCCTAGCATCATCGGCCTCGATTCGCTCTATATGTTCATCCAAACATTTGTGATCTTTGTGTTTGGCTCCACCCATTTCACCTTGATGAACAACAACGTGAACTTTCTGATCTCGACAGGTGGGATGGTGCTTTTCGCAGGCTTGCTCTACAAATTCCTGTTTAAGAGGGAAGGGCAAAACATTTACTTCCTGCTCCTCGTCGGATTGATCTTGGGCACATTGTTCAGCAGTTTGTCCACGTTCATGCAAGTGTTGATTGATCCGAATGAGTTTCTGGTTGTGCAAGACCGAATGTTCGCCAGCTTCAACAATGTAAAAACAGACCTGTTGATCACGAGCTTTGTTCTGGTCATCGCAATCATGATTTACTTCTGGCGATACATCAAGTACTTGGATGTGTTATCACTCGGTCGGGACCAGGCGATCAATTTGGGGATTCCGTACGATTTTGTCATCAAGCGGTTCCTCGTTGTTATTGCCATTCTCGTATCGATCGCGACAGCGCTCGTTGGACCGATTACCTTCCTTGGACTGCTGGTAGCGAATCTCGCCCATCAGTTTATGAAAACCTATCAGCATAAATACTTGCTGGTGGGCTCGTCTTTAATCAGTGTGATTGCACTGGTTGGCGGTTTGTTGATTGTGGAGCGTGTACTTGCGTTCTCCACGACGCTCAGTGTCATCGTCAACTTTATTGGTGGGGTTTACTTCATCTATCTTCTGTTAAAGGAGAATAAAGCGTGATAGAAGTCCGGAATGTCACAAAACAGTATGGTAGCAAAAATGTCGTGGAAAATGTCTCTGTGAAGATTGCCAAGGGGAAAATCACGTCTTTTATCGGACCCAATGGGGCCGGAAAGAGTACGCTGCTGTCGATGATTAGTCGCCTATTGACCAAGGATCAAGGCGAGGTTTTCATTGAGGGTCAGGAGATTGGGCAGACAAAGAGCAGTGAGCTGGCAAAGAAAATCTCGATTCTCAAGCAATCGAACCACATTACGGTGCGGTTGACGATTCGTGAGCTGGTCAGCTTTGGTCGCTTCCCGTATTCACAAGGCAATTTGTCAAAAGAGGATTGGAAGTATGTAGACGAAGCGATCCAATATTTGGAGCTCACGGACATTCAACACAAGTACCTCGACCAGTTGAGTGGCGGTCAGCGTCAACGCGCTTATATCGCGATGGTTGTCGCTCAAAATACGGAATACGTCCTCTTGGATGAGCCGCTCAACAATTTGGATATGAAGCATTCCGTCCAGATCATGAAAGTGCTGCGACGTCTGGTAGACGAAAGGGGCAAAACGGTTGTCATTGTCATTCACGATATCAACTTCGCTTCCGTCTATTCGGATTATATCGTCGCTCTCAAGGATGGAAAGGTCGTGAAGGAAGGCACTACAGATGAGATCATAACACGACCGATCTTGAAAGATGTCTATGACATGGATATCCATATCGAAGACATTGAAGAAAATAAAATCTGTGTCTATTTCGCATAAGCTCCATCTTCCTATCGTTAAAATTTTGATGGCCTGCCGGGGGTTTCATCAGCAAGCTATCAATAATTTTATATACTTTTACATTCCATATAGAGGTGAGAGAAGTGAACAAAAAATTACTCATGCTGTTTATGGCAGTACTGCTGGCTGTATTCACAGCTGCATGCGGCTCCAATAACGCTGCTCCTGCAACACCTGTGGGGGACGCAACAAAAGCACCTGAAGCTGCACAAACATCCGAAGAAGTTACGATCAAGCATAAATTGGGTGAAGCAAAACTGAAAAAGAATCCAAAAACCGTTGTAGCATTTGACTTCGGTGTTCTGGATTCCTTGGACAAATTGGGTATCGAAGTAGCGGGTGTTGCACAGTCTACCAACATTCCTGCGTACCTGGAAAAGTTCAAAGATGCGAAATACACAAACGTTGGTGGTTTGAAAGAGCCAGACTTTGAAAAAATCAATGCAATGAAACCGGATGTGATCTTCATTTCCGGTCGTCAACAAGATGCTTACGAAGAACTGAACAAAATTGCTCCAACCATCTTCATGGGTGTAGACAATGCGAAGTACATGGAATCTTTCAAAGAGAACATGAAAACATTGGGTACCATCTTCGGTAAAGAAGCACAAGTAGAAGAAGAGCTGGGCAAAATCGATGCATCTATCAAGGAATTGAATGCAAAAGCAACTGCAAGCGGCAAGACTGCTCTGATCGTTATGGTTAACGAAGGCAAGCTGAACGCTTATGGCGCTGGTTCCCGTTTTGGTATCCTGCATGGTGAATTCGGATTTACGCCTGTAGACAAAAACATTTCCGTAGAAAACCATGGTCAAAGCGTTTCCTTTGAATATATCGCAGAAAAAGATCCAGACTATCTGTTCGTAATTGATCGTGGTAACGCGATTTCCAAGAATAAAGAAGTGTCTACTTCTACACAGCAAACTGTAGAAAACGACCTGATTAAGAACACAAAAGCATTCAAAACTGGCAACATCATTTACCTGGATTCTAGCAACTGGTACTTGTCTGGTGGCGGATTGGTATCTACCGCTGGCATGGCAGAAGAAGTTCTGAAAGAAGTTAAGTGGTAAGAGGCTAGAAAAGAAAGTGGCGACAGCCGAAGGGAGTAAGACATTCCCTGGGCTGTCGCCTTTTCATTTTTTAGAACGTGCTGATTTATACCCGGGGCTCCCGTTTTGCAAACTCCTGCAACATCCCTCTTATTTGTTCTACCAATAAAGCAGGTGCCTTCTTAGGTGAACCCGAGTCAAACGGCGGCTGGGGATCGTATTCCAAAATCAACTGGACTCCTTTACTCATATCTTCTCCCAATTCCCATGCAACTAATTGGAGTGCCATGTCGATACCAGAGGAAACACCGGCTGCTGTAACGATTTTGCCCTGACGAACGACTCTTTCCTCTGTTGGAGTGGTTCCAAGAGATTGGAGTAGTTCGAAGGAACCCCAATGAGTGGTGGCTACGGCTCCTTGTAACAAGCCTGCGGCGCTCAAGATCAGAGAGCCATTGCAGACAGACGTAGTCCATTTCGTTGTTTCATGTATGTGGCGAATCCACTGTAGGGTTTCTTCGTCATTCATAGGGGTTTTATAATTGGGCGGACTGCAACCGGGAACAACAAGAATATCAGCGGAAGTAACTTCAGAAAAACTGTAATCGGCATGTAAATTACCCATATTGGAGTCAAGCTTGATTAACCCTTTCTTCTTAGCCACAAACTTCACTTCACATTTCAGCGTAGCAGCGAATACATCGTATGGACCAATTGCATCTAATGCGGTGATGCCGTCGAAAAGCAAGATTGCAACCTTCATGATGATTTCTCCTTTGAAATGGGATATTTTTCTTGCAAACAAATACTAACATACATATACGGGGTATATGTATGTCGGAGTTGTGACTAACTGCAAGTAGGTATAGCAAAAAGCCGGTTACACCGTAAAACGTGGTGAAAACCGGCTTTTTGCCTAGCGGATTCTAACAATTATCTGGCTCCAACCAGTTTGCGCTCTTCCGTGTAAACAGGTTGGGTCGTGTTTTCGTTTGGTTGCTTTTGATCCACAGCATGAGACAGCTCATAAGGGAGGCAGAGCGGTACACCCGTGCGAGGATCAATCAGGATGTCTGCTTCGATGTTGAATACCTTACGCAGCATCTCAGGCGTCATGACTTCAACAGGACTTCCCTCAGCGACGACGGTTCCGCGAGAGATTGCAACCATGTGCTGTGCATAACGGGTTGCGTGGTTCAGATCGTGGACGACCATGACGATCGTACGATTTTCTTCGTCATTCAGCTTTTGCAGAAGCTTGAGAACCTCCAGCTGGTGAGCCATATCCAGGAATGTCGTAGGCTCATCAAGGAAAAGGATGTCTGTTCCTTGCGCCAGAGCCATCGCAATCCAGGCGCGCTGGCGCTGACCGCCGGACAGTTGGTCAACCGGGCGATCATGGAAATCGGCCATGCCGGTCATGGAGATAGCCCAGTTTACGATCTCTTTGTCTTCCTTAGTCAAAGAGCCGAAGCCTTTTTGATGGGGGAAGCGGCCATAGGTAACGAGCTCAGACACGGTCAAGCCATCGGGTGCGGTTGGGTTTTGTGGCAAAATCGCCAGTTGCTTGGCGACTTCCTTGGTCGATTGCTGGTGGATCGATTTTCCGTCCAAAAATACTTGTCCGCCTGTTGGTTTCATAATCCGGGCGAGAGTTTTGAGGATCGTCGATTTACCAGAACCATTTGCACCGACCAGGGCAGTGATTTTTCCAGAAGGAATGCTGATGTTCAAGTCTTTGACAATGGAAAGCTCACCGTATCCGATGTCCAGCTTTTGCGTGTATAAGCGCTCCACAATGGGCCAACTCCTTTTTAAACAAAGTATGTACCTGTATAAGTAAATGTAGTAATGATAATCATTTTCACTAAAGTAAAGTATATAACGTAATGAGGTCAAATTCAATATGTAAAAAGCCAACCTGCTCACATGCGTGAACAAATTGGCCTTGGGTTAACAAATGATTATCCAGTGTTAGTAGGTGATATGAGCGATGATCCCTTGTTCGTCGTCCAATACCAGCTCGATACCGGCGGAATAAGGGTTGCGCTGCATCTGGGTCTCCAGGTAGTAGCGAACCGCTTCAATCATATTCATCTCGATGAAGACTTGTTGGCGCTCCATCCAGTGTACTTCAGCAGAAAAGCCGTACTCTTCGTCCCACATCAGCTCGACGGAGATATCTTGTGGCTTCAACTGTTTTTTGTAGGCTGCGTGAATACAGATCGCATTAATGATATCTTGTTCGGAAAAAGTTATCTTTTCCATGCGTTCAGTTCCTGTTCTTTCTCACGCTTGTTTTTGAAGTAGACGATCACTTTGCGGATCAGGATAATCACAGCGAGGATCGCCATCAGGTTGATCATGAAGCCAAGGATGGAGCCCAGGATACCCATGTCACCGAACAGGGATCCGAACAGCAAACCAGCCAGACCACCAATCATGAGACCTTTCATGAATCCGCCGCTTTTGCTTGCTGTAGCAGCAGGAGTTGTTGTAGTGCCTTTATTTGTTGAAGCATTTACATTCGTATCTGCTTTGTTAGGCGTTTGCGTGTTCGTAGGAGCCGTATTAGAGTTAAAAGATTTTTTCCCAGACTTATAGCCTTTCGCATCGGCATGATCAATGAATCCTCCGGCCGGAGCGAGTACGAGCATTACGGCAACCAACATCATGATGAGTTTTTTCATGTTATTTGAGTAGCCCCTCTCATTTAAATGACTTGTATATATAAGTCTACATGAATATTGAGCGAAATTCCAACGAACTTTCAGTGACGCTCGGTCTAAATACCTACAAAAAAGCCCCTGACAAGCGATCTCGTCAGGGGTTCTTCGATTTACGCGCTCTTTTTCAGTTTTCGGGCTGCCCAGTTACCCAACGATTGAATGAGCTGTACCAGGACGACGAGGATAACGACAGTAATGATCATGACTTCGATGTCCCATTGCTGGTAGCCGTAGCGCAAGGCGAGATCGCCAAGTCCGCCGGCACCGACTGCTCCGGCCATAGCAGTAGCCCCAATCAAACCGATGGTCGCAATGGTCAGGCAGAGGACGATGCCGGGCCGTGCTTCACGCAGCATGATGCGAAAAATAATCTGCGTCCGGGATGCGCCCATTGCCTGGTACGCTTCGATAACGCCACGATCTACGTCATGCAGGGCCGTTTCCATCAGGCGTGAGATGTAAGGCGAGGTATAGACGATGAGCGGCACAATTGCTCCTTCAATTCCAATCGAAGTGCCCACGATCAACTCTGTAAAAGGAATGATCGCAACCATCAGGATAATAAAAGGCAACGAACGCACAATGTTGATGATCGTATTCAGGGTGTGATAGATGATTCTGTTCGGGAAAAGGTGATTCGCCTGTGTGATGACCAACAAAATCCCGAGCGGAATCCCGATCAACGTCGCAATGAACAGCGAAATTCCAACCATGATGACAGTCTCTTGCAGAGATTGCCCGAATACCGGAATCATATCAATCAAACGCTCCATTAGCTCCGCACCTCCTCTGGTGACACAATATCTACGCGGTAGACGGATTCGCGCAAGTAGCGAATGCCATCTTGAATGTCTTGTTCTTCGCCGGATATGTGCAAAAGCAGAATGCCGAGCGCTGTTCCTTTTATGGTCGTAATCGAGCCATACAACAGATTGGTGCTAATCGGAAAACGTGCAGATAGTGTTCCTAGAACAGGATCGAGAGCAGCATCCCCGCGAAAGGCAACGCGAACAATTTTGGAAACGGGTCCGGTTTCTTTTATTTTGGACAAAATCTCCTGTGGTACCTGATCGTCGAAAACCGTTTTGATAAAATTACGGGTCGTTTGCTCTTGCGGATTGCTGAAAACATCCAGAACAGAGCCTTGCTCGATGACGACACCGTTTTCCATGATGGCTACCTGATCGCAGATTTTTTTGATGACCTGCATCTCATGCGTAATCAGCACGATGGTCAGGTTAAACTTTCGATTGATGTCGAGCAACAGCTCCAGGATCGATTCGGTCGTCTGCGGGTCGAGAGCGGAAGTCGCTTCGTCACAGAGCAGGATTTCCGGATCAGTCGCAAGCGCACGAGCGATGCCCACCCGTTGCTTTTGTCCACCGGATAGCTGAGAAGGATAAGCGTTTGCTTTATCAGACAAGCCAACCAAGCCGAGAAGGTCTTCTACCTTGCGCTTAATGACATCTTTAGGGACGCGATTCATCCGCAAGATTTCCGCCACATTGTCAAAGACATTATAGGAAGAGAGCAGGTTGAAGTGTTGAAAAATTATCCCGATCTTTTTGCGAGCTTGCCGCAGCTCTTTTTCCTTGAGGGTCAGCATGTTCTGGCCATTGACGATCACAGAACCGCTAGTCGGCTTCTCCAACAGGTTGATGGTACGGAGCAGGGTGCTTTTCCCCGCTCCGCTAAAGCCGATAACCCCGTAGATTTGCCCTTTTTCCACCTGCAGGGATACGCCCTTCAATGCTTCTACCTGCTTGTTTCCTACTTGATACGACTTATGAATATCGGTTAGCTGTATCATAACGAGTTCTCCTTGTTGTTCTTGATGTTCCTGGCTTCGATCTTACCAGGACGGCAGTACAGCTCCTTCAAAACGTTCGTCGATGAATTTTTTCACTTCTTCCGAGCGGTAGATGTCCACCAGCTTTTTGACAGCGGGGTTGTCTTTGTTGGTTTCGTTGACTGCCAAAATGTTTACATATGGAGAGTCAGCTGTCTCAGCGAAGATCGCATCTTTTTGCGGGGAGTAGCCAGCTTCCATTGCGAAGTTCGTATTAATCGAAGCGACCTCTACGTTGCTCAGCGAGCGCGCCAGGAAAGCAGCCTCCAGCTCTTTGAATTGCAAATTTTTTGGATTTTCTACGATGTCCAGTGGTGTTGCGTTGTCACCCACGCCATCCTTGAGCTTAATCAAGCCAGCTGCCTGATAGAGTAGCAGGGCGCGTGCTCGGTTGGTAGGGTCGTTTTGAATGCCGACAACGCCGCCAGCAGGGATGTCCTCGACTTTTTTATGCTTGGTGGAGTACAGGCCCATCGGGTACGTGACGGTTTTTCCAACCTCGACGATCTTTGTTTTGTGATCTTGATTGAACTTCGCCAAGAACGGGATGGTTTGGAAGCTGTTTACATCGAGATTTCCTTTATCGAGAGCTTGGTTCGGCTGTACGTAATCGTTGAAAACGACGACTTCGACGTCGAGCCCTTTGCCTTTGGCGACTTCTTTTACTTTGTTGAGAATCTCTTCGTGCGGGCCGCCAGTGACGCCCACCTTGAGTGAGGTTTGCTCAGCAGCAGTGCCGCCGTTAGCAGGTGCAGCTTCTTGTTTACCGCCGCAAGCCGTTACGAGCGATGCAGCGAGCAGTAGTGTAGTGAGCAGTAGACCAGTCTTTTTCATGAAAATACCCCTTTTCTCTGGATGTAAGATGGAATAGAAAAAGCCTCTTCCGACAGAAGAGGCGAAAACTGCGAGTATGTATCCACACTGCAACAATACCTCTCTTATCTGTCGGAATAAATTCCGCTGGATTTGGCACCGTATCGTTTGCGATAGGTTGCCGAGGTGTCATAGGGCCAGTCCCTCAACCTCTCTTCATAAGAGAATGTGCTATGAAATTATCATTCCAAACATTGTTGTTAATTCTTATTTGGATAGTTGGATTATAACGACTGATTTTTTAGGTGTCAACTGTTTTTGCAAACGAATGACTTGGTGGAAAAATGTGAAATTGATCTAAATACGAATATTCTATTGAAGAATCGGAAAATCATTTGTATAATGAGAGCGAATGAACCCGATACCAGCTATCGCAGGTGATGACATGACTCTAGTGGACTCCAATGAAACCAGAAAAAAGCTGTCTGCCATCTATAATGAGATAGCAAAAGAGTTGTTCGGATTTGGAACGACATTGCTCCGAGTCACGATTGAAAATCAGATGATTACGTTCCAAGCCAAGCATCGCCGCTCTCCGCGCTCAGAAGCGTTAGAAGGAGAAGCACCGGCCCTCAAGCTCGAAGTCGATTTTCGGATGTCCCTTCTTTATAAGAAGAAACTGCGAGAGCGACTGGAAGTAGAGATGGGGTTGCCGTTGGAAGCTGTGCTACGGGACTATGATGCGCCTACGCAGTGGGCGATCACGAATGTTATTTTAGCTGAATCAGAACTGAATACCTGACGCAATCGTTCGGATTTTCTCTTTTGATCTATCTTAAGAGGAGACCGTAGACTTTGCGTAAAAACGGGTGTCACTTCTCTTTGTTTACGAAGAAAAGTGCTCTTGTTTAGAATGATACGTTCTAATCAAGGGTACTTTTCTTTTTATTGTATCACCATATTTTGTCATCAAATGAACCCAACTGGAGGAGAATTACGATGAAAAAATTACTTGCTGGAATTCTGTCTTTTTCTATGATGTCACTGGCTCTCGCTGGCTGTGGCAGCAATGATCAACCACAAGCGGGAGGAGCTGGCGGTGAAGCCAAGGGTGAGCCACAAAAGCTGGTCATTTCCACATGGGGCTTTTCCGAAGACTTTTTCCGCAAAGAAGTATATGAGCCGTTTGAAAAAGAACATAACGTGAAAATCGTGCTGGAAATCGGGAACAACGCAGAACGACTGAACAAAATTCGCCAAGGAAGCTCCGATGTAGACTTGATCTACCTCTCTGACTACTATGCACAGCAAGGGATTGAGAGTGGCGCATTTGAAAAAATCGACCGCAGCCGCATCCCGAACCTGGATCAAATCTACGACATCGCCAAAGCACCACTGGGCGAGGAGTACGGTCCAGCTTACACAATTGGCCAATTCGGGATTGCCTACAATCCAAAGCTTGTGAAAACAGAGATCAAGGATTGGAAAGACCTGTGGAACCCAGAGCTGACGGGCAAGTTGACACTGCCAAGCATTACGTCCACAACTGGCCCGATGGTTCTCGACAGTGCTTCTGCGGTCGCGGGCAGCAAGGAATTTAACGAGGATCAAGCCTTTGCGAAAATGAAAGAAGTCAACCAAAATGTAGTGAAATTCTACGATAAGACTTCCGAATACGTGAACATGTTTGGTCAAGAAGAAATCGGCGTAGGACCGATCATGGAAATGTACTTCAAAGACATCAAAGCCGCTGTTCCAGAAGCTGTTTTCGTACAACCTGCAAGCGGCGGATATGCGGTCATGAATACGGTTAACATCGTAAAAGGCTCGAAAAACAAAGCGCTGGCTGAAGACTTCATCAACTACCAGCTGAGCAAGGAAGTTCAGGAAAAAACAGCAAAAGCAAAAATCGATTCCCCTGTAAATAAGTCTGTTCAACTGACAGAAGAAGAAGCAAAAGGCGTAACGTACGGGGAAGAAACCGTAAGCAAGCTGAAAATGCTGGACATGAAATTCGTTAACGAGCACTCTAAAGCATGGATTGACCGTTGGAATCGTGAAATCACGCAATAACGAACGATAGAAAACAAAGGGCGAGGGTATAGACAATTTCGGATATACCCTCGTTTTTCAACGTATAGGAAATTATAAAATAAATTCCGGAGCGCATGAAAACATTCCGCTAAAACGCGGTCGCTCCACGTTGAATTGGCCTCGATAGAAGTTTTCTTATGAGGAATGAACGTGAGGAGGACCACTCGTGCAAAAGATCATTCTTGACGTGGATACGGGCATTGATGATGCGCTTGGCATTATTCTCGCTGTGAAGAGCGGGCAATTTGATCTGGTTGGCATCACTACGGTGAATGGCAACGTGTCGCTGCAAAAAGCTACAGAAAACACATGCAAAATTCTCGATTTCTTGCAAGTCGGTGAGCAAATCCCTGTTGTCTGTGGAGCATCTGAACCGTTGCTGCGGCCGTTATTTTTCGAGCACGCTGTACATGGTGAAGATGGCTTGGGAGGTGCCCTTGCCGGAGTTCCGATTTACAAGGAACCGACTGCTGGCTTTGCTCCTGATTTCATCGTGGAAAACGTACTCGCGCATTCCAGAGAGATTACACTCATCATGACGGGACCGTTGACCAATTTGGCGCTGGCAGTGAAAAAATGCCCGGAGCTGGTCCAACACGTCAAGGAAGTCATTTTCATGGGTGGAGTGGTCCGCGAGCATGGCAATGTGACGCCGGTTGCGGAGTATAACATGTACGTCGATCCAGAGGCAGCGAAGGTTGTGTTTCATGCCGGATTCCCGCAATTGACGCTGGTTGGGCTGGATGTGACGCGAAGAGTGCTGCTGAACGAGGAGCATATTCGCGAGCTAGGAGATACACCGATGGGCGAGTACGTAAGACAGAGTACGTCTGATTACCTACATCGCTATTTTCAGCGAAATGGCATCTATGCGTGCGCCATGCATGATCCATTGGCTGTCGCAGTTGCACTCGATCCGAAGCTGGTGAAGAAGCAGAAGCTGTATGTAGATATCGAAACGAGAAGTGAGCTGTGTGATGGGCAAACGGTTTGCGACTTTCAAAACCGCCTGAAAAAAGAACCGAACATAAACGTCTGTCTGGACGTAGATGCAGATGCGTTCTTTGCGCGTTTTATCGGCGCATTGAAAGCCTGACGATACCGTGAACGGGAGTTAATCAGATGAGAAAAACGGGTCTTTATTTATTGCTGTTGCCGGGTGTGCTGTTTTTGACGCTGTTCATGGTCATTCCGATCGTGATGACGATTGCATCCACCTTTTATCAAGATGGTAGCTTTACGATTCAAGGCTATCTGCAATTTCTTACCGACGCGTACTTCCTGAAAATTATGCTGACAACGCTGCAGGTTAGTCTAGTCACGACGATTGCGTGTGTTCTGATTGGTTTTCCTGCCGCGTACTACATTTCCAAGCTGGGCCCACGCAAAAAGGGTATCTTGCTGGCATTGGCGATTTTTCCTTTGCTGACTAGCTCTGTCGTGCGGTCGTTCTCTTGGATGATTATTCTCGGAAAAAAGGGCTTATTGAATAGCTCGCTGCTTGCAATCGGGCTCATCGATAAGCCGTTGGAAATATTGTATACGCCGACTGCGATGATGATTGGCTTGATTCATCTGTTCCTGCCGCTGATCATTATTACGCTGGTAGGGGTGATGGAAAACATCGATCCAGATTTGCTGAAGGCGGCGGAGAGCTTGGGTGCTTCCAAGTTGACTGCCTTCTGGAAGGTCATTGTGCCACTTAGTGTACCGGGACTCATCATCGGCAGCATTCTGGTGTTTGTCGGAAGCTTGACCGCCTACACCACGCCTGCCCTGCTAGGTGGAAAACAGCGGGTCATCTCCACGTTCCTGTATCAAAATGCGATTACGCTCAATGACTGGCATTTGGCTTCTGTCATTGCCACGATCATGATTGTCATTACATTTGTCGTCATCTATTTTATGAACAAGCTGGCGACGAAATTAAATCCGAAGGGGTAGAAGTTATGCAGGAGAAAAATCGCGGGTTGGCCCTGTTTACCTCTCTCGTCTTTCTGTTTTTGCTAGGGCCGCTCATTATCATTTCTTTTACGTCGTTTGAGCCGGGGAGCGTCTTGAAGTTTCCGCCGGAGGGCTTTTCCTGGCGGTGGTACGAAAACATTTTCAATGTAGAAATGTTCATGACGACATTCAAGACTTCGATGTTCGTTTCCTTGCTGGGGAATCTCTTGGCGCTCTTGTTGGGGATTCCAGCAGCCTATGCACTCAGTCGCTTTGATTTTCGCGGCAAGGGCATCTTGAATGGCATTTTCATCTCACCTGTCCTGATTCCGGGTATCGTGATGGGCTTTGCCATGCTGAAATACGTCATTGTCGTGTACAATTTGCCGATTTATGCGGGACTTCTCGTCGGTCATACGGTGCTGATGCTTCCGTTTATCATTCGCGTCATTGCATCTTCCTTGTCCAATTTTGACTTCGCCATTGAAGAAGCGGCTTTAAGCCTTGGGGCAGGTCGTCTCGAAACCTTTTTCAAAGTCGTCTTGCCGAATATTCGCTCCGGGATTATTGCTGCGATTCTGATCGCTTTTCTGGAGTCGTTCAACAACGTAGATATCTCTGTTTTCATGACAGGACCAGGGGTAAGCACGCTGCCGATCCAGATGCTGACGTACGTAGAAAACAACTTCGATCCGACGATCGCTGCTATTTCCGTGCTGCTCATGATTCTTACGGCTATTCTCATGTTCATCATTGAACGTCTGATGGGGCTTTCCTACTTTACAAAACGATAACGGAGGCATCAACTCATGGCATTGCTCACGCTGGAAAACGTATCGGTTGCCTATGACAATCAATATATTTTGCAAAACTTCAATCTCAATATCGAAAAAGGACAGCTCATCTCTTTGCTCGGTCCGAGCGGTTGCGGAAAGACGACGACACTGCGCTTGATTGCGGGCTTTCTGGAAGCAAAAGATGGTCGGTTCATGTTTGACGGAAAAGATTATACGCGGGTTCCGGTCAACAAGCGCAACTTCGGGTTTGTGTTCCAGAGCTATGCGCTGTTTCCGCACCTTTCTGTATTCGATAACGTGGCATTCGGTTTGCGCCTGCGCAAGGTCAATGAAACAGAGGTAAAGACCCGGGTGCAGCAAATTCTCGAAGTCGTGAGTCTCGGCGGCTATGAAAAGCGTTTCCCGAAGGAGCTGTCCGGTGGTCAAAGACAGCGCGTGGCGATTGCCCGGGCACTGGTGATTCAGCCTGACCTGCTGCTGTTCGATGAGCCGCTCAGTAACCTAGATGCCAACCTGCGGATCAACATGCGAGTAGAAATCCGTCGCATTCAGCAGGAGCTGGGAATTACGACTGTGTACGTATCGCATGACCAGGAGGAGTGCTTCTCCATCTCGGATCAGGTGGCGATTATGAACAAGGGTGTGATCGAGCAGCTCGACGATCCAGCCACGATTTTCAAATATCCGAAGACGGAGTTTATCGCTCGCTTTATCGGTTTTACCAACTTCATCGACTTCGCAGAGCGCACCGAGCAGAACGGAGAAATCGGCCTGCGTGTCGGTGACCATCATTTTACCGCGTCCAAAAATCCGGGCACGGCGAATCCGTCCGGCAAAAAATGCGCAATGCGACCAGATGACCTTCTCGTAACGACAGAAGAGAGCACCGAGTCGGGAATGAACCGTTTGCGCGGAACGGTAAAGGTAAGCACGTTTTTGGGACGCAGCTATCAATATGTCGTGGAAACAGAGTTGGGCGACTTCACAGTCAATCAGGAGATGGAAACGCCTTACAAGACTGGCCTGAACGTCAATCTGCTGTTTCCAAAAGACAAAGTGGTACTCGTGGACTAAAGACAGGAGGTTATTTTCGTGAAGGTCGATTTGTTGATTCAAGACGTCCAAGTGTTTAACAGCTATTTTAAAAAGTTCATCAAAGGAAACGTCGCTGTTTTGGATGGACGATTCTTCTATATTGGTGAGCGGAGTACGGAAACATTTGAAGCTGCCGAGATCGCGGACGGACAAGGTCGCTACATGATTCCTGGTCTGGTCGATATTCACTTGCATATTGAGAGCACGATGGTGACGCCGGAGACATTTTCCTTTGGCTTGATTCAAAACGGAGTGACAACGATCGTACCGGAGCCGCATGAGATGGCCAATGTGTTCGGAATTGAAGGGATCAAAGAGATGATTCGTGCGAGCCGTGATTGTGTCGTTGATATGCTGTATGCGATCCCGAGCTCCGTACCAGCTACCTCGATGGAAACGACAGGTGGGTCTGTCGAGATTGCAGACATGGACGAGCTATTGCGTTCCGAAGAGATCATTTGCCTCGGCGAAATCATGAATTACGTAGACATCATCAAGGACCCTGACTGCAAGACGAATCGCATCCTGGAGCATATCCGCAAGACGTATCCAAAGCTCGTCATCGAGGGGCACGTCCCGAAATTGCTTGATTTGGACCTGCATCGCGTCATTTATGCGGGAGTGGACTCCGATCATACGCACCAGACGCGTGAGGGCATGGAAGCGAGAATTGCAGCAGGCATGTTTCTAGAGATTCAAGAAAAATCGATGACGGATGAAGTCATGGATTATTTGATCAAGGAAGATGTTTCTGAGCATTTTTGTTTTGTGACGGATGATGTGATGACCGATTCTTTGGTCAATCGTGGACATTTGAACCATATCGTGAAAAAAGCCATTCAAATGGGCATGCAGCCAGAGCGCGCGATCTACGCGAGTACATTTACCCCAGCCAGACGTATGAACATGACGGATCGAGGGGCGATTGCTCCTGGCAAAATAGCGGACTTCCTGTTGTTGTCTGATCTGCATGAACTCAAGATCGAACGCGTCTATAAAAATGGGAAGAAAGCGTACGACGTCAAGGAAGAGTACCGACAAGTGGTCAAAGAAAAGCAGTTTCCTGCTCACTTTTATGAGAGCATCAAGCTATCGCCACTTACGGAGCAAGACTTCCACGTCACAGTAGATGTGCCAGACAATCGCTATCCATGTCGGGTCATGCTCGTTCAAAACGGTTCTACTTTTACAGAGGATCACCGTGGAATCGCTGAGGTGCGGGAAGGACAACTCTTGTGGGAGGAGAGCCCGTACGGCTTGATCGCCGTCTTTGAACGCTATGGCAAAAACCGCAATCGCGGCTATGGATTGATCAGCGGCGATACGATCAAGCGAGGTGCGGTAGCCACCAGCTATTCGCATGACAACCACAATCTCTTGGTTGTCGGACACAATCCGTACGATATGATGGTCGCAGCCAATGAAGTCATTCGCAACCAAGGTGGTTTTTACGTGGTGGAGGATGGCAAGGTGATCGCGAGCCTTCATTTGCCGGTCGGAGGCATTTTGACAGAGGAACCATTGGAAAAAACCGCAAAGGAAGTCGAACAACTTCGCCGTGCTATGGAGTCGCTCGGTTACGATCACTACAACCCGATCATGTCGATCAGCACGCATTCACTACCGGTCAGTCCAGCCTTGAAGCTGACGGATCTGGGGTTGATCGATGTAAATGACGGGAAAATTGTTCCGTTGCTATTGATGTGAAAAAGTTGCTTGCTGAAAAGAAAGTTTTCGGCAAGCAACTTTTTTTGATCTAATAGTCCCGAAAGAAGCATATAAATTTTCATGCATAGGTATACATTCCTGAATCATCTCCCTATTTTCTGACTGGAATTCGGGTATTTGGTAGGTTTTGGTTTAGGTATTCAGAATCTGGGAGATTGGGAAAATTTTCTGTAACATGGTATTCGATCCTAATCCAGGAAAGAGGAGATAAATAAATGGATAACGTAGGGTTGAGAAACACACTGTTCAGTAAAGGGCTGTCGCTTTTGTTCATGCTGGCTATGATGCTGGTGGCGGGCGCAGCTACTCTCGTGTTTGCTGAGAAAGCCTCGGCACACGGGTACATCGAATCACCAGCGAGTCGCTCTTACTTGTGTAAGACGGGGCAAAACACAGGCTGCGGTCAAATTCAGTATGAGCCGCAAAGCGTGGAGGGCATTGGTTCGTTCCCGCAATCTGGTCCTGCCGATGGTGAATTTACCGGTGCAGGCCGCTATCCTGAGCTTTACACACAAACAGCAGATCGCTGGACCAAGATTACCTTGCAGGGTGGACAAAATGCGTTTACTTGGAATCTGACAGCCCCGCATAGTACAGCGGAGTGGAAATATTACATCACGAAAAAAGATTGGAATCCAAACAAGCCACTTTCCCGAGCTGATCTGGAACTGTTCTGCTCGTTCCAGGACGGAGGGAAAAGACCGCCATTCACGGTAACGCATTCGTGCAATGTACCGACAGATCGTAGCGGTTACCACATTATTTTGGGTGTTTGGGAAATTGCCGATACGGGCATGGCCTTTTACCAGGCGATTGACGTGAATCTGATTAACAATGGAACAGGTATCGTAGAAAAGCCTACTGTTCCAGGCAATGTGACTTCCGTATCGCAAACAGCTACAAGCATCGAGCTTGGCTGGACAAAATCCGTGGCAACTGAGGGAATCAAGCAGTACGACGTGTATCGCGATGGCAAATTAATCGCATCTACCAAAGAAACAGCATACACGGACAAAGATTTGACGCCTGCTACGGCTTATAGCTATACCGTTGTGGCAGTTGATAGCAAAGGGAAAGAGTCTAACGCTAGCAAAGCACTTACCGTTCGCACAAAAGCAGAAGATATCGTGGATACAGAAGCACCGACTGCACCAGCAGGAATCATGACTCACCATCCAACAGAGACAGAAATCGACCTCATGTGGAGTCCTTCCCGTGACAATGTTGGTGTGGTGAAATACGAGGTGTACCGTGATGGTTCTCGCGTAGGGACAGTCGCGCAGCCTTCCTTTGTTGATAAAGGATTAACGGCAGGAACATCTTATACGTATACGGTCAAGGCAGTTGATGCCGCAGGAAATATTTCCGAAGAGAGCGCACCTTTTGCTGCAAGCACAAAGGAGAAAAAGCCTGAAGTACCAGGTGAAATCGTCGAGTGGGATTCCTCAGCTGTGTATGTACAGGGCGACCGCGTCTTGTATGATGGACTGGAATTCGTAGCAAAATGGTGGGTAACTGGAGAAAAGCCAGACCATTCCGATGCGTGGAAGCTGGTGAGCGATGTCGTACTGTCGTGGGATTCCGGCAAAGCATATGATGGCGGAGCGCAAGTGAACTACGGAGACAAGGTTTATGAGGCGAAATGGTGGACCAAAGGCGAAGAGCCAGGGAAAGCCGATGTATGGAAGCTGGCTGAATAATGTTGCAAAGCCCGGGTGAACTGCCTGGGCTTTGTTGTGTAAATGCAGCCACTATTTTGCTGATTCCTACTTGTTTTGATATACTTATAATTTGAACGATAAACAGTCTCCGACCACAGTTGATGCGGGATTGTTTTCCCATCTTATAAGGTTAGAAGGAAATGAAAAATGAATGAAACCTATTCGCTAAAAGAAAAATGGCGACAGTTTTTGGCTGTTTTGCTTCCGATCTTGATATCACAACTGGCGCTGTTTTCGATGACGTTCGCCGACACCATCATGTCTGGACATGCCAGTCCGACAGATTTGGCGGGGGTAGCGATTGGGGCTAGTCTATGGACACCTGTTCAAGCAGGCTTGACGGGGATTCTGATGGCTGTCATGCCGATGGTTGCACAGATGGTTGGGGCAGGGAAACAAAATCAGGTGCCTTACACGGTTATGCAGGCCTTATACTTGAGTGTGGGGATTGCGGTCGGTGTCATCATCGTCGGTGGTTTGGTGCTTGATCCGATCCTGAACTGGATGCAATTGGAGCCTGAGGTGCGCACGATTGCTCGCGGCTTCCTGCATACAATCGCTATTGGAATTATTCCGATGTTTCTTTATACGGTGTTCCGTTGCTTTATCGACGCATTAGGACAGACACGGGTAACGATGTTCATTACCCTGCTTTCGTTACCGATTAACGTACTACTGAACTACGCTCTTATCTTTGGTAACTTTGGTTTGCCTCGACTGGGTGGAATCGGTGCCGGGCTTGCATCTGGCATAACGTACTGGTGTATTTTGCTGATTACGCTGTTTGTCGTGAATCGTGTACATCCATTCGTTGAGTTCGGTTTGTTCTCTCAATTCCATCGTATCTCGACGAAAGCATGGAAAGAGCTGCTGAAGCTGGGGCTTCCCATCGGATTTTCGATCTTTTGCGAGGTTAGCATTTTTGCGGCCGTCACTTTGTTCATGAGTGAATACAGCACGATTACAATTGCGGCGCATCAGGCCGCGATGAACTTCGCATCATTCCTGTACATGGTGCCATTGAGCATATCCATGGCGTTGACGATTGTCGTCGGCTTTGAGGTTGGAGCCAAAAGGTTCCGGGACGCGAAGCAGTACAGTTATTTGGGGATAGGTATCGCGCTTGGTATCGCCCTCTTGTTTGGAATCAGCTTGCTGATGTTTAGCAAGCAGGTGGCTGGTTTTTACACGACCGACATCGAGGTGTTGGAGCTTGCCCAGCATTTCTTGATGTACTCGATCCTCTTCCTGATCTCTGATGCCGTCGCAGCACCAATTCAAGGGGTACTTCGTGGGTACAAGGATGTGACCATTACCTTTATCGTTGCGCTGATATCTTATTGGGTGATTGGCTTGCCTTTGGGATACATCCTGGCGAAATTCACTTCGCTGGCAGCATTCGGATACTGGATTGGTCTGATTACGGGATTGGCTGCTGGTGCCATCTTCCTTTTTGGACGTCTGCTGTCGTTACAGAAACGCATGATTCGCAGCCATTCATAAGGAAACAGATAAGCGGAAAATCCCTGAAGTGGGGGTTTTCCGCTTTTTGCATGAAGAATGAAAGCCCCGTTTACACTAGGTGAAAGACCAGATATACTTCTTATCATAGACGATGGAAGATAACCTGACATCAATGCAGATGGGGGGAGAGACTCATGTCACTCTCGGTATTCACGACGTATGATTTTTTGCTAAAACTAGGAGTTGCACTATTTCTAGGCTTGATGATTGGTATGGATCGGCAGCTCAAGCACAAGCCGCTGGGTGTAAAAACCAGCATGGTTATTTCGGTTGCGAGCTGTCTCATTACGATTGTCTCGATTGAATCCGTGCATCGGTTCTCCTTGCCTGGACACACGAATATGGACCCTCTGCGCTTGGCTGCTCAAATTGTGAGCGGTGTAGGTTTCCTTGGGGCTGGTGTTATTCTACGCCGGAGTAATGATGTCATTTCGGGTTTGACCACAGCATCGATGGTCTGGGCAGCTTCTGGACTTGGGATTGCAGTAGGAGCAGGATTTTATTTTGAGGCAGTGACCGCGACGATCCTCATTATTTTGGCGATTAATTTGTTCCCGATCCTTCTTCGCTTGATTGGTCCAGAATCACTCAGACAAAGAGATTTGTCGATCAAGATTGTGGTCGAAGGCGGGGGCGATTTGGATTTGGTGTTCAAGCAGATTAAGCACCTCGAACTGCAAGTGAAGCGGGTGAAGGTCAAAGACTTGGACAATAGTTTGCAAAAGCTGGAAATGATGATTACAGCATCGGAAAATACGTATACGACGGATATATACAGCTTGCTGAAGGCCGTCGATCACGTCATTTCGGTAGAAGTAGAAAGCAGATAATAAGGAATACTAGAAGACGGAGGCCATGTGTGGCTTTCGTCTTTTTTAGTTGCTGTCGTGAGGGAAGAAGCGCATTTCCAGTCTACGCTTCGGCCTCCGCCCTGCTGAGGGTGAAGACTGTCCGCTTCGGAAAAAATGGCGGGAGCGCTTCAAACGTAGATGTTTCGAAGAAGGATTTCATAAGTGAAGCTGAAATTCCCCGCCATTTTTCCCTGCGCTGGGTCGGGCTCCAGAGGCGCTTGGACTGGAAATGCGCTTCTTCTACGCGGCTTTTTGATTACTTCTTGAAAGGGAGCTCATGAAGTCTCCCTGAATTGCTTATAAAACGTTGTAAAAGCTCCTACTACTCATAAGCTGTACGAAAGCACTGTCACATGTCTAGAAGGAGACCGCCCGAACGAAGAGAGGATACAGGCGACTGGAAGACATGTGGCAGGGCTTCCCCCGACCACAACCGTTTGAGGACAACAATATATTTGATTTTTCCAGAAAAAACACTTCATCTCTTGATAATAAGAATGAAAATCATTATCATTTTAATGGAGAAGAACTGCTTCATTTCCTTTTTGACATAAGTAAAACGTTCGATATTGAGGAGGATGCGAGATGGAATTCAGAATTGAAAAGGACACGATTGGAGAAATCAAGGTTCCGGCGGATAAGCTGTGGGGCGCCCAAACACAACGCAGCTTCCAAAACTTTGAAATCGGCGAAGAAAAAATGCCACTTCCACTGATTCGCATGTTTGCCATCCTGAAAAAAAGCGCTGCTCTAGCGAATCAAAAGCTGGGCAAGCTCGACAATGAAAAGGCAGAAGCGATTGTGGCGGCAGCAGATGAAGTGGTCCAAGGAAAATGGGATGAGCATTTCCCGCTGGTTGTCTGGCAAACTGGCAGCGGCACGCAATCCAACATGAACGTCAACGAAGTCATTGCTCATCGCGCGAACCAATTGCTGCAAGAGAAGGGTAGCTCGGCTCGCATCCACGCCAACGATGATGTGAATAAATCGCAGAGCTCCAATGATACATTCCCGACAGCGATGCACATGGCTGGACTGGTCGCTATCGAGGAGCAAGTACTGCCTGCAATTAAGCTGTTACAAGCAACGCTGAAAGAAAAAAGCGAAGCCTATATGGATATCATCAAAATCGGTCGCACGCATTTGCAGGACGCGACTCCGCTGACGCTGGGCCAAGAATTCAGCGGTTGGGTACGCATGCTGGAAAAATCGGAAAAGATGATCAAGGAGAGCAATGAGTACCTGCGTGAGCTGGCGATTGGTGGTACAGCGGTAGGAACAGGCATCAATGCGCACCCGCGCTTCGGTGAAATGGTCGCAGCAGAAATCAGTAAGGAAACCAAGCACCAATTCGTGACCGCAGAAAACAAGTTCCACGCGCTGACCAGCCATGACGAGCTCGTTCATGTACATGGTGCCCTGAAAGCACTGGCTGCGGATCTGATGAAAATCGCCAATGACGTGAGATGGCTGGCCAGCGGCCCACGTTGCGGAATCGGTGAACTTATCATTCCGGCGAACGAGCCAGGCAGCTCCATCATGCCAGGCAAGGTGAATCCGACCCAAAGCGAAGCGATGACAATGGTCGTATGCCAAGTGATGGGCAACGATGCTGCCATTGGCTTTGCTGCTAGCCAGGGGAACTTCGAGCTGAACGTGTTTAAGCCAGTGATCATCTACAATTTCCTGCAATCCGCAAGATTGTTGGCAGACGCGATGAAGTCCTTCAACGACAATTGCGCAGTAGGCATCGAGCCTGATCTGACAGTGATCAAAGAAAACCTGAACAACTCGTTGATGCTGGTGACGGCACTGAACCCGCATATTGGCTATGAAAATGCGGCAGCCGTAGCGAAGCTGGCTCACAAAGAAGGCATCACACTCAAGGAAGCGGCGATCAAGAGCAATTTGCTGACCGAAGAGCAATTCGATCAAGTCGTGCGCCCTGAACAAATGATTCATCCAAAAGAATAGTATCTTCATAAAAATAACCGATGCTCCCGTGATTGTGGTCATCGGTTATTTTTTTTTAGAACCATTACAGATGCGAACCGCCACTGGCGTCAATCAATTGACCGGTTACCCAACGGCTGTCCGAGGAAGCGAGAAAGGCGGCAATATCCGCTACATCATCAGGCTCTCCCCATCTGTTGAAGGTGGAAAGTCCAGCGGCGTACTTTTGCCCATCCGGATTATTTTGCAACGTGCCAGCATTCATCTCCGTATTAATAATGCCAGGCAGGATCGCGTTTACCGTAATATGACGGCTCCCCAGTTGTTTAGCCAGAGCTAGCGTCAGTGTGTTAATAGCCCCCTTCGATATACTATAAGTAAACACACTTGGGGAAGCTGCACGAGTCACAAAGGATGAGAGATTGATGATACGGCCTTCCTCTCTTAGGTGGGGCAAAGCTTGTTGGATCATAAAAAACGGTGCTTTGACATTGATGTTCATGACCTCGTCAAACGATTCCTCGGTAGCCTCTTCCAAGGTTAAGATTTGTCCGATGCCTGCGTTATTGACGAGAATGTCAAAATGATGATCTCCTGTACGTTTCTGCAGTGCTTCGTCCAATGTCGCATAGAAATCGCGAATGCCGTCAAGGGTGCGCAAGTCCGCACCGATTGCGAATGCTTGGCCTCCCGTTCGTTCAATCTCATGTACGACTGCTTCTGCTTCTTCTTGTCGTCTTCCATAGTGTACGACGACCAATGCGCCATCCTGTGCCAGACGTAATGCGATGCCACGACCAATCCCACGGCTTGCTCCGGTAACCAATGCAATTTTCCCTTTTAAATTACTCATGGTTTCATCTCCCTTGATTGAAATTCAAGTTAGTTATAACACAAGGGGATGTTTGAAATATTGCTCTCTCATTCGCTCGGTTGGTCTCGTGAACGGAATGGCGATAATGATAATGAACAATTACTTGCTTTACCTTTTCTTAAACAATTCTTGTTATAGTGATGCTATCTATATCTACCATGTACGAGTTCGGAGGTGTTTGTCCGTGAGGATTTTGATTGTAGATGACGACAAAGAGATTGTAGAGCTGATGGCGATATATTTGAGCAACGAAGGGTATGAGATCGAAAAGGCTTTTGACGGTCTGGAAGCGATGGAGAGGCTGGAGCAGAAGCCCATCGATCTCGTCATTCTGGATGTGATGATGCCCAATCTGGATGGGCTGGAAGTTACCAAGCGAATACGAAAAAATTCGACCATCCCCATTTTGATGGCGAGTGCCAAAACGAATGATATGGACAAAATCCTGGGCTTGATGACGGGCGCAGACGATTACGTGGCGAAGCCGTTTAATCCGCTGGAAGTGATTGCGCGGGTCAAGTCTCTCCTGCGACGGTCGAACTACACGCAGGCAAGCAAACAGGATCATGTGATTGAGGCGGGGCCATTGATTATCGACAAGCAAAGTCACTTCGTTCAGACAAAAGAAGGCACCCCGGTCAAGCTGACGGCATTGGAATTTTCCGTCCTGCATCTTCTGGCAAGTCATCCGAATCGAGTATTCAGCTCGGAAGAAATTTTTGACCGTTGCTGGAAAATGGAGAATTTCGTTTCCTACAAGACGGTGATGGTTCACATCAGCAACCTGCGGGAAAAACTGGAGAAGGCGACCAATGGCGAAAAGGTGATACAGACGGTCTGGGGGGTCGGCTATAAAATTGAAGCTTAGAGCCAAGGATTTTATCCGCATCCTTTTCGATTTGCTGCTTGGCCTCATGATCATCTACGCTGTTTTTCAGATGGCTGATTTTTTTGCTAACAACTATTTGTACACCATCCCGGAAATCAGAGAGTTCATCTGGAGGTTGCGGATCAATTTCGATATCAACTCCTTCAAAATCCCAATTATTTTGTTGGCAACCGGTATGTTTGCGGCGTGGTCGGTCGTTCGTATCCGCAAGTACCTGGAACAAAAGCAGATGGCGCAAATCATAAGCGAGCTGCATTTCATTGCAAAAGGCAATTATCATCACCAGATTTCCATTCGTCCGAACGGCAGCTTGGGCCAAGTCGTCGATAGCATCCATGCTCTGGTCAAAAGCGCCTTGGATGCGATGGAGGAGGAGCGGCGGCTGGAACAATCGAAGGATGAGCTGATCACCAACGTTTCCCATGATCTGCGAACACCGTTGACCTCTATCATTGGCTACCTAGGACTGATTGAGCAGAACAAATACAAGGACGAAGAGAAGCTCAAGCATTACGCCCATATCGCCTACGAGAAGGCCAAGCAGATGAATGTGCTCGTCAATGATTTGTTTGAGTACACGAAGGTCCGCAATCGCGGGGCATATTTAAACCGAACGGAGTTTGACTTGGTAGAGCTGGTTGAGCAAGTATCGGTAGGCTTTCGACTCGTAGCGAATGAGGCAGGGCTGCGTTTAGTCGTAGATACGCCTGATCAAAAAATTGAAATGGCAGGAGATACAGACAAGCTCGTTCGGGTTCTGGAAAACCTTATTTCCAACGCCGTGAAATATGGACGCGATGGTACGGAAATTGTCATTCGCGTCTTCCAGCAAGAAGAAGGTATCGCGATTTCTGTCGCCAATAACGGAGCGCCGATCCCGGCTGAATATGTGCCGAGCTTGTTTGAACGCTTTTTTCGGGTGGAGGGCTCACGTTCGAAAGAGACAGGAGGCTCGGGTCTCGGTCTCGCTATCGCCAAAAGCATCATCGACCTACACCAAGGCAGCATTTCCGTCGAAAGTACAAAGGAATGGACGACCTTCACGGTTTGGCTCCCACATACAATTTCAAGCATTTGAGAAAAGCTTTACTTTTTCTTTACCTTTCGTTTCCGTTAATTTTAATCGAAAAGTCTATCCTGACTGCATGAAGGTTACAACCTTTGTTTTTGCAGATGTAGGAGGGCTTTTTTTATGAGGAAAACAACATGGGCTGTGCTCATGCTGACTATATTCGTCGGGTTGACGCTTTTGCGCGATTCAGACTCAGTAGAAGCAGATTGGAAATTCCAAGGACCCATTACGCTAACGGAAAAAACATACGAGAAGGTCGATGCACAGGCAGCGATTCTGTTGGATAGCCAGACAGGAGAAATCATGTACGAACAAAATGCGGATACGCCTTACCCGGTAGCAAGCATGTCAAAAATGATGACTGAATATATGCTCCTCGAAGCCATTAAGGAAGAGCGAGTCGATTGGGATGACCAGATCGTCGTATCTGAGAATGCGGCTGCGACTGGGGGATCACGGGTCCATCTTGTCGCAGGAGAGGCCTATCCGATAAAAGACTTGTATGAAGCGATGGCGATTGGCTCTGCAAACAATGCAGCGGTGGCAATCGGCGAATATTTGGCAGGCAGCACCTCCGCATTTGCGGAACAAATGAATTTGAAGGCAGCCGAGCTGAATCTGAGGTCATCCTCGTTTGTAAATGCGACCGGATTGGATACTGGATATGGTCAAAACGAAATGACGGCTCGCGATGTAGGAATGCTCGCGTACCACTTGCTCAACGACTTCCCCGATGTTGTCAAATCGACGGGCGAGCTATCCAATACAAACAACCTCAAGCTCGATGGGGAAAACGCTGATTGGAGTATCGCAGGGCTAGACGGGCTCAAAACGGGTTATACCAATGCTGCCGGGTATTACTTCACGGCAACAGCGAAGCGGGGGGACAAGCGGCTCATTTCCGTCGTGATGGGCGCTGAAGGAGATGCAACTCGTTTTACAGAGACAAAAAAACTGATGGAGAGAGGGTTTGACAATGGATAACGTGCAAAAAATGGAGAGACCAACAGAGCTGCTTGCTATTGCTGGTTATGCAGTGTTTGCCCTTTATTTGTTTCTCGTCGTGAAAATATTGCTGTTTAAATTCGGCAGTTTAGATACCAGCTTGTTATTAGATCAGTGGAAAATCATTTGGAGCGATCCGTCTGTGATTGTGAAGCGGTTGCGTTACCAAAGTAATTTGGTGCCGTTTCATGAAATCGAAAACTATGTCAAAGGGATTCGGTATTATCAAAGCTGGCATAGTGCCGTGAACTTCGTAGGCAACGTGATCGCATTCATGCCGCTAGGCTTCCTGCTGCCGCTCCTGTTTCCGAAACAAACCGGTTCCCTGTTCAGAGTCACCCTGCTATCCCTGATGCTGAGCCTCGGTGTGGAGCTGACACAGCTCGTGATGGATGTAGGAACGTTTGATGTCGATGATTTACTCCTGAATACAGTGGGCGGGATGATCGGATATATCGTGTACTTGTTCATTTGGGTAATACAGAAAAAACGGTTCGTCTTGTCCGTCTCTTCATAGGCTACTTATCAGGCACCCATGTGGTGCTTTTTTGCTATTTTTGAAAAGGTATGGATGACCGCCAAAGCCGGTGAGAAGAAAAAGCACAGGGCTCGCAGACCTTGACAACGCCTACCCAGTCGGAACTTAAAAAAGGGGACCACGCTTGTCGAACACTTCTCCCTTGAGAAACTTCCGCCCGTAGGGTGGCTTTGGCTCGACGGTCCCCTTTTTTAAGTGGAGACGGACAGTGAATCACCCTTGTGGGCGTGTCAGAGTCGAAGAGAACTGTGCTTTTTCTTCTCCTCCACAATGTTGACTCAAACAAACCAGTCCCCCCTTGTTTTGTCCCAATCCCTATGTTTACACTAATAGAGACCCATTGAAAATTCCTGTCGAAAGAGAAGGTGATTCTCTTTGTTAGATAAAGCGCAAGAGATTTTACGAAAGTACTTTGGCTACGAATCATTTCGTGAAGGCCAGAAGAAAATCATCACGAGCCTGTTAGCTGGACATGACACCGTAGGCATCATGCCCACAGGTGGCGGGAAATCCATCTGTTATCAAGTCCCAGCGATGCTCCAGGACGGCGTAACCATCGTGATCTCCCCACTCATCTCGCTGATGAAGGATCAGGTCGACGTGCTGGTCAGCATGGGCATTCCCGCCACCCAAATTAACAGCTCACTGGATTATAGCGAGGTTCGCGACCGACTGCGTATGGCGGCTCGAGGAGAGTACAAGCTGTTGTACATCGCTCCAGAGCGTTTGGAATCCGAGGCGTTCCAAAACCTGATTCAGGATGTACCGATTTCGTTTATAGCAGTGGACGAAGCGCATTGCGTCTCGCAGTGGGGACACGATTTCCGTCCGAGCTATTTGGCGATTGCCCGTTTTCTTCGATCCTTGCCACAGCGCCCGCTCGTCGCAGCCTTGACGGCGACAGCGACTCCGGAGGTAACAGAGGACATCAAGCTACAGCTAGAATTACAGGACGAGCGCCTTTTTATCACAGGCTTTGGCAGAGACAATCTCATCTTGTCTGTACGCAAGGGGGAGAACCGTCGAGAATTCATTCAGGCGTACTTGCGTGCGAATAAGCAGCAGGCGGGCATTATTTATGCGGCAACGAGAAAAGACGTGGACGCCTTGCATGCAGATTTGGACAAGCGTGGCTTTGCTGTGACCAAATACCATGCAGGACTGACGGAAGAGGAGCGTGCGGCCAACCAGGAGGCATTTCTGTACGATGATGTCCGGACGATGGTCGCGACCAACGCATTTGGTATGGGCATCGACAAGTCCAATGTGCGCTACGTCATTCATTACAACATGCCGAAAAACCTAGAGGCGTATTACCAAGAAGCAGGCCGTGCGGGACGCGATGGGGAGCCAAGTGAGTGTATTCTACTGTTTCAGCCACAGGATATCCAGACGCAAACGTTTTTCATCGAGCAGAATCAACTGCTGGACGAGCGCAAGGAGCTTGAGTACAAAAAGCTGTACGCGATGATCGACTATTGCCGGACGCCGCGCTGCTTGCAGCAAAACATCGTGCAATACTTCGGCGAAACAGATGCTGTCACGTGCGGACGCTGCGGGAACTGCACCGATGAGACCGAGCTGTCCGATATTACGCTCGAAGCGCAGAAGATTTTCTCCTGCGTCAAACGTATGAGAGAGCGCTTCGGTGCCGCACTCGTCGCGCAGGTACTCAAAGGCTCCAAGAATAAAAAGGTCACCCAGTTTTCCTTCGACGAGTTGCCTACGTATGGTTTGATGAAGGAATACAAGGAAAAAGAGATCGCAGACTTGATCCAGCTCCTCATTGCCGAAGGCTATTTGCAAGTGACGGAGAGCCAATATCCAATCGTAAAGCTGGGGGAGCGGGCATTGCCTGTTCTGAGGGGCGAAGAGCGCGTCGTGCAAAAAATCTCGATACGTCCTGTACAGCTAACAGAGGATGACGAGTTGTTCGAGCATCTACGTGCATTGCGTAAGGAAATCTCGACGCGACAAAAAGTACCGCCGTACGTGATTTTCCCAGACAGTACCTTGAAGGAAATGAGCAGTGTTTGTCCGACTGACAAACAGGCCATGCTCCAGATCAAAGGAGTAGGCGAGGCGAAATTCGAGAAATATGGAGAACTCTTTCTGGAGTGTTTACAGAACTATACAGCGATCAAGTCGTGACATTTACGTCACGGCTTTTTTGCTATTTTTCCTTCCATATGCCTGCTATAGTTAGATAGCAACCCAGAATTTTCATACAAAATAGAACAGGAGGACAATTAGAGCAACACCATCGAGGGGCATTGACAGATTAAGAGAGACAGAGGGGAAAACATGAAAAAACTAGCGAAGGGCTTATTAAGTGTAGCACTTACATCCATGGTGTTAGGCAGTGCGATGATGGGGATCGCCGCACCGGTAAAGGCCGCAGAAACGCCTACCAAAATTACGTTGCTGGGTACATCTGACATTCACGGACGATTCATGCCGTGGGATTATGCTCTGGATGGCCCGAATCCAAATGGCAGCATGACGCAGTTGTTCACGATGATTAAAGAGATTCGCAAAGAAAATCCGAACACCGTATTGCTGGATGCAGGCGATTCGATCCAAGACAACTCGGCAGAGCTGTTCAACGACCAACCGCAGTCTCCTATCATGGTCGCGATGAACGAAATGAACTATGACGCGTGGGCTTTTGGCAATCATGAATTTAATTTTGGACTCGATGTTTTGGACAAGGTCAGCAGCCAATACAAAGGCTCTGTTTTGGCAGGGAACATTTACAAGGAAAATGGCGAGCGTTTCTTGCCTGCGTACACGATCATTGAGCGTGCTGGTGTAAAAATCGGCGTCATTGGGATGAACACGCCGATGATTACTGATTTCGAAAAAGGGACCGATCATCTGGATGGCCTCGTGATCAAAAACCCGGTAGAAGAAACCAAGAAAGCCGTAAAAGAGCTGGAAGGCAAAGTAGACGTCATGATCGGTCTCATGCACATGGGCATCGAGAATGAAAACGGAATTCCGGGGACGGGTGTAGCAGATATCGCAAACGCCGTTCCAGAGCTGACTGCGATTTTTGCAGGTCACATGCACAAGCTCGTGAAAAAGGAAGAGATCAACGGCGTCTTGATCACTGAGCCGGACAAATACGGTACGCATCTTTCTCGCATTGACCTGACTTTCGAAAAGAAAGACGGCAAGGTCGTGCTGACTAACAAGGAAGCGACTGCGGTCCCTGTAAAAGGCGCAGATGGCACACCAGCGGTATCCGATGCAGCGTTGGAGACCAAGCTCCAGCCTTTTCATGAGTTCGCGCGTGCAGATGCCAACATCGTCGTAGCAGAGCTCAAAGGCATGAACCTGGTACCGAAAAACGAGGTCGAGGGCATCCCGACGGTACAAATTCAGGAGACGCCGCTATCCGACTTTTTCCATGAAGTGATGCTCTACTATAGCAAAGCAGACGTGGTTGCTCACCAGATCGACAACGACAAAGCAAAGCTGGACGTAGGTCCGATCAAGAAAAAGGATATCGCCTACAACTACCAATACGCGGGTGGCGAGATTACCGTTTACAAAGTAACCGGAAAAGACTTGAAGGACTACATGGAATGGGCTGTGGGCTACTTCAATTCCACGCGCCCTGGTGATGTGACAGTTAGCTTTGATCCAAAACGCCGCGCCTCCAAATACAGCACCAACGATTTCTTCGGTGGCGTGAAATACGAAATCGACCTGACCAAGCCATACGGCAGCCGCATCACGAACCTGCGCAAGCTCGATGAGAAACCGATCAAGGCTGAAGATACCTTGAAGCTCGGAATGAACTCATACCGGATGGAAGCTTTGCAGGCAAAAGGTGGCGCGTTGGAAGGACGCAAGTTCGAACAGCTGTGGTCTTCCAAAGACAACAGTGCGTTTGGTGAAACGGGTGGAACGATCCGCAACCGTGCTATTGCGTACCTGAAAGAAGTGAAAAAGGGCGTTTACGAGCCAAAAGTACAAAACAACTGGAAGATTACAGGTGTGGACACCACTGCACCTGAACGCAAGGACGTAGTAGAGCTGATCAATGCAGGCATTCTGAGCGCTCCGAAAACGGCAGATGGCAAATACACCAATATCGCTTCCATCAACATCAAGGACGCGGTAACCAAAGAAGAAATCACCGAGCTGTCTGCAAAAGCAAAAGTCGATGCAGCGAAGCTCGCGACAATCAAAACAAAAGGTGAATTTTATCATCAACTGAACGAAGCGAGAAAGGCTGCGGAAAAATCGGTCACACCGACAACCAAAACGCAGCAAAAGAAATAACAGAGATGAACGCAAGAAAGCCGTGACGCGAGTAGTCACGGCTTTTTCTTTTTCTATGACGCCAATCTGTCAACGAACGATTCTTCTGCGATACTTCACCAAGTACAACAGGAACCCGAGCAACAGCAACCCTTGACCAACAATCGCACCAGAGACGGAGATGCCGATATAGGTGATCAGGTAGTAAATGCCGGAGCCTACTGCCATTAGCAGATTCTCGATGAAGTTCTGAATCGCAATCGTTTTCCCGGAACCAACCATCCGCTTGCCTTCGTCCTGCAAGACGGTATTCATCGGGATAATGAACACGCCGCCCATGAACCCGACGAGAAGCAATAGACTGATGGCAACAAAGGTGATGTTCGTCCAAGGGAATAGCACGATGATGAGAAACATTCCGAATCCGTATGTCAGCGATCGAGTGAAATGAGACAAAGGAATAAGCTTGGGAGCCAGAAAAGCTCCGGCGATAATTCCGATGGATGTCGTTGCGAGAATCAGCGATACAGAGAAGCTTTCCGGGTTAATCCCAAGCGCGAGGGGAATCCAGGCCAGAACGGCCACACGCAGGACAGCAGAGGACATCCAGAATGCTCCGGTTCCAATCAGGGCAAAGCTCGTTTCCGGGCGATTCATCAAGTGCTGGAAGTCGATGAAAAAGCGTCGTGCTTCAGCCCCATAGCGAATCGATGCATTCCCTCTCATACGCGGAATGAAGAAAGTCATACCGAGCGACAGCAGATAGATCAGCAGACAAATTCCTGACGAGATAAGCGGTGCTGTCATGTTCGCGATGGCTCCACCACCACCGATTCCTGTCAAAATCGCAAAGATCGTATAGGCTTCGATGCGTGCATTCGCATGAAACAGTTCATCTTCATTTCGAGTCAGCTCCGGCAAGATTCCATACTTGGCCGGAGAATACACGACCGCTCCGACTCCTACTGTGAAGTAACACAACATCAGCATCAAGATGCTCGACTGGTCAATGAAAAACAGCAGGACGACACCAAGCGCTTTAATCAGGTTGCCGATCACCAGCACGATAGATTTGGCGTGCTTGTCGGCAAAAGGCCCAACCAGTGGAGCGAGAAAAACGTAGGGGAGAAAGAATGAAATCGATACGAGTGCAAGCATCGCGGGAGAAAAACCGTTCTCCCGCAGCAGATTCGCGATGACAAACAAAATCATGTTGTCGGCAAAGGCCGATAGAAATTGAGTGAAGTACAGGGCTTGTAGTGGTTTTAATCGTATGTTCACATCATTTTCCTCCCGTTTCGGCCAGCTGTTTCAGACTGACGTAATCCGTTTTGCCGCTACCGAGAAGTGGTAGAGCTTTGATTACTTGCATCGTACCTGGGATGAGCAATGGCGAGTATTGTTTTTCCGTCAAATACGCGCGCAATTGGCTCAGCTGAACCGATTCATCTGTGGTAAATAGCAGGACACGCTCCCCTTTTCGCGCATCATTCACTGTTATCGCAGCAAAACCGGAGTGTCCGAAGCATTGCATAGCCAGTTCTTCAACCAGATTGAGCGAAACCATCTCGCCGCCGATTTTGGCGAAGCGCTTCAGACGGGATTGGATGCTGAGAAAGCCGTCCTTGTCAGCTGTAACCAAATCACCTGTGTGGTACCATTCCTCAGCGGGAACAAAGCCTTTTCCGTGAATCATATAACCCTTCATGACGTTCGGACCCTTCACCAAAAGCTCTCCGCCAGCCTCGATTCCTTCTACTGCTTCCAGCTTGGCGGACATTCCTGGCATCAAACGCCCGACGGTTCCTGGTTTGTTTGCCAGCGGCGTGTTGAGTGACAGGATCGGAGCTGTTTCCGTTGCCCCATAGCCTTCAAAAATCCGTACACCGAACTTTTCCATCCACAGCTTGCGCACATCGTCCTTCAGTTTTTCTGCTCCTGCAAATACGTAGCGCAGGGAGTAGAAGTTGTAAGGGTGGGCCATACGCCCGTAACCAGCCATAAAGGTTGAGGTTCCGAAGAGAATCGTTGCGTTTTGATCGTAGACCAATTCCGAAATCGCCTTGTAATGCAACGGACTTGGGTACAGATAGACTGGAATTCCTTTGACGACTGGCACAAGCGTTCCTACGGTTAGTCCGAAGCTGTGGAACATCGGCAGTGCATTGAAAAACTTGTCGCGACTCGTGATATCGATCACGCTGGTCACTTGTTGAATATTCGCGTACAGATTCGTATGCGTCAGGATGACACCTTTTGGCTTGCTCTCACTGCCAGAGGTGAAGAGGATCAGCTCGTTCTTAGCCGCTGAAGCTTTTTTCTTCCGCAAATAAGAGAAGAGTGCGGACACTTTGTCAAAAGCAGTCGCGGATGCTTTCAAATCCTCAAGATAAATAATTTTCATGCTCGGTGAAAGACCTGCGATGATGTGCTCCAGCTTCCCTTTTTCAATGAATACACGCGAGGTCAGGATCGTATCGATATGAGCAGTCTCACAGCAATCCAGTAGCGAACGAATGCCAAGTGAAAAGTTCAGGATGGCTGGAGTGGCACCGATGCGGAACAACGATAGTAACGTTACGAGATGACCTACTGAATTGGGAAGGAATATACCGACAACCGGTTTTCCCAAGAGCATTGGCTGCAATTTGTTGCCGAGTAAGTAGCTACCGATTAACAAGGTCTTGTAGTCGATCGCTGACGTCAGATCTTTGGCGATTTCCATTTTTGCACCATTCAGGCGAGCTGCTTCGAGAACTTCATCAAACAGATTCACGTTTTGCTTCATCCGGCTCTCGAACAAGCCTTCTTGGAGAATACGCAGAATACGATCATTGGCCGTGGCTTTTTGTTCGCGCATCGATAGGCTTTGATCGCGCTCGATGGTGAACGGAGTGCCTACTGTCATGGTTACATCAGGGAACCAGGAGAGCTTCAGCTTTCCTTTCAAATACGAGAAGATCGAACGTTCCAGGCCTTTAATGATGATCGGGTAAACCGTTACACCAGTTCGCAGAGCGAGATAGCCGACACCGCTGTAGATTTTCATGATGCCGCCCGTCGTCGTGATCCGACCTTCTGGAAAAATCACCAGCGTCTGTCCGTTGCGGAGGACGCGGAGCATGTGGCGGATGGAGTACGGGTTGAGCGGATCGATTGCGATATGCTTGCGGAAGCGGAGGAAAAACGCAAACCGCTTAGCGATCTCCGTGTTGACGACAAAGGTCGCTTCTTTTGGCAAGCAAAAGGATAGGAGTACCGCATCTAGCAAGGAGACGTGATTGGGAGTGATAAGAGATGGCTTCGACAAGTCGATTTTGGAGAGTCCAAGCACACGAGGACGGAACCATAACATCAATAACGTTTTTAAGAAAGAATAGATAAGGGCCATGTGGACCACACCTTTACAAGGGATAATGTCGTTGCTCTATAGTTTTCATTGTAAGGAGTGGAGCATGTAAAAAAAGTACCAACATTCATTGGTACCTGGTAATAAGACCTAGAATAGCTTTTTTTGGCTGGCTTTTGCGGCCGCTTCCTTGCTTGTTTTGACGCCCATTTTTTTGAGGATTCGGTTGATGTGATTTTTGATCGTACGCTTCGTGATGTGGAGAGATTGTTCAATCTGCGTCTGCGTATGACCTTGGTGGATTAGTTGTAGGATGTCCCTTTCTGCGGGAGATAACAGCTTTTGATTTTCATCGTTTTTCAAACGCAAAAATTCGTTGCGAAGTGCCGCAGCTGCCGTAGGGTGAATGGCAGATTGGCTGTTGTGAGCAGCACGGATAGCGTCGGGAATTTCCTTGAAGCTCGATTTGCTGATGTAATTGACGGCACCCGCTGAGAAGGATTCCACGATCACTGCCTCGTCTGTCAGAGAGGTGAGCATGATGATTTTACTGTCAGCTTGGAGTGCCATGAATTCGATTGCCGTTTCGATTCCGTCCAGATTGTTCTCGGTCAAGTTAATGTCCATTAAGACGACATCCGCTTTGGCAGGCAAAAAGCGCTCGATTGCTTCTGCTTTGAACCCGGCTTCCCCTACTACGGTGAGATCCGGTTCTTTGTTCAGGAAGTCAATGAGACCTTTGCGCCAGACGGGGTCGTCCTCTACTAAAAATACCCTGATTGGATTCATGTTTGTGAGCGTCCTTTCGCTATTCAGAGTCGGTTATGATGACGCGCTTTTTCGGGAAGAACAGGAAAACGGTGGTTCCTTTGCCTTGTTCACTGTAGATTTCCAATTGGCCCTGATGCTTTTGCATGACGTTGTAGCAGTAGGAGAGCCCAAGACCAAAGTTTTGTCCTGTCCTTTTTGTCGAGAAAAAAGGATCGAGTACATGAGGCAGGTTCTCTTTGGTAATGCCTGTGCCTGTGTCTGCGACAGTGATGATGAGATGCTTGTGGGACAAAAATAGCTGAAGATGAAGCTTGCCGCCCGCCTTCATGGCTTCCAGTGCATTCATGCACAAGTTGGTGATGACTTCGCGCAGTTGTACTCCATCGCCATACAAGCGAAGTGTTTCGTCCAATTCACTAACGACTTCTACCTGTTGCTTCAGGATATAGGGCGTCAGATTTTGTGTGACTTGCCCGATAATTTGGCCGGGGTCACATGGTT
Organism: Brevibacillus sp. NPDC058079; assembly: GCF_042885155.1. Taxonomy (NCBI): domain Bacteria; kingdom Bacillati; phylum Bacillota; class Bacilli; order Caryophanales; family Paenibacillaceae; genus Brevibacillus; species Brevibacillus sp. NPDC058079. The sequence goes on from NZ_JBHVSO010000009.1 coordinate 109,984, forward strand.
CTTCTCGCAGCTCGACGTCACGCAGCTGGTTTTGAATCCGATTCATCATGTCCAGCATATGCTGTGAGGATTGCATTAGGACAAGCGCGTCTTCTTTTAGCGACGGCTGGTTGGTTTCATCTGCATAAGTCTCGATACGGTCGGCATACAGCGAGATTTTGCCTACTTCATTTTTGATCGTATGGTTAATGATTTGTGCACCGGAAGTCAAGGCGCGCAAGGTACTGTCCAGACGTCTTTTTTCTACGCGGAGACGGACGCCAAGGAAGCCGTATTTCAAGCTGATGGCAACGATCAGGATAAACTGGATCGTGACTACGAGCATGTTGTAGCGCCAAGCCTCATAATCGTTCTGGATACGCATGATGTAGATGAAAATAAAGACGAAAAACAACGGAATGATGATGAGTACGTTCGTGAAAAAGCTGTTCTTTTTCACGAGTGGGTCTTTTTCTCGCATGTACTGCACGACAAGCAACGTACAGGAGAACAGAAAAAACGGAATCACCCATGCCACCATAATCCAGTAGTTAAAAAGCAGCTCGGGATAAACGGGTGTAATCCAAAGCATCCCAAGCGGCAGGATGAGAGCAGCGTATTGTATCGTCAGCTTTACTCTGCGAGACAAAAATTCAGTTGAGTGTACAGCAAACATGAGAAACGTGTAGGGCAAACCCACTTGGCAAACAAAAGATGAGATGCGGCTTACCAATATCAGGGTGTTCGTGGTCCCAGGCTTTGTGGCTAGGTAATCTGCAAAATAGGGCATGATCGTCTCGTCAATCACGCCTGAGATAAAGCCTCCAGCCCCAACAAAGGCAGTCGCACAAGCCCAGCGGATTGACGTTCGTTTCGGGTCTGTGAACAGAACGAACAGACCTAATGCCCATATGGTAAACAAGATGAAAACCATCATGGATTTGCTATCTCCTGTCAATCATTATTTATCTATTATATCGTACATAAGTCAAAGGACACGGAAAAATTAAAGGATGGACAAGCGTGCAGGTGTTTATATTCAGAATATACATATCTATCCGTAATCTCCGAAATCGCCTATGATGGTAATCGTGCGACAAAAAGTAAGCGTCATCATTTGTTCATCATAAGGCACGGGGGAGAAGCGAGCGGATGGTATCATTCATGAAAAAGCATTTGATTGTCCGTATTTTGTGTGTCATCATCGCCGTTTTGATCTTACTTGCTGCGGGAAGTGTTGTTACACAGTTTGTGCAGACCAGATCCGCTGTGGAGGATGGAATCAATAGCTACAATTTGCGTATTGTGGAGAGCTACGCGGCTCAAATGAATACTGATCGATACGCTGAATTTTTAAGGCAGCCAGAGGAGACCGAGCTTTATTGGTCGTTACGTAAAGAGCTGGATGTGTTTCGAACGCAAATTGGGGCCATCTACGTGTATTTCGTGCGGTTTGACGAGAACCAGGTTCCCAAAATTATGATTGATGGACGCCCGCCAAATGACCCTTCCGCCTCCCCAATCAATGAAGTGACAGATATGCCTCCTTCAGCTGTTCAGGCAGTTATGGCTGGTCAAAAGGCAAGCTCTCCGATCATCGAAAATCCAGAGTATGGGACGTACATATCTGCCTATGCTCCGGTGAAGGACGCCAGTGGTTCCGTGATTGGCGCACTGGGTATAGATACGGATGTCGCTGTGTATGAGCAGCTCGTAACGAACGTGATCTGGAAAAGTACTCCTGTGTATGTGTTTTTGCTTATCATCATGCTTGCGGCAATTGGAGCGATTGTCTGGTTTGTGCAACGAGCGTTGGGGCCATTACATACGGTAAGGGCGAGTGCCGAGCAAATGGCATTGGGGGATTTGGCGAAAGCAGGGGCTATTTTGCGAGAAAAGCCCGTTCGCTCCGAGGATGAAATTGGTACGGTCTATAAGGCGATGCTCACCATGTCCGAAAACTTGCATAGCCGTGTTCGTGGCTTGGTTGTCAATATGGAGAAGACCTCTGATCAGTTGGTTGTATCTTCGAAGGATTTAGCCAATAGCGCAGATCATTTGCTTGAGATGGGCCAGCACGTGAATGAAAATGTAAAGGCGATATACGAAGGAGCCAATTCGCAGATGAAAAGTGCAGCCGACAGTGCCACTGCCATCGAAGAAATTACGGTGGGCATTAGCCGAATTGCAGAGTCATCTGCAACCGTATCGGATGCTTCTGTCCATGCTCTCGAGATGGCTCATTCTGGCGATTTCGCGATGAAAAGAATGAATAGCCAAATGAAAGATATTTCGGCTTCAGCTGCACAGACATTGGACATTGCTTTGCAATTGAAGCACGATTCCAATCAGATTGAAAACGTACTTGGTACGATTCGCGGGTTCACCGAGCAAACCAAGATTTTGGCCCTGAATGCTTCGGTTGAAGCGGCTAGAGCGGGAGAGCACGGTCTAGGCTTTACAGTGGTGGCCAAAGAGGTGAGCAAGCTGGCGGACGCCTCTGCAACGTCCGTGCATCAAATTGCAGCTTTGCTAGACAGAATTTGCAGGGAGTCAGAGAAGATCAGTGAGGAAATGGAAAACGTGGCAAGAGAAATCGAAACGGGTGTCGGTCTTTCTCTCGAAGCAGAACAATCCTTCCTGCATACAGTCCAGGCATTCCGACTCGTCAGTGAACAGGTGCAGGAAGTATCGGCTACAACGGAGGAGCTGTCCGCAGGGTCAGAAGAAGTGGCGGCTACTGTCAACAGCATTGCACAGATTGCAAGCCGAGTCACCGAGCAAACGAATCAAATTCGAATGCTAACGAATCAGAACCTAGAAATGATGAAGCAAGTACACGAGGCGTCCAGTTCGATGAATGACAATACGTTGGACATGAGACAAGCGATTCAACAAGTCAATGTGTAAAAAGTAAGGAAATGGAAGGCTGATCTTGGTTTACGACAAGATTGGCCTTTTTTACAAAGACGTATATATGCCCATCATATTCATAGGAAAGCAGGTTTTTCCAAATATTCGTGGAATTGAAAAGGATTGGTTGTGCATTTCGTGACTTTCTATCTATTCAACGGCGGGTGATAGAGTGAAACGATTAGATTTAATATTCCAGACGTTAGTAGACGCTGGTCCTGATAAAAAAGTAAGCGCTTCAGAGTTGGCTGAGCGGCTTGGTTTGAGTCGAGCGAATGTGAGCAGTGATTTGAACCGTTTGTGGAAGGAAGGCAGAATCGAGAAGGAAGAAGGGCGTCCGACGCTGTTTTTTGCCAAGCAAGGAAACGATTCGCTCTATTTGGCGGAGACGTCGCTGGACAGGCTGGCGAAAACCAATAAGAGCTTGATCACGCGTATTGAGCAGGCAAAGGCGGCCGTTTTGTATCCGCCGCGAGGGATGCATTGCTTGATTTTGGGGGAAACCGGCGTGGGCAAATCGTGGTTTGCTGGGATGATTCACGAGTTTGCCGTTGATATTGGACGCCTGGATAAGCATGCTCCTTTCGTGATTTTTAACTGCGCCGATTATGCTAATAACCCGCAGCTCTTAATCAGTCAATTGTTCGGAGTCAAAAAAGGGGCGTATACCGGAGCGGAGATGGACCGCAAAGGACTAGTGGAAAAGGCAGACGGTGGCATTCTTTTTCTCGATGAAGTGCATCGGCTGCCAGCGGAAGGACAGGAAATCTTTTTTACCTTTATGGATAAGGGCATATTCCGCCGCGTAGGGGAAACAGAGATGGAGCGGACGGCTCACGTCCAGATTGTGATGGCCACGACAGAAAATCCGGAGTCGAGTCTCTTAAAAACGTTCATGAGGCGTATTCCCATGGTCATCAAGCTGCCCTCTTTGGTTGAGCGTGGCTTGGAAGAGCGTTTTAGTATTACGATGGAGATTTTTCAAGAAGAGGCTTTTCGGTTGGGGAAAGAGATTCAGATATCGGCCAATGCTGTGCAGGCATTCTTGTGCTATCACTGCCCGAATAACATTGGACAGTTAAAAACGGATATTCAGCTCACCTGCGCCAGCGCCTATGCCGAATTCATTTCGTTAAAAAAGAATCAGCTGCACGTGTCGGTTCAGGACCTGCCGCATCATGTGAAGCAAGGGCTGCTTTTGGTGAAGGATTACAAGCAGGAGCTAGATGAAATCATCGGGACGGAGCACAATTGCTTTGTCGTGCAGCCATCAAAAGAGGGCATCTGGATCGGGCGAGAAACAGGGGATACGACGGACAGTGTCTATGAAAAAATCGAGCAAAAAATATATGAACTGCAAAACCTCGGTGTGAGTGAAGAAGAATTGGAGTTTGACATCGAGAATTATTTTACGACCTTTATCAAAGGCGTCCATCAACGTGTAAATAAAGGCGACATGGCCCGGATTATCGACCCGTTCATCATTCACCTCGTGGAAGAGATCGTTCGCTTCGCAGAGGCCAAGCTGGAGAAGATTTTGAGCCAGAAGGTAATCTTTGGTCTCGCGCTGCATATTCAGACATCGAAAGAGCGCCTCGCACAAGGTAAGCAGATCGTAAATCCGCAAATCAACCATGTGCGAATCAAATACAAGAAAGAGTTTGCTGTGGCGCTAGAGTGCGTGCGCATGATAGAAGAAGCGATACTCATGGATCTGCCGATTGGTGAGGCTGGATATTTGACCATGTTTTTCGTGCTCGACGATGTCAGCATGGAGGAAGAACGGGAAACAATCGGGGTGCTCGTGATTACGCACGGCAGCGGCGGTGCGACAGCGATGGTCGATGTGACGAACCGATTGCTGGTCACACAATATGCGAGAGCCATCGACCTGCCGCTCGAAGAAGATTCCATGAGTGTTTTGGAGAAAGCACTGAAAGTAGCCAGAGAGATCGGGAGCAAGGCTGGATTGCTGCTGCTCGTAGATATGGGGTCGCTGCTCGGCTTTGGCGAGATCATCGAGCGGGAGATGGGCATTCCGGTCAAAGTCATTCCGATGGTCAGCACGCCACATGTGATCGAGGCCACTCGAAAGGCGATGCTCGGTCATTCACTGGAGGACGTTTACCGAGATGTCTTGGGCATTTCACTCTACCAGCGGGAGGAGCAGCCGAAAGAACAGGCGCAAAAGCATGTTCCGGCGCTGACGATCGTCGCAGCCTGCCTGTCTGGGGAAGGCAGTGCCTTGTTTTTGAAAAAGCTGCTGGAATCAAGGCTCAGGTACGATGATAACCTGCTGGAATTTGTGCCGCTGCAACTGATCGATAAGGCACAGGCCCGCAGTCAGCTTCGAAACATCAAAGAGGAGAGAAAAATTCTCTTCGTGGTGAGCAATTACATTCTCGACCGCGAGTTGCGCCACCATAGCATGGACGATGTTTTGAACGGAGAGGCGATGTCTGATATCCAGAAAGTGATCGATCTGGAAGAGGCCTATCTGAAGATGCAAGAGTCGCTGGGGGAGCACCTGCAAATGGTAGAGGGACAAGATATTCTCGCTGACGTGAGGATGTGTGTCGGCCGCATGGAGGAGCGACTGAACAATTCTTTGGTTTTTGACACGCGAATTGGGGCCTACTTGCACATCTGCTGCTTGGTTGATCGCTTGAAAGCAGGGACGCAATCAGTGGCGTATATTCAAAAAGACAGTTTTTTGCTGGAGAACCGCAAGCTGTACAGCTTAATCCGACATGAATTATTGCCGCTAGAAGACAAGTATGAGGTAGTGATCAGCGAAGACGACGTTTGTTTTATCATGAATTTCTTCATACACAATAAAACACTGGCGTAACCAGTGTTTTATTTTTTGTCTTTTCCATATTCAAAATCAAACACTACAGCGCTTACATAAAAACACTAATGGGGATGACAGGAGATGAGGTCGCGAAATATGCCTAACCATGCGGTTTTTTTGGTAAGCGCATACATTTTTTGGTGTTTTGGCACGTAACTTGCTCTTACAATAAGGCATCACTCGTCGAGAGGAGGGGGTACAATCAATGAATATTTTATTGTGTTGCGCAGCGGGTATGTCGACAAGCTTGCTGGTTCAAAAAATGGAGGAGGCTGCCAGAGAAAAAGGGTTGGACGCTAAAATATGGGCAGTTTCCGCAGATGATGTGAAAAATCATATTGATCAAGCAGCAGTGCTCTTGTTGGGGCCACAAGTTCGTTACAAGCTGACAGAGATGAAAAAAGAAGGGGCATCCAGAGGAATTCCTGTAGACGTGATCAGTACCGTTGATTACGGAACGTTGAACGGGAAAAACGTGCTTGAATTTGCACTTCGTCTAAAACAGTAGGAGGGGGATGCGTATGGGCGGATTTGTTTCATTTATGGAAAACCGCATGATGCCGATAGCAGGAAAAATGGCGGAACAAAAGCATCTGCAGGCCATTCGTGACGGAATTATCCTTACTTTGCCTTTGTTGATCATTGGTTCACTGTTCCTCATCATTGGCTTCATACCGATACCTGGTTATGACGAATTCATGGGCGGTATTTTCGGCGAAAAATGGCGGACGAAGCTGCTGTATCCGGTAGGCGCTACTTTTGACGTCATGGGATTGATTGTCAGTTTTGGCGTCGCCTACCGACTAGCAGAGAAATACAAGGTCGATCCGCTGTCGGCTGGAGCGATTTCTGTCGCTTCCTTCTTGCTCGCTACTCCGTATAAAATCATGTTCACCCCGGAAGGAGCGAGTGCAGCCCAAGAAGTTGGCGGAGTCATTCCTCTCACGCTGATGGGTAGCCAGGGATTGTTTGTAGCCATGATATTGGCGATTTTAGGAACCGAGATTTACCGCAAAATTATCCAAATGAAGATCGTCATCTCCATGCCACCCGGAGTTCCCCCTGCCGTTTCTCGTTCGTTTGTGGCATTGATCCCTGCGGGTGCAGTGCTTATCGTTGTCTGGCTGATTCGGATTCTTCTGGAAAACACTTCTTTCGAGAGTATTCATAATATTGTAAAAGATCTACTTGTCGGACCATTGAGTGTGGTCGGCAGCAGCTTGATTGGTGCCATCATATGCGTGTTGCTTATTCATGTGCTCTGGGCAGTTGGTTTACATGGTGCGGCGATAGTCGGTGGCATTATGAGTCCAATCTGGCTGACACTGATGGACCAGAACAGAGCGGCGTTTCAAGCAAATCCAAACGGTGAATTGCCGAACGTCGTAACCACGCAATTTTTTGACATGTGGATATATGCAGGGGGATCAGGTGCCACTTTGGCTCTCGTTGTCCTGATGGTATTCATGGCACGAAGCAAACAGATGAAAAACATCGGTAGACTCTCGATCGGACCTGGTTTGTTTAACATCAATGAACCGGTCATCTTCGGAATGCCGATCGTCATGAACCCGCTCTTGATTATTCCGTTTGTGATTACCCCTGTCATATTGGTCCTTATCAGCTATTTTGCGATGTCGCTCGGATGGGTAGCAAAGCCAAGCGGAGTATCTGTTCCGTGGACGACACCATTATTTGTAAGTGGATATTTGGCTACAGGCGGAAAAGTATCGGGAATGGTTCTTCAAGCCGTGAACTTCCTCATATCGCTCGCGATCTACTATCCGTTCTTCCGCTTGTGGGATAAACAAAAGGTAAGTGAAGAAAAAGCTGGTACTGCTTCCGATACAGCTGTGACTATGTAATCGCTAGAGGAGAGGCTATCTATGAAACTGATTGTGAATGCAGACGATTTTGGGTATTCCAAAGGCGTCAATCTGGGTATCGTCGAAGCGCATCGGGAAGGAGTCGTTACTTCTACGACCTTGATGGTCAATATGGAGGGGTTCGAGCACGCTGTAGGGCTGGCCAAAGAACATCCAACGCTCGGAGTAGGCATTCATCTGGTACTCACATGCGGATCGCCAGTTAGTCAGGATGTACCATCGCTAACGGATGGAGAGGGACGTTTTCGACGCGGGCAAGATCATTTGATTTCTGCTGCACCGGAGGAGATCGAGCGGGAGCTGCGGGCTCAACTGGAGGTGTTCGTGGCGTCGGGGCTCAAGCTGACGCATATCGACAGCCACCACCATGTGCATGCACATCCAGCCGTTTTGCCGATTGTTCTGAAGCTGGCAGAGGAATATAGAGTGCCAGTTCGCTATCCGTGGATGTCTAGGACGGAGGAGCAGCGAGACCAGTCGAGTGTTTTGACGACAGAAGGCTTTTCTCATCATTTTTATGGAGACGACCTAACTGTACAATCCTTCGTCAGGATCGTAGAGGATATGGCGGATTATCCTGTAGTTGAAATCATGACGCACCCTGCTTATTTGGACGAAGCGGTATTGACAGGCAGTTCATACGCAAAGCAACGAACCACAGAATTGAAAATCTTAACAGCAGCAGAGTTAAAGCAATACATTCGTGATCAAAAAATACAGCTCGTGACTTTTAGCGAACTTGGATAGGTGGAGATAGATTTGGACCATACAGACGTTATTTTTCAACTAATACTTCACGGAGGAAACGCGCGGAGTCTGGCAATGGAAGCGATCGCTCTGGCAAAAAATAGAGACTTGTCAGGCGCAGAGGATGCGTTGAAGCGTGCAGGAGAAGAGCTCGGTCGTGCACACCAAAATCAAACGGCACTTATCCAAAAGGAGATAGCGGGCGAAAAGACTGAGATCAGCATGCTCTTGATTCACGCCCAGGATCATTTGATGAACGCGATAACAGTCAAGGATTTGGCTACGGAGTTTGTAGAGCTGTACAGCCAAATCCATGAAGGCAAGGAGGCAGGAGTATGAGCGGAATCAAAATTGTAACGATCGGTGGAGGGTCTAGCTATACACCTGAGCTGGTGGAAGGCTTCATCAAGCGCTACGATGAGTTGCCCGTCCGAGAGTTGTGGCTCGTGGATATTCCGGAGGGCGAGAAAAAGCTGCAAACAGTAGGTGCCCTGGCAAAAAGGATGGTAGAGAAGGCAGGGGTGCCTATCGAGATCCATTTGTCGATGGATCGGCGGAAAGCACTTGCGGGCGCAGATTTTGTTACAACACAAATGCGCGTGGGTCTCTTGGAAGCGCGGATCAAGGATGAGCGTATTCCTTTGAAATACGGAGTAATCGGTCAGGAAACCAATGGTCCCGGCGGGTTGTTCAAAGGCTTGCGTACCATTCCGGTCATTATGGACATTTGTCGTGACATGGAAGAGCTATGTCCAGATGCTTGGCTGATTAACTTCACCAATCCGGCTGGTATGGTCACAGAGGCAGTGCTACGACATACCAACCGCAAAAAGGTCATTGGACTGTGTAATGTTCCCATTGGGATGAAAATGGGTGTTGCCACTGTTTTAGGGGTCGAGCAATCACGGGTTCATATTGATTTTGCCGGATTGAATCATATGATCTTCGGACTGGGTGTGTACCTGGATGGGGAAAACGTCATTTCCCAGGTAATCGATAAGATAACGGGCGACCAATCGGGTATTACGATGCAAAACATTTTGGACCTTGGTTGGGATAAAGATTTCATCAAAGCATTGGGGATTCTCCCGTGTCCGTATCATCGTTACTACTACCAGACCCGCACGATGCTTGAGCATGAGCTGGAAGAAGCGGAGCAGAAGGGTACGCGTGCTGAAGTGGTCAAGCAGGTGGAAGCGGAGCTATTCGCACTCTACGAAGACCCAGACTTAGATATCAAGCCTCCGCAGTTGGAGAAGCGTGGCGGTGCCTATTACAGTGAGGCTGCCTGCAATCTCATTTACTCTATTTACAACGACAAGCGTGATATCCAGACGGTAAATGTTCGCAACAATGGAGCCATTGCCAGCATTCCGGATGATTCGGCAGTCGAAGTGAACTGCGTCATTACAAGAGAAGGACCGATTCCTTTGGCTGTTGGTGATTTGCCTGTTCCCGTGCGTGGACTCGTACAGCAAATCAAATCGTTTGAGCGAGTGGCAGTTGAGGCGGCTGTAACGGGTGATTACCATAAGGCGCTGTTGGCGATGAATATTAACCCGCTGGTGTCGTCTGACGTGATCGCCAAAAAAATACTCGATGAGATGCTGGAGGCGCACAAGGAGCATCTGCCCCAGTTTTTCAAGCCCGTCACATAAGGATGGGACTCGTGTGAAATACAAACTCCTCGCCTTGGATGTGGACGGAACGATTTTGATGTCGAACCATACCTTATCCAAAGTAACAGAGCGGGCCATTACCCAGTTAGTGAAGCAAGGAGTCCACGTCACACTGGCAACCGGCAGGGCATACCCATCGGCCAAATCGTTGGCGCAGCAGTTCCAGATCAGCGCACCACTTGTTTCGCATGATGGCGCATACGTTGCAGATCCCAAGACGGATCAGGTGCTGTATGTACAGCGTATTCCGTATGAGATAGCGGCGAGGATTACAGATATACTCGTATCGCATGGCTTAGATGTCATGCTGCTGCATGAGTCTTATGCTGTCACGAATCGCACGTGGAAGTGGACGGACTTGTTTCCGCTGTTAAATGCCTGGACACTGCGCCAGCTCTGGAAAAATCAATACCCGCTCAAAATCCAGGCTTCGCGGTTGATAGCCGGATACGTTCGAAAACATGAAGTGTGTGCTCCAAAAATATTCGTCACGGGCGACGAGAAGCGTCTGTTGGCAGCAAGACAAGAGTTGGAGAAAGCCGAGCTTTCGGGGATTCGCGTGACGGCATCGGGCGCGAATAATTTGGAAATATTGCCTGTGGGCATCTCCAAGGCAAGTGGTCTAGCGGTAGTGAGTGAGAGGCTTGCGATTCAGCCTGACGAGATCGTTGCTGTAGGCGACAATTACAATGATGCAGAGATGCTCCAATTCGCCGGAATGGGTGTGGCGATGGGAAATGCTCCTGATGATCTGAAACAGCTGGCTCGGCATGTCACGGAAACGAACGATCGGCATGGAGTAGCAGAAGTCATTGAGAAGTTTTTCTTGTAAGAGGTTCGGTGCTGAAAAGACGATTTTTTGAACTTGCATGATAAGCAGAAGGACAGGAAGGGAGGCGTGAAATTGATCCGAATGAATCTGGAAGTAGCCGTGAGTGGAGGTCTCCATGCTCGCCCTGCTTCTGTCTTGGTGAACCTGCTCAATCAATACAGCTCGTCGGTCAAGATGATCTACAATGACAAGCAGGCGAATGGCAAAAGCATCCTCAGCGTAATGGCTCTGGGGGCAAAGACCGGAGATGAAATTATGTTTGAGGTGGAAGGTGCCGACGAGCAAGAGGTGGCTGCCAGTATAGAGTCACTATTTGAAAGGAATTTTGCCATCTAACAGGGTGAAGCCACGTAATAAAGCCAGTGCCGGATGATCGGGCACTGGCTTTTCTCTTTGATCCTTACACGTGTTTGCGGAATACGACGATGACTTTGAAGTAATCGCCATCAATATCGATCGACAGCCTGCCGCCTTGCAATTCTACGATGCTTTTTGCGATAGCCAAGCCGAGGCCGGAGCCTTCAGTATGTCGGGATTGATCAGCGCGCTTGAACCGTTCAAACAGTTCCTGTGCATCAAAGTCGATTTCATAGGCGGAGACATTTTTGAACGTCAGGATGACCTCATCCTGTGTCTCTGCCAAATGGATCAGGACGCGTGTATTCGGCATGGAATACTTCAGAGCGTTGCCGATCAGATTTTCAAATACGCGCCAGGTTTTCTTGCCATCCAGAGGGGCGACGATCTTTGGCTGTTCCGTCGTTACACGGAAAGTGAGCGTCGATTGCTCGATTTTGTCACTGAATTCAGCGATGGATTGGTTGAGTAGGGAGGCTACATTCACTTGCTCGATATTCAGCTCAACCGCGCCGCTAGACATTTTCGCTGCATCAAACAGGTCATCGATGAGGACGCGCAGTCGATCTGCTTTTCGATCCAAGACATCGACGTAGCTCTTGCGTTCCTCAGGTGTCAAATCTTCCTGCTTGAGCAGGGTAACGTAGTTGATAATCGACGTCAGTGGTGTTTTTAAATCATGGGAAACATTTGTGATCAATTCGGATTTCATGCGCTCGCTTTTCATCTGCTCTTCCATCGCGTGCTTGAGTCCCTTTGTGATGTTGTTGAGAGAGTGCGCGAGATCAGATAACTTCCCTTTTTTCACCTTTTGAATCGTAGCGTTCAGATTGCCTCCAGCCATTTCGGAGGCACCGTGCATGATGCGGTTCATCAGTCCCAAGCGGCGTAGAGTGTATGGGAAAACCACGGTCATGTAAAACATGCCATACAAAAAGCTGAAAAACAGTAAGCCACCAGACCCTTCGACAAGCCCGACGAATCCGAAACCGATACTCATCCCGAACATGACAGTCAGGATGAACAACGTGGATACTTTGAAGAACATGCCACGATTGGTGTAGCTTTCTTGAAGAAGGACACGTTGTCTGGCAAGGATACTCCTCTGCCACTGCTGCGAAAATCTCTCGGGTTCATTGTACATAAGCCATGCCTCCAGCAATTGTAGAAGCAGGTAAGCGGTAAATAAGGATACGAATGCAAGGGTGAAGATATGCTCACCATCAACCGGCAAGAAGAAAAAGCGCAGGTTTACTACCATAGTCAAGTACGTCATTCCAAGTACGAAAAGCAAAGCCATCCGAATATCTAGCGGAATACGGCGGAACAGAGCTAGGCTTTTCGCTACAATGGGTACTTCCACTGCTCTGCTTACTGGTAAGTACCAATAGCAAAGACCAATAATAATGAGAGAGGCAGCGAGCAAGACACATTCGGCAAGCAGTCTTTCCCGAATAGAATCATAGTAGAGTGCATCTGCGTGGATCTGACTATACCCATTTGGGGCATGCGGGACATAAAAGATACCGCTTAATTCATTCAGTTGATAAGTACGATTGATGTAGAACTCTCCGTTGGTGTTGGGGAGCTTTACTAAAAAGCGCGCATCTCGTTGCAACATGGTGTCTGAAGGCTCGTAACCGAGATTGCTGTAAACTTTATCGTTCTTTCTATCATCGACATAGTATACGAAGGAACCGCTCCGAAGAAGAAGGCTGTTTTTGCGTTCCTTATAATCGGCATCCCTCTCGGCAATTTTTTGGTTTATTTGGTTTTGATAACGAGTGGTTTCCTGAGAGATTTCTTTTTGCAGACTGCGTGAATGTTCTTCGGTTAGTCTGGCAACTTCCTTGGTGTCACCCTCATTCTTGGCAGCCTCGATCATATCTTCGAGCCTGTTATCATCCTTAATCGACCGGAGATTCTCTTCATGTTCTTTCTTAAGCTGATTGGCCGTCTCCTCGTCGAGCTTTCCTGGGGTGTAGTCTGCATAATCAACATGAACGACTTTCACCAGCTCAGCAAATGTCTGTAATTCACTTTGAAATTCTGCGCTTTGAAAGTAATTGTTCACTCTGAGATACTCGCGCTTATGGTACAAATCCGCCATGGTCAAAAGTGATAGCGAAAAACTTACGAGCATGAGGATTAGCACAGGCACCGCAAAGCGTTTATTTTTCGATTTTGTATCCAATTCCCCATACCACCTTCAAATATTTAGGTTCCTTCGGGTTGATCTCTATTTTTTCCCGTATGCGCCGCACATGGACAGCCACCGTGTTTTCCGCGTTCATATAAGGCTCTCTCCAGACCCGTTCATAAATTTCCTCGATCGAAAACACCCGACCCTTATTTTCCATTAACAGCTCCAAGATTTTGTACTCGGTAGCAGTCAGCCTGACCTCGTTACCGTCAATCGCTACATTTTTTGTGCTTTTGTTCAAGGTCAAGCCGCGCACCTGAATCTCATCTTCTGTCATTTGAGCGCTTCCCAGATTGGTAAAACGTCTTAACTGAGATTTGACCCTGGCGATGAGCTCCAAGGGATTAAAAGGCTTCGTCACATAGTCATCGGCACCGATATTGAGTCCGAGGATTTTATCGGTATCCTCTGATTTGGCAGAGAGCATGATGATCGGGATGTTTTTTTTCTGGCGAATTTGAAAGGTGGCGGTCATTCCGTCCATTTTTGGCATCATGATGTCCATCAGGATGAGTTGGATCTCTTCGCGTTCCAGTACGTCCAGCGCTTCCTGTCCATTGCTAGCCTTGAATACGGTCATGGATTCATTTTTGAGATAGATTTCGATTGCTTCGCGGATTTCAGCCTCGTCGTCGACTACGAGGACTTGATATTTGGTCATGATTCGTCCCACCTTATGAATGCATTCATGGTACTATCTTAACGCCCAGCTCTAACAAAACAGTAATGAAATGTCTTACAAATTTCTTAATAAACCGTGTTCAGGAAATGCTAGCTGATAGGATCAAGCCGATAAATAAGGTAAGATGTGAGGAAGAATACGAGAAAATTGGTGATGGCTTTGCTGGAATGGACAGGGGAGAGAATCATCCCCAAGCTGTTAAAACCTACGAATGGCATGCTGCTGGAGCATATAGCCAGATATTATTTTGCCGCACCTTATGTAAAAGGTCGAGTGTTGGATATCGCTTGCGGTACCGGCTACGGATGTCATATGATCGCAAAGGATCGAAAACGAGAGCTGACGGAATTGATCGGAGTCGACAACGATGAGGCGACGATATTTTATGCCAATCGGGAATACAACCATCAAAAGATTACGTATCAGCAGGGTGACGCACTTGATCCGGCGCTTCCCGAGCAATTGGGGTTGTTTGATACGATTTTGAGCTTTGAGACGATTGAGCATGTCGCAGACGATTTGCTGTTTATGGATAACTTGTATCGGATGCTGAAACCAGGTGGTACGCTCGTGCTGTCCAGTCCCTTTGGCAGAGGACGGGGCATGCAGACGAGTGAGCCCTTCCATGTTCATCAGTTGACGCCGGAAGAGTTCGCGGAACTGTTTGTACGCTATTCTGACGTGGATATGTACTATCAGAGAGGCGTTACGTTTGAAAAAACACCCCGAGATGGCATACGGTACTTTATCGGCATGGCAGTATGTACGAAGTAATAATGGATCGATTTATGAATGGAGATGGCGAAACTGACTGATTTTTTGAGATTGGGAATACATAAGGAACTGATAGATGCTCTGCAAGCAAACGGGATTACCGAGCCTACACCGATTCAGGAAAAAGCAATTCCTGTTGTGCTGGAAGGAAAAGATGTAATCGCGCAAGCACAGACGGGAACCGGGAAGACACTCGCATTTGTCCTGCCGATCTTGGAAAAAGCAGATCCACAAGCGACGCATGTTCAGGCGTTGATTCTTACCCCTACGCGGGAGCTTGCCTTGCAAATTACGGCAGAGGTAAAGAAGCTGACGGAAAAGCTGGAAGACATCCAAGTACTCGCGGTTTATGGTGGACAAGATGTCAATCAGCAACTGAAAAAGCTGAAAGGAAAAATACATGTGGTCATCGCGACACCGGGACGTTTGCTGGATCATCTGCGAAGAGGGACGATTGATTTATCGCAAGTCTCGATGTTTGTCCTAGATGAAGCGGATCAAATGCTTCATATGGGTTTTTTGCCTGAGGTAGAAGATATTATGGCAAATACGCCTTTTGAAAAACAGACCTTGCTGTTTTCGGCCACTATGTCAGAGCAGGTACAAGCACTTGCGAAGCGCTTTATGCAAAAGCCGGAAAACATCAAAGTGCAGGGCAAGCGAATTACGTTAGATGATATTCGCCAAATTGCAGTGGAGACCACAGATCGCGCGAAGCAAGCTACGCTGTGCAGTCTGCTGGATGAACAACGGCCGTTTCTGGCGGTGATCTTTTGCCGAACAAAGCGTAGAGCCAGTAAGTTAAATGCAGAGCTGCAAGGTCTCGATTATATGTCTGACGAGCTGCACGGCGATTTGTCACAGGCGAAGCGCGAGGATGTCATGAAGCGATTCCGCGAGGCCAGGATTCAGTACCTGGTTGCAACGGATGTGGCAGCGCGCGGGCTTGATGTCGAGGGAGTCACGCACGTTTTCAATTATGATATCCCGGAAGATGTGGACAGCTATATACACCGGATTGGCAGAACGGGGCGAGCCAAGGAAAAAGGGACCGCTTTTACCTTGGTAGCAGCGAAGGATTGGGGGCAGCTCAGGGAGATTGAAGAAGGGATCAATCTGTCTCTGGAGCGGCGTGAAATGGATCGTGGAGAGTCGGGCGATCAGAAAAAGCAAAAGCCTGAGAGGGAGCGAGCCGAGAAAGCAGATCGGCGCGGGGACAAGCAGGGCAGAGAGGCAAGAGGGAAAGGAAAGTCCGCTGAGGGAAGACAGCAAGGCTCTAGAGAGCGTCGTGATGGAGATGGAAGACGTCAATCAAAAGGCGGCAGTTCTGAGCGTAATTCAGGGAAACGTGAACGCGTAGAAGGTCGCTTTGAGAGCAAGGCGAAAGGCAGAGACCGTGCAGCAGGCGGGTTCGAGCGCAAGCCGAAGGACGGTAACCGAGCAACAACAGGTGGCTTCGAGTACAAGCCAAAGGATGGTAACCGAGCAACAACAGGTGGCTTTGATCGTAAACCAAAGGACGGTAACCGAGCAACAGGTGGCTATGATCGCAAGCCAAAGGACGGTAACCGAGCAACAACGGGTGGCTATGATCGCAAGCCAAAGGATGGTAACCGAGCAACAGGTGGCTATGATCGCAAGTCGAGCAATTCCAAGGGCAAGCCAGTAGCTGCTCAACGCGGCTCAGCACGCCCGAATGCAAAACAAGGCAATCGAGCAAGCAATGCTCCTGCAAATCGTACCTCTCGCAAAAAATCGAGATAGTCATCCAAACAAAAAAAGACCGCTCCAGCCAGCAAAAAGGCAGGAGCGGTCTTTCTTTTATTCCGGTTCCATGTCTGGAAATACCCGTGAACGCGTGAGGAAGCGTACCCCCTCGGGTCCTTCCAGCGAAAACATTCCGCCCCGCCCATTCACGACGTCAATGATGAGCTGCGTATGCTTCCAATACTCATACTGCGCTTTGCCCATGTAGAACGGGCAACCACCGATCTCGCCCAACTGGACGTCCTGCTCACCCACGAGAAATTCTCCGAGTGGGTAACACATGGGGGAGCTGCCATCGCAACAGCCCCCTGACTGGTGAAACATCAGGTCACCGTGTTTGGCGCGAAGTCGTTCAATTAGTGCCAGTGCAGCATCTGTCGCGAGCACTTTTTCAGGCTGGCTCATTGATCAAAAGAAGCCCAGAGCTTGATCGCTGTAGCTGACCAGCAGGTTTTTCGTTTGTTGGTAGTGAGACAGCATCATTTTGTGTGTCTCTCGGCCAATACCGGACATTTTGTAGCCGCCAAATGCTGCGTGAGCTGGGTAAGCGTGGTAGCAGTTGGTCCACACGCGACCAGCCTGGATTTCGCGGCCCATTCGATAGGCAGTATTCGTGTCGCGTGTCCATACACCAGCACCCAAGCCATACAGCGTATCATTTGCCATGGCGAGCGCTTCATCTGTATCCTTGAAGGTTGTTACGGAGACGACCGGACCGAAGATTTCTTCCTGAAAGATGCGCATCTTGTTGTGGCCTTTAAAGACAGTTGGCTGGATGTAGTAGCCGCCCTCGAGATCACCTGCAAGCTGTGCACGAGCGCCGCCAATCAGGCATTCGGCTCCTTCTTGTTTGCCGATATCCAGGTAGGAGAGGATTTTTTCTACCTGCTCCAAAGAAGCCTGTGCGCCGATCATCGTATCGGTATCGAGCGGATTTCCTTGCTTGATATTGGCTACGCGTTGCAGGGCACGCTCCATGAATTGGTCGTAAATGCTTTCGTGAATGAGTGCGCGGGATGGGCATGTGCAAACCTCGCCTTGGTTGAGCGCAAACAGTACGAATCCTTCAATCGCTTTGTTAAAGAAGGCATCGTCTTTTGCAGCCACATCCGGGAAGAAGATGTTTGGCGATTTTCCGCCCAGCTCCAGCGTCACCGGAATGATATTTTGGGAAGCGTATTGCATGATCAAACGCCCTGTCGTCGTTTCACCCGTAAAGGCGATTTTCGCGATGCGGTTGC
Source organism: Brevibacillus sp. NPDC058079 (assembly GCF_042885155.1). Classification (NCBI taxonomy): domain Bacteria; kingdom Bacillati; phylum Bacillota; class Bacilli; order Caryophanales; family Paenibacillaceae; genus Brevibacillus; species Brevibacillus sp. NPDC058079. Next base: position 127,898 of record NZ_JBHVSO010000009.1, read on the forward strand.
TTGAAGCGAGAGGTTTACCCGCTTCCAGACCGAAGCCGTTCACGACGTTGATGACGCCAGGAGGGAGCAGGTCGCCGATCAGCTCCATCAGCACCATGATGGATGCAGGTGTTTGCTCCGCAGGCTTGAGGACGACGCAGTTGCCCGCAGCCAGGGCTGGAGCCAGCTTCCATGTAGCCATGAGGAGCGGGAAGTTCCACGGAATAATTTGACCAACGACACCGAGTGGCTCATGGAAATGATAAGCGACCGTATCGTTATCGATTTCAGCGAGTGTACTTTCTTGCGCGCGGATCGCTCCAGCGAAGTAACGGAAATGGTCAATCGCCAGCGGGATGTCAGCCGCTAGTGTTTCACGAACGGGCTTGCCGTTTTCCCACGTCTCTGCGTTTGCCAGCATCTCCAGATTTGCTTCCATCCGATCCGCGATTTTTAACAAAATATTCGCGCGCTGTGCAACAGAGGTACGACCCCACGCGTCTTTTGCCTCATGGGCAGCGTCCAGTGCCAGCTCAATATCATCGGCTGTCGAGCGGGCTACCTCGCAAAAGACCTTGCCTGTTACAGGTGATACGTTTTCGAAATACTCACCTTTTACTGGCGGAACCCAATTACCCCCGATGTAGTTTTCATAACGATTTTTGAAAGTCACCTTGGAACCAGCTTGGCCGGGCTGAGCAAAGATCATTGCGAGCGCCTCCTCATTTATCACATATTTCTTTACAGCCCTCTCTAAAAGCAAGTCTCGTACCAACGTGAAAAGCTCGAAATGACAGCGTTTTCTTGAGCGGATGCAGGTAGAAATTGTTCCATAATGGATCATGTCGTGTTCCGTATTGGGACAAATGTGCTCGTGGTTCGACTGGTTTTTCTATAGCAAAGACTCTCATGTTATACTGAGAGGGAATGATTTTCGGGGGAGGGAATCGTGTTGTCGACGATTGTTCAGCAATCTTGGAAGCGCTGTCAGGAATCGAACCTCAAGGTTACGGAGAAGGCCAATGATCAAATCATTTCTGCCCGACGAATCAAAGAAATCATTCAGGATAATCACCCTCTGATTCGCGAAAGTCTCCCGCTTTTTAACAAGCTTGCTCCCTTTTTGTTATCGACAGAGCACATCGCACTCTTGTCTGACCGGGAAGGAAATATTATTCAAACGATCGGGGACCCAGTCTTCGCCAACCAGGCACAAAAAGTACAGCTGCAAATCGGAGCGAACTGGACAGAAGATTATAAAGGAACCAATGCGATTGGGACAGCACTGATCGCACAACAGCCGATTCAGGTACAGGGAGAGCAACACTACTTCTTGGAAAATCGCTTTCTTACATGCTCAGCGGCACCTATTTTTTCACCTGCGGGTGAGCTGTTGGGCATCATTGACATTAGTACGCGTAAAGAATATTCCCATCCGTTTGCCCTAACAATTGCTTGCATGATCGCAGAGGCTCTGCAAAACCGCTTTTTGTTAGCAGATGCGGAGCGCGTGATTGCCTTACCAACTCTATCAAGCCCTGGAGATGGTCGAAGAAAGCTGGCACTTGTCGGCTTAGATCGGGACGAGCGTATCGTGGGCCTAAATGAGGTCGCGCAGCAGCAGCTCGGAAAGGAAGCCTTGGGAACAAGAGTAAGTGCGGAGCAAGAGCGTGCTGGTCGTAATGTGAAAGATCATCGCCCGCGTTTTTGGTCTGCGGCACCCAAAGAACAGCCGAAGCCGTTTCCGCGTCTAGTTGGTTCATGCCCGCTCTTCATGCAGGCAAAGATGCTCGGACAAAAGGCAGCGCAGGTAGATTTTCCTGTAATCATATTGGGGGAAAGCGGTACAGGAAAAGAGCTGTTCGCTCAAATGGTCCATGAGACAGGTCCGCGCGCGCATGAGCCTTTTATCGCAGTGAACTGTAGTTCGATTCCGGAAAATTTAATCGAGAGCGAATTGTTTGGATATGAAAGTGGGTCATTCACTGGGGCACATCGGGAAGGAAGAATCGGAAAGTTTGAAGCGGCGAAAAAGGGCACGATCTTTTTGGATGAGATCGGGGATATGTCTTTGCGTGCGCAAGCGGCACTTCTGCGCGTTTTGCAGGAAAAGGTCGTCACCCCAGTGGGGAGCAATCAATCCCGCCCTATTTATGCACGGATCATTGCCGCTACGCATCGAAACCTGTCAGAGGAGATCAAGGCGGGACGTTTTCGGGCTGACCTGTACTACCGGCTCAAAGGTGTCTCCATTCATTTGCCGTCATTGAAAAAGCGCAGTGATATCATCCAGGTGGCGGAGCATCTATTGCAGCAAATCGACATAGAACAACCGTACATACTAACCACCGAGGCAAAGGATAAGCTGTGTGCTTATTCGTGGCCGGGCAATATCCGGGAACTGCAAGGAGTGCTGATTCAAGCGGTGTTTTTGGCAGAGGGCGACACCATTGATTGCGATCATATTCAGCTGGAGGGGTTGATGGAAGTCGATTCGCCTGAGACTTCGGATCATGCTATTCCTTCGCTACGTGAAACAGAGAGAAGAGCGATCAAAAAGGCACTCGAAAAAAGTGGCGGTAATGTCAGTAAGGCGGCTAAAATGCTGCAAATCGGTCGAAATACCCTATACCGCAAAATAGAAGAATACCAGATTGGAGCCCCGATCCATCAAGAAGAGTCATAATGGATGAAACGGTATAGCTTGGCGTGAACAAATGTTGCAATGCGTGTTGCAACATTTTGTTGCGTTGTTTTGCAATGTCACCAGGCGAGTGAGGCATGGAGAGGAAGGGATAGAAGAGTTTTATCCGGTCAGGGTGCACGATACGCAGCTTGGCATTAATCATGCAAGTGGATAGTGTTGAATAAAGTCAAAAAATTTAGATTTTTAGGAGGGAGACTGTTGCTTCACTATTCCATTGCAGTAATTCCAGGAGACGGAATCGGTCCCGAGGTCATGGAAGAAGGCCTAAAGGTGTTGGGAGCCATAGAAGAGAGTCACGGCGGCATTCGGTTTGCTCGTGATGTCATGGATTGGAACTGTAGCTACTATCTCCAACACGGCAAAATGATGCCGGAGAATGGACTCCATATTTTAAAAGACTATGATTTGATTCTACTTGGTGCAATTGGTGCGCCCGAGGTTCCAGACCATGTCTCTGTATGGGAGTTGATCTTGCCGATTCGGCGGGCATTCCAGCAGTATGTGAACCTTCGCCCGGTCAAGCTGCTCAAAGGTCTGGAAAGCCCTCTTCGCTATAAAGGGCATGCCGATCTCGATTTCGTCGTGGTGCGGGAGAATACGGAGGGTGAGTACTCCAATATGGGAGGGCGCATGCACCAGGGGACACCGTACGAAATGGCGGTGCAGAACAACGTATTTACCCGGTACGGCACAGAGCGCATCCTCAAATACGCTTACGCACTGGCGGAAAAACGTTCGAAAAAGAGCGTAACCGCGGCTACGAAGTCCAACGGCATCAACCATTCCATGCCGTTTTGGGATGAGATCGTCAAGGAAGTCAGTCAGGAATACCCAGGTATCCAGACCAATCTGTATCATATCGACGCACTTGCTGCGTATTTCATCACGCGACCAGAAACGTTTGATGTCGTTGTCGCGAGCAACTTGTTTGGGGACATTTTGACCGATCTCGGGGCAGCGATCGTCGGAGGTTTGGGCTTGGCTCCTTCTGCGAACATCAATCCGGAGCGTACGTATCCATCGATGTTTGAGCCCATTCACGGCTCTGCGCCAGATATTGCGGGGAAAGGAATCGCCAATCCGATTGCACAAGTATGGAGCCTCGCCATGATGATGGATCATCTCGATCTGCCAGAGCTCAGTGCTGTCATCATGAACGCTATCGAAAACGTGTTGCAAGATGGCAAGGTGCTCACTCCTGATCTTGGGGGGACGGCGACAACAAAAGAATTGGGAGACGAAATCGTTCGCCACATCTATCAAACAACGAGATAAATATAAGGGAGGAAGAGGACATGGAAGCGAGATCGTATGATTTGTACATCGGCGGAGAATGGGTGAAAACAGAGAGCTACATTCCCGTCCTTCACAAGTACACGGGCGAGTGCATCGCGCGTATTTCCAAGGCCTGTCAGCACCATGTAACAGAAGCGGTGGAAGCTGCGTGGGAGACGTTTAAGGCGGACAAATTGACCCCTTTTCAACGATACAAAATCTTGCTGAAAGCCTCTGAGCTAATGGAGGAACGCCGGGATGAGATGGAGCGATCCTTGATTCGCGAAGTGGGCAAAACGCGCAAGGACGCGATGAATGAGCTGGATCGGACGATCAATACACTGCGCTTGTCGGCAGAGGAAGCCAAGAAAATTCACGGGGAAATGATTCCGCTGCAAGCAACAGAAGGCTCGGAAAACCGTCTGGGCTTTACCATTCGGGTGCCAAAGGGAGTAATCGGTGCCATTACGCCGTTTAACTATCCCTTGCTGCTCAGCACGCACAAGATCGCGCCAGCGCTTGCCGCAGGAAATACACTGGTGGTTAAGCCAGCTACAGTCACGCCTATCGCAACCTTTCTGTTGGTGGAGATTCTGGAGGAAGCAGGCCTGCCAAAAGGCTATGTAAATATCGTGACAGGGGCAGGCAGTCAGGTAGGGGAATGGCTGCTCGATGAAGAGCGCATCGCCATGTACACCTTTACCGGGTCAGGAGAAGTCGGTCGCCGCATCAAGGAGCGAAGTGGCATGCGTCCCGTTGCGCTGGAGCTGGGTAACAACTCTCCCAATATCGTGCACCTCGATGCAGATTTGGAGCTAGCAGCCCGTCAAACAGCTGCCCGCAGCTTTCACAATGCTGGTCAAGCATGCATTGCTGTCCAGCGCATTTACGTGCATGAATCAGTTATACAGGCGTTCAGTGACTTGTATATCTCGCATGTCCATCAATTGAAGGTAGGGAACCCGGAAGATCCGGAGACGGATGTCGGCCCGATGATCAGTGAAAAAGAGGCGAGCCGTACAGAGGAATGGGTACAGGAAGCAATTAGCCAAGGGGCAAGATCGCTCATGCCTGTCAAACGGGAAGGGGCACTCTTCTATCCCGCTGTGTTGGTGGATACAAGACCAGAGATGAAGGTGGTTTGCCGGGAAGTGTTCGCGCCTGTCGTTACGATCATTCCGTACCGTGATCTTGAAGATGCTTTTACACAAGCCAATGATTCGGAGTACGGCTTGCAGGCGGGGATTTTTACCCGTGATTTGAACGTCGCGATGAAAGCGGCACGCGTGCTGGAGTACGGTGGCGTGGTGATCAACGACGTATCGACCTATCGCAATGACGTCATGCCATACGGCGGAATTAAAAACAGCGGATTGGGCAAGGAAGGTCCGCGTTACGCCGTCGAAGAGATGACAGAAGAGCGAATGGTGGTGATCAACCTATGAGCGGGCAACTTTTGCAAGGAAAAACGGCGATTGTAACAGGGGCCGCGTCAGGAATGGGCAAGGCCATTGCGAAGCTTTTTGCGGACGAGGGAGCCAACGTCATCCTGGCTGATTTGAACAAAGAGGCGGCAGTAGTGGTCGCTCAAGAGCTGCCACAAGGAAAAGGTCATGCGGTGCAAACGGATGTGGCAGACGATACGAGCGTCGCTGCACTCGTGAAGGAAACGCTCGAAACATACGGCTCGATCGATGTCCTGGTCAACTGCGCGGGTGTTCCCCAAGCGTTTACACCCATTGAGGAGCTGACCTTGGAGCAGTGGGATCGCATCATGTCTGTGAACACGAAGTCGATCTTTTTGACGACAAGGCATGCGGTTCCCTACATGAAGGAGAAGGGGAAAGGCAGCATCATCAATATCGCTTCGATTGCCGGGATCAGAGCCCGTCCGGGGTTGAATGCGTACTGCGCGTCCAAAGGGGCAGCTATCATGTTGAGCAAAGCACTGGCGATTGAGCTCGCTCCTTTTCAAATCCGGGTCAATGTCATCAATCCAGGGCCGGCAGAGACACCGATGCTGGGTAAGTTTATCAATGGAGATGAAGCGGAAGTAGAGGCCGGGAAAAAAGATATTTTCATCAGCAGTGTTCCATTGGGCATGTTGATTCAGCCGGAGGATATCGCGCATGCGGCTCTCTATTTGGGTTCTGATCTATCCAAAATTGTCACGGGCGAGGTCATGAATGTAGACGGTGGAAGAGGGATCTAGTAAAATGAACTAAATTTTCATATTATTTAAAAAACAAAAGAATCAACAGGGGGTACTATCGCATGTTTCGGAAGAAGGGGAGCTTCGTGCTAGCGAGCATCATGTCTGTGTCATTATTTCTGGCGGCGTGCGGAGGAGGAGGCGGTCAACAGACTGCTCCGCCTGCGGGACAAGCTGGGGGGACTGAAGCGCCGAAAAGTGACGGCCAAAGCTATGTATTCAAAGCAGGGCATTCACTGACGGAAGATCATCCATACCATTTGGCATTGAAAAAAATGGCTGAGGATGTCGACAAGCGCTCGAACGGAAAAGTGAAAATCGAGGTGTATCCGCTGAGCCAGCTAGGAGCGGAGCGTGAATTGACAGAGGCGCTGACCTTTGGAACGGCGGATATGTCGATTACCTCGACTGCGCCCGTAATGAACTTCCATCCGAAGCTGGGCGTGCTTGATCTCCCGTTCTTGTTTGATAGCCGTGAGCAGGCGTACAAGGTACTCGACGGACAAGTCGGGCAGGACATCCTCAAGGATTTGGAAAACGCCAATCTGGTCGGGCTGGCTTGGGCTGAAAACGGCTTCCGCCATATTACGAACGGTTCGAAGGTGATCAAGAAGCCGGAAGATGTGGCAGGGTTGAAGATACGCACGCAGGAAAACCCGATTCATCTGGCTGCATTCGAAGCATTGGGAGCGAAGCCGACCCCAATGGCTTGGACAGAGGCGCTGACGGCGCTGCAACAAGGAGTCGTCGATGCCCAGGAAAATCCGGCGATTGTCGCACAGACCTACAAGCTATATGAATCTAAGCAAACACAAATGGCCTTGACCGGGCATGTCTACTCAGCGGCGATGATCTTGTTCAGCAAGCCTGTATGGGATAAGCTCCCGGCAGATGTCCAGCAACTTCTTGCCGAGGAAGCAAAAAAAGCAGGTCAGTACGAGCGCGAGTTGATGATCAAGATGGAAGAAGAGGCCATTTCCAATATTAAAGCAAAAGGTGTAGTCATTACCGAGGATGTTGATAAGCAAGCTTTCCGCGATGTGATGAAGCCTGTCTATGACAAATTTTCCGGGCAGTTTGGCAAAGAGCTGGTGGATCAAATTGTAAATACAAAATAAACGGCAGAAGGGAGATGAGCCACTCTGGCTTTTCTCCCCTTTTTCCTGCGAAAGGAGATTGTGTGTGGGCAACCTTGTTTCCAAAATAAACAGCATCCTTCGTTTTTTCATCATTGCCCTTCTGGCTATTATGGTGATCGCTGTCTTCTTGCAGGTGCTTTTCCGTTTTTTGCTCGACCAGCCCTTGGCATGGACGGAGGAATTGGCTCGGTATTTGCTAATCTGGATCACGTTTCTGGGATCAGCGTACGCGATGTCGATCAAAGCACACATCGGTACAGAATACATTCAAAAGTACTTGTCGCCTCGCATGAACAAGGTGGTGCTGGTTATTGCCGCTTTGTGTAGTCTGCTTTTCTTTCTCGTCATGGTTCAGCAAGGCTACTTGTTATCTACGAGAAGCATGACGCAAACCTCACCCACTCTGCTCGTTCCCATGGGCTATGTATACATGGTGATTCCGGTCAGCGGTGCCTTACTCATCATGAACGTGATCCATGTGACATGGAAAGACATTACCGGGAAGGAGTGACCAGATTGTGGGTACGATTTTGTTTGTAACACTGTTGGTGCTCCTGATCCTGAACGTACCGATTGGGGTGGCACTGGGGTTATCTGTCGTTGTCGTGTTTATGCTGGAGGGAAACATCCCTCTTCTGGTTGTCATTCAGAAGATGTTCAACGGGACAGATTCCTTCCCACTGATGGCGATCCCGTTTTTCCTCTTGGCAGGAAAGCTAATGGAAACAGGTGGAATCTCGGCTAGGCTGATTCGTTTTGCGAATACGATTGTCGGGAACCTTCCGGGTGGATTGGCAATCGTGGCGGTCATGGGTTGTACTTTTTTTGCAGCGATATCGGGTTCTTCTGCTGCGACAACGGCAGCCGTAGGGGGAATTTTGATCCCGCACATGGTCAAAAAAGGGTATAATGTCCGGTTTTCTGCGGCCTTGCATGCAACAGGCGGAACAATCGGTGTCATGATTCCTCCGAGCGTGCCAATGGTTTTGTACGGAGTAGCAGCGAGTGCCTCGATTAGCGACTTGTTTATTGCTGGGATTGGACCGGGGATTCTCGTAGCGATCTCGCTGATCCTGTACTCGTATTGGATCAGTAAGAAAAACAACTGGGGTGGCGGAGAGAAGCATACGTCTAAAGAGATATGGGAGGCATTCAAGGACGCTATTTTGGCGATCCTCATGCCGATCATTATTCTTGGCGGTATATACGGAGCTGTCTTTACTCCGACAGAAGCAGCAGTGGTAGCCGTGATTTACGGTCTGGTTGTCGGGCTTTTCGTCTACCGGGAGATCAAGTGGAAGGACCTGGGGGAAATATTCGCGGGCTCTGCCAGCATGACAGCGGTCATCATGCTTATTATTGCGACCGCCAATGCATTTGGTTATCTGATGACGAGGGAAAACATCCCGCAGGAAATTGCGCAATTCATGCTGGGGATTACCGACAGCACGATCATTACGTTGCTCATTATTAACATCTTGCTGCTGATTTTGGGGACGTTCATGGAAACGGCGGTTACGATCATTCTCCTGACACCGATCCTGCTGCCGATCACGAATTCTTTGAGCATTGATCCGGTGCTATTCGGGGTGATCATGGTCGTCAACTCCGCGATCGGTATGCTGACCCCACCTGTTGGGATCAATTTGTTGGTAGCAGGAAATATTGCGAAGCTCCAGAATACGGAGATTGAGCGAGCGGTGATCCCGTTTTTGGTCATCATGATCGTCGACTTGATGCTCATCACTTACATTCCTGAAATCAGCTTATTCCTTGTTAACTTGAGCAAGTAACGGAGGGGGAACCAACGTGGATTACAAGCAAGCGTTAGTGGGACTGCTGGGGGAAGAACGAGTATCGACCAACCCCACTATACTGGAGCACCACAGTCATGATGAATCGTACCATACCCCGCATCTTCCGGATGTGGTCGTATTTCCGCAGACGGCAGAGGAAGTCAGTCAAATCATGAAGCTGGCCAACGAAAAGCGCATTGCGGTAACGCCGTTTGGCATGGGGACCAGTCTGGAAGGCCACGCGATTCCATATTCGGGCGGAATTAGCATGGATTTTTCCTTGATGAACCAAGTGCTGGAGGTGCGACCGAAGGATTTCCTCGTGAGAGTCCAGCCCGGTGTGACGCGCACTCAGCTCAATAAAGAATTGAAAAAGCATGGTTTGTTTTTCTCCGTCGATCCTGGCGCGGACGCGACTCTGGGTGGGATGGCTGCTACAAACGCTAGCGGAACAACCTCTGTCCGCTATGGCGTAATGCGTGATCAGGTGCGCGATCTGGAAGTGGTGACGGCGGACGGACGTATCATCCGTACAGGGAGCATGACAGCCAAATCCTCTTCAGGCTACCATCTTACTGGGCTGTTTGTCGGGTCGGAGGGAACGCTTGGTGTATTCACAGAGCTGACCTTGCGTGTTTACGGCATCCCTGAGGCGACAACGGCGGCGCGTGCCAGCTTCCCTTCCGTGCAGGATGCTGTCGATACCGTCGTGGATATTCTCGGAGCGGGTATTCAAGTAGCGCGAATCGAGCTGGTTGATGAACGTTCCATCCAACAAGTGAATCTGTACAAAGAAACGAGCTACCCGGAAGCACCGACGCTGTTTATCGAGTTCCACGGCAGTGAACAAGGGCTCGCGTATGATATCGACTTTGCGCAGAACATCGCCGATGGACATGGCTGCACGCAGTTTCTTTTTGAAACTGATTCGAAGGCGCGGACGCAGCTCTGGGATGCTCGTCATAACCTGGCGTATGCCTTCCTGCACAAATCCCCCGGGAAAAAGCTGATGGTGACAGATGTTTGCTTGCCGATTTCCGAACTGGCAGGAGCAGTTGTGGACGCGCGGCAAGCCATTGATCGCGCTGGGCTGGATGGAGCGATTGCAGGCCATGTCGGGGATGGGAACTATCACGCTATCCTGATGATCGACCTGAATGACCCCGAAGAAGTGGCGCGTGCCGAGGAAGTAAATGCCCATCTGGTGGAATACGCATTGAGTCGGGGAGGAACCTGCACCGGAGAACATGGTGTGGGTGTGGGGAAAATCAAATACCAGCGCAAGGAACACGGAGAAGCACTGGACGTTATGAAAGCCATGAAGCATGTGCTGGACCCGAACGGTATTTTGAATCCGGGAAAAATTTTCGAGAAATAACAGAGAGCCTGCATTCTGAACGTTTGTCGGAATGTGGGCTTTTTCTTTTGCGTAATGTGTCGAAGAGGAGAGGAGAAAAAGGAAAAATGCAGAATGTAGAAGATTGGTAACTGGTGCATTACATTCTGGTGTGGCAGGGAGGCAAGCATGAAGTCTATTGTTGAAATTGCCAAGATTGCAGGTATCGAAGAACAGCATTTGGAGCTATACGGAAAGTATAAGGCCAAACTATCAGATGAGCTATGGGAGCAAGTGAAGGATCGCCCTGATGGCAAACTGATTCTTGTTACAGCGATGAACCCTAACCCGGCGGGAGCAGGCAAGACGCTTACGACGATTGGTCTGTCACAAGCATTAAATTATCTCGGGAAGAAAACAATTGCAGCGCTTCGCGAGCCGTCCTTGGGTCCTTGCATGGGGATCAAAGGAGGCGCAACCGGAAGTGGCCAAGCACAAATTCTCCCGGCTGATGAAATTAACCTGCATTTTACAGGGGACATTCATGCGATTACAGCTGCTCATAACTTGTTGGCAGCGATGATCGACAATCATATTTTCCATGGCAATCCGCGTGGGCTCAATCCAAAGAAAATCGTCTGGAAACGGGCAATGGACATGAACGACCGCGCACTGCGTAACATCGTTGTTGGTCTGGGTGACGGCAATGGAATGACGCGTGAGGATGGCTTCATGATTACGACCGCGTCGGAAATCATGGCGATTTTATGCTTGAGTGAGAATCTAGCAGACTTGCGCGAGCGGTTGAACCATATCATTATTGGTTACGATTTTGATGATCAGCCAGTACGGGCAGAAGAAATCAACGCGGTCGATGCGATGTGCGTTCTCTTGAAGGAAGCGATCAAGCCCAATCTCGTACAGACAATCGAGGGAACTCCAGTCATTATTCACGGCGGACCTTTTGCCAATATCGCGCATGGGTGCAGCAGCGTGATCGGAACCAAGATGGCCTTGAAGCTGGCGGATTACGTGGTAACAGAGGCGGGCTTTGGTGCGGATCTGGGAGCAGAGAAGTTTTTTGACATCAAGTGTAGAAAAGCAGGTCTGACTCCATCGGCTGCTGTCGTGGTCATTACGGTTCGTTCGTTGAAATACAACGGCGGCGTAAAAGTACCTGACCTCGCAGTGGAGAACTTGTCTGCTCTGGAAAAAGGCTTCGAAAACGTCAAGCGCCATCTGGAAAACCTGGAGAAGTTCGGTGTGCCAGCAGTGGTGGCTATCAATCATTTTGCGACGGATACCCAAGCAGAGGTCGATGCCGTAATTGCGCTGTGCCAAGCGGCCGGAGCCGAAGCGGCGCTGTCCAAAGTATGGGCAGAAGGAGGAGCTGGCGGTGTCGAGCTAGCTGAAAAAGTGACTCGTGCAGCAGAGCGTCCTTCATCCTTCCGATTCTTGTATGAGGAAGACCTCAGCATAAAAGACAAGATTGAAACAGTCGTGAAAGAAGTATACCGTGGATCAGGGGTTGTCTTTTCGCCGCTTGCATTGAAAACGATGCAAAAGGTAGAAGAAATGGGCATGTCCCATCTGCCTGTGTGCATGGCGAAAACACCGTACTCCTTTACGGATCGCGCTGATCTGTTGGGGGCACCTGTTGACTTCACGATTCAAGTGAGCGAAGTGCGCATATCAGCAGGAGCTGGTTTTATCGTCGCACTGACCGGAAGCTTGGTTACGATGCCAGGCCTCCCGAAAAAGCCGGCTGCGGAATCGTTATATGTAGACGAGGATGGGCAAGTGATCGGATTAAGCTAATCAAAAAAGTTTGACAAAACGCTGACAACTGTAAAAGGTTGTCAGCTTTTTTTCCATTTCGAGGTTTATTAGCGGAAAGTTATGGGAAATGAAAGGTGAGATTGAAAAAAAGTGGACTTAAATTGAAAAAACAACAAGGAATGACAAAGGCAAACCTGCTGAAAGGTAGGGACGCAAAGCCACGGGTCTAAGGACGGAAGTCAAATGACTTTCGCAGCTAGGACAGCCGGGTTGCCATACCGTAGTCATGATGGGCTGTCGGTGGGCAGTCTTTTTTTTGTTGAAAAAAGAGAAGGGAGAAGTGATTCGGTATGAGAAATAGTTTGAAGAATAAGCTAATTATCGTTTTGTGCCTGCTGTTGGTTATTAGTTTGGGTACGGTTTGCGGTGCAAGCTATTGGAGTGCTTCCAATCTTTTAGCAGACAGTCTGGACAAAGAAGCTGAGTTGTCAGCTAGCAATCTCTCGATTCGTATCGATGGTTTCTTTCAAGAAAAAATTGAGATTGTAAGTACGATCGGAGGGTTGATGTCGGCTGATCAAAATGTCGAATTCGACCTGAAACTCATTCAAGAAGCCCAAAAGAAAAACCCTGAGTTTGAGACGTTCTTCTTTTCGCATGACTTAAGTGGTAAGAAAGTGATCAATTTCATGGGAGAAGTGACCGACATCTCGGATCGTCCGCATATTAAGGAAGCTAGTAAAGGGGAAGGGAAGGTTGTTGTCTCCGAGCCAGTCATTTCGAAGCGGACAGGGAATAACATCGTGACCCTTGTCGTTCCATTGATGAAGGACAATCGTCAATACGGTTATATCGGTTCTACTATTCCTATTAATGAAATCCAAAAAAAGGTGTCCGAGGAGAAATTTGGAGAATTCGGCTACGCCTTTTTAGTAAGCAAAACAGGAACATTTATTTATCATCCGAATAGCGAGTACATTCTGAAGGAATCGATTCTCGACTTGGGGATTCTTGAGCTTCAGACTGCTTTCGAAGATATCAAGCAAGGGAATCATGGAATCGCCCAATATATATACGAGAATACAGAGCGATTTGCTTCCTATTCTCCTACCAGTTTGAACTGGGGCGTATACATCACTGCACCTGTAGCGGAGCTGCATGCGCCTGTCGATCAACTGTCAGTCCGATTGATGGTTATTTCCCTCATCGTGTTGGCAATTGGGGTTCTCCTCGTTTATTTCTTAGCTGTACGCATGGTGAAACCAATTGAGCGTCTGAATCACGCAGTAAATGTAGTGGCGCAGGGGAACTTGAGAGAGACCGTAACGGTTGATGGAAAAGACGAGATTGCCGTTCTGTCCCGTGACTTTAACCAGACCGTATCGCACTTGAAAAATTTGATCGAAGACGTATCTCTGTCATCTGATCAAGTACAGCAGTTTAGTCAGGAAGTATCCGAAGGCATTAAACAAGCGACGGAAAACATCAACCAAATCGGTTTGTCTATTGCACAGATTTCTGAGGGAGCAGAGGCGCAAGCCACCAGCTCGCAGGATGTCGCGTTGTCTATGAATGACATGGCAGCAGGCATCGTGAAAATCGCGGAGACGTCTGCATATGTTTCAGAGGCTGCCCAGATAGCAACAGAGCAGGCAGAACAAGGAACTGCTGTGGTAGAGCAGGCAGTTCTCCAGATGGGAAGCATTGGCGAGGGAACATCGAAGGCGACAGTAGCCATCGAGCAGCTCAACAATCGTTCCAAAGAAATCGAAGGCATTCTCGATACGATCAGTCAGTTGACCTCGCAAATCAATTTGCTTGCCTTGAACGCTTCGATTGAGGCAGCACGTGCCGGCGAGCATGGACGTGGGTTTGCTGTCGTTGCCGGAGAGGTGAAAAAACTGGCGAACCAATCCGAAGAATCCGCATCCAAAATCGCGATGCTGATCGGGGAAATCCAGCAGGATACTCATCATGCGGTAGAGGTCATGACCGCGGGCAACCAAAACGCACAGCAAGGTATTCAACTGGTTGAAGAGGTTCGTGAAATCTTCGGGCATATTTTGGAATCTTCCCGTAACGTTGCCGCGCACATTTTGGAAGTATCCGCAGCATCTGAACAAATGTCAGCAGGCTCCCAACAGGTGAGTGCTTCTGTAGATGAAATGCATAGCATTGCGAAACATGCTTCACTCGACGCGCAAACGGTGGCAAAGGCAACCGAAGAGCAGCTTCAAGCCATCCAGGAAATTGGCCAGTCTGTCGAGCGTTTGAACGCAGTGGCAGAAGAATTACAACAAGGAATCGGCAGGTTTACTGTGTAGGAGGCAGCTCAACAGGTTGTAAGTCCTCTTTCTTTGAAAGGGGGGATGCCATTAAGGGATGATGGAGTTTGTTTCTGATAACTAAATTCATTACCGTTTAACAGGAGGAGAAACCAGATGAAAAAATTTACAAAAACAATCTTGGCGAGCACACTCGCTGCAACAATGCTCATGACATCAGGAACAGGTGCTTTTGCCGCAACAGCGGTTAAGCCTGTCACAACCGTAGCTGCTGAAACTGCTAAAAAACCGCAAGCGAAGAAGTTTGAATCCCGTTTGGATGAAATCATCGCGAGAGGCTACATCCTCGTAGGTACTCCGGGGGACTACAAACCGTTTACATATTTGAATCCGAAAACAAACCAATTCGAAGGTTACGATATCGATGCGATGAAAGAATTCGCAAAAAGCCTGGGAGTAGAGGCTCGTTTTGTCCAAACCTCTTGGCCGACACTGATGGACGATCTCTTGGCAAATAAATTCGATATTGCTGTCGGAGGCGTTACGCGCAACACAGACCGCCAGAAAAAAGCACACATGAGCGATCCTTATATTATGTTCGGTAAAGCTCCGCTCATTCGTGCAGAAGACAAAGACAAGTACAAGAGTGTAGCAGACATCAACAAGCCAGAGGTGCGCATTGGTGTGAATCCAGGTGGCACCAACGAAAAATTCGTTCGTGAGCATCTGACAAAAGCAACTGTAACGGTTGAACAAAACAACCTCGACATTCCTGGTCTGGTAGCAAGCGGTAAGTACGATGTGATGATCACAGATACGCTGGAAGCGATTGTGTATTCCAAAGCAGATTCCCGCCTGTATCCAGCTCTGACCGACAACCCGTTCACAAAGAGTGAAAAAGCGTACATGATCCATCGCGGAGACACCATCTTCGCTAACTACCTGGATCTGTGGATGGACGAGATGAAACTGCAAGGAATGTTCGATGAGCTTTACAACAAATGGGTAAAATAATTCCATGACAGACAAGCAGCCCAGTCCTGGGCTGCTTTCTTTTTTTTACAAACTGAATCAGCACAAATTGGGACGATTTGGGTATATATGCAGTTTGCTTTTTCAAGCATTGCATGGTACGATTACAGCTATGTTCTTTAGGGTGCTACGTACAATCGGGGATAAAAGGGCATGTTCCGGATCGTAAGGAATAGTGCCCTTTTTTATGAGAATTTTATATATGAAGGTATTGATAAAGGAGACTGACATTCATTGGCGACTTTTAATGATTTTGGCTTACATCACTCCATTGTTAGAGCTTTGAGCAATATGGGCTTCGAAGAGGCTACAGCGATTCAGGATCAAACCGTTCCAGTAGCGTTGCAAGGACGCGACCTGATCGGTCAGGCGCAAACAGGTACTGGTAAAACGGCTGCATTCGGTATTCCATTGATTGAACGCTTGGATGAAACAAGCGGAAACATTCAAGGGGTTGTATTGACTCCTACTCGTGAGCTGGCTGTTCAGGTTGCAGAAGAGATTAATAAAATTGCCCAATTCAAAAACATCTCTGCCCTGCCAATCTACGGTGGTCAAGACATCACGCGTCAAATCAAGGCGTTGAAAAAACGTCCACAAATCATCGTAGCAACACCTGGTCGTTTCATGGACCACATGAGAAGAAAAACCATTCGTCTGGATGCCATTGAGGTTGTTGTTTTGGACGAAGCGGATGAAATGCTGAACATGGGTTTCATCGACGACATCAAGGAAATCTTGAAAGAGGTTCCAGACAATCGTCAAACGCTGCTGTTCTCAGCTACGATGCCGAGAGCGATCCAAGAAATTGCGCAACAGTTCATGAACGAACCAACCATAATTCAAGTGAAAGCAAAAGAAGTAACCGTGCCAAACATTGCACAGGAATACATGGAAGTAGCTGAAAAGCAGAAGTTCGATGTACTGTGCCGTTTGCTGGATATTCACTCCCCTGAGCTGGCTATCATTTTCGGTAGAACCAAGCGCAGAGTTGATGAGCTGTCCGAAGCCCTGACCAAGCGTGGTTATGGTGCAGAAGGTATCCACGGTGACTTGAACCAAGCGAAACGCGACAGCGTGCTCCGCAAGTTCAAGGAAGGTACGATCGAAGTACTGGTAGCGACTGACGTGGCTGCACGTGGCTTGGACATCAGTGGTGTAACGCATGTATTTAACTTTGATATTCCACAAGACTCCGAGAGCTACGTTCACCGTATCGGTAGAACGGGACGTGCTGGTAAAACAGGTCTGGCAATCACGTTTGTGACTTCCCGTGAAATCGACCATCTGCGTCTGATTGAGCGTACAACGAACCGTCGCATGGAGCGCCGTGCGGTTCCTTCGATGGCTGAGGCTTTGGAAGGTCAACAAAAGATGACGGTAGACAAAATTCTCGAAGCATCTGGAAGAGACGATCTGTCTGCTTATAAAACGCTGGCAGAGCAATTGCTGGAGGATGTCGATTCCGTAACACTCGTTTCCGCAGCACTCAAGCTGTTGACCAAAGAGCCAGATATGACTCCAGTTCGCCTGACAGAAGAGGCTCCTCTTCGTGTAGGTAAGAAAAAGCTACCTCCAAAAGGAAAAGGTGGCTTCGGTTCCGGTTCCGGTTTTGGTGGAAAGCGTCCATCTCGCCCACGCAATGGCGACTCTCGTCCACGCAGTGGTGACTCTCGTCCACGCAGCGGTGACTCTCGTCCACGCAGTGGTGACTCTCGTCCACGCAGCGGTGACTCTCGTCCACGTAGCGGTGACTCCCGTCCACGCAGTGGCGAATCTCGTCAACCACGCAGCTAAGAATCGAGCGGTATAGTAAGCAAAGACTGGTGTGCACTTGTGCGCATCGGTCTTTTTTTCATGTTGACCTGCCTGCGAATATTTAGGGTGATCTGTGACAAACTAGGAGTGTTTTGGCACGGATTTTTCGCGCAGGGAGAGAGTGCACGCATGAGGAAAACAGCCATTGGAAAGTGGGCTGGTATTTGGCTCGCCGTATTGGGTGGGGGGATGTCGGTTCATGCAACTGGACATTCCCTTGATCAAGCGAAGGAGATTTCTGCGATTATCGAGCCAACAGACATTACCAAAGAGGACGCCATACGAATCGCCTTGCAGCAGGTAAAAGGGCGGGTTGTCCATGTTGAATTGGAAAAAGACGAAGGTGTTCTCGCGTATGAAATTATTATTCTCACCGAGCAAAATCAGGTGTTTGAGATTGATGTCGATGTGAAGACCGGAAAAGTGATCAAGGTTGAATCGGAAAATTTGTAAGGAGAAGGCTTCTGCAACTGGGCAGAGGTCTTTTTCCTATGGGCAATTAAGTTTTGGCAACAACGACTCAGACAAATTCGCGCTTTGATTTTGTTGTTACCCCCTATGAAAACGCTTTATATTTGAGGTGTACACATTATCATTTTAATCATGTCAACATCTCATAAATAGGGGTAAAGGAGGGTGCAGTATGGAGAGCGTGGAAACAAAAAACACTTCGGGTGGAATACGGGTCTCGGTACAAAAGTTTGGACGGTTCTTGAGTGCGATGGTGATGCCAAATATCGGTGCTTTCATCGCTTGGGGATTGATTACCGCTTTATTTATCCCAACGGGTTGGCTGCCTAACGAAAATTTGGCCAAACTGGTTGGACCGATGATTACGTATTTACTGCCACTGCTGATCGGTTATACCGGCGGGAAGATGGTCCATGATGTTCGAGGCGGGGTCGTAGGTGCCGTCGCTACGATGGGGGTTGTCGTAGGTGCAGACATCCCGATGTTCCTGGGAGCCATGATCATGGGGCCTTTGGGCGGCTGGGTCATGAAAAAAGTGGACCAATTGTTCGAAGGAAAAATTCGTTCCGGCTTTGAAATGCTAGTGAATAACTTTTCCGCTGGTATTGTGGGCGGGTTACTGACACTTTTGGCTTTCCAAGCAATTGGGCCTGTCGTTGTAGGCTTGAGCAAGGCGCTTGCAGCGGGTGTAGAAGTCATTGTAGGTGCAGGATTGCTGCCGCTTGCCAGCATTTTCATCGAGCCAGCGAAGATCCTGTTTCTGAACAATGCGATTAACCACGGTATTCTGAGCCCGATCGGTCTGGATGAAGCGGCGAAGCTGGGGCAATCGATTTTCTTCCTGCTTGAATCCAATCCGGGGCCAGGTCTGGGAATATTGTTGGCATACTGGCTTGCTGGCAGAGGCAGTGCCAAGCAATCCGCGCCAGGTGCTGTCATCATTCACTTCTTCGGGGGTATCCACGAAATTTACTTCCCGTATGTGCTGATGAATCCGCGTCTGATTCTAGCGGCCATTGGTGGCGGGATGGCTGGTGTGTTTACCTTCACGCTGCTTGGCGCAGGATTGGTGGCGCCACCGTCTCCAGGTAGTATTTTCGCTTTGATTGCAATGGCTCCACGTGGTGGATTGCTACCGGTACTGGCTGGTGTGTTGGCAGCGACTGTCGTGTCCTTCCTCATAGCGTCTGCTCTCTTGAAAATGAGCGCGAAGACAGACGAAGATGAACTAGAAAAAGCGACAGAAAAAATGCAAGAGATGAAAGGCAAAAAAGCACAGGCACAAGAAGCGGTAGAAGCTCCAGTGAAGCATGAGGTAGCTGCTGCTGACGTGAAAAAAGTTGTCTTCTCTTGCGATGCGGGAATGGGCTCTAGTGCGATGGGTGCGGCGTCCTTGCGTAAAAAGTTCAAGGATGCGGGACTGACCGAGATTACGGTCATCAATACGGCGATCAACGACATTCCAGGTGACGCTGATATTGTCATTACGCACAAGTCTTTAACAGAAAGAGCGCAGGTCAAAGCGCCTTCTGCGGAGCATATCTCCATTGAAAATTTCTTGAATAGTCCCGAGTATGACAAGTTGGTCAAACGCCTGGGGTAAAGGGAATCAACGCTAGTGAAAGCTAGCGTCTTCCCTCTTTGGCGTTGAGGAGGGAACTAAGACATGCATGTATCCTCTCGACAGCGATCCATTATCGAGATTTTATTGAAGGAACAAAAAGGAGTTACCGTTGGTTCGATCGCCGAGCAGATTGGAGTAAGCGGTCGTACCGTTCACAGGGAATTGGATGCGCTGGCTTCCTTGTTTGACGAATTTGAACTGGATCTGGTCAGAAAAACAGGTTCAGGGCTTGAAGTGGTGGGGACCGACGAGCAAAAGCTTGCACTCAGAATGTCTGTCCTGCATCACATGACGAAGGAATACACCGCGCAGGAACGAAAGGCAATCATCCTGTGCGCGCTTCTGGAGGCATCGGAGCCAGTCAAGCTGATTTCGCTGGCGATCGATTTGAAAGTGACGACAGCGACCATCAGCCATGATCTGGATGATTTGGAGACCATGCTTGCTCGTTACGATCTGTCACTCTTGCGAAAAAGAGGGTACGGCGTAGAGCTGCAAGGTACAGAGTCATCCAAGCGGCGGGCTATCAGCAGACTGATTGCCGAGCATCTGGACGATCACGAGCTGATTGGGATTATCAAAGAAAATATTCAAAACAAGGCATTGCGAGACATCGACTCGATATCAGAACGGCTGCTTGGCTTGATTGACCGGGAAAAGCTGATTAAGGTCGAGAATGCATTGAGCCATCTGGACGAGGAGCTTCCCTATCCTTTGGCAGACAGCGCTTATCTCGGATTGGTCACGCATTTGGCATTGGCCATGGAACGGATTGAAAAAGGCGAGGGCATTCATTTTGACGAGAATACCCTTAGTGAATTGAATGGAACTCCCGAATACGAAATAGCCAGCAACATCATGGAACGGCTGAAGCAGATTTTCCAAAAGGATATCCCAGCAGATGAGATCGGCTATATTACGATGCATTTGAGGGGAGCCAAGCTGCGGCATTCTCCGGATGACCAGGTATGGACCGAAAATACGGAGCTCATGGTCATTACGAAACGCTTCATTCAAGCCTGCGAAGAACGCTTGGACATTCCGCTTGGCAATGACGCCTCGCTGTTCCATGGTCTACTGACGCATTTGGAGCCAGCGTTGTACCGATTACAGCGGAAGATGGAGATTCGCAATCCGATTCTCGAGCAGATCAAGCAAAACTATCCTGAGCTATTTACCGTAACAAGTGAAGCAGTCCATACGATTTTGCCAGAGCTACAAGTTCCAGATGAAGAGATCGGGTACCTGGTGATGCATCTTGGTGCGGCATTGGAGAGAACGCGCCATGAGCAGCAGTGGTACCGGGCATTAGTGGTATGCTCCAGCGGAATCGGCTCCTCCAAGATTTTGGCAACGCGGATCAAAAAAGAAATACCGGAAATCGTCAGCTTGAAAAATCTGTCCATGTTCGATTTGGAAGAGGTTCCAGCAACGGAATATGACTTGGTCATTTCCACCCTTCCATTGCCGCTCGATCCAGCAGAATATGTCGTGGTCAGCCCGCTGCTTCCGCCAGACGACATCCAAAAAATTAAATATCAATTGCACACGACGAACCAGAAACGATCCCATCAGGAGAAAAGTCAGCTGGTTCCCGTAGGACAGCAGTCCATCGAACAACTAAGGGCTATGCAATACTACACAGCGTATGCCAATGAGCTTTACGACGGGCTGTGGGGAATGAGATGGGACAACCGTGATCAGGACATCGCCCAGCTTTTGAGCCAAATCAGCAAGAGGCTGAAAGAGCGTGGAACGATCGAGGAGGTCGAACCGGTAGTCAAGCAGTTGATCGAGCGGGAAAAGCTCGGCGGTTTGGGGATTCCGGGAACATCCTTGGCTCTTTTTCACGGAAGAAATGAAGCAGTGAACCAGGCGTCTTTTACGTTTCACCAATTGCGAGAGCCCGTCCTTCTTCGCTCGATGGATGAAGAAGTGATATCCATTGACATGCTTCTGCTACTTTTAGGGCCGAAAGAAGTGCCGAAGGAAGGGTTGGAAGTACTCAGTGAGATCAGCTCCCTTTTGATTGAAGAAGAAATGCAAGCGGTTTTGAAAACAGGAGAAACACAGCAAATTGCTGATTATATAGCAGGCAAAATGTATGTGTTTTGCCTCAAAAAGATAGGATTGGAGAGATCGAAATGAAAAACATACTGACAGCAGAAAAAATCATGTTGAATGCAAAGGTAGCCAATAAAGAAGAAGCGATCAGACTGGCAGGACAATTGCTAGTGCGTGCAGGCCACGTAACGGAGGCGTATCTAGAGAAAATGCAAGAGCGCGAGCAGTTGGCGACCACATATATCGGAAGCGGCGTAGCCATCCCTCATGGAACAAACGAATCCAAGGCAGAGATTCAATCCACCGGGATCTCCATCATTCAAGTTCCCGAGGGCGTAGATTTTGGAGAAGGAAATACAGCTTACTTGCTGGTAGGTATTGCTGCTGTTGGAGACGAGCATCTGGAGGTGCTCTCGAACATTGCGATTCTTTGCTCCGAGGAAGAAAACGTCAAGCGGATTGTAAACGCGGCTTCGGCGGAAGAAATCATCGCGATGTTCTCCGAGGAGGTGTAATCTCCTATGCTAGCTGTACATTTTGGAGCAGGGAACATTGGGCGAGGCTTTATCGGGCAACTGTTGCAAAAGGCTGGCTATGAAATTGTGTTTGTGGATGTCAATGCGGCTTTGGTCGATGAGCTAAATGAGCGAAAAATGTATCGCGTACAACTAGCAACAACAGGAAAACCGGAGTCGGTCGTGGAAGGAGTTCGAGCGATAAATGGTCAGGATGTAACGGCGGTAGCTGAAGCGATCGCAACTGCCGATTTGGTTACGACGGCAGTTGGTCCCAACATTCTTCCGCACATTGCAGGTGCTATCGCAGCCGGCATTACCCGGAGACTTTCTGTTCATGCGAAGCCACTGAATGTGATTGCATGCGAAAACATGATTGGCGGCAGTGAGAAGCTGAAGGAACATGTGTATGAGCATCTGACGGAATCGGTTCAAGCCAAGGCAGCACAATGGATCGGATTCCCCAATGCAGCCGTAGACCGGATTGTTCCTTTACAGCAGCATGATGACAAGCTGTTGGTTATGGTTGAAACGTTTTTCGAATGGGTGGTAGATTCGTCGCAGATGGTTGGAGAAGTCCCTACCATAGAGGGCGTTACCTATGTGGAGGATCTCGCGCCGTACATCGAAAGAAAGCTGTTTACCGTCAACACAGGTCATGCGGTCATCGCGTACCTGGGGTATCAGCTGGGGATGAAAACGATTGATGAAGCGATGCGAGACGACCGGATTGTTCAGGCGACACGCGCGGCTCTTCAGGAGACAGGTGCACTGCTTGCTGCCAAGTACGGATTTGACCCGCAAGTTCATGGGCAGTATGTAGAAAAAATCCTCGGCAGATACACCAATCCGCTGCTGTCTGACGATATTGTCAGGGTGGCACGTTCGCCGATCCGCAAGCTGTCGCAGCATGATCGTTTGGTCGGACCAGCGCTGCAATGCATGGAAAAAGGAATAAATTCAGAGTATTTAGGTCTGGCTATTGCAGCGGCACTGGCATTCGACTATCCCGAGGATGCGGAGTCCGCACAGATACAAGCAAGCCTGAAAGAGTTTGGATGGGAAAATACATTACACAATTGTACCGGCATTCCGGCAGGTCATCCTCTTGAGGAGATCGTGCGCGCACAGGCACGCAGATTGAAGGAATGGTCAGGTAGCCATTGAGAGAGGCTGGTGTTACGATGTCCCAAAAGATCACAGGTGTAAAAGCTTCAGCAGGTATAGCCATTGGCAAGGCGTTTTTACTGACAACGCCCGATTTACAGATCAATACCGTAGCGATTGAAGATCCGGCGAGTGAAATCCAACGTTTTCAAGAGGCATTGGCTCGAGCAAAAAATGATTTGGAGGACATCGTTCTGCGCGTGGAGCGGGAGATGGGGACGGATCATGCAGACATTTTCAAAGCTCACCTGCTCGTCTTGGAAGACCCGGAACTGGTCGATACTGTCAAAGATAAAATCTCAAACGAAAAGACAAACGCTGAAAGTGCCTTGAATGATGTCGCGCAAGCATTCATCGGACTTTTCGAGCAAATGGATAACGAATACATGCGGGAGAGAGCAGCAGATATTCGTGACGTAACCAAACGTGTACTTTCTTACTTACTTGGGGTACCGTTTGCAGGACTTGGTGAGCTGACAGAGGAAGTAATCATTGTAGCGGATGATTTGACGCCCTCCGATACCGCCCAATTAGACCGTCGCTATGTCAAAGGCTTCGTCACGGATATTGGTGGACGAACCTCGCATTCTGCGATTATGGCACGTTCTCTGGAGATTCCTGCTGTTGTCGGAACACAAGGGATCACTCGTGCAGTTCAGCCCGCGACGCTCATCATTCTCGATGGGCATGAAGGGATCGCGATTATTGACCCGAGTGAAGAGGAGATCGCTGTCTACAAACGCAAGCGGGCTGATTACGAAGCGCAAAAGGCCGAACTGGCGAAGCTTGTGAACAATAAAACGGTCACGTTGGACAATCATCATGTCGAGCTTGCCGCCAATATCGGAAGTCCTGAAGATGTTGCTGGGGCAAACGCCAATGGTGCTGAAGGTGTCGGGCTGTTCCGCACTGAATTTCTGTACATGGGACGAAATGATTTTCCGACGGAAGATGAGCAATACATTGCATACAAGCACGTGCTGGAGCATATGGGCGACCGCCCGGTGGTTATTCGCACATTGGACATTGGCGGGGACAAGCATCTCTCTTACTTGGCTTTGCCAGAAGAAATGAACCCGTTTCTTGGACATCGCGCCATCCGGCTGTGTCTCGACAACCAAGAATTGTTTCGTACGCAGCTGCGTGCTCTATTGCGCGCAAGTGTACACGGCAATCTGAAAATCATGTTTCCGATGATTGCGACACTGGAGGAGTTCCGCCAGGCGAAAGCGATTTTGGAGGAAGAGAAAAAATCATTGGTAGATCGTGGAATTGTAGTATCCGATCAGTACGAAGTGGGTATCATGATTGAGATCCCTGCTGCGGCACTGATGGCCGATCAATTTGCACGCGAAGTTGACTTTTTCAGCATTGGAACCAATGATTTAATTCAATACACAATGGCAGCCGACCGTATGAACGAGAAGGTCGCTTATCTCTACCAGCCTTATCACCCTGCCGTTTTGCGCTTGCTGCACAACGTCATTAAAGCAGGGCACGCGCAGAACAAATGGGTAGGTATGTGCGGAGAGATGGCGGGCGATCCAATCGCGATTCCAATTCTGTTGGGAATGGGTCTGGATGAATTTAGTATGAGTGCAGGGAGCATTTTGCCTGCGCGCCAACAGCTGTGTCGTTTGAACGTGGAGGACGCAGCGAAACAGATTGATACGATTTTACAGATGAGCACTTCTGCACAAGTAGAGGCGTTCGTGAAGGAATGGCTTGAGAGAGTGTAGTAAAGGAGGCATATCAGAATGGTAGAGAAAAAAATAGTGGTTCATTTGGCGCACGGCCTGCATGCACGTCCTGCTGCGAATTTTGTGAAGGTGGCCACGACATTTTCCAGCGAAATTAAAATCATCAAAAATGAGAAAAATGTAAATGGCAAGAGCATCATGGGCATTATGGCAGCAGCGATTGGAAAAGGGGAAGAAATTACCCTGATCACGGATGGTGTCGATGAACAAGAAGCGATGGCAGCATTGGAAAAAGCATTGACTGAAAAGGAATAGCGAAAAGAAAAGGAAAGACGATAAGCCCCTCAAAAATTGAGGGGTTTTTCTGTTGTTCCGGGAAGTTCACGTAGACAGAAGGTGTGCAAGAGGGTGCGAAAAGGGTGTCAGTCGCTTTTGGGCTCGTTGTTCTTCTAAAAGCAGCTCCATTTTCAGGCGGATGCGCTCCGAGTGTGTGGTTTTGTAGAGGGGGATTACCAAATTCCGTGTTTCCAAAGGATCAGTCGTGAGATTGTACAATTCGTAATCAGTCATTGTGGGGTTGTATACATCCTCGGCAAAATAGCGGGAGTATTTCCATAAAGCGCTGTGCCCGGCGGAATACATGTAGGTGAGGATCGTTTCAATCCGATTGGGAGGAATGACAGAGTCATAGGGCTGGTGCTGCACGCTCATTTGGTGCTGTCCTTTTGTCACATCGTCGTCCGTCATGAAGTAGATCGGCTCGCTGGAGATAGATTCCGTATCGTGAGACAAGATGAGGGGAGTAAGATCACGACCGACAAGAGGGCGTACCTCGCTATGTGTATAAATCAGCTCCTCACTAAGCCTATCTGTGTCTGCTCCAGCCATCCCGAGTAGTGTCGGAAGAATATCCACATGACTGGTTAACAGCTCTGTGGAGGTTGCGTGTGGAAAAAGGAGTGGGTTGTGGATAATGAGAGGAACGTGAATCGCCTCTT
The DNA here is from genome assembly GCF_042885155.1 of Brevibacillus sp. NPDC058079. Taxonomy (NCBI): domain Bacteria; kingdom Bacillati; phylum Bacillota; class Bacilli; order Caryophanales; family Paenibacillaceae; genus Brevibacillus; species Brevibacillus sp. NPDC058079. The sequence goes on from NZ_JBHVSO010000009.1 coordinate 153,795, forward strand.
CATAGGCACAGTACCATTTTTGATGCAGATTGCCGTGAGCACCCAACAATTCGCCGTGATCGGATGTGAACACGACGAGTGTCTCGGGATAAAACGAGCAGGAGGCGAGTGCTTCAAGAACACGCATCACTTCCCGATCGGCGTTTTGCTGGAGCTGATAGTACAGTCTTCGATAATGGGCTTGGTCCGAAATGGGCTGGAACGCTTGTGGATATACCTCCCGATAACTCGCTTGGCAGCGCGGTTTTGTCGCAAGTGATTCGTACTGAGTAGGGGGCGGGGAAACTGTGGGAACGGACTTATCCACATGGAAGCGAAAAAACGGTGTGCCCGCAGAGATATCCCCATAGATCGCGATGTCATGTGGATTGACGAAAGACGCCACGATCAGCCAAGGATGGCAGCTTTCAACGGAGTTTTTTTCCAGGTCCAGTGCATGGAGCAGCTCGATGACTTCGCTGCTGTATACCACATCACGACCATTTACTCCGATGGCTGCGGACGAACCGGAGTTATGCGGCGCTATTCCATGCGGTTCAGGCCCTATCCAACTGGAGAAGCCATAGCCGTCCAGCCGATCGGCAAGCAAGTATAAGCGCTCTTTATCTGGATCAGGAACTCCCGTTATAGGGGTATAGCTGGGGATAGGAAAGTGGGTGCCCGGTACCCAGATGTCGGCATCGGATATATGCCACTTGCCTTTATAGAAACACCGATAGCCCGCTTGACGAAAATAATTTCCCATCGTCGGGACGGTATTGCGATCAAGCCAGAACATGTCGCTGTCGGGAGATCGTTTAGCGGCACCGCTGGTCTGGGTGACACCGTGCAAAGAGGGATACTGACCGGTGAACAGGGTAGCTCTGCTAGGGCAACAGGCTGTGGAGCCAACGTAATGACGCTTGAACTCCAACCCATGCTCTCGCAAAAAAGCATGAGCGTGGAGTGTATCCTCGCTCCATTCACGTATCGCAGGCTCTTCATAAACAGGGGGAAACCGTTCCTGATCCACAATGATGAATAAGATGTTCGGTCGTCTCCTCAACCATTTTCTCGACATATAGATCCCCCTCGGCAAAGATGTACACATCTTTATCAACATATGGGGATAAAGTTTGTCCTTATCCACAAAAAAACTCGCCGATTATCAAGAAATCGGCGAATTCGAATTCGGATATTTGGTTATCCACAGCTATTTATACCAATACAAAGGAGAGTACCGATAAAAGAATCGAAGTAATACTCATGGCAATCAGTGGGCGCGCCGCTTTTGTCCGCAGTGCACGCAGATTGACATTGAGGCCAAGCCCGACCATAGCCATGGTGAGCACAAAGGTTGTGACATTGGCGACGCCATTATGGAACGCTTCTGAGACAGGAATGGATGTGCCGAGAACGTAGCTTCCAAAAACACTCATGGCGAGGAAGCCGATCAGGAACCAAGGGAATTCGATCTTGGTGCCACTTTGTAATTTCCCGGAGCGTTTCATCCAAACCATCAGGATAAAACAGAGCGGAACCAACAGGAGCACACGCCCCAATTTTGCCAGCAGTGCAATGGCTAGCCCATCTTGACCTGCTGGTGCAGCAGCCAATGCGACATGAGCAATCTCGTGCAGACTAATTCCTGACCACATGCCGTATTCGACCGCGGACAGGGGAAGAAATGGACGCAGGATCGTGTAGGCAACAGCAAATAGGGTTCCGACGAGTGCGATCATTCCTACCCCGATGGCGGTATCTTCATCCTTGGCGGCAATGATAGGCGAGACGGCTGCAATTGCCGCTGCTCCACAGACGCCTGTACCGACTCCGAGCATGAGGGAGAGGGAAGAGTCTGCTTTCAACCACTTGGCTATCAGCATCGTCACCGCGATTGCAAAGATAATGACACCAGCGTCATAGACGAGAAGCCCGAGGCCTTCATTCAAGACGACGTCGATATTGAGCTTAAGACCGTACAAAATAATAGCCAGACGCAGTAAACGTTTGGCGGAAAATTGAATCCCTGATCGCAATACTTCCGGATATCCACGAAAATGCCGGTATGCGACCGCGATCAGGATCGAACAGGCGAGGGGGCCGACTTGTTGAAAGCCAGGTATTTTCGCTAAGCCGTAGCCTGTCAGGGCGATGAAAAAAGTAAAAGCGATTCCAGCCATCCACAGTGAGAAGGATGCGGGGGTGCTTTCGTTGTTTTTTGCGGGCTGTACGCCGGCATTGCTTTCATTCAATGGCACGCTGCTTTTGATCGGAGTTGCCATTGCCATCACTCCTCGAAAAGATTTACAAACTCAGCATACGGCAACTGTTATAATAAGAAAAATAAATCATTGCGATGATCATCATAAGTGAAATGAATGGTTAGTGGTGGAAAGGAGAGTGAAGGCAGTTGGATCAGCATTTGCTTGTGTTCGTGACCGTTGCAGACAGACAGAACTTTTCCCGAGCCGCAGAAGAGCTCCATATGACGCAGCCTGCCGTTAGTCAGTATATTCATGCGCTGGAGCGCACGATAGGGACAAAGCTCCTGGAGCGAAGCAACAAATATGTTCGCTTGAATAAAGCAGGGGAGATTGTCTATCATCACGCTCGGGAGATCTTGGGCTTGTACACGCGGATGCAGAGCCTCGTGGATGATTTGATGAATACGCCAAGCGGGCATTTGACTATTGGCGCCAGCTACACATATGGAGAGTATGTGCTGCCTCATGTCATTGCGCGTCTTCGTCAGTATTACCCAATGATTACCCCCACGATTACGATTCACAATTCCACAGTCATTGCTGAGCTGGTGGCGAAGCGACAACTCGACGTCGGGATTGTTGAGGGGGAGTATGTGGACGAAAAAATGTGCGTGGAGCCGTTTGCTGATGATCGTATGTATTTGATTGCTTCTCCACAGCATCGATTGGCTGGGCAGACTGAGGTTAGCGTTGATGAACTCATGCAGGAAACGTGGATTGTGCGGGAAGAAGGGTCAGGCACGAGGGAAGCGGCCGAGAAAATGTTTCGCCAGCTGCAATTCACACCGCAAAAGCGAATGGAGTTCGGCAGTACACAGGTGATCAAGGAATCAGTGGAGGCTGGCTTGGGAATCAGCTTACTGTCTTATTGGGCCATCCGCAAAGAACGCAAGCTCGGCACGCTCTGTACATTGAAGGTGGCGGGGACACCGGTTACCCGTGATTTTTCGCTCGTCACGAAATCCGACGAGTTTCATACCAAAGCATTGGACATTTTCATGGATCTTATCCGCACACATGTGCCGGAGGGGGCCCATACATAAAAGAGGAAGCGGCACGATCGGTACGTGCTGCTTCCTCTTTTTTATTTCAAGCGGACGAGGTCTGGATGGGCGAGTGAAAGACGAAAGGTTGTTCCTTCTGGAGAAGTCCGAATCAATTCGACATTTCCGTTGTGTGCTTTTGCTAATAGTCGGGAGATCGTCAGGCCAAGCCCCAATCCCTGTTTCTTTTTGCGTTTGCTATCGCCGCGATAGTACCGTTCGAAAATGAATGGAACCTCTGACTCAGGAATCCCTTTTCCATTGTCGGTCACGTCGATGGAGAGGAAGTCGCTTTGATTATGGACACCGATCTCGATCTGCGTTGCATTTGCAGCAGCGCTGTTCCCTAATAAATTGAGCAAAATTTGTTTAACATGTGATTCATCGCCGATCCATACGATTTCTGGTCCAGTCGGGTTAACTGTCACAGATACGTCTGCAAATGAAGGCAAGGTTTGCACCTGTGCGACTATCTGATTTAACGTGCTGTCGATTTGAATGGATTGCTTTTCGACGAATACCTCACCTGCTTCCATTGAAGAAAAGTCGAGGAGGTCATTGACCATTGTCTGGAGTCGCTTGGCTTCGTCCATGCTGATTTGCATGAATTCATCCGCATCTGCACCTTTCACGACGCCGTCTTTGACCGCTTGAATCATCCCGCGGATCGAGGTGACAGGGGTACGTAGCTCATGGGAAACACCAGCCAAAAGGTCGGTGCGCATCCGCTCTAGTTGTCCAAGCCGTTTCGCCATATCGTCAAAGGAATGAATCAGCTGACTGATTTCCGCTTCTTTGATTTTGGAAGAATTGGGCAAGGACGGCGTGTAATTCCCGCTGGATATTTGCTCTGCCGCTATTGCCAACTGCCGCAAGGGCTGTGTTAACGAGCGAGAAAGTACATAGACGATGGCCCAACCGCACAAAGTGATGATTCCGATGGAAACCATGATCGTGATATAGGTGTGGACCAAATCATTGTTAAGGGGGGTACTGACGTAATAAGTGCCTGCGACTGCATTGTGTTCATAGTAAGGGACACCTACACGAAGCCAGGTAGCTCCCTTTGTGGCAACGACCTCCCGTATTTCCTTTGTTTTGTCCACAGGCTGGGCAGGAGTAGGCAACTGCGCAACGGTAACGGTCGTCGTCTGATTCAGCATATCCTTCTTGAACGTCTTGCCCGCATCATCGTAAATCTGTACCACGTGATCGATTGGGACAGTCGGCATGACTCGAAATGCGATCATGGCGGTATTGGCTGCGGGTGCTGAGGTGTCAGGAATAGCCGGAGACGCAGGGCCAGCCACACCAGTGACAGCCTGATTGGAGATACCAACAGTTGTTTGTGCGAAATCCTCTATCTTTACAGAAGAAGTCGAGGTGTCCTTGGCAAGCAACACCTTGGTATACGAATCAGCGAGCAACTCTGTTCTTGCTTCCAATACTTGAAACTGTTGTTCTGTAGCTGCTTTATTAATCCAATAGATGCCAAAAAAGCCGATACCAAAAAGAATGACCGATAATATCAAGGCATAGCGCCACGTCCAGTAACGCAAGAGCGGCACAGCAGTTCTAGTAGAAGTAGATCGTTTAGTAAACACGCAGGCTATACCCCATTCCTCTGATTGTGCTGATTTCCCCTTCGGAAGTCGGCCAAGGTAGCAAGCTTTTGCGCAAGCGCTTCACTGCGGTATCCACAGAGCGATCGCCCCCTTCAAAATCCATTCCCCAGACCTGATCCAGCAACTGATCGCGGCTGAAGCATTGGTTGGGATGTCGCGCCAGGAAAACGAGCAGCTGCCAATCCCGTGGCATCAAGGCAAGGGGTGTTTTCCCGATCAAGGCATTTTGGGCAGTAACATCTATGGAAAGTGTCCCGAGTCTGATCGTATCTGCTTCGGCGATATAAGAGGAACGGCGGAGCACAGCTTGTACACGGGCGAGCACTTCTTCTGGATCAAATGGCTTGGCGATGTAATCATCTGCACCTTGTGCCAGCCCTTGGAGCTTGTCTGGCACGGTACCGCGCGCAGTGATAATGATGACGGGACAACTGCCGTATTGGCGAATCTGGTCGAGTATGTCCAGACCGTCGTGATCAGGCAGCATCAAGTCAAGCAGGACAAGTTCAGGTTTCCAGGACAGGAAAGTCGGAATCGCCTCGTGATCACCGACGTTCCACTTTACTTCGTAGCCTGCTCGTTCCAGATAGACGCTGATAAGACGCGCAATCGGTATCTCATCCTCAATGAGTAGAATTCGTTTCACCAGGCATCACCTCGTTTCTAAAATGAATCCGAACGTAATCTGTCGTTATCTATCATAGCAATGATGCATGGAAAATGGACTGACATCATTTGTAAAAGCATCGGTTATCTATCAAAAAGGAATTGTGTGTCCATTACATGGCGGCCGCCTTCCTCGCTTCGCCAATACATGTAGGAATACCTCTGACAGCATCGCGTCAGAGGTATTTGCTTTCGTTATTTGACAGTGTGCCTGTATCACAATTGACGTATGGTTTATTTTTGGGAAGCAGGTGCTACTGTTTCGCCGCGTGTGATTTTGCCTTCTTTTTCAAGCTGCTTGATCAACTCTTCCACGGAGATGCCCTTTTCTTTTGCCATTTGCTCTAAGCTGATTGCTGGTTTAGTAAAGGAAGCTGCTTCACCAGTGGCGATCGTGCCTTCTTTTTCAAGCTGCTTGATCAACTCTTCCACAGAGATGCCTTTTTCTTTCGCTACTTCTTCCAGATTGATAAATGCCGTGGTTGCCAGCTTGCCTTGTTCTTTAAGCTGCTCGATCAGCTCTTCTACGGAGATGCCTTTTTCTTTCGCCATTTCTTCCAGATTCATAGCAGGATCCAGAGCGATGAATGCTCCGCCGTCCTCGTTTTCAGGATCGAGAGAAATGACTGCGAAGCCCTGAATGGTGCCGTCTGGGTTGCTGGTAGCTGTTGCTTTCGTCAGTTTGCCTTCTTTTTCAAGCTGCTCGATCAGCTCTTCTACAGAGATGCCTTTTTCTTTCGCCATTTCTTCCAGGTTCATCGTCTTAATGTTATCGCTGTTGGCATCGAATTTCATGAAGGAAAAGCTAGTTGTCAGATCGCCGTCTTTCGTGATAGTAGCTGCTCCTTTCGTCAGTTTTCCTTCTTTTTCAAGCTGCTTGATCAACTCTTCCACAGTGATGCCCTTTTCCTTTGCCATTTGCTCCAGGTTAAGAATCGGTTTGTTAAGAGCATCTGTACCATCTTTGGTCACCATTTTCAGTGGAGCATAAGAACCGGTCGTTTGCGCTGGTTCATTTGCCGCAAACGCGGAACCTGCCATTGCGGATACTGCCAAAGCCATAACTGTCATTGCCATTTTCTTTTTCATTGTAAAATTCCTCCTTGGGGGGTTTTTAGATTGTGGTGAGCCATGTTTGTGGGCTTGCCCGTCTTGGCTACAACCTAAAGATAATCTGGGCGTGTGTCCGTAATATGACCGGATTATGGAAAAGTGACGGAATGCCGAAAACACTTGCATACAATAATGGCTGGAGACGGTGGACATACGCTATAAATTGAAATGCATGTAGAAATACCTCTGACAACATCGCGTCAGAGGTATATGTTTTCGTTATGTGACAGTGTGCCTGTATCACAATTGAGGTACGGTTTATTATAGGGAGTCAGGTGCTACTGTTTCGCCCCGTGTGATTTTGCCTTCTTTTTCAAGCTGCTTGATCAACTCTTCCACGGAGATGCCCTTTTCTTTTGCCATTTGCTCCAAACTGATTGCAGGGTGAGTAAAGGAAGCTGCTTCACCAGTGGCGATCGTGCCTTCTTTTTCAAGTTGCTTGATCAACTCTTCCACAGAGATGCCTTTTTCTTTCGCTACTTCTTCCAGATTGATAACTGCCGTGGAAGCATACATTGCCAGCTTGCCATCTTCTTTAAGCTGCTCGATCAACTCTTCTACGGAGATGCCTTTTTCTTTCGCCATTTCTTCCAGATTCATAGCAGGGTCCAGAGCGATGAATGCTCCGCCGTCCTTGTTTTCAGGATCGAGAGAAATGACTGTGAGGCCCGGAGTGGTGCCGTCTGGGGAGCTGGTAGCAACTCCTGTCGTCACCTTGCCTTCTTTTTTCAGCTGCTCGATCAACTCTTCTACAGAGATGCCTTTTTCTTTCGCCATTTCGTTCAGGTCGATCGGCTTACTGTTATCGCTGTTAGCATCGAATTTCATGAAGGAGAAGCTAGTTGTCAGATCGCCGTCTTTCGTGATAGTAGCTGCTCCTTTCGTCAGTTTGCCTTCTTTTTCAAGCTGCTTGATCAACTCTTCCACAGTGATGCCCTTTTCCTTTGCCATTTGCTCCAGGTTAAGAATCGGTTTGTTAAGAGCATCTGTACCATCTTTGGTCACCATTTTCAGTGGAGCATAAGAACCGGTCGTTTGCGCTGGTTCATTTGCCGCAAACGCGGAACCTGCCATTGCGGATACTGCCAAAGCCATAACTGTCATTGCCATTTTCTTTTTCATTGTAAAATTCCTCCTTGAGGGGTTTTTAGATTGTGGTGAGCCTTGTTTGTGGGCTTGCCCGTCTCGGCTACAACACAAATGTAACGGGGGAGTGTGTCCGTAATATGACCGGAATATGGAAAAATGACGGAATGCCGAAAACGCTTGCATTTTCCCCTGCCTTGTTCTACATTAGAGACAGGTAAAAGACCACGTAAATAGCGTGTAATCTTCTATCCACAAGTGAATAATCAAAAGGCAAAGGTGCCCTTGAACACGGCTTATTTTTTCGTGTTTAGGCACCTTTTTTTACTTTTGATCAGGGATGTTGTCTTGAAAGGAGTGACACGCATGGAAAAACCAATTCGAGCGACGCCGCTTGCGATCCGACTGATTCCCAATGTCGATCCTCAATTTGCGGAGAAGCTGAACCTGCCTTCCCATATTCGCAGTCTGGGTCTTTTGACCTCAACGATTGACGATGTGGGGTATACGGCCATTGATGAAGCGACCAAAAGTGCAGCGGTGGAAGTTGTGTATGCCAAGTCGTTTTATGCAGGCTCAGGCCATGCGTCTGGACCGTTGTCCGGGGAGTTCATCGGGATGATCGGAGGCGCGACGCCATCGGAGGTGCAGAGCGGACTGGATGCAGCCGTTGCATTTATGGAAAGCGGAGCATGCTTTTACTCTTTGAATGATGAAGGGACGCATGCGTATTACGCCCATGTTGTGTCGCGGACGGGCAGCTACTTGTCTCAAACCGCCGGAATTCGCGAAGGTGAGCCGCTTGCTTACTTGATCGCTCCGCCGCTGGAGGCCATGTATGGTATTGATGCCGCCCTCAAGGCTGCAGATGTACAAATGGTTCAATTTTTTGGTCCACCGACAGAAACGAACTTTGGGGGAGCACTACTCACTGGCAGCCAATCGGCCTGCACGGCAGCCGCCGATGCTTTTGCCGAGGCCGTAAGAAGTGTCGCCAAACAGCCTGTCAAACGATAATAGGGATTTTTCCTCTTGAAGGGGAGGTAATGTAAATGCGCGCTACAACATATTCACTCGGCATGATCGAGACGCTGGGCTTGCCTGCTCTCATCGCTGCCGCAGACGCTGCTGCCAAGGCGGCAGACGTCAAAGTTGTTTCTTATGAAGGAGCGGACGCAGGAATCGTCACTTTATACGTGATCGGGGATGTATCTTCGGTTATGGCAGCAGTAGATGCTGGCGCCGACGCAGCTCGACGTGTCGGAAGATTGCTGCACTCACACGTGATTCCACGTCCTGACGAAAATGTTCCAAGAATGATTAAAAACCTGCTAAAACCGGAAGTGAAAGAAGAGGTTAAGGCAGAGCCGGCTAAAGCGCCAGTGTCCGGATTGCAAGATCAATCCATCAATGACCTGCGCAAAATGGCGCGTTCGTATGCGGACTTCCCGCTGACAACGAACGAAATCAACATGGCGAAGAAAGAAGATCTCATTCGTCTGTTGGAAGAGAAACAAGGCGGAGGTGACAAAGCCTAATGACACTCGACGCTGATCTGTATTCCATACAAGAAGTGCGTACCTACCTCGCACAAGCGAAGGAAGCACAGGCCAAGTTCGCTACTTACAGCCAAGAGCAAGTTGACCGGATCATCGAAGCCATGTCCAAAGCGGGCGTGGAGCATGCGGATCGACTCGCAGCTATGGCTGTAGAAGAAACGGGCTTTGGTAACGTTCCAGACAAACGGATGAAAAATCTGTTTGCTGCGCAAGATGTGTACGCATCTGTAAAAGATGTAAAAACAGTTGGCATCATCCGTAAGGACGAAGAGAACAAAGTGTGGGAAGTGGCGCAGCCATTCGGAATTGTAGCTGGTATCGTACCTTCCACCAATCCGACGTCCACGGTTATCTATAAATCGATGGTCTCCCTCAAGGCGAGAAATGCGATTGTCTTCAGCCCGCATCCGTCGGCAGCCAAGTGTACGCTGGAAGCAGCGCGACTGATGGCGCAGGTGGCAGTAGCGGCTGGAGCACCAGAAGGCTTGATCCATTGCGTTACCAAGCCTACGCTTCCAGCGACAAACGAATTGATGAAGCACAAGCTGACCAATTTGATTCTCGCGACTGGCGGAACGCCGATGGTACGCGCAGCGTACAGCTCCGGTAAGCCTGCATACGGTGTGGGACCTGGTAACGTTCCAGTCTACGTCCACCACAGTGCAGACTTTGCTGCTGCTGCCAAGCGCATCGTGCAGAGCAAGACGTTTGACTATGGTACGATCTGCGCTTCTGAGCAAGCATTGGTAGTGGAAGAATCCATGAAGCACCAATTGATTGCTGCCCTGAAGCGTGAAGGCGCCTACTTCCTGAACGAGCAAGAGAAGGAAAAGGTAGCTGCCATCGTCACGATAAACGGCTCGCTGAACGCGAAGATCGTAGGCCGCTCTCCGCATGTGATCGCTCAAATGGCGGGTATTACCATCCCAGCTGATACGCGTGTCCTGGTTGCGGAGGAGAACAATGTAGGTAAAGCATATCCGATGTCCGTTGAAAAACTGGCTCCGGTCCTTGCTCTCTACACGGTTCAAGGCGACAGCGAAGCATTTGCCCGTTGCCGCGAATTGCTGGAGCATGGTGGTCTTGGACATACAGCGGGTATTCACGCCCAGGATGACAATGTCATCGCAGCGTATGGTCAAGCAATGCCAGCATCTAGAATTCCGGTAAATACGGGTACGACCTTCGGAGGAATTGGTGCAACGACTGGCGTACAACCAGCGTTCACACTTGGATGCGGTTCTTTAGGGGGCAACGTCACTTCCGATAACATCGGTGCGAAGCATATGTTCAACATCAAGCGTGTTGCGTTTGGCATCAAAGAAATGCCGCAATCAACGCCAGCACCAGCAGCTCCTGCGACACAAGCGGAAGAAGCTGTCCTACAGGCTGTCTCTTCTATGAACGTTGGCTTGAGCCGCGATGAGATCAAAAACATCATCAAATCCGTGTTAACAGAAATGACGACTTAGAGTCGTAAAACACTAAAATTTTGGAGATATAATTAAGGAGGAAATGAAAATGGCTGGAGAAATGTCCGCATTGGGAATGGTAGAAACAAAAGGTTTGGTAGGAGCAGTTGAAGCTGCTGACGCAATGGTAAAAGCAGCGAACGTAAAACTGATCGGTAAAGTACACGTAGGTGGCGGTCTCGTGACTGTTATGGTACGTGGTGACGTAGGTGCAGTAAAAGCTTCCACAGACGCAGGTGCCGCTGCTGCTGAAAAAGTAGGAGAGCTCGTATCTATTCACGTAATTCCACGCCCTCATGGAGACATTGAACTGATCCTGCCTAAACTCGAAGGATAATAAATCCCTATGGCAGTGATTACAGAAGCATCCTTGAGAGCGATGCATAAGTCAGGTATTCCAAACCCCTTTCTCGTTGAGAAAGGGGATAAAATAACACCAGCAGCGGCAGATTTCTTGAAAGGAAGAGGGATTCAAGTGAAACAAGTTGATCAGAACCAGCAGCCTTCCACCAATCAAGCTGCCGAGGCAGTGCGAGAAATTCCTTTGGGCGTATCTAACCGTCACATTCATTTGTCGCAAGCAGATGTCGAGAAGCTTTTCGGAGCCGGACATCAATTGACGCCAATGCGTGATTTGTCGCAACCGGGCCAGTTTGCCTGCCAAGAAACAGTCACCATCGTGGGACCAAAAGGCAGCATCCACGGGGTTCGCGTTTTGGGACCAGCTCGTGGCGCGACACAAGTGGAAATTTCCAGAACAGACGGTTTTGCAGTAGGTGTTCAGGCACCTGTGCGTATGTCTGGAGATATTGAAGGAACACCAGGTATGGTACTCGTTACGGCAAAAGGGACAGTCGTGATGGACAAAGGCGTAATCGTAGCGAAGAGCCACGTTCATATGTCTCCGGCAGATGCCGAGCAATATCAAGTGAAGGATGGCGATTCGCTGATTCTGGCGACGCAAAGCGATCGTCCTATCATCTATCCAGATGTAGTCGTTCGTGTACATCCGCAGTTTGCACTTGATTTCCACGTTGATACGGATGAAGGAAATGCCGCTAATTTGAAAACGGGCGACCGGGTAAAAGTGATCGGCAAGAACGGGCAATTTTACTCCGGCTAACGGAGGTTGAGCTTGATGGACATCAGAGAAATGGTGGCGTCGATTACAAAAGAAATTTTGCAGTCGATGAATACGGAAAAGCAAAGCACAGCGCCTCGTGTCCTGTACGTTTTTTGCGACAGCCAGGCTCATGAGGCGTTTCAGGATCATTTTATCCAACTGAAAAACCACGGGATCTGCCATGACATTCTCTTCCTGGACGGAGAAACCTCTTCTTGGTTGGGAATGCACAAGATCGAATGTGGGGGAGCAGGCAAAATTCTTACAGCAGATGAGTACGCTCCTGCTCCGTTGGAAGTGCCGAAAGATTATGTCGGTATCGTGATTCCTGAAATCGATTTGGATAATGCAGCGAGAATTGCTTCCGGTCTAAAAGGAACAATTAAAGCGGAAATCGTCTTTTCCGCATTGGTGACGGGTAAATTCGTCATCGCTGGTTCCGATGTGCCAGGGATCAAGCGCGCAGACCGTCGTACCCTGCAAACATTGACACTGACACCTGCTTATGAAAAGCTGTTCAACCGTCACGTTGAGGGCATGAAAGAGCTGGGTGTAGAGTTTGCAGAGCAACGCCGTCTGGCTGATCGCGTAGTTTCTAAGCTGAAGTCTCAGCTGCAAAAAGTGGAGACTACTACCAAGACAGAACAACCGACATTGACTCCATTGGATGAGCAAGAAGCCGTCTTTTCCGGGAAGCTGTTGACAGCGGATTGGATCAGATCTCAGCCTGAACTTCGCGATACGACTTTGATCGTGAAAAAAGGTGCAATTGTTTCTCCGCTTGCTTATGACAGCATGAGAGAACGCGGCATTACGGTCAGCTATTTAGGAAAAGGGTGATCGCATGTTTTTGGGAAAAGTGATCGGCAGCGTCTGGGCCACGCAAAAAGAAGCAGGTATGGAAAATCTCAAGCTCATGGTGGTTCAGCCGATTGATTGGCGTGGCGAAGAAGGCGGACAAACCGTTATCGCAGCGGACAGGATCGGTGCGGGAATCGGGGAGCAGGTTATCGTCTCTCGTGGGACGCCTGCCCGAATCCTTTTCTCCGGCACCAGTGTGCCGATCGATGCGATCATCGTAGGCATTGTGGATTCGTTTGAGGTGCCGGGTGCCGCAGGAAGAGAGGAATAGGAATGGAACAGGAACGTTCACGAGTCATCCAGGAATTCGTACCAGGGAAACAGGTCACGTTGGCTCATGTAATCGCAAACCCTGACCCAATGCTCTATACCAAGCTAGGTATCAATGAGGCTGGTGCGATCGGCATCTTGACTTTGACGCCTACCGAAACAGCCATTATTGCCGCGGATATTGCGACAAAGGCTGCTGGCGTCGAGCTTGGGTTTCTCGATCGTTTTACAGGTTCACTGATTGTCGTAGGAGATGTATCCGCTGTTGAAATGGCAGTCGAAGCGGTCAATCAGGTGCTGAGCGAAAAACTGCGGTTTACACCGGCCTTGGTGACGAAATCATGACCGGCCGTGTAATGATTATCGGTGCAATTGAAGCAGGAAAGTCTTCTCTGGTGCGGGCGCTGTTCAATGACGAACAGCCTGCCCGGAAGACTCAAGCGCTCGAATATCGGGACTGGGCGATCGACACTCCGGGTGAGTACAGCGAAAACCCGATGTTTTACCGCACGCTTATGGCTACCTCTCTTGAGGCGAAGGTCATTGTGATGGTGCAGGATGCTACGCGGGAACGCAATTATTTCCCTCCTGGCTTTTCGCAAGGGTTTCCGCAATCGTGCATCGGGGTCATTACCAAAATGGATCATCCTGATGCAAATGTGGAGAGAGCAGAACAATTCCTGCGTCAATCGCTCGGCAATGCGAGAATTTTCCGGACCTCCTCGCTCACCAGTGAGGGAGTATCAGAATTGCGAGCGTATTTGCAAGAAATTGTAAACGAGTAAGAGTGATTAACCAGTATTACACCCCTTTCCGCCGTAGCGTGTCTGTGAGAAAATGAGGTCATATCAACTCCTAGCAGGTGAAAAGAGGTTCACATGCAATCAATACGAGAAGTGTGCAAAGCGTCCACGACGTTGAGTGATGACGACATTCGGATTGTGGAGGATCTGGCTTCCAAGCTTCAGATTTTTGCTGATCTGTCTCAAGCGGACATGTTTATCGATTGTCCGACGGTAGATCGGAGCGCTGCGATGGTAGTCGCACAAGCTGCACCGAGTACGGCACGCTCTATGTACAGTGGATCGGTCGTAGGGCATTTGGCGACGGCGATTAATGAGCCGGCCGTTATGTATTGTCTGACTACAGGCAAGCCCGTCATCGGTTCACGTGGGGTTTCACAGGAGCAAGTCGTGATGCGACAAAGCGTCGTACCCATCACGAATGCAGCTGGAAAAACAATCGGGACCTTGATAACTGAACAAGATATATCCAAACAGGTGGAACAGGAAAAGAACGTTGAAATGCTCAAGGAAACAACGGAGCAATTAAGCGAGACGCTCATCCAGTTCGCTGTGCCTGATTTGCCCATTTCGTCGCTTTTGCACGAGGGCATGATTTTGTTTGATCAGAGTGGGGTTATCACGTACGCCAATGGCCGTGCCCACAAGCTGCTCTCCTTGATTGGTTTTGAACGGCCGGAAAAAGGCGAGAGCATCGAACGTATTTTTTCCTGGAGAGTTACCCCGGAGAATTTTGTACGCAACGGGGGTTATATTCAGGAGGAGCTGTCAAAAGGCAAACATTTTATCATGATGAAAGCGGTTTCGTCCGTCCGCAAACAAGACATCATTGGGGGATTCATTCTCCTGCGAGACATATCGGACATTCGGGAAAAAGAAAAGCAATTAATGATCAAATCCGCGGTGATCAAAGAGATTCACCACCGGGTCAAAAACAATTTGCAAACCATCTCTAGTCTGCTGCGCCTGCAAATGCGGCGTTCGCAGTCCAACGAGATTGAAAAGGTATACCGGGAAAGCATCAATCGCATCAACAGCATCGCCATTATTCACGAATACTTGGCACAGGATGGTCTGGAGCAGATTGACTTCAAAGAGATTTTAACCAAAATATCGAAAATAATCGTCTCTTCGATGAGACGTTCTGAGCAAGCTATACACGTTGTGGTGACGGGCGAGTCAGTGTATCTACCGTCCAACAAAGCAACATCATTTGCCTTAATCGTCACCGAGCTGATTCAAAATTGCATGATTCATGGTTTCCATGAGCAGCAAGAAGGGAAAATCTCTATTGCACTGGTTGCCAAGGAAGACTTCGTTAGTTTGTCTGTGACAGATGACGGAGTAGGCATCGAGGACATGGAGCAAATCCACAAAAAGGGCCATCTCGGCCTGAAAATTGTCGATACGCTGGTCAGGGAAGACCTCGAAGGCACCATGCATTTCCGCAACACTGGGAACGGAACAGAGGTTACCATACTCTATCCGATCCAAAAGGAGGATGAAGATGACACAGCCGAAGATTATGGTGGTTGATGACGAGCCGATAATTCGCATGGATTTGCGTGAGATGCTCGAAAATGAAGGGTATTTAGTGGTTGCCGAGGCGAAAAACGGAGAAGAGGCAGTCTCACTGGCCCATCGTCACAAGCCCGATCTGATTATCATGGATGTGAAAATGCCTGTCTTGAATGGAATCAAGGCAAGCAGTATCATTCGTTCCTTTTCAGACAGTTCCATTCTTCTCTTGACGGCTTATAGCCAAAAGGAACTCGTCCAGGATGCCAGAAAAGCGGGTGTGACGGCTTACTTGGTAAAGCCGGTGTCGGAGGATGACTTGATTCCCGCAGTAGAAATCGCACTCAGTCAAAAGGAAAAAGTCGTTTCACTGAAGAAGGATATAAATGATCTGAAGCAAAAGATCGAGGATCGCAAGGCAGTGGAAAAGGCAAAAGGAAAGCTGATGAGTGCCCTATCCTTGGAAGAGGATGCGGCATACAAATGGATGCAGCAAGTAAGCATGCAACGGCGCATGCCGCTTGTGAAGCTGGCAGAGGAAATTTTGTCGGGCGAGCAGGCCATTTTTATACAAGGTTAGTACTGACGTTATCATAAAAAGCAGTGACAAGTAGATACGAAGAGAGCAAAGGCGCTTGAATCAGACCGGAAGCAAGGATCCGGCTGTTCAAGCGTTTTTTCGTAAGGCCCGTCTGACACGCCAATGGTTCAAGGAGGTTCATATGGACGAACAATGGATCCAAAGCGTCGGGATCGATGTGGGAACAAGCACGACCAAAATGATCGTAAGCCGATTGCGATTGGGTCGCATGTCCAGCACGTTTTCGCTGCCGCGTTATCAGATCGTGGAGCGACAATTGCTGTATGCGAGTGAAGTACATTCCACACCGCTCATCGGATTTGATGAAATCGACGCTGACGGAATCGGATCGATTCTTGCAGCCGAGTACGACAAGGCACAAATCAGCTTGTCTCAAATCAAGTCCGGGGCGGTCATCATTACCGGAGAAACAGCCAGCAAAAAGAACGCACAGCATATCGTTCATCTGCTGGCTGAACGCTCCGGGGATTTCGTGGTAGCGACAGCAGGTGCTGACCTCGAGGGCGTGCTGGCGGGCAAGGGCGCTGGTGCAGAAAAACGCTCGCAAGCCATGCAAGGTGTGATCGTCAATGTCGATATTGGCGGAGGAACAGCGAATGCAGCCTACTTCCAACGTGGCCGAGCGATTGCGACGGTTACGTTCCACGTCGGAGGAAGGCTGATCCGTCTCAGTCCGCAAGGTGTCGTTCAATACGTGTCGCCGAACATTCAACAATGGCTGTCGGCAAAAGGACTGCATATTCAAGTCGGACAGGAAATCGGATTTGCGCAGCTCACAGAGGTTGCCGAACAGCTAGGACGCAGCATGCTCGATTATTTGACGGGCAAAGAGCGTCAAGTATCGGGCTTGCTCGTAGTGGGACCGCATTTGCGCGATTCCATCCCTGTTGCTGAATTGACTGTCTCAGGTGGTGTGGGTCTGCTCATGAGCGGACCTCCCGTCCAAAATATTTCGGATGCGAGCCGATATGGCGATTTTGGCCCACTGCTCGGATATGTACTCCAGCAGGAGCGCGAAAAAGGAACGTATCCGGTACAGTGGCTAGACCCGGATCAAACGGTACGGGCAACGGTAATTGGCGCGGGGATGCAGAGCACGGAGATTAGTGGTTCAACCGTGCATATCAAGCCGGAGCTGTTGCCGATCAAAAATATTCCGATTCTCAAGCTGGAGCTTACCGAGGAACAATTGGCAGATGCCACACGACTGCGACAGGAAGTGGCTTCGATCTACCAACTGGGTGAGCGTCTGTTTGAAAAAACGACAGGGATTCCTTTCGCACTCGCGATCTCCGGCATCGGGTACTGCTCGTACGCTCTGCTGCAGACGCTGTCCCAGGAGCTGTCGGAGCAATACCGGGCAACTTTCCCCGAGAGCCAAACCATGGTCGTAATCTGTGAAACAGATATGGCGAAAGCGCTCGGGCAGGCCTTGGCGCTGCGTTGCAAAGGGGCACCGGAAATCATTTGCATCGATCAGGTGCGTGTGGAATACGGCGATTACATCGATCTCGGTGAGCCGATCTCGGGAACAATCATTCCCGTCGTCGTCAAAACACTGGCGTTTGATGAAAGGCCGTAACGTAAGAAGGGGTGGACGTGATGAACACGAAAACGACTGTGCTTGGACAGACCTATCAATTTCGCGATTTGAAAGAGATTTTCGCGAAGGCAAATGAAGATAAATCAGGCGACCAGCTAGCTGGTATCGCCGCTGCTGATTCCCGGGAACGTGTAGCTGCCAAGCAGGTTTTGGCTGATCTGACATTGGCGGATATCCGCAACAATCCGATGGTTCCGGCAGAAGAAGACGAAGTATCGCGTGTGATCGAAGAAGGCATCAACGAAAAGATTTACAGCGAAATCAAAAACTGGAGTGTAGCTGAGCTGCGCGAGTACATCTTGAGCCATCAAGCTGGCGATAATGAACTCAAGCGAATCAGCCGCGGCTTGTCTAGTGAGATGATCGCAGCGACTGCCAAGCTCATGAGCAACCTGGACTTGATCACGGCTGCGTCCAAGATCAAAGTTGTGACGCATGCCAACACGGCAATCGGTCATAAGGGCGTATTGGCTTCTCGTGTACAGCCGAACCATCCATCCGATAACGTACAAGGAATCAAGGCATCCCTGTACGAAGGATTGAGCTACGGAATCGGCGATGCGGTAATCGGGATCAACCCGGTTATCGATACAGCCGACAGCGTGAAGGATATTTTGAACATGACCAAAGACGTGATGACCAAGTTTGATATCCCGACGCAAAACTGCGTATTGGCTCACGTTTCCACGCAAATGCGTGCCATCCGTAATGGGGCACCAGCAGACTTGATTTTCCAAAGTTTGGCGGGTAGTGAAAAAGGAAACAATGCATTTGGTATTGATGTAGCACTGTTGGATGAAGCAGATGAGCTGATGCGCAAACAAGGCACTTCCTACGGGCCGAACTTCTGGTATTTCGAGACAGGCCAAGGCTCTGAGCTGTCTGCCGAGGCGCATCACGGCATGGACCAGGTAACAATGGAAGCACGCTGCTACGGACTTGCTCGCAAGTACAATCCGTTTATCGTGAACACAGTAGTTGGCTTCATTGGACCTGAGTATTTGTACGACAGCCGTCAAGTGATCCGTGCTGGACTGGAAGACCATTACATGGGCAAAATGCACGGTTTGCCGATGGGCTGTGACGTATGCTACACGAACCACATGAAGGTCGATCAAAACGACATGGACAATCTCGGTATTTTGCTCTCGTCGGCAGGCGTTAACTTTGTCATCGGCGTAGCGATGGCTGACGACGTCATGCTCAACTATCAATCGACGAGCTTCCATGATATTGCGGCATTCCGTGAAGTAATGGGACTGCGCCCTGCTCCTGATTTTGAAAAATGGCTGGAGAAAATGGGCATCATGGAAAACGGTAGGCTGACTGCAAAAGCAGGCGATCCGACAATCTTCATGTAAGATCAGGAGGTGAAAGACGGATGGAACAACAATTAGATTTCTTGGTAGATAAAGTAGTAGCAGAACTGCAAAAGAAGCTGGGTGAGGCTACAGAACAAGCTCCGTCACCAAAAGCAGAGACGGGCTTGATTCAACTGAGATCGGAGTCAAAGGCAGAGCCGGTAGCGAATGCGACGACGGCGCAAGCTCCTGTAGTGAACGAGCAGCCTGCTCCATCAGCAGAACCAGAGAGAACCACACATGTACCGAATCCGAAGTACAAGGAAGGCTTGGATGAACTGCTGTCCAGCACGCCAGCGCGCATCGGAGTTTGGCGTACAGGTGTGAGACCTTTGACCAAAACGATGCTCGAATTGCGTCGCGACCATGCTGCGGCTGTAGATGCTGTATACGGTGAAGTCAGTCAAGCGGTACTCGATCAGTACTCCTTGTTCACAGTGGAAACACAGTATGACAACACCGAAAACTATCTAAAGCGTCCGGATATGGGACGTATCCTCACTGAGGAAGGCGTGCGCTTGCTGCAAGAGCGCGGCCAAAAGAAGCCACAGGTACAAATCGTCGTTTCAGACGGCTTGAGTGCTGCTGCGGTGGATGCAAACCTGAAAGACGTACTTCCATCTCTGATGGACTCTCTGAAAAGCTACGGACTGACCTGCGGCACTCCGTTTTTTATCAAGGGCGGACGCGTAGCCAGCATGGATCACGTCGGCGAGATCTTGGAGCCAGAAGTATTGGTGCTCCTGATCGGAGAACGTCCAGGATTGGTTACAGCACATTCCATGAGTGCGTACATGTGCTACCGTCCACGCAAAGGTATGGTAGAATCAGAGCGTACAGTGATCTCGAATATTCATCGTCAAGGTACTTCTCCGGTTGAGGCGGGTGCCCACATTGGGACCATTCTCTCCAAAATGCTGGAGCAAAAAGCAAGTGGTGTGAAACTAGTCTTGTAACATGACGAGGAGGATTCAGCATGACATTTCGTAGAAAAAAAGTAGCCGTCATCGGTAGTGGTTTTACAGGAGCGACAACTGCGTTCATCATGGCGCAAAAAGAGCTGGCTGACATCGTTTTGGTCGATATCCCTCAATTGGAAAACCCAACGAAGGGTAAAGCACTCGACATGATGGAAGCTTCCCCAGTTCTCGGCTTCGATGCTAGCATTACAGGTACTTCTGACTACAAAGACATCGAAGGCTCCGATATCGTAATCATTACAGCAGGGATTGCCCGCAAGCCAGGCATGTCCCGCGACGACTTGGTAGCAACGAATGCAGCCATCATGCGCTCGGTTGCTGAGCAAGTGAAAACATATGCACCAAACTCCATCGTACTCATCCTGTCCAACCCGGTAGATGCGATGACCTATACATTCTACAAAACGTCCGGCTTCCCGAAACACCGCGTTATCGGTCAATCCGGCGTACTGGATACAGCTCGCTTCCGTACGTTCGTAGCGATGGAACTGAATGTATCCGTAAATGACGTAACAGGCTTCGTATTGGGCGGTCACGGTGACGACATGGTACCACTCTTGCGTTACTCCTACGCAGGTGGCATCCCACTCGAAAAATTGATCCCACAAGATCGTCTAGATGCTATCGTAGAGCGTACACGCAAAGGCGGCGGCGAAATCGTAGCTCTCTTGGGTAACGGTTCCGCTTACTATGCACCTGCGGCAGCTCTGGTAGAAATGGCAGAAGCGATCTTGAAAGACCAGAAGCGCATCCTGCCATCCATCGCTTTACTCCAAGGCGAGTATGGCTACAACGATATCTACCTGGGTGTACCAACTCTCTTGGGTGGAAACGGTATCGAGCAAGTCATCGAGCTGGATCTGACTGCTGCTGAGAAAGCAGCATTGGATAAATCCGCAGATTCCGTTCGTGCGGTTATGAAAGTAGCTATGCCATAAGCACGGATTTAAAATGAAAGCTTCGCCAGATATCTTGGCGGAGCTTTTTTTACAATGTGGTTATAGTAGCTGTAGTGGTGGGGAAGAAGCGGATTTCCAGTCTACGCTTCGGCCTACGCCCTGCTGAGGGCAGGTACTGTTCGCTCCGAAATAAATAGCGGGAGCGCTTCAAAAGTAGAGTTTCGAGGATGTATTCGCAGAGGTTGAAGCTGAAAACCCCCGCTATTTATTTCGGAGCTGGGTAGGGCTCCAGAGGCGCTAGGACTGGAAATCCGCTTCTTCCTACGAGGCTGTATTCGCATGAATGCTGATTCAACTGAGTCAATTGGCTGTAATTGTCACGAAGTGCAAACACCTGTAAGACATTGGAGGAATTGTGCGAAGAGTGACGAACTAGATTACTGGAATGTTAAGAATTGTAAAGAAAAATCTTTCAAAAAAATATATTTTATTGTAAAATTAAGGAAAAATTTAGGAGTTGATTCTTTATGGGGGGGCTGCAAGGGACAATGCACTGGTCACTGCGGTCAGAGATTGAAAGACACCGTAGAGAGTGCGGCTATACCTTGAGTAAATTAGGTGAATTAACGGGCATCAACCATGGGAGTTTGAGCGAGATTTTGAACGGAAATCCACCGCGGGCTATGACCATTGGTCAATTAGACGCGCTCGCTGCGGTGTTTGGTCGCGAGCCTGGTTGGTTGTACGAATTGTATACGGAAGAATGCATATCAGAGGGGAGAATATCGCGCCCTCGGTTGATACCTTATTTGATTCGATGTGCAGAGGTTGGGCGGCAGGATTGCATAGACGAGGTAGTTCCTAAACTGTTGGAGAATCCGAAGAATATTTCGACCCTCTTTGCCGTAGCAGAGCAGCTATATGAGGAAGGGAAACAGAAACAGTCGGTACCTTTCTATGAATACGTGATTGAAAACGAAAAAGATAGTTACTCTAACCAATTTGTGATGAGTCAGTACAGACTTTTTCGAGTAGTAGTGCAAGGTACGAATTCTGAAGAAAATTGGAAGGCTGTCATTCGATTTGATCCTTATCGAAGGCGCCTACCGGAAAATAACCAGTTAGATGCACTACTACAATTAGCAAATGTTTGTTATACTATCCACAAATGGAGAGAAATGGATAAATATGCCGACGAATTAAAGGAATTGGCTACTATTATCTATGAGGATGAGTTGCGTAGACGAAGAAGCAACAAGGCTAGTGAAATGCTTTCAACTGAACGTCATTTGGTTGTGTACTATGGACAAGCATTTCTCATTAAAAGTATAGCATTAGAAAAACAGGTGATGTACGAAGAAGCGAAGCGATATCTTGATGGATACGCTGATTTAAGCTGGTTTGAACTCCTGGACGAAATTGGTCAAATCGAAGTGCAGAAATTTCGATCATGGGCGACAGCTAATTTGTACACGCTGAACATCCTAATGGGAAATAGTGATGTCATCCCTGATTATATTCATTTCCTTTCTGATCATCCGAAAGAGGTCCTTTCAGGTTTAGTAACGATTGTGAGTGCAGCCAATCAATACGGTTTTTCGATCGATTCGGTATTTGAGCAGTTTGCAGAAAATATTGATCGTTTTGAAGATCGTCTGGACGCTATCGGCATGAGTGAACATATTCAGTTTCGGAATGAAATGGCGATTTACTTGTTTAAAAGAGGGAAGTATGCAGAGGGGCTTAATGAAACGCTTCGATGCCTTAGTTTGTCTGATACCATGAAAGATTACGATAACTTCAAAAAATGTACAGCGCTGTTTTGGATGCATCTGCAATATGCGTCTGATCAACAGAAAGGCAAGTATCAAACTATCCTTACGAAAGGGGCTGTATAGTGATGAAAGGGATTTTACTCTCACTTGCTCTCGTTTTGGGTTTAGGTGTCAATGTTGTAAGTGAACCAGCAAAGATAGGAAACGCTGTAGTAGTCGCTAATTATGGTCATGGAATAGGTGGTTAAATAGATCGTACCTCAAAAACATCCCATCAGAGGGATGTTTTTTTCTATTCAATTTTTCTTAATCGGTGAATTTCTGCACATCCATGTATAGTAATTATATGTAATAAATTGTAAAAGAGAGGGGGCGTTGGATATTACTGCTATCGCAAGTATTTTAGATATGGATGTTTCTTTTCACCCTGAAAACTCCCCCAAAAGAGGAGCAGCATCAGCCCCTAAAAGTAAGTGTACGATCAGGGGTATGGTAAAGGAAATCGGTTGCCATTTAGAGTTGGATAATAGCATCGAACAGCTACGACGGGAAATGATGGAATTGGCAGGAAAGTATGGTCTCTCACATGATAAGGTTTTGGCTGTAAGCGAACAATTAGATAAATATATTGTCATTGCTCAAAACAGATTGAAAATGGAAAAGTAAGTCCTTCTCACACCTCAAGGCCCCCCAAGACCCTTCCATTAACTATTATCTAGGTATTCGCCGACTATAGACATATTTAAGTCGAAGTTCCGAACTGGATGATGAATTGATAGGAAGGTCATTTAGTGCATTTTAAAAAAACTACAAAAATTGTAAAGTTAGGAAATGATAGAAAGGAAGATCCTTTATAGGGGGCTGCAAGGGACGATGCATCGGTCGCTACGGTCAGAAATTGAAAAATGCCGGAGAAAGCACGGTTATACATTAAGCAAACTGGGTGAATTAACGGGTATCAACCCTGGAAGCTTGAGTGAGATTCTTAATGGAAATCCGCCGCGGGCAATGACCATTGGTCAATTAGACGCACTAGCTAAGGTGTTTGGTCACGATCCGGGTTGGTTGTATGAATTATACTCGGAAGAATGTATATCAGAGGGGAGAATATCGCGCCCCCGATTAATACCATACTTGATTCGATGCGTGGAGGTTGGGCGAAAGGATTGCATAGAAGCTACTGTTCCCCAAATGATGGAGAATCCGAAAAACATCTTGATTCTGTTTGCCCTTGCAGAGCAACTATATGAGAAAGGGCAACTGCAAGAGTCGGTGCCCTTTTATAAATATGTGATTGAGAATGAAAAAGATAGCTATTCTGACCACTTTGTGATGAGTCAGTATCGGTTATTTCGTGTTGTACTTGGGACAAATGCAGAAGAAAATTGGGAGAATGTAATTCGGTTTTCTCCTTATCGAAACCGGCTTCCAGAAAACTACCAACTCGACGCCTTATTCCAATTGGCGAAGATCTGTTTCGCTTTGCAAAAGTGGGAAAGATCAGAGCAGTACGGTGACGAATTACGGCTTCTGGCAGACGCTGTTTACAGGCATGAATTGGACAGGATGAAAAGAAACAAAAAAGACGAATCTCTGAAAACAGAGCGCTCTCTCGTCTTTTATTACGGAATAGGACATTTATACAAGGGCGTTTCACTGGAAATGCAAGGACTGTATGAAGAGGCGAAGCAGTATGTGCAAGTTTACGCTGATCTAGAATGGTTTGAATTACTTGATGAAGACGGACGTAAAGAGGTAGAAAGATTCAAAGTATGGGCAAAGGCGAACTCCTACACATTGGAGGTGTTGTCTGGCAATACTAGCATCATTGAAGAGTATGCAGACTATCTCGATAGTCTTCCCACCAATGAAATACTTGCTGGTATGATTTCTATTATGAAATCAGCAAATACCTACCATTTTTGTGTAGATGAGATATTGGATCGCTTTTCTTCGCAAATTGCTAGTTTCGATCAATTTACAGAAGCAATAGGATTAGATCGGCATCTCCAGTTTCGGTATCAGACAGCCATTTATGAGTTTGGTAAAGGGCGAATTGAGAGAGGGATTGAAGAAAGTATATATTACCTTTCTCTAGCAGATTTGATGAATCGACATGATGAGGCTCTTACATACATAGCACTGTTTGGATGGTTAGGGAATTTGAATAAGCGAATAGCTAACCAAAATGAATTAGGTGACTAGTATCTCGTCAAGGTCCTCGTAAATATAGTGTAGAAGGTTTTGGTCAACAATTCTGAGTCAACGTTCCGGACTGAATGACGAATTGATAGGAAGGTCAAGTAGTGTATTTTAGTAAAACGATCAAAACTGTAAAATAGAGGAAAGAGACGAAAGTATAATCCTTTATGGGGGGCTGCAAGAGGCAATGCATCGGTCGCTGCGGTCAGAAATTGAAAAATGTCGGAGAAAGTATGGTTATACATTAAGCAAGCTGGGTGAATTAACAGGCATTAACCCTGGAAGCTTGAGTGAGATTCTTAATGGAAATCCGCCGCGGGCTATGACCATTGGTCAATTAGACGCGCTAGCTAAGGTATTTGGCCACGATCCGGGTTGGTTATACGAACTGTATACAGAAGAATGTTTGTCAGAGCAAAGAATTTCCCGCCCTCGATTAATACCATACTTGATTCGATGCGTGGAGGTTGGGAGAAAGGATTGCATAGAGGCTGCTGTTTCCATATTGCTGGAGAATCCGAAGAACATCTCGATTCTGTTCGCCCTTGCAGAGCAACTATATGAGAAAGGGCAACTGCAAGAGTCGGTGCCCTTTTATCAATATGTGATTGAGAATGAAAAAGATAGTTATTCGAACCACTTCGTGATGAGTCAGTATCGGTTATTTCGTGCTGTATTGGGGACAAATGCGGAAGAAAATTGGGAGAATGTAATTCGGTTTTCTCCGTATCGAAATCGGCTTTCAGAAAACTACCAACTCGATGCTTTATTCCAATTAGCACGGGTTTGTTATGCTTTGCAAAAGTGGAACAAATCAGGGGAGTACGGTGACGAATTGCGGCTTCTGGCAGAAACTGTTTGCATACATGAATTGGACAGGTTGAAAAGAAACAAAAAAGGGGAACCCCTGAAAACAGAGCGCCATCTTGTCTATTATTACGGAATGGGACATTTATATAAAGGCGCAGCACTGGAAATGCAAGGACTGTATGAAGAGGCGAAGCAGTATGTGCAAGTTTACGCTGATTTAGGATGGTTTGAATTACTTGATGAAAACGGACGTAAAGATGTAGAAAGATTCAAAGTATGGGCAAAGGCGAACTCCTACACATTGGAGGTATTGTCTGGCAATACAAGCATCATTGAAGAGTATGCAGATTATCTCGATATTCTTCCCACCATTGAAGTTCTTGCTGGTTTAAATGCAATTATGAAATCCGCTAACACCTACCATTTTTGCGTGGATGGGATTTTAGAGCGCTTTGCCTCCCAAATTGCTAGTTTCGATCAATTTACAGAAGCAATTGGATTGGATCGACATCTTCGGTTTCGATATCAGATGGCTATTTATGAGTTCGGTAAGGGAAGGATAGAGAGAGGAATTGAAGAAACGATATATTGCCTTTCTCTAGCGGATTTGATGAATCGACACGACGAGACCCTTACATACATAGCATTGTTTGGATGGTTAGGGAATATGAATAAGCGAATAGGTAACCAAAATGAATTAGGTGGCTAGTATCCCGTTAGGTCATTGAATATATCGTAGATTGATGAAACATCCTCTGCCAGGATGTTTTTTTATGCTAAATTTTTCAATCGGTAAAAACCTGCATAATAATTTATGGTTAATTATGTAACTTATAACAAAAATAAGGAGGTTTTAAAGCGATGTTTTTATATGAATATTAGAAATGTAAGAGTGTTTCTGAAATGAGGAGCCGCAGATGCGACTAAAAGCAAGTGTACGATCAGGGTGTGGATAGTCTATTTTTATAAGGAGGATATTTATGAACAAGATAAGAAATAGTTTTGTCACTGCACTTTCTGCATTAGTATTGTGCTTAGCTGTTGTTCCAACTTTTGCAATGGCGGAACAAAAGGTTGAATTATCTAAAAGTAGTGGAAGTTCATTGAAGAACAGCATGAACAAACTAAATATTGATATACAAACTCAAGATGAGCTTATTAACAAATTACAAAATGGTCAGATGTTAGACTCTGAAAATCCTAAAGAACTATCAAAGGTTCCTGAAGACGCATTAACTCCAAGTTTGGACGACCCGGTCAAAAGATACACGTTCCCTGATGGCTCTGTGATTGAGAATGGTATAGAGATTATTTCTAAAACTGAATTTGATAAAGATGGAAATGTGTTGGCAGAGTATAACAAAGGAAATGCTGGTGAAATTGGTACACTTTCTAGCGAGGAAATCATTAAAAGCAAATGTGGATCTGGATATTGCATTTACACATTAAAGGTTTACCATGATAGAGCTGGAGTCGAAGCTTATTTTATGGCTACAGTTAACATTATTAATGGCGGTGCTGATAAGATTACATCTGTAGGGGATTATTACATCTATACCCTTTATGGTAGCTCTTCAAATGAGAACCTGGATATTAACCGTGGAACAGAATTGGAAGGTAGTGCGCCAGCAGCTGCAACATTAAAATTCACATGGAGTGCCGTTGGTTCTTCTACCATGAAACTTAGGCTTAATGTAGAAAATGATAGTTATTATTCCTCTGCATCTTGGTAATACCCAAATAAAAAATCGCTGATCCATATGGGATCAGCGATTTTTTTATTTATCTTTCATTTTTTTATCAATGATAGAAATCTTCTCATCAATTTCATTCAATTTCTTCATATACTTTTTATGGTTATTTAACACTGTTACTATAACCACTAGAACTAACAAGATTATAAGCAAACCTACAATTTGGACTACTAGGCTTCCTGAATTCACAGTTAATTCTCCGTAATCTAACAACTTATTTACCTCCTATAAAGTTGATTTTATACCATTATACACCATTTGATCAAATGCAAATAGATCTCCTCACTGTAAACTTTGCTTGACGCATTAGTCTGGCAATACAAGCATCATGGAAGAGTATGCAGACTATCTCGGTAGTCTTCTCACCAATGAAGTTCTTGCTGGTTTAAATGCCATTATGAAATCCGCTAACACCTACCATTTTTGCGTGGATGAGATTTTAGAGCGCTTTGCATCCCAAATTGCTAGTTTCGATCAATTTACAGAAGCAATTGGATTGGATCGACATCTTCGGTTCCGATATCAGATGGCTATTTATGAGTATGGAAAAGGGCGGATTGAGAGAGGAATTGAAGAAACGATATATTGCCTTTCTCTAGCGGATTTGTTAAATCGACATGACGAGGCTCTCACATATATAGCATTGTTTGGATGGTTAGGGAATTTGAATAAGCGAATTGGTAACCAAAATGAGTCAGGTGGCTAGCATCTTGTTAGGTCATTGTGAATTTATCGTAGATTGATGAAACATCCTTTGGCAGGATGTTTTTTTATTCCATTTTTTGCAGTCGGTAAAAATATGCATAACGTTTTATGGTAAATTTGTAATTAGATGTAAAAATAAGGTGGTGAAAAATGGTTAATATTGCATGAATATTAAGCGATTTAGGAACATAACTAAAAAGGGGGCCGCAGGGTCACTAAAGGCCACTAAAAGCAAGTGTACCATCAAGGAAATCGTAAAAGATGTAAGTTGTCATTTCGATTTGGAAAAAAATCGACAGTAAGAGTTCTCAAATACGAGTTTGGTATACTGAGTATCGTGTATATGAAAGTAGTGAGAGTGATAGATATTTAGATTATTATTACTTAAGAGCTGATCATGACTTTGATGGACAAGATCTTCCGAATTCTATTAACGATTTAACAGGTTTTAAAGCTCAATGGTGGGCTGATCAAAGTGGCATGGATTTATTGGATCCAGAACCCAAAAGTGATTCTAATCAAGATAAGATCACAATAGGTATTCCAGGTGGAGTTTCATGGGATATATATCTTGAACCTAATTTAGATATCAATCTTGATTTTGAACTTGATACTGATCATGCGGTATGGGAAGTTGAGAATTATTCACTTTCTTCAAACCTCCCTATATCTAACGACAACAAAGATTTTGATTTCACTAAGGGGGTTTATATTGAATCAGATGACGATAATGACGGATTTAGGATGAATGTATTTTATGAAGGCTGGACTGACTTTAACGTTGACTTCAATGATACTAGTGAATGGAATATTCGTTATGATATTATATTTGAAGATTCACAAGATGATATTGATATGGGATAAGTAACAGCTTAGGTTAAAGTGGACAGTAATGTTCGCTTTAACCTTTATCACTATTCGAGGTGAGAAGATGAAAAGTTTTTTTGGAGGCATTATTCTGTCATTAGGATGTATTTTGATGATTCTAAATTTTTATTTATTTGAACTGGTGGATACGACATCATTTACCACTACGGATATAATTTATTATATCTTCATGATTGTATCAGGGGGCATCATTTTTTATGGCCTTAGCATTATCTTTAAAATGGATAATAAAAGACAAAAGCGGAAGCGGGATTAAAAGAAGTTTAATTGTTTAATACTCAACTCCACAGCTCAAATTAGGTAGGTAAACCAAGTAATGGAGCCTCGATGCTTTATTCCAATTAGCACGGGTTTGTTTTGCTTTGCAAAAGTGGAACAAATCAGGGGAGTACGCCGACGAATTGCGGCTTCTGGAAAAAAACGTTAGGGAGGGCTTCCTTCCCTTCTAATTGTATTTTTAGTAAGGGGCGGATGTATCATGAAAAAAAAAGTAGTACTAGGTATTATGCTCCTGTTTTTGCTTAGTATGATTGGGTTATATATGAATTTTCAGGCACATGGTAAAACGTATGGGTGGGTTATAGTAACAAACAAATGGGTAGAAAATGACAAATATTTTCTTAGTATCAAGCATTTTTGTATAAATAACGAAACTGAATTTTGTAGCAATGAGAAGACAATTAGAATTGGAGAGGAGGTAAGCTTGTTAAGCTCCTCTCCTGTAAAGAGTAAAACACTTAGCGCTAAAGAGGCATATGATCAAATCGAACAAAATGGTAAGTATGTTTTTGGCTATATTTTCATTGAGGGAAGAATGTGGCCATTAAATATGCCTAATACATTAGTTGAATTTAAACAATACAACAAAAAAATATAATCAAAGTATTTTGTTGTTACTTTTAATTCAAGATTAATGAAAACAATGGAACATGAGATTACGAAAAGGAAGAATAATTTGAATTTGCTTCCAGATAGCCGGTTATCACTAGCAGCGTAACCGGCTATTTTTGTGTCTAAAACTCCTTAGCCTTGTAAACCCACATTTTCGTTTTTCTTGTGGCATCCATATTAAAGTGTGTTAAAGTGCGTTTATATAATTACCCATAAATCACTAGCCATACGATCTATTTTTTCAGCATCTCGGATGGACTCTTACCACTGACTAAACAAATTATGAGGAGTGTGTTTGATCTGTCTAAAATATGTCGTAATGCTTTGCTTGTTGTAGTTCTTAGCTCAATGACTCTACTTGGCTGCTCCAATATATCTGAAAAAACTGAAGATATTACTGTTAATTCTGCTCAATCGGACACTTTGGAGAAAGTAAAAAATGGGCAATTAGAAGGTGTCTTAATTGGCATCGGAGCAACAAAGAAAGAGGTTCTGGATAAAATCGGAACCCCCGTCGAGAGTGGAAATTCTGAGTATGGATTCACAATATACTATGATGGTTTTGATTTACAATTCGAAGACTATGCTAATTCAATTGATGAAGTAAAGGATACGAGTAAAGTCGTCCTAATGAATGCCGAACCAAAGACTGTAGGAATGACTGGAAAACCTGAGGAAATCAAGAGAAAATTAGGAGAACCCTCTAGAGAGTTTATGGATGACTCAGGTGATCATACGTTTATATTGGAATACGAAAACAATGGAAACCTACTAAGATTTACGTTTGATTCAAAAGAAAGTCCAGTAAAGTATGTTACCCTTCGAGTCCAATAAGCCAGACTATCTAGCTTATTGTGGCCTGAATTCTGAAAAATTAGTCCATAAAAAAAGAGACGGTTTTCCCGCCTCTTCTCTTTTACTTGTGCAACCCAGTTAACTCTGTTTTTCTACCATTCCGTTTCTGTTTTGTGTTCAATGATTGGCAATAATTTTGGTTCAATTGCTTTCATCATTTGTTTCAGTGAATGCTCGGAGATCGGTACTCCATCACCTTGAAGTTGTCCTCTAGCCTGTGTTTCTGCAATCACATCAATCACTTGTTGTTTCGAGACATTCTTAGATGCTGCAATCTCCACAACAGTTTTACCTTTTGCTAATTCTTGTTTTAATTCTGTCGGGCTCATTTTTAGTAAAGCAAACAGTTTTTCATCGTTTAAAAAGGCATCCGCGGTATAATCAGGCTTACCATTTAAAGAGAATAGACCTTCTACTTTAATGTTTGAAGGTTTTTGACCTGTAGGAATGCCTACGATCTTAGTAACACTAATGGTATTGTCCTGAACAAAAACCTGGTAGACCGGTTTATCGAACATCTCATTGGTGTAATTCAACATCCATGTTTTTTGATTTGGATTCTCCATTTGCTCTATAGCAATCTCGTACTGTTCGACGTTGCCATACATTTTATCAATAAGATCATTCACCTTCGCCTTGATTTCCTGATCGGTTAAAGTAATGAGTGACTTCTCCTTAGGCTCCCAATTCTCTTGAATCACGTGTTCAATCTCACCCGTACTACCGTTTGTATGGAGGGTAATCTTTTTGCCGGTTCCTCCTTTTTCCTGTAGTGCGATGCTTGTTTGGTTCACGTTGATTAAATTTTCCCCTTTGGATACATCACCTTGAACGTTGCTTGCATCGATAATCTCAAACGATTTTGTTTCAGGAAATGCGAGATACAGCTTCTCAAGCGTTGATTTGCCAACCTCATCCACCTTGACTTGTTCAGTAGTCATCGGTGTTCTTGTAGGCATGTCAATCACGGCAGAAGCCGCAAATGCTGCAGCTGGAATCAAAATCGCAGTGGCAACCATTCCACCAATTAATCGTTTTTTCATAATTACTTCGCTCCTTTTTTGTTGTAAATAATGAGATAGGATTGTTCTATTTGTTCTTTGAATAAGCAGCTTACACACTATATTGCCTCTTTAGCGGAAAAAGGTTCGGTTCATATCTTATTTTTTTGCATCGTGAGCAGACCCCATGCCCATCAAGCGAAGGAATTGGTCTATCATTTTGTAGGAAGGAGAATACTAATGATTAGCATTAAGAATTTAAAATCCACAAAAAAAATAGCATTAGCTACTATTGGTTTTATAACAATTGCAGGACTTGCTGTTTACTATATAGGTGACTTAAAAAAACAAAATTTTCTTTATTCCAGTGATTCAGATTATAGAATAGTTTCTGGTGAAGCAATGTTAACCGAGACATTCACTGACGTGGAGGGTCTGGCTGAAAATGCAGATATCATAGCCGAAGCTGAAGTTATTTCTCAAGAAAATAACGCTAATTATGAAAGACTAGATGTGTATACAGTCTCTGAATTAAGATTAACAAAAGTCTATAAAGGTGATGTAGAGATAGATGATACAGTATCTGTACTGGAAACTGGAGGGGAATTCGATGAAAGAGAGGCGGCCAAATATTTCGCAGGAAAGCCAGGACCTAAATTAGTGAATGATGATAATGGTGAACCCAGAATGACATCGGTAGGGATTGAAGGAAGTATTCCTATGAAAGAAGGAAATAAATATTTTGTTTTCTTAACAGAAGATAAAGATGACGTCTATAACATAGTAGGGTCAGTTCAAGGAAAAATAAAGATTAATGACGAGAACACACTTGTATCCCAAGTTTCACCGGAAGTAATAGAACATAATAATCTTTATTTTCTGCAAGAAAATTATTCAGGGCAGAATATTTCTGAGCTTAGAAACGAAGTTGAACAACTCCTTTCTTCCCCTCCCAAATAGCTCCCCAAAGTCTATCTCAACTACAAGATCATTACGAAGTGGACAGGAAGAGAAGATAACTGATATTACAATGGAAATCGGGGCTTAGGTGCTCCCTGTTTTCGTTGTAATTACATGGGGGAGGTTTTTTCAATGCAAATACTATTCATTCCTCGTCTTTGTGATTTTCCTTCATATCACAAAAGTGTATAACTTCATCGAGAGCAGACTCAGCCCGCTCGATTTCGCCATAGTCGTTGGTATGGGAGTTTTTTGGCTATTACTTAAATGTTGTGAATACTTATCGGGCGTATTGGAAAAGGTATGTATCTCGAGTTCGAAATAAAAGTATGGCGGAGGGATTGCAATGGAGGACATTATCGTAGAGCCGGGAATAGGGATTGGCCCCATAAAGTTAGGAATGACTAGGGAAGAAGTAAAGGCTCATGAGCAAGAATGGCCGCTGAAATATGTGACATTTCTGATACAGTATGAGGAGAACAAAGTGAGTTTTATCGAAGTTCCCATAGATACATACAATTTCAGCGGAGGATTCAGTTGTTTTGTTTACGGTATCGATGTGGTACATACGAAGGTGACACAATTAGCGGAAAAAATCGATAAGATATCAAATTATACGCGGGATGAAGGTGCAAAGTGGGGCAACAGGTACGCTTTTCCTGAGATAGGTTTAGGTTTTTGGCGAGATGGTGTCTTAAATGAAGAAGATTTAGAAACAGAAGAATTTAAAAATTTGGACCCAATAATACAAGAGGATAGTCTAAGGAATCAATATTTCAGTACCGTTTTCATCATGTATCCAATGGTTTAAAGGGGGCATTATCCAACAAGGTAACAAGAAGCCCACGTTAAGGACGCGATTTCTCGCATCTTTTTTTGTTTCTAGCACAGTCACATATGACCTCGAAATTAATCCCGATAGTGGCATGTTTTCGTTGTAATTACATGGGGGAGGTTTTTTCAATGCAAATACTATTCATTCCTCGTCTTTGTGATTTTCCTTCATATCACAAAAGTGTATAACTTCATCGAGAGCAGACTCAGCCCGCTCGATTTCGCCATAGTCGTTGGTATGGGAGTTTTTTGGCTATTACTTAAATGTTGTGAATACTTATCGGGCGTATTAGAAAAGGTATGTATCAAATTCAAAATGAAAGTATGGCAATTGTATGTGGTCACTATCATTTTGTATTTCTTATTTTAGTTCCTTACG
The DNA here is from genome assembly GCF_042885155.1 of Brevibacillus sp. NPDC058079. NCBI lineage: Bacteria > Bacillati > Bacillota > Bacilli > Caryophanales > Paenibacillaceae > Brevibacillus > Brevibacillus sp. NPDC058079. The sequence goes on from NZ_JBHVSO010000009.1 coordinate 187,678, forward strand.
CATAATATTCACCCGTTTCTGTTCAGGGGACGGGTTTTTCTATGTTCAGTATTTTTTCGCCTATGTAGCGTGAACCAAACTCCGCGTTCTCGTGAATATACAGTAGAGCAAAAACGAAGGGAGGGAACGCTGTGGATGAGTGGGAGTTGATTGCCAAATGCCAAGAGGGCGAGCCTGAAGCCTTTGAACAATTGGTCAAGCCCTATCTGGCGATGGCATACCGGACAGCGTATTTGATCATTCATGACAAGCATCTAGCACAGGACGCCGTTCAGGAAGGGCTCATCGAAGCGTATCAGCACATAGACCGACTCGATAAAAAACGGGGAGTGGCCTTTCGCAATTGGCTATACCGGATCATTACGTTTCGGGCTCTGAATCTGGTACGCAAGCAAAAGCCTGTAGTGGAATATGAGGAGATGATCCCGGAGGAGGCGCTAACGCCGCTGGATAACGTGATCCAGCGAGAAGAGCAGCGGCAAATATGGCGGGCGGTTCGCAGCATGAAGGCGGAGCATCGCGCGGTTATTATTCTTTACTATTACGAGGGCTTCAGCGTGTCGGAGATCGCCAAAATTACGGGTTCCTTTGAGGGCACGGTCAAATCGCGCATGCATAAGGCCAGGAAGCTGATTGCGCAGCAATTGGAAAAGGAATGCATTCCATCTGATTTTTTGCGGGAAGGGGCAATGACTCATGACTAACGAGGAGCGGCAGATCCAAGAGACGCTTAGGAAAGTAGCGGGAGTTGTCGAGACACCGAGTTTTCAAATGCCAAGCCAGAATAACGCATTGCAGGTGAGAGGGCGTCCGTTTTACCGAAGCAAAAGATGGGCTTCCATCGGCATCGCTTCCGCTGTCGTACTCGGGCTGCTCGGAACCATGCAAGTGTCCCCAACATTTGCGGCCTATGTCAAATCGATCTTTGCACAAGACGGGTTCGACGAAGGATTGCAACAGGCGGCGAGACAAGGCTTCTCTGAAACATCGAATCTTTCTGTTACCGATCAGGGAATTACCTTGGAGGTAAAGGAAATCATTGCTGATCCGGTGCAGGTAATGGTTGCTTTAATGATTAAGCAGTCGGATGGCAAGCCGTTGCTCCCTACATATACGTCAGCGACAAACGCAGAATCCAATGCCGTTGAATTGCTGGATGCCAATGGGGAGGTCATGACTGACAAGTGGGGAACTAACTTTGAAGAAAATGTGGGATTCGTCCGGTTTATCCTCGGGGAAAAAGAACAAGAGCTCCTTCCGAAGACGTTGTCGATACATTTTGATGAAATCGGTGATAGAAAAGGACACTGGAAGCTGCAAGTTCCGATCACGATGGCAAAAACAACAGCCGCAACAACTGTGCTGCCTGTCAAACAAACGCAAGTGACGAAGCATGGATTGAAGATGACCTTGCACCAGATCGTCAACACGCCAACGGCTACTCGAATTGAGCTGGAAACACAATGGACAGAGGCGGCCAAAAAACAACTGGAACAAGAAGCAAAAAAGCTAACCGGAAAGACCACGAACCCCGATTATGCTCCATTTCTTCCGTATCAGCAATATAGGCTGGGATATTACTACGAGGGAGCAGATGGCAGCAAGGGGAAGGAAAGAATCATATCTAATTCTTATTCCATTGATCGCTATGGGCATTTCCGTTGGACCAATGACACCGATCCGTTGCCAAAAGGCAAAGCAGCGACACTCGTCATAAATAGCCTCCATAAGGCGATCCCGTACGATATGAGTGTCACCTTCCATCCGGATGAATTGAACAAGAAGCCAGCGATCAAACAAGTGGGAGAAGATATCTTTACGTTGAAAAGCATCAAGCTGGCAAAAGATGATGATTCGGAAAAACAGCAAATGGAAATGGAGATCGAGGTACAATCCAAAGATATTACGAGGATTTATTTGCCTTGGTGGGTACTTCAAGATGGGCAGGGGACAACCTACCGGGCTAAAATGGGTCATCAATCCAAGGGACCCGTTGATCAGTCAGGACGCGAGCAAGCAACGTACAAAATTCGGCTGGAGGACAGCAGAGATTGGGAAGGAGGAGAAATAACCAAGCTCCCGGAGCAGCTCACGCTACGCCTGGATGCTGTTCAGAAAAAATATCCACTCGAGTGGCGAATTCCAGTTACCCATCCATAAAGATAAAACCGCCCCGTACAAAGGGCGGTTTTTCATGTTTATTTCGCGACCAACTGCGGCTCTTTCTGCCCAAGTCGGATCGTGGCTTCGCTTGGAATCCACATGCCTGTGTTCTCGTCACGTCCTTGCAGGACTACCGTTGGGTTGGCCTTACCCATCTGTTCAGCACCCTTGGTAATTTGCTGCCCAATTTTTCCGCCCTTAACGCGGTTCACGACGAGAGCGAGCTGCACGCTGTCCAGCTCTGTCATCATCTCGAAATCACCGTTGCTATCGCCCGCGATGAAGATAGGACCATGACCATACTTTTTCACCAATACATCCTGGATCACTTCCGTCTTGCCGTGGGCTACCGTGATCGGGTAGTCAGGCTGGTACACATTCGTGATCCGTCCGTTTTCTGTTTTCAGACGCATGCCGATGATGTTCTCCGATGGGAGATTGTAGCCATATTTCGGGAGAGTGGCGAAGACACGAACGACATCCTCCAAGGAGGCACTCACGACATACACGTCGATGCCATTAGCACGCAGCGTGTTCATCAGGTTTGCGACTTCGGAAGTGAGGCGCAGACCCGTTGTATGGGATGCTTTCACCACGCCTGCTTTGCCTGCCAACGATTTCGGGCTCGTCCAGCTTACTTTTTCAATCGCCATGCCTAGGCTGTGATCATTGGATGCTTCCGCCAATTGTTGCACTTCTTCCACTGTCATGTTGGTGAAGAGGTAGAGGATCCACGGATAGCCAATCGAGGTGCTGTGCGTATCGTTGATCGCTTCATACAAGAAAAACAGTTTGGCTTTGAAATCTGCGAATTGCTCTGTTGCTGTTACTTCCTCCAGCGACTTCGTTCCTTTAAGACCTTGATAATTTTGATATAAGTACGTGTAGTCGGCTACGAGATCAGTCGCGATGGCATCGAGTGTGACAGGCTTGCCGTCGACATTTTTATACGAGTCGGAAAATGGTCCTTCTGGTACATTCGTGCGGATGACCTTCCCGAATTCTTCTGGTGTGAGCTTGTAAGCCAAGTGGTTAATCTGGTAAACAAACAGCGCTTCTTCTGTGTCATGCATGATGCTCGTATTGTCCCAGTCAAAAACGGCATACGGCTTCTTTTTGGCATTGTAGGCGGCACTCTTGATTCCGTTTTTCTCAATCAATTCATGGACAGCTTGATAAGTTGCAGGTGCCCATTTCCCCTTGTCGAGCATCTGCACGTTGGTGTCCTTGGCCAAAGCTGGCATCTGCATCGCGAGTAGAGCGACGATCATCAGCATGGTCAGCCACCACGTTTTGGGTTGTGCTTTTCTGTGTGACATGGTTGTCATCCCCTTTTCTTTTTCTCGATCCCCCAAATGAAAACGTTATCATTTTTTCAAAAGAAAAAGGCCTTCCCCGCGCCTATTAATAAAGCGCGGGTAGAAGACCTCATTGTCTTAAGCGTTTTCATTTGTATTCTAATCATACTAAATTTAACAGCAAAAGCAAGAAGATTCCGATAAACATAATAAGGGCAGGACTAACGATCCAATCTAGCGAAGACAGAAGAGTTTGCAAGAAAAAAGTGGATATAATCTAAACCATAAGATAGATGAGAAGGATGATGCGGCATGACGTTGATAGAATCCAGCAAAGGCATTTTGATGAATTGCTTGGCATTGCAGGCGAATGAGACATTTTTGGTGGTGGCCGACGAGAGGAAGCGGGACATCGGTGAGGCGCTCTGGGAAGCGGGTAAACAGCTCGGGGCAGAAGCGATGCTGATGGTCATGAAGGAGCGGGAAAAGTCCGGTCAAGAGCCTCCTGCGGCTGTTGCAGCGGCGATGAAGAGCGCAGATGTGGTGGTATGTGTGACCCAGCACTCTTTGACGCATACAAAAGCACGAAAAGAAGCAGCAGCGAATGGTACGAGACTGGCTACCATGCCAGCTATTACGGAAGACATGTTCCTTGCGGGAGCGATTTCCGCTGACTATACACAAGTAAAGGCACTCACCGAGCGCGTGACCGAAATGCTGACCCGAGCAAGTACCGTGCGGATCGAAAAAGCGGGCAAGTCCCTGACGTTTTCCATCGCAGATCGCAATGGGGTGCCGAGTACGGGTATGTACGTCAATCCTGGTGAATCGGGCAACTTGCCTTCCGGGGAAGCGTACATTGCCCCACTGGAAGGGACAGCAGAGGGACAAATCCTCGTCGATGGCTCCATCGCGGGTATCGGAAAAATTGATTCGCCCCTGCTACTGACGGTCCAAAATGGTCGGATCATAGAAGCAGAAGGAACAGCGGGTGAACGCCTTCTGCAAATGCTTGGGGACCAAGACGGGCGGATGCTGGGTGAATTCGGAATTGGAACGAATGATAAGGCGCGTATCACGGGAGTTGTGTTAGAGGACGAGAAGGTGTACGGAACGATTCACGTAGCCTTTGGTAGCAACAACACGTTTGGCGGGACGATTGTCGCGGGGGTACATATTGATCTGGTTGTCAAAGAGCCAGATGTGTATTTGGACGACAAATGTATCATGAAGAGCGGAAAACTATTGGCAACATAGGACAGACTAGATGGATAGGAAGGATGAATCCCGATAGTAAATGTTGTAATATGGGAGAAATCCTAGAGGTGGATGTGGTGTGATGGCAATGTTTGAAAAAATATTTGCGATTATAACAATAGGCAACCTGATCTTGGCTGCCGTTCTTATTTTCATGGAGAGGCGAAACATTGCGGCCACCTGGGCCTGGTTGATGGTTTTGCTGTTTTTGCCGGGCATCGGGTTTATCGTTTACCTGATTTTTGGACATAAGCTAAGCAAGAAAAAGCTGTATCGGCTCAAGGAAGGGGAATTTTCTCATTTTCGGGCTGCGGTCGATAGACAAAAGCAGTTGCTTGCCCATGGTGAACTACAGGTGAACGACCCTGAGATGGAGAGACACTGCGACATGATTTTCATGAACGTGGTAAGTGATGGAGCGTATTATACGCAGGATAATACCATTCAGGTTTTTAAGGAAGGCCATAGTTTGTTCAACCTCATGTTCAAACAGATGGAGGAAGCACGCGAGCATATACATTTGCTCTACTATATTTTGAATGACGATGATTTAGGGAAACAGCTCATTCAACTGTTGACGAAGAAGGCAAAGGAGGGCGTCGAGGTTCGATTGCTCTATGATGCGGTAGGTTCTTCTGGTGTCTCATCCCGGTTCCTGCGCCCACTGGTAGAAGCAGGGGGGGAAGTCGCCTCCTTTTTCCCGGCGAAGATTCCGTTCCTGAATTTTCGGGTCAACTTCAGGAATCATCGCAAGCTGACGATTATTGATGGCAAGATTGGCTATATCGGAGGCTTCAACATCGGGGATGAATACTTGGGCAAGGATAAGAAGCTGGGGTATTGGCGTGACACCCATCTGCTGATAGAGGGAAGAGCGGTGTACATGCTGCAAGCACGCTTTTTCCTGGACTGGAATTTGTCTGCACCGAAAAGAATGCATGAGTCACTCGTGTATTTTCCAGAAATCCATGAGGCCGAGGGCACGATTGGCGTTCAGATTGTATCGAGCGGACCAAACTCGGAAAAAGAGCAAATTAAGCATGCTTTTTTGAAGATGATTTACAAGGCACGGAAGAAGATTTACTTGCAGACGCCGTATTTCGTTCCCGATGAAAGTATGCTGACCGCACTAAAAATGGCGGCAATGTCTGGGGTAGATGTGCGGGTCATGGTCCCGGGAAAGCCAGATCATTTGTTGGTATTCTGGGCGACTCACTCTTATCTCGGCGATTTGCTAAAGAGCGGTGTGCGCTGCTACCTGTACGAAAAAGGCTTCATGCATGCCAAAGCCATTGTGGTCGATACCCAGTTGTCGTCTGTGGGAACGGCCAATGTCGATATTCGCAGCTTCAAGCTGAATTTCGAGACGAATGCGTTTATGTACGATTCGAAAATGGCAGAGGAGCTGGAGGAACTGTTTGTCTCCGATCTGGCTGATTGCCGGGAAATGACATTGGGAGAATATGTGAATCGACCGCTCCGTTTGCGCTTGCTGGAATCGTTGACGAGGTTGTTGTCTCCCCTTTTATAATAGCGGGACTGGAAAGCAAAAGAGGACCTGTTAGCCTATGTGAACAAACACGGGCTGGCAGGTCCTTTACTATTTACGCTTTATGCGGTACCGTGCGTGACACCCATCTCCGTCAAGTATTGACGGTAAGCGATGCTCGCACGATCGCATTTTAAGGACAGCTCTATTTGCAGATCGAGTGGCAGGTCCTCAGGCTTTTGATTTTCCACGATCGGTTTATCTTGTGCAAAGATGAGGTTTTGGAAGCTAATGATTTCCTCATCGGAAAGGTTCGTCTCATAATTAAAAGAAAGTACACCATAAGCTACGCTTCGCTCTTCATCCAGCGGCATCACAGTAAGCAAAATAGACATCAGATTGCCGTTCTCTGCATCGCGTTTCGTGAATTTTACCGTGAGTGGACGGAGGATTTCGTAGGTGTAATAGACGTGCTTCGCTTGACCAGTCCCGTCCGGGTCAGGCTGAAAAATCTTGATCTCATCCGTGCGAATAACACCGTTCTCGTCGCGGTGAACGCGGTAATCCCCGATTTCCATATGTGTTTCGACACCCAAATAACCCTCATGAACGACAGCCAGATGGCCTACATCCAAAAAGTTCTCTACGATGCGTGGAGGCTTGGCCGTTACTGTCTGTGGCCCCCAAATGACATTTCGGAAACGATGATCCTCAAATTCCGGCAGGGCAAAAAACTCAGGAGATTGGTTGTTGAGATTCACCCACACGAATCCATAACGCTCTGCACAGCCGTATAAAATAGCGCGGGCCTTGCCCGGTATCGCTTGATCGGCAGGCAGCTGAGGGATTTTTACACAGGCGCCGGATGCTTCATATTCCCATCCATGATACGGACAGACCAGCTTTCCATCTCGGACACAGCCCAGAGACAGGGCAGCGCCTCTGTGAATACAGAGGTCTTTAAACGCATGGATTCCTTCTTCGTTGCGGAAGAGGACGACCCGCTCGCCCATAATGGTGACCTGGATCGGGCGGTCTTGCACATCCACCGAACGACAGGCGACGATCCACTCATTACGCAGCACGGTATCTTGCACGATCATTGATGAGACACTCCTTTGTCGATACTTCGGTTATTCACCCATTGTAGCGGGAGATCAGAAGGGAAGTCAACAGAAAACGCGAACATTATTAAGTGTCATCACCTATTTATTACGTGAATAGTTGCCTAAAAACGGATTTATCCGTTATAATCCCACTTATATCGTTCGTGATTAGCTAAATTACCACTAGGGAGGCCTTTTGAAAGTGGAACAACATCGAGAAAGCAATCAGCTTGTTGTGGGCGTCGATGACAAAATCAGTGTGGGCAAGGCGTTTTTACTTGGTTTGCAGCATGTGTTAGCTATGGACTTGTACATTGCTCCTATTATTATTGCTGGGCTGCTGACCATGGACGCTTCAAGCACTTCTTTCTTTATTCAAATGTGTTTTCTCGCGACGGGTATCGGGACGTTGATCCAGACTGGGTTTGGATTGCGTTTGCCTGTTGTGCAAGGCCCTTCTTATGTACCCATCGGTGCGCTGGCTGCGATCGGCAGTAAGCTGGGGATGGGTGCGATGATTGGTAGCATGATTCCTGGAGCGTTGTTTGTGGCCCTGATGGGTTATCCATTGAAGTGGTTTGCCAAAGCGGTTCGCAAATTCATTCCACCGCTAGTCGGCGGGACGGTGATCATCATCGTGGGCATTGCCTTGATGCCAACAGGGATGGGAAACATTTATCACTCCCCGGGAAATATTTGGACAAACATTTTAATTGCCGCCGTTTCTGCTAGTGTGCTTGTCATCTGTATGCTGCTTGGCACAAGAGCAAAGGTTGCGGGTGCGTTTTTTAGACTTGTATCTGTCCTGATTGCGATTTTCGTCGGAACGGTAACGGCTGCTTTTTTTGGAACGGTAGATTTTAGTCCGGTTGGACAAGCACCGTGGCTGTCCATGCCGAAGCTGTTTCCGTATGGAGCTCCTGTATTTGATCTCAGTGCTGTTTTGACGATGCTTTTTGTTTATTTGATTATCATGATTGAAACAACAGGGACTTGGTTCGTCGTCTCTACAGTAACGAACAGTGATTTGACCGAGGAGCGACTGAATCGCGGTGCTGTCGGTGAAGGCTTGGGGTGCTTTGTTGGGGCATTGTTCGGAGGTACACCAACGACTGGCTATTCCTCCAATGCTGGGTTGATCGCGGTGACAGGAGTAGGAAGCCGGATGGCGATTATGGCTGGAGGATTGATCTTGATTGCCCTTGGGTTGGTGCCGAAGCTGTCGGCGGCGATTACCTGTATACCGGAGCCAGTCATCAACGGAATTTTTGGGATCGTGTGTGTAGCGATTGTGGCGAACGGAATCAAAGTCATTCAAAACATTACGATTGATGATCGCACGATGATGGTCATTGGTCTGCCGATCCTGCTGACAATGGCGGTAACGGTCCTGCCGAAGGACGCACTCGCAGGAGTACCAGATTTCGTGAACTACATTTTATCGTCAGGTATTACAGTAGGGGCGTTGGCAACGGTGCTTTTGAATCTGCTTATTCCAGAAGGCAAAAAGAACCGAGCGAAGGTTCCAGAACAACAGCCTGTCAGCAATTGATAAAAAAACAGCCCGCGAAGCTTAGCTTCTGGGCTGTTTTTGCATGGTTATTTTTTCGTTCCGGTCAAATATTGCACAGCTTCATCCAGCTGCTTTTCAATTAGAATGGCGTCGTATCCTAGCCATCTGTCCACGTCGACAACATAAACATGGTTATTTTTGACGGCAGGCAAGTTTTTCCACAGACTGCTTTGCTCGATTTCTTTTAGATATTGGGTGGCATCTTCGCCTGGGAACAGCATCAGGAAAATATGGTCGGCCGTATATTCTGGCAAAAGCTCCATTGACAGGTCATTTGACCAAAACAGCGGGTCTTTTTCAATCTCGGTTTTGATGAGTGCAGGTGGCGTTAACTGTAGATCGTTGTACAAAACATGCCCCATATTACGAGCGCCGTACATTTTGATTGTTTTCGCACGGACGTTCATAGCTGCGACGGTCTCGTTTTTTCCGATCTTGGCTTGTACGAGCTTGCGAGCTTCTTCCACCTTTGCTTTGTACTTTTCTTCCCAAGCCTTTCCTTCTTTCTCCATGCCTAGTGCTTCCGCTACCTTCTGTACATGACCAAAGACATCGTGTTGATCAAAATCGATGGCAACAACGGGAGCGATTTTTGTCAGCTTCTCATATACTTGTTGTTCGTCATCGGAGCCTGTCAGGATCAAGTCAGGCTGCAATTCAAGGATTTTCTCCAGATTGTAAGCATCATAATCTCCCACGACTTCGATGCCACTGACCAGCGGAGCCATGTCGGCACCTTCCATATGTCCCTTCAGTGCTCCGATTGGCTTCACACCTAGAGCAAGCATAGAGCCCACATATTGCAGGGCTACGACACGTTTTGGCTTCAAGGGAATGGTGGATTCGCCTTTCGCGTGCTTCAATACGCGTGTTTCGCTACCTTTGTTCTCTTGTGCAGGTGCCGATGGATTAGGGCTGGCTGTCTGACCGCATGCAGTGAGCAAGAGCAAGGAAAGAATCATGAATCCGGGAAGCCAAGCCTGTATGCGTAATCGTTTCATTCGTATATCCTCCAAGGTTGAAAATGATTCTCAATAACAAGGATCATCTTACCCTGAACCTGCTCTTATTATCCATGGAGAATATTCCGTTTTTCTTTGGACAATGTGGCGGTGGTTGATTGAGTCAAAATATGGACAGCCTCTTCCAATTGAACGTCGAGGGAGAGGGGGTCGTACGAAAACCAGATCGGGTTGAGTACGGCTACCTGGCCTTTTTGCACAGCCGGAATCTGTTGCCAGACATCCTGTTCCATCAGCTTTTTGAAATGTGACCGTGAGAGATCATCATCGAAAATGTGGACAAACAGCCAATCGGCGGCGTACTGACTCAATTGAGCCTCGTTGATTTGGGTCGCCCAAAAATTTGGGTTCCGTTGCAGCTCCTCTTGAATCATTTTGGGCGGCGTCAGCTTCAAAGATTTGTACAGCACGTGTCCGATATTTCTTGCGCCGTATGCCAATAGGCTCGTAGGACGCACATTGAGGATCAAGAATGTTTCGTTCTTCTGAATATGAGCGTCGATGCATTGCTTCGCCTTTACAACCTTCTGTTCATGTTGCTTGAGCCACGAGTGTGCCCGATCCTTCATATCAAACATATCGGCCAACATGTTCAAATGACCGAATACATCTTGCGCAAGCCAGGGAAGTGCAAAGGTAGGGGCAATTTTGGAGAAAGCAGCGCAATCTCTTGTAGATTCCGTCAAAATAAACGTCGGTTGCAATGGTTTGATCAAGTCTGGTGTGTTCTCGGGCAGGCTAACGATTTCATCTGCTTCTTTCACGCGTAATTGCTCGCGTAAATATAAGACTTGCTCTTCCGGAGCGCCAATCGGTCTGATTCCGAGAGCCAATAAATACTCAGCATAGTGGAAGGTGATGGGAGCCAATTGCTTCTGGTTCATGCGGACAAAGACAGTGGGCGATACCCCAATCTGTTGCTTGAAACGTCTGCTGAAGTAAAACTCATCCGCATATCCGACGAGGCGTGCCACTTCACGCAAGCGTTTATTCGATTCTCGCAGAAGTGTCTTCGCATGCTCCATCCGACAGCTTGTCAAATAATCAATCGGGCTTTTTCCTACCTTTTTCTTGAAGAGCTCGGCGTAATACCGAGGGGTCAGGCCAGCTCGATTCGCCAAGTCATCCAAGGAGATGGACTCCGCATAATTCGCATGGATGTAGGAAATCGTCTGATCGATGACTGTGGACGTCTCTACAGCAGCTTGTCGCTCTGCATGCCTCCATATCAGATGCAGCAATTGCTGAAAGTGAATCTGATTTTGAAACACTTCCAATGGCTCACTGGCGTGCTGGTGGGCGTACAAAGTGAGGGCAAGCTCCGTGCAGTTGTCGATCTGGCTGAAGACATTTTGTTTTTGGTCAAGCTGCCAGGAACGATTCGGGATATAGGCATTGGTGAGCGGATCTTGTTGTTGCAGTACGTCAAAACAGAACACAAGGAAGCGGAGTGGATCTTCTGTATCAGCCCGTACTTGTCTGGAAGATTCTCGTGGAATGATGAGAACACTTCCCTCTGGCATGTTGGCTTGACCCGATTCGTCCAGCATGCTACCTGTTCCTTTTGTCACGATGAGTATGGCATGAGTAGATTCCCCTGAAAATAGCCATTCTTCTGCTTGGGACAAGGTGATCTGCTGTATGTCTTTTAGAAGAAACAAAGAAGTTGGCGGTAGAGACGTACTTGTATGTGCAGCACGATTGTCGCGCATGATGACCTCACATTTCCATTAAGATACCAATTCGAAGGACTCGGTTACGACGATGCTTCCCTTGACAGATTGGACCATCGGGCAATTTTTGCTCGCGGCTTCAATAGCTTTTTGCACTTTTTCTTCTTTCATATTTTCACCCGTAATGATGAAGTGGAGGTGAATTTTTTCAACCCGATTTGCCTCTGCCTCATTTCGCTGCACATCTGCTGTTACTTTCATATCCGTGCACGGCATTCTCATCTTGTCCAATACTTTTCGCAGAACACCGCCACTGCAAACAGCGATAGAAGAGACCAAGAGCTGGTAGGGGCGAAAGCCATACTGTTCATCACCTGATACGTGCAGCTCACCGTAGGACAGTTGAGTGACAAAGCCATTTTCTTTCGCTTGAAATTCCATGCGTAACCCTCCCCTGAAATGGTTTTTCTTCATTATAAGGAAAAAGGCTCCCGCGCGACAGTAATCTATCGGTACAGGAACCTTTTATCTTTTGCTATTCCTTCACTGCTTTCCCATTTTGCAAGAGAGACTGGATGCAACGAGGAAGCATGTCTTTTAACGTATCGAATGCATAGTCGATGTCCAGACGTTCTGTCCACTGATGGGCGTCACGTCCGACTGGCCCGAGGTTCATGACAGGTACATCAAAAGCTTCGAGCTCTTGAAGTGGTATGGAGTAGCCGTTGTCCCACAAAGGCATGTTTGCTACCAATGGCTTCATGGATGCCGCCGGATATTGGAGTCCGACGTAGCTTAAGTCAGAGATACCGCCAAAGTAGTTTTGTTTGACCAAATTGACCTGGTGCTGATCTCTCGCGTATGCTTTCATCTCTTCCATCGTTTGCTGGATCAGAGGCTGATTGCGCGAGCTAACTGCCGGGTAAAACGGTGGTGCGAAGAACAAGATCATCATCGGCGACAGTTCTTTGCACAGAATCGCTAATTGATCCACCAGCTCGATCGTGGTGTCGCGATCGTCCTTGTCGCCGCGATTGGTGATCACATCTGCTTCCAGCTGGCGAAGCTTTTCTTCCCCGTACGTTTTCTTCGCATAGGCATACAGTTCTTCGTAAGTCATGACGGAAATGGACAGATCCCGCGGGCTAAACGGCGCAAAGTTGGCAAACTGGCTCGCGTGCTTGAGGTAGTTTTGCTTCATGCGCTCTGCGACATTTTTTGCCGATTCCAGCAGCGGCTCTACGACATCCTCCATTTGCTTTTCCAGCAGGAACAGGTTGAACAGCGTCACAGCACGGTGCGGAATTTGCACAGAGTACTCTTTTTTCAGATCCTTTTGAATCAGGTTCGTTGGCGGAGGAGATGCTTCTCCCTCGACGACCTCGCAGAAGGATGTGTTCAGCTCGAGTTCACATGTAATTTGAGAGGCCATGTAATTGCCGTTTAACCCAGCAAAAGGCTCACCGACATGTGTTTCTTTGCCGTAGCAGAGGAAGCCTGGCAGCACTTTTCCGATAGAGCCTGTGTACAAGTACGTATTCGTATCCCCTGGATAGCGGGTAAACATCGGCTCGGAGTTGAGCACGGTCGTGTAGCTCAGGTCGAACTCTTCGGCGATTTTCAGCAGTGCTGGGACTGCTGCACGCATCCCGACAGAATTTACCTCTTCGTCAGGGACGGTCAGAAGCAAAATGTTGCCGTCGAACTCTCCAGCAATCGCTTGCTCAATCATCGACATGTGCAGCGTTAGTCCGCATTTCATATCCATGGTGCCACGGCCAAACAGCCAGTTGCCGGTACGAATATCCTGTTGAACGTCTGCTGGCATATCCGCTTGGTTTTGTTGGAAGAGAGGAGTGAGGGTCTTCGGATCAAAAGCATGCTTCATCCAGGCGCCGTAATCCTCGACATCGACCACATCAAAATGGCTGACGAGAATAACCGTGTCTCGTACCCCTTCTTTTTTAACCAGAGCAGTGACAAAATGGCGCCCGTCCCCGGTCGGATTCGCACGCACATGATCGGGATTGGCTTGATAATAAGGCAGGGTACGCAGCTGATCGACGACGTAGCCAGGCAAGTCCTTCTCGGCAGATGATCCTGTAATGCTTGGGATGCTTACCAAATTGCACAAGAGATCAACGAGTTGCTCTTTTGTTTGCCATTTCTGCATAAAAAACGCCTCCGTTTTCCGTATAGTGAAAACTGTTTCCGGTTAGTGGGCAAAAAAATTAAGGTAAGGCACCGATCTTGTGGGAAATTTCTTTGGCACTTTGTTGGGTTTGTTCAATGAGTGAGGACAAGAGTTGCTCGTTGATCCGATAGCTCGGAACGCCGATACTCAAAGCGCCCACGACCTTTTGGTTGACGCCGAAGATAGGAGCGGCAATGGATGCGGTGCCCTCGGTTTTTTCACCGTAGCTGACTGCGTAACCGTTTTGTCTGATTTCTGGCAGCCGTTCTAACAGCTCACGGCGTTTTTCTGCATCCGGGATTAAACCGGTCACGATTTGCTCTGCTTCGGTCAGATTCATGCTGGCGAGAATCGTTTTATTTGCCGCACCGATATGTAGCGGAATACGCTCGCCCAGATTATCCATACTTCTGACAGACATGGGACCTTCCACTCGTTCGAGTACGATGGCATGAGAGCCCTGTGGAATGTTCAGATAGACGGTTTCTCGTACATCTGCTGCCAATCGCTCCATGACAGTTCGGGCGACAGCGCGCATATCCATCTTGTCCAGGATGCGCAGCCCGATTTCCATCCACGTATAGCCGACCTTGTACTGCTTGTTCTCAGGAACCTGGAGGATGAGTCCATGCTTGATGAGGCTGCTTATTAAACGGTGTACCGTACTCAGTGGTAGGTTCGTTTGTTCAGCAATTTCCGAGATGGACCAATGCTGCTTGTTTGGATCTGATACCAGGACGGAGATGATGCTCATTGCCCGGTCAATCGATTGTACCAACGTGGGTTACCTCCTGGCTTTGTTGCATAGTGACTGCTCGTTGAATGTCACGCCAGCTTAATATGACCTCAATCTATCAGAATTTTTCAGCCGAATCAATATAATTCAGACTAGATAAAAATTCGTTGACAAAAAATTTGAAACTATTTTACATTAAGAGTGTAATTTTGTATTGCAGAAGCGATTCCACAATGCGGAATATTTCTGAGTGATTGCTCAGAGGAAAATGAATGCAACATGGTGGCGATGAACAAGCAAAAGCAGCAGATGAGGAAGCGTTTACATGCTCGTTTCTCCGTCGCCCACTGTTAGACAAAAGCAAGATTCGAAAACAGAAGGGAGATCTATCATCATGAAATTTTCACGTGCGATTGTAAGAAAACCGGGAAAGAGTTATGTAAATGGTTTGACGACTTCTGATTTGGGTTCACCTGATTTTGAACTTGCTCTCAAACAGCATGCCGCTTATGTAGAAGCGCTGAAACAGACAGGTCTGGATGTAACCGTTCTGGAAGCGGACGAGCGTTTCCCGGATTCTACGTTTGTGGAAGATACAGCTGTCCTCACGGAAAAGTGCGCCGTCATTACCAATCCCGGTGCAGAAAGCCGCAATGGTGAAATTGAGGATATGAAATTGGTGCTTCCTCGTTTTTATGACACGATTGAATATATTCAGGCCCCTGGATTCCTCGATGGTGGAGACGTGATGCAGGTAGATAACCATTTCTATGTCGGTCTGTCGACACGCACCAATGAAGAAGGAGCCATCCAGTTCCGCGAGATTCTCTCCAAATACGGGTATGAAGTCACCATTGTTCCGTTGAAAGAGTTTTTCCACCTGAAAACAGGAATCGCCTACCTTGGCAATGACTTGCTGGTTCTGGCTGGGGAATTCATCGATTCTGAAGTATTTAGCCAATACAAGCATCTGATCGTGGAAAAAGAAGTCGAGTACTCTGCGAACTGCATCCATATCAACGACTACGTCATTATTCCAAAAGGCTTTGATAGCACGAAAAAGCAAATCACTGACGCTGGCTACAATGTGATTGAGCTGGATATGTCTGAATTCCGCAAACAAGACGGAGGATTGAGCTGCCTGTCCCTGCGTTTCTAGTGCAGGCAGTTCTCTCTTCTTTTATAGACCTCTGATATACCTCTTAAAAAGCTGGTGAAAGAGAGGAATCATATGAACACTGGGAATGAAAGAGATACACAGCTAGAACGTTCCATGAAAAGTCGCCACCTGTTTATGCTGTCGTTAGGTGGTGTGATCGGGACAGGGCTCTTCCTCAACGCTGGCTTCACGATCAATCAGGCTGGACCAGGCGGAGCGCTTGTCGCCTATATCATCGGCGGGATTTTGCTGTATCTGGTCATGACGTGCCTAGGTGAGCTTTCTGTAAAGATGCCAGTAACAGGCTCTTTCCAAGCCTACGCCAGCAAGTATATTGGTCCGGCGAGCGGGTTTACACTGGGATGGATGTATTGGCTAGGGTCAGCTACAACGGCAGGGGTAGAGTTTACTGCCGCGGGCATGGTCATGCAACGGTGGTTCCCGGATACACCGATCTGGATTTGGTGCGCGCTCTTTATCGTTTTGCTCTTTACCTTCAATGCACTGACGACAAAAGGTTTTGCAGAAACCGAGTACTGGTTTGCCGGAATTAAAGTATTAGCCGTTCTTATTTTTATTATTGTCGGACTAGGGGCTATATTCGGTATTGTCAGTATGGAAGGAAGACCCGCTCCGTTTCTCTCCAATTTCTCGGGAGATGGGGGACTATTCCCGTTTGGCATTGCGATCGTCTTTGTGACGATGATGAACGTCGTATTCTCTTATCAAGGCTCTGAACTGATCGGAATTGCAGCCGGGGAAGCAGAAAACCCGCAAAAGACCATTCCGCGGGCGATTCGCAACGTTGTGTTTCGTATTCTCGTGTTCTATGTGGCGTCGGTCACGATCTTGTCCGCCCTCTTTCCCTCAAGTGAGCTGGGACTCTTGGAAAGTCCGTTTGTGACGGTATTTGATGCAGTGGGGATTCCATTTGCAGCGGATATCATGAACTTCGTCATCTTGACGGCTCTGTTGTCTGTCGGCAACTCATGCTTGTACGCAGCCACTCGCTTGTTGTGGTCCCTTTCCCATAGCAATATGGCTCATCCTGCTTTTGGAAAATTGACCAAGCGTAAAGTGCCCTTGAACGCGCTCTTGGCGACGCTGGCGTTCTCGCTTCTATCTCTGTTAACCAGTGTGGTTGCAGCGGATACGGTATACGTGCTGCTCATGGCTGTATCCGGTATTGCGGTTACCTTCACGTGGATGGGGATTGCTCTCTCTCAATTCAATTTCCGTCGTCAATACTTGCGTGAGGGTGGGAAAATAGAAGATTTACAGTTCGTAGCACCGTTTTACCCGGTGATGCCACTCCTGTGTCTGGCTCTTTGCACATTCATTCTGATCTTTCCGGCGTTTGACCCTACACAGCGAATTGGACTCTTCTACGGAATTGGTGCACTCGTGCTGTTCTATACCTTCTATTATGTGCGCTATGGACGCAAAAAGGCGCATAAACCGAATCTCCCAACGCAAGGCTAAGCCTTCCTGCTCAATAGAAATGCCCCTGCCATGATGATATGGTCGGGGCATTTTGTGGCGTAAGGATGGTCTTCAGGAGATGCCGAACAGCTCGGCTAAATACGGGTTCACGAACAAGCCGTCAGGATCGAGCTCAGAGCGAATGGCGAGGAAATCGGGCAAGCGCGGATAGACCTGATGAAGCTGCTCGGCGGTCATGCTGTGCATTTTCCCCCAGTGAGGACGTCCGCCATAACGGGCGAAAATTTCCTCCATCCGGGTAAAATACGCTTCGTACGGCATGCCCTTGTACATGTGGACGGCAATGAAGGCACTATCCCTTTCGTAAGCGGGACTGAGCCAGATGTCGTCCTTTTTGACGTACCGGCATTCCAGCGGAAAATGAACAGCAAAGCGTTCCTGCTCAATCGCCTGACACAGCTCCCGTATGGCATCGCCCATATGCTCAGCGGGTATGCAGTATTCCATTTCGTAAAAACGCACAAGGCGAGGGGTGGCAAAAAGCTGATGGCTGTAGCCGCTCTCATGGACAGAGGGAACGCTTTGGGCGGACAGCTTGCTGACGCTTTTGGTGAGAGAAGGGCGCAATCGGCAGCTCTCGGACAAGAGCCAAAACAGCCCATTTTCCACGACCATTTTTTTCAAATAGCTCCATCGTTGATTGCCGCTAGGGGGATCGCTGGTCTCGTCCATGAATTTCACCTGAACGGTGTCCGAATACGGGAAGATAAAGAATTCAAAATGCCGATGCTCGGTTTTATACGTTTCCAGAGAGGACAGGCACTCCTCTAGCTGCATGCGACGGCTTTGGTAGCGCAGGCGATAGGCTGGGAGGACACGCAGCTTGACGCGTACGATGATGCCCAAGAGACCGAGAGAGACTTGCATGGCTTTGAATAGCTCCGGCCGGGTCTGCTCGGATACTTCCAAAACCTCCCCGGCTGCGGTCACGAATGTCAGCCCGACGACTTGCGTGGAGATGCTACCAAAATGAATGCCTGTGCCATGTGTTCCGGTGCTGACGGCCCCTGCAATGGACTGGGCGTTAATGTCTCCTAGGTTTTCTTGAGAGTAGCCCGCTTGATGCAGGAGTTGTCCGAGGGTCTTGAGCTTGGTGCCTGCCCAGACTTCAACGGTATCAGAGGCAGGGTCTACACTGACGATTCCTTGGAGATGATCCAAGGATAGCAAGCAGTCTTCTGTCTGGACGAGCCGAGTGAAGGAATGACCGGAGCCGACGACTCGAATCCGTGTACCTGCCTTCTTGCAAGCAAGGACAAGCTGCACGACTTCATCCACGGACCCTGGCATCGCGACTTGCTTTGGCTGGCTTTGTACATTTCCTGTCCAATTGGTCCAGTGATTCGCGTGCTTCTTTACAGTGAGCATAATCCATCCCCCCGATAGGTGGTCACTTCCTCGATGATTTTTCCGCCAGAGATGCAATACAGCCGGGTAAAACGTTCGCAGAGCTCTCCTGCTTTGGCATGGCGAAAAAAGATCGGGTCTCCCAGCTCCAGCGTTTCCATGCCTTGGTAGTGAATCGGTGTCTGTACTTCACCTGCTCCTTCGTTGGGGAACAGCTTTGCTCCCGCTGGCAAGTATGGCTTGGGGAGTCTGTCACGTCCAGCAGAGCCAGAGGCGATGTAGCCTCCGCCGGCACATGTGTAGATATGCTCTGTGGGCTTGCGGATAATCTCCAGAGCAAATCCGGCAGCAGGATGAAACCGGAAATCTTGAAAGTAGTCAAAGAGCCCAGGCGAAAAAAATCCGGAGCCTGCTGTAACCTCTGTAACGGCGTCTTCTTTCCCGGTCAAGTGCAAGCTGCCCGTTCCTCCACCGTTTACGAAGCGGGGAGAAATACCTAGCTCGTGAATGGCATGCACCAGTGTGGCACGTCGAGCAGCCACTTCTTTCACGGAATATTGCTTGAGGAGACGAATGACGCTGTTTTTCAGGAATTGACGAGGGTATCGATCACCCACGCCAGCAATTTGAGCTTCGTACCCCATGACGCCATCTAGGTAGAGCTGATCGGAGGAAGTAACGCGCTTTGCAAGGGAGAGGGACGCCTCGAGAGAGCGAAGTGGTGAGCGCCAGACGCCGAAATGCAGTCCCAACACATCAGACGACATGTCGATATCGAGACAGACAGGCAGTCTGGTTCCTGTTTCCCGGGCGATTTGTTCGAGCTGTTCGACATGAGGGAGAGAGTCGATCATCAAAGTAATGGAGCGTCCATTCTTAATCTCAGAGGCGAGTGCCAAAAGCCAGCTTTTTTCCCAGAGAGGATAGCCGAGTAGCAGGTCATCGAAGCCTGCCTCGCACAGGTGAAGCACCTCAGGAGCGGAATAGCACATGAGACCACGAAAGCAATCGTCCAACTGCAATACATGTTTGAGAATGGCAACGCTTCGAATCGACTTGCTCGCGATTCGAACGGGTTTTCCATTGCTTTGCAAACTAATTTGCTCCGCATTTTCCTCCAGCAGATCTAGGTCGACGAAAGCGAACGGCTTGGGAACACCGGCAAAGGCAGACTGATAATAGCGATAATCCCGCATGTACAGGCCTCATCCTTTTTTGAATTCGAATTTGAATGAAAGAAAGAACCGTAAATATTTCATAAAATTCTATCTATTCTATTCGTTTGTGTTTGATTCCTTCCTGACAAAAGAGAGGCATGAACAGAAATAACGAATGTTCGTTTTTAAATGTTCGGATTTTGTTGTATTTACGAATTGTAAAGGCATGTTTACGATAAAAATAACTTTAAAAGACGAATAAATATGTTGTTTCCGGTTGACTTGATTCACCTTATAAGCTACGATACATATTGTTGTGAAGAACAACGCAGGTTTGACGAATGAAATAGTGATTTGTATTCGTATATCCTCAGAAATATGGTTTGAGGGTCTCTACAGGGAACCGTAAATTCCCGGCTACGAATAGGGCAGGTTTGGTATACCCTATTCGTCGGCCGGGAATTTTTTGCATTTTTTCGGGGAGGGAACGAAATGAATAAGTATGACGTAATCGTTGTAGGAGCAGGACCAGCAGGGATTTTTACATGCTACGAGGTAATGCGAAAAGCACCGAATGCCAAGGTGCTGTTGATTGATAAAGGGCATGACATCTATAGCAGACGCTGTCCGATCTTGGAGGAAAAGATCAAGCTCTGCCCGCCGCCAGCAGGAAAAAAAGATTTCGCAGGCTGTTTGCCGGCCTGTTCGATTACCAGTGGTTTTGGTGGAGCAGGCGCCTATAGCGATGGTAAATTTAACATCACCACCGAATTTGGCGGTTGGATGACAGACTATCTCAGCCCTTCCACTGTACTTGGGCTGATCAAATACGTAGATGAAATCAATTTGGAGCATGGGGCTACCCAATCGATTACGGACCCGACCACAGAGACGATCAAGAGCATCGAGCAGCGTGGCTATGCAGCAGGACTCAAGCTGTTGCGAGCGCAGGTGCGTCACTTGGGAACGGAGCAAAACCTGGAGATTCTCCAGTCGATCTTCGAGCATTTGAAGAAGCATATCGACATGATGTTTAAGACAGAGGTCGAGGACATCATTACGGTGAAAGAAGCAGACGGATATCAGGTAAAAGGTGTCGTCTTGAAAAACGGCCAAGAGTTTGAAGCTGATTACGTAGTAATCGGACCGGGCCGCGATGGCTCAGCATGGTTGACCAATATCTTGAAAAAGCGCCGCCTGAAAATGTACAACAATCAAGTCGACGTAGGCGTACGTGTGGAGACGTCCGATGTCGTCATGCGCGAAATCAATGAGCACTTGTACGAAGGCAAATTCATTTTCAATACATCTGTCGGAACGCGTGTACGGACGTTCTGTAGCAATCCATCCGGTCACGTGGTCGTGGAAAACCACAGTGGAGTCATGGCGGCAAACGGGCACTCCTACAAAGACCCAGCGCTGGGATCGATGAATACGAACTTTGCTCTCTTGGTATCTCATACGTTTACAGAGCCGTTTGACAAGCCGAATGAGTACGCGAGAGAAATTTGCAAGCGAGCGAATGATCTGTCAAACGGTGGGGTCATCGTGCAAAAGTACGGCGATATTTTGCGCGGTCGCCGTTCTACAGAGGCGCGTATTAAGGAAGGCTTCCTGGAGCCTACTCTGAAGGAAGCGGTACCGGGTGACTTGGGACTCGTGTTGCCTTACAATACGATGAAAAGTCTGATCGAGATGGTGGAAGCTCTGGACAAGGTAACGCCGGGAATCGCTTCCGAGCATACATTGTTCTACGGAGTGGAAGCGAAATTCTACTCGGCACGTCCAAAACTGACGGAGGAATTCGAAACAGAAATCAAAGGATTGTTCTGTGGCGGGGATGGTGCCGGAATTACGCGTGGTCTGGCTCAGGCTGGAGCTGCTGGGGTCTGGATGGCTCGCAATATCGCGAAGCGCATGCAATAACGAATACGATCATAACAAATAGGCTTCTTACCGGGCACGCTTGTGCTTGGTGGGGAGCCTTTTTCATGACAGAACAACATCAGGAAAGTAATGATCCCGATGTCACGAGGAACTAGGCAGAAGCGTATTGTATAGAAGGGCCAATAATCAAACCACGACCTTTTGTTGGCATGGAGGTATCTATGTTTTTTTGTGATGATGACGATACCGCTGTAATAGCACTTTGGATTATTTCGATTGGCTTTGTCATACTCGCCATTGATAAAACAACGAAATTAAGTCAAAAGCCTGCTTGCGGAAATGCGACTTCGGCGCAACCGCTGATCCAATCGAACAAGAAAGCCAATGGGAAGAATAAGAATGGCAATGACAATGATAACGATGATGATAGGCAATTCAAACGAATTGAACAGCAAATGGCTCAATTACGAGACAGTATGCAAGATATAAAGAAGAATTTGCAGGAGAAGCCAACCAAGAATGGAGGGAAGAAGGATGATCGACAAAAATCTGGCGAATGAGCTGGTAGCGGTAGGCGGGTGGATCGCACTTCTGGGTGCCTTCCTCACTGCTATAGGCTCGACTGGACAGGTGGAACCGGACCAGGATACTTCTACAGCGAAAGAGGCAAATGATAAAGAATCTAATGAGTTGAAAAAACAAGTGCTGCAACAGAAAAAACTATTGCAAAAGCAACAGATACAGCTTGAACTGATTCAATTGGAACAAGAGCTCAACACCATCATCCATAGCACAAGGAAAAATGGCTAACAAAAAATGACTTCACCAAACTGCTCTTGGGCGAAGTCATTTTTTACTTGTTAAGAAGGCTGCATATTATCGTTCATTTTCTTCAATACACGGTTAAAGATAGCGAGTTCTGCTTCGTCAAGGCCGCGGAGTGCCAGTTCCTCTTGCTCTTTGGCAGCTTCCAGCCATTCCGGGAACCGTTCGACTGCTTGCGGAGACAAGGACACATAGCGCTCACGCTTGTCATCACCCTCTGAGCGAATAATCCAGCCCATCTCTTCCAATCGGGTGAGTGTCCGGGTAATCGTCGGCGCTTCCACATTCAGGTAGTTGCTCAATTGAACCTGGGTGAGCGATTCACGATAATGCAAGCAAAGGATAATACCCCATTGCGAACTGTATAATCCCATGGGAGACATAGTCCCATTTAATGATTTACTGAATATTCTTGCGGTTTGGCTAATTCGATGACCATAATATTGCATGAGTATATACCTCCAGGAAAGCTGGTCCGATATATCGTACACTTTATTGCTTAAGTAAATATGTACAATAACATACTAGCAGTTTCGGGCATATAAGTAAACGTTTATTCGATGGCGAAATAATGGATTTTCTGACACAAATAAAATCAGGCGAGTGTCATGGAAGAAGACACTCACCTGGGTGGAAAATACGGTGGAGGATTAATCTGCGGACAAGATACTCAATGGTCCTTTTTCATTGATGAGCGGCTCCAGTTCATAGACCGAAATGGGGAACATGGGGAAACCGACGTAGTAAGGTGTAATTTCGTACAACTGGAAGTAGATGACCAGCGCTTTATCGGCGAGGTAATAATCTTGATCGGGTTTAATCGAAGTAAAGCCATTGAGTGTGGGGATGCTTCTTTCTTTGATTTGACGCTTGATGTTTTCGGAAATCACCTTCACGTAATCGCTTCCTGGCTTGAATAATTCACGCAGCGTATACAGCTTGCCTGTTTGGATATCTGCGGTGATCGACCCGAGGAAGGTCATGCCGTGAGCCATTTGTGGTGTGTAGGCGTAGTTGCTCAGCACGACA
The DNA here is from genome assembly GCF_042885155.1 of Brevibacillus sp. NPDC058079. Lineage (NCBI taxonomy): Bacteria > Bacillati > Bacillota > Bacilli > Caryophanales > Paenibacillaceae > Brevibacillus > Brevibacillus sp. NPDC058079. The sequence continues at coordinate 211,096 of NZ_JBHVSO010000009.1, forward strand.
CTGAAAATACCGCGTTCGTTTGTCTTGATTTCGTAGCTTCCTTGCATTTCTGTATTTCCCGGTACCTGGACCCGTTGTTGCTCGTGAATTAAGCCTTGAACTGTTTGATAAATCGCCCGGTTGATATCTTTTTCCGCTTGTTGGTTGGCTAGGCCTGCCAATTGTGGATAGTAAATCGTGGTGTTCGGACGGCTAATCGTTCGTGTCAGCACAGTAGCTGGCAATTGATTGAGTTCCACTTTTCTCCGTTTGCCTCCTGTACGTAAGAGTTGTGTAATAGCCTATTCGAAATTGTTTTTGGCTGTTCTTACTTTTTTCACAAATTTGGCAAAGGTTTGGCTATATAATGGGGAAAGAATCCGATACATAAGTAAATATGGAAAAGGGGGGCAATTATGATTCAATTGATTCGCAATACCTTGACTGACAAAGAAGGCTTTATGATTTTCATCCTATGGAATCATTTGTGGATGGCGGGACTCATTGCCTACCAAGTGGATGTGAACTTCTGGAAAGTGACGTCCTTGGGATTGCTGGTCACTCTAATTGTTTCGCCGTATTATTTCATTCGCAAAGATAGTCATGTGATTCGTTATCTGGTTGCAATCGGACTTATGTTTTATGCTATTTCCTTCGATCACTTTACCGATTACCAGGAGGTTACCTTCCTCGCCTTTATCGTCATGGGCTTTTTGGCAGCCTATTTGGATTGGAAGCTAGTCGTAACAGCGGGAATTACCCAAATCATTGTCACGGTTATTGGGTTTTACACAGGGACCTACGAGATTTTCGAGGGTGATTTTTCGGAGCTCAATTTGCTTATGCGTATTGTCACGATTCTCATGATGATGGGAGCCGTCACGTATCTGTGTCTCGCCGGACAAACCTCCTTGCGAAAAGCTGATGACGCAAGGCAGGAAGCGGAAGAGAAAGAGCGCCGTCTGGGAGAAATGCTTTTGAACATCCAGCAAATGACGGAGCAGCTGGATCGTACAAGCGATCATGTGCATGAGCATGCGGAAGGTACGAAGCGCAATACAGATGAAATGATGGTAGCCTTCAAGGAAGTCGCCACAGGTATGGAATCGCAGGCGAATTCTACGGTGAAAATCGAAGAAGAGGTTCAATCCATCGACCAGGAAATCGAGGAAGTCACAACACAGACCAACGCCATGAAATCGGAATCGCAACAAAACAACCGTCGTCTGACAGAAAGCGTTCAGATGATGAATGAGCTGTCCTCGCAGATGGAGCAAATTGTGCAGGCAGTCAATGTAGCAGCCTCTACGATTCACCAGCTCAATCGACAGGCGAATCGCGTAGAAGAAATTGTTGGCGCTATTAATCAGATCGCGACACAAACGAATCTCTTGGCGCTGAATGCGGCGATTGAATCGGCGCGTGCAGGCGAGCATGGACGTGGATTTGCTGTTGTAGCGGATGAGGTACGCAAGCTAGCGGAACAAAGCGCGACAGCTACGCAGGAAATTACCGACATTCTGAAATCTCTCCATCAGGAAAGTGAGAATGCGGTGCAGCATATGAGCAATGGAGAAACGTCTGTTGCAAAAGGCCAAGAGCTGGCCGTGAAAACAGTGGCCTCCATTGAAGCAGTGCGTGCCGGGATGATGGCCTTCTTGGAAGCAGCTGATCAAGTAAGCTCCAGCATGGACCGGGTAAAAGTGCGTTCCGGAGAAGTTGCCATCGAGATGTCGACTATTACAGCCGTAACCGAGGAATCCGTAGCCAACTTAGAAGAGCTGTTTGCGACAGCAGAAAACCAGCATCAAAAAGTGCGTGAAATTACGGAAGAGCTGGGCGAGCTGAATACGTTGTCTCATCGTCTCCAGCAAACCTTTCACGTAAATTAGTTAAAGATTGTTTAAAAAGTCGTATTTTGATCACGAAGTAGTTCTGAAAGCTGATTCGGCATCGAAATTGACGTTCACCTTCGAAGTCCGGTGCTCATGTAGGTCTCCTACACTCCGCTCCTCCTTCTTCAGGTTCTCGCCAATTTCTCGGTGCTGAAAAGACGACTTTTTAAACTTCAACTTCGATTCACTTTTAGAAGTGTTTGGAATTGAGAAAAAAGAATTGCATTTTTGAACCGTTCTGCTAGAATGAATTCCATTGTAACTAAATATATTCACCTACCTTATCTAGAGCGGCGGAGGGACTGGCCCGATGATGCCCGGCAACCACTGATCATGTCTATGCATGAACAGAAAGGTGCCAATTCCTGCAAAACCTGTACCATGGTTTTGACAGATGAGGAAGAGAACGGCTACGTACGCAAACTCTTCCTCCGGGAAGAGTTTTTTTGTTGTATTTGTAAACAAAAGGAGGTAATAAACGAACGATAAATTTATTTTATAAGATAATATTCGTAAATAGTATTGAAAAATTGGGTAAAAAGCCGTACATTACCTAATAGGATAAAGAAAAACGTAAAGTTCGGATAGGGAGAGATACATCATGAAGAAGTTATTGCTGGCATTAACGACATTCGCAGTATTGGCAACAGGGTGCTCGACTGGCACAAGCGCACCTGCAGATCAGCCAGGAGGACAAGCAGCGGGACAAGAGGGCGCGGCCAAAAAGAGAATTGCCTTGATTTTGCCTGAGAAAATCGGTGTGAATCCGTTCTTCCAACAAATGGATGAGGGTGCGAAGAAAGCCGCACAAGAGCTGGGCGCAGAAGTGAAAACGATTGAATCTACGGACCATGGAGCGATTGAAGAGAATCTGCGCGTGGCTGTTGCAGAAAATTATGATTTGATCATCACTTCTTCCTTTACATCAGAGGATGCATTGAAAAAAGTAGCTACCGAAAATCCTGACCGTAATTTTGCGATTATTGATACTGTAGTGGATTTGCCAAACGTTCGTAGTGTTACCTTCCGCGAGCAGGAAGCGGCTTACCTGGTGGGAGCAGCAGCAGGTCTGGCAACGAAAACGAACAAAGTAGGTATGGTTGTCGCTCTTGATATTCCACAGTTGAAAAAATGGACAGTTGGCTTCGAAGAGGGCTTGAAAGCGACGAATCCAAAAGCAGAGCTGATGGTCAACTATGTAGGTAGCTTCACTGACCCGGCAAAAGCGAAGGAATTGGCTTTGCTCCAAGCTTCCAAAGGCGCTGACTTCATTAACGGTGCAGCAGCAGTAGGAGACCTCGGCGTTTTCGAAGCAGCGAAGGAAAAAGGCTTCTTCACAGCAGGTCAGGACGTTGACCGTACCACGATTGATCCAGAGCATATTGTTCTGTCCCAATTGAAAGGGACCGACGCGGCAGCTTATGAAACGGTGAAGAACTTTGTAGAAGGAACGTTCAAACCAGGTGTTGTGGCGTACGGCTTGAAAGAAAAAGGTGTTGGCGTAACCTATGTCACGCACGAAAGCAAAACGCCACTGAACGCTTTTATTGGACAAGAAGTGGTGGATAAAGTGAAAGCGATCAGCGATGAGATTGTAGCTGGCACTCGCAAAGTACCAGACCAGTTCTAAAAAGGTAGCTCGGTGCTGAAAAGCCAACTTTTTGAACGTTTATTTATAGCTTGTGCACAGTGATGGATGTGACCGACTACGGCTGTGTAGTCGGTCTTCCATTTTCATAAAAGGACGTACAGAAATGAGGGAGTGGGAATGACCGATCGCTTGGAAATGAGGGCCATGACCAAGAAGTACGGAGATTTTACCGCCAACGACAAGGTGTCGTTCTCACTGGCAGCAGGAGAAGTCCACGCGATTGTCGGGGAAAATGGAGCGGGCAAAACGACACTGATGCGGATGCTGTACGGGATGGAGCAGCCGACGTCGGGAGAGATCGTGTTAAACGGCAAGCCAGTTGTTTTTCGCGGACCAGAGGACGCGATTCGAAATGGAATCGGGATGGTTCACCAGCACTTTATGCTCTTCGGAGAATTCAGTGTGACTGAAAATATCGTGATCGGATACGAGCCGAATCAAGCGGGTTTTTTCAAAAGAAATGACGCGGAGGACAAGGTGCGGGCTCTTAGTGAGCAGTATCGCATTCCGATTCAGCCGCAGGCCAAGGTAGCGAATTGCTCGATTGGGGAACAGCAACGGGTCGAGATTCTGAAGGTACTGTATCAGGGAGCGGATATTATCGTGCTGGACGAGCCGACCGCTGTACTTACCCCACTGGAGGTACGCGACCTGCTGCAAACGATTCGAAACCTGGCCGAGAGCGGCAAGAGCGTCATTTTGATTACACATAAGTTGCAGGAGGTCATGGAGGTAGCTGATCGTATTACGGTACTGCGCGGAGGCAAAGTGACGGGAACGGTATCCCGTACAGAAACCAATGCGGACGATTTAGCCAGACTGATGGTCGGACGTGAATTGCAGGAGCTAGCTGAGCGAGTTCCTCTGGATAAAGGCCCTTTGTTGCAGGTGGAGAATCTCACGGTTCGAGAAAAGCAGACACTGCTTGATCAAGTCAGCTTTACCGTGCACCACGGGGAAATCGTAGGAATCGCAGGTGTTTCCGGGAATGGTCAATCCGAGCTGCTGCAAGCGATCAGCGGCTTGCGAGCGGCACAGGAGGGAAAGGTGCGGTTAGGCGGCAACGACGTGACGAACAAATCAGTTGCCACCATTCGGGATGCCGGCTTGGCGCATATTCCGGAGGATCGCTACCTGTGGGGAACGGCCAAACTCTCAAGCGTCGAGGAAAATGCGTTGATGGGCTATCAGCGAAAGCCTGCTTACAACCGTCGCGGCGTTGTTTTGCGGGAGAAATTCCGCCAAGTCGTAAAAGGCTGGGTTGAGCAGTTTGCCATCAAGACAGGCTCCCGACAATTGCAGGAGCTGGCAGGGAATCTGTCAGGTGGAAACTTGCAAAAGCTGATCGTAGCAAGGGAGCTGGGACATGAAACCCCGTTTTTGATTGCGGCTGAGCCTACGCGAGGGGTAGATATCGGTGCCATGGAGTACATCCATCAGGCGCTGATCGAAAAGCGCAATCAGGGAGACGGGATCTTGCTAGTCTCCTCCGAGCTGTCCGAAATTCTCGCCTTGTCTGACAGGATTTTGGTCATGTATAAAGGGCGAATCGCTGGAGAGCTTTCACGCCTGGAGGCAACCGAAGAAAAAATCAGCGTGATCATGGCGGGAGGAAGCATTCATGGCAGCAATCAAAGAGCTATCTAAGTCATTGGTTCAGCCGTTATTGGCTGTCGTCATCGGTTTGTTGACCGGGGCGCTGGTCATTGCTGCAGTTGGCGAATCGATCTTGGGCACCTACCAGGAAATGTGGAAAGGGGCCTTTGGCAGTTTTTATTTCTTTACGTCTACATTAGCGAGAGCTACGCCTATCATGCTGATTGCCCTGGGTCTTTCCCTCGCATTTCGGGCAGGGGTATTCAACCTGGGGGCGGAAGGGCAAATGGTGCTGGGTGCCGTCAGTGCTGCGTTAGTCGCGATTTACTTGCCAGCACCGGGAATGATCAAAATTGTGGCGGGTATTTTTGCAGGAATGGCAGTCGGAGGGTTCTGGGCGTTGTTGCCAGGTTTTATGGAAGCCCGTTTTCGCATTCCGTTGCTCATCTCTACGTTGCTCTTTAACTACATCGCGGTATTGTTTGCGAGCTATCTCGTGACAGAGCCGTTCCGGGATCGGTCGGGTTCTGCGGCACTGGCACAGACCGTTATGCTGGAGAAAAGCGCTTGGCTTCCGAAGCTGTTTGCCGGGATGAGCGTGCATGTAGGGTTTTTGTTTGCGATCGTTGCAGCGCTGCTGTTGTTCTGGGTACTTCGGTTTACGCCTTTTGGCTATGAAGTGAAGATGCTGGGTCAAAACTCGCTGTTTGCTCAATACGGAGGAATTAATCGCATTCGGGTGATGCTGACCGGGATGTTTGCCAGTGGTGGACTGGCTGGCTTGGCGGGAACCGTTGAGGTAATGGGGGCGCACTATCGTTTTGTTGACGGTGCCCTGAGTGTACCTGGGTTCGCCTGGACGGGCCTGATGGCAGCGCTGCTTGCGAACTCGCACCCGCTTGGCATCATTGTGACTTCGATCCTGCTTGCTGCTTTTCAGACAGGAGCCATGGGTGTAGAGCGCAATACGGATGTGCCGTTGGAGTTGGCAAGTGTTATACAAGCCGTATTGATTTTGTTCATCTCTGCCAAGTTCAGCTACGACTGGTGGAAAAAGCGGAAGGCAAAAGGAGGGGAATCGCATGGAGCTCTTTGATTGGTCCCTCCTCAGTTCTACCATTCGGATGGTCACGCCGATCTTGTTGGCAGCTTTGGGTGGAGCGCTCTGCGCACGTGTCGGAATTTTTAATGTAGGCCTGGAGGGCTTGGTACTGGTCGGTGCCTTTTCCGCGATTGTCGGCAATCATTTTACCGGGAATCTGATTCTGGCTGTTTTGATTGCTGCGCTGGTCAGCATTGTCTTTTCGCTCTTGTTCGCGTACATGACGATCAAGCTTAGGGCGAATGAAATCGTCGTCGGTGTGGCGATTAACTTTCTCGCGCTCGGGTTGACGACATTTGCACTGCGGGCGATCTTCGGTGTCAAAGGAGCGTTTTACGATAAGGATATGGCTGGCTTGCCAACCGTCGAGATTCCTTTCATTCACGATATTCCGGTCATCGGAGGCATTGTCTCTGGTCATTCGCCGCTCGTGTATTTTGCCTTTTTGGCTGCCATTCTGTTGTATGTGTTCTTTTATCGGACGGTTACGGGCTTCCGCGTCCTCGCAGTTGGTCTGAATCCCGTTGCGGCGCGCAGTCTCGGTCTGAAAGTGACGGGACTTCAGGTGCTGGCGATTGTGATGAGTGGCGCATTGTGCGGGATTGCAGGGGCGCAGCTTTCACTGGGGCAAGTCACGATGTTTACAGAAGGTATGACGGCTGGCCGGGGCTTTATCGCATTGGTAGCGATGATGATGGGGCAGTCGCATCCACTCGGTATTTTGGCTTCGAGCTTTTTGTTCGGTTTGATGGATGCCCTTAGTATTCGTTTGCAGGGCTTTTCGCTTCCGACGCAATTTACGGCCATGCTGCCATACGTGCTGACGATTGCGGCGATGTTCTTCTTGAAGAACAAGAGTCAGATCGGCAGTGACAATCAGCAGAGCACCCGTTAAACACAGGCCATATAGACAGCGTAGACAGGGGGAAATGCGATATGAACAAGGCAGATCGGATCAAAAAAATGAAAGTACCCGCCCCAGTGGGACCGGGTCTCGCCAGACGACTTCCGCCAGGACAAATCCTGACAGAGCGCTTTCCCATTTTGCATGAGGGAGACGTGCCGGTGTATGACATGAACGAATGGACACTGCGCGTTTTTGGAGAGGTAGACCGGGAAGTGACACTCTCCTACGAAGAGATCATGGCGATGCCACAGGTGACAGTGACGAGCGACATTCACTGCGTGACGCGCTGGTCCCGTTTTGACAATGCGTTTACAGGCGTGCGTTTTCGTGATTTTTTGCAGGCGATTGGTGTGACTCCGCGAGCGAACTTCGTCATGCTGCACGGTGATCACGACTATACTGCCAATGTGCCGCTCGCTGATCTGGAGCGTGATGATGTGCTGCTGGCTCACTCCTTTGATGGAGAGCGACTGACGGACAAGCACGGCTGGCCGCTTCGCCTGGTTGTTCCTCATCTGTATTTCTGGAAAAGCGTGAAGTGGATCAGAGGAATTGAATTTATGACGGAAAACAAGCCCGGCTTCTGGGAGCAAAATGGATTTCACCTGATCGCAGACCCGTTCCGCGAAGAGCGGTTCTCCGGTGAAGCGTTGCCGATACCAGAGGATGAGTGGGAGAAAAAGGAGTTCGATTGAGATGTTGACGAATCTAAAGGTAGATCCAGAACAACTGCCAAAGCGCGTCATTGTGTGCGGTGATCCAAAACGTGCAGCCTTGATTGCTTCGAAACTCGACGATCAGCGCCAAATTGGGGAAAACCGCGAGTATCACAGCTATGCGGGTACTTGGAAAGGCGTCGAGGTAGCGGTAGTGAGTCATGGGGTAGGCGCACCTGGAGCAGCGGTATGCTTCGAGGAGCTGGCGAAGGGCGACGTTCAGGTCATCATTCGCGTAGGAACTGCCGGGTCATACCAAAAAGAAATCGAGACAGGCAGCCTCGTCATCAGCTCCGCAGCGGTTCGCCAAGACGGCTTGACCAGTCAGTTGGTTCCGGCGGGCTTCCCGGCTGTTGCCAATCGCCATGTCGTGGACGCGCTTGTACAAGCAGCAGGAGCAAACGCATCAGACTTGAAGGTATTTGAAGGAATCACGCTGACACTCGATGTCTTCTACAGTGGAGTGTTGGAGTTCCCGCACAAGCTGTACCAAAAAGCTGGCGTTTTGGCAGTCGAGATGGAAAACACCGCTCTCTTCGTGATTGCGGCGCTTCGCGGTATGAAGGCAGGCTCCATTTTGGCAATCGACGGGTATGCAGATGCAGACCTGCTCGAATCGTATAACCCGCATACCGATGTGATGGCAAAAGCCATTGAAGCAGAAGCGTTGATCGCACTGGATGCAGTCATTGCCGTTTCCCAGTAACAATAGGTAAGCCCAGGACGTTTTGGAGGTCCTGGGCTTTTTTGTAATAGCGGTTAAGTTTTAAAAGGCATCGATGAACCAACAAAGCTGGCGAGAAGAAAAAGCACAGAGCTCGTAGACCTTGACAACGCCTACCCAGTCGGAACTGCAAAAAGGGGACCCGCTTGTCGAACACTTCTTCCTTGAGAAACTTCCGCCCGTAGGGTGGCTTTGGCTCGACGGTCCCCTTTTTGCAGTGTAGACGGTCAGTGAATCCCCCTTGCGGGCGTGTCAGAGGAGAAGAAAACTGTGCTTTTTCTTCTCCTCCCCTATGTTGACCCAAGAGATTATTCCTCGTTAAACCGATCCAGCATAGAGATCGTATCAATCAGATGATTGTTAAAAATTTGTCTGGCCACACTCAATAGCTCGATGATCATCGGATCACGCAGCGAGTAGGTGACTTTGTTTCCGTCCTTCGTTCCGTACACGATATTATTGTTCCGCAAAATGGCGAGCTGTTGGGAAACAGCGGAGCCTTCACTCCCAATGAGTGTCTGAAGCTCGTTTACATTCTTATCACCTTCCGCCAGCAGCTCCAGAATTCGAATCCGCAGGGGATGTCCCAACGCCTTGAAAAAATTCGCTTTAAATTGTTGTAGTTCCAAATTCAATGATAGGTTCCTCCGATCGTAACATCATGTGGAAGTTTCAGTAGGAGCGGACAGGCGCGCGCATTCGCGGAAGGCAAAATGCTTGCATCCGAGGCACTTCCCGGTATCCAGTAGACTGAGGGCATACGCTATCGCGTCTCCAGTATGAGTGAAAAAGTGAGCTTCGCCTATGAGGCCATATAGCCCCGTACGCTGCAAGATTTTCTTGGGGCCAGATTGGATTCCGGAAATAAGGACTGTTGTCCCTTGGTCCATACATTGTTTCACAATCCGGGACAAATTCGCTTCCCCGGTCATGTCCATCAGGGGGACTTTTCCCATCCGCAGCAGCAATACCTTTGGATGTCGCTGAAGGGTTTGCATGAGGGAGCTTTCAAACAAGTCGGCATCCCCGAAAAACAGTGGACCCTCAATCGTGTAGATGCTGATTTGCGGGCAATCGTGCCCCTCGGTAACCATATGCGGCATGACCTTGTCGTTCTTGGAAGAGGGATCAGGCAGCACCTGAGCTACCCGCAAGCTATCGCGCGTTCGTTTGACAAATAACAGGATAGACAGCACCAACCCCACTTCAATAGCGACGGTTAAATTGGTGAAAACGGTCAAAAGGAAGGTGAGCACCAGCACAAGAGAATCGCTCGTCTTCGCTTTTAGCATGTGGGCAAATTCCTTGCGCTCACTCATATTCCAGGCAACCAGCATCAAGATCGGCGCCATACTCGCCAACGGAATATGCGAGGCGTAAGGGGCGAACAGCACGAGGATCAGCAAAACAACCAGACCATGAATGATGCCAGACATGGGGGAGGTTGCCCCGGTTCGAATGTTAGTGGCTGTTCTCGCAATCGCGCCAGTAGCCGGAATTCCCCCAAATAACGGAGTCGCGATGTTGGCGATTCCTTGGCCGATTAATTCCCGGTTGCTGTTGTGGCGACTGCGTGTCATTCCATCGGCGACGACAGCTGACAATAAAGACTCTATCGCTCCTAGTATAGCAATGATCAGGGCTGGACTCAGTAACTTTTGGACACGTTCCCATGTGATTTCAGGAAAATGAAAGCCGGGTAATGTACTCGGTATCTCTCCAAAGGTAGAGCCAATCGTCGCTACCTTTCCTTCCAAAAAGAGGACGGAAACGACACTAGCGACTACGAGTCCAACGAGAGAGGCCGGTATGCTACGGAAGAATCGGGGAGTCACCAAAATAAGGGCGAGACTCAAAATCGCAATGGCTACGCTGTATAGATTAATCGTGTTCAGATGAAGGACGATTTCCCTCATGTTGGACAAAAAATCCTCATGTCTTTGCAACTGCTCCAGACCGAGAAAGTTGGCAATTTGACCTGAGAAAATGATAACGGCAATCCCCGAAGTGAATCCGATGATGACAGGGCGCGGAATGAATTTGATCAGCCCGCCCAGCCGTAGAATCCCCATGAGAACAAGGAGAATCCCTGCCATAAATCCAGCGAGGAGCAAGTCTGCATAACCGTATTGCATGACGATTGCAAATAATATCGGGATAAAAGCGCCAGTAGGTCCTCCGATTTGGTAGCGGGAACCGCCAAAGAGAGAAATCAATATGCCGGCGATAATGGTCGTGTAAATCCCGTATTCAGGCTTTACTCCGGAGGCGATAGCAAATGCCATCCCCAATGGTATCGCGATAATGCCGACGATTAACCCTGATACACAGTCTTTTCGAAAGGAAACGAGATCGTAGCCTTCGAATCTTGGTGCCCACTTCATGATTGCAACCCTTCTTTTCGTATTTTCGAATATTTGATTATTTGAATATAGATGGATCATACATCCACTCTTCCATTCCGTCAATTCCATCCTTACATGAACTTTTCCGTTTATTAACATTCGCTTCAAGATTCCTTAACGCTCGTACAGTAGTATTCAAAGTAACAAGTGAACACATCCCTTCGGTTGGAGCCATGGAGAAACCCCCGACAGCCTTTCCAAGCACTTTCATCGAGAGTTCTTTGGTATTGTCATGTCGCAGGGTTTTTTGTCTTGGGCATAAGGAGGCTTAAAGCGAGTGAACCAGGAACAATTTCATGCAAGACTGGCACAGTACAAGCTGATCGCTTCCGTAAAAGAAGCGAAGCACCTGGAAAAAGCGGCAGAGGCAAATTTGAGTGCTGCGGTACTCTCGATTGGCAACATTGGTGTGATCAAAGGCTACGTGGATTATTTCAAGTCGAAAAATATCCCTGTATTTCTTCATTTGGAGCGGATTGGCGGAATCAGTCATGACCGGGAAGGCATCGCATTTCTGGCGCATTACGTCAAGCCAGACGGGATCGTCACTACGCGCAACACACTGGTCAAGCTGGCGAAAAAGCAAGGCCTGCTGACGATTCAGCGTTTGTTTTTGGTTGATAGCGACTCGATTAAATCAGGCCTAACCTCCTTGCAGGAAACACAGCCTGACGCTGTTGAGCTGATGCCTGGTTTGCTGCCGGAGTTTATCGAAGAATTCAGAAGTGTGATCGATACCCCGATCATTTCTGGCGGGCTGATTCGCAAGCGGGAACAGATGGAGGAAGTATTAAAGCATGGAGCGACTGCTGTTTCAGTCGGAAGTCCCCTGCTGTGGAAGGAGTGTAAGAACCTTGATTCAAGCGTTGTTATTTGATTTGGACGGGACCTTGCTGGACAGTCGGGATGCGGTCGTGGATGCCGTTGCTTTTACGGCTGAGCAGTACGCACCGGGACATTTTAGCAGGGAAGAGCTTCTTGCGCGTTTTGGCGAATCATTTGATGATTTTTTGGCGGCAGTTGCTACAGCAGCAGGTGTCCCTGACAAAAAAGAAGTGCTGCAGAGATACTTCGCCTATGTACGGGAGCATCATGAAGAACACGTCAAACTGTTTCCGTTTGTTCGCGAAGGGCTGGAAAAGCTGAAGGCGGCGGGCTTTACGATGGCGATCGTCACGAACAAGCAACGAGAGTTTACATTGGCTGGTCTGGAGATGGCAGGGATTGAGCATCTGTTTGAGGCCATCGTCACCGTCGATGATGTATCACGAGGCAAGCCGTCGGCTGAGCCTGTACAAAAAGCTTTGGGGGCAGTAGGTAAAAGTCCCGAGCAAGCCATGATGATCGGTGACAGTCGCTACGATGTACTGGCTGCGGTAGGAGCGGGTGTGCAATCTGTCGTGCTGGAGTGGTACGGACAAGAGAAATGGCTCTACGCTTCTCCAGATTACCGCTACGCCGATTTCGAGACATTTGTTACGGAAATGCTGGCCGCAAAAGCACAAGGAGGGAAATAAAAACAGATGGCACGTGTGGTGTTGGAGCAGGTAACGAAAGCCTTTCAGAATCAAAGCGTGGTCAAAGGATTGGATTTGGTCATTCCAGACGGCTCCTTTACGGTTCTGGTAGGTCCGTCCGGCTGTGGGAAATCAACCACACTCAGGATGATCGCTGGCTTGGAAACAGTGACGGACGGCAAAATCATAATCGGTGATCAAACGGTGAACCAATTGCCACCTGGCAAGCGTGATATTGCGATGGTTTTTCAAAATTACGCCCTCTACCCAACAATGAACGTGTATGACAATATCGCCTATGGCTTGAGAAACCGTGGAACATCGAAAAAGGAATGTCAGGTGCTGGTAGAGGAGATCGCGGAAATCGTCGGGCTATCCGATTATCTCAAACGCAAGCCTTCTCAGCTCTCCGGTGGCCAAAGGCAACGTGTTGCACTCGCTAGGGCTATGGTGAAAAAACCAAAGGTCTTCCTGATGGACGAACCGCTCTCTAATCTCGATGCGAAGCTGCGAAATCAGATGCGTGTGGAATTGACCAGTCTGCACAAGCAGCTCGGCAGCACCTTCATCTACGTGACACATGATCAGGTAGAGGCGATGACCATGGGCGATCAGATCGTCGTCATGAATGACGGACACATTATGCAAGTAGCGACCCCGATGGATTTGTATCAGGAGCCGGAAAATCTGTTTGTTGCCCAATTTATCGGTTCTCCGCCGATGAACATTGTTTCAGCGGAGGGCAAGAGCGAGCACGTATGGGGATTCCGCCCGGAAAAAGCAGTGTTGTTGCCTTCTGCTGTATCTGCCATTACGAGCGAAGAGATGTGGAACGCACGAGGTCAGGTCGTATCCAGAGAAATTCTTGGCTCAGACACGCTCCTGCATGTAGAGACGGAAAAAGGCAGGGTCATCGTTAAAGCGGACTCGGAGGTAGCGATGCAGGTCGGCTCCTCGGTCACCGTCACTGTACCGTGGGAGTACATATATGTGTTTGAAAAAGGGAACGGAAAACGAGTGGGTCGCATGAGCGGACGAGAGCCTGTATCGGCACGTGCAGGAGGGGATAGCTGATGCGAAAAGCGGCAACTGTACAGGAGTTGCCGGGTGTAAGGCAGTCGAAAACAGAAGTGCGTCCGTCGGCATTTGCATGGTCTGAGCTCGCATCCCGACTACGTCCGTACTTGTATCTGGCACCCGCATTGATTTGTTTTATCCTGTTCTTCTTTTACCCGATTGGCTCGATCATTTATTTGAGCTTTCAGGACTGGTCATTGATCAATTTGGAGCAAATGGAATGGGTAGGCTTGCAAAACTATCAGGACTTGATGGTAGACGGAGATTTTCATCAAGTATTGGGAAATACCGCGGTCTTTACCATTGCGACAGTGGGGATCGGCCTGACGCTATCCTTCCTGCTCGCACTCTGGCTGAACAAAAAGGCAAAGGTGTACGGCATTATTCAGGCGACTGTTTTCAGTCCTCACATCATTTCGTTGGTATCTGTCTCGATGCTGTGGATGTGGCTGATGGACCCTCAGTTTGGCCTGTTGAACGCAGGACTGGAAGCGGTCGGATTGCCTGCGTATACGTGGCTGACTGACCCAAAAAGCTCCTTGTTGTCACTGATTATCGTCAGCATTTGGAAAGGTGTCGGCTATAACACGCTCATTTTCATCGCAGGCTTGCAAAGCATTCCGGGCGATATATACGAGGCAGCAGCGCTCGATCAATCGCCGTGGTGGCGGACGCTGAGACGGATTACGATACCGATGCTGTCGCCGACGATTTTCTTTTTGCTCATTATCAATACGATCTCATCCTTTCAAGCGTTTGACACGATTGCCATTATGACGCAGGGTGGTCCAATCAATAGTACGAACATGCTTGTCTACTACATTTACGAGCAGGGCATGGACTTCTACAATGGCGGGATTGCTTCGGCTGCCTCTGTCATTTTGCTGATACTGGTAGGGATTTTAACAGCTGTGCATTTTCTGGTGATGTCCAAGCGCGTGCATTATCGTTGATGAACTCGTGATGAAAGGAGGAGCAGCATGTATCGAGTGGTTTTGGCTTCACGCAAGACCGTGGAATGGATTGGGCTTTTGATCGTGGCTTTCCTGTTTGTTTTCCCGTTTCTGTGGATGGCATCGACGGCTTTCAAAACGATGCCAGAGGTCCGGCAATTTCCCCCGACGCTTTTGCCTGAGACGTGGGAGTGGAGCAACTTCGCCCAAGCGTGGGAATCAGGTCCGTTCCTTATGTATACGTGGAACAGTATTCTGGTTGCGGTAGGCATTTTGATCCTCCAATTTTTAACGGCGGTGCCTGCGGCTTACGCTTTCGCACGTTACAAGTTTCCCGGTCGCAATCTGTTGTTTGGTCTTGTCTTGATTGTCTTGATGATTCCCGGACAAGTCATCTTTTTGCCGATTTACGTGCAATTGAGTGGCTGGGGACTCGTCAACACACTATGGTCGCTCATCCTGCCGTACGCAGCTAGTGCATTCGGAATCTTCCTGCTCAGGCAAGCATTCATGCAGGTGCCCGATGAAGTGATCGAGGCAGCACGCCTGGATAATGCGTCCGAATGGAAGATCATGTGGACGATCATGGTGCCGATGGCGAAACCTGTGCTAGTCACTTTTGGACTATTCAGCTTTATTTACCACTGGAACGACTATTTCTGGCCGCTGATTATGACCAACAGTGACGAGGTGCGCACCTTGCCGATCGGAATATCCAGCTTGCACATGTCCGACGGCGGCACATTGTGGAACGTCATGATGGCGGGCAACATGATTCTCATTCTACCGATTCTCGTCATTTTCTTCGTGGCACAACGGCATATTATCAAAGCGTTCATCTATCAATCCAAATAATAAAAGAGAGCTCTTAGGGAGGAAATCAAACCATGTTTTCAATGAAAAAGACTGGTACGATTCTATGTGCATTGACTATCGGTTTGTCAGGAGTATTGGCTGGATGCGGATCATCTGGTAAAGAACAGTCTACAAGTACAGGTAGCACTTCTCAGCCAGCAGCGTCTACAGCAACCAGCGGCCCTGTCCAAATTGATTTCTGGTATGCGTTGGGTGGCGTTCGTGGGAAAACAATTGAGGATATGGTCAAAAAATTCAATGAAACACATAAAGATATTATCGTCAAACCAACCTACCAAGGTGCGTATCAAGAGAACCACTCCAAAGTTCTGGCATCTGTAGCAGCGAGTAACAATCCAGATGTCACGATGGTCGAGATCGCTTCGATCGCAGCATTTGCGGATGCAAAGGTTTTGGAAGATTTGACACCCTACTCGCAAGGGGATGAGAAGAAGTACATTCCTGGTCTTATGAAAAACTCTTATTGGAATGACAAACTGTACGCAGTACCATTTAACCGCTCCACTCCACTGCTGTACATCAACCGTGATATGTTAAAGGAAGCAGGACTTGATTCAAACGGTCCGAAAACATGGGATGAGCTCGTCAGCTTTTCTCAAAAGCTGAGCAAAAAAGAAGGAGACAAAATTACCCGGTACGGCTTCTCGACACCTGTTGATATCTGGTTCTACGAAGCGCTTGTTTTCCAAGGCGGGGGCAACATCCTGAGCGAGAACGGCAAGGAGCTGACGATCAACAACGAAGCAGGAAAAGCACCGCTTGAGCTCTGGTCCAAAATGGTGAAGGAAGGCATCATGAAAAACCCTCCAGGAGAGAACTACAATGCGTGGGATGTAGCAGAGCAAGACTTCCTGAATCAAAAAGTGGGCATGATTTTTACCTCGACAGGTTCCTTGACGGAATTGAAGAAAAATGCCAAATTTGACATGGGTGCAGCTTTCTTGCCAGCCAATAAAACGTTTGGTACGCCAACGGGCGGTGCGAATCTCGTGATGCTGGCGAAGTCGACCGATGCGGAGAAAAAAGCAGCGTGGGAGTTCATGAAGTGGATGACGGATACCAAGCAAACAGTTCCGTGGTCAATCGCTTCCGGTTATATGCCTGTCACGACAGAAGCAATTGATTCGGCTGAAATGAAGGCATTCTACGAAAAAGATCCAAACTTCAAGGTCGCAGTAGAGCAACTGCAATACGGCTATCCTCGTCCAATGGCTCCAGGCTACAAAGAATTGCAGGATGTGATTCAAAAAGAACTACAGCGTGCGATGCTCGGCCAAGCGACTGTAGATGAAGCGATGCAGGCGGCGACGGAAAAAGGCAGCAAGCTTTTGAAAAAATAACAGAATCGAAGCGATAGAGGAGCTGGCGAAATGAACATTTGTATGGCACATCGCGGGTGGTCAGGCAAAGCCCCGGAGAATACAATGACAGCGATTCGACTGGCTTTGGCAGAGCCAGCTATCAAAGCAATGGAAATTGATGTTCAACTGACGCGTGACGGTGTTCCGGTGCTGATTCATGACTTTACGCTGGAACGCACGACCAATGGCCGCGGTCTGGTCATGAATCATACCTTGGCGGAGCTGCGTGAGCTGGATGCAGGGAGCTGGTTTGGCGACAAATTTGCGGGCGAGCGAATCCCTACACTAGAGGAAGTCCTGGTCGCAGTAAAAGGTCGCTGCACGCTAAATATCGAGTTGAAAGCAACAAGTGACATATACCCTGGTATCGCAGAAAAGGTGCTCGCGCTTTTGGAAAAGCATGAGATGAAGCAAGCGGTGCATGTGACTTCATTTGACCATGATTTGATCCGTCACGTCCGCACGCTCGATCAAGAAGTAGAGACAGGCCTGATTGTATATGGCCGCCCTGTACTCATGCTGGAACAGATGGAGGCAGCAGGTGCTACGATTCTCTCCATGGGATATCCGTTCCTGACTCGTGAGCTAACTGTAGCCGCGATCGAAAAAGGCTTCAAAGTCATCGCGTGGACGCTGGATGATCCGAAGCATATCCGCGAAGTCATTTCGTGGCATCCTCAGGTTCAAATTTGCACGAACCATCCTGACCGGATGTGGGAGTTTGTGTAAGCGCAAGCAGGAAAGAGCCGCCGGGCAACATGCCAGGCGGCTTTCCATGTTTTCGTTGTTTGGACTATATCTTGAATTTGCTTACATGCGATTGCAGTTCTTCGGCTATTTTTGCCAGAGAAGTAGCTGATGAATTGACTTCTTCCATAGCTGCCAGCTGTTCTTCTGTAGCGGCCGACACGCTTTGTGTTCCGTCAGCAGAATTCTCCGCTACTCCTTCAATGACACTGACCAATTCTACCACCTGTTTGGTGCCAAAAGACATTTGCTCAGAATAAGCCTTTACTTCTTGAATTTGGCTTGCCACCTGCGTGACAGCATCTTGGATCTGTTCGAAGGACTTGCCTGCATTGTTAACAACCGTAAGTCCAGTGGCGACCTCTTTGGTGCCCTGTTCCATCGAAAGGACAGCCTGGTTTGATTCGAGCTGAATCGTCGTAATCAACAGTTTGATCTGTTGCGCGGATTGCGCGGACTGTTCAGCCAATTTGCGCACTTCGTCTGCCACAACGGCGAATCCGCGCCCCTGTTCACCAGCTCTCGCCGCTTCAATAGCTGCGTTAAGCGCTAACAGATTTGTTTGTTCAGCTATGGCGGTGATGACTTGTACGATTTGTCCGATTTCCTGCGAGCTGTTTCCTAATCGTTTGACGATATCAGCAATGTTACCGACAGTGTTCTCGATCGATTGCATCTGGCTGATAACGACCTGAAGGGCCTGATTGCCTTCCACTGCAATTTGGGAAGCGTCCAAAGCCGATTCGGCAGCTTGCTGTGCATTCGTGGCAACCTGCTGAGCCCCTGTTGATACGCCTTGAATGGCGGTGACACTTTCCTCTACACTCTTCACTTGCTTTTCCGCACCATAAGCTACTTCCTGAATCGTTATTGCGATTTGCTCGGTAGCCTTGCTCGTATGGTCGGCGTTGACCGACAATTCCTCTGCTGAAGAAGCAAGATCTGAAGCTGTATCATTTACTTGTTGAATAATTGTTCGCAGGTTGAGCACCATTGTGTTTACTGATTGGGATAGCTGTCCAACCTCATCCTTGGTTCGAATTTGCAAGGGTTGTACAGTCAGTTCACCCTCGGAAATGCGGTTAGCCACAGAGGCAACTGCCGCAATAGGGCGTGAGATTTGCCGGGAAACAGCGTATGCGATTGCGATCACGACAGCAACAACAACGATGACAATGATCGTAACCATGGTGGTAACGGAGGAAACCGCAGACGTTATGGATTCGACAGGGATATGCAGATACAAACCAAAGTTGGTCTTGGGAATGGGGGAATAGGTGACTACGTATTCCTCGCCATTGTCCGAGTAGCTGTATGAGCCCTTTTCTGTTTTTCCTGATTTAAGGATTTCCATTAATGGTTGCGGCAGAGAGGATTCCTCAAGCGGTTTTCCGATCAGATCCTGGGTAGGATGGTACTGAATCTGGTTCTTGTTATCAACGAGAATCGGATAACCATCGTTGCCTACTTTCAAATTCTTGAGAAATGTAGCTGTGAAGTCATCTACATTGACGAGCCCCGTCAAGACACCAAGCTTCTCATTGTTTTTTGCTTTTACAGGGGAAGCGACGATGATGGAGCGATTGCCGGTTGTCTTCGCAACAAGAACATCGGAGAAGCTGGGTTTGTCCTGCATACCGTCTTTGAAGAATTGGCGCTCGCTTAGATTGATTCCAACGCTTTTGGGGAACGTATCAGCCGTTACTTTTCCATCGCTTGCGATATACGTATTTCCGTCATACAGTTTCATTTCCTCGGTAAACTTGCGGATGAATTCATTTTTTGCCGCTGCATCATCGGATTGAATATCTGAGGTACGGGCTAAAATCTGAATTTCTGTCATACGCCGGTCCAGATATTGATCCATAGCTATGGCCGTACTGGAAGTAAGGTCAACATAGGATGATTTTTGTTTATCAATCAGAATGGATGAAAAGCTGTTCGTGATAAACACCGAAACGGCAGTAAGTGGAATGACGGCCACGATGAGAAACCAAAGGATCATTTTGTTCCTGAGTTTGTTGAACAAAAACATAGGATTGTTCCACTCCTAATCCGTGATTAAGATATTTCTTTCCTTGTGAAAAGCTGTCTACCACCAGGAAATATAATAAAGGTAGACTGCTGAGATTAACTCAGCAGTCTGACAAAATATCAATATCCCATTGCTGCGCCTTCACCGCGAGGGTCAGCACCGCCAAATTTTACATTAGTTTGCGGGTCAATCAGGATTGCGCCGGACTGTCCCATCGTATCGGTATAGGCTGCTTCCAGCTTTTCGACTGGATGTCCACGTTTAATTAACTCGTCCAGGACTTCTTGAGGGATGCGGCTTTCCACCTTGAGATTGTTGGAAGCAGATCCCCAGTTGCGTCCATGCAGCCATCTTGGCGCTTCGATTGCGTCTTGCACGCTGAAACCAAAGTCGATGATACGCGTGACGAGAGCGGCTTGCGTTTGCGGCTGTCCTTCTCCCCCTTGTGTTCCGTAGAGAAGATAAGGCTTGTCCCCTTTAAAGAGCATAGCTGGGTTAATTGTGTGGAAGGTGCGTTTTCCTGGTTCCAAGTGATTGATGTGTTTAGGATCCAAAGAGAAATAGCTTCCGCGGTTTTGCAAAAGGATGCCCGTATCTTTCGCTACGATACCGGAACCCCAGTCAAAATAGTGACTCTGAATGATGGACACTGCATTTCCATCCTTGTCGACGATCCCGAACCAGGTTGTATCGCCTTTTGGATCAAGCGGTTCTACGGATTTGGCGGCTTGTTTCATATCAATGCGCGCTGCTAAATCTTTCCCGTGCTGCTTGGACAACAGCTCATCCACAGGGATATCCACAAAGGCAGGGTCAGTCAGCCATTTATCGCGGTCAGCAAAAGATTGTTTGGTAGCTTCCACAATCGTGTGATAGTAATCGGGTGTTCCTTCACCCATGCTCTTGAGGTCAAAATTGTTCAAAACATTAAGAATAGAGAGCGAAGCCATGCCTTGGGAGTTAGGCGGAACGTTGTACGCTTTATAACCACGGTAGTCTACCGAAATTGGATCTGCCCAAGTGGAGGTGTGCTTCTCAAAATCCTTCAACGTGAGCAATCCACCGTTGGCTTGCATGTCTGCTACGATTTTTTTAGCAACTTCTCCTTTATAAAAACCGTCAGCACCTTTTTTTGCAATGATTCGCAAAGTATTGGCAAGATCCTTTTGTTTGAGAATCTCGCCTGCTGCATAGGGATCGCCGTTGGGCTTCAGGAATGTTTTGCGGAATCCATCAAAACGTTGAAGATTCTTCAAGTCATTGTCAGTTGGATCTGTTGCGTATTTCGTCCAATATACTTGGTTGGGGGAGACTGGATATCCGTTCTGGGCGTATCCAATGGCAGGCTCCAGCAGTCTGTTCCATTGAAGCTTACTGTTGCCCATGCTTTTATGGGCGTAGTTGTACGCCTCCCACCAGCCGGAGACGACACCAGGGACAGTGTTTGCCGATTCATAACCGCGGGACGGGATTTTTTCGTAGCCTTTGTTTTTGTAATAGTCGATGGTTGCTTTTTCGCCTGCACGACCACTGCCGTTCAGCGCCTTCAGCTCTTTTGTTTTGGCATTGTAGATGAGCCAGAAGTTATCTCCGCCAATGGTTGTGTAATGAGGATAGACGACAGCTAATGTGGAAGCGGCTGTAATTGCAGCATCTACTGCATTTCCACCGTCTTCCAATGTCTTCAGGGCCGCAGCCGTAGCCAGATAGTGAGGAGTCGTCACCATTGCGTTCGGTGACATCGATGTTGGACGGTTAGCAGCTTGTGCTCCAGAGAACGTTGATAGCCCGATGACAGCAGTCAGCGCGACGGTCGAGAGTTTCTTCCAGAATGACATTCCTATGAAACCTCCTTCATGATGAATAGAATAATAATTCATTAAACCGGCTATCCGCTGTTGCCTCACCTCCTTTAAAAACTAAAAATACACAAACATACAAAAATAGACAAAAATAGACATTATGAGCGCAAAAAAAGACCAATGATATAGGATCATTGGTCTCGTCCTACATCAATACTTCGGTAGCTGGCAAGCGTGTCCGCTGTTGCGGAGGTAGCCCCTGTAGCTTTGCGTCGCCGGATTTCCCCGGGTATGCCGTTTCGATATCAATGGATGAAGTAGAAAATTGACACATATACTGATTCGATCGTTGTGGGAAAATGTTCCTAAAACTCCGTTTGCCAATAATATAGACTATTTACCATTTGTGGTAAATAAGAAAAAATATTTTAATCCAGAAAAATAGTGAGAAATGTTATGGGGAAGGTTGTTTTTCGCAGACATTCACACACCTCCTGGGGCAAAACTGCTTATGATGATAAAAAGGCACATTCGCCAAGGAGTGAAACAAAGACCATGATGCATCCCGATACAGAATTGCGCTATATCAACGATGAGATCGGGTACGGTGTGTTTGCGACAAAGTTTATCCCAAAAGGAACGATTGTATGGGCACAGGATAATTTGGACCAGGTATTGGACCCTGTATTTGTGGAAAGACTTGACTCATTACGAAAACAGGACGTACAAAAATACTCCTTTAAGAACCAGTTCGGAAAGTACATTCTTTGTTGGGATAAGGCAAGGTACGTGAACCACAGCTTTCATGCGAATTGTGTGCCGACCATGTATGATCTGGAATTGGCTGCACGGGATGTTTTGCCGGGTGAAGAGTTGACTGATGATTATGGGACGTTGAATCTGGATGAACCTTTTGATTGTTTGCCCGAGTCCGACACGGACCGCTCCCGCGTAATGCCCGATGACTTGCTTCGGTATTACCCGCAGTGGGATCGGATTGCTGCGGAAGCATTCCAACGTTTCAATCATGTTGAACAGCCTTTGCTGCATCTGATTTCCCCGAAGCATCTCGAAACGATTCGTGGGATCACGGAGCAGCGCTTAGCCATTGATTCTGTCATTCATCTGTATTGCAGGTCACAATGGCAAACGAGGCAGCAATGGAAGACGTGAGCGGGTCGGTCAACGACCCGATTTTGTTGAACTCTGAGTAGAGAATCAGTATTATGGAATGTAAAGGTGAAGTGAAAGGTTGATTTCATTGGAAAACAAGGTAGCGGCATCCAATTTTATCCGCAATATCATGATTGATGACTTGCAAGAGGGCAAAGTAAAGGAAATCATTACCCGCTTTCCCCCAGAACCGAACGGGTATCTTCATATTGGACATGCAAAAGCAATCTGCCTCAACTTTGAGTTGGCACGTGAATTTTCCGGCAAGGCCAACCTTCGATTTGACGATACCAATCCGGTAAAGGAAGACATCGAATACGTAGAGGCCATCAAAAGGGACGTTCAATGGCTGGGCTTCGAATGGGACGGGTTGTTTTTTGCATCTGATTACTTTGAAGAGATGTACAACCGTGCGGTGCTGTTGATTAAAAAAGGTTTGGCTTACGTAGACGATCTGTCTCCCGAAGACATGCGTAAAATGCGTGGAACATGGACAGAGCCAGGCACAGATAGTCCGTTCCGCAATCGATCTGTGGAGGAAAACCTGGATCTGTTTGCACGGATGCGCCAAGGGGAATTCAAGGACGGAGAAAAGGTGCTGCGTGCGAAAATCGATATGGCTTCTCAGAACTTCAACATGCGTGATCCGGTTCTGTATCGAATCTCCCATGCAACGCATCACAACACGGGAGACAAATGGTGCATCTATCCGATGTACGACTTCGCTCATCCGTTGGAGGATGCCATTGAGGGCGTGACACACTCCCTGTGCTCACTGGAATTCGAAGATCATCGTCCGTTGTATGACTGGGTAGTCCGCGAGTGCGAAATGGAGAAGGTACCACGCCAGTACGAATTTGCTCGCTTGAACCTGACCAACACCGTTATGAGTAAACGCAAGCTGAAACAGCTTGTCGATGAGAATGTAGTAGACGGCTGGGATGACCCGCGCATGCCAACCATCGCAGGCTTCCGTCGTCGCGGCTATACACCAGAAGCGATTCGTACATTCGCTCGTGAAGTAGGGGTAGCGCGCGCTAACAGCACGGTTGACGAGAAAATGCTGGAGTATTTCATCCGTGAGGACCTGAAGCTGAAGGCACCACGTACGATGGCTGTTTTGAATCCGTTGAAGGTCGTCATCACGAACTATCCGGAAGGACAAGTCGAGATGCTTGAAGCGGAGATCAATCCAGAGAACCCAGAGATGGGCAATCGTCAAATTCCGTTCTCCCGCGAAATCTACATTGAGCAGGATGACTTCATGGAAAACCCGCCGAGCAAGTATTTCCGCCTGTTCCCGGGAAATGAAGTGCGTCTGAAGCACGCGTACTTCATTAAGTGCAATGACATCGTGAAGGATGCAGATGGCAACGTGATCGAGATCCATTGCACGTATGACCCTGAGACGAAGAGCGGCAGCGGTTTTACAGGTCGCAAGGTAAAAGGTACGATCCACTGGGTGGATGCAACCAATGCAGTTCCTGCTGAATTCCGTCTGTACGAGCCATTGATTATGGATGATGAAGACGCAGAGGGCACATTCCTCGACAACGTTAACCCGAATTCGTTGGAAGTGCTGCAAGGCTATGTGGAGCCAAATATGAAAGAAACCAAGCCACAAGACAAGTATCAATTTTTCCGTCATGGCTATTTCAATGTCGATTCGAAGCATACGACAGATGATAAGCTCGTATTCAACCGGATTGTATCGTTGAAGAGTTCCTTTGAACTGCCAAAAGCATAGGAAATACCCATATAAATCAAGCGCTGCTGTGCATGGAGAACCCGTGTGCAGCAGTGCTTTTTTCTTTCGTGATTATAAATCAGCGTGTATAATTATTCTGTTACAAAAAGGGGGACAGGCAGTGAACGGGAAAGCAGAACTAACACGTAGTTTGAAGTTGCGACATATTGTCGTAATTGGACTGGGCTACATGGCCCCGATGGCCGTTTTTGACACCTTTGGCATTGTTTCTGGAGATACGGGGGGGCACGTTCCTGCTGCTTATGCAGTCACACTTCTTGCGATCCTGTTTACGGCGGCAAGCTACGGAAAGATGGTACGGCTATTCCCTTCAGCAGGGACCGCATATACGTATACGCAACAAACGATTCATCCCTATGCAGGATTTTTGGTAGGATGGGCGTCTTTGCTGGATTATTTATTTTTACCGATGATTAACGCCTTGTTGACGGGAGTATACCTATCATCCGTGTTTCCTGACGTGTCGACCGCGTGGTGGATTATTGGTTTCATTGTATTGGTGACGGGGTTAAACGTATTTCGCGTAACGGTAACTGCATCCGTTAACTCGATTCTGGTGCTGTTTCAAGTCGTGGTCGTCGTGTTATTTGCGGGATTGGCAATCCGTGTTCTGATGCAAGGTGACGGGCTTGGGCAAGTATTCAACCTGCGTCCATTTGTGTCACCGGATATGTCTGTCATTGCACTGCTTTCTGGTGCGTCGATTCTTTGCTTTTCCTTCCTTGGCTTTGATGCAGTAACCACGCTAACGGAGGAAACCGTCGATGCAAAAAAGACGATTCCTCGCGGGATTATGCTCGTAGCAATCGCAGGAGGAGCGTTGTTTATTACGGCATCTTATTTCATGCAATCATTATTTCCTGATGTTTCGGTATTGTCTGATCCAGAAGCGGCCTCTGCGGAGATTGCTTTGTTTATCGGTGGGACGATCTTTCAATTGGTGTTTTTAGCGGCAGCGTTGTCTTCGACACTAGCATCCGGGCTCGTATCTGTCACGAGCGTAACGCGCTTATTGTACGCAATGGGACGAGATGGATTTTTGCCGCGACGCTGGTTCGGTTATGTACATCCGAAGCTGAGAACTCCCTTGCTTAACGTCCTGCTGGTCGGAGCGTTGATGCTGCTCGCTTTGTATATGGATTTGTTAACGGCAACTTCCTTTATTAACTTCGGCGCTCTGATCGCCTTTAGCTTTGTGAACATCAGCGTAATGGCATACTATTTCCGCAAACAAAAGAACAAGCATATCAAGGATTGGTGGGGCTTCGTGTTGTCTCCATTCATCGGGACAACGTTCATCGCCTTTCTATGGGTCAACCTGGAAGCAACGTCCATGATGCTTGGCTTGCTCTGGACCTTTGTCGGCTTGATCTATTTGTTGTATTTGGTAAAGGTCAAGAAAACCAATTTGGAAATGGTGAAGTTTGAGGAGTAGAGTGGCTGTCGTGGAGAAGAAGTGCATTTCCAGTCTTCGCTTCGGCCTCCGCCCCGCAAGAGGGATTGACTGTCCGCTCCAGAATAAATGGCGGGAGCGCTTCAAACGTAGAAGTTTCGAGGAAGTATTTCATAAGTGAAGCTGAAATTCCCCGCCATTTATTCCGGAGCTAGGTTGGGCTCCAGAGGCGCTTGGACTGGAAATGCACTTCTTCTTACGTGGCTTTGGTAACAATATTTGAAAGTGAATTCAGGATGGGAGAGAACAATGATTCTCTCTCTTTTTATTGATTTTGATTCTCCCTAATCAAAGCAAGAGAACAGCAAGCAGCTCGCAGAGGAAACAGGAGAAAACAGCGAAGATCTTAGGGACACCGACCGAGACGGAATACAAAAAGCGAAACACGCCCTTAAGCGTCCACCTCTGAAACACATCCTGAACCGACCACTTTGGACGCGGTTTCGCTTTTTGCATGGAGTCGGGCAGTCAATCCCCCAGGGGGTGGCCCTAGAAGCTGAGCGTTTTCTCCTGTTTCCTCCCCACCACTACAGCCAGATCAATGTGATGTTTTACCCACCCTCTTCTAGACGATCCAGAAAAGAGAGAGTAAACTGGCTACAGGAATATTCCAAACATTAACACTTGACACAAGGAGGGGTTATTCTGATGCTCTCAAATCTGTTTCGGCGGAAGTGGACGACGGTAGATTACGTCCTGATTGTCGTCACTGCCGCGCTCTACGCTGTTGCCATTATTATGCTTGCCAATATCAAGCTCATTCCTTCCGTACCGATCCGTCCGGCCAATGCCCTTCAGCCCGTATTTGGCATGTTATTCGGCTTGCCGGGATGCATTGGTCTTGCCTTTGGAAATATGGTTAGTGATTTGTTAACCGGAAGCGCACCGCCTCATGCGATTGCGGTCGGTTTCTTTTCTAATTTTATGGGTGGTTTTATCGGGTTGCTTGCTGTGAGTCACCCTGCACTGAAAACAAAACGCAGCGTTCTTCAATATATCGTGTTTGTTGTCATGATCAGCTCGATTGTGGTAGCGTGCGCGATTTTGATTAACGTGGCACTGGGTCTAACACCAAAAGAAGTGGCGGTCTGGTACATCCCAACCGTGTTCTTGAACCAAGCCATTTCAACCGCGATTCTGGGACCAATCCTCTTGAAGCTGTTGTACCCATTCGTGAAGCGCTCTGGACTTTATCGGGGCCGTCCCTTGCAGGAATTCAACTATCTCGGGAATGAAAGCAGGATCGCAAGGTGAAAACAGAACCATTGCTGCGAGTAAACGGAGTCTATTGGCACTATGAAGAGGGAGCACTGCCTGCGCTAACTGACATTCATCTGGCTCTTTATCCAGGGGAAGTAGTCGGCGTAGTTGGACCTGCTGCCGCAGGGAAAACGACACTGCTATTGACGATGTCAGGTCTGATTCCATCTAACTACGGTGGACATTTCGTGGGGAGTGTCGAGTCCACAAGCGAGCAAGGCATCGTCTTTCAGGACCCGGAAACCCAGTTCATCGGGCTGACTGTAGAAGAGGAGCTTGCCTTCTCGCTTGAGAATGTCGGGTGGTCGGACGAGCGAATTGAAAAAAGAATGGCAGAGGTACTCGATCTGATCGGATTGAACGGCTTTGCTGATCGTTCACCTCTTGAGCTATCGGGGGGAGAAAAGCAGCGGGTGGCAATTGCATCCGCTCTTTCCCACAGTCCGCAGATGCTCATATTGGATGAGCCTACTTCCGAGCTGGACCCGGTGGGAGCGCGGGAGGTCTTTTCGCTTCTTGCACGGCTGAAGCAGGAAAAAGAAATGACGATTGTGGTATCGTCCCATGCGACAGAAGAGCTTGCGGCCTTTTGCGACCGAATGATTCTGATTGCCGAGGGGGAAATCGTATTGGACCAGCCGACTCGCCAATTTTTTGCTCAAGTGGACGTGTTGGACGAGCATGGCATATTGGTCCCGGATGTAATCCGACTCTATCACATGCTATGCCAGGAAGGCGTCATGTCGGCGTCCTCTGCTGGTGTGCCTCTGACTGTTGAGGAGCTGGTACTCCACTACAATTGCGAGTTCAAAAAATCGACTTTTCAGCACCGAGAAAGTGACGAGAAGCTGAAGAGGGAGGAGCGGAGTGTAGGGGCACCTACATGAGCACCGGACATCGAAGGTGAACGTCACTTTCGATGTGACGAAGCATTCAGAGTTGCTTCGTGATCAAAAGACGATTTTTTGAACAACCACTACCAGGAAGCACGGCTCGTTCGGGAGGGAAGCATGTGAGTGTCGTCATTGAGTTCGATGAGGTCTGGTATGGTTATGAAAAGGAAAAGCCGGTGCTGCATGGCGTTTCGCTCCAATTGAAGCAGGGAGAATTCGTCGCGATCATCGGGGGAAACGGTTCCGGTAAAACGACGTTGGCCAAGCATTGTAACGGTCTATACAAGCCGACGCAGGGTACCGTCAAAGTGAATGGTCTCGATACCAAGACGATGAGCGTTGCCCAACTATCGAGAATCGTGGCGTACTGCTATCAAAATCCTGATCACCAAATCTTTCATTCGACCATAAAGGCAGAGGTAGCATTTGGGCCCAAAAACATGGGCTGGCCGCCTGAAAAAATAGAGCAAGCTGTCGCGGAGGCGTTGGCAGCAGTGGGATTATCCGACAAGGGCGAAGAAGAGCCCCATTTTTCGAGCAAAGGCACGCGGCAAAAGATTGCGGTGGCTTCGATCTTGGCGATGAAGCCGCAAGTGATCGTGCTGGACGAACCTACGACCGGTCTCGATTACCGAGGCATGCAAGAAATGATGGAGCTGGTGCGGCATTTGCACGCGGAAGGCCATACAATTGTCATCATCACGCATGATATGCGTCTGGTAGCGGAGTACGCCCAGCGAGTGATCGTTATGCATAAAGGAAAGCTGCTATGCGACGGGGACCCACAACACGTATTTTCGCAGCCGCAAGTATTAGCTGCTGCCCAAGTAGAAGCGCCTGCCATGTATCGTTTCGGGAAAGCAGTGGATGTCCATGATCCGATTCCGCTCACGTTGACAGCGATGAAAAAACAGCTGCTGGGGGAGGGGATCTAAGATGAAGAATGCCCATCCGAGCTACGCGCTGCTTGTATTCGTGCTGCTGGGCTTACTCCCTTTTTTATTCCAGGACCCACGTGCGCTAATTGTTCTGTTGGCGATAAACATCGCACTGATTGCCAAGCTGGGCTGGGAGCGCTCCATGATTAAGGTGTACGTATTGGTTGGTGGAATCGGTTCGTGCTTTGCTGTGATTACGTGGCTCCCATTTACCAATGTAGGCACTCCGTACTGGAGCAGCACCATACCGTTGATCCACTATCCCGTGCAAATCACGGATGTCGGTGTCTTATGGGCATTGGGAATGGGACTTCGACTGGCAAATGTCGCGTTATTATCGATGTACTATATGTTTACAACTTCGCCCAGAGAAATAGCGATGGGACTTCGCGGGATTGGCGTTCCGTTTTCGATCAGCTATTTGCTCTCGCTCATTTTTCGCTTTATTCCCCTCGTCAAAAATGATTTGGCGATCATTCGGGAAGCGCAGATGGTACGAGGGATGTCGACGAGCGAAGGAAATGTTCCAGAACGCATCAGGAAGTACAGCTACTTGCTCGTACCGCTCATCTTCAACTCACTCAAGCGTGTACAACTGATCGCCAATGCATTGGATGCCAAAGGCTTTCGCATGCGTAACAGTCAGCATCGGTTTTACCGCAGCAAACGGTGGAAAAAAACAGAAGTACTTACACTAGTGGCTGGTGTATGTATCGTCGCAGCACTGTTTTACATCGCCAGGCTACATCCAGATCATATTGGCGTGCTGATTCCGGGGCGTATTTAGTAAGGAGGCAGGCAAAATGAACGAAGCATTGTTTTCGCATGTCAATCGTTTGCAGGTAGTAGGGGGCACGCTGGAGTACGGCGTCACCGGAAAGCCACATGCACCTGCACTGCTACTTTTGCATGGCATTCGTAACACCAAGCTACTGTTTGCACCCATCCTGCCAGCATTGGCAGAGCGATATCGGGTGATTGCGGTAGATATCCGTGGTCATGGGAATTCTGTGAGCCAGGGTTCCTTTTCGTTTGAGCAAATCGTGACGGATTTGATTCAACTCTTGGAGAAAGAACAGCTCGAACAAGTGACGATTGTCGCAGCGTCCTTTTCTGCTGTGCCTGCCCAGATGCTTGCGATTCGCGAGCTCAAGCGAGTAGCTTCGCTCGTATTGCTGGATGGAGGCTATTATTCCTTGGGAGAAGTGCCCGGGTTCAATAGGGAGAAGGTTGTTGAGCGGCTGGCTACCACGCGGTTTTCTTCCGTAGAGGAAGCGGAAAGGCAGTTCGCAGAGCGGTATGGTACGAGAGTGATGCCAGAAGGCTGGATGCAAGACGAGCTTTTGAAAAGGGAAGACGGCAGCTACGAATACCGTTTGCCGAGGGAGGCGTTCTCGGCCTATTTCCAAGAGTACAGCGTCTATAGCCAACCGGAATTGTTCCAACAGCTGAGATGCCCCGTGCTATTACTGCTTGCTGACGACAGCTTATTGTCAAAGGAAGAGCAGCAGTTTCATCGACAGGCAGTCGCCAATTACCAGAGGATTGTGAAGCAGGCCAAGGTGAAAATGATACCGGAGGCACAACATTTGCTGATGGTGACGCACCCGCAAGAGACCGTTAACGAAATCCATGATTTTTTATCGAAATAAGGAAGGGACAAGCGAGTATGCTTGTCCCTTTTTCTTTGTTTACCGCTTCGCTTCGCGTATGAGCACGTTGAGCTGTTCTGCCATGGCTTGCTGATCCTTTTGATCCCTCGTGTGCTTTTTCACCGTTTCTAGCGCTTTGATGCCTTTTTTCGAGCTCACGACCTTTACGGGTGTATCCGTTCCATAGATACGCTCGATTTGGGAGCGTGCTTGTGCGAATGTGCTCTGATGATCGCTCGTACCCAATGTCCCTGCGGTTCCGCTCCCTGATTTTGTATGGGCGGCATCATGTCCTCGACTGGAGCTACCGGAGTAATTGCTGATGAGATGGGACTGCATCGGGTCCATTTGATTGATCGATTGTGCATTGGCAGTAGAAGGGGCCAAGTAGATGGCATCATTCACAATCAACGCCTGGACACCGTGAACGCCCGCTGCCTTCAATTGGGCCTCCAGCTTTGTGGAAGGACCACCCGTGTGTAGGTGTGAGCTGCCCATGGAGCTATAGAGAGCATTGCCCATCCCGCTATACGTATGACCGTGCGCGTTTGTCGTGAATTTCTTATTGCGATCTACGCTTGGAATAACCGTTGCGCCTTTTGGAGCTTGTGCAATGGACTGTGTACGTGCTGGCGGATGTGGCTTCGTAGGCTGAGCAGCCTGATTCATACAAGCTGTCATTAGAAGTACAGTCCCTAATCCTACGGTTCCAGCCCATGTGTGGAAGTGCTTCATCACGATCCCTCCAAGTCTTCCTACCTAGATAAACTTATCCTTTGTTCACTGCATGAAGTTATGAGTGGAGCATCTTGGAAAAATTTCTGTTGAACACGATTATCTTGTGGAAAAATTGCACAAACCAAAGGAAGGAAATCACTGGAGGTGGTAGATTTGGCAGATTCAAACAACGTGAAGGAGCAGCCAGTATCCCGAAGGAACTTCTTGAAAAACTCCGGCCTGGTGCTCGGTAGCTTGGTCGTGGGTGGCGTGGCAGGGAGCTTGCTCCGCAAACCGGAACCTCCGGTGCAGCCAGCAGCACCGCCCCCCGCGGCCGATTACAATCAGGCGCTCATGTTTTTTACGCCTGAGCAATTTAAGGTGGCGGATGCCGCTTGTGAGCGCATTTATCCTGAGGATGAGCTGGGTCCGGGCGCGAAGGCACTCGGTGCAGCTTATTTCATTGACCACCAGCTAGCGGGTGATTGGGGCTTTAATGCTCGAGAATACATGCAAGCGCCCTTTTTTCCGGGTGAGATCACACAGGGCTATCAAGGCAGGTTGAAACGTAGGGAAATATTCGATATCGGCCTTCAAGAGATGAACAACTATAGCAACAGTACCCACGGAAAACGGTTTTATGAACTCCCGTCGGAACAGCAGGATGCTGTTTTAAAGGCTTTTGAAACCGATGAAGTAAAATTGACGACCATTTCGGCAAGCACCTTTTTCAACATGCTGCGGGCCAGTACGATCGAAGGCGTTTATGCAGACCCTCTGTACGGAGGCAATAAAAATATGGACGGTTGGAAAATGAAGAATTTCCCAGGTAATCAGATGGCGTATACACAGCTGATCGATAAGCCTGAGTTTGTGAAGATGGCTCCCTTAAGTCTGCGGGATCATCAACAACATTAAGGGGGACTGTACATATGGCCAAAAAGCTGCCCAAGGTTGACGTCGTGATCGTGGGGGTAGGCTGGGGAGGAGGCATTATTGCTTCCGAGCTAACCAAGCAAGGTTTGACAGTAGTGGGCCTAGAGCGAGGCAAGGAGCGCAAAACCGAAGACTACTTCATGGTACACGATGAATTGCGTTACGCTCTTCGTTACGAGATGATGCAAGATTTGTCCAAGGAAACGATTACGTTTCGCAGTAAAATGAACGTTCGCGCGCTTCCCATGCGGTCATACGGTTCCTTTTTGATCGGGACAGGACTCGGGGGAGCTGGTATCCACTGGAACGGACAGACCTTCCGCTTCCTGCCGTATGATTTCGAAATTCGCTCCAAGACGATTGAACGGTATGGGGCAAAGAAAATTCCAGAGGGGATGACGATCCAGGATTGGGGCATTACCTACGATCAACTGGAGCCGTACTTCGATAAATTCGAAAAGATGGCGGGAATCGCAGGCGAGGAGAATCCGTTGGGGGGAAAACGCTCCAGTCCTTATCCGATACCTCCGATGCGTACTACACCGAGTATGAAAATGTTTGCGGATGCGGCGAAAAAGAAAAACCTGCATCCGTACATCCTTCCATCAGCAAATCTCTCGCAAGCGTATACCAATCCAGACGGGGTGGCTCGGGCAGCTTGTCAGTACTGCGGCTTTTGTGAAAGGTTTGGTTGCGAGTACGGAGCAAAAGCCGATCCAGTGGTGACGGTGATCCCGGTTGCGAAGAAGACAGGGAAGTTTGAAATTCGCACGCATTCCCATGTCCGCAGAATTTTACATACAGGGAACAAGGCAACAGGAGTCTTGT
Source organism: Brevibacillus sp. NPDC058079 (assembly GCF_042885155.1). Taxonomy (NCBI): domain Bacteria; kingdom Bacillati; phylum Bacillota; class Bacilli; order Caryophanales; family Paenibacillaceae; genus Brevibacillus; species Brevibacillus sp. NPDC058079. Next base: position 244,057 of record NZ_JBHVSO010000009.1, read on the forward strand.
ATACGGATGTCACGACAGGGGAGGAATTCGAACAGCCCGCCGATATTGTGGTGATGACCAGCTATGTATTCAACAACGCGCGAATCTTGCTCATGTCCAAGCTGGGGAAACCGTATGATCCAGCAACGGGAAAAGGCGTAATCGGAAAAAACTACGCCTACCAGGTCATGAGAGGAGGAGCGGTCGGCTTCTTCGACGACAAGGAGTTCAACAATTTTGCAGGCGCAGGCTCGTTGGGGATGTGTTTGGATGACTACAACGGTGATAACTTCGATCACGCTGATTTGAAATTTATCCATGGCGCGAATATTGCTGTCACACAAACCGGCTTCCGACCAATCGGGACGAACAAGGTGCCACCGGGAACGCCTAGCTGGGGCAAGGATTTCAAGGCTGCATCGATCAAATATACGAATCGGTTCATATCCGTAGGCGCCCAAGGAGCCTCCATGCCATTTCGACAGCACTTCCTTGATCTGGATCCGACATACAAGGACGCATTTGGTGATCAGTTGATGCGTATTACGTATGATTTCGTTGATCAGGACAGGGAACTGGCGGCTTTTTGTGCAGATAAGTGCGCAGAAATTGTGAAAGAAATGGGTGCAAACGAGAAGCTCGAAATCAACCGCAAGCTCGGACCTTACGATATCACACCATACCAATCGACGCACAATACAGGCGGCGTCATCATGGGAGCCTCTCCAGAAACGTCGGCAGTTAACAACTACTTGCAGATGTGGGATGCGGAGAACGTATTTGTCGTCGGTGCTTCTGCCTTTGCGCACAATAGCGGCTACAACCCGACAGGAACGATGGGTGCTCTCTCCTATCGAGCAGCAGAAGGCATTTTGAAATACAGGAAAAGCGCTGGCGGCATGCTCGTATAAGCTGTTTTTTTTAGTTATGCAAAACACAATTGCAACTATGCGAAAAGTCGTTGGGGCAACTAACGGCTTTTTTGGCGTGGATCTGAAAAAGTTCATTTGCATGATTGCGAATGTCTATGAGTGCAAAAAGCGAAAAGCACTGGAATGATGCGGTTTCTCATCTTGGCATGTTCCTTGCTACATACTTTGGTAACAGCAAAAGCCAAAGGGAGAGACGAAGAAATGACGACAAACAAGTGGAAGATGGACACCTCCATTATTCATACCGCACAAACGCCTTGCCAAAAAACAGGAGCAGTTGTATCCGCGGTGGTGCCCGCTGTGGCCTACGCGTTTCCAGATGCAGACTCCGCAGCGGCGTGCGTGGCTGGCGAGCGGGAAGGAACGTACTACGGAAGATACGGCAACCCTACCATCACCACCTTGGAGCAAAAAATCGCCGCATTGGAAAATGGCGAAGCTGCCTTGGGCGTAAGCAGTGGGATGGCAGCTATTTCTGGAGCTTTGCTCGCCTTTTTGAAGCAGGGTGATCATGTCGTGTGTACGCGAGATGTGTACGGGGGGAGCTACAAGTTTCTTACAACGATGGCCCCACGTTATGGCATTGCGACAGACTTCGTCGATTGCACCGATTTGCAAGCTGTCGAGAGAGCTTTTTTGCCGAACACAAAAGTCCTGTACATCGAAACACCCTCGAACCCGTGTCTGACTGTTTTAGATATCTCGGCGTTGTCACGTTTGGCGCACGCACATGGCATTGTAGTAATCGTCGACAATACCTTCTTAACGCCGTATTTGCAGCGACCACTTGAGCTAGGGGCGGATGTCGTCGTGCATAGCGCCACCAAATATTTGAACGGACATGGCGATGTCATCGCGGGCTTCATCGTCGGGAAGCAGGAACATATCCAATTCATGCGCAAAAACGTTATGGGAGACTTGGGACAAAATTTGAATGCTTGGGATGCTTTCTTGATCTTACGTGGGCTGAAAACACTCGGCTTGCGTGTCAGACAGCATGGGAAAAACGCGCAGGCAGTGGCGGAGTTTTTGGCGCAGCACCCTGCAATCTCGCACGTCTACTACCCTGGTCTGCCTTCGCATCCACAGTATGAGCTGGCTAAACGGCAAATGGCCGGAATGGGCGGGATCGTTTCCTTTGAAGTAAAGGGCGGCTATGAGGCAGCCAAATCTTTCATTAACGCTCTGCACTTGGCTATGATATCGTTTAGTTTAGGAGATCCCGAGACACTGGTACAGCATCCTGCCTCGATGACGCATTCCTCGATTCCTGCCTCTGAGCGGATCAAGTTCAACATTACGGACGGTCTGATTCGCTTATCGACTGGCTTAGAGGATGTGGAGGATATCATCGCGGATTTGGAGCAGGCGCTAGCTAGCCTGCCAATGGCGGCAGCGTCTAGGGGATAAAGGAACGTGAAACTGGAGGATTGGGCATGACAGAGTTTTCCCGGATTGAGGATTTCATTCAATCGTACGCCGACAATATTTCCAAGGTACTGGGACTCGATGTCACCATCCTGGATGAACAAGGGATACGTGTGAGCGGAACCGGCTACTATCAGGAGTTGATTGGATTGCCTGCGCCGGAGGGATCGTTTTTCCGAATGATCCTGCAAACCGGACAGCCGGGAATGATTTTTGACATGAAAAAGAACGAGTCGGAGTGCGGCAATTGCAAGTTTTTGCAGCAATGCCGAGAGCTGGCGACGATTGGATTTCCGGTGCACAAAAGGGAGAAGACGGTAGGGGTCATCGGAATTATCGGCTTTTCCCCCGAGCAAAAAGAAAAAATGCTGCACCATTCGGAAAAATGGATGCCGTTTTTGCAGCATACAAGCTCCTTGATTGAGCACAAGCTGCTAGAGCTGGATGCGGAACGGGAGAAGAGTTGTAACATTCAAGAGGAAATGCCGCAGGCCTCGGTTCATCCGGTGTATTTCGCCCAGCTAATTGGGGCAGAATCAGGCTTGCGCGATGTGATTGCCAAAGCGAAAAAAGTGACGAACAGCATTTCCACTGTCTTGATCCGGGGCGAGAGCGGAACGGGCAAGGAGCTGTTGGCAAAAGCCATTCACTGCGAGAGCGGGCGCAGCAGACAGCCATTTGTGGCAGTCAATTGCGCGGCGATTCCTGAGACCTTGTTAGAAAGCGAGTTGTTCGGGTACGAAGGCGGTGCATTCACGGGCTCCAGACGCGAAGGGAAGCCGGGGAAATTTGAATTGGCCCACAAGGGAACGATTTTTCTGGACGAAGTAGGAGATATTCCGTTGTCCCTCCAGCCCAAGCTGTTGCGCGTCCTACAGGAGAAAACAGTAGATCGGGTAGGCGGCGTAAAAACGCTGGGTGTCGATGTACGTGTCATTGCGGCTACACACAGAGATTTGGAGAGCATGGTCAGGGAAGGGACATTTCGCGAGGATTTGTATTATCGACTCAACGTCATTCCCTTGCGGTTAAAGCCGTTACGTGAACGCACGGAGGATATTGCGCTTTACCTGAAGCATTTTCTGTATCGGTACGGGACATTGCTGCAAAAAGGCAGGCTGGAGCTCGAAGCCCAACTCGTCCAACAACTACAGGCATACGAGTGGCCGGGAAATATTCGTCAGCTGGAAAATGCCGTCGAGTATATGGTCAACATGGTGGAGGGGCAAGTCATCGGCAACGAGGAGCTTCCTGAGTATTTGTTGTTCGAGGATGAACCGACGACAGTAGGCAGCGATTTGGGATTGGAAAAGCTGGTGGCAGATTATGAACGCTCCATTCTCCAGCGCTACTTGAACGCAGGCAAGTATAGACAGGACAAAGCTGCGATTGCCAATGAGCTGCAAATCAGCTTGTCGACCTTGTACCGGAAGATGGAGAAGTACGGATTGGAAAAAGGATAGAGGGAAAATAAAAAACCAGCCTGGATTGATCGGAGTTTTCCGAGGTCCGGGCTGGTTTGTTTGTATTTACGAAGGCTGCGGTTCTTTTTTCGCTTTCAGCTCGTAATGGCCGGTATTGCCGCTAATGTACCACTCAGGAGTTTTTTCTTCGCGCGCTTCGCGGTGACCTGCCAGATGAACATCACTCAGCTCCCACTGCTTCCACGCTTCTTTTGATTCCCAGCGGATTATGACGACCACTTCTTCTTCACCTTTGCGTGGCTTCTGTACCAGCACGCTCAAATCTACAAAACCAGGAGCCTTCTCAACAGCACCAGGCTCGCTAAAGCCTTGTACGATTTTGTCAGAATGACCTTCCTGGACGACGTATGTTTTTATTTCCATCATCATGAAGTGCGACACTCCTTATATACCATTTCCCTACTTTTCCATATTATTGAGAAATATTATCATTGTCAACCAGATATTAGCAAATGGTAGGACGATCGAGAGCTTCGTTTTCAAGTGGGACTTCTTCTTTCTTGGGGGCAGAGAAAATATCAATACCACGTTCGAGTAAGATTTCTACCGCCTCGCGAACAGGGAGAAGTGGCAATTGCATTTCATCGGCTACGGCAGCTTCTATATCAGAGACAGTGTGGAGTGGTGTTATCTGGTCTGTGCCATCTGAATAACCGATGTGGAGAGTGTTGTTTTTGAGGACCACGAAGCGATCTTGCTCTAGCTGAAAACGATGAATGTGAAGTCGATTCAAAAATAAGGCGTCTGGTAAAAAAGAGGAGCGGATGACCTCCGACAAGTCGGACAGTTCTTTTCGTTCATTCGGATGAAAATCCCACGGAGGAATTGCCACTTTTCCGTTTTCATACCGCGTAAAGCGATAGTGTTCAGGATGATCGGGACTTTTGGTCAATTCCATCGAAACAGTGCCAAAAGGCCTGGAATGGTTCCCGTCTTCCAGAAAATGAATCGGCTCAAAGATAGGAGCGGTAGCCCCCGTATCCACATAGACGGGTGTCTCTCCTGTGTTCGGACCGTCGATCAGGATGGCAGTATGTCCACCGCCTGGCAAGATGAGGTGACCGAAGAAGCCAAGGGAGCGAAGTAGCGCGAGAAAGCTGTGATTGGTGGTATAGCATGTGCCGCCAAAATGATGGTGAATCGCATTGTACACATATTCCTCAGGGGTAGGTGCCACATGTTTTCCGTCACGGAAGAAGAGCAGCTTGCTTACATTTTCATAAGGGAAGGTCTGCAGATGCGCGCGACAGAGCTCACTGAGGTAAGAGAGGTTAGGGGACTTGTGATCTAGCTGTAGACGTTGAAGGTATAAACTCGCCCAGTTCGGTAAGGTAGACATAAACAAGTTCACTCCTTATATAAAATAAATAGTAAATAAAAATGTCTGTTAAGTTTCGGTAGGGAGATCTTATCACATGGGACAAGTGGTAATCAATCTAAATTTTTCCAGAAAATAAAAAAGGCACCGGAAGGATATCCTCCGGTGCTAGCGGGTCCCTAGTCCGCTGTCTTTTTCGTACGAATAGATAAGTGCAGAAGAAATTATAACAACGACTTAATTTCCCCGGTATTCGGGTTCACTACGAACCAGCCATACGTACTGGTGTAGCTGTCGCCAGATTGGAAGTTGTTTACGACTGTTTGGTACACCTGAATGACATAGTGACCTTTTTCGTCGTCGTGAGCGTACTCGACTACATGTGTCGGCGAGAGTTTGCCAGCGAATTTCTTTTTCACCAGCTCGATCGCTTCCATTTTGGAGTACATTTTTGCTGTTGGAATTTTACCAATGAAAATCGATTTGGTTCTCGCGTCGTAAATGACCGGTTTGTTCAGGTTCTCTGCTACGAAGCGGATTGGCACATAGACGGAGTTTTTGTACATGATGCCTTGTACGTCGCTGCTTGGTGATTTCGGCAACCCGTCAAAGTAGTAGGTGAACGGTGTTTTCATTCCTTCTTCCGCGTCTGGAAAAGCGGGTGCTGCAATGGCAATTCCGGAAAAGAGCACCGAACCTACAACAATGCCCCCTAAAAATGACTTGATGTCCCATTTCATGATGTGAAACCCTCTCCCTTTCTCTTTTGTCTAAATCTTCCCAGCAATCATTATGTCAAAGATCATAGGAGAAAAGCTATCAAACGAGGGTACTAGGAAACAAAGACTAGGAATCATGAGAAAGATAGGACTAAATCAGAATGGTCCTAGTTCTCGAATCAGTGGTTCAGTGATTGAAAGGTTTGTGGTAAGGTAGAAAAAAACAGCGGACAAGGTGAGGAACATGACTACCATATTGCAAAATGACTGGGCCCCCGTATTGGCCGATGAATTCGAGAAGTCCTATTATGTAAAGCTTCGTCAGACGTTGAAGGAAGAGTATCAGACGCAGACAATCTACCCAGATATGTATCATATATTCACAGCGCTGCACCTGACTGAATATCAGAATGCAAAGGTTGTAATTTTGGGGCAGGATCCGTATCACGGACCGGGACAAGCACATGGATTGAGCTTTTCGGTCAAGCCGGGAATCAAGCCTCCGCCGTCTCTGGTCAACATTTACAAAGAGTTGAAAAGCGATGTCGGTTTTGAAATTCCCCAGCATGGTTACCTGAACCATTGGGCAAAGCAAGGCGTCATGATGCTGAACACCGTTCTGACGGTTCGTCGCGGCACTCCGAATTCGCACAAGGACATTGGGTGGGAGACGTTTACGGATCGAATTATTCATTTGTTGAACGACCGGGAGACTCCACTCGTTTTCATCCTGTGGGGAAAGCATGCGCAGGAGAAGGCGGCATTCATTGATCGAAACAAGCATTTCGTCATCGCCTCCCCGCATCCGAGCCCGTTTTCGGCGAATCGCGGCTTTTTTGGCAGTCGTCCTTTTTCGCGGACCAATGAATTTTTGTGTTCGCGCGGGCTTCAAGAGATTGATTGGCAGTTGCCGATGCAGGTAGAGGAAGAGGAAGAGTAGTCTGCATTTGATTTGTGCAGGTAAAAGGAAAAGGATCTCCATTGTTTTGCATCATACAAAGGAGATCCTTTCTTTTTCTAACGATTAGTCTTTGCTTTTGACAACGAGCAGCTTGCCCGTTTGAATCGTGATCGTTCCAGTCTGTTCCGTTAGTAGATTGCTGATGCCAAGCGTGTCACCGATCCGCAGGGTGGCGTCTTTCAACGGATAGAGGAATCCGGTTAAGGTAATCCCTGTGACTTCCGGTGTAAAAGGCAGCAGAGAGATATGATCAAAATGATTCTGCTCTATCGTACTGTGGCGGTCAATCAGACGGATTTCATTGGTCTCATCGAGGATACGGCAGTTGGTGCCCGTCTGCAATGCTTTGTTCAGCAAGTGTACGTTTGCCAGCATATGGTCAAAACGAGAGCCGAGCACACCGAGCAGCACAATTTCCTCGGGCTGCTGCTCGATTGCCCAAGTTAGGGCCATCTCTGTATCGGTTAAATCTTTCATAACGGGATCGCAGGAGGAGACGTGCATACTGTGGCTTTCGATTTCTGCCATTTCCTCGGAGCTGACAGAATCAAAGTCCCCGATCGACAACCTTGGCACAAGACCGTTGCGAACGAGGAATAAGGCACCTCTGTCAACGCCGACGAGCCAATCATTTTCGTGAATCTCTTGGATCGCCCAGTTGCCCAGATTGCCCCCAGCGAATAGTAGGATGCGTGTAGGATTCATGCTACGGCCACCTTTTTCTTTTATAAATATCCTCTATGTAGGAATCGAAGATCGAAATGTGCTCTGACAAGCGAGGCGATAGCCTGTAGCGAGTTTTTCTCCCAGCTTTGCTTTTTCCTGTCCGGTTGGGGTGTCGAGTAATGATGCACCAGCTACGATCTGTACACTGCACTTGCCGCAATGCCCTTGTTGGCATTTGTACGCGATGGGTTGATCTTGCGTGAGCGCAGCTTGTAAAAGTGTCTGAGAGGGAGTGTATCGGACTGGCATCGTTTGTGAGCGTTGCTTCACCTGTACGAGCTTTTGCTCTGATTTGGGGCGAGCCGGGCTCGTTTCTGTTTTTTTCAACGACGTATGCGTATGCACGGGAACGGGAGCTGGACTCGACATCTGTACGTCAGATCGTCCAGGAATGAGCGAGCCGACCGTAAGTTGTTTGCGCATAGGAACCTCCCGAGTAAGTGATTTTTTTCATATTACCATGTCAGGCGTGTGGGTGACAAAGCTAGAGAAAGTGCATGGAAATGATTGGATTTTTAGATTTTATCGATTAAAATAATTTTATCAAAAACTAGGAAGGTGATACCGTGATTACCATCAAACGGATGAGCGACTGTACCTTTGCAGAAGTGACCAAAGCGTGGAACAGAGGATTTGAAGGCTATTTTATCGAGTTTACGATGACAGAAGAAATACTTGTCCAGCGACTGGGGGGCGAAGGATACGTGCTATCCCTGTCTGTGGTTGCTTTTGACGGCACGGAGCCGATTGGCGTAGTGGCCAGCGGGATGAGGAACATTGCAGGGCGAAAAGTCGCGTGGAATGGTGGAACGGGTGTCGCCACGGAATATCGTCGACAAGGAGTAGGAAAGCAACTAATTGAGGCGACATTGGATTTGTACCGGGAAGCTGGGGTGGAAGTAGCCACCTTGGAGGCATTGAGTCAAAATACCAAAGCGATTGCCTTGTATGAGCAAAAAGGCTATGACGTCGTGGATCGTTTGTTGTTTTTGCAGCAGAGTGGACCGCTGGCGGAGAATGCCTTTCAGACAAATGTGCAGGCTAATTATCGGGTTCGGCGCATTTTGGCCCCGGAAGCTGCCTTGGTGCCGTTTTACGTGACCGATGTCCCGTGGCAAAATTACTGGCTGAGCTTGCGAGATGCGCAAGCTCTGCTCGTAGAAGACAGAGAGGGTCAGGCGGTCGGCTATGCGATGTACAAGTGTTCAGTAAACGAAGAAGGTAAAGTGAGTGGGATCGTACTACGTCAATGTGTAGCACAGCCAGAGCATCCTGATGCACAAGACATTTTGAAAACCGCACTCGCGCATGTGTATGGGCCACTTGAGCACGATTGCCGCCGGTCTACGTTTAATTTGCGCGCGGCTGATACCTTGCTTGTCGAAATACTACAAGCGTCGGGATTCGATCCTTCCGAGACGGAGCAGGTGTTTATGATCAAGCAGATGGAAGCCGCAAAGTCTCCTGTCGTCTAGGGAGTGTATACGCTTCTGTCAATGCTGACAGTTCGTGCAGGCGAATACTTTGCGGGAGGAGAGCTCGCTCTTTTCGATAGGTTGTCCACAGTGCGGGCAAGGCTCTCCGCCTCGATCGTATACCTGGCAGCGCTCATCGAAGCCACCTGTCAGTGAATCGCCTTGAAAAAGTGGCTGCATGTAACCGCCGAATTGAATCGCTTCTTTAAGCACGGTTTGCATGGAATGATACAGTCGTTTTTGTTCCTCGAAAGAAAGCGTCGGGATCGTCCGGGTAGGCAGGATGGCGGCATGAAAGCAGATTTCGTCCGCATAGCAGTTGCCGATGCCCGCCAGCCAATGCTGATTGACTAATGCTGTTTTGAGGACACTACGTTTGTCAGCGAGCAGCTCCGTAAATCGGGTAAAGGTAAACAGCGGGTCCAATGGCTCGGGACCGAGTGGAGCCAGTCTTTCGTCGATCTGAACGTTGGTGAGTAAATGCAGGTAGCCCAAACGGAGGCCGTGAAAATATAAAATGCGTTCTCCAAAGGCAAGAGTCACTTGGGCGGTTCGCTTTAGCTTGTCTTCCGCAGAGCCTAGGTATAGAAAGCCGCCGAGCATTAGGTGAAGCAGCAGGACATGTCCACTTTCCAGATGGAAGAGCAGATGCTTGCCACGTCGGTCGACAAGTGTCAGGCGATTGCCTTGCAAAAGACGAGCAAATTCCGCAGGCGGCAGATTGATCGTTTTTTCCCGCTGAACGTGTGCGGCTGTAATCGTTCCGCTACCGATTTTCTCCTGTAGCAGTCGGCGATAGGTCTCCATCTCAGGTAATTCTGGCACGCTGACTCCCTCCCGTATGCAAAGTTTTTCGTAGGATTTCCCATATGGATGATCCACATGCTGTACCCGTCACTGTTTTTCGGTGATGGGTCTTTTGAATTTAGACAAGATTACCAACGCTATTAGGAAATGGGGTAATATAATATGTAAGGTAGTAGGATGAGGGCATTGCCCGAAGGATTATTGGACGGACAGGAGATTACATATGCAAAAAGTAGAATTGATCGCTACGGCGACTTTTGGTTTGGAATCAGTAGTAGCAGAAGAGGTAAAGGCCCTCGGTTACGGGCCGGTACAGGTGGAAAACGGCAAGGTAACGTTCACCGCAGATATTTCTGCAATTCCCCGCACAAATTTGTGGTTACGAACTGCCGACCGCGTGCGTCTAAAGATAGGGGAGTTCAAAGCGACTACGTTTGACGAGCTGTTTGAAAAGACAAAGGCACTGCCGTGGGCCGATTGGATCACAGAGGACGGGACGTTTCCTGTGGAAGGGAAATCGGTCAAATCTACCTTGTTCAGTGTGTCGGATTGCCAAGCCATCGTGAAAAAAGCAGTCGTAGAAAGTCTGAAAAAGACCTACAAGCGCGAGTGGTTCGATGAGCAAGGGCCACTGTACAAGATCGAGGTGGCACTTCTCAAGGATGTGGCGACGCTGACGATTGATACGTCAGGACCGGGCCTGCACAAGCGCGGCTACCGGGAATTGATCGGACAAGCGCCACTGAAGGAAACCATGGCTGCGGCGATGATTATGCTGTCTCGCTGGAAGCCTGATCGGGTATTCATGGACCCATTCTGTGGATCGGGTACACTTCCGATTGAGGCGGCGTTGATTGGACAAAACATCGCTCCGGGAATGAACCGGGAATTCGTTTCTGAGACGTGGCCTATCATTCCGAAAACAGCTTGGCGTGAAGCTCGCGCAGAAACGCATGATTTGGCGCGCTATGATCAAAAGCTGGAGATTATCGGGACAGATATGGATGACGAGATTCTGAAAATTGCCCGCCACAACGCGACTGAGGCTGGTGTAGATGACCTGATTCATTTTCAGCGCATGGATGTGCGGGATGTGCGAACCAAGCGCAAGTACGGCTACTTGATTTGCAACCCACCTTATGGGGAGCGCTTGGGAGAATGGAAGCAGGTTGCCAAGATGTATGGCGAAATGGGGAAAACCTTTGCTGCCATGGATACGTGGTCATTCTACGTAATTACGTCCGACGAACAGTTTGAGGAGCATTTTGGTCGTACAGCAAGCAAAAAGCGCAAGCTCTACAACGGAAATATCAAGGTAGATTACTATCAGTTTTTCGGACCTAGACCGCCGCGCGGGCCAATGGTTACCCCGACCGAATAAACATAAGGGTATTGTTCAAAAAGTCGTCTTTTCAGCACCGAGAAAGTAGCTGAAGGTGAACGTTACTTTCGATGCCGAATATGCTTCCACGACTACTTCGTGATCAAAAGATGACTTTTTGAACTACCTCTACAGAAGGGGCATAATTGGAGGAGAAAATGCAATGAGCAAGAAACGATTCGGGAGCAGAATGCTGGTTGCTTTATTGGCAGCGACTACATTACTGGTCCAAAGCACGCCGTTGACTCATGCTGCGACAGAGCCAGAGAAACCGGCGGTAGACACCAAGAAGCTGGAAGATCAGTTCAAAAAACAAGAAGAAGCGCACACGGAGTTTACAGATTTGGGCAACAGCTACGCCAGTAAAGCCGTAAACAGACTTGCAGCCCTTCATATGATCAGTGGTCAGGGAGAAAACCGCTTCAACCCACAAAACACGATTTCTCGACAGGATATTGCGGTGCTTTTGACAAAAGTAATCGGTCTTCAACCAACAGAAATCGAGGATGCCGCTTTTGAAGATGTACCATTGGAAAGTCCTTATGCACCGTACGTATATGGACTCTCTGAGTTGGGTGTGATGAACGGCAGAAGTGAGCATGCCATGGGTGCTCTAGACCCGCTTACACGACAAGAGCTGGCTGTCATGCTGTCTCGCTTGATGAAAGAGGGCTCTGTGACCAAAGTGGCAGGTCAGATTCCTGTTGCATACAGCGATGAAGAAGAAATCGCAGACTACGCCAAAACGGCCGTGGAAGAAGTAACGAATCAGCGCTGGATGCAAGGTGCTGGCGGCAAGTTTAATCCGACAGGAACCGTCACGCGTGCGGAGGCTGCTGTGATCGCTGAGCGCGTCTTGGATGCACGCTACCAGCAAGCAGAACAGGTGAAATACAAGGTAGATGTAGAGCGGCTGAGTTTGGCTGCTGGCACGAGCCAACGCTTGAAGGTAAACAGTATCAACGGTGATGAGCTGCCGTTTACACCTATTTTCGCTTTTGATCGTCCCGAGCTGGGAACCATTTTAGCTGACGGAACCTTTGTTGCTGGCCCCACTGCGGGAAAAGGGAATCTCACGGTGACAGTCGGCTACAAAACGACGACAATTCCGGTTGAGATCAAGGACGCTGGTAAGCCAGCTGTCGAAAAGGCAGAGGACACGCCAAAGACTGCACCGGTGACTTCGTCCAATGACTCGGGAACGAAAGTCGATGAAAGCAAGACGGTAGTAGAGGGAGAAAAACCAGAAGCAGACAAAGCTACAACAGAAACGGATGCAACGAAGCCTGCTGATCCAAAGGAAGAGTCGGAGGAGCCAGCAAAGAAGGACGAACTGGTCAATATCGCACCAGGCAGTTATACAGCGGTTACTACTTTTGGAGCGCCAGACTCGTATTTCCAAGAGCTGGAGAAGCAGTATCCGGGTCCAGTAGGGGGGCTTGTTACGCCTACAGAAGACTGGACGGGATACCACCGTCAGTTTGGGCGCAAGGTGACCGTTGAGCTCGACGAGGCGAAGCCATTGGAGAGAGTTGCGCTGACGTTTAAGCAGCAGAAGACTTCAGGCATCACGATGCCAGAATACATGGAAGTCGAGGTATCTCGCGACGGGAAAGTGTGGTCGTATGCGGGAAGAGCCGTTCACGATGTTTCCGCCAAAGAGGACAAGCTGGTTACACGCACGTTGAGCGTGACCTTGCCTGACGTCAACACTCGCTATGTCCGGGTATCCTTCCCGGTGAAAGTATTTACGTTCGCTCGCCAGCTGGAGGTATGGGCAAAAACGGATAGCGAGTGGAACAATGGCGCTGTCTTGCTGCCGCCACCAAACCCGGCAAAGCTGGAAGAAGCCAAACAAGCAGGGCGTCGTGTGGAAAATATGCTGCTCGCTTATACTGGAGAGCATGGCGAACTCGGGACATGGACCAAAGAGGATTTCCTCCCGATGGTTGGCTACCGCACCGTAGATGGTTATATGCGTGACCAGATGTTTGACACGATTCTGTTCCTGCCGTATCAGACTATTCCTGCTACGAAGGAAAGCTGGACAAAGTATATGAATGATTTGTTCGGCTCGAATAAGCAGCTGGATGCTCTTAACCAAGCTATGCGGGAATACAATCGCCTGCGCGGAACGCTGTATTCAACACCGACGCAGGAAAATGTCGTGTTGGCTCTGCCATATCCGAATGCCAGTCAGACCAATTTTGGCCAGCTGGATGAAAAGAAACCATCCCTTTCCTTCAACCCTGCGGGAATTGGGGAAGAGCAAGCGTATCAGAACCGCAAAGCTGCACTGGAATGGTACTTCCAGGAGCTCATGAAGCGCTGGAACAAGGAAGGATATGCTTATCTGAAGCTGGAAGGAATCTATTGGTTCCATGAGCTGGTAGAGGATAGTGCACCGAAAGAACGCCAGCTGATTCGTGACATGGGTAGCATGGTGCATGACGAGGCGTTGCGATACTATTGGATTCCGTATTTCGGTTCACCGGGAGTGTCGGAGTGGAAATCTCTTTATTTCGATAAGGCATTCCTGCAGCCGAGCTATTACAGCGACAAGCCGGTAGGAATTGACCGTATTCAAGGGGTACTGGACGTCGTCAACAAGTACGACATGGACATCGAGATCGAAGGCGACTGGAAGATGTACAATGATCCGAAGTTCTATCAGACCTACTACAATCAGTTAGTTGCCACCCACAAGCTGGGGATGGATAAAAACAACGTACACGCTTACTACTTCGGCTCCAAGACATTGCTAGAGTCTGTCAAGAGCACGGACCCTGTCAAGCGCGCCATCTATGAGGATACGTACAAGTGGATGCGCGGTCGTTTTGACAGAACAGAATTTTTCGAGGGCAGCGAGATGCCGTAGTGAATGGAAAAGAGTCTGTTTCCTCTTTGTAGGGAGACAGACTCTTTTTTCTATCTAAATCGGATGGGCAGACTCTCGCCCAATCGTTTTCCTATAGATCTCCACCAGTTCCTCCACGATCATTTCTTTCGTCGCATGTAGAGGGGGACTCGGATGGTAGTAATTGATTCCTTTGGGGCAGGGCTTGCCAAAAGTCGGTACCCCTGCTGCTGCGATCCGTTGTTTCCACAGTTTCTTGAGCGAAGAAAAATGCTGCCAGGAATGGTGGTGTGAAAGCCCCCAACCGAGCAGGAGCCACGGATGCTTTTGCAGTTCCTGCGTAGATACGAGCTGAGCCTCGAGCGTCGTTTCTTTCTGGTGAATGAGTTGCTCGAAATGAGAAATGGCACTAACGGCAGCAGCATTTTGTACGGAAAACAGGTTGTAAATATGAAATCTGCCTGCCAATGCCCGTTTTCCGTAGATCGCCTCCACCAACCGGATCAATTGTCGCATGGTGGGATCGAGTGTGGTTTGACCCATGATGCTATGGCCGGATGCAGGTCTTTCACGAAAAAGCTTGGCACTACCAGGGTTCAATAAGAGACAGCTCCCAAGAGAACGATGGCCCTCTGAATTCGGTCCCCACTGAAGATAGGTAGAAGTTCGGTAAACGACCCCTCGCTGTTCTCTGAATGCTGCAAAGGCATTCGGCTGGTTCATGACGATCCCCTCCTGGTCAAGCTATCTATGACCCATTTATATGAGAGGAGGGGATTTGGTAGAACGGACATGCTCTACTCTAGCTACTCTTGCTTACTTCTTTGGCACCAATCATCCGGAACAAAATGATATACAGATACGCACTGACTAAGGTTAAGCCCAAGATGACACCGAATACGCCAACAGGAGCGATCCATTGGGATAGACCGATCGTCAGGGGAGCGATGAAGCGACCAATCGAGAATTGGAGCGAAGAGGCTCCCATGTACTGACCGCGTGCATCCTCCGGCGAGTATTTACTGATGAAGCTCTGGGCAACTGGTGTGCGCATCAGCTCGCCGAATGTCAAAATCGCCATACAGCCGAACAGAAGCCAAATATCCGTCGTAAAGGCCATCAAGAACAGACCGAGACCGAATAAGATGGAGGAGATGACGAGGCTGTTGCGATCGCTCCAGTTTTCAAACCAGCGTGTGACCGGCAGTGTAAACAGAACCACCAAAAAACCATTTAAAGCCATGAGCCAGCCGAATGCACTGGTTCCGCCGACAGAATAAGTCCAATTGCCCCACGAAAATAATGGTTGCTGCATAACATGCTCTTTGACGTACAACGCCATGTAAATATCCAACTGCATGAATCCAATGGCGATCAAAACCCCTGCGCCAATGTACAGGGCAAATGCTTTATCTCGGAAAATAATGGCGTAACTCTTGAATTGCTGCATCAGGGAAAAACGCTCCTTCGCCTTCTCCTGACGGACGTGTTCAGGTAGCGTTTCTTTGATCAGGAAAAAGACGGTGATTGCAAAAAGTAACTCAACGATGGTACAGAACATCAACAGCTGCGGGCGATAATGGACGAAAAAGACAGAACCTAATACGGGACCCGCAACCACCCCGACGTTCATCGCTGTGTAAAAGGTAGCAAAGACAATTCGTCGATCGTCTTCTGTGGTCAAATCAGCCACCATGGCAGAGCTGGCAGGCCAGTAGAGAGCACCAGCGATCCCGATCCCGATGAAGGCAATATAGTCGACCCAAGGGGACGGGGAGAAAGCAAACAGCGCGAACATCACGGTCGATGTACAGAGCGAGAGCAGCATGGTGAACCTGCGCCCTACCCGGTCAGCCAAATATCCGCCAAACAGGTTGGACAGCATCCCGAGCAGCGGCGGCACCATCAACAGAAGCCCCGCTACATCCTTCCCGAACGTATCGCTAAAATAAATCGCCATAAACGGAAAGTACATCCAAAAGAAGGTGTGCGTAATCAATTCGCCAAAAAGACGTACCTTCAAGTTAAGATCCCACGAACGCCAAATCATGACACGAATTCCTCCATTCATTTCGGCAGGTGCCTTGACCTCGATTCGCTTCTTGGAAAAATTCCACGTAAAAAAGCGCAAACGGGGTAGAGACACTGCTCTTCCGCTTGCGCTTTATCAAACGATACAAGGGTGGCGGGAAATCACCAGTTCAACGGGGTACAAAAGAGAGACGGTTACCTACCTATGGTTTTAGGTACAGTAAACCGACTGTTCACCCGAGAACATGGCCCGCAATTCATATCGAGAAAAAGACGGAAGCGGTTCAGGCATCCTGCAGTTTCTAGCTTTTGATAGGGTTGTAAGAGGCAGTGCCCCTTAACAGAGGCCCCACCTAAGCGAAGATAACTACAGAAAACACCATGAACTCAGCACTCCCGTCTTTCAAATTTTTTACATAGGTAAACTCTTGTTGATTAGAATACTCGAAAGAGTCGAATTTATGCAAGATAATTTTTTGGTTTTTTTTGAATAGTACCAAGAACATCGAGAATTGAAAAAGGTACCTTCATTCGGTAAAATATTTTTTAACAATAACCAATCATGTTAGGAATGTGGGGGATATCGCATGCTGGATACACGCATCGTCAAGCTGGCTACAAACTTGCTGAGCCATTCTGTACGCCTGAAGGAAAAAGAAAGCTTGTTGATTGAAGTTCGTGGCGAGGGCCACGCTTTAGCGAAGGAATTGGTTAAGCAGGCGTACGACTTGGGAGCTTATCCGTTCGTACGGATTATTGACCCGTCTATCCAACGTGAGCTGATGCTCGGTGCAAGTGCAGAGCGTGCGACTCATTTGGCAAAATGGGAAGAGCCAATGTACAAAGATTTGAATACATATATCGTCATCAATGGTCCGTCCAACGACAGTGAGATGGCCGATGTCCCGGTAGAGCGTCGTCGTGCACACCAAAGTGTGATGCAAGAATTGAATGACTACCTGACCAACAATGTACGTTGGACACTACTCAACTACCCGACCACGGCTTTGGCGCAAAATGCCAACATGTCTACAGTCGCTTTTGAAGATTTTTATTTTGATGTATGTTCCGTGGACTATAAAAAGATGCACGAAGCCTTTTTGCCTTTGCAACAATTGATGGATCGCACGGACAAAGTGCGTCTTGTTGGACCTGGAACAGATCTTCAATTCTCGATCAAGGACATCCCTAGTATCATTTGCTCTGGCCTGCGCAACATTCCAGACGGCGAGATTTTTACAGCCCCAGTGCGTAACTCCGTGAATGGAACCATTACGTACAACGCAGCAACAAGCTACATGGGTACGAAATTCGAAAATGTGTGCCTGAAGTTTGTAGACGGAAAAATCGTCGAAGCAACTTCTAACAACACCGAGAGACTCAACCAAATTTTTGATACGGACGAAGGAGCGCGCTACATCGGGGAATTCGCTATCGGCGTGCATCCGTACATCCTGCATCCAATGAATGATATCTTGTTCGATGAAAAAATTGCCGGCAGCTTCCACTTCACTCCAGGCCGTGCATACGACAACGCAGATAATGGCAACCGCAGCCAAATTCACTGGGATATGGTAAACATCCAGCGTCCTGAGTACGGCGGCGGCGAAATCTGGTTTGATGATGTGCTGATTCGCAAAGACGGTTTGTTTGTTTTGCCAGAGCTGCAAGGACTCAATCCGGAAAACTTAAAAGGGTAAGTTGATATAACAGGGCCATCATGCTTAGCGTGGTGGTTTTTTCACATTTTAACGTAGCTGTCGATGAGGGAAGAAGCGCATTTCCAGTCTACGCTTCGGCCTACGCCCTGCAAGGGGGATTGACTGTTCGCTCCGGAATAAATGGCGGGAGCGCTTCAAACGTAGAAGTTTCGAGGAAGGGTTTCATAAGTGAAGCTGAAAACCCCCGCCATTTATTCCGGAGCTGGGTTGGGCTCCAGAGGCGCTTGGACTGGAAATGCGCTTCTTCCTACGGGGCTGTTGTTTCATTACATACACTCTCCCCTGAATATCAACCAAAACGCTCTAAAAGCACGAAGTAATCACAAGCTGTTCGTAAGCACTGTCACATGTCTGGAAGGAGACCGCCCGAACGAAGAGAGGATACAGGCGACTGGAAGACATGTGGCAGTGCTTCCCCCACCGCCAAACGTAAGAGGACGACTACAGACGAGCATCTCTAGCATCCTTTTGCTACAATAAGAAAAAAGCATGGAACAGAGGGATTAGACGTGAGCCGCAAAGAGTGGATCGAATACATCGTCAGTGAACAAGACACGGGAATGAACGTGGAACAAATCGTCCGGCAAAAGCTCAACGTGTCGGGTCGTATGATGCAGCGGCTGACGAGAAGTAAGGGGATTTTGCTCAATCGCAAGCAGCCCTTCCTGCAAAGACAAGTAAAAGCAGGAGATACAATCGCTGTTCGTGTCATCGAGAGACAAGAGCAAGCACCTAGGCAGCCCCAGCATGATACGAAGCCAGAGGGACCGATCACACCAATGCCGTCCATCGATATTTTGTACGAGGACGATCATCTCTTGATTGCAAACAAACCGGCAGGCATGATGGTGCACCCGATTAAACAAGAGACCGACACGTTGGTACATGCACTTGCTGCACGTGGTGAGCAGAAGAGCGTACATCCTGTGCATCGTCTGGATAAAGATACATCAGGAGCTATTCTCGTAGCCAAAAGCAGCTACGGTCATCAATTGGCTGACAGGCTACTGCGCGAAGGGGGCATTCATCGCGAGTATCTTGCCGTTGCCAGTGGCGTGCTCTCAGAGGGAGCTGGAACGATTGATGCGCCAATTGGCCGAGATGCGCGTCATCCTACGAAGCGCCGTGTCGTGGAGAGTGGCGATCCTGCCATCACGCATTACGAGGTGCAACAGACCTCTGAGGGAATGACGCTTGCGCGAGTCTGGCTGGAAACGGGTCGTACCCATCAGATTCGTGTTCACTTTGCCCACATTGGACACCCGCTTGCTGGCGATACGATGTACGGGGGAGCGAGAGGTTTGTTACGTCGACAGGCTCTGCATGCTTCGAAGTTGTCTTTTTTGCATCCGCTTCTCGAAAAAGAGATTGTAGTCGAGGCACCGATACCATCAGATATGAAACGCTTGATGCAAGCGGAGTTTAAATAAGAATGGACAACAAATAAAACCACCTTTAATAGGTGGTTTCCAGGTTGTAGATAAACACTACTTTTTGTTTCAAGACAAAATTAGACTTGTGTGGAGTTAGGTCCGAAGGACAAAAATAAGATAGCGTTTCCGGTT
>NZ_JBHVSO010000010.1:0-261300 GCF_042885155.1 Brevibacillus sp. NPDC058079
GCCAGTTCATTGTGAGTTGCCCCCTACAAACAAATGTTCTGGGGATATTATATCACAGGCTCTCTAAGAGCAACAATATTACTGAAAAGAGCCTTATCTTTTGTAAATCGGCTTGTTGTTGCATCGCTGCTTGATTGTGGTTCTCTGATGCAGAAGTTTGCTCCGACTGTTGTGTTGGATTTTCAACTTTTTGTGTTTGCTTTTCCGTATCAGAAGGAGAGCATCCAGTAACCAGTAACAAGCCCGACCAAACTGCTAATATCGTTAGTACAACTCTTTTCATCGTATACCCTCCTCTCATTAGTGTAGTTACGTATATATTATATACAGACCACAGTTCGTTGACTAAAAAATACGAATTCTATATAATGACTATAGGCAACGATTAATTGAATTAATGGCGTTACCTTGCTGTAAAAAGCATAAAACATAACCTTATTCCAATAAAGGGGGTTATGTCCATGAAGCAATACCATGATTTATGCAAGCATGTTATACGAACAGCAAAAAAGAAAGGAAAATTGAAAAGAAAACATATAGAGGCGAGACAGGAGCGTACAGGGACAGGAACAATAAACGTTTTTGGTTATCAAATGAGGTTTGATTTGAAAAATGGCTTTCCACTACTTACGACCAAGAAGATTCCCTTTCATCTGATTGTTTCTGAATTGCTCTGGTTTTCAAAAGGGGATACAAATATTCGATTTTTGATTGAAAATAACAATAACATCTGGATTGAATGGGCTTTTAAAAAATGGGTAGAAAGCTCTGAATATACAGGACCTGACATGACAGACTTTGGCTTGCGCTCTCAGTATGACAAAGATTTCAATTTGTTGTATCAAGAGCAACTCCAAATCTTTAAGCAGTTAATTTTGGTGGATGATGAATTTGCAAAGCGATACGGTGATCTTGGTCCAATATATGGTAAACAGTGGCGTTCCTGGGAAGGAGCGAACCAAGAAATATTTGATCAATTACGTTGGGTCATTGAAGAAATTAGGAATAACCCTCAATCTCGAAGGCTGATCGTAAACGCGTGGAATGTTTCAGAGGTTCATAAAATGGCGTTACCGCCGTGCCATACAATGTTTCAATTTTATGTGGAGGATGGCAAACTGTCGTGTCAGCTATACCAAAGAAGTGGGGATATTTTCTTGGGGATTCCCTTTAACATTGCTTCTTACGCTTTGTTGACTCATATGGTGGCTCATGTAACGGGACTTGAAGTGGGAGAGTTTATTCATACTATCGGAGATGCTCACATTTATGTCAATCATATTGATCAGATCAATCTTCAGTTAAGGAGAGAGACTTACCCACTCCCGACACTATTCTTGAATCCAGATGTCCGGAATATCGAAGATTTTCAAATAAGTGACATCAAGATTACGGGATATCAGCATCATCCTTATATTGCAGGAGCGGTTGCTGTTTAAGAAATGAAAAAGAGAGGTAGGCGTTACGCGTTGAAAAAATCAATGATGACAATGCTTTGCATCATGGTTTCAATTTCTATTATAGGGTGTTCAGAACAACGGTTTACAAAGAATGAAGAGAAAGCTTTTATGGCGGATTATATGGCGTTGGTAACCAAACCTTCTGAACCTGATGTGTTAGAAAAGAAGATGGAGGGAAATCTGGAACGACTGAGTAAAGAAGAAGCTTCGAATGCTGTCGATGGGATGCTGTATGCCATGTATCAAAAATTGCCTACGTTGAATAAGAAGGCAGATGGCATGCAAGATGTAATTTCAGAACAGGTAGAAAAGAAGATTGATATCAATAAAATAGAAGATGTGAAGAAAATCGAAGATCCGACACTTAAAGCCTTCGTTAATGAAGTGTTAGAGGATCACTTCTTCTTTATTCGAGACAATGGACGTTTTGCTGTTCAGCCGAACATGTCATACATGTTAGAGAAATACGAACCATTTATGACAGATTCATTGAAAGCGATAGTTTCTTTTAGTAAAGAAGAATATGAAAATCCTTTCTTTAATGATAAGGATCAGCGATTTGATTTGGACAAGGTTGCGAGTCGAATTCTTCTGTTGGAGGATTACTTAAAAAAGTATGCTACGACATACTACAATGAGTCATTTGTAAAAAGTAAAGAATATTATTACCAAATCTATTTTGGACTGAATAACGAGTTGTTAGTTGACTCCAAAAAAGTTCTTTTAAAGGAAACAATAGATCATTACAAAAAGATTGTAGAAGAACATCCTGACAGCCAGCTTGCTAAAGACCTTACTGCTTACCTGGAACGATTGAAGGACACGAATAATACAATGACAGATGATATTCAGGTATTCTTGACAGACCTATCAAACATTCAAACGATTGATGTTAACAATGACAGCCATTCCAATACAAAAGAACAGATTTCCGATATTGGTAAAGATGTAATTCAACAGGAGAATAAATGAAATAAATGAAGAGAGGCGGGAAAACCCGCTTCTTTTCATTTTAAGAATGAATTTCTTAAACATGATTCATATTTAATTTCATTTTTCAATCTAAAAAGTTATCAGCACAATTAACAGTGTATATCATACAGGATTGAAGATTAGAAAGGGGAGTTTTGCTTTGAAAAAAATTATCAAACCAGTCCTAATGGCTGTACTTGCAACAACTGTCTTGGTAAGTGGATTTTCACCAGCCTATGCAAAGTCCCGCAATGATTTCGACATTTACCTTTCTTCTAACAAGGCATCAGAGAAAGCATCTATTGATTTTGAAATTAAGATCAAAAATGACGATCTTACTCTTGTTGGAGGAAAAGAAGTCAAAATTACATTTCCAAAAAAATGGGACATTCCAAGAAAAATCGATGAGGATTATGTGTATGTGAACGGAGAGGAACCGAAACGAGTCAAAGTGTCTGGACAAACCGTTACCCTTATTCTATCCAATCACAATGATGGAGATAAAGAGCTGGAAATTGAGTTTGAAAAAGATGCCGGGTTGACTAATCCTGATAAAGACGATGATGAATACACCATCAAGGTTTCAGGAGATTTTCAAAAGACTGAAAAAGATAAAGATGGAAATGAAGTCAAATCCATTGTAAGTAAATCTTACGAATCTGATGAATTTGAAATCAAAAAGAAAGATCCTCCAAAACCAGAACAGAAACCTGAACCTCAGTTTATTACGAAAACGCTTGAAGTATCCTTGCAAGTAGGTGCTACAACAGGATACCAAAAGAATATTGTAAATGGATCAGAAAGAGGTAATTTACTTGTGTTTGAATCAGCTCCATATATTCGCGGAGGATCAACATTGGTGCCCCTGCGTTTCGTAGCCGAAGGATTGGGATTACACGTCACATATGACAATTACAGCCGAAGCTCAACGGTAAATATTAATGGACGAAACATCAAGTTAACACAAGGATCCAAAACAGCCTTGATAGATGGTGTTGCGGTAACACTTCCTGTTGCACCTGAAGTAAATAATGGTCGTATGATGGTTCCACTTCGCTTCTTGTCTGAAAGCTTTGGCGCAAACGTTGGCTGGGATGCAACAACACAAAAGATCACCATTACAAAAACCACTGTGGACAAAGTAGACATTATCACATATGCGAGCTAAGGACAGATAAGCCACTTAATAAGTGGCTTTTTGTTATTTTGTATGGAATTAGAAAAAAATGAAGTCGGGATATGCATTTGAATGATTATTGCTTATAGTATACAATGTAAAATATTAGACTATATGCAACGTAAAATTTAACGGAGGATTGTAGGAAGGAGTGAGTAAGGTGTCAAGTTTTTCAAGTTTCTTTAACAATGAATCTACATTCGGAAACAACTATTTCAGCATTCCAGAATGGTTGGAAGAACATCAAATAAATGATGAAGTAAGTAGAGAAGTGGTCGTGATTAATCGAATTATTTTCATGGAAGAGACAGGGTATTCGGTATATATCTGTGAGGATGAAGAGGGACATACTTTTAAGTTAACAGGTACATTTCCACTTCCATTGTTAGATGGACAAACGTATTTCATCAAAGGAAAAGTCACTGTTTATCGGAAAGAAAAACAAATAAAATGTGAGTCGGCACGATTAGAAAAACCAACTTCTCGTCATGGCGTAATTTCTTTTTTAAAGACATTGAAAGGGTTAAACAAGAGAGCAGAACACCTATATGATATGTATGGTAGTGAGATCGTTGAAATCCTGATGAAAGACCCTATGCGTGTTGCCAATGAAATAAGTGGAATTGGTAAAAAAAGCGTGGAGAGTTGGAGCGTACAATTACAAGCATTGCAAGAAGATTATCGCATCCTAAGCACTCTTCTTGGGTGGGGAATTACGATGCGACAGGCGAAAAAATTGCTTGAGCGTTTCAAGGGATATGTCGTGGAAATGATTGAGAATAATCCTTATTTTCTCATTGATGAAGTAAAAGGCTTTGGATTTCTAAGATGTGATGAAATTGCTCGTCAAATTGGATATGATCCAAAAGGGGAAAGTAGGGTTCAACATGGATTGCTTCATGTGCTTAAAGAAGCAATGAATGAAGGTCATTGTTTCTTGCCAGAAAAAGATCTGTTGAAACGTGCAAAAGAATGTTTAGATTACAAATTAACCGCTAATGAAATGAAACAATTGGTAGAACAAAATCGTGGAAAATCGGATGTTGAATACGCGTTCGGAAATAAGATTCATACCGTTTCCTACCAAACACTTTTCGAGCACTGGAGTAACTATCAGAGAGAAAAAACTGTCAGAGGTCGAGAAAAATATCGTTATCGGTTGATCTCTCTTGATACAGTCGAAATCGAAAAGCAGCTTGTGACATTACAAGCAAATCTGAAAATTGTTGCAGACGGCGACTCGATGTATCTGGTGTATTTGCATCAGGCGGAATTAAAGGTAGCGGAAAAAGTCATCCGACTAATGCTTGAAAATCAAGGTGAATTTCCTGGTGTAAAAGAAGATGTTGAAAAGTATTTACTGGAAAATGGTTTACAACTTGAAGAGATGCAGCAAAAAGCAGTAGAAGAGTTTGCCAGTAAAACGGGCGGTATGTATATTTTAAATGGTAGTGCTGGCTGTGGAAAGACCTTTACGTTGAAAGTGATTTTAGCATTGTTGGAGCTTCAATTTAAAAAACGCCGTAAACCATTTCGAGTCAAAATATTTACACCGACAGGGAAAGCTTCTAAGGTTGCAAAGAAAGCAACTGGGCGCGAGTGTACCACCGTACATCGAGGTTTGGGATATCGACCTGATAATGGCTTTGAATTTAATGAAGACAATCCGTTAGAAGCGGATTGTGTAGTTATTGATGAAAGCTCTATGCTGGATATTCAACTTGCTAAAAGTTTGTTTGAAGCAATTCCACCAGGATGCAAAGTAATCTTTATGGGTGACACAAAACAACTTCCTTCTGTTGGAGCAGGAAATGTCCTTCATGACATGATCAATAGTGGAATGATACCCGTTATTACTCTAAATGTTGTAAAACGACAAGCGGAACATTCAGGAATTATTCGGAATGCAAACAAGATCATTAATGGTGAAATGATTTCTTCGTGTCAAGATACAGAAGATGCTTATGTCATTCGAAAGCAAAATGTTGAAGATGTTCATGACACAATGATCCGTTCTATTGAGAGATTGATGGAAGGCAAAGGATACTCGTTTGAAGATATACAAGTGCTTTGTCTTCAACGGATTGGAGAAGTCGGCACCTATGTCATGAATTGGATCATTCAACAAGCATTTAATCCAAATCCCGTAGGGGAAAAAGTGATAAATCGGAATATCAGAAAGAAACATCCATCTAAAGATGAAACCGTAGATGTTCCACTTTATTTCCAAGCTGGAGACAAAGTAATTCATATTGCTAATAACTATCAAATGCCTTGGTATCAAAAAGATGAACTTGGTAATTACATTGAGGATACCACCAATCTTGGAATAACAAACGGTGAATGTGGAATGATCGAAGAAATTCGAAAAGAACAAGTAATGGGCGTTAATCAGATGGTCATGATTGTTCGTTATGAAGATGGTTATGTGATGTATCACGACATTTTTGAGGAGTTAGATCACGCATACGCTATGACTGTGCACAAAAGCCAAGGATCTCAATGGCCTGCGGTCATCATGCCAATGATGATGGATAATTACAACATGTTGGATAATAGCATTTTCTATACGGGCTATACTCGATCAAAGGATTTCAATTGTATCATTGGACAACCCGAAGCAATTGCCCATGCGATTCGAACGTTCAAGCATCGACAACGTTATACCAGCCTGGAGGAAAAATTCCTTGCCGAAGCGAGTTGAGCATTTCTCAACTCGTTTTTGCATACCATGCTGGAAATTCTAAAAGGAGTGATCATAATGCAAATTGAAAAAACGGATATAGGTTATCGAGTGAAGGATTATACCCAGGGAGAACAAACGCGATTTCATCAAGTCGATTACTCATGGATCTCAGAATGGGATCATGAAATGAACATGATCTCTCTTTATATGAACGATGAAGATACAAGTGAGATCTTGAGAGATAAGGATCACTGGCATTACCATCGAGTTGTACGAGCGAAAAGTCGTCATCTTCGAAGTTTAAAGGAACATATAGGCATCATTCAGCCCAAAGAAAACCGTGAAAAACGCTTGTTTACACTGGACAAGTCTTTATCTTCACGTATCATGCCAATCCGTATTCAAAAAGGAATGATTCACAATAAGACGGTTGAAATATATGGATCAAGAAAGAAAAAAGAAAGCGTTTTTTGTGTGGAAGTAACACCTGAGAATGAAAGGAAGATGCGGGAATACAACGAGAAGCTAAAAGAATTTTTACAATATCAAAAAGAAATGATGATCGATATTTTTGGAGAGGAACAAATAAAAAGCTGGCAAGAACCGAGCCTGTTTTTGTATGAACAGGAATAACGCTCAATCTCAGTTTGATGACTATAAGAGATAAATTTTGTTTACAATATAACAATTTCGTTTAAGAAAAAAGGGTGATTGGGATGTCAAACATTTTAGAGTGTTCCTCACGAGGTGACAAAAGGTATTCCGCACTTTTTGCAAATGTTCTTGTCAACCTGGATGGAAAGGAACGATTCAACAGCATAGAGGCTCATTATCAGAATGCGAAAGAATTTCTTGATGATAGTGGGAATTACGTACAAGCTTCTGATTGGAAAGAGGCGAAGGCTTGGCAGAAAAGTGGTCGGAAGGCAGTTCGAGTCAACATTTATGGACGGATTTTGCCAATTGACTTTCTCACTTACTATTATAAGTTGCTGTGGGTAAAGTACCTGGATGCAAATCCTCAATTAGTTGAGTTCGCAAAGCAATTTGATGATTTCACGGATATGTTCAAAGGAAACTCGAAGAACTGTCAAGCTGATGTCATTCGTCAATATGTGAAGCAAGGTAGAGAATCTATCACAAATGAGTGCCAACCGCTTGCGATGGCACTGAGAGGTGTATTAGTCAGGGAGGTGATAGGTGATTTAATGGAAGCGCCTGAGCTTGTCATTGGTCACCAAGTCAATTGTCTCGGTGTAATGGGAGGCGGGTTAGCTAAGCTGATCAAAGAAGCATATCCCATTGTATTTAATGAATATGCAACACTATGTAAGATTGGACAGAAGACTCGTTCGCTTATGGGACATTGCCAATTCGTAGAGGTTCCAGATGAGTCGGTAGGAGAGTTGACTTTGTTTTCTGATCCTAATATTAAGCCAACTCTATTACGGATAGTGGCAAATCTA
This sequence comes from Brevibacillus sp. NPDC058079, assembly GCF_042885155.1. Classification (NCBI taxonomy): domain Bacteria; kingdom Bacillati; phylum Bacillota; class Bacilli; order Caryophanales; family Paenibacillaceae; genus Brevibacillus; species Brevibacillus sp. NPDC058079. The sequence continues at coordinate 7,762 of NZ_JBHVSO010000010.1, forward strand.
TTTGGTCAGCACGAAATTGGTACAGATCAAAAAAGAACAGAAGAAACATATCTTCGCAAATCCATTGAAGTTATGAAGGAAACTGCTATGCAGAAAGGATATTCTGTGGCATTGCCTTATCAACTTGGCAGTAACCTTGGTGGAGGAAATTGGGAGGAAATCTTTGGTATCATTAAAGAGGTGTTTCATGATTATCCTGTAACGATATACCGTCTACCAAATGTTTGATATTTAGGATTGTGTATTCATAAAAGGAAGATTAAGAAGGGGCTAAGCCTCTTCTTTTTTATTTTTAATGAGATTTTCCCATAAGATAACATAACCACAGAAAGGGGTTGACAGAATGAGGAGGTGAGTATAAATGGTGTTAAAATCAACAATTTCGCTTCCAAAAGATCGTGTAGAGCTTAGAAATTGTTATCTTGGATATACTGTTGCCAAAGATGTATACAAGGATCGAGACATGTTGCTGTTAAGTGCGGGGCATGTATTAACAGAAGCCTATATCGAGAAGCTACGTTTAAACGGTGTAAAGTATATCTATGTCTATCCTGACAAGAAAAAGGAACACGAAGTGAGTCAAATAATTGCAGCAACATCATAAGAGGGAGGGATGATAAATCCCTTTCTTTTTTGTTTTGGTAAATAAATATTTACCAATTCGGTATATCATTATACAATTAAGTGAAATACATTGATAGGATTGGAGGATGAGTATGGCAAAAGCAAAAACACAGTTTAAATGTTCAACTTGTAATCATATAGAAATGAAGTGGGCAGGAAAATGCCCTTCGTGTCACTCATGGAACACACTCATAGAGGAAAATGTAAGCATCGTTAAAAGTGTAAACTCAGCTGCTAAAAGAACAATGGATACAAGGTACGATAAACCGAAAAGACTAAAAGATGTGAATGTAACGGCAGAATTGCGGATTATTCTCAATATCCCTGAATTTGATCGTGTAATGGGAGGGGGCATTGTTAGAGACAGTCTAAATGTACTTACAGCTCCTCCAGGGGCTGGGAAAACTACACTGTTGCTGAAGGTGTGTAATGTACTTGCAAAGCTTAATTACACAGTCCTCTATTTTTCAGGTGAGGAAAGTGATAAGCAAGTAAGGTTGCAAGCGGATCGAATTTGCGGTGATGATTTATCTGACAACTTTTGGTTCAAGGCTGAATCAAATATGAATGCCATCAAAGAACATATTCATGAAATTAATCCAGACATCATTATCATGGACTCAATTCAAATGGCATACATGGAAGATCTTCCACAATCACCTGGTTCACCCACACAAGTTTCAGAGTGTACAAAAGCCTTCAAACATATTGCGAAGCATTCAGAACGACCACGAGCTGTTTTCTTAGTAGGGCATATGACTAAGGAAGACGAATTGGCTGGAAGCCGAGGATTTGAGCATGAGGTCGATGCTGTTTTCTACCTGGACGGAGATCGTGGTGAACAACTTCGAATGTTAACGACCACAAAGAATCGATTTGGTAATACAGGGGAAATCGGATTGTTTCGTATGGAAGGACATGGACTGATTCCAATTGATAACCCATCAGAGTTTTTCATGACAAAACGAGAGGAACCTGTTGCGGGAAGCGCCTTGACTGTAACAAGAGAAGGAACTCGAAACATTATTGTTGAAATCGAGTCTCTTCTTGAGAAAACGATGTTCGGATATCCAACCAGAGTAGGTGAAGGAATTAATAAGCAACAGCTTCAAATCCTCACGGCAATATTGGAGAAACGCGGAGGTTTGATTACAAGTGACAAGGACGTATATGTAAAAGTGGTTGCTGGATTGAAGCTTCAAGAAACAGCCGTAAATTTAGGCGTTATGATGTCTATGGTGTCCAGCATCTACAACAAAGGTATTCCCACTGATACCGTCTTTATTGGGGAGGTAGGTCTAACAGGGGAAATTAAGTCTGTTCCGCATTTAGAATCACGTTTGAAAGAGGTTGATCGCCTTGGATTCAAGCGGGTTTATGTACCAAAGAACAACACGCGAAATCTAACAGGTTTCAAAAATGTAAAAGTCGTTGAAGTAGGCACACTAAACGAAGCCATCACTGCTTTGTATGGACAAATCATGAAGAAAGCATCGAACGAGTGAGTATATAATGCTCACTCTTTTTTATTGTTTACAGCTCAGATCATATATCAGCTTACCATCTCTATCATAGAACTAAGACGTGCATAAGATTAGGAAGACAACAACATTGAAATGGATTCAATTGTCTATCCTTTTTGTATCCAACATCGTTGTACGGTAAAAGCGTTGTTGAAAGGGTTGATTTTCATTACTATGGACACATAACGACCTAACAAAAACACCAAGAAAGGAGCGTTGAGTCGTGCTTTTGAATGGAAATACCATTATTCAAGGAACTACAGAAATTGGATTTAAACTATTGGAGGGAATTCGAGAGTTTGATACGATGTTACTTTCCTCGAAAACGTTAACAATAGATGGAACGAGAAATGCAAAAATCTTAAATAAGATGCTCACAAAACATGGGAAGGTAGCAGTAAGGATGGAGCCATCAGCATCTCTTTTGATGGTAAGTCATGTACTAATGGCGAACGAGATGAATTTGGTTGGAAAAAATGAGGATGAGTCTGGTCAATCGTGGGCTTTCTTTGAACGAAACAGAAAGCAGGTTGGGGTAACAGATGAAAGCATAACGGTATCCGATTATATAAAGTCAGCCATGTCAATCTTATGTATTGAAGAACAAATTGTGAAAACAGCAAGGACACTCTTAACGAAAAATTATAAAGACAATGGTTCCCGTACATTTGTTATGATGTATGACAAGGAAGATACAAGAACATATGAAGCCGTAAAAAAGCACTCATTTATTTATGAGACTTCGTTGTTGCGAGTTGTTTTAGAAGATAATGACTTAGTTGCCGTCGCATAAACCATGATAAGAGCGCCCAATCGTATCAAGAATGATATGGTTGGGCTTTTTACATTGCCAGATGGATGAGATGAGCAATAACTACACCTGCAACTACGAAAAACAGATCCACAGGGAGTTCTTTTGCAATGCGTTTCATCATATCAATCACATTCCTTTCGTTTCACGATATCTTGTGTTTGGTTTGCAAGATAGTTTCTATATCTTGTGTCCTTGATTGAAGCATACTACCAAATACAGGATAGTGTCAATTATTTTTTCGAATCATCATACAAAATATGGTTTTAAATTTTGAGAGGGATGTAAATTTGTAATTAAAATGTAAAAAATGTTTTACCAAATACATTAAACACGATATAATGATATTGAAGAGATAAAGCAAGCGCGGTGAAAAAACACATACGATAAATCAAAGGAGGATTTATATCTATGAATGAATTAGAGTTGTTGCTTTTACAAATGTGGGCAGATTTTGGCATTGAGGAAATTTATAAGTACAAAAATAGAATCAAGGCTTTTAGAGAGCCACTAACCAATATTGAATTATTTACTGATTTAACTCATCAGTTGTTCAAAGATGTAGAAGATATAGCGAACCATAAAGGTTCGGTTCCTGACGATTATAAGGTAAGTGTCAAAAGCTTAATAAAAGGCAGGAGTCGGGCGCAATCCCAAAACGCAACAAACTAATTTGCAAATAAAAGGAGTAGATCACATGGATACAAAGCAAATGGAACAAACAGTAATGGCAATATGTCACCGACACCAATGGATACTTAACCCGCAAAGTGATTTGAATAAAGTCACAGAAGAACTGGGCGAAGTATGTCGTGAAGTTCGACGAATCGAAGAAGGTCGAGAACGTCCTGATGAAATTGAACCTCATGACGAGGTTATCAAAGCTCATATCGCAGAAGAAATTGGAGATGTGTTGTTTCCGTTGATCAAAGTTCTTAAATACTACGGTCTTTCTTTAGAAGATGCGTTCCTGGCACATCAACAAAAAATGGCAGAGCGTTATCAAAAGGAGGAAAAAGAAGATGCGTAAAATTGGCTTCTTTGGAGCTTCGTTTGACCCTATTACCAATTCCCATCTTTGGACGGCTTCCAAAATGGCAGAACGATGTGGTTTGCAGAAAATCATCATGGGACCATGCTCGACGAAAAGACCTGATAAGACAATGAAGATCAGCGATGAGCATCGTTGGAACTTACTTCAACTGGCGATTGCTGACAATCCGCTTTTTATTGCAGATGATTATGAGATGCAAAAAGAAGCTTCAAAGGTCTTTACCTACTTTACGATGGAATATTACAAGCAAATGCATCCGAATGATGAAGTGTATTTCATGATGGGAGCTGATTTGCTTGTCAGTATTGCAAAGGGTGAATGGCAATACGGGCAAGAGCTGGTAGAAAATAATAAATTCATTGTTATGTCGCGAGACGGGATTGACATGCAAAAGACTCTTGCGGATTCCAAATTTTTAAAACCATATGTAGAACGATTCCAATTGCTTGAGAAGGGAATGGAAATGGAAATTAGTTCTTCTTATATTCGTAATGAATTAATCTCGAATGAAGATCCGAAATACTTACAGTACTTAATGCCAAGAGAATGCTATAAGTACATCATGCAGCATGGATTGTATCGTTGAAAACTTTTCAAAAAGAGAAAAGTAAAGAATAAGTAGTCTTCTACCTCGTGTTCACAATATCTATACTGTCAGGGTGTTCTGATTTTGGACACGTTGCTACACAAGAAGTCAAACAAATCGTCAGTGATTCGCTGAATTCAAATGCTAATGCGGCTGTATAAAAATAGTCGAAATGGCTGGCTCGAAACAAACTCTTCCAGTGGGGCGGAGGTGAAACTTGAGTGGGCATTTATGCTGGCTGGTCAAAACCCTGAGAAGCATACTTCACAACGAGGGTGTTCCGATCAAGATCGATAATCAGTCAGGATTAATGCACTTGAAAATAACCATTGTAGATCAGAAGGTGGCAACGAATGAATCATTTAACTATTCGAAAGCGCCAAGCACAACCAATGACGAAGTAATCATGATCATACGTGACGAACAAGTGGCACTTTCCTTTACGAAAGAGTTTGATCAAATGTGGCAAGATACTAAGAGAGTTGTTGATTGTGAAAAAGGGGGTATACCTATGCTTAAAACCTTCATGATTATTGGTGATCCATCTTGTGCGGGTTCTGACTGTATTTATGTTATTTGTCGTGAGGATCAACTTAAAGGATTTATGGAATCATGCAGATTTGGTTGCTCGGAATGTAGGAGCTATCAAGAAGTATCCATGATGAACATTGATGAGGTCAGTTACTTTGTTACCGAAAAGGGTAGTGTATTTTCGAGAGATAATTGGAAAGAGCAGATTTAAGAAGAGGAGGTCACATGATGAGTAAGTATGATTATTTGCAAGTGAACTGTGGATGTAATGGTCTTCATTCCTATACAGCATATGCCGACATTGAAGAATATCAGAAAGAGATGAAAGATGGTTGTGATACATGCGGACAAATCCCTATAATCAAGACATTTGATCAAGCAGATGATCCTGATTATTTCATCAACGTGGCGGAAGGCGAGCTGGAGATGTATAATCATCACAGTAAAGTGAATGACCCTGGCAAAGAATATCGGATGCGAATCAAAGATGTTGAGGATTCTGCTGAACGTCTTCAAATTGCGAAAGAGATTTGTGAACGGTATGTAAAATAGCCACTGTCAGCTAAGTGAATATCGCTTCTTTACACATGAACGATAGGAGGATGAAGGGATTGTCATCTGATTTAATTAACATAGAAAACTATAAAAATGAAGATGGATTTGAAGTGACTCGCTACTATAAAGATTTATATATTAAACAACTTGAAATGACGAATGTAGAAGAAGTCCGAAGAAATGCAGATATGAAGGATACAGTAACGCTGTTTCATGGCACGACAACCGCTCATCTAAACAGCATTTTGCAACATGGCCTTTTGCCACGAAAGGAAACAGAAATAGATAACTGGAAAGGAATTTATAGCTCCGCAAATACTGTTATCTATTTAACGAACAAATGGCACTATTTTTACGCTTATCAAGCAACAAGCAGTTGGATGGAAGAGAAGGCAAAAGAAAGAGGCGAAGAGATAAAGGATTTTTGGGTAACGTGGGAGACATTCCCTTGCTATATCGAATGTGAAGTCCCAAAAGCACTTCTTGTTACCGACGAAGACTTTTTTCATTCCACATATGTTTCACAAAAAATTAAGAGTGCAATAAAGAAGGAACGCGATTTTACAGTAACATGGGATGAATCTCTGGCTCATTATGCAACGGCTGGTGTTCTTGGAGGAGTGCCTGTCGAATTTATCAAGTCTTTTAGTATTCTTGGAGAACTGGAGCTTTACAAGGATCTAATGCTTGTAAACGGACAGTATCAACGTGATCTTTCAAAGTGGGGACACGGAAAAGGAAAAGGTGATTTAAAACTAATAGACATTCAGAAGAGAGAAGATCAATCCTTGTCGAATGGGACTTGGTTTATGGGAAGGGATGTTTTCCCTGGGGATATCATTGGTAAAATTGGCATGAATCCAAAATCAAATACAATTGCAATATCCATTAAAAGAGGATCCAAGTTTGAATAAGATAAGCGGGAGGGATATGCATGTTAACGTTGAGAGTATTGGTACCTAAACATAGCGGTTTTGAAATTGCCTATAGTGAGTTTAATCGACTACGGACAAAATTAGCAAAAGAAATCGGAATGGATCTAAGAAGCATGGAAGGATTTGATGGAGATGGAAAGTTTTCCGAATGGCAGGATGACTTACTCCCTCTCTTGGATCACGCTGATAATGAAGGGCAACTGTCTGTGGATGATTGCGCGATAGTATATCCGCGAATCTTGTCAGTGATTGAAAATTGGGAAGACGATAAGGATAAGCAAACAGCATATGAACTTGCTATGGTTCTCAAAGATTGTGCAGAAGAAGGGCGAAGCCTCCTTTTTGATTAAGATTTTAATTGAGTTGAGGATAAAACTCCTCCAGAGAAAGGAGAGGATCATTTATGCCTGATGATGAATTTGAGAAAATGAAAAACGAAGTATTAAAATTGGATAATGAAGGGGACAACATTCAGCAGATCTCCGAGAAATTGGTGATTCCAAGATATCTGGCTGAATCCGAATCCATCCTAATAAGAGAAAGAAACGTCCAGTTTAGATAAGGAACAGGTTTGTTAGAAAACAACAAGTGATTAAATAAGGAGGCTTCTAAAAGAGAAGTCTCTTTTGTTTTTTATAATTAGATCGGACATTTTGAGATATAAGTAGAAAATGCTGTCCACAAATGGTAAAATATATTTGACAAAAAGGAGTGGTGTCATGCCGAGAATATCAAAGATTGAGCAACAAAAACGAAATAACTCCCGCTACTCGTTATATTTGGATGATGTCTTCGCATTTGGGATTTCAGAGGATGTCTATATTCGTAATCGAAAAAAAATAGTGGTGGGAAATGAAATAGAGCAATCATTTGTTGATGAAGTTTTAATTGAAGAAGAAATGCAGAAAACCATGGATAGCGCTCTGAGACTTCTGTCCTTTCGAATCAGAAGCGAGTATGAATTGCGCATGCGATTGCGTCAAAAAGGTTATGAAGACAACTGGATTGACTTGGCTTTAGAAAAGCTGAGAAGTTATCAGTATGTAAATGATGAAACGTTTGCTAAGACTTTAGCAAAAGATCGTCAGAACATAAAAAAACTTGGAGAACGTGGATTGAAAGCAGAACTCAAACAAAAAGGGATCAGCCAGGAGATCATTACTCAAGTAGTAGACGAACTGTGCTCTGATGAGAAAGAGTTGGGACAAGCTATTGAGCTGTGCGAGAAAAAGCTAAGGTCAATTTCAGGAAAAGATCCTATACCAAAGACGAGGCAAAAGCTGATGCAGTTCTTAGTAAGGAAAGGATATTCTTTCGATATAGCTGGAAAAGCAATCGCATCAGTAATGACATCTTGAAAATGAAAAGATGGCTTCTGTCATTATACGAAACAAATACATTAGAGACTTCTTAGCGGAAGTCTCTTTTTTGTTCATCTACAAAAAAGAAGCTACCAAGGTGTTAATTAAAGAATAAAAAGATAGAATATTTTTAGAAGTAATGGTAAAATAAAATTGACATAATAAAAGATCGGTTGTGCAATTGAACCTTGAAGACAGACAAATTTTATATGAAATGAGGAATGTTATAAATGAATAATATTATCGACCAGGTGTTACATGAATCCATTCAATATGTAAAGAGAATGAATGTTCAAGAATACTTTACTCATCTGCTTGAACGTTACCTCTCTTATCACAAAAAGGGTATTTACGTTCACTTTAATTTTGCGTCATCTTCGAAAAGAGCTTGTTTTGAACACTATATTACAAGGTTTGGATTGAATAGAAGCCTTCTTGAAGGTGTGCCTGAAAAAGAAAAAAGAAATACTCGTTTAGAAATTCATTATGTAAGAGATAAACTGAATAGCAAAATGCGCTCTTTGCAAATGACGAATGATAAATGGAGAAAAGAGCTACGTGATTTGGAAAGCAAGATAAAGGAAAGCTATGCTTCGGAGAAAGCAGATGTGCAATATTCAAAAGTTCAAAAGGCACTTTTGTCAATCTATCAGGATCATGAGCAAATAGCGAACGCAGGATTGGAACGTGCAAACATGGAAGTCAATGCGATACATGCGATGGAAAACCGTTACATTCGTTTATCAAAAGATATACAGGAGAAAGAAATGATGATTCTTGTTTTAGTATTGAATTTTTATATGGATCGTCTACAAGAGCGAGTTCGTTTGATGTTTCCTGGAAAGGAAGTGTTTGTTCGTTTTTCTCGTCATGAAGTTTTGAAACGGTACAAAGAAAAAAAGGCACAACACAATAATTCTATTTCCTTGTATCCAGATCCAAATCATGAATACAGTATATTTGAACGTGAACTATTTGGTTTTATGGATATCGCTAAAAAAATGTTTGTCATTTATATTCATAAAGACGATGAGGTGTACAAGTTAAGATCATCGGAATCCCAAAGTCTATTCCAAGTTTCTATTGAGCCAAAAGGCTCAGAACGTTATGCACAATATGATCGATCATTTTATGAGCCACTCAATCAGTTTTTCAAAAAATACGAGGGATTTTCATTACTTCTCAATTCTTTGATTAAAGTTCAGAATATATTTGGTGAAGATGTACCAGCATGTGATGATATTGTTCAAGTCATTCAGATGGCTTATCCGAAAGAAGTGATTACAAAGTACGGAGATTTACAAAAAGAAATGGCTAAAAAACTTGAAGAGGAAAATGAAAAGAAACCAAATTGGATTAGCGGGGAACAGGCCATTGATAGAATGATTGAAACTTTTCCTGAACTTCTCTTTCATTCAGGAGTGAAAGAAGACGAGAACATGAATTTTGCGATGTCTCGTTTTGGTGGAAATGAAAAATATTACATCCACTACATTGATGAAATCTCAAGTCAAACAGATGTACTGAAATTAGCTATATAATTTTGCGGGGGCTGAAGAGTAGCCCCTTTTTACATAGAACACCTATGACAAATACTTATGATTTGATTGTAAATAGCTATAATAAAAGGATTTTGAAAAATAAGGAGATTGTTAATTAAATTTATTAAGAGAGATTATTAGAATGACAGAAGGGAGTGTAATGTGTATATGGAGGTTATCCATGTAGGATTGTATGGAGGAAAAGGCATTTTTAGTGGAAAAGAAGCACCCTTGGAAGCGAGTGTTGTATCCTGTGATCAATATATGAGTTGTTCATATTATCAGAACAACCAATGTCTTAAAGTTAGAAGTATTGGCGGGATGAATTGTAAATTTGGTGAAGTCAGTACAATGAGGGGTTACACGAGCAGATCACAGAAGTATCGTGAATTTAAAAGTAAATGGAAAAATCATGAGAAGTACAATAAATTAAATCATCCATCAAATAAATTAGGCTTAATCAAAGACTATGTTATATTTCCATATCCATTTATTCATATTGAGGTACAAGCGAAAGGGGATATTCAATTCAACAACCCTCTTTTGGGAGTTAATATAACAGCTTTTATTCCATCTGACAAGTTCACTGTTGATTTTATTCATCGACTTTGTTCTTTCAAACCACAAGCACTAATGGGTGGGGAAATCAGGGATTATCGTGAGAAAGTTGTTCCGATGTTTATCTCGCATTTAAAGGAGGTTATGCCTGAAAAATACCAGGAGTTAATTAAGAAATACGATGGATATAAAAAAATGATCGACTATGTGGGCAGAACGGTGTTGTTGCGCACCATCAATCCGTGTCTGGTTCATTACAAAAGTAGTAGATATTCTTCATTAGACGAAGAATGGTATTGGGATGGAGAATACCTGATTTATAAGGGGGGACATTTGCATAAATTCAATATCACGAATGATTATAGTGTTGAGGAGATCAAAATCAAGCCAAGTAACAAAGCGACAATAAAAATATCAAGCAACGATCAAGTTTCCTCTCAAACAGTATTCATTGATTAAAGGTCATTTGTAGCTGGGTGTATTTTAATGTCACATGCCAAGCTTGGTTAAATGGAGATATAAAAGCAGGCGTAAATATTGAATGACAACAACAAAATTAATAAAGGAAACAAAAGTCATTTGAAAAACTATTGAAAAGTGAAAGGGCGAAATGTATATGAAAAACAAGTTGACTGCAATTTTAGATTCGCTTACAAGCGAAGAGTTAAGTGAGGCATTTCTAAACATCAAAGAATTGCATGAGAATGCTCACTTGGGACGTGAAAATGTATTTCGAAGAACTCACGAACGAATTGAACAAGAACTTGGAACAAGCTATTCTATGCATACGTTGGAGATGGAGATTTTGTATCGGATTGCAGAGCGATCACACCTTCAATCAAATAGTCAAGAAGAGCTTAGAAATGCTCTTGCTTGGGTTGTCGATCAATTTGAAAAAGTTATGAGTGGTCAGAAGGCTGGAAATGTTGTAGAGTCATTATCATTTGCAAAATCTCTTCTCAATAATGAAGGCTAATTAACTCTTATTTTACAAATTGGAATGGAAACGCCAGGGATTCAACTTGGCGTTTCCATTCCTTATCGTAGAAAGGAAGGAAAAATAATGGGTGGAAATGCACTGAAAAATACATTTACTCGACGTTATGAAAAGGTTGAATATTTTGTCTTGGTAGAAGAAGTTCTCTTAGCACTCAAGAACCTATTTCCGAATATCAGAACAGAGGTAATCAAAGCTTATGGTGGGAAAGAATCTTTCGGAGATATGGATGTTTTGATTGAATTAGATCATTTGCCTAACAACTGGACAAAATACGTAATCGATTATTTTAAACCGAACGAAAACTTTAAAAACGGGGATGTATTCAGTTTTGATTATAAAGAATTCCAAATCGATTTGATTGGAACAAAATCGGAGTCGTTTGATTTTTCTGCAACCTACTTTTCCTATAACGACCTTGGGAACTTAATGGGACGAATTGCGCATAAGATGGGACTAAAATTTGGTCATCAGGGTTTACTCTATGTGCTACGAGAAGAGGATAAGGTTATTAAGGAAATCGTCCTTTCTACTTCTGCTGAGGAAGTCCTTGCTTTCCTTGGGTATGATTATGCGCGTCATCAGCAAGGTTTCGATGCACTTGAAGATGTATTCCACTTTGCAGTTTCGACTCCCTATTTCAACCCTGATATTTATCTTCTGGATAACTTGAATCACAAATCAAGGGTGCGGGATGCAAAGCGGAAAACCTATAATGAATTCCTTTTGTGGCTACAATCTGATGCTTACTTGAGGAAAGAAATCGTTCCTTATCCTTATAATCAAGATAAGCAGTTTTACAAGCCTTTCATATTGAATTTCTTTTCGAATGCTATTCCTTTTGTAGAACAAGCTCTTGCTGATCATCAGCAATTACTTGCTTTTCGTCAGCGTTTTAACGGAAATCTTGTAAAGGATCTTACGGGCCTGGATGGAAAGGAATTGGGTGGATTTTTGCAACGGATGATGAAGGAAGCTGGCGGAGAAACAGAGTTTAGAGCGAAAATTCTATCACTATCCGATTTGCAAATAAGAGAACTAATTTTAACAACTTTCTATGATTCATAATTTGAATGATTGATAAGTTACTAAGTTCGAAAGGTGAAATAAATGGAAAGAACAAGTGAATGTATAAGTTGATGATTTGCGTGATGTTCCTGATGGTTTCGTTGTTGCAATAACCGGAGGCAATAGAGTTGCTTTCAAAACATCATGTACACATCCTCACCATGGATCATGACTTAGGTGATGATGAAAATAGAAATCTGACCATTAATCTTTCGAGAATCAATTCAAGTCTCGTAAATATGAAGAAAGAAAAGACGGAGGGATTTTAACATGTGGGGAAGTCAAACGCCAAGCGTTTGTAACTGCGATCAGTGCAATGAAACGCCAGAGGAATTTGCTGAAGGTTATCTGAATTACTTGTATGAAGAGTACAAAGTAAAAACGAACAGTCCTTTATCCTTTTCAGAGTGGATCGAAACATTAAAGTAAGTGAATCAGATCGAGTAGTGGTAGCGAATCAAAATAATGGAGGGATTATCATGTCTTTGAAAAAAGGTGACAAGGTTGTCATGCATACATGTGGTGAAGCAACTTATTACAATGGGAAGATTTGGATTTGTAGTTCGGATGAATTTTCTACAGGTGAGGGAATTTATAAGCAAGATCTTGTCTTCTTAGAAGGGTATGACAGTAGCTTTTTAACCAAGTATCTCCAAAAGGTAGATATTGGAATGCCATATTCAGAAAGTATGAACTGGTTTGCACAAATGGAATTGGAGAGTCCAAAACTCGCTCAAATGATCCATTTTTGTCATGCCGCTTACAATCGAGGCCATGGAACATCTTACACTTTGTATGAGTTCTTGGATGAGATCTTAATTGAACCATTCATGGTGCACGGAATTGGTGGAGGCGAGAATCGAATTGATGTAGAAGAAATCGTCATTCAATTGAAATTGGATCAGTTGTATGAGGATTATAACATTGATCAAAGAAAAGTGATTGACGTTAAAACGGAAAATGAAATCATCGCATTATCAAACGGCTGGAAAAAGCTGAAAGAAGGCGAGTTTGGAATGGTTCATGACTTACATGGAAAATTCATTGGTGAAACTGACTGGGTTAACCCTGATGGTGACTACGCTTTTCTTCCCAATTTCACACGAAAAGAACCTTAAAGAGTTGATGATTCAGAATGATAGTTGAAGGGTGATTGTAAACATGCGTAGTGCGGAGGAAACCTTAATCTTGTTTAAACAGACCCTGGAAAAGAGGAGGGCATATATACGTCGACGATTAAAGAAACTTGAAGAGGCGGAGTCACAATACGTATCGAAGAATCGTAAAGGTGATCGTGGTCGTACTCCAACAAAATACAAAGGTCTTATTTCACTCAGAGGCGGCATGCTTTCCGAGCTTACAACAGTAACAGGAATTCTTACTGCCATCGAAAAAGGAGAATGGCACCCTGACGCTCTGTATAACGAAGTGGATGATCCAATTGATCCTTGTTAATTTAATTGTGTAATCGAGTGGTAGGAAGGAAACTGCTAAATCTATAGAGAGGGGGATAAAGAATGTCATTACCACGTTTATTTATGTCTTCATGCAGGGCGTTTCCTGTCATTGTTAGGGCTATTCATCGTTACAAAGACAAATATCCGACTTTATTTGCTGATCTAAAAGAGTCGCAAAGAACAGGCTATTGGGATACCTATCGGAAGATTAAGTTGTCAGATCTGGGACAAACGGAGTATCTTGCAATGGTCGAGAACGACTTGGCTGTTAAGAATGTTCCTAACAGCAATCGCAAGGTGTGGGTCACCACTCATAATGGCGGACGCTTTGTTGGCTTTTACGAAGATGGTAAGTGGCAATATCATACCGTAGATAAGAAGGCAATTATTGTCGATGCAGTCGTTATCAAGTGGGATTCTTATGAGAAAGGGAATAAGTTATTCAGCGGTGTCAAGAAATTCGGCAGCAAAAAGAGACGCGAAGCCTATGTAAATCGGGAAGTCCTAAAGACCAGTTAATTCTACCATTTACGTTTAGTCTAATTGTGGTTAGCTGATAAAGATTTTCGTGATAGAGCAGATGAATTATAGAAAGAGGGAATGAGTGTGAGTCTAATTGGTCTATTTCCGAAATGCATTTGCGGTAACAAAGGTGATTTTATTGTTCGAAAACGTTTCGTATGCAGGAAACATTTTGATGAGATGATTAAAGCAGGAAACGTAATTCCACCTTCGCATTATGTGACAGAAGATGGATACAAATTGGTTAGTGTAATGGGCAAAGAAGTAATGGAGGTTATTCATCCCAATGGTAAAAAGGGTTCTTGCAGGGAATTACATTATCAATTAGTAAAAGCATAGGAAGATGAAGAGAAAGGAAGTCCCTCAAAAAGGACATCCTTCTTTTTCTTTGTTATGAAATGGGTGAACAGTCCTTACAATAAAGAATGTTTTACAAAAGAGGGGATGTACAAACATCTATTTCAGAAGGATATGAAATAACGGAGGTGGCACATGCCAGAAAGAATTAGTTTTTATAAAAAGTTGACGGCACAATATCAAAGTAACGATCATATGGTCTGTTTGAAATTAGGAGAACATCTACATTCTAAATACCAGATAGATAGAAACAGCGAGGAAGAATTAGCTGTTGCTTACTATAATCGATGCGTTAACCATACCCAACATTCTACTCAACAACCAAGATTAAAAAATGCAGGTGAGATATTACTTGCAATTGAAGGTTCATATGCTCGGGATTATGGTTGTTCATTACAAGAGTTTAATTAAAAATCTGGAAGCATAGCTCAAGAGGGATGAGGCATGGAAAAGAGACAGATCAATCTATATGTTGACGATTTACGAGATTGTCCTAAAGGTTTTGTTGTTGCAAGAACAATGGAGGAAGCTATTGCACTTCTTTCACAGTATGATGTTCACATCCTTACTCTTGATCATGACTTAGGTGAAGATGAAAATGGGAATCTTCTATCAACTGGATATGATTTAGTTAAGTATTTTTGTGAACATGGTATGCGAGCAGACAAAATCTATCTGCATACGGATAACGGAGTGGGAAGAGAGAACATGTATCAAACACTACTCGCGGCACAGAGAAGGGGATTTATCGATAAAGATATTGAAATCCATCATTATGCAATAACGGAAAATAAGTATACAAGATATAATCAAGAGAAAGGAAATGATAGTAATGGAAGAGAAAATCATTGATAGGATCATCCTTAACGGAGAAATATATTTGAAAAAGACGGATGTAGATAGATACTACACGCAGAAAGACAAAATAAAAGTGGACAACATTGTATTGGAAGAGGCGATTAAAAAAATGCCACTATCTGATCTTGTCACTTTCGTAACATCTATTGCAAGGGATAAATTGAGAGAAGTCGGGAGTGCTGACTTATCTGAGATAATGGATACTGAAAATGGTCAGACATTCGCAATCAACCAGTTGTTAATGATTGCAAACGTAGGAAGGTTGTAAGCCACAAACGATATCAAGTTAGAAAAGAAGGGAGTCCTCTAAGAGAGATTTCCTTCTTTTTTCATTGTTATGAAAGAGGTTAAAAGTCCTTACAATAAAGAATGTTTTACAAAATAGGCGATGTACAAGCATCTATTTAAGGAGGGATTTTTATATGAACACAGTTCAAGCAGCAGGAATGATGGTCGAAGTTACAGATGGACTTACAAAAGAAGAAATCGTAGCTCTTTTGGAAAAAATTCCTGATGGGGAACAGTTTGTACCTTTTGAAGTATCAGAAAATAATAGCGCGATCATCGGATTCATGACAACAGAATGTGCTGAAATACATTTGGAGAAAATCACGGAGTTGGCAACAAAGTTGTGTAATGATTGGGACAATGAGCGTATAGACAAAATGTATCCAATTGCGGCTGGTGTTGATTTCTATGTGGATTGTGGTGTGGAAACATTGAAAGATGAGAAGGATTTACCAGAATTCACATCCTGGGGCAATTATGTCACCGTTAAGACAGAACCAAATACGTATGAACAAGTTCTTTTATGTCCAAAGCCTTATACACCTGCCATTCATTTACTTGAAGCAGTTAACGGAGATGTTTATGAAGTGAAAACAGTCGATATCATTTCTATTAACGGTCAAACAGTTTGAAATCAATTTTATATGAGGAGATGACCAGTTATGGCACATATTTTCAAAAGTTTTTTGCGAACAGATTGGGTGAATATGGATACCGTTTCGGTAGTTGTTGAGAAGAACACAAATAAAGCAGTAAAGGAAGTAATTCAACTACTGGATGAATTGTTTGCAGGTAATGAACATCGAGTCATTCAAGTAGACGCAAGAAACATACGGGATAATGAGAAGATGGGGATGTTGGTGGGGTATAGCCTGTATCGTTTCCGCAACATCGATTCATTTAGTTTCCGATCTGTAAAAATTGACCTACCGTTTCTGGGAAATGTTGAAATCAATGAGTCGTATCGCGAATTGTTTGCTAAGCTCCGGCGTAAAGGTGGCAATTGGGAAGTATATGCAAACTTAAAGGATATTGATTGGTCAATAATCAATTCAATTATAAATGAAGAAACAGATGCTATGGTATCTCGTCTACGTGTGATTCAGAAGAAATATGAGCTACATCAAGAAAAGATTGCGAATCCTCTACCGAAGTTAAAGGATTTTCGTCATAGATGGAACTTTCATATTCGGCAATATGACTTGCTTAGTCTGTACAAGTCATGTTTCAACGAAGTGGACCAAATTCTTGCTCCAGCATCTTGTTATAATCCGAATCCTTCTTTTCAAAGAGAGTTGGTTTGGAATGAAGAGAAGAAGCAAGCCTTTATTCATTCAATTCTGGATGAAATTCCAATTGGTTCATTTTACGTGAATAGAACGAAGACATATGATCCTGTTTTTACATTGGGAGAAGGTTTCGGAGGTCTGGTATGGGATGGAAAGCAGAGATTGCACGCTTTACATGACTTTATTTTAGGAAAGTATTCCGTGCTGGTAAATGGAAATCCGATGTATTATCACGATAATCCTGGTTTCTTTATGCTCAAGTTTAGTAGTTGTTCAATTACGACCTACGAATCCAATTTTGACACATTGAGAGAAATCATTGAAGCATATGTCGTAATTAACTCTGCTCAAGTGAAACATACGGACGAAGATTTAAAGAAGGCAATCAATTATTTGAAACAACAGGGTCAACCCTCTAATTGAGGGTTGTTCTTGTTCATGAAAAAGGAGAAAATATTTCCAGATGTGCTACCGATATCAGTAGGGGGATGTCATTGTGAAGCTAAAAAAGAAAGTGTTTAAGCGGACGATCATGGATGCCTTGTCAAAGGAATTTCAAATACGTATCGCTTTTAGTGGCTATGACGCACAACAACAAGAAATGGCACTCCGAGAAAGATTGGGCAAGGCTTTCAAGCGAAGCAAACATATGCCTTACGCGATAGAATGGACAGGGAATGCGATGGATGCGCTACTTCAAACGATTCAAGTCGTTGTGCAAAGAGCGATGCATCATAAGAACGCAGGATTTAAAGGGGGCACGAAGAAGCGTCTATGGGAGACGGAATTAGTATGTAAACAAGTGTTTGAGCGTTTGGGTTTGCCATATAAATCTAAAGCTGAAGTTTATGCCGAAGAATACCGTTCAAATTGTATACGGTTAGGATATGAAGCAACTGAACCTCGTTTTACATTCATCGAAAGGGTTTCAGATCGTATAGTGAATGTTCTACAGCAAGAAGAAGTCTGTAATGTTTAATCAAAAATGACCGAAAAGGAGATTGTCATGCAGAGATTACAAATGACTGAACTTCAACTGTTAATCGTATTGCCAGCTCTGATTACGATGATTTCAATTCAATTTTTTCATCTGATGACGATAAACTATTTCTTGATTCTAATGAGCATTATGGGAATTGGTGTTGTAGCGCCTTCGGTGATCATGGTTGGTAGCTATTTCATTCTTCGGAAAAAAGGGATTAAAAGCTTTTACAATCCACTTATTAAAATGATTGAGATTCATGTAGGTCGTACAACCTCTGAGAAAAAGATGTTGAAAATTTGTTTACAAGCAAAAAGAGATGCAAAAAAAATGAATGTGGATATTCTATTTTGTACGAACCATTATCCGAAAGTTCTCTTCTATATCCCATTTGTTATGACAACAATTGGCGTTCCTAAGAAGAAACCGTTTCGCCTATTGCGTTGCGTCTGGAGAGTTCAGTCATAGAAATACCTATACAGTTAAAAAGACAACAACATTAAAGGGGTTGGATATTATGGATTTTCAAGGATATGCAAGAATGGCGGCAACATCAATTATTCATAACAATGAACTACACATCAAAGTGCCAGGTTTTTATGGATGGGTATATGATTTGGTAATGGATGAAAAATTGGTGATGCCTTATCAAGAAGATGCAAAGAAACATTTTGAATCTTTTCCTTTCATTTATTTAGAAGGGACGGAAGTTGTTAAAGGAAAAAAACAAATGACTTTTATCTTCGATATGCCCAAATTTCACAAAAGTAACGAATTAAAAGTATACTCTAAGGAGTATGTAAAAGATATGAATCAACATGCAAAGAAAATTGAAAAGGACGCAGAGCGAAAGCGTCAAAAAGCTTTAGAAGTAGAAAAGATGTACTTGAGTGAAGACGTGCTCGTGTGAAACGAAAAGCAATTAGGGGATGAGAAATCATCCTCTTTTTAATTCATGCTTTTATGCATAAGATACTAAAGTTTTACACAAACAAGGATTTTTTTGGAAAATTTTCGCAGGAGAGTCCTTATATGATCAGTTTTTTCAGGAGTAGTAAAGAGAAGGAGACGATTCCATTAAGTAATTGAGATTAAAGTAAACCAAGATGTAAAAAGAAGGAGAGAAATTAATGAAAAAGGATGAAGCTGTTCAGTTATTGTTAGATGGTAAGGTAGATCGTGCAGGTGTAAGGCATGCTACATTCGTCGATATGCCAAAACATCCGCCAATCATTGGACAATGGTTAGACTTGAGTGATCAAGATCATCATGCACGAATGGAAGATGGGAACCTATACTTGGATTTGTGGTATATGGCTTATCGTTTTCCTAACGTTCCAAGCGAAGTCATCATCGATACAACCGATATTCAAACTGAGTATGGCAAAATCACAATGTACAAGTTTCGGATGAGTGTTGAAGTTGAATATATCTCATACGAAGGAAAACGTATTTGGATCGATAAAGAATAGACCTGACAATCTGTTCTTGTGCAGGTTAACTTACAATTATGTAAACAAAGGAGAGAATTTGCGATGAAAAAAATCGTATATCAAGTGGTTCGTGAAATTCACACTCTACCACTTGAAGGAGAAACGGTAGCCTATTGCGATGTCACTTCTATCGAAGGAAAAGCTGTTAGTAGTGTGGAAGGAATCAGTACCCAGGCAATGATTGATAATATTCAAAACGATCAAATCGTGCCGATATTAGAAGATGTGTATCTGTTTCATAAGGATGTAGTAGAATTTCATGCCAATAAAAATCTATTTCAACATCGTACGGAGGCAATTGAAAAGTATATGATTGAAAAGCCCTACACACATGTAAGTAGAAATGGGGCAGATGATTTTCTACTATTACGCACGGACTTTGCTGCTCTCGAACTATTTACGCTGAGCGGAGATAAGCTTTTACAGCCTATCTTTTTCAATGAGGCTTTCGGTTTGATTTCTGATAAATATTTCGACTTAGATAAAATCATAGAGAAATTGGAAAAACGTGATGATATTATTTGGACGAAAAACCAGAGGACTAACTCATGTCTGATATCGATTTATGATGGGTGGGGATTGGAATTCCGCTATATTCCATCGAAAGAGGTATGGGAGGTAATTAAGGAAATGAATAGCTCTTTTTTAATCAGGCAATACCTCATAAAAGAAGTTTTGGAAATCCATGATTGTAAAATTGTCGAAGATGATGAAGAAAAGGGGGAGTAATTGAATGTTTGAATATCTTCTCTGGATGGATGATGGAACCATGAATGGCTGGAACCGGAAATCGATCCTGGCTTCTACTCCTGGTAAAGCAAAATATGACTATTTTCAAGATTTAAAGGAAACATGGAGTGAGCTTGAGTTTAAGGATTTTGTTAAGAAAATTAAATGCAAAAAAATGGGTAAAGCCAATGCCAGATGTTTATTCACGAATAAAGAAGAGTTTGAACGCATGTGCAAATATCGCAATATCCCGTTTGCTTACCAAGGAATGAAAGTTGAAGTCGATGGGCGCATGGGTACAATCGTAGGAAATTATGGAATGAACCTGCTTGTATGGTTTGAAGAATATACGCGAGGTCAAAATTGTCATCCTTGGTGGAAAACGATATACTATGATGAAAAGGGAAGTGTCATTAAAGATTATTGTGAAGGAAAAATTGGTTGATTGCTACACCCAGTGCTAACCTTCCATAAGGTAATTGAAAACCTATACCAAAAGATATGAGTAACAAAAAACCCACTACCTACATAGTGGGTTTTTATTTATTTACTTGTAGTGCATAGAATAAATAAATCATGAAAAATAAGGCTGAATTCATTCAAAATAGAGAAGGGATGACTTCGTATGAAAAGGTTATTAGAACCATGGAGAATAAATGGTTACACCAAAGCAGGTATGGTTAAGGAATTGCCTATCTCGTGGGTTGAACAATTTATAGGAAAACCAATTCTAAAAACAGTACAGGCGAAAGAAACACTAAAGGAAGATATCGAAAGGAACGGATTGAAAAATCCAATCGTACTGTTGGTAGGTCAAAAAGATAGGAGATTGCGAATTAAAACGGGACACACACGCCTCGCCATATATAAGGAAATTGGATATGATTCCATTCCTGTGATATGTGAGGTCGTCAGTGAGATTCGAGACATGTATTGGGGATATACGCCTAACATTTATCCATTGATGTCGAGAATGAGAAAAGATGATGGTAGATTTTCACTGCATTATTTGCAAAACCCGAAGAATATTTTTGATGATTTTGTTTTGCTTTCAGAATTCCAAAAATGTGACTTTTAAAAGAGATTAGAAGAGAGATTTTCTCTCTTTTCTTTTTGTCTTTATGTAAGTGGGATTGATTTTACATATAATACGGAAAATATAAAAAAGGAGGGAAGCCTTATTGCTTATATTGAGTTATTTGGGAGAAGCGAAGCAGTTTGATTTAACGGTTGGAGTTAATCTGTTAGCCGTGAGAAATCCACCAACGGAAAAGGGGCGTATCAAAATACCACCTAACTTTATCCATGTTCCACAATTGAGTCCATCAAGAGAACTATTTATTGACACACAAACATGGAAAGAAGAATTTGACAAAAAAGAAGCTTGGTGGCATTTGTATGAGGCTCGTTTTCTAAAAGAGCTGCATGAACGGAAAGACATGGTTCGTGCGTTAAGTCGATTGGATCAGCGTTTACGAGCAGGAGAACTGATTCGGTTATTTTGCTATTGCAAAGATGTCTGTTATTGCCATCGTTCTTTTGTCGGTAGAGATATGGAGGGGCGTGGACATAGTGTAGACTTTAGGAGGATTCCAAAAAGTGAACAATTGAGTTTGTTTTAAAGTAAAAATCATGAAAGGACTTTCTATAACATTAAATGGTAAAAAATAATTTACAAATTAATTAATAAAAA
Source organism: Brevibacillus sp. NPDC058079 (assembly GCF_042885155.1). Lineage (NCBI taxonomy): Bacteria > Bacillati > Bacillota > Bacilli > Caryophanales > Paenibacillaceae > Brevibacillus > Brevibacillus sp. NPDC058079. Next base: position 29,574 of record NZ_JBHVSO010000010.1, read on the forward strand.
GTATAATAACTGGTAGAACAAGGAAAGTTCTTACGGGAGAGATTAGTGATGAAACAGATAGATACTATTAAAGAAGCAAGATGGTTTACGACCTTACGAGATAAATATCAAGCAGGTATTTCCAATGTTTTTTTAATTTCTGGAAACATTGGTGACTATGTGGTTCCAGGCTTCATGCTTACAGAATATCTCATTCATCAACTCCGATCAATGGAAGTAAGTCGTGTCATCACGTTCAACTTTTCAGAAGGGAGTGTTTTCCAAGTAGGAGAAGCTCCAAAACAGGAAAAGAACGCAGATGGCACTGTATATCAAAGAACGGTAGATGATGATTGGAACAGCATGATATCGGACTTGAAAAATCCAGTAGGTCAAACGGTTTATGTTATCGAGTACCCTGAGTTCCTGATTCCAAAGGCGAACAATGGCTATGTAGAAGATGCGACAAAGAAACGACTCATCGATCTTCATAAAGTGTTGAATAGCAGAGAATTCTTAGAATCTGATCATATCTTGTTATTTGTTACGCAAGCTCAAGCAGATATTCATGAGATGTTTTTGAATTCAAATTCTCGAACTGTACCGATCATTATAGAGTTTCCTAATGTTAATGAGAGATTGGAAATGATTCAATTCTTAAAAGGATCAAGTGGAAAACATATGGAGTGGGAGTTAACGGAGAATCAATTTGCGAAGTTAACCGCAGGGTTATCCAGAGTGCATATAGAAGACTTGTATTTGCTTGCGGAGGATAAAGGCAAATTAGCAAAAACAATGGTAATGGAGCGCAAAGAAGAACTAATTCGTAAAGAATTTGGAGAAGTGATTGAGATCTTTGACACGGAAGGGTATTCTCTTGATCATTTTGCAGGACAGGAACAAATCAAAGAATATCACAGAGAAGCGGTTATTCACCCTATTTTGGATGGAGATACTTCCTTTGTTCCTAAAGGATTGCTCTATATGGGACCTCCTGGGACGGGAAAAACCTATTTCGCTCGCTGTTTAGCGGGTGAAGCCAATATTAACTTCGTTGAGTTCAAAATGAGTAAGATTTTGGATAAATACGTTGGGGAAGCAGAGAGGAACTTAGAAAAGGCATTTAACTGTTTTAAGTCTCTTGCACCTGTGGGCGTGTTTATTGATGAGATCGATCAAGCTTTGCAGCGTGGTGGAGATAATGATGGAAACCAAGTTAACAAAAATATGTTCGGCATGTTTCTTGCTTTTTTGTCTGATCCATCAAATCGAGGACAAATCTTGTGGGTTGGTGCAACCAACTACCCGAACAAGTTAGATGAAGCATTGAAACGGGCAGGTCGTTTTGATAAAAAAATTCCATTTTTTTCTCCTACAGAAGAAGAACGAGTAGCGGTATTTGAATATCACTTTCACAAAACTGGTTTCCCCTGCGAGATTCAAGATTTTCGCTCCTTTGGAAAGGAAACTGAGGGATATACGCAAGCGGAAATTGAAAATGTTGTGGTGAAAACGCTGGAGTTGGCAAAACGAAAGAAACGTAATGTGATTGATGATGCCTTAGTTGCACAGGCTATGGATTGTATCATTTCTACACAAAACGGTCGTATCCAAGAAATGATCGACATTGCGTTGGAAGAGTGCAATGATATGGAGTTTTTACCAGAAGAATATAAGGCGAAAGTAAAAGAAAAAAGGAGATTTGAATAAATGAGTACAAATATTTATTTTGTTGGAGCCAGAGCAGATTTATGGGGAGGATTGGAGACTTTTGAACGTAGAGTTTACAAACATGAAGTAAAAGAAACAGAAAAAAGTTATATATTTGACAATAAACGCATTGCCAAAGAAAAGTTGAGTAAAATTGAAATTGTGGGTGATTCTACTGTGGAAATTAGTTGTTCAACGTACACGCTTGAAACAAATCTTGATCAAGCAAAAGAAGACGTTGTTGAAGCTGTTCGTAATCATGCAAAGCTGAGGTTATCAGAAATGAAGAGACTATATCGATTAACTGAAAGCAGTCCAGTCGAAACATTCAAAGACAAAACGAGTTATTAATCGGAGGAACTATCATCAAATTCAAATTGTTGAATCGAACATTATATGGTGATCATGACAATTGGGTTGTTAAAATGATCAACGCCATTTAGGAATAACATTGAAACTATGGTCGTTACTCATTTGTCATGAAAACACCATATGGTGCTGTTTAAAAGAATCAAAAAGTCCATGAACGATCTGATCGGTAAAGGGGTTTAGGAATTATGAAAATCTTCCGAGTGCTTACTTGTTTAAGTAAGTTTCAGGAGCAAGCGATGTTTGAAATTACAGTCTATGAAATGAATGCAAAGGAAACGAAAACTGGATATACTTGGACAGGAAAGATACTTTTGAAAGATGAACTTGGAGTTGTTACCCAAGCATTTAGTGGAGAGAGTAACATCGGATTTCACATGTATGTAAGAGAGGAAGATGTGCAGGAAGCCAAGGTGAAAACGACATCAGCACTTACAGACTATGTGGAAAAACAACTTGATAGTTTTCAAACATATAAAGAAATGTTACGATCATTCCCTGCTGAGAAATATGAAGTATTAGAAGAGGATGGGATTTGGAAGACTGTCCGAAGTGTAAATACGAGGAATGAAAAAGAGAGAACATATCAACTGCAAATCCATCTTAGGAATGGAACAGTCTATGAAAATTGCCAAGTTTCATTCGCTGGTGGGGAAAGAGATTTGATTTCTATACTAAACTCCAATGACCGAAGAATTGAAGTTACAACCGAAGATGGGATGTTTGACGTAAAGACTGAGCAAATCCGTTTTTGGAAATGCCTGTAGATGAAAGGATGATTTGAATGGAACGATTAACTCCTGAACAAGCTGCTGAACGAATTGCCACAGAAGATCATATATCGATTGTGTTCGAAGACGGGTTTGAGGAAGGAAGTCAAACTGCCAAAGAGTTTAAATATAACGTATACAATGAATGTAACTTTGATGAAATCTGTGTTGGTGCCTTGCTTGGTGGTAGATTTATTTATGAAAACTTCTTGAATCATCTTGATCTATTGAAAAATGCGATTGTAGACATTGTGAAGTATGGTGATTGGAGTTATATCATTCTTCACGATCACAAACATCCGACAGACTCGCGTCTTCATGTTGGAATTGAAAATATCAATAAGGTGGAAGGGCAGGATGAAGAATCAGCTTCTCCCCAATACGAGGAAATTCACCTTCGTTTGAACCAAAAAGAGTCGTACACAGTTTTATCAATCGTTGATGGAAATATAAATGAAGGAAGAACAGACTCGGATTATGATGTAGAGAGGCTAAAAGAATTGTTTAAAGCAATAGAAAATCCTTTTGGTGAATTTGAAGAAGGATTGGAATTTGAAGTTCAAATTATGGTGAGAAGAAAAAAGTAATCTACGAATACCCCATCAAGAAAAGTAGTTACTCACTGTATTTCTCAATCTATTGACGATCATGATCAGTCTGATGCATTCAGACAACAGATTTAAATGATACCAGGCAATTTATTTGATCTGGTGTCATTTTCATATTTGATGGGAGGTTTTCATTTTGTTTAGTCCTAAGAATGTGGTGCATCACGTTAATGTGGAGTTGCCGAATCTAAACGCGAGTCATTGTTTTAATTTTTCAGCGAAACAATGAGAGTTAGAAGATGGATTTTTAATGATCGTTAAAGTTGAAGATGAGTGTATTGAATATGATCCTGACCACATCTTTCAACTGTTTATCTAAGTCAACCGAGAAGACCCCCTCTTCTCCAAGGGGGAGATGAATCGGTATTTTTTTACATACTGACGAACATATGTGCTATAATCGTTTTTAAAATCATCAAAAGGAGGTGAATTCGTAAGTGTTGTACCACAAAGCCTTTCGCTTTCGCATCTACCCTACGCAAGAGCAGATTGCGCTGATCCAGAAAACTATCGGATGCTCCCGCTTTGTCTTTAACCACTTTCTTGACAAGTGGAATCACACCTATCAAGAAACAGGCACAGGGTTATCCTACAACACTTGTACTACGGAGCTTCCTACGCTAAAAAAGATCTTTGCATGGCTCAAGGAAGTGGACAGCATTGCCTTGCAATCCGCCGTTCGAAACCTTGCGGATGCCTTTGGTCGTTTTCGCCAGAAACAAAATGAAAAGCCTCGTTTCAAAAACAAACGGAATCCTGTGCAGAGCTATACCACCAAATATACAAACGGCAATATTGCCGTTAAAGACAGCCGATTGAAACTACCAAAACTGGGATGGATACCCTTTGCCAAGTCCAGAGAAGTCGAAGGTCGTATCCTTTCGGCTACGATTCGCAAGAATCCGAGTGGCAAATACTTTGTTTCGATCCTTTGTGAAGTGGAGATACAACCCCTTCCACAAACGGATTCCGCCATTGGCGTTGACTTAGGCATCAAATCGTTTGCCGTTTGCAGTAATGGGGAAGTCGTTGCCAATCCGAAACATCTTCGCACCTACGAAAAGCAACTGGCTTTCTGGCAACGTCGCCTGTCTCACCGTACAAAAGGTGGTTCGAACTATCAAAAAGCGAAGCAAAAAGTTGCCCGTATTCATGAAAAGATCGCTAACTGTCGGCAGGACTTTTTACACCAACTCTCGACCAAGTGGATTCGCGAAAACCAAACGATCTGCCTGGAAGATTTGCAAGTCACTAACTTGATCAAAAATCACAAACTGGCAAAGTCAATCGCGGAAGTTAGTTGGGCAACGCTGCGTACCATGCTGACCTACAAAGCGGTTTGGTATGGGCGCACGATTAGCGTCATTGCTAAGAACTATCCGTCCAGCCAGCTTTGTCATGTATGCGGAACTCGCAACCCCGAAGTAAAGAAACTCAATTTACGGGAATGGATCTGTCCAGATTGCGGCACCCATCAAGACCGTGATCATAATGCCAGCCTGAACATTAAGCAAGAAGGACTACGCTTGTTGGGAATATCCAACTTAACTGCGGGAACCGCAGAGATCGCTTGCTAAAAAAGAGAAGGTTGCTTCTCTGTTCGCAAGAATCCCCCACCTCTATAGGTGGCGGGAGTGTTCAAGGGATAAATACCAGGCATTTATTATGATATCTAAATCGTGAAAAATGATTGAGGTGGAAGGAAGTAACTCTTATCAATCAAGATAAGAGGCAAGGAATTATACTTTGAAAGCTACAACACTAAGGAGTGATTATCCTATGAAAACCAATAGGGGTTTCACAATCATTTGCAATAAATGTGGACATGAAAATAATATCTCTATTAAAGGAGATATCGGAGAGTTTGAGTCGTTCTTTACCATGGAGTGCAAAAATCCAGATTGTGAAAACGAAGAGGAGTTCTATGGGCATTAATACGATAACTAAAAATCAATTTCGATGAATCAGAAGGGGATGAAAACATCCTCTTTTTATTTTGCAGTCAATGGATGCTTTCTTTTATTATCGATCTGTTGAAAAGCATATAAGAATAATGGTTTTACAAATTAGGCGTTCCTAAAAACCTTTTAACAGATCGAAAGGGTGAACAGTACATGAAAGAGGCAATCAAACGTAGATTATATAAATTGAAAGATCGTTTATATCTGGAGGCAAAATATTTAACTGATTATGGTTTTGGAATCGGTCAACCTATTCGTTATGAAATTGACAAGGCGAATCAAACCATTACCGTTGAATCTGTTAAAGACAACAAGAAGCGGGTAGCGAAGACAACACAAAAAACAGGAAAAACGGTTCCTGTGATCGACATCAAAGCATCAGATGTGAAAGAATTTTTTGCAAAGCATCAGCAAATCTTCGTAGAAATTGTAAAAGGAAAAATTATTTTTACAGTTGGAATGGCTGGCGAACAAATCAGCGCTTCTGACAAAATTGTGTTATTAGAAGAGGTTCGTGAAAGAAAGTCAAATATTGCACGTTACGCTGTTGAAGTTTCAGAGTTTGCTAAAGCGGTGAACTGCGAGCAAATTACGATTTTTGATCTATTCCAATCGGAGCGAAGCGACTCTCATACATCGTTCAGCCGAGAAAAAAACAAGGAAAAAGCAATCCGTTTACTGTCCTTGTTCTCTGGATGCGGAAGTATGGATAAAGCATTCTTCGATCAAGGATATCAAATCCAGTTCGCAAATGATCGGTATGAAAAGAAGGCGTTGAAGGATTATCACATTGAAACATATAAACACAACATTGGTGATCATATTCTCATTAAAGATGTGATGGAATTAACAGAAGCGGACATTCCTGAAACTGATCTCGTATGTGCAGGTATTCCGTGTGTATCATTTAGTTTGTTAAATACGATTAACAACTTTCGTGATAGCTCGAATATGCTTCATCCCATTGTGGAGAAGACGATGGATATTATCCGATGGAGTAAAGCGAAGGCGTTCTTATTCGAGAATGTTCCCAATTTTATAACCGTAAAGAATGGAATCATCTTAAAACGTATTCAAGAACGTTTTGCCGAATTTGGCATTGCCACAAAGGTAATTGATGCAACAGAGTTGGGTTCTGCTCAAAAAAGAAAACGTGCATTTATTTTCGGAATAAAAGAAGGCACACCATCAATTGAATTACCACCTGTACACGAAGTTAGAACAGTAAAGGACGCGTTTAAGAATATCGAATCAGCTCCACAACAGGATTTGCATTTCATTCCTACGCATAAGATTATGGAGCGAATGAAGCATGTTCCGCAAGGCGGAAACATGCTCGATGTGCCTGTAGAATTACGATCCCCGAATAAGAAATTTAGTAACTATTGTCAACGATTGGATGAGAATAATCAGGCTCCAACAATTGCTCACGTTCAGGATCACGTTATTTTTCATCCATCATTAGATCGCTATTTGACGGTACGAGAAACAGCTCGGTTGTTTAGTCTTCCAGATGATTTTTTGTTTAAAGGTAGTTTGACTGCGATGTTCGAGATGCTCAAAAATGCAGTTGACTATCGTGTTTCGAGTTTTCTTGCAAAAACGATTAAGAATCAACTGATCCCACTTCTTACAACTGTTCGAACGAATTAGGAGGGGAGAATGATCAAATACTATCACGTTACAAGGAAGGAAAACAAGGAATCCATTTTGAAACATGGATTGATCGCACAAAGAGGTGCAAATGTTGAATGGATGTATGATAAAAAAGGGGTGTACTTGTTTACTTCATTGGAAAATATGAGAGAGGCGCTTGGTGGATGGCTACACCTGCTATTCTGTGACGATTGGGATATAATCTCATTTGAAGTTGAATTACCACCGGATTTCGAACTGCATCGAACGAATAACGAATGGGAAATGCGATCGAACATAGATATTCCAGCTGAGTACATTCGTTATTTTAGTGAAGAAAAACTCTACGATGCTATAAACTTGACGTAGACATTAATAAGGACTCAAGGGGAGGCTGGATACGCCTTCCTTTTTCATTGTTTGTTCATTGACTATAAGCTAATATTATATATGTGTTGCATAAATGTTTTTTGTAATGGATTGCTAAATCGCATATAACATAGTGGTTTTGAGAAAATAGGTGTTTATATAACAGATTAATAAGGAGAGATGTTCTATGAAGCGTAATCCAGTTTATTTTTTCCATGAAGTAGCAGAAAAAGTGAAGGAAATAAAAAACTGTAATGAAGCTGAATTCAAACAGAAAGTCCTTGATGTATGTAGTGGGATGGAAGAAATGTTCGTTTCCGAAGAATATCTTGAGCCGACTGAGAAATACCGTACTTGTACAGTAAGTTCTTTGAAGAGAGAGGATGTCTACGTGAGCATGGGGATTATCAAAAAGGATGGCAAAATCTCCGTTGTTCGCTCCAAAGTTCATGCAAGTCTTGATGTTCTGTTAGATTCGGAGACTTTTACAAAAGTTATCCATGTCAGCCATGATGATTTGGACGGTGAATCTCCACAGATTTTAAGTCGATTTGCTTTTGCGGATAAGGAGTTAATTACCAGAGGATGTCATTATGACAAAGTAGATGAGATTGTCATGAATTTAATTCGTCATGAGATGGATAAGGAAAGGACTATTCTATTCATTACAGACATTAGTGTGAGTTCTGAAAATCTGGCTACCATTCACGAACTTGTTCAAGAAGGATACCGTATTTTGATGTTCGATCACCATGATGTTAAACCAGAAGTTCCTGTTAAAAAGTATCAGTCGTGGATGAGTATTGATCAAACTTATCCAGACGGGCGAGGAACAGCCGCAACAAGTATATATTATGAATTTCTTGTAAAGCAAGGGTTCTTGTCACGAACACCTATTATGGATGATTACGTAGAGTTAGTACGTCTATACGATACATGGGAATGGGAAGACGAAGTAAACTTGCGAGCAAAACGGTTGAACGATTATTTCTTTATGACGAATCGGGAGGAATTTAATCAACAAGTGTCTTCTCGCCTGGTACAAGGAGAAAATTCTGAACAATTCTTATTCGATTTCCACATTGAATATATGATGGATATGGAGCAAAAAAGAATTGACGACTATTGCAATAAAAAGAAACGGCAACTGCAAATCTTCAAAGGGTTAGTCGATGGCACAGATTATATGTATCGATATGGAGTTGTTTTTGCGGAAACCTATCAATCGGAACTTGAAAACTATCTTTGTAAGGAATTCATTGATGAAATGGATTTCGTTGTCATGATTGACTCGGGTGCTAAAAAAATGAGCTTGAGATGCAATAAGCATAAACCGATTGATGTCGGAGCCATTGCGAGAAGTGTTGGTGGAGGTGGTCGCCCAGCTACAGCAGGATGCCCACTGAATACTAAAACCAAATATCTATTTGTTGATCGAATAATGAGCCGTTTTTTCGAATAATCTGCTTTCGAATTTCATGAGCTTTAGAAGAGATTATGAAATATTCTGTAAGGGTGATGTTTGTGAAAAATATAAATGAGCTTATCAATGAACAGATTTCCATCATAGACAAAATAGAAAAGTTGGAGGAAGAAAAGTTTTCTATCGAAGCAAAAATTATGATAGAAGCAAAAAAACTTGATAGAGAGCAGTTGTTAGAGATATATCCTAAGATAAAGGATAGTGAAGTGAAATATCAATTGTTTTTAATGCTGAAGAAGGATAAAATCGTTACTTCTTAATCTTGGAACCAAAAAGAATTGTTGTTTATTATTCAATACTGTTTATTATCTAACTATATAAGGGGTGTATTTCATATGAATTTGGTTGCGAGGTTGTGTGAAAAAGGATATACAGTAGATGTCAGAAAACACGGCAGTTATGATTTCGCAATGGTTACAGGAAAGCATGTGACAGGTGGATTTTGCTCCGCACATGATATTTCAGATAAGGATGCATCTTAGAGGGATATAAATGGTAAGATTGCTGTAGATCATGTGGACTGCTTCGACAAGTGGAGTAAATGTCCATTGAAATTAACGATACCAGTAGATGAAAAACAAATGGAGTACCTGTTGCAACAATTGGAATATTGGGGTTCAGAAGAAGGAAATACAAATTCAAGCATTTATAAGTTTGAAAAATGGATTCAAGATTATTCCTAAATGTAGTGTAAACATAGATAAGTGGGAAAACAGGAGGCTACAATGAACCAATGTGAAGTATGCGACGGACATCTTCAACAGATTCATGCAACGCATTATGCTTGCGATACTTGCGAATTGAACATTCTGGATGGAGTTTACGTGGTTGAGAACGAAAACGGAATGGGCTATCATCAAGTGCAGGTGATCGACCGAAAAATTTTTGATTCAGAAAAAATCGGAGTACTAAAGGAAGATATCATATCCTTTTTGGATAAATGGTTGGTTGATTCTGGATCCTTAAAATTTCATGCTAACACTATTTCTTTCATCAAGAAGCTTACACCGTTTTTCTCCTATCAAGGGACAATGGTAAGGGGGTTATTCTCCCCATTTGTACAGATTAAAAGAAATGGAGTGGATGAATGTATTGAATCATGGTCAAAATCGACAAATGGCATTCATCAGTTTGAGCAATTTGCGAACTTTTCTTTTGGAAAAATTGTCAAGGAAGATGGATGTATTGTTCCATTTACACCGCAGGAATTTATAGATAAGAATGCTAATGTGCTTCCTGCAAAAGTTGATAAAGTGCTTATGGGAAACTACGCTGGACTTGATCTGTATTTGCTTGCACGTTATGTCGAATATCGCAAAGATTTCCTGGAAAAATTGAAGGTAGTAGAAGAGGTATTAGTTATACAGAAAACAAGCTAACGAGTCGATAGGGTCATGAATCAAAGAGGAATCTGGGAAGAAATATTCCAGGTTTCTTTTTTGTTTTGTAGTAAACATGTGATGCAGCCATATTATATAACAATAAGATTTAATGAATCAGTCATTGCTGGATGCAATATTTTTTGAAATTTAAACGTTTTATAGGAGGGGATTTTTATATGGTTCGGATTACTTTTTTAAATTATGGGGCATTAGAACAAATGTTCTTTACTACCACAGTTCAAGAAGCTGTTGCATCTTTTGGTCAAATTTTTGGTGGTGCTAATATCTTATCCAATACAGGGGGGATAAGTATTGTAAGCATTGGCGAAGCTCAGGATACGAAAGATCATGGGGGCTATTGTAAACACGGAAGTCTACAAAAAATAGCATAATAAACAAAATGGAAGAACCACTCCAATGAGAGTGGTTCAATTTCTATTGTTTATCAAGTTTTTCGTTTGTTTGTTGTCTTTATCACGTTTTCTTCGTCACGCATCAAAATGTAATGCTCCCATTTTTCCTGTGCTGTTTCAAATGGAAGTAATGTCCAGTGAGTGAGAACTCCTTCAATCGTTACATATGGCTTGATTCGTGGGTCGGAAAGGTAATCTTCGATGGATAGGAGAAACTGAACAAATTGAACATCTTTTTTTGTTGGTCTGCGATCAAACACTAATTCTATTTCTTCGTGGTCATCCTCATCAATGGGTTCATCAAAGATAGCTACCCAAGTATCCTCAATTGCTCCCTTTCCAATAAATATTCCTCCACTGTTTAAAATGGCATTGTACTGATCAGATTGAGTTGTCTTAACAAAATCCTTGAGGTTTGAATGAGGTATCACTTTTTGTGACAATCCAACCTGTAGTTTCAAGCAGTCTAAATAAAACATCGTACGTGAATCCATATAAAACCCCCCCCTCTATCATATTTGAAATTGCTATATGATAAGCAAGAAGGGTTCCGGTAACAACGATAGTGATGTTGAATTCGTTGTGATACTATGAAAATAGATAAATGAGTTTTTGAGCGAATTATGCTATGGAGAACCAGTTAATAATAATTCCTTCAGGAATCCTTATGATGATTGACTGTTTTATCAAAAATTGAATGTTGTAAAATGAATAATAATGAGGAGACAATAGGAAAATGAATAGAGAGGAACTTCGCAAATATCGTTGCGGCAATGGAGCTACAGGTATTATAGAGCGCTTAGTGAATTTCTCAGCAGAAGAAATTATCATCGGCTCATTCTTTCATACAGAAAATCAACAAGCAAAAGATTTGATGAGTCGCTATGAAAAAATGATGGTTTTGGCTAAGGTAAATCCAGATAGATATAAAAAAGAGCGTGACTCCCTACATATTGATGTAGCTTCCTATATACATGAAAACAAACTATATCGGGAATGGCTTGATTTTATTTATATTATTATGACTCACATGGAAGAGAATCTAATTCTGGATTCGTACAAATGTGAAGCAATGGAAACGTGGAATTACCTGACCAATTATGAAACTGTTAATATATATGGACTTACATCAAGTAACGAGCTTTTGATTTGCGATGAAGTGTATGGGGATTGGGATATTCCGTTAATGAAGGCAAGGAAGCTCTATGATCAAAAAAAGATAACTATGATAGAACTTCAAGAAAGATTTATCGCAGAAGACCGAAAGAATGGTCTGTTTCTAATCGAGCGCAATGAGAATATGATTGATATATCGATTTTTGAAACAATGCCATTCATAGATGAGCGTACACAAGCTATCATGCCGAAGAAATGGATGGAGATGGCTCGTGCGGAAAACTTGGTTTTGCCGAGACAATGGAAGAGTACAGATTTTTACAAAGAACAGTTAAAAAAGCGAAAGTACATAATCAATCGTAAGGGATGCAAAGCACATTTAAAGAATGCTGGTAATATCACAGAAGTATTCTTCATGGAAGGAATAACTAAGGATAAGAAAATTGTCATGCTGTATAGGGTAACGACTAAAAAAGGAAGCTTCATTGGATTTTATCATGTTGGAGATGATTTCTTTTTCTCTCCATATCGGGGATCCTCAGAGAAATCCATACATCATGATTTGGAAAATTTCGTCTTGGAGCTGTATACGGAAATTGTCAGTGGGTTAGAGAAAGATAGAAAAAGGGTATATGCTTTAAAAGAAGTAGATGACATCGAGCAAATTGAAGATTACAAGGCATCTTACGTATATGTCGAATTCGGAATCTATAATCCGAGCACAGATCAATCGAATTCAATGAACCGCCGAAGAGGTACGAAACAAAAACCGCACAAAAGGGACAAAGCCATTCGCAAATTAAGAGAGGGTCAGCAAGTAAGCGAAGAGGCAATTCATCGAGCAAGAGAAGAATACGGAATTGAATTACAAGAAGGATATACATTTGTGCGTCCTTATAAGGTTGGTGGAGTAAAGGACGTGAGGAAAGAGTTGCGGTCAAAATAAAAATAGAATATCACAATACCAAAAGAAGCTCTGTATCATCAAGAGCTTCTTTTCAACGTTTCCGAGAAAGTAAATTTTAAAAAACAAGGAGGATAATGGGTTAGTATAAGCTTGTACCTTTTGAATATTAGAAGAAGAATGCGAAACCTTCTCCAAAATCACCTACTTCGACAACATCGTAAGAAGTGATAGGTACATCTATATATTGACTGATTTGAGGAATGGTATCTGATATCGTCATTTCTGCAAGTTGCGCATCATTTTCACCATACAGGATTACTACGTCAGCCTTCAGATTTTCAGAGTATTCGACTTCACAACGAATTGCATCATTGTCCGTATTGAACATATTTTCAAAGATTTTTTTAAGCTCATCGATGCTGTAGAATGCCATTTTCATAAATAACACACACTCCCTGTACCTATATATGTTAAGTGCATTTTATACTTGTTGACTATAATCTCTTTCTTGCCTACAGATTCATTATAGAGTAAATGCAAAAAAATGCCTATACTCTTTTTTTGCAGTATGGGCACTTGTGCTTATGTAAAATTATTACACAGGACTAACGTGCGTTGGAAGTGGGACTATAGTCCCTGTTGCTATTTTCGGAGTAGAATTACTACTTTTTGAGGTCTGGAAGAATAGGCGCAGAATCCTTTGAGGAAAGGTCATTGGAATTAGAAAGACAAAGAACACCCTTTCCTTATTTGGATAGGGTGTTCACTTTTATTAGTTCACGGCATTGCGATTCTTTTTGAAGTGAACCAGGAAGGTTACAGCAAACGTAAGTGCTAAGAATATGAAGAATTGGAGGTGAGTAATATGAATTTCATGCATCGTAATGCCAGCGAACGCAACAATTTCATGAACCGTGCTCAACAGCATTTTCAAACCAATGAAACCGACAATCACATAAGCAGTTACTTCAAGCTCTGGAATTTTTTCGATTAGCTTTGTGAAGACTTGCGCTACACCACGCATCATAAGGATTCCAAGCATTCCACCAAGAAGAAGGATTCCCACCATATCAGAAATACCAAAGGCGGCAAGTACAGAGTCAACAGAGAAGGCAATATCCATCATTTCTACGGAGAACACCGTTGCCCAGAATACACCAAACATGCGAACAAGCAAGCCAGTTTTATTAAAGGTTGACTCTATTTCCTCTTCGCTTGCATCTTCCCCAAGTTCAGCCATTGCTTTTCGTTTTTGAACAAGTTTGATGAAGAAGCTGATCATCATCCAGAAAAGGTACGCTCCACCAAGTAGTTTGACCCACCATAGTTTCGTGAGTGCAGTTCCCATACCAATTGCGATGAAGCGAAACACGTAAGCTCCCCACAGTCCATACATTAAAGCTTTTTTACGCTGAGCACCTGGCAAGTGTCTTACCTGAACAGAGAGTGCAATTGCATTGTCTGCTGACAATAAACCTTCCATTAAAATAAGCGTGGCAATCAATCCCCAGTTTGTCGGGTTCGTAAATATATCCAACCACATTTGCCCATTAAAAAATTGAGCATAGGTATCTACGAACATTTTTAAGAACTCCATACTTCTTCCTCCCTGATTGGTTATAGACTATGGAACTTTTCAGCCATCGAACGAGATAGATTAATTCGTTGACAGTAGTCAGTATATAATAACATATAGACTATAGTCAACGTTTTGTTCGATCAAATAGTCAACCAAAGAAAGAAGGGAGGAAGAATACATGAAACATGAAGTTTTGAGGGTATTAGCGCGATGTCGCGTATTGGAGGAATCAATGATGGAGCCATTGATGAATATGTCTTCCTCTGTAGCAGAAGCGTTGGTCGATGAGTTGTTGGTGTCAAAGGTTTCGGTAAAGGAAGGTTTTCGTCTCCGAACTTTTTACGAACTGACCAGCAAAGGGGAGAGCTACATCAAACAAAACATGCCTGAGATTAAAGAATTTTATCGCGGGTTCAATTTGGAGCAAGATTTAACGCTATGTGATTTCTATCTGCGTAGAAGTGATAAAGAAAAGGATTCGTGGATTACAAGAGATGACTTCATCAAGAAATACAAATTGCCTGGTACTGTGGACGGAGCGTTTGTAAATGTAAATGGCAGACTCGAAGCTGTAAAGACGATTCATCAAAATTCAGATTTTTCTTCTGTAGAAAGAGTGGAATCGTTTCTCAGAGCCACAGAAATAGAAGATATTAGTTACATTCTATTTACTAAAACGTAATGCTTACACTGTTCGAATAAAGAGAGGAAACGAGGATAGAGCAGGAATAGAGTCGAAAGGGGGTGAGGTCAATTGGATGACAGATTGAGAAAAACAATCGATACGATATCCTTTTGGAGTAAATTTATGGGCTATACGATGATTGTTTCGGGTGTGATTCAAGTCCTTGCAGGATTGATTCCATTTATTTTTCCTGCATTGCTTGGGGTGTTTCTTATATTCTTGGGGATGAGTATGGTGAAAGCAGGAAAAAAAGCAGAGGAATATAATCAAAATGTATCCGAAGAAAGCCTGGGGGAAATGTTTGAATATCTTGCAAAGTCATTTAAACTTCAAGGAATCTACACCGTAATTAGCATTGTTTTTGCAGTTATTCTTCTGAGTGTCGCTATCGTATCAGGTATTACTGATTTACAACATTAAAAAAAGGGTGAGTTTAAAACTCACCCTTTTTTAATGTTGTATTCTATTTATCGTAAAATCTCTGTGTAATCCTCATCACTCTCATAATAAGAGGCTCCACTCTCAATATATTCATCATCTGAGAGAATGGAAGGGCTGTGAAAATCACTGCTATCTTCGGGTATCTCTCCTCGTTCTTTCTGTTCTTTCCAAGCTTCTTCATAACTACTTTTACCTAACTCATAAGCAGAGCAAACTCTCCCTGTATGGATATTTCGGAATAAGCGATCCTTATTATGCACAACATTTCCCCCTAAAACTCAGTGTCTACTTCGTATTTCCATACGTTTTTCTTTGCAACAATATCAACCTGTTTAGGGTGAACCAAAATTTCTTCTTCTTTACGATCTGGGATATAATCGGCAACATTTTTGGATAAAACCTTTGCTTGATAGATAATTCCTTTATCAGAGAAACGGGTTGCAAAAAAGTGAGCAATGGAATATGAAAGTGTCCATGACCAAGCATTTTCGATTCGAGTGGATTTTGAACTTTCCCCTCGATAGATCGTTAGATATCCTTCTGAATCCAAAACTTGATTTAGTTTTTTTCTTTCGTTTTTCCAATCTGAAGAGTATTTCGAATAAGCAAAAATAGTCTCCAGAAAATCTGGCGTTAAATGGTGAAAGTTGTATTCGGAACGCTGGTAGATGTTGCGAAAAACATCATATTTTTGTTCATCTGGAATGATTGAAAAGTTCTGAATAAAGAGCGGAAAAGATACCTTTTTTTCAATAAAAGAGAAGATTTCCTTGTACTTTTTTTCGTTTTGCCAATTATCCATTCGCTCATGAAGTTGTTCAATATGTTCAAGAACACGATGAAGATGTAATTGTTCTATATCTATTCCCCATATATCAATCCAGACAAAACCTTTGTGATAGTAGTAATTGGGCATTGTATGCGGAGAAAAGAATATATACGGATAGTGCTCCCTAAAGAAGTGTTTCAAAACCTCATTCTGCTCATTTGAGACGCTTTCCGAGACATGCAAAACAGATTGTGGATCAGGCGATGAATGTATTTGTTTAAACATCTGAGAGATCGACAAATGTACACACGTCCTTTTTATGCCTATTATAACACAGGGAAAAATATCATACAATAAAGTGTAAAAAATACTTTACAATAATTATTGTAGGATCTCAAATAAAATATCTTCGAAAGATAAAATTGTTCAGAATGTTGACTGTAGACAACAAAGCGATTTCAATAGGTGAATATGATGACATTGAATACAAATGCATATCCTTCACATTGAATAGTTGCGATTTTCCTACATAAAATAAAAGAGTTTTTATGAAATAGGCGTGTATTCAAACACATTTATTTAGAAGGAGCGATTTTTATATGGAAAAGAGCCAAGTACAAGCAAGGGGCTATGTTGGAGCCATTTCAAATACTGCGAAAGGTGATTGGTCTTCCAGAGGTTAAACAGATGAAGAAGAGAAACATTTTGCAATTTGAAATAGTTTCTCGATATCTGGATTTGGAAAGTATCGGATCTGATTGGAATTGCAACGGTTGCATGATTTTTGACCGTTTGAAAACGGCAATGATGGAGACTCGCTCTTATTAATAGGAGGATTCTCTCAATCAAATCATTTGGAAAAGGTGGGGATTGGGTATGGCATTGTACATTGTTTCTGATAGGGAACAGACGGAAAGAGTACCACAAGCTTTTATTGCATCCATTGCATATTCAGGAGAAATTTTCATTGATCTGGGCGTTAATCCGACTGTCTCTGTTGTAAAAGAAATTGAGAAAATTGCAAAGAGATACGAAAAGGAAAAAGAGACAGTGGTGTATCAGGTATCTTCAAACGATCATTTTATGTCGTTGTGGTTGCTTAGCGAAATCTTCTTGCATGTAGTCGTTATAGAATCTGACATTGGCAAGTTCAATGCAGGAAAACTGATGGCGATGAAAGTAGCTCAACGTGCGTAATCAGGTGATCTTATATCGATTCAATTACTATTCTAAGGAGCGATCTTTTCTATGGGAAACGGATTGTTTGGAAGTGTAGTATCTTATCCGGATCGAGGACATTGGGGTAATAAAAGATATCGTGGAAATTGCACAGGTCATATCATCAAAGACCTTATTGAATTTTATAAGCCGAAGTTATTTGTTGAAGTATTTGCTGGAGGCGGAACGGGATTTGAAGTGTGCAAAGAGATGGGGCAAAACTCCGTACACCTTGATCTTCGTCCTGAATTTGGAGGATGGAATGCACTTCGAGATGAAATACCTGTTGGCGGAGACTTGGTGTTTTCCCATCCCGCTTATGCGGATATGGTGCGTCCTGTTGCCTGACAATCTGGCTCCGAAAGGAACAATAAAACAGGCGGAATTACTCGTTCGAGTAATCTAACTTTATGACCAAATCGGCAGGGGAAGTTCCTGCTAAGGAATGAATGTTGGCATTCCTTCTCTAATCCTCCGACATGCGTCTTGGCTTTGCCGCCAAGGGGTATGAAGCTCGGTGAAGTAGCGAGAAAAGGAACCTGTGATGGGGACGAAGTATTGCTGGAGTCCATAAAATTGCTATGCGTACAGAACATCAGTAGAGATGTTGGAAGGAACTGTGGGAGGAAAGGCTCGTAACGTAGAGGGTTTCAAACAAAGAAGAAACTCGCCTCAGTATCGAGGTTCAGTCGTGGGAAAGTGTTTCATGTCGCACTGTCCTATACCATTCCCTTTGAGGTTTGGTGTTCTGAGTCCACCAACAACGGATAAAAGAATGGCTGACGGGCTATACACAGACGCTAAGGCAATATGTAAGGATAGGTCATAAGGAACAGGAGAAGCTCAGAAGATGGGTGTTAAGGATGGCAAAATCCAATACCACTAAACGGTAGGAAATGACCGTTGAATCTGAGTGACAGCAGGGCGTAGTAGTGTTGAAGCCATGGAAACATGGTGGAGCGAAGGCCCATAGACCAGTACAGAACTCTGTAGCTCAACCTGTTGAGGAAGCCGTTGAGCATACCTGACTAAAGCCATATGGCGGCTAAATACCTCGGAAATGGAGGTGATGCCTATGGAACAAGAATTCAACTATCCGAAATCAGAACAGGAATTTCAGACAATCAAAGATGCGTTCTATCAAAGAACCCAAGAATCCTTATCTAAAGGTGAACTCCCAAGATTCAAAGGGTTAATGGAGATAGCCGCATCTGAGGTGGTAATCCTAACTGCGATACACAAAATCAAAGCCAACAAGGGTAGCAATACCCCTGGTAGCGATGGGAAGGTCATGAGAGACGATTATCTCCATGGTGACTATGATAGTGTCATTCGAACAGTACAAGGTCACTTTAAGTTTTACAGACCAAACCCTGTGCGAAGGAAATGGATCGACAAACCTGGTAAGAAGGAACAAAGACCGCTCGGTATACCAGCAGTCATTGACAGAATCATTCAGGAATGTGTGAGATCTGTTATTGAACCTATTCTTGAAGCTCAGTTCTTCAAGCACTCTTACGGGTTTAGACCATGGAGAGACACTCATATGGCTATGGAGAGAGTTAAAGACCAAGTGCTTCGTGTCGGTTACCACTGGATCATCGAAGGTGACATCAGCAAGTTCTTCGATAACGTAAACCACAGAATCTTATTAAAGAAGCTCTGGAACATGGGAATACGAGATCAACGAATACTAATGATCATCAAAGAGATGCTCCAAGCGGGAGTGATGTATGAGATTAGGCGAACTACGGTAGGAACACCACAAGGAGGAATCATATCCCCTTTACTGGCTAACGTCTACCTACACAAATTAGACAAGTGGATCGTAAGAGAGTGGGAAGAAAAGAAGACTCAATACGAGTATTCTTCGGGTCGTAACAGATACCAATCGCTCCACAATCGCACGAATCTAAAGCCTGCTTATCTTATCCGATACGCTGACGATTGGGTTCTCATTACCAACACCAAAAGTAACGCAGAAAAGTGGAAACAACGTATTTCCAAATACCTTGAGACAAATCTCAAATTAAGATTGTCTGAGGAAAAGACTCTGATTACTAATATCAGAAGGAAACACATCCACTTCGTAGGATTCAAATACAAGGTAAAACAGGGGAAATCGAGAACGGGATTTGTACCTACGAGTTCTCCTAATATGGAACGATTTGAACCTAAAATGAAAAGCATTCACAGTGAAATCAGAGGTCTGAGAAGATTGAAGACCGTTGAGGATGTAATTCATAGGATCAATCGAATCAATTCACAAATCAGAGGCATCATCAACTACTACGATACAGCGAACAGAAGCTACCTTGTATTAACAAAATGGTCAAGTACATTGTATATGGCGGCTTGGAGATCACTGCGTAACTTCGACAGGCGAGTAATCCCTGCGAATCAAGTTTCGAATCTGCTGTCAGTCCATAGCGAGTACACTACCAAGATTGTTGCTATTAAGTACAAGGATATGTGGGTCGGAATAACCAATCCAGGCTTCTGTAAATATCGTAAGGTTTTCAACCGTAGTCCAGATGAAACACCGTTTACGGCAGTTGGTAGGGAAATTCATCAAAAACGTACTGGGAAAGTTCAACCTTTAGCAAGAGCAGATGAGATTTTCGAATCTAAAAATCTTTCGCTCCTCATTGCAATGGGAAAAACCAAATCACTGTACAATTTTGAATATTACCTTAACCGTCCGTATGCCTTCAATCGTGATAAAGGTAGATGTAGAGTCTGTAGAGAGACAATATGGGATGGTTATCAAGTTCACATGCATCATGTGAATCCGAAACTGCCCATACACCTCGTTAACAGAGTGCCGAACTTGGCTACAACACATCGAAGTTGTCACGAAATGATTCATAGTGAAGCTGATTACTCCCACCTTGGCAAAAAGGTCTGGAAGAAAATCCAAGATTTCAGAGAAAAGTTGAGATAACTACAGAGGGATGGATATCACTGGTTGGAACGCCGTATGCGGTGAAAGTCGCATGTACGGTGTGAAGCGGGGGAAAACAGACCTTACCATATAATGATGGAGGATACTGTTACCTATCGCACCCTGTAAAGGGCAAATGCTACCCTTGCTCCTTCACCACCTTTGATGGCAGGAGCTGGATGCATTATATATCGTATATTCAGGTGAAATGTGGGGAGAAGCTCATCCTGACGACTTGAGTCGTTGCGGGTCATATGATGAATTTATTACAAAGCTGAATTTGGTCAATGCGAAAATCTACAATTCTCTTCGTAACGGCGGAAGACATGCAATGTTGATTGGAGATATGAGACGAAACGGAAAGTATTATTGCATGATTAAGGACTTAGCATGGTATGGAGATTTGGAAGCTCCTGTCATTAAGGTTCAGCATAATACAGTAAGTGGACGGAAAACGTATGCAAATCGAAACTTTATTCCCATCGAGCATGAATACATGCTGATTTTCCGCAAGAACTCAGTTTGGGCTGTTCCTGTGAAAATCACAAGAACTGAACAGCGGAATCTGTTTCATAGTAAGCTGATTACCTGGCGTGATTTGGTACAAGCCGCATTAGAGCAGCTTGGTGGAAAAGGAAATCTTTCTGCGATCTATGAAGTGATTGCGAATGCAGAAAAGATAAAAGTAAATGAACACTGGCAAGCAAAAGTGCGCCAAACCCTTCAGCGAGGAGATGAGTTTGCACCTGTTGAGCGTGGTGTATGGGCGTTAAAGTATAGTCAAGATTTGAAATCAGCATAAGAATATGAAGCCAAGATGATTATGTGTAGGTATGGGGCTTGGAGAACAATCTAAGTCTCTTTATTTAATCTCTTATTTCACATTCGGGTTGTAAAGAATCTTTCAAATAAATCACAATACAAGGGGTGGAGGATTAATTATGAAGAAATTTTTCTTCGCTAACCTACCATTTTTCATTATTGGAGCGATACTGTTATTTGTGTTAGGTGCCTTTTTTTGGAAACAAAGTATGGCGACCTATTACACAATTGATAGATTGCAATATGAACGAGTTGAACCTGAAAAGGACTGGCGTTCATATGACTATGTAATCTTTGTTTCTGAAACAGGTCAGAAAATAAAATTTCTGTGTCCTGAGAACGTATATCAATCTATGGTGTATGAATCAAAATACGATGTAACTATCATTGAAGGTGACATTTCTTTACCTGATACAAAGGTTGTAAGAGTCGTACCAAGTAATTAGGCAACATAAGGGGAAGGATAGACGCTGTTTGTTCCTCCTGTTTCTAAGGTGACGACTAAATACGGAAATAAAATAGGGAGGCTATTTGACTATGAAAAAAATACTTGCGAGTGAATTGTTAAAAGCAACAATAGAGAGTGCAGAAGAGCGGTCAGGCATGTATCCTAAACCATTAATTGTTCAAGTTGCTATGTTAGTAGACTTAGATGAGCATGGACGTATTAGGGGATACAGCCCTCCATCCATAGATAATGTTCTATTCAATCAATTCGTCGATGACTCTAAATGGCCGTTTAAATCAGGTCAGCAAGTATATCACCGCACTTTAAAACAGGTAGGTACATTCATAGAAGTTGATCAGCTCGATCCGACCTCTGCTTCTGTCGAATTTACCGAGGAAGATGGGTTCAAAGAAGAGAAACGAGTATCGCTTGTGTTACTCACCGATCAAATTCCACAAAAAGAGATTCATATCAATGTTACTGTAAACAATATTATATTCACCGTGTTTGACAGGATTTCAGGAGATCAGCTACTAACGCACGTTATTGCAGAAGACACAAACATAGATGCGAGAGTGTCTGGAAGATTGACGGTGAGTGGACGGGGCGCGGTCAAGTATAAAAGTGAAATCCTAACAGCAGTATCCATGTATGATGATTTGAAAAGAGAACAAGAGAAATAAGAGAGAGTGTTCACTTAACAAGGAGGAAAAATGGATATGGGTTATTCAATTTTTACGAAAAAGGCATCCGCTATTAACAAGGAAAACTTAGCAGAGGCAATTCAGATGGTAAAGGGAAATCTTGAAGCCAACAAAAAAGGTTATAAGGTGTATAACATTTTGAATTTTGGTCGAGTCATTGAAGGATATGCATATTATCATGAAGTGGATCAGTATTACTATTGTGTAGGAGTTGAGATTGAAGTTGAATCCCAATTTGTATTTAAATATGGTGGATCCCCGGAAAAGGAAAGTGAACTAACCAAAGAAGTTGGATTCTATTCGATTTGGCGTGGAAAAGCTTCTCCTCATGCACCCATTACATTTGAAATGGGATGCGCTTCATTGGGAGAAGGTCATAAATTTGACAATGGGTGTGGAGATGAAATCACTGTAACGAAAACCATTTTTACGATGGAAGAGGTTCAGGAAGTTGTATCTCAATTAGGTTTATTGACAAATTCTAAGTAAACAAGATAGCGAGAATTTCCTCCACAATGGATGGGATTCTCGCTATTTATTTGATAGAACACCATATAATAATTTGAGATTATCAAGAACATTGGTTTTTTAGTCAAAAACATGTAAGAGGAGTGAGGTATGTATGGCGCTTGCGTGCGAAGCGGCTATGTCAGCAACTAATTCGGTTATTTTAGGATTTCTTCCAGGAACAAAAGAGTTGATAGAGATTCATGCTTCAAAGCTGGTGTACGCTTCCTTTGATCGTGAGAATCCAGAAAACATTCAGTTTTTAGTTACAGGCAACGATCAACTTGTTATTGGCTGTCTCATCACTAAAGAAAGACTCGGAGAAGAACTGTTCTCCTACGCAGATGGTGAAATGGATAAGGAAGAGTTGGAAGATTGGGTCGACCGCAAAGCAATTTATACGTTTATTTCAGCTTTGGAAATTTGGGAACAGTATCAAAATAAGGGGTTTGGAACAATTGCCGTAGAGCAAATAAAAGAGTCTTCAAGATTTCCTATTGCTTTGTATGCGGTTGCTGAAAGCGTTGAATTCTGGGACAGACATATAGAAAGTATGTCTGGATACTGGTATAGCGAAAAGAAAGCATAAGGGAGAGATAGGATATGGCAGGAATTGAAACTTACGGTGGTTGTTGTCCAAAATGCCTCAGAGGAATGGAGCAGAAATTCGAGTCATCATGGTCTGGATTCATGTTTGATGCATGTTCTTATTGTGGCTTTATTTATGCAGATGAAGGCAAAGTGATGACGATTGAAGAAAAGGAACAGGCTTGGGCTTCGATTCTGGATCATTTTCAGGTATCCAGCAGAGAAGAGCTGCGAACGCAGTATCCAGAAAAAGAATATCCTTCAGCGATGGAAAGTGAATTCTATCCTTCCTTGTTTGATTATTCGGATGAGGAAGATACGTTGGACATTTATCGTCTGATGTGGAAGAGATACGGCGCTAAAAATCCTACCTTTGCTATTAAAGGTCAACGTGTCTATTGGCATGAAGATCGTGATAAAGAAGGAGACTTATTAGAATTTGAAGAGGGGAAAATTTCAATTCAGTGGGATGAACAAAAAGAGTCAAACCTACCTTGCACTGTATATCCTGCCATCGAACTTGGTAAAACCGTTTTGCTTCTAAATCCGCTTGATTCTCCACCGCAAATCGGGGAAGATGATTGGGTGAATGAGGAAGTGTTTGCTGCGCTAAATTATCTCCAGCGCAAAGGCAATGAAGTTCGGGAATTAAGAGAGGAATTCATGTCAGCAGATACTGAGTTGTTTGTTGCTACTGAATCAAACAATGTAAAACGATTAAATAAAGCACAAGAAAACCTTGCCGAAATTGTTGATAAGATAAGGGAGCTTTGCAAATCGAAAAGTTAATACGAAATAGCTAAGGGAGCGGATATATTGTCTACTCCCTTTTCTTCCAACTATTATGTTCTCTTGTAGAGTGGTTGGTAGCTAATGATAAGCGAGTGACAAAGCGATTTTTTACGCAGTATGCGATTGTTAATAGTTAGGGTTGCAATAACAACTACATAAATGTAAACGATGTTAAACAAGGTAGAACGAGGGATTTCTTTTATGTCTCTCGTTTTTGTGTTTATCTATTAGAAATTAGAAAGGCGAATAAGATAAAAGACATAAAGTTTATAAAGCAGGCGAGTTGAACTTAAACATGATGAAGGAGTGTTTGGGCATGGAGAGTCGAGTTAGCTATTTGGAAAACATGTTGTCAAATTTAGGCTACAATGATTCGCTACGAGCAATGGATTGGATGATGGAAGAAATGTGTGCAGAAAAAGGCTATAAGCGACACAATGGATCTCATTACTATTATCATTTGATCGATGCGGCTCAAGATGCGCTAAATTTTGGAATTCGTGAAGAACCTGTTATTACAGGAATTCTCCTGCATGATTCTATAGAAGATATTCCTGGTGTGACTGCTAAGATGATTGAAAGTTTGTATGGAACAAGAGTCGCTATATCGGTTGATCTTGTTACGAAAAAGGAAGACGTCGATTATAAAATTGCTGAGAATGTGAAAGAGTATTTGTTTCAGATTCTCCAAAACCGTGACTCTTCATTGATGAAAACGGCAGATCGAAAACATAATTTTAGTACATTAAGGGACGCAACACCTGAGAAAAAACTAAAACAGGCAATTGAAACGGAAAAATTTTTTATTCCATTCTTCAAAGATTGCAGAAAGAAGTATGTTCGATACTCAAGCTACTTCTTCTCTGCAAAAACGGCTATTGAACCTCATTTATGGGAAATCAAAGAGCATTTTGAAGAGGTTAAATTATTGAAAGAGGAAATAGAGAGATTGAAATCGGGTTCAAAATCCAATGCCGCAGTTTAAAACAATGAATCATGGGAGGAAATGACGATGAGTACAAAAATCTATCATGGATACACGCTTCCTTTAATGACTGTGAAGGAACTAACGGAATTTACAAAGAGTTTTCGAAAGAAAGTAGAAGGAAAAGCAATCGAACTATTAACGAAATTTCTTGCAAACGAAGTTGCGGAAATGGTTGATGATTTAGGAATCTTAAACGAAAACGATTACTGTACAAGACATGTTTTATTCGAGAAAGAGATAGATTTGCTTATGCAAGAAAGAAAGCTTGAGGAAAAAGGAATTAAGCTTGAGGAAAAGGATAAGGTAAAGCTAAGTGTTGATGCATATACGTATCGATCTATCTATACTGTTACTTATCGTAAAGCCGAAGAGAGATATAAAAAAATTCAACGCACTCAACATCGAGATCCTGATGTAGATTTTGATTGCAGTGCTTGCTTTATTCCATTGGAGGATAAAATAGTAGCACTTTTCTATAGTGAGCAGAAAGAGTTGCAGGAATTATGGGAAGCTTGCGAAGAGGTATCCTATTATGGGTATTGGGATAATGGTATTCCTGATGAGGATGTATCAAAAGAGGAATGGAAGAAACGAGAGCAGGATTGGGAAGAAGCTCTTCCTGGCATCGGGATTCCATTGGAAAATGGACTGAATGCTGATTTCATTAAAGGGTTCCCAGGTCTTCATGTTGTTTCACTCGAAAATATAGTGAAGCAAATTCCTCCACTTGAACAACGTGCGAAACGAGTATCAGAGGAACTCGTCTTGGATCGAAAGTTTAAGGAGTTATTAGCATCCGATCCATCAGAAGAACCAAATAGAATGAGTGTATATCACGCAACACGTCGTTGGATGAGAACAGATCAAGGAAAGCAAGCGCTTCAAGATGAAATGAAAAATGTAAGACCACTTCTGGTTGAAACGATAACAAAGGCTCATCTATTGACCAAACTGAACAAATTAAAAACAGGAGAAATTTTAGGTATTTCAGAGGGATAAGTTGATCAAACTTGTTTAAAAAGAAACTTGATAACGAAAATAAAAACAAAAAAGAAAGTGATGAAGCGGATTGTTCGAATGGACAGTCCGCTTTTCTTTTTGATTATTATTGTTAGAATGTTCTCTGCATAAGATATATGAGTTTTATATAGCAGGGTGAAGTTTTTTCTTCAAATTTGAGGAGAGGAATGATAAAAATGAGCGAGTTCACTACACTATCGATTCATAAAAAACTGGAAAAAGGTAAAAAAGATGAATTGTACTGGAGTTTACATGCGGCACAAAAGAAGGATTTATCTCTTGACGCAATTTTGCAGAAAGCAGAAATCAACCCTAAAGATTTTGGTAAAGTTCGCTTCATTGAAAATCGTCATGGTATTTTCGTAGAACACATTTCTAATGTGGAAGAAGTAATGGATACACAACAAATGCGTTGTCAAATGGAAATTCCCTCGGAATGGCTGCTTTGTTTTTCCTATCAAGAAATGAGTGTTATTGGTCTTGACATGGGAGTCTTTCAGGCAGAAGCACAAGTAGGAGAAGTCATCGAACGTCTTTGTTGGCTTGATATTAATCACTCCAGTTACGACTTATTTCTCAAACGTGATGCACTCTTGAAATGGATACGTAAAAACGCTAATCCCGAAGACCGCATCCATTTATGTACCAATTGGATCTTTTATCACCCAGACGGAAAGTATGATTTTGATTTTGTTCGGCAACATATCAACAACAAAATTTTAGAACTACGAAAAATGGTGCATTGTAATCATTGGAGCAAGAATGCAGTGGTACGACCTGAACAGGTACAAATGACCGCTTAAAGCGGTCGTTTTTTATTTCCAATAGAAAATATCATTTAACATTGACAATAGGCAATTGAATATATAACATTGACTATAAAAAAGGAGCGACCGTAGTGACAAAGCCCAATGAAGTAGATTAAATACTAAATAAAATAGATGACAGACTTGCTCCAGATGAGCTGTCTGCCATTTTGATAATTGCGTGATGGATAGGAAAAGGGGGATACAGTGAGCGCGAAAGATAGTTCGTTTGAAAATAGGAAAGAAATAAAAGATACGAAAAAACAAATAAAAAAAATCGGCATTAGAATTTTAAAGATCATATTTGTGATTGCCCTTATCAAATGGGTTCGCATGGAAATTAAAACAGATCCAGCTTTACATGCAGGGCTAAACGCTCTCATTGAAACAGGAAAAGGACAAGAACTCATACAGCTGTCTGCTGTAACGATTATGGCTTTGGGATTGTTATGCCTGGGAGTTGGTTTTTGGATGAAAAAAGTGAGTTTCCTGGAAAGTAAACTCTTTTTGTTTGTGTTTACTTTTGTCATATTGGATGGCATTCTACTTTACTCATTTCCTGAATTGCCTTTGCTCCTCTTGAGATAATCAGAAGTATCCATAATGATAACGAATAAGGAGGCGATATGTCATCTGGAATCCATGGAAATTGAAAAAAGAAGAAGTAAAGGAATTGTTTTATGTAGTACCATTTCTACTATTAGCGCTATTAAAATGGATCATTCGATTGCCTAAGAGAATTTTCTTTCGTGTTATCATATGCCCTTTTATAAAACATGATTGGATTTGGTTGGGAAATGGTTTATTTGGATTTTTTGCACCTAAAAGACCATTTCGATGCAAAAGATGTTGGCGTGGGCATTCAGGAAAAACGGATAAACCAATGCCAGAAAGATTCTAATTGTATCAGTTTAGGATGCATATGATAAAGAATATATCAGATGATCAATCAAAGGGTCTATTCAATCGATAGAAGATTAAATGGAAGGGTGTACTACTTATGAGGAGAAAGATAGTTGTTCTAATGGGACCAAGCGGTTGTGGAAAATCTACGTTGGAAGCCTATTGTAAGGAATTGGGATTTCCCGTCAATATTTCTCACACAACTCGTAAACCAAGGACAGGAAAAACAAAAGAGGTTCATGGTGTGCATTATTATTTTGTATTAGAACAAGAATTTTTTCAAATTGATTTGGCTGAAAGCAATAAGTATGGATCAAACTATTACGGTATATCTAAAGCGGAAGTGGAGCGTAACTTTGCCATAAGTGATACTATTATAGCGGTTGCGGAACTTCATGGAGTGAAGCAGTTGAAGGAAGCTTATCCTAATGAATTAGAAATTGTATTTGTAACACTTCCACTGGATGAAATGGAAAAGAGGATGAGAGCGAGAGGGGACTCAGAAGAAGATATTCAATTTCGATTGCAACGTGCAATCGATGAGAAAGAACATGAACATGGTTGGATTGCGGATCATACAATTGAAAATTGGGATCTGGAAGAAAGCAAAGCTCAACTTCGCAAGATTTTGGGCATTACTGATGAACAACTTGTTTAGTAAAACAGATTGCGGCTACCTTACTGGTGGCTTTTTTTATTGGTATAAGTCGAAATTTCGTAAAATATAATTTACTATTTTGGGTGTGAGTGGTATAATTTATGGTAGGTATTTATTGTGGGAGGCGAAAGCAATGGAAATGACAGTTACGCTTAAAGGTGAATCATATCAGTTAACATATACAGATGAATTTGTAACGAAAGTAGAACAGTTAGGAACCAATTTTCAATCTATTATTAAAGAGTTACAAAACAGCGAATCTGAAATTTTGGATTCTCCAGAGGAAGAATCCTTTTTCTTGATTGGAGAAACGTTTTCTTTCGAAGGGATTCGCAGTAGCGGAACGATTTCGTTAACTCGGCTTTTATCATCCGAAAATGTATTGTAAGTCATTTCATAGTATCAGGGAGAAAGTGAATGAAGGAATTTCATAAAGATGAACTTCCCACAACTTAGCTTCGTTTGAAGCAAGGGTTTCTATTCAGAACGGTTAGTGTGTATCCAGAAGCGCAGATCGGACTCGCCTCTGAATAGACACTGCTCAGTTTGATAAATCGAAAAGGAATGATGAAGATGACTGAAAACACTTGGGGATTACAAATTGTGAAAGTAAATGTAGAAGAGGGTGGCTTTGATACTTTAATAGCGCTAAACATTGGTAACGAGGCGAAGACAAGGGATATGTTCAATCAAATAAAAAATGAATTTACGAAGAATAATGGTGAACCAGATTGCGTTTTAGACTTGTTAGATGATGAAGACAGTATTGTTGATGATTGGGCGATAACAAAAAAGCAAGCCGTTGAAATTGCTTCGCGGTTAGGGCACAACATCGACTAACAACTTTAAATGTGTATTAGATTAACTTGTAGTAAAACGCCTGTCATCCTTACAGCTTGTAGGGGTTAAATATGATGTGCCAACACGATAGACGGATTGACATGAAGCCTAATGCCAGTAATGGATTCGTTTGGCGTGGCAGCCTATCATGCTCTCCGCTCCATGTAAATCCTGTCGGTACATTATATACAATCGCTGTTATATCAAGGCTTTGACAGGCTTTAAGGTAGTTTTAATCTACTATGTATTGAGAAAAAGGAGCGATAGAAGATGGATCTTGAAAAGAAGCTTCGACAGCTTTGCAAAGGCGATATACAAATCGAGAGTATCAACCTCGAAGAAATGAATGTCAATGTGCTGGTTCCATACGAATCATCGGCAATCTCGGTAGAGTTGGAAGGCGAAAATGACAAGGAGATTATTGAGTCGTTCAAGGTCGAAGTAAACAAACGACTGGACGACATGATAGATCACCTCAATGACTGCAAATTGTACTAATTGACACAATAGGTAGGAGGACGGTGACATATGCGGAAAGAGGAAATTTCAGCGGTCTTGTTGCATCTATGGAATAACGTAGATCAAGCAGGGTTTGATGGATTAATCAAAGAGGCACTGCGGAATTGCCCCATAAGCGTCCAAAAGAAGTTAATTGGCGACCTATTGGCTGGGAGATCATGGGATGGAAACCCAGATGAGGAAACTCTCGAAACAGCCAAACGGCTTGTAGGGTATACAGATTAACTTATTAGTTACTTAATTATGAACAAACGATCATTAATTGTATAGAAGAAATGAAAGAGATTTGGTGCGAATCAGCGAGGCTTATAGCTTCGCTTTTTTTAATTCTTCAAAGTGGTTATAGTCTGTATGATGCGAGAAATTATTGATAAAAGATTTGTTTGTAGACGGAATGTTATCGTGTTTTCCGTCTAAAATAACAGTGTTCAAAATCTTTTTAATAAAAGAAAACATCAATTAGGGGAGGCATGTGCCTTGAGTACATTGACACTGCAAACAATCGAACAATTTATTGAAACAAAAAGAAAGGAAATGATTGATACAAATTCGTTCTACAAACGATTGGAATCCATGAAGTCTCCAGCAGATTTTCAGTGGTGCAACAGCCTGTATCATCTTTCTAAAGAGTTCGCCAACTTGTTGAAGCTTCGTTACGAACATTTTAACGATGTTCCACATGATGTATTTGTTTCCCATTATGAAGAAGAGAAGGATCACGCCGAAATGTTGCGTCAATGGATGCTGGCTAACGGTATGGACGATCCTGAGAACTACCTGCCAACACCTGAGACGGATGATTTCATCTCTCTTCAATATCGTGCGAGCGTTGGATTCGATCAGAATTTCTCTCTTCTTTCTATTAATAGTGTGGGAGAAGGCACAGCGTTTGATTTTTACAACCAGGTGAACAATCATCTGAAAGAGCTGACAGGATTTGCGACTACAGAATATTGGGCAGTTCATTGTGAAGCGGATGAAGAGCATAGCAATGTGTATCATCTGTTTACGGAAATGACAGAAGATGAATTGGAAAAGGCAAAACATTATGCTGTGTACACTTTTAATGTGGTAAACAGAATGATTGAAAGCTGGAAGTAAGTAGCCTATAACGTTTACGCCTGCAAAAACAGGCGTGAACTATTTAAAAAGGGGAGAATATGGGATGAAAAGTTTATTTGGTGGAAAAGTGATTTACTCTGTCGATTTGGCAAACAAAGTTTTGAGTTGGCAAGTTAATAGTGACATCACGATCAATGAAGCAAAAGAAGTCATTTCAACACTGAAAAACGAAGCGTCGAAAATGAAAGGTGACATTCGACTCTTTGTCGACAATTCAAACCTAAAGGCTGTATTTAAACCAGAAGTTGCTGATGCTTGGAAGGAAATGCAATTATGGATTTTTCCAATGTGCAATAAGATTGCACTAATTTGTAGTAATCATCTTATGAGAATGCAAATGAATCGCATTTCAAAAGATACAAACATATCGGATAAACAAGAGGCTTTTTTTGAGAAAGAAACAAAGGAATCTTATGAAAAAGGGCTTCAGTTCTTGGGAATTACGAAACGTAGCATCGATTTCATTCAATAATAAAGAAGAGAGATGGGGCGATAAATGCTCCATCTTTTTTTTAGTTTACATATTGACTATAAACAATTAAAATAATTGTGTAGCATAAAGTATACGATACAGATCGTAGATCTTTAAATAAATACGTATAAAGGAGGAATTTGGTTGAGAGAATTATTTGTCATTGGCGATACCCATGGTTGTCATACAAAATTGAAAGAACTACTTCAATACTGGAATGCAGACAACCAACAGTTGATTATTTTGGGTGATTTATTGGATAGAGGAGAGGATAGTTTATCTGTGATTCTTCGAGCGATGTCGCTTCAAGAAAACTACGGGGCAAAGATCATTGGGGGAAACCATGAGGATATGTTTCTGAATTGGTTGAAAGAACCTAATCGATATCCTTGGCACTACTTTAACCAGGGGGGAAAAGAAACATTACGTTCTCTTTTTGATGAACAGGATTACGTTGCAAAATATCCGTCTGAGGAAATAGCAAATATGGTAAAGGAACAATTCCAAAATGAAGTAAAATTCTTAGAATCATTGCCTGATTATCATGAAGAAGGAAAATATGTTTTTGTACATGCAGGAGTAGATTTAACCAAGGATGATTGGAAGCAGACATCGCAGGAAGACTTCCGTTGGATTCGTGAAGAGTTTCATCATGCGGATAATCGAACAGGTAAAATCTTTGTGTTTGGTCATACACCAACACCTCGGTTAAATCCCGATAAAACCTGTAATCCTTGGTTTTCCCCATGTGAAACGAAGATTGGAATTGATGGAGCGGCAGTATATGGTGGATTATTGTTGGGTCTTTTGATTAAAGAGGAATGCTATGAGGTATATGCGGCATAGTAGGACAATTCATCTTTCCGTAGAAGCTTAGTAGAAAGAGGCGGTTTCGTCTCTTTCTTGTTTTGAGAAATGAAAGGGTCTACTGATAATAAAGTTGCAAACACTACTACATAATTGAAAAATCGGTTTATTTTATGAAAAGTTGACTACAATATATCAGTTTTATAACACAGGAATTTTATGTAGGAATATTTGGAGTTTATGGAGGGATATGAAAAAGGATTTAGATCTGTACGATTGATGTCTTAACAAATGAAAAAGGAGACTAAGTATGAATCCAGAACAAAAGTTGCACACAGATGTCATTCCTTACTGGAGAGTTAAAAGAGTTGTTACATGCTTCATTTGGATTGCGGGTTTTAGTTTACCAATCATCCTATATTTTTTTTGGCTAAGTACATGGCACTGGTTGTTCTATGCGTCACTGAGCTTAATTGGATTTGTTCTCGCAAAAGACGTGTATTTCATTATTCATGGGGTAAAGATTAAATACTCACGTTATGGCTACACGATGGGAGAAGATGAGATTCAGATTCGCTGGGGAGACTTTTGGTCGGAATCTTCATCAATCATACCTATGAATCGCATACAACATGTAGATAAAGAACAGTCTGTGCTTGCGAAGAAATACAATTTAGCAGAATTGGAGTTTTATACAGCGGGAGAAGCTCATTTTATCCCAGGGTTAAAGATGGATGTTGCAGATGAAATACGTGCTCAGGTGATCAAACTCGCGAAGATAGGTGATACAGATGCTTACAACGACTAAGAGAGAAAATCAGCATCCTATCATCATGTTGAATGAGATGTATCGAGTCATACGCAATATGATCATTCCGATCGCACTGTATACCATTCAAGAGTTGAGGAACGGTTCAGAAAGTCAACCTTATTGGGTTTATGTAGTAACTGTTATTCTTTCCCTATGCATTTGTTTAAAGATTTTCCTCTCATGGAAATGCAACACTTTCATGATAGAGGGGAAGGAACTTGACTTGAAGAGTGGCGTATTCACAAAAACAGATAAGATTATCCCTCTCCATAAAATAAGTACCATAGATACGCATCAGGATTGGTTATACCGATTGTTAGGTGTTGTAAAGGTTGAAATTCGAACTTCCGATTCTGATCAACGCTCTGATGCAACCATTTCTTTGTCTGAAAGAAAGGCACGAATGCTGGAGCTACTATTAAAAGAAGGTGTTTCAGGGAAGGTAGAAAGCGAAGCTCACCCCACTGAGATGAAGCGAGTTATTTCAAACAAAGAGTTGTTTGTCATGTCATTATCTTCTACCAATTGGATGTTAGGTGTACCGATTATTGCGACAATACTTCAATTCCTAACGCCAGAATCACCTTCAACTCCAGGAGAAGCTACAATGAAAGTGATATCCAATCAACAGTTTTGGAGCAATGTATCGATTGGAAAACTAACGTTACAACTTATTCTTGCATGGGTAATCTTTTTAGCTTTGTCTTGGATTGTATCTTTGATTATTGTTCAGATCAAATATAAAGGGTGGACAGTAAGTAGAAACACTAATCATCTACTAATTCATTTCGGGATGTTTGAGAAAAAGAAAGTGCAGATTCAGGTAGACAAGATTCAGTCGATACGCATAAAAGAGCAGTGGCTTAATCGTCTGCTTGGCTATGGAGCCGTTTGGATTGATTGTGTGGGTTACCAAGGGGAGAACAAAATTAAGATTCTGGTTCCAGCAATAAAGCTATCCGAATTATCGCAAGTCTTACATCAAATTCTACCCGAGTTTTCATTACAGGATGAGTTGCAATCTTTATCGCCGAACGCGAAGAATTTATACACGGTTCCGTTCGTCACAGGTGCCCTCTTGTTAATAGGAATAGCATCCATCTTCTACCTACCTTGTTTGATTGCATTGCCTCTCTTATGGGCTGTCTATCGATATAGGTTGTACATTTATAAGGAAGCAAGATGGGGGATTCATGAGAATCAGTTGGTGCTGTCTAATCCAGGACTAACGAAAACCACCGTATATGTGTTGAGGAAAGCTGTTGAATCGGTAATGGTTACTCAAGATTTCCTGCATCGCAAGTGTAAGATAAAGCGAGTGGATATCGACATCGATTCACCTTCTCGAAGCAAGGAATATGTGATCAATGGAATCGAGGATACAGATGTTCAATTGATGATCAATTGGTACAAAAACGTAAAGATGAGTAGATAAATAATTTGAAGGAGATGTTTGTATGCTTCATCTGACAGATCAGGAAATGGAAAATATCTCAAATAAATTTGTAAAAGAGTATCAAAAGAAAGTAGAGGAACGGAATACATTCACGAAAACAAAACAGGATGAGGGCATCTACTTGCTGGCACGATACGTAAAAGAGCATCAGTTTTTAGATGGAGACTCTCGTGAGTTTGCGGAATTGAGTTCCAAAGAGTTCCACTTTCTTTTTGACAATGTAATGGATGTAGCTGAGGAGCTTGGAAAAGTAGGCGAGGATGAGAATGCCGAGTTTCCGAATAAGATGTCATTCCTAAAAGTGAACGATGTTCATTTGATTTTCTTTATCATGTGGGGACAGGGAACTTGCACGCAAGTCTACGTGAATCAAGAAGAGTGGCAAGACGAACTTAGCTTCACATACGAGCAAATGAAGGAAACACAAGTGAAGTTAAAGGAAACGGAATAAGAACGATGGATATTGTTGTGACGATTCCTAAAAGTGAATATGAAAACGATGAGAAAGAAACGGAGCGGTTCTTGTCTAATCCAAATGACTATGAACAGTTTTGGACGTTATCTCGCATTCCAAAGAAACTGGAAGTAGGAGATCGCGTTTACTTTGTACGTAATAACCAGATTGAAAGTTCGATGAGAGTGGATCGGATCAATCAGAACTCAGTAACAACTTGCGAAGTAACCGAGCGAGAATGGGCTGGTGTTCAGTTATTCCTGGATGATTTACGCATAGAGTCTATCGACATCTCAGTGAGAGGGTTCCAAGGTTTCCGATATCGTTGGTGGAAGTAAAGATAAATTGATTAAGACATTCGTGATAGATTGCGAGTGTCTTTTTTGTGCTGATATGCAATGAAAATAAAAGTCGCCCACTATAATGTAGGATTCAATATTGATCAGGTATCCAATAGGAGATATAGGAGTGACGAAATGGAAAATTACATTCTGTTTCAGTACGAGGGAACAATGATGGTTGCAAAGAAATCCCCCTTTACACAAGAGGAGTGTTTAACAGGATTCCATTTTTATGATTTGGAACACATGGAGGAAGATGAGTATTTTCCAGCAAAGATTGTAAAGAATAATGATTTTGTCATGGATTATTGGGGCAGCATTATGACGAGTAAACCAATACAAGAAGTAGAAAAGCATGGTTATATGGAAATTTGTGACTATCAAGAAGATGAATATGGAGAAATAGTTCCTGTTCCGAATGAGGGGTTCGTAACGAATGTGCATTTTTATGATCTGAGATTTTACCTCATTGAATCAGAATCATTTGTCTGGAGCAAATCTACGGATTTTGAGTCTCTATTAGCAGTGTGGCAGTGTATCGAACCACATACCTATCCTGCTGAAGCGATGCAAATGGATCGAGTTTGGTCAATGCCGAACAAGAATACCTTTGAGATGAAGCCTGTAGCTGAGCTATTACGAGAGGAACTTCAAGGGGGATTTATCATTGATCCCTTTGCAAATCGAAATCGGTATGCTCATATAACAAACGACTTAAACGAAAAATATGAGACGAACTATCATATGGATGCTTTGCAATTTCTGATGATGTTTGAAGATGAATCCGTTGATGTAGTTCTATTTGATCCTCCTTATTCCGCTC
Source organism: Brevibacillus sp. NPDC058079 (assembly GCF_042885155.1). NCBI lineage: Bacteria > Bacillati > Bacillota > Bacilli > Caryophanales > Paenibacillaceae > Brevibacillus > Brevibacillus sp. NPDC058079. The sequence continues at coordinate 65,793 of NZ_JBHVSO010000010.1, forward strand.
GACAAATCAAAGAAGCATATGAATCAGTTGGATTGGATACACAAGGAGGCGTGTTAACAAGGGCATCATATTGGTCAAATATGAAGAAGGAAATTGCACGCATATTACGGGTTGGTGGAAAAGCAATATCGATGGGATGGAATAGTGGAGGAATGAACAATAAAGAATTGTTTCATATCAATCGGATTCGCTTGGTTCCACATGGAGGTAATCATAATGATACGATTGTAACAGTATCAGTTAAAATACGTGAAATCAAAAAAGATGAAAACATTGAGCAATTAGCATTAACATTATAAAGGCAAGGGCTTTCCTTAATGGAAGGCTTTTTTCATTATAAAGGATAAAGATACCAGCCGACTGCGATTGATGTTCTTCGATAGGAAGATGTTCATGCACAACTCCAGGCACGTCTCGATGAAACAAAAGCAATGCTTCGTTTTGTTTTTTAACACTTTTTATATTAATACGATGGATATTGACTATAATATATCATCTTTTACAAATCAGGATTTCCATTTAAGGAAAATTTGTTTACGTAGGGAGGATATATGAGAGATGAAGAAAGTTACATGGGATTTTGATTTCAATCATGATTTCAAAGAAGTTCATGATCTGGTTATTAAAGAACAGTTAACAGAGGAAGAAATAGAAGAAGGATTAGATCCAGAAGAAATGGTTGTCAAAGTGTGTGTGACAGGACATGCGTATAAGCGAATTAATCATGATTATGGTCGCCAATGCGAGTGGAACGACGTTGAGGATTTGATTTTAGAAAAGGGTCACAAGTTATTCAATATGAAAACGGATGACGAATTTGCCATTGTAAATGACAACAAAACAATGGTGCTAATTTGTAAGTTGTATCCATACAAAGGTGAATTGGTATTGATTTTGGAAACAATCATTCGTAAAGTCATCATTGTAAATGACAGAGAAGTTGAAAAAAAGGTTTGGTTGAACAAAGAGACAAAACGAGTGTAAACCATTTATATCGGAACATTTACATTTATATAGGACGGGGAGACTCATTTTAGGAGAAGTCCCCTACAATTATTCGGATAAAAAGGGAGAAATAACTAATGGCAAAAGTAATTATTTCAGAGGATATTTTGAACAAGGGATTTAAAGGTGATATCGAAAAGGTGGTTCAAACAGAAGATATTCAAGAAGGGGAACCATTTGTAATTCTGCAAACAGTTGCTGTTGTTGGAAAGCGTATTGATGGAAACATTGTGATTGAAAAAATGTTGCCACAGGTACTATAAAAAGAAAATTATAAAATAGGAGAGAGTTTTATGAGCTATCATTGGATTAAAGTTCATGAAGGGCAATTTCTTCTGATTTTGATTGATATTGACGAGGACAGTAGAGAGAGCGTATTTGAAATCATACGTGAAAACGGCGCGAGGATACATGCGGGAGTCGAATCTACTGGAAGACATTGTTTTTATGGTGTTTATGAGGTGTATGGTAGGAGTTTGGGGGAAAGTCTGGAAAAGGCTGATGAATACCTTCGCCTCGTTTTAAACGATGATAAAAAAGTTGAATAGGGAAGGAAGGAGAGAGAAGAGAGGATTCTTCTCTCTTTTTATTTTGACACTCATCTTTATGGTAAGTGTCTTTTTTCTCATTTTCTCACAGAAGCAATTCCCCATTCAATTCCTTTCCGAAAATGAGGTTTTTCTTTAGGAGTAAATCCTTTTCGGATAAAAAACTGATTAAGTTGCCTTTTTAACAGTATAGAAGGTGCTTTTGGTAATTCACCAAGCAAATTCGTTTTAGAATCATGTTGATGTTGTTTTTTTGCAATTTCTACCCCAGCAACGTATCCGAAATAAAAAGCATCACGTTGTTTTTTAGTTGCACCAAGTGTTATATAGATGTAGTTTAGTTCACTTTCAAATTTATGTAAACGCAATTCATCCATGAAGAATCCCCCAAGGTATTTTACTTAGCATTCCCCTGAAAGAACCTATGTACAACCAGAACATTTTCCCATTTACAGAAAGGTTATAACTTCTAATGGTTAATGTTCACCAGGATAGGAGTAGATATTCAAGTGATAACAAGAGAGAACAGTAGAATCTTGCTAACCTAATAAGGTTGAGGTATAATAAGGTTACAGGAAAAACAGGTAGATTCAAAGGTTATGAAGATGAATGTGTATGATTTACAAAGATCTTGCTGATGATTGATGAAATACATATGTCTTTTTTATGTAGGGATTATGAAACATGTCAAAAGAGTTATGAATATCATTCATAACATTTAAGCATATGTTGCGAATATTATTATGAAATAATCGCTTAAATTTCGTTTAAAATAGAACACAAGAGGACAATGTATAGTTAGACAGCCCTCTTTATATAAACAAAAGCCACCGATGGATAACCGTCAGTGGCTTTTGTTTTGCTATAAATTCATATTGTAAACTCTGATCTGTGGCGTCAGCCGTGAAACCAAAATGAACTTTCTGTAATAAGGGGTCAGATTCCAAGTCAATTTTCTTTCCGCAAACTGGACAGTAGTTAATATCTACTGTAAAATAACTCGATTTAGCAGAGATTTGTAATACGGGAGGCTCAGATGAGTATTTTCTTTTCCTCCAAATATAAGGACGTAAAGACCATTCCTATCGAAACACGGGCATCTAAACCATACTTATGTGATTCGTGTGACATTCTCGTTGGCTAAATCAAATAAACAAGTACACCTGAATAGATCCTCCTTTAAACCAGAGGGGCGTAATACTCTACTCAATTATGAATGTAGGAATGTAGAATTTGATATATTTGCTCAAAAAGAGTATTTTTTTCTCAATATTACCCTCATTTGTCCCTTCACTTTACTTCAATTCTACTCGACAATCTGTTGGATTGTGAATAATTTCTACCGCGTAGTCATTTAAAAAGAAGGTTCCCTCTGGAAATGAAATTCCTTTGTATGTCTCAGATTCTAAAGAAATATACCCATCGATACCAGCTTTTCATTTAGGTTCGATTCGAGTTCAAAGAATTCTTGAAACGTTCCTAACCCTTTTCGAAGAGACTGATGTGGCTGGTTGGTTAGTTGATTGCGTAACTGATTGTATGTATACGACAAGTTGTACACAGAAAAATCAATGGTTTCCGTATGGAGTAGATCTTCATTGTGATCCCAATCTGGGTAATAGTGCTTAATACCGCGAAATAACTTGAAGGTATCTTTACACTTGAGAATCGTGTAGTCGTTGTTATCGTTTAACACATAGAAACCTTCATAATAATTGGGGTCATGTTCGATTCCCTTTTTCGAGGTTCCAACTAAAGAACGAGATTGAAGCATGGGTTGAATCTTGTACATTACAAGTCGCAGTTCTCGGAGGATATTTGTTTCTTCAAGAGTTTCGCATTGGTAATCATATCCTCCGTAATTTTTAAGATTCTCATCAGGTAAATATAAAAATTCTCGATACAATTCCAAACCTGTTAAGCGTGTACGAATCCGCTCATGAAGATGAAGTAAACCATTTGCTCTTTCATATATTTGATTGACAGTCATTTCACCGTCTGGAGTATACACGGCTGTTCGAGCAGGTTCTTTATATACACGTTCAACTGTCATCGGAAGGCATGTAGGAATGTGATAACCAAATTTGTATTTCGGTTCGATTGCCATCAAAAATTCACTTCCTTTTTTCTCGTTTTTTTATGTCAAGTTTATTCGAAGTGTTGTTTTACTCTCTTTTCCTTATTACAGCTTCTCAGAATAGCAGTGTATGTATTGACTACTCCACTGCATTAGATGTCTTTTGGTGGTGAACAACGAAGGTGTCAACTTGTTTCAACTCACTATACACCTTGCCTCGATGTACCCACACATAGCAGAAAGACGCAGTTACTTCACAAACTTGAGCTTGAGCCTTAAAACCAGGTGGATAAACACGATGATATTCCCCGATCAAAGCAGTATAAGTTAAATCGTGATAGAGGTGGTCTTTATTGTATAGGATTTCGTTTTCAGGACATCCGTATTGAATCAAAGCTTCTCGTCCTGCTCGAATTTTCTCATCTAAATCTTCTACGTCAAATTCAGGAATAACCAGGGATACCTTGTGATCCCCATTGGGAATTCCATAATGCCATTCAAGTGTGGCAAGCACCATAAGCGTTGGCTGAGCCATTGAAATCACTCCTTTTCTTTATCCAAGTGTACATCTTTATTCGGGATGTGTAAAGTAAAATTTACAAAAAAATATAGACGTTGTGTTTTTGTTCTCGTATAATATCTGAGAGAAAAGGAGATGAGAACGTGTTATGAAGTCGATAAATTTTATTGAAGAACATAAGGAGATGTTTTTTCATTGGTTGTTCAAAGTAGCATCTAAAAATTTCCCAAGGGTGTGTGAATACGCCTCTGACGTATTAGGGTGCTGGCTCTACGTGAATTTTCCCGATGACGATATTGAGATACAATCAGGGCTTTTCGACGGATGGAGTCACTCTTGGATTGAAATTGATGGAAAAGTCATTGATTTTACGATTACACAGTTCATAGGCGGTTTGAATCAAGATGAACAAACAGATCTGAGCGATGAAGCGTTTTATCAAGCCTATTTCCTAAAATACATTGAGTCTCCCTTTATTGCGAACGCGGAACTATTGAAGCAGTATAAAGTTGAAGAGGGACTTATTGTTTGTCAGTATGGTCTTGCTAAATGGCATAAAGAGAAAGGCTCAGATTTTCAAACCTACTTGAACTCTGTTGTTACAGGACGATGGTAATACAGGATTTTATAGAATGCTAATAAAGCGGATTTACAAGAAAACGTGAAGGATTTTCTGCACGATGATGATAGTCAGTCACAGACACTTTCTGAATAAATACAAGACATAAAACGATATAAAGCATGATGTCTATTTGCAATAATCATGCAATATGGCAAAATGCTTCTAACATGGATGAGGGGGTTTTTAGTATGGAGATTCCGATTTATCGAACGAAAATGGAGCAAATCAGATTTTTAGAAGTTCCGTTTCAAAATGTTGAGACAATGAAAAATGCGGCTGAAATTATCATGCCTTATATAAAAGATCAGGATAAAGAATATCTTATTGCCTTATATCTGGTTCCACCTAATAAAATGGTTGGCATCGAAGTTCTTGCGATTGGCTCCTCAAACGAAGCTACCACTTCTATTCGTGAGATGATACGAGGAGCCATTATGATAGGAGCAACAGGCGTTATATTAGCTCATAATCATCCATACGGTGATGTAAAGCCATCAAAAGCTGACATTCTTACAACGAGACAGTTCCAAAAGGCATCAAAGATTCACGGTATTGAGTTGGTGGGTAGCCTCATTGTCAATGAAAAAGGAGAATTCAATGACATGATGAGTGTTGTTAATTCTCGAAAAGAAACAATGACAAATGAACTGATGGATAAGATCAATCAAGAGAGTTTAATAGAACGTGTAAAGTTTTGGTTTCAAGCTTTGTCACGCATAGTCGTTGCTATCGCGGCTTTTCTTATTCTTGGAAACGTCATTCATACCATTTTAAATGACTTGAACGGCTTGAAGAGTCTTTCTCCGTTAGGGATGGCAGCTCTCCTTTTTGTCGGATATGCTGGCTTCGAAACGATTAAGTGGTCATTTTCTTTGAAGATGAAACGATTTCCTAAAGTGAGTCACATGTATGTGGAAGGAAATGAAGTTGTAAACAAATCTCTGCAAGAGAAATAAGAAGGAGACAACAATGACTTGGAAGATAGCGCCATGCATATAAGGTGAAATTAAAACAAGAAAGGCGATGGAGTAAATGAAACCAACACTATCATTTGAAGCAGGTTATGGAAGTATCAATTACAAGCTGAATCGACCTGGTTCAGATGAAGACAAGATGTTTTTCTATAATCCTCTGTTTACAGACATGTACGATGGAAAAATGGCTGAAAACAATGTTGAGGACAAATGTCCAGATCGCAAGCACCATGATGTGCGCAAATTACCGAAATTATTCTATAAGGCTAATGTGAACTATTTGGAAATTCTTTTTGCACATAGGGTAGTCAGATATGATGCACTGTTTGATCAACTTGCTGCCGTACGAGAAGACATTGCAACGATGAATATACCGTATTTATTTGATGCGTGTATGGGTATGTATGACCAGAGCTATCGGTATTTCCAACGAGATAACGCCTATGTAACTCTTGATGAACTAACCGATTCACTTGCACAACGGAAAAAGGTTGGGAAGCATGCGGCGGGAGCATTGCGCATCACGGATTTCATGAAGCGTTATGCCAACCAAGGATTTATGGATTTCGGCAGTGCGATTTCTTATGATTCGGAGAATGCTCAAGACAAGGTGTTCATCGATACCTATATGGCGATGAGAAACGGGGATTTGTCGTTTGGAGAACTTGATCCATTGCTTAAACAGGCAGAAATAGAAGCGAATGAGCTGAAAGGATTCTTCAAGGAGAAAACAATTAAGGAAGATGTAAACCAATATGTGATCGAAACAGTGCGAAAACATGTACGCGAGCAATTATTAGTTGAATTGCATCGTGCTCTGTGAATATAGCCAGATGTAAAGGGGAGAAGAAATGTGAATGAGGAATCATTTAAGAAGGCTAAGAAACTTGGTGAAAAACTTGGGATACAGGTAGAGAGAGCGAAAGAAGGAGAAAAAGGAGGAATTTTTCTTGATCAAACAGACGGTTCAAGTAGAGAGCTTTCAACTGATGACTTGATTGAAATGATGTTTCCAGGATCAATAGAGTTGCTTAATAAACCGAGTAGAGTTGACTTCCTAAGAAAAGCGATGGAAAAAGAAATATCCGATTATCGCGAAGCAGTAGCAGATGATGAATCTTACTCGCAAATGGAAGCCGATGAAGAGTTGCGGGAATCATTTGAACGAAGGCTCTTTCAAGAGAAGTTTACTCTTCTTCATAGGATTGGTGGAATTCCTCATGAGCATGCGAAAGAAATTAAATGGAATATGATTTGGAGAATACTCAAAGATATCAACGATTTGGACAATTATCTAATCGAGTGGGATGGAGTGTTTATTCCAGCTCCAAACGATCATCGAAGGCTTGAGCGTTTTAGTGATTTTACTCGCTATATTGCCAATCAATATGGGATTTCTTGTCAATTGTGAGGACTCTTGATGGGTACTGGGATAAAGGGGAGTGGATGCTTGTCAGTTCCCCTTTTTTCTTTATTCCACTCTCGAATGAACTGTAATTGCAACATGACTTGCTTTTCTACAAATGCCCGTTCTTCATTCGGTAGTTGCATTGGCCTATGAGATAAAGACAGTAGCCAATCAACTGAGCACTGATATCCTTGAGCAATTTTTACTAAAGTGTCAAGGTCAGTGGAGCGATATTCTCTTTCGTAATTGGACAAAGCTTGTGAGTGAATGCCAATGTGAGCTGCGGCTTCTTCTTGTGTCCACCGTTGCCTCTCTCAATAGTTTGAGTTTTTCACCGAAGTTCATAATAAAGCTCCTTTCCATATCTATATGTGTCCTATTTTAACAAATAAGAAGTGAAGACAATAAGTAGTTGGTGGGTAATCACCTACATATGATATGAAACACTACAAATATATAGGTGATTTTATCAATCAAGTCAATTTCTCCGTTTCTGTCAGAGAACGGAGAGGAGCGCGCATTACAATATATTTTCAGAAAGGTGGTTTAAAGATTTATGAGAGAAAAAACCTTTATTTATGTTCGAGAATCACATTTGGTTCAAGAAAAAGAGGTGAAAACTGCTGATATTGCATTTGATAATGGCAAACTACGGGTCAATAACAACTTGTTCTTAATTGCAATTAACGGAGATGAACGAAACATTCCAAAAGCATTTGTCCCTTCTTTTGAAGAAGACGGGTTTCCTCGTATACTTTGTGATTGGAATGGTCAAGAAACAAATTGGATGTTGGATGACGTCACGCTTTATCCTGTGAGGGAGAGCGTTGAGAAATGAAACGGTTTAAAGCATGGATGTCAAAAGATGGTTTTGAACAAGGGGTAGTATGTTGTATTTTTGGAATCGTATTACTGATTTTATATGGGATCGCTTTTTTAAAATTTGGCATAGCTGCTGTTCCTACAGGTGTCTTCTTGGAGGGTCAAAGTCTGGAATGTTGTAAGGTTGAATTGAGGATTACGATTGTTGGGAAGTGTTTGATAGCCTTTCCAGTTGCAACGGCATTATTTTTAGTGCTTGTTCGACCAGTTGAGAAAAAGAAAGAGGAATGATGAGAAGATGAGCATGATCCTGACAGAAAAAGAAATTGGGATTGAATTGATTCGAGCAACAAGTAAAATTGTAGAAAAGGTAGAGGTTGATCAAAGTGATAAAGAGTTAACACTGTACTACGGGGTTGTTCTTGGACTACTTATCGCATTAGGAAGGGCAGATAGCTTTTATGAAACAGATAGTCATCTTGGCTATATCAATAGCATATTAGTTGATATTTTTGGGGAGGATTTAGCGGAGCTGAAATCAATAGAAGGGAGAGAATATCAATAATGAAATCAAAAGATTTGGTTCATTTAGGTGTTTATCGTATGAAAGATGGTCATTTTCGGAAGATAATCAGTATCTTTTGGTTGATGAATAGCACGGGTAAAAGAGTTGAAGCAACAAGCCCTGCTGGTTCTGACATCGAATATGTGAAATGCGATGAAAACGGACATGATTTTGGGAACCAAACTCCTCGCATCTGTTCAAGTACCACATTCGCGAAAAATGCAAAGGAATGTATCGGTACTGGCTCAAAGATTGATGGTAAGTGGAAAAATGAGCGAGAGTGACTCGCCTAAAGTGATATTTCTTACCTGTATTTGTTCTTTACTTTTCCTTAATAAAAACGGCTTGAGTTTTTACGATGACTTTGCTCAAATAACAAGGATGCGAACAGGTATCATTTTCACACAGGAACAACTCGAATACTTGCCATGTTAGATGCCTCATTCTCAAATTCAAAATGTGTGGGGGAGAAAAAAACGATGACCAACTTGGAGAAGATCGAGCTATTAAATAGCATTCACAAAAAGATCAGAGACTGGGATTGTGATGGAGATACCTGCTACAATGTAATGATACGAGTGGATGAAGAGTCAAGACGTGTTCTGAACAAATTGGGTGTTAATGATCAATACATTCAGCTTAATCAGACACAAGGAGAAAACGATTCAAATGAGTTGAACATCGCTCCAATTGGCTTTGGTATTTGCGAGGCATCTTGGTGGGATCCGTTTATGGGATTTATGGATGAGCGACCTTAACAACGAGGTGCGTTTAGCAGAAGAATTTTGAGATTGCCTTCCGTGTCGATATCGTAGAATCTATTGCTTTTCAAAGTGATAAAAGCAGATGATAAGTGAGGTTCCATCAATGGGTTATAGTGTAGATTGTTTTAAGGAATTCAACATAAGAAACCAAATGGATTATTCCGGTGCCTTCACCTGTCATATGGTTGATTACGAAAATGGGGATTATATTTCCCCTTCTTCTATAACGAAAATAAATAAGTTAATGAAGTCTTACGGCTTGGACTTTGATTTAGTTCCAAACCTGGGCGAAGCCTATTTTGAAAATTTATCAGAAGAAGAAGCAAAGAGATTACAATCAAGAATGGTTAAACCGGAAGAGTGTCTTGAGTTTGCAAATGAACACCAATTATTAAATAAAGTTGAAGAAACCATCCCTGAGTGTTTGTTGACGATGCAAAATTTAATGAAAAGATGGAAAGACGGATACTATGTGATTTTAACATATTAGAAATCTAAGCAATTTGTCAAAAGGAGCAAACAGGTAAGCTGTTGTAGGTATCAATTGTAAGTAAACTTCAAACAGCTAATCATGCGGTTAGCTGGATTTCCTAAATATGGATTCATCCAGTTTGCAGATGGCGTATTTCGAAATCATTGAAAAGGCTTTTCTTCTTTACGGTTAAAATCAGATAAGGAGTGATTTGTATGATCCATATTGATTTTCCAAGAAAACAAATCATGAATTCAACACGCGTAAACCTTTTGCATCTGATTGCATCAAGAAAATGGGAGTCTACCATAATGTATTTGGTGAACAAATCAGGGAAAACGGAAAAGGTTGTCCAGCGAGCAGTTGAACGTTTTGCGGAATTCAAATTGATTCGATACACAGGTGGAGGAGAGTTTGAGATCACCGAGAAAGGTTTGTCTTATTTGAATTCCTTGGCAAAGGAAGCTGTATAAGTTGATTACTTGTATAAGAGGCGGGGTATTGTGAAAATTGGGGCGGCTGTGATCTGGATTCCGAAATATGAGAGTGGGTTGCGAGTAAAAGAGCGCATGGAGCTGCTTTCTCGTTTTACTGAGGAGGATGAGTTGGTTTCTATAGATTCCATTGGTCTTGAATCTTCTCATTATGCCGGGGCATTAGGTTATGCAACAACTTCCTTTGTTGAAAAGCTTGATTTTGATACTGATCGGTTTACTTATTTTCTCGAACGATTAGTTCAAAGCAGTGTATATTCAGTTGAGAATGCTCTCTATCGATTTGAAGGATCGAATGTCCTGGTGATAAATAGAGAAAACCTTGAAGCCATACCATTGAATGAAATCGCTGATGATTTGAAGGAAACGGAGGAGAATCCGAATGTAACATCCCTTGGTTATCGTAAATTATTAGATGAATTCTCATCCGAGTTTCTCGGTCAATATTACCAGGATTTTCTGCTAACAATGGCAGGGAATGAGGAACTAACGATAGAAGGATACCTTAAAGAAATTGAGTTTCGCCAACGCTTGGAGGAATATTTTGATTCTACAGATAGAGAACTTCTAATGTCGCTCGGATACAAAGGTGACTATGAGGATATAAACACTCGTGGAATCATGGTAGAGGTGAAACAGCGATTTAAAAAGGATGCAAAGGAGCATACTTTAAAGAAATTGAAACAACGATGCATAGAAGATAAATTAACTGAATTGGTTAAACAGTTAGCGCTGTAATAAAGGAAGGAGGCAGAGGATATATCTTTGTCTCCTTCCTTTTTGGTTCCATCAGGTAGATCCAAAGTCAAGTCCTTCGGGATAGGATTCAAAACCATTCCTTTTCGCTCGCACGCTTGGCGTTGTTATGGCAACCTCATTGTTTCTAAGATTTTTCTAATCGCTCAGGATAGAAGGTATCATGTGGCTTATATCCCTATTGATCTGTATAAGATGTAAAACTCGAAAAAAGATAAAAAGGAGGGAGATATCGTGGAAAAAGAACTAAATGGGCAAAGAGAAGAGGTAAAAAAGAAGATAGTTTCCTTACTTTTGTTAGCGGCAACGGTGTACCTGGTTTCTGACATGCTTAATCTACTGTTGCTCACTTTTATTTTTTCCTTCTTGTTGTATTCATTAACATCTTGGATTGTGAAAGTAGCAAGTAGATGGATTGACTTATCTGAAAAACTGGTGATTCTTGCTGTTTATGGAGGTTTGTTGGCTACAATTTGGATAGCAGGCTATTTGTATGTACCTATTATTGCAAATCAAATGATTGGGATTGTAAATGTCGTCATGAACTTCAATTTAGCTGAGTATAAGGATGTGTTGCATCCGAAGGTATTGCAAGTGATTCAAGAAGTCAACTTTGAATCTCAGTTTAAAGAAGCGGCTGGATCTATTTTTGAAGCATCAAAAAATGTGGGCACCTTTCTGATCAGTCTTATATTGTCCTTCATTTTGAGTTTCTTCATTCTTTGGGAAAAGAAAGAAATTCGTGCTTTCTTAAAACCGTATGAAGAGGGGAAGATATCTTTCATTTACCGATATTACTCGTATTTTGCTAAGAATTTTGCAAACACCTTTGGCAAAATGCTTCAAACGCAAATTCTTATCTCGCTAATGAATAGTGTCTTATCGGTAATTTGCCTCTACTTTATGGGATTTGAACAAGTGTGGGGACTTGCAGTGATGATCTTTGTATTAGGATTAGTTCCTGTAGCGGGAGTCATTATATCATTAATTCCATTATCGATCATTGCCTTTAAATTGGGAGGAATCATAAAAATCATTCATGTGCTCATCATGATTATCGTTCTACACGCATTTGAAAGTTATGTTCTAAACCCCAAACTCGTTTCTGCAAGAATGAAACTTCCCGTATTTTTTAGTTTTGCTGTGTTGATTATAGCAGAACATATATTGGGAGTGTGGGGACTTCTTGTTGGAATACCGTTGTTTATGTTTATTCTTGACCTTCTAAAAGAACCATCGATAAAGAAAGATGACAAGGATAAACCAGAAAGAAAAGAAGCTTCTTAGTAGACATCTAAATAGGGTGTCTTTTTTTGTATGTAACAATATTCCCCATCGACCATCCTGAAAATTATGAAAAAAGTTGGTTGTTTCTATAATAAGGTAACAACCAAGAGAAGGAGGGTGATTATGTTATCAGAGCTTTTTCGTCGAATATCCGAAGAAAAGAAAAATGAAAGAGCATACATGGGAATTCAACAAGATATTCTCCATATATTCGGAAATAACTTCTATAACGAAGATCAAACCAGGATGTTCTCATTTTGTGATTGCAGATTACATCCAAATAAAAATGTGATGAAGTTGCACATTCAGTTAACAGTAAAACCATCCGTTCAGCAAATAGAATTATACAAGGAACGATATCAAGAAGAGTGGTCGAATCGAGAAATTGACAGAGAAGAGTTCTTACATACTTGTTTTCAAGGAATCGAGAAACAAGTGTTACGCAATTTTTCTTATGCAACAAGAATTAAGGACGATATAACCATTGGAGAGAAAGAAGGAGTGGTAAAGCGAATTGATATCCATTTCTATATTGAAATTGAGTTATCAGGCAACTTAACGATTGTTTTATCGAAGAAGATAAGACGATCCTTGCAAAATATGAAAGAATCCTTTCTGCATAGTACATGGGATGCCTGACTTTATATATAGAACAAATATGAGGAGGTTTTTCATTTGAATCGAGGAAATAAAAATGATGACAATCAGGGTGATAAAACAGGTCATAGCGAAGTTTTTACTTGATTTTTTGTGGCGTGATAGATACTTTTGGAGAATTGTTAAAAATGAACTATCGAAATCCTATCCATATTAATCATGGATAAAAATCATTTGAACAATGTCCCACCGATTATGAAACGAGTATTATGTAAAGTAAAAAAGACGCTCATTCCTTTAAAGAATGGCGTTTTTTTTGTTTTGTTTAACGACGATGTGTTGACAATTGTCAAACCTATTGCAGCCACAAATCCGGAATTACTCATCAGTTCATTAACTATCATATTAGGAATGAAAAAGTCATACCTTTATATCACTATAACTATATTTTTTGAATAGACAATCCAAAATAGAAAGGATGAACAAACCGTGTTTATAAACAGTATTGGAAATTCTATCTTAAACGCGATGAACTATAATCAGCGTGAAATTAACAAATCTACAACTCGAATTTCAACAGGTAAGATGCTTCCATCAGACAATCCTGCTGACTTTGTTCGAAGTAGCCGCATCGAAGCGGAATCAAGAGTAAATAGAGTTGTTGAGCAAAATATTCAGGATGGGTTGGCTTTTTTAAGTGTAGCAGATGAAACTCTTTCTTACGTTGATCAGATGGGGAAACGCCTGCGCGAATTAGCTACTCAGTATCAAACAGGTACGTTATCTGATGATACAAAAACAGCCATAAAAAATGAAGCAAAGGCTCTCGTTAAAGAAATGGTGAGTGTGATTAAAAATGCAGAGTTCAATGGAAAGAAGGTTTTTGGGAGCGGATCTATCAAGATTCAAGTGGGGTCTAATCCAAATGATCAATTGGAAATTAAAATGCCTGATGCAAAAAGCAATATGCCAAATGCATTATCGACAACAAAAGACAACCAGATCATGATGCCTTCTCAAAAAGGGGTGCTTGAGCATTCCACATTGCCAATAAATCGAAGTATGATGTTAGCCGTATACGGTTCTCCTTCGCCTATGAGAGAACAGGGCAAGGTGGTTTCTGCAAATAAAGAGAGCGATACAATTCCTCGTTATACCATTTCTCCACCAACCGTCAATATTCCAGATCAAAAAGGATACACAGGATATAAGAAGATTGTGGATGAAAAAGGCAATCTTCTCTATGAAGGTAACTTGAAAGATGGGGAATTCGATGGATATGGAAAATTATATGATAGCAACGGTAAGTTAATGTATGAAGGGGATTGGAACGAAGGAGTAATTGATGGTTACGGAACGGTGTACAACAAAAACGGAAAAGTATCCTATCAAGGGAACAGTAAGAATGGTGTAGCAGACGGTTATGGAACCTTTTATGGTACAAACGGAAAGATTACTTATCAAGGTAGTTTGAAGGATGGATACCGTGAAGGATGGGGAACAACTTATGATACGAACGGAAAAGTGATAGAATCGAAACACTACACTGATTATCAGAAGCAAAGCGAAGACACTGGCAATAACGGCAATAACGGTAACGGTGGTACTGGCAACACGGGAGGCACAGGTAACAACGGTAATGGAGGTAGTGGTAACAATGGCAATGGTGGCACTGGCAATACTGGAGGTACTGGTAACAACGGTAATGCTGGTAATGGAGGAAACGGAGGGAGTATTCCTGGAAATATAGGAGACTGGGATAAGATAAATATAGATGACTTATTAAATGGAAAGGATATCATCGATAAGATATTGGATCAAGTTTCAGATTCCAGAGGGGATATCGGAATCATGGAGTCCATTATGGAAAGACGATTGCAATTCACAGAAAATATGCGTTCTATACAAGAAGACTGGTTGAATCGTTTACAAAGTACAAATATGACAAAAGAATTGATGAATAAAGCGAAGCATGAAATGCTACAACAAGTCAACGCTAATTTAATGAATACCATGATGGAACAATATCGTTCGATGGTTATGACTTTGCTCAAATCGATGTAAAAAGAGAAGGGATATTCCTTCTCTTTTTTATGCCAGTTATACTACTTGGATATTTGAATTGTTTTCAATTGGATAACAAGCACAGAGATGATCTGCTGTAATGAAAGGATTATGAATACGTAAAATGCCATTTTCTAATAAAAATACCGTTGCAAAGACAACTATAGATAGTAGGATTGTTCTTTTTTTGCTTTTCATGAAGAATCAACCTCCTTTTTGTGGAATTCCTATATTATCGCAAGAGGTTGATTGGATATTCACAAAACTAACGATAGTCAGTCTGATCATCGTAGCTATAAGGGGTTGGCTTGAAAAACAAAAAGAAGTTCGAAAACTCCTTTTTACATATCACTTCTTTGTTTGCTATTTGAGGATCTTCTTCATCACCTCTCAGAACACAGACTAAATAACGAACGTTTCTTCAGTTTTCGTGTTCAATGTTAATAAAAGCAATCTTATCTGTTATCGAAGTGAAAAAATATACGGGGGTTAGACTTTTGGGAATTTAGTTGTCAATTAGAAAAACCGAACAATACAAAACGCTTTATTCCAATGCTGCCTTATGTTGTGATATAGGAATTTTCTTATTACAAAGTTGTTAGTCCTTGTTTCCTTCAGGTTCTTTTTCGTTTTCATCCTTGTTTTGTGTTTTTTTCTTAACAATAGTCATCTTGTCAAGATCTGACCATGAAACGTAAGCTCAAAGCTCTCTACGCCTGTGCAATATCCTGCTGAGAAGATCGTTCATAAAAAACCTTGAAGGCTTTGAAAAAATGTTTGGGTCAAAAAATACTAATGGTAAGAGTATATTCGTGAAGAAACAAATCACATAGACTATAGGCAATTACTGTGATAAAATTGACTGTATGTAGTGAGCGTCGAACGAAGGGGTGTCATCATGAAAGCTGAATACATAAATCCTTTTATTTTTGAATTTCAACGCATTTTTGAGTCCGTAACAGGTATTTCACTTACTTTGACTAAAACTTTTAAAAGAGATCGACTTTCACCAAGTCAAAGCGTGAATATTGAACTCGAAGTTGTCGGAGAAGTGAACGGTAATATTTCGATGCAGTGCAATCAAGAAACGGCAAAAAGAATAGTGTCATCGATGATGGGCGGAATGACAATTTCGGAACTGGACGAGATTGCTCAAAGCGCAATTGCTGAGTTGGGAAATATGATTACGGGAAGAGCGTCATGTATTATTGCTAACAGTGGAAAATCTGTTGATATTACCCCACCAAAAGTGTATCTAAATGCAGAAATGAGATACGCTTACAATGATGATCGACCAACTTTGGCATTCTTGTTTACTACTGGCGATCAAAACATTGAATTGAATATCTCAATTAATGATGCAGCTTAATAGAGTGTCATGCTTTATAAACAGATAGAAGTCGACATATCATATAGAGTTCGAAAGTGAAAGGGGAGTGTTCAACGTGACATTCAAAGAAGCGGGGTTGAATAAACAGGTAGTAGGCTGGATTCCAATGCCAAGAATTACATCATCCCCTCTTGAAAAGGAAGGTAGATTTGATATTGAGTTAAGCGGAAGTCCGGTTGGAACTGTTGACGTTTCCCGTATGCCTCACGAAACATATGTTTCAGTGACTTTGGTAGATACAGTTTTAACTATCGAGCAGTTCACGGAACTGGTTACAGACTTGAAATTACAGTTCAGCTTGCCAAATGATCAAAAGGTTTCGATACAACAAATCTAAAAGTATAATCATTTCTCATAGGGGATGCATTTGCATCCTTGCGCAAAATTTATTCCTTCGTTTGAAAATGAGGAAAGCAAATTTCATTGATGAGGAAGAAATGAGCAGATAAGAAATCTAATTAATGTCAGACATATTCTTTATGAATGTGTCTGTTTTTGTTTGCACAGCTTTAAACCATTTGTACTTGTAAAATGGAAGATAAACGGTGTACAATGACGATACGTATAATTAACACGTACTGGTGGTGTGAAAATGGAGAAAGACTGGCTTACTTATCCAAGCGTCTTTCATTTTGCTGATGATGGAATCTCTGTCAGCTTCCCAGATTTTCCCGGATGCTTAACTTGTGGTGATAATCAGAGAGAAGCGATGACCAATGCAAAAGAAGCTCTGGGGCTTCATGTATACGGAATGGAAATCGACGAAGAAGATATACCATCTCCAACGAAAATAACAGAAATTTCTATCCATAGGGATGAAGTAGTTGTACTCGTAGAGGTTTATATGCCTGCTTTTAGACAGCATATGAAAAACAAAGCTGTAAAAAAGACACTAACGATCCCTGCCTGGTTAGACAAATTGGCGATGGAGAATAAGGTTAATTTTTCTCATATCCTTCAAGATGCGTTAAAAAAGCACTTAGGAGTTGACTAACGAAGGAGCAATCCGATCAATTCATAGTGATCCATAATTAAGATGAAAAACGCGAAGGGTTTCCCTTTTGCTAACCGTTTAATAGAGCGATTTTTTCGTTCTATTTTTTTTGAGGTGGAGTGCATATCATATAAGGTTTATAGAAGAAGACAGGGTTTTATATAAAATTTCATTTTGAAGGAGTCGATTTATTTGACAAAGGATCTGGTAATGGATGTAACTCAAAAAGTAATAGATGTGATTCAATGCTATCGCAACGATGTTGTTGTCATAACCTCACGCTCATTTGTGTCACCAAAGACGATCATGTATACGTATGGGTCAAAGGACGAATTTCGCGAAATGATCGCACAGCTGGAAGAAGATCTTCAAATTAACATTGAAAGTGATGATATCGGTGAAATGACTGTTCGCACCTTCATTGACCTGGTAATTAAAAAAGCTCAGGAATCAAGAAATAATTGAAGAGGGTGAAAAAATGAGGAGGATAGAGGCAACGAGAAAAGTAATTGTTCGCCACAGGGAGCATTTGTTTGCAAAAGAAATAACTTCTTTTGAACAGTTGAGTCAATTGGAGGAGAATGCCGAAATTGCCATAATGAATCATTGTGAAATGGTCATTGGACGTATTATAAGCAAGGAAAAAGAGTGGATTTTCATTGATGCTGTAACGAATACTGTAACTGTCCGACGAGATAGCTTTAAGTATGGGAATTTTATGTATGAACTGTTATAAAGAATGAAAACGCTGTGCAGAATGGAGGAGCTAATAATGCCAGCATTGGTAACATTTGAAGCAGATAATAAAATTTTTCTTATGACAACAAGCGATAATGTCGTTCAGGCTTTTGAAACTGTTCAGAAAGGGTTAAACTATTTTGAGGATGGATACAACAGAAATCATTCAAGGGGATATGAAGCAAGTATTTCTGCTTGCATTAACAATATGTCATTTTCTCCTTCTGTTCATGAATGGGAACATGAAGATATTGCACCGTTGATAGAAATGGGTGTGGTTGACATGAATTCCTTTCGAGGATATCGTTTAAGTAATACAAGCGGGTCTATGAACGGCGCACTATTAACAGGGGAACAAGCTAAGGAGTTTCATGATAGAGGTGTGAAGCCGCGATTAATTGGTTAATGATTTATTATTTAGGAGGATAGAGAAATGTGGGAAAAACGTGTTAATCGGAATAATGGATACGGCGACTATGGATTTGTGCGAATCATTTCAGAAGACTACACGGTTTGGCAGGATAATGCGGAGGTCATTCTTGTAGATCACTTTCCAATGGCAAAAGAGGGTGAGACGAAGGTCTTAATGACAAAATGGATCATCAGGTTTACAGAACATTTCGGTGATGGGGAGAAAGAGGAAGAATGGGGAGAGCTAAAAGAGGAGTATGTTTCTCATTATGGTGAACCTCCAAATAACATCACTGATATTGCTTTTTACTGTGCTGATGGATGGTCGAGGTGGAATGCAATTGAACGGATCGAAAATCCTACTGTAGATGAAATAAAACAATATCTAAATAAGCATGGTGTAGAAAGAGTTTGTGCAGGAGGTAGCGACTGTTTTTGAAAATAGCAGATGATGAAAAAAAGGTTGATATAAGGAGAACTCAGGCAAATTCACTGAGTTCTTTTTTATCTTTTGATTGTTTTTATCTCTTAAAGACTATGATAAATCAGTTCGATAGAAAGCAGGATTGGTTTATCCATTTTTATTGAGGAGGAAATTTATATATGACCATTAGAACCTTTTTTACAGGAACGACTTACGAATGCTCATGAAAGATTTTACAAGCAGGAAAAATTTCTACTTGTCCAGCCAATCTGGTGTGAAAAGAGTTCTCCGAGGATTATGTATATTTTTTTGACCCGAAGATGGTTGAGGATGAAATGGAATATGTTGCTCAAGATGCAATTGATCGCTCGATTATACTTGCCGCATAATGAGTAAATCTTGGGAAGATATCCAATTTCGATACGATGATTTGGTAGATTGGCAAGGAGCTTTATCGTTGTTTACGCATAAGCCTATACTTAGATTTCATCAACCAGGCGAATGTCGCATCATAACGAGCTGGGATAATATTTGTGATCAAAGGAGTGTATGAGAGTGCTTCGATCTTTTGACCTTATTTCAGATGTTCATATAGATTTTTGGGTGAATGTTGATTCGAATCCTTTTAAAATGCAGAAAAAAACAGATGCTTTTGTCGATTCTATTGTGCCTGATAGATGTAGCAAGGTGCTGGTTATTGCGGGTGATATGGGGCATTACAATAATCAAAATCAACTATTCTTAAAGAGTTTGAAGAGGTACTATCAATATATCATCGTCGTTCGAGGCAACCATGATCTCTACCTTGTATCGGGTCAGCAGAGAAAAAAATACAAATACTCATCTGATAATCGATGGAATGAAATGAAAGAATTCATAAAGGAGACTCCTGGAGCGTTTGTTCTCGAAGGAGATATTGTAACTTTGGATGGAATTACATTCGGAGGAACAGGTATGTGGTACGACTATTCATATGGGATTATCGAGTATGGTAAAACTAAGGAAGAAATCGTTCAATTGTGGAGGAAAGAAATGAACGATTCCAAGCTAATTCAAGGCTTGCCAGATTTTTCGGAAGAAGCATCTCGATTCAATGCAATTATTGAAAAAAGTGATGTTATTGTTACGCATGTGGGTGGAGATTGGTCAAGACTATCAAATAAATCACGGTATGTTCAGGGACTAACTTCCAGTTTTTACTTCTTTGACGGAAGCAAATGGATGGATAAGCTAAAAGGCAAAACGTGGTGCTTTGGACATGTACATGATCATTCTGATTACACACACAATGGCTGTCGTTTCATCAACAATGCAAAAGGTTATCCAAGAGATAATCCAGATGCAAGAATTAAGAATATCAGCATCTAATAACGTCGAATGAGAGCAGGCATTTCTTCCAGGAGTGCCTGTTTTCTTTTCTTATTTAAGGCTCTTGAGCATATCATATGTAAGCGATAAGAAAGAAGGTTTTCAATTGGAATCAATTTCAGAACAGGGGATGATATCGGAATGGGGTTCGATGAAAGTAAAGGTCTGGATACGATGCTTGATCAAGTAAAAATAATGGTTAAGGAAGTCCTTGCCAATAGCAATGAGTATACTGCTAAATTTTCCACAAAATACAAAGACTATTGGGAAAATGAAGGAAACCGGATCGATACTCAGCGAAGAGTTGGTTATTATGGAATTCAAGTTGAATATGCAGATGGTGAAGTCCATGTAAATGAATTGCCTGATGAGGAGTATTTGCGTAGAGTGAAATTAAAAGACTTTGCGCATCGAAAGTATTGTCTTTTATCGAAAGTAAAAGTGAAAAATAAAAAGATCGAGGCTTTCTTAGGGCAATTGGAGGGATTCAAAGAAGTACAAGCTCTTCTGCCATACGAGACAAAAGGGACAGATACAGTGATCTTTCTGTTTCCAAAAGACAATCAAACAAAGGATTGGGCAGGTTTTGCGCTTTGTGATGTATTAATCTATGACAGAGATTATAAAGAATACTTCAAATTGAAAACGCTTAGTAATGGGTTTACAGAAATCCTAAGTAACGGCATTGCTTGTCGTACAGGAATTTGCGACGGCGGATATATGGTACGACTTAGGGAACGATGCATCATTCATGAAACTGCGGAAGGTAGTTTGTTTTTGCTAAATGTAAATACTGAGTTCAAGCAGGAGTATACGGAAGAAGAGATGGAGCAAGCCTTGCAGGATTGTTTTGGTAAGACATTTACTAATTTGGAGGGATAAGCAGGAATGACTGAAACCTTAAACCATGTAGAGATTACACCCCAGTTACTTTATAAAGCGATTTGTACGTTAAGAGATCGATGGGTACAAAGAGGGAATGTAAAAGAGGTCTATCAGATAAATCGCGCATGGTGCTGGTCTTTCGCAGAAGATCTTTTCGACCTACTTGCTATCGAAGAGCGAGTCTCGAAAGATAAACTACTTGGAGATAGAGGTAACTTTGGAGATCAAGATGTACTGTTTTATTTAAGTAATGAATGTTTCCAAATGATTCATGATGCGAACGGTAAAGAAATTCCTATTTTTAGAGAAGATGGTGTTGATTACTTTGCATGGAATATCGATTTGTTAGAGAGATGGAATCTAAAACCACCCCAAGGAATGTCATGGGAGGAAGCGAATAGAGTTCCATTCGGATATCATGTGTTCCTGGTTTTCAATAACCGTTTCTATGATGCGGAATGTCCAGAAGGTGTTAATAGTTTCTTTGATTTACCTTTGTATAAAGAGACAATTCAAGAGTATCTGAATGAAAATCAGAAGAAAACGGAGGGAATGATATGAAAACAGTAATGTGGGCGACTACACCCTATGAAGATAAGCTTTATGTGAATGGAGAATACTTGGGAAGGATTGATACTTTAACGCAAGAAGAGCTGCTTGAATTACTTGCGAAACATGGCGTACTTGTTTTAGAAAAAAAGTATGAGTAATAGACTGTTTTAAATACATTCAGGGGGCTATTTGCTTCCTTCTAAAGATAAGGAGGAGTTTTTATGAATAAACTATCGCAAATTTGTAATGGTCAAGCGGAAGATTACCCTATTTCTAAAGATAAACTGGATAATTGTTATACGCCAAATGGAGAGACTTATCCGCTTTGCAAAGGGAAGATTGGAAAAAGTGAATGTAACGCATGCAATGTATATGAGGAATAACAGAAAATCGCATAATGGTTAGTTCCCAAATTCAATAGCGATACAAACGAAAGACACTCTTTAAAGAGTGTTTTTTCTTTACAGAATTTTTTTTGAACAACGTCTACCTATTATATGGGGTAAGAAAATAGACCTTTTAAGTTTTATCAGGTATTTTTATTTTTTATTGGACTTGCATATCATATAGGGTTTAGAACAAATCAGGCATTTTTTTAAAGACTTTATATGAAGGGGTGTCGTTTTATATGACGCAAATTGGTTTAGGGAACGAATTTTTGTATGGTCATGTAAATGGTAATCGGATACAAATCGCTAACAACGTGGAGCAAATTTGTGCCTTTATCATGAAGTATCAAACTGAATCAGTTGTGATTACTAACATCTTAGACATGCTGGAGATTGAAACGTCTATGGGATTCATCATGAAGTGTACGGATCAGGAATTTCTGCGTACTCAAATTATCCCGACTCTTGTTCCGATGCAGATGAGAGAAGTTAATCCTCCAGAGTTTTATCCTTATGTTACAGAAGGTGAAAGAATGATCGATAATGTTCGGTTTAAAACAGCGGCGGGACATTGCCTTTATACGCTTGATTTTTCAGAAGGTTTTCCAGGACCTTATGAGCGATTGTCAGGGTATTTTCCGTCGGAAGGTAAGGTCGAACAGGTATATCCAGATTCGATTTCATTTGGTGATGCCATTCAACAAGCAAGAGAAAAGGGATGGTTAGAAGAGTGAAGCCTTATCCATCCACACTTGAATGAAAACACCATAAAGGAGATTGTGTATGAGCAGTTATTATTTGAATACGTTGATCGTTAGAGGAGCTGATGTCCACTTATTTTTGGAAGCATGCAAAGGCGTGACTCCAAAGCATGAGGATATGAAAGAATCCCTTACAGAGAAGGAATTTACCTTTCAAGGTATAGTTCCTGTTCCTGTTATGGTAGACGGTCAGAAATGGCAAATGTTGCATTGGGGAACCATCAGCGATGCGAAATTTGTTTGTATACGAGAGGAGGAAGAGTCTACTGTTATTTTATTTGAAACAGACAGGAACCCTCCACTTATGTGGTTACGAAAAGCCATTGAATTATTCCCTCAATTAGACTTTGAGCTAAGCTATGTGGAAGATAGAGAGGGCATGGCAGGCGAGTTTTGTTGCAAAAAAGGTGTTTTGGAAGATATTTGTTATGAGCGTTGTAAAAATGAAATCCAATACCAGGAGTTTGCTTCTGGTTTATAATGGAAATGGGTTGCTTTTTAAACGTTCCGAAAATTTCATTTAGCTAACATACTTTATATCGATAGAGTTTTGAAAAAACTATATTTATAGGGAGCGGATTTATATATGACACAGGAAATGATGACAGTAAACGGCATGACAAAAGAAGAAGACATTCGTCCAATCTTGAAAGCAACAACGGAAATGGAACTTTCCCATTTTGAAATTCCTATTTCAACAGATACACGTTCGGTTGCTCAGTTTATGTCTATGCTGAAATTGTTTAAGTTCAATGATCCGATTCAGCGCAATGCAGATGCTTGGACGATTCATGGTAAATCATTGTTGATGATCTCAGTAATTGAGGGGATCTCGATTGGACATATCAAGGTACAGGTAATCCGAAAAAGCCAAATGAAGTACCGAAATGTGTTGGATGGGAAACAACGGTTGACTACTATTCGTGATTTCGTGAATGGGAAGTTTGCAATTGAATGCGACCGTTATGTAAGTGGCTTTGATGAGGAAGGAAACTTGATTTGGATTAATATCAATGGAATGTACTTCAATGATTTGCCTCAAAAATATAAAGACAAGATTATGGGTACGATCATTACAATTGAGGAATACGATATTAATGATGAAATGAAGTTTGAATTGTTCCAACGATGGAATAATGGTGTTGCGTTGAAGCCGTCTCAACTCAGAAAGGCAAAAATGTCCTATGAATTGCTAAGCTTGTTGGCAGAGCTGAAACAACTGGTAGTGTTTACTACTGGATTCTCTCCAAATGCGATTAACAATGATCAGCATGCAGATATGATTCTAAAAGCAATGGCAGTCATGGTAACAGATAATAACACAGCATTGGATAACAAATCGTTGAACAAAATGTTGGACGAAAATGTGTTTGTTTCTGGTATTTTAGAGGAAACAAAAGAAATTGCGGATTATCTAATGAATGTGCATCCGTTATTGGATGAAAAAGCACAGACGAAATCCTATGGTCAATCCAAAACTGTTTCGTTGTTTTATATGGCACGATTGGCGAAGCGGGAAGGGCGTAGTTTCGAAGAATTTGCAGGCTGGGTAACACAGTTTTTCGTAAAAGATTATGCGAAGAGCGGATTTGGATCTCAATCAGGAACAGCGAAGTTGGAAAGCGTCAGAAAGCGTAATGAAATCATCTTGAAGCACTATCTGAAACACTTCCAGGTTTCTGCTTAATAAGAAGTCTAAAAGAAAGCCAGGGGAAATTCTCTGGCTTTCTGCTTTTTGTTTTCATAAAAACTTAAAAGGAATTATAGGAACTGGACTTCCATAGGAGGAAGTCTTTTTTGGTTGGTCATTAGATAAAGTTACCCATAGATGGTTTCGATGAGGTGAAAAAGGGGAATATGAAGAACAAGAAAGCCCACCTCTTGTAGAGAGGTGAGCCTCCGTTCGGTCTATTTAGGATGCATCTTCAGAAATAGATCCTTCGGATACATTATCAGTTAGACGTTTTGCGAAATAAGCGTCAAAGTGAGCCTTCATTTCTCTGTAACGAGTCTGTACACTCTCTTTTTTCGCACTACCACTTTGGGTGGCAGCAATATAGGCTTCTGGCATATTTTCAAAGAAAGTGCGGCTCCACTCTTCAAATTCTGTAGGTGTAATCAAGAGAGCTTTCTCTTGAAGATCCAGGACGAGCTTGAAAAGTGTTGGAATGTGAATTTTGCGAAGGGATTTCTCCTTCTGCAAATAGGCTTGGTTGAGATAGAAGCTGGCATTTTGCATTTTACTCTTGAGTTCGTCTTGAATTCGTTGATTACGCAACTCTCGAACAAAGGCTTCCATTTCTTTGCCACTGAAACCCGTTTCTTCTTTGTGAATCATTGCCAAGATCTGAAGCACCAGTTCTTGGTGAGTAAAACGTTTTTTAGCGATATTCGAGATATTTGCTTTCGTTTGAAAGAATGGTGTGTTTGCAACGTCTTCAACCAGTTTCAAAACTTTCCCACCAAGAATTGCTCTGGTTGTTTCAATTTGACGCAATGGCATACCGTTATTCAAGCGGAAAAAGAATTCTTCCAGCTCCTCAGCTGTGGCTTCTTGAACGGTAGTGAGATCAAATTCATATTCAAGGATATTTTTTTGGAGTTCCTCTGGGAGTTCGGAAAACTTTTTGCCTTGAAGATCAAGATCATCAATAGGCGGAGTGGATTTGTCCAAAACAAATTTGTCAGAAATAAACGCAAGTGCGGTAGTAAGTCTTTGCTTTCCGTCAATGATATTCAGCACGTTGCCTTCTTTAGCTGCAAAGATCGAGTTTGTCGGCCATTTAATCATCATACTGTGAATCATTTTGGAGCGTCGCTTCTTGTCCCAAATATCCTCACTGCGTTGAATCTTCATGTCGAAACTCAGTTTTTTGGTTTTCTGATCTTTTAATACCTTTTCTACTTTAATTTTGCTGGTTGTAACTTTCATTTTATTGCCTCCTTTTATTGGATAACGTGTATATATAAAGGTGAACACTATAAAGGATGCGTTCATAGATGCTATCTATGTTCACTCAGTTTAAAATATATACATATATTCTGCAATGGCAATTTCTATAAATTACGATAGTGCCTTGGGGAGAAATGATAAATTCCACTCGATTAAACTTCGGGAAATTTTCTCGTGAAGTCCAGGGAGAATTTGATATAGCCTGGTTAGTTCAATCCCTTTTGTACGAGATAAATCCATATACCACCGATTCATAATACGTGAATAACCAATTTCAATAGATGGTTGCTTGAAAAACAAATCTGGAATGTTTAAAAATAGTTGTAAAACACCAGGTTCTTTGTGCTGTACACGATTAATGACTTCCGCAGAGTTTATCATCATTTCTTGTACGAATGACTCTACTGTTTTTAAACGAGAACAGATTAATTCTTTCTCTTTACCAAAAAAATCGAATTCCAAAAAGTTTAGTTGATCTAAGTAAATTTGAAGTTTCTCATAAAGATGAGTAGTTGCAGTGTTTTCTGGCAAATCAAAGGTTTTTGGTGATAAGAAAACACTCCACCCAATCATCTCACAACATTTAATGTAAAATATGTAGGGTAACTCTGGCACATCAATTTTAATGGCGTTTTCAAGTAAACTAATTCGACTGGTTGGGAGGGGAGAGAATGTCTGTTCGACAACTCTCAGTAAGCTGTCTCGTTGACTATTTGATGGGGGAAAATCCCTCACTTGACACCACGCTCCTGCCACACATTATACCATCAAATGTTGTTGTGTTGTTAACTTGATTAGAAAAAACCGCTAAATTTTCTGATTACAGTTCTCAAGATTTAGTGGATCTGTAGGCAACGGAGATGCATGTACTACATTCATCTCCAAGTAAGAGTGTAGATATACCTATTTTCAAGTATATGCGTGTTAATTGAAGAGATATGTATAAAAAAGAGGCTTATCATCGATAGCCTCTTTTCTTGTTTTGAATTATCGATTGTCAACGAATAATTCAAACTCATCGTTGCGAATCAACTCTTCTGCTAATCCGCTGATTTCCATTTGTTCGGGATCAAAACCTACTGGAATTGCCATGTATACATCCGTATCCTCGTTAACGAAAAGCAAGATGTATGCTTCATCATCACGATCTGCATAACCAAGTCGTGCTGAAAGAATCTCCTTACCCAGCAAATGTTCTTGATAGTATTCTGCAATAGGTGTGAAATGTTTATCCAGCTCTTTTCCTTGGCGATCTTCATCTTCACCAGACCATCGGTAGTGAACAGGGTACTCGCTGTTGTCAGAAAGGCGAACCGTTCCCTTCACGTAATAATTGACTTGAACTTCTTTTAGTTCCTTAATGTGAAGACCAACCAATTTTGCATAGTGTTTATTGAATTTCTCTCCAAATGTCTTGATAAAATCAAAAATCGCTTTCTCTCGACTTATACTACCCATCAACAATTCCTCCTCTTAATATGGCGTATGCCACCAAATTCTTAATGAATTTATCTATCATATGCAGATCATTGTAGAAATACAAAGCGCAACTTTGGCACGTTTCTTATCGCATATTTTTAAAATAGGATTCTCGTTCACGCAATTTATCAAGAGACAATTTACGCTCTACATTTATACGGATAAATTCTGTTCCGATCATAGAGAAATTGTCAGCAATTGGTTTATTTCGATTGATTTCTCTAATAAAGTAATCTTTGGAGTCGTATTTTGTTCCTTTGATAAAATGCTGAGCATCTTCCGCAGTGTCAAATAGAAAAGAAACTTTTTCTGTGGATTGATTGGAAGCATTGTAATGATCGACGATCAGATAATGCTTCTTTGCCGAATCCCAAATGGAGTATATCTTTTTGAGAAAGAAAAAGGTGTTATAAAACTTGAAGTTTTCAAGCTTTATTTCATCCCGCGTTACTATCCGCTGAGTTCTCCCGATGTCCCCGCTGGTTAATTCCACTTTTATGCCCCTATGATGTTGAGGCGAATTTGTTAGGATTCGTTTTACATAGCCCCTTGTGAGTTTTCCAGTAGGTTGATCCTTTTTTAGCACGATATCAACCAACATTCCAATCTTAATATTTCTTTTCACTGTTCCGTCTAACATGTAACCCACTCCTTTATATTTTTCCTTTTTAAATGATTGTTTATTATAGTCAATCAGGATTCGTCTGATTTCTCGTTCTATGCCGTATGAATAGGAATATATTTTTAGGACAATCCGACTACAATAAAGAAACATTTATTTTGAGGATAAAGAGGAGGGTTAAAGGGTGATAATCAAAGATTTGTTGGAACGAATGGAATATCAATATGTACATGAATCGATCATGAATTTATATCCAAAAGAATGTCAAAGAGTGATGGATGGTTTCTATAAATTACTGTGGGAGGAAATTCGAAATGTAGCCCCAATAGAAAATCAAAATAACATGACGATTCATGTTCAATATGTGAAAGAGCATGAAAAAGCAGAGCAATATATGTGGAATGTTTCGTACTCTGTAGATCGCAGATTTCATCATCAATATGGATTGCAGTTTGCAACACGAGAACAAATTGTATCGGCAATGGTTAAGGATGAGGATTTAGAAGTGCAATCAGCCGAGCAATATCTTGCTCATATTTTGTTTGATGTTGCGCGGGAGGGACAAATGGAGGAACAAGAAGACGGAATTCGATCCGTTGATCCTAAGAATCATTTGCCTCATTTTAGTGATACCGTCGAATATCGTTCTGTTGATGAGGTAATCAAAGAACTCGAAAATGACGAATTTATTGAGGAATAGGCATTCTGGCTTGCTCAAAAGGGTAAGCCAGTTTTTTATTGTCCTTATTGACTAATGTGCAAAAATGGTATTATATAGACTATAAACAATACAAAAAGAAGGAATTTAAGTATGAAGGAATTGATCAAACAAAAAAATAATAAACGTCGAAAAGAGAGAATTTGGATTGTAGTTGTTGTACTATTGCTTGCAAGTATTTTTGCTGGTTGTTATGCAATCAACAAATTAACTGCCTTTCAACATGTTTCCCTGGATCGTTCGGATGAGGCTCTGGGAATCGAAGATCAGAGAAACCCAATTGAGGAAACAAAGCCAACACCAACGAAAGAAGAACAAGTAAATGATGAGACAAACAAATGGAACGGGAAAATTGTAAACATTGCACTTTTTGGACTGGATCGTCGGAGTTCAAAAGAAGTTGCTCGATCTGATTCGATAATGATACTGACCATTGACTTTCAACACAACAAAATCAAACTGACATCGTTAATGAGGGATATGGATGTTCCTATCGAGGGACATGGAACTTCAAAATTGAATCATGCTTATGCCTATGGTGGTGCAAAGCTTGCAATAAAAACGATTAATCAAAACTTTGGTACGGATATTCGGGACTATATAGCTGTTGATTTCTTCACACTTGAAAAAATTATTGATTCGATTGGAGGAGTTCCCATCAATGTGAAGGAAAAAGAGATTAAATTAGTAAATGAATATATGAATGAAACAAGTCGGATTCAAAATAAAAAACCAACATACCTTAAATCCAGTGGGTTCCAAACACTGAATGGAATGCAGGCTGTTTCCTATGCTCGAATTCGTTATGTCGGCAACGGAGATTTTGAAAGAACTGAACGACAACGAACTGTTTTAATGGCGATGATTAATAAAGCGAAAGAGCAGGGGGTGTCTGCCGTACCGTCCCTTTTATTAGAGGTTACACCTTATGTAGAGACTACTCTTGAACGATCAGACATTCTTTCTCTTGCCTATAAGTACTTTAAAGAGGGGGATATGCAAATAGAACAAGAAAGATTTCCACTCGATGGAACATGGAAATCAGGTAGAAATCGTAGCGGAGGATGGGTGATGGATGTTGATATGACGAAAATGAAAGAAGTCATTCGAAATTACATTTATCGAGATATTGACCCTACTCCAGATACAGATGATTCAAAAACTAATTAGAGTAGAAATAAAAACGCGGTAGAGTAATGATTTGGAACAGACATAAAAAGAAGGGAGGGCAAGTCAACATGACTCACCGATCCCTTTAGAAAAGAAGATTCAATTGGTTGTTAGAATTGAAATTCCACAAAACAAAGAAATTGTATGGTCTGATTATACTATGAATCTTCGTTTTTTTCAACGAACCATGAGAAAAAAGAAGTGGGTGGTTCTTGGAATAATGGAATAGGAGTGGGATAGTATGAAAATCTATGTCGGTCATTCAAATTCCTTTGATTATCATAAGGAATTGTATATTCCGATTAGAAAATCAAACATTAATACGAAACACACGATCATCTTTCCACATGAATTTGATTCGAATCCTTTTGATTCAAAAACATTGTTTACAGAGGGATGCGACTTTTTTATCGCAGAGATCTCGTATCCCGCTACTGGTTTAGGAATAGAGCTTGCCTGGGCACAAATGATGGGGGTTCCAATTGTTAGCATATACAGAAAAGACAAGAAACCATCAGGCTCAGCTTGCATGATTTCCAATCAGGTATGCAGCTATGAATCAGTTGAGGAAATGATATGGTTATTTCAGTTAGTGACAAGACAAAAATTGAAGATTCAAGAAAGCTAAAAAGACTCCCATAAGGGAGCCTTTTCTATTTTGACACGACAACTAATCTTTTGATATGAGTCCAAAGAAGCGAAGGATGTTAATGAACAGGTTGAGGAAATCCAAATAAAGATTCAAGGCCATTAACGGAACATCTTCTTCGGTAAGAGGCTGTTGTTTCATCATATTAAAGTCATACATAACAAACCCAGAAAAAATTAAGATTCCCGCAATCGTCATTACCCATATGCCTGCGCTCCCTAAAGGGAAGAAAAGATTTAAGATGCTCAGAATGATAAGGGCAATTAAAGCTGCAAAGAGAATGCCACCTAAGTAGGAAAAATCTTTTTGTGAAATTGATCCATACACTGCTAATGCAGTAAATACGATGGCTGTTGTTAAAAAGGCAACTCCAACCATGATTCCGCCAATTTGATTGGTATAATGAGCTATGAGTGGATACGAAGTAACCCCGGTTAAAAATGTAAAGAAGTAGAGAAACGGATACCCGATTTGACCTTTTTTCTTTCGAAAGAATAAAGCGAAGATGAGTATGACTAACTCAAAAATAACCAGAGGAATAAACAGAGAGTCAGGTACAAATTGACCAATGAATGTTCCAATTGCTGCGAAAATCAATGAGATCGCAAAAGCGGATAGTATTTTCTGTTGAATGGCGTGACGTGTGTTCATTAGAATCCTCCTTGTTTTTGTATTTCATATATTTTAGTTACAAGGAAGAATGGTTATAACTCTACTCGAAATAGAAAAGGCCCGTCAAACGACGGACTTCTTTAATTGAGTTTCTTATTAGATGAATCTTCTTTATACGTATCCCATCCACGTTTTTCAGCTTCGATTCGTAGCATTTCTCTATAGTTTTTAGGTGGGGGAAAATCGCTGTCATTCCCGTCACCTTTGTAGAAGAGAAACATGTTCATCATTGGAAATGGTTTTATACTCCATTTCTGAGTTAATTTAAAAATGGAATCTATTGCTTCTTCTAATGTATCTGTGAAGTATCGAGTTTCGATTGTCCCTTGTAGCATCGTTGAATCAAATGTTTCTTTACCTTGCCAATCAAGTGTAGCTGCCCAACCATATCGTTCAACACCTTTATTGGTTCCAGCGTATCCATAGAAGACTGTAATACCTGCTGTGAATAGATTATCCATTGTTCCACCGCTCCTATTTATTATTTAATTTAAGTATATCAAGAAAAGAGAAGAGGATAGAATCATTAACAATACTTTGGCTCGCATCCAAATCGAGGATCCATTCGAATAATACGTGGTCGATTTGTATAATTTCGCTGAGCATAGCGAATGCATTGTCCTGTTCCACGAGGGGAGCCATCGTAATAAGCGAGTAAGTAACAACTCTGGTCTACCATAAATTCGTTTCGCTTATTCATTTTCTCTTTGCTATAGTAGTCCAGGTGAATCGGTTTTTGACCACGATCCTGATTAGTTGCATAATCAGAATGTCGTGCAACATCAATCACATGATCAGCCGTTTTTATCATTGTGTGATACCACTCAACAGCAATGGGCAATGTATCTATCCAAGCAATCCATTGATTCAAAAAAGGGATAGCAACTACATTTTCTATGTGGGGATACTTTTTCTTGAGATGATTTACACACCAAAAGAAAAGTGTATCGTAACCTAACGCCCCACCTGATACAAATCGAGTCATTCCTTCTTCGATGATCAATTTCTCCAAAACAGCGAGAGTGTGTTGCTTCGCTTGGATAACGAGTGGGTGATTGCGATTGTAGCCCCCAAGAGCGTTATGAAATCCTCCCATTTTGTCTGAGCGGTGTCCAGTAGCGCCAACAGTTCTTTTACGCCAATCCTCCATTTGTTTTTGTCGTGCATCTTTCTCAGCTTGTTTTTTTTTCATTTCTGCACGATATTCAGGATCATTAAACTTCGCAAAGCTGAATGTCATGAGATCAACTCCTATTAAGAAAAATCAATGTAGTACACTCCAAAGGCACCTTTTCCTGGCTCGCAGAATGTATAGCCGCTTTGAATATCAAAACCTTCTGGCAAGATTGGGTAAAATCTGCAATGCGATTCCTTGACATCATCTATTGTCGGTAAACACTCAGGATCAAGATCGGAAAAGTCATCCTCAAATTCAGATAGCACATTTTCAACAAACTCTTCTTTAGATGTAAATAGACTTTTCTTTCCTACAAAAGAGAGTATCGCTCCGTTCCCGTTATCTCTAAAAGGCATTAGTTCCATAGTAGTTCACTCCTTCACTTATTCTTTGCAGTACCCATTTTCATTTTCAGTAGGTAACCCTTTGTGTTTCTTTCTCCAGATTTCAATTGCTTCTTTCCAATGAGATATCCGCTGATTAATGGCAGAGAACGCTTCTGCATGTATCTTTTCGTTTAATAGAAGTTTCGCATCTTCCAGCTGTTGAATTCTCATTTGTGCATTTTTAATTTCTTGGAGAGTTCTCTTTTTTGTCCAAGACATTTGTCAATCACTCCATTTCATTTGATCCAACACATATCTAAATTTCCAAAAATGAATAGGGGTGGAACAACTGTGTCTGCTGGGATTTTAGATAACCGTCTACAATCTTTATTTTTTCTAAAATTGAATAGGATTCTTCTACTGATAATTCAAGACCAATGACTGGAATAAAGGGCGAAGACATCCATCTAATAGCTGTAATGCCTTTGAGAAAGTTAGAATGTATTCTTGTTCCTTCTTGAAAGCGAACCAGAAATAATTGATGATTATCGTCCTTTGCTTTAACTGGTTGATTTAAAAGAGAGAGTAAATTACCAAATGCATAATTTAAATAGAACTGTTGACAAGTACCTTTAGATGATAAGTTTTCGATACTCATTGCCATTATGTCATGCTTATATTTGTTTAGTCTTTCTAAGACCTTTGGATTCATTAAAATTCTCCTTTCAACTCCTCTGCTCGCCGTTCTACTCTTCAATGGTAACCGCGTGTTTTTCAAGCATCCGATAGAAGATAGGGTCGGGCTTAATGCCAACTGCTAATTTAGCCAATCCATCAGCAATTTCATTAAAGTCATTTCCTGCATGAGCAGTAACTTTCATAAAGTTCACAGTCATTCCGGGATTATTTTTGAAAAAGTTTTGCATCCAGTCGTAGTATGTTTTCGAGAAATCATTGACTCTCTTCCAAGTACCAGTTGCATGATTCGCCACACCATTATAGTCGTGGAGGATGACGACTTTGTTTAGAGAATGGCTCTTTGCATATAGTAGAGCAGTAATGGCTCCAAGAAGTTCTCCGCCGACTTGTTGCATTTCAATGGCATCAGGATTTTTTCCAATTCCGTTGTCCGTGTGGATGACTTTTTGGTTCAACACACAACAAAGCCCGAAGGAGTAGTTTGGGATGTCCTTGTTAAAGCTACCGTCCACATAGCAGTAGAGTACGTCAGGTTGCATCTCAAGATTAACAGCCACTGAGCTGCTTTCCCCTTGAAGATAGGCTTCTGCCTCTGGGCGATTCGTAAAGCTTTTATATTCAGCTCCTTTTACACCTTTGATAATAGGCTCCGCTTCTGCCCACGAAGACAGAATGATTCCACCAATCGATTTTTTCGTTACAGGATCTTGACCATATTTGATCGCGTAAAGCTTTTTGGTTTTACCTGCCGAAACACTATTGCCTTTTAAATAGTTTTGAGCTTCATCCCATGAACCAAAGCTTTTGTATTCCGCATCTTTCACACCCCTAATGAGAGGTTCTGCTTCTGCCCAGGTTTTACAAATTTGGTTTCTAACAAGACTTCCTGTTTTTGGGTTTACACCATTCTTGATTGCATAAAATTTAGCTTTTGCCATGTAAATCTCTCCTTTTTAAAATATACCTACTAAAAAACTTAAAATAAAAGCACCTGTCTTGTTTAAAATTATAATATTGTACGGATTTTCTCTTGAATTATAAGAACAAAAAGGAAGAGGAGGTGGTCTGTATAACAACATCATCTATTGTCATTATAAGGTATTCATTGACTATAAACAATAAACGGAACCATCTTTATCAGATGGTTCCATAAACTGTTTTTTATCCGGTTTGTTAGACAACTCGTTTCCACTGCATTTGCTGAATAACAGGGGTAAGCATTACTTTTTCTTCTTTTAGAATGCGGTGAATAGTGAAGTTTATTTCTTGTTTGATAGTCATCGCTTCCGAAAACTCTGCTGTATTCGTAAAGTAAATAACTTTCAGCATGAGTCCTGCCTCTGTTATTTCATCAATAAATACATTGATTCCATCATCTCTAACGCCAGCATGTTCGGTTAGAACTTGTGTAATTCGGAAGATCGCTCGTCGTATATGGCTTTCAGGAGTTGCAGGTTCAATAGCTAATTGAAATTTGACTCGTCTCACTTCTCGGCGTGTCCAGTTGATGATGGGCTGATTAGCAAGTACAGTATTCGGGACATAGAGAATAGCTTTATCGAAGGTTAAGATTTTTGTACTACGGAAATTGATTTCTTCCACCAAACCTTCAATTTTTCTGTCTTGTGTAGAGATCCAGTCACCTCTGGAAAACGGACGATCTAAGGCAACTGCCATACCACCAAACATATTAGATAGTACGTCTTTCATCCCCAAGGCAAGAGCAATCCCTCCGATTCCAAGACCAGCAATTAGCCCTGTTAGATTAAAACCCCATTGATAGCTAATGAAAACAAATGCTATTGCCATGAATCCGTATTTCGAGTATCGACAAAAGAGGGGGAGAAGGACGCTTTCAGAATTTACTTTTCTGGCTAAATTTAATTCAGAAGGGTGTTTTGCGTAAAAATCAAGCAAGCGGTACAAACCTAAAAACCCATAAAAAATTAAAATGGAAGCAAGGATGTTATTTAAGAATTCATGTTGAAGCGGGATTCCTAAACAGATAAAAAGGGAGACAAAGAACATCGCTACTATAATAGCGTGTCGCATAGCCTTTTCATAACATTCATAGATATGAACGTGAAAATGAGAATCTTTCTTGTTCAGGAATTGAATGATTTTTTGAAACATTGGTTTTACTAAATAGCGCTGGATGATCCAAGCTGACAGAAGTAATACGACAGCAAGAATCGTTTGTTTTATGTCAAACTGAACGAGTTTAATTAAGGCTTCAATTTGTTTCATCATTGAATGTCACTCCCTTCTATCGTGTGATGTGCAAAAAGAAGGGAAGAGAAGGCGTTAAGATGCCTTTTTCTCTTCCACGTTCATGTGCTGGTTGATAATTGTCATCAATTCTTCTTCGTTCAAGCTTTCTTTTAAGATTAGCTCTTCTGCAATCGCTTGAAGGCAATGCTTGTGTTTCTCCAGTAATTCAACGGTTTCCGTATATAGTTTCTTTGACATTTCCGTTGCTTCTTCGAGAATAGCATTATCGTCGGACTTGATTTGTTTCAGGTTAAGCATTCCAAATCTATCGCTCATACCCACTTGAGAGATCATTAATTTGATCTTATTCGTAGCATTTTCGATATCTGATGATGCACCAGTTGTAACCTTCATTTCACTTCCAAGAAGCAAATATTCAGCGGCTCGACCTGCGTATGAGATTTTGATGTCATTTAACAGCTCTTCTTTACTGTATAATCCCATCTTTTTCGGGATAATAAAAGCAACCCCACCTGCTCCAGATGTAGAAGGAACAATTGTCACTTTTGGAACTTCCAAGTCGGTTAAGAGTTTTGCTACGAGGGCATGACCTGCTTCATGCCATGCAACCAAACGAATCTCATCATCTTCCCGCGTATCTCCGCCTTTTTTCTTATGACCTTTCATCACAACCTTATAGTACGCATCATCAATATCGTATTTCGAAATTTTGCTTTGATTACGAGTTGTCGCCAAAATCGCCGCTTCATTCATGATGGATTCAAGAAAAGCTCCTGATAAGCCAACAGTCATTTTGGAAAGCTCCTCAAGATTTACATCTTCAGACAATGGCTTGTTTCGAGAATGCAATTTCAAGATATCAAAACGGCTTTTCTGGTCAGGTAAATCAATGGCAATATGCTTATCAAATCGACCAGGACGAATAAAAGCAGAGTCTAAATCACTCAGACGATTTGTCGCTCCAATAACAATGATCCCTTGATTGGAATCGAAGCCGTCCATTTCTTTTAGAATAGCATTCAATGTTTGGCGCTGTTCGGAATGAGACTCACGATCTCGACTTCCACCAATGGCATCAATTTCGTCAATAAAGATGATGGAAGGGGCTTTCTTACGTGCAGTTGCAAATAAGTCGCGAACTCGCTTCGCTCCAAGTCCTGCATACATTTCTACAAAGTCAGAACCACTAACTGAGAAGAAGGGGACTCCCGCTTCACCTGCAATTGCTCTGGCGAACAACGTCTTACCCGTACCAGGTGAACCATAGAAAATAACACCTTTAGGCAATTTAGCACCCATTGATGCATATTTTTTAGGGTTTTTTAGGAAGTCAACAAGGAATTGCATATCTTCTTTTGCTTCTTCATTTCCTGCTATTTGAGAAAATGTGGTTTTTGCTTTCGAAGATGACTTCGATTTAGATTTGGACTTGTCTTCTTCCGTGACCTCAAATTGTTGAGCGTTGGAATGCCCCATCCTTTTCTGGATAAAATGCATAGCAACAAAGAAGACCACAGTCCACATAACAATATTCAAAATACTACGCATCGTATCTTGAGTCGCTCGTGCATCTCTTGGATCGATCTCGTTTACATCAATCCCTTTTGTCAATAATTCATCTTTAAAATTTGATCGTTTTGGATTATCTGTTTTGTATTCCTTTCCTTCCTTATCCATAAATGTAAATGTAGGAGAAGAAAGATCGATTTTAACACTTTTCACCTTAGCTTCACCAATCATTTTAGTAAATCCGGTGTATTCTATCTTTTCCGATTCCGGGCCTTGTGCAAGCTGAAAAAAGAATGGGAGGAACATGATCGTCAACATTATTAAGAATGCTAATGTTTTTTGATTATTTTTAGCCCATTCCTTTGTTTTTTTCCAGAATTCTTTCACTTTCTATCCCTCTTTTCTGCAATCTCACTTGTAAAGTATAGTCATTGTACTATACAATATTGACTATAGGCAATACGGAAGTTGTTTGATCAGAAATGCTCTTAAACAAAGGAAGATTCATACTGATTAGACGGAGAGTAGGATGTATATAATGTTGAATAATAAAATTGAGAAAATAGGAGAGGATTCGTAGTGGATCATCAGATTAACAGTGACATTCGTGCAAAAGAAGTGCGTCTTATCAGTTCAGAAGGAGAGCAACTTGGTATTAAGCCGCTCAAAGAAGCATTGATGATCGCGGAGGAAGAAAACCTTGACCTTGTTAATGTGGCTCCAACTTCAACGCCCCCTGTTTGCCGTATTATGGATTATGGGAAGTTCTTATTTGAAAACAAGAAGAAAGCAAAAGAGGCTCGTAAGAATCAAAAGGTAGTTGAATTGAAAGAGATTCGATTTACTCCAAATACAGACGAGCATGACTATCAAACAAAGTCACGCAATATAAAGAGGTTTCTTCAAAATGGCAATAAGGTGAAAGTTGCTGTTCGTTTTCGTGGAAGAGAGATTATGCATACTGAAAATGGACGTAGAATTTTGGATCGATTAGCTCAGGAAGTTGGCGAATTTAGCTCCTTGGAGCGTCAACCTGCATTCGAAGGAAAGAACATGATCATGATTTTGAATCCGAAAGAAATCGCATAGCAGTACAAAAGGCAGGGGAACGATTGTTCACCCTGCTCTTTTGGTTTATTACATTTATAACGAAAGAATTCAATTGCATTAGGTTTCACGAATGTTTGCCGAATTGTTTCTTTTGTGAAGCTGGTCGAAGATACATATGTTTTGTAACTGAATTACGGCTATATCCAAGCAGTGGGGTTAATTCTTTTAGTCCTTTATTTAGCTGGAGGTGGTGATGCGCCATTGTGTGTCGCAAAGATTGTGAAGTAATGTTTTTATGTGTAATGCATGCTTCACTTACGATAGAATCGATCATTCTTTCAATTGTCTTCGGATTAATCGCATAGGTAGGTGTCTTCCCAGTACCAAAGAAGATGTAGCCGAGTAAAAACGAATCATCAAAATGTTCAAGCTTCTTCATATGATCCAAGTACATGCGGAACTCCAAAGCCAGCAAAGGAGAAAGATGAACAATCCGCGTATCTAATCCTTTTCTCTTCGGTACGACTATTTGGTTCTTCTCAAAATGGATGTTTGACCATTTTAATAGGAGGACTTCCCATACTTTGATACCTGTGTATAGAAGAGTGAGGAACGCCAATTTGTTTCTTCGATGCATAAATCGCAAATCTTCCGTCTTCCCATGACGTATGCGTTGGTCGTGAATGTGAGTGAGTGTCTGGATTTCTATTTGATTCAATAAGCAATGAGGAGGGGAAAGACTTTTTCTTGTGAATTCGATTAAATCCGAAAAATCTTCTGAAATATATTTACTTGTGAATAGAAACCGAACAAAGCTTCGTATACAAGATCGCTTACGATTAATAGATGCTTCATCATATTCCCTTTCTTTTTGTTGATCTTCATCATAAAAAGTGTGCAATGACTCGAAATATCGAATACAGGTTTTCTTAAAAGAATGCGTGTCCATCCTAAAGGAAAGCTTATTATTCCTTATGTACAACAAAAATTGCTCCAGGTCATATCCATATGTACGTATGGTGTTTGGTGATTTATTTAGGTGCTTCAAGTTAGAAAGGAATAAACGAATCCATTGTTTTACTGTCATTAACAATGCACCGCCCTCGAACATAAGTTTCTGTTATTATATCAAACATTTTTTGCAGCTTGTTAAAATTATCAAGTTTAGGATTTGGAGAAACTCTTCATAAGTGATTACGCATGATATACATATAGATTATGCATATATCATGAAAAGAAATAAGACATCTACGTTTGCAGATGTCTTTCCCTAAACTTTTTTCATGAGTTAACTTGCGTGAAATTGAGAAG
Organism: Brevibacillus sp. NPDC058079; assembly: GCF_042885155.1. NCBI lineage: Bacteria > Bacillati > Bacillota > Bacilli > Caryophanales > Paenibacillaceae > Brevibacillus > Brevibacillus sp. NPDC058079. The sequence goes on from NZ_JBHVSO010000010.1 coordinate 105,247, forward strand.
AATGTTTTCGATTTTTTTCTTCATTTTATCTGAAATTGAGATACCATCAATTCTGGAATAGTAGTATTCTCCTACATATTCATCAAAGTGTATCCCGATTTGCTCTAATTCTTGCTGCAAGGCTCTGGGAAGTTCCCTGCTTCCGAACTTTTTGGTGTAGTAAGCCGAAGGGTAAATCTGTACATCTTCATCATTTTCTCCGTAGTAAATAACGAACCAATCCTCTTTCTTATAAACCAACCATTCTCCTTGCGTATGAATGGAAATCCGATCCATTTTCAAGGCTCATCACCTTCTCTTTTTATAATGTTTCCTCCTAAACAAGATGGAAGTATAAAAGTAATTCATAGAACAAAAAGAGCATTTCATAAGAGATGTATGCGATGGATACTACAATCAATAATAGGCAAACGAACCAACCTGGTTTACTTGTGTTCCAAATTTTATATCCATCGTGTTCTGACCACTCATCACTATTGGGTATTTTCTTCCTTATCAAAAACATATTCCATAATGCAGAGAAGTTGAACTTGAGGATCAGAATAATCAGGAATGCATACCAAAATGCAGGTAAAATGAATGGGGATATCAAAATGACGGAGTACGCTGCAAGAATATCCATGCTGGGTCCCGCAAATAAAACGGCTATCGGCTTCCATTTTGGTAGAGTAGGACTATTCTTTGTATACGAAATTACCATTCCCTCATATCGAAAACTTGGTTCTCCAATTCGAAACCATCCCCATGTAAATAGCGGTGGTTTATATGGATCTCCGATCACCAAAGCATCAGCAGACATTTTACATAACTTTCTCATCCAAAAATGACCAAGCTCGTGCGGTAATACAGAAGCAAATAACAAAATGGTTAATAAAGCTTTAAGCACTCGTTTCATGTAAGATGCTCCAATCTTCAATAATTAGAAGGCGAGTTATTTCAAGAGAAGGAATACCTTTCTTGTAAGTTACCTTGGTATTTCCATTACGTTTTGATAGGCTTCTTGGACATTCAATCCATAAGTATCCATCAAGTATTGAGCTGATGAATGCTCCGTTCAATTTTATACATAGCGGTTATATGTCCATGTTGGGTTCTGTAAGTCCAATGCTCATTATTATCATGTTCTTTTTTCGTAGGCAATAATTGAAACGATATTGACATCACGCAACCCATCCTTTCTTAATCTTTTTTGTAAAAGACAGCCACTGATGGATTCAGTAGCAAATAATAATCTCCATTTGCATAGCCAATATATTCAGAACTAAACCACGCACGGTAAACACCGTCATCGCACATTTTCCCCGACACTTTATAATGGCGTTTCGTATGTTTATTTCGCCAGCTATCATCCTTTGTAAAGCAAAACTCCTTCTTTTCTTGAAAAGCTTTTTGAATTTGATTCAGCGTGTACTCATCAAAAACCTTTTTGATGTAATAGAACCTGTGATTTGATTCGCAAAAGCTTTCTGACTTCAAGTTGCTCCAGGTCTGTTCATCAAATCGAGTATTCATAATGCGTTTATACAACTTTTCTTTCTTTTCATCCCTCATTTGAATTTTCGAAGGTTCTTTATCGTGAGCCAGAACAATTTTTTCAACGATTCTCCAAGGAAAATCCCACTGTACAAAATAACCTGTTCGTCCTGTTGGGGAATAACAAAGAGCCTTACTTTCATCACCAACAAAGAAAAAAGTGTCGTAATACTTCACATCTTTGTATTTTTTTCGATGATAGACTTTTGTTTCTTCCTTAAAAAAAACTCTTGGTTTGGTATTTCCATATTGTGGACGAAGGTTTTCAATAAGCATCGCAGCCGCCTGAAATTCTTCAAATGTAAAACCTATTTGCATAATAACCTCAACCTTACACTCTTCTTTCTTTACCAAAAAAGGTTCGGCAGAAACAACAATATGATTTGAAATGCTTCTCGCTAACATGCTCATATAAACATCCATCCTTTCTAAAAAGTTTGTTCAAACACCTGTTTTTTAAGTATCTATTGATCTTATGCAGTTTGGAAATAAACCATAAAGAATCGATTTATCTATTTAAAAATATCTGGTTAAATTAATGAAGGAAATTGTAATGGACTATAATATGGTAATTTTCATATTCAGGCAAACAATTGTTTGTTTTTTTAGGGAGGATATTATAAATGACGATTTATGATTTCATGATCAATGAGCTGACTAAACGGAGCATGCCTGCGCAAGATGCAAGAATTATTATGTATGTAATTGTAAATGATCAATCATTTGCATTTGGTACCATGGAAAATCGATGGGGCGAACCTGCTAATGCGTACCCTGATCTACAAACGACTTGGCATTCAGTAAGAGAAAAGGCGCTTGTGTACATCGAAGAAAATTATCCGATGGCTTTATTTAAGCCGATGTTTTTTGATCTTCAAGCATTAGAGCAATTTAAAAAGGAGTTTGGTTTTGATGAATGGCAAGAAAAAAGAAATAACCCTCCATCGAACACAATGACTGACGCAAAGCAAAACGAAGGTCATGAGAGTGGAAACAAGGTGGAAGAAACGGGAGTACAGTATACGATTATTAATTCCTCGGAGAGCTATTCAGCTCAATACATTAAAGAATGGTGTGAGTATCAAGTTTGGTATAAGACAGAACATGCTTTTGAAGCGGGAGAGATTTTTGATCAATTTTGGGGGATTGATACGGATTGTAATTTTACCCCGAACCCAAGAGTGTTCTATTTTGTTTGGTACGAGAAAAATCACAAAGGTTTCAAAGAAGCGAGATTGGAACGCGATCTTGAGAAAACTCCATGAAAAAGAAGACAATAACAAGAAGGAAGGGAGCATGTCCGTTGAAGGATGTGCTCTCTTTTCTTTGAAATGCACATGAAGAAAGATAGACTTTTTCAAATGAAGGTGGTAAATTAATTAAATAAACATTAACTATAGACAATAAAATAAAGGGAGTTGACTGTAAAATGAATTTCTTTGCAGATGACAAGATCTTTAATCTTCATACCGAGTTGAAGAAAGCTGTTGGAGAGTATAGAAATGTCAGAGGATTTAAACCAAGTGATTATATTGATGCAAAAATTGAGAAACTCACTCAATACATGAGGCATTATAGTTTAACTGCTTGCGTGATTGCCATTAGCGGAGGAATAGATTCTGCTGTTACATATGCGATTGCTTCGAAAGCTAAACAGGTAAAGGATTCACCAATTAAAAAAATTGTTCCGATTTTTTTACCTGTATATAAATCGGAGGGTGCTACGAACCAGGAAGAGGCAAGAAAAAAAGCGGAAGAGCTTATTGAGGAGTTTGGGGGAGAGTCCCTAACAGAAATTGATATCTCACCTATTCATCGACTACTGAAAGAAACGGTTGATGAAAGAATGGGGGTACACGGTCAGGCTTGGGCGGCAGGTCAATTAGTGTCTTATCTTCGAACACCAACCTATTACTACGTTACAAGCCTTCTTAGCGAACAGGGATTCCGACCTATCGTTTGCGGGACTACGAATCGAGATGAAGGTGCCTATCTTGGGTATTTTGGTAAAGCTTCCGATGGCATGGTTGATATTCAGATGATTTCTGATCTACACAAAAGTGAAACCTATCAGGTTGCTAAATATCTTGGTGTTCCTCAAAGCATCATTAAGGCAATCCCAACAGGAGATATGTATGATAACCGATCCGACGAGGAGGTCTTTGGCGCTCCTTATGATTTCGTAGAATTATATCTCCAGTATCTAAACATGAATCGTCTCCAACAGTACGAGTTTTATCAAAGCTTATCGAAGGATGCGGCAGAACAGTTTATTGTTTTAAAAAAGAACGTGGATGATCTTCATAACTATAACAAACATAAGTACCTGGGAGCATCTCCTGCCGTTCATCTGGATGTAATTGAAGGAAAAGTAAAGGGTGGATGGGTGTACAACAATTATGAATGAAGTCCCAGTTGTTCAAAGTGCATAGATGGATATTAACTACCAGTTTGATAAATGGAGGGTTATTCATATGAAAGGAACAGGTTTATTCTGTATCAATGGAGAGGAACAAGAACTGCCGCTTTTTGAAAAAGGAGATCGAGTAAAGTCTAAACAAAGCTCTACGACCGCTATCGATGCAAAGGGAACCGTTGAAAGCACAAGTGTGGGTGGATTATTTGTTTATGTCAAGTGGGACAAGGAAAGCTATTTGTCATCATTAGGAGGGGAAGTTAAGTTAGGACAATGTAGGATTGCAGATGGCTTGGAGTATATTGATGAAAAGGAGGTGGCATAGTTGAAAGGAAATAAAGGATTCGTGAATGAGTTCGATTTGCAAAAAAGCACAATTCGTGTGATTGCTAAAAATTCTCCGTTTGTCATTGCTAAACTTCTTTCTATTGGGGATTTATCCTTTCACTTCCGCAAGCTACTTACCGAAGATGAAGTAAATCTTATTGCGAATCAAGTTAATGCATTAAATTGGGTTCCAGTCGGAAAGGATGGAATCCTAAAAAACTACAATGAAAACGATGAGATTGGTTCATGGAGATTAACTTGTTATGAGCCAAATCTTGCGGAAGCAATCTGGAGTCGAATGAAGACTGCCTTTCCTTCAGTTCGCATTATGAACGATCTGTCTCCGACTGATTGGGATGGAAGCTATGAATGGGAACCGATTGGTATCAATCCCGCATTTCGATTCATTCGTTACAATAAGAATGAACACTTAATTCCACACTATGATGCCCCTTATATTCAAGATCATTCTGTGCGAAGCTTGAGTTCGCTTGTTATTTATCTTAGTGATAATCATGATAGCGGATCTACCCGTTTCCTCAAAGATGATCAGATAGAACTTCCTTTATCTGATCGCAATTACGATGATTGGACGAAAGAAGCTGGAGAAGAATTGGTTATTCATAAAGTAAATCCCGAAAAAGGGGATGCTTTGATTTTTGATCATCGAATCCTTCATGATAGTGAACGCGTGAAGGGAGAACAAGTGAAAACAATCATTCGGACGGATATTATGTATAGGAGAGTGCGTTAAAGATGAAGCCTTTCCATTTTGAGAAAGATTCGACTCCACTATGGGAGTATCTCGGCTTAAACGGAGAGTTTACAGGGAAAGAGGTTGAGATAGCTACTGCCTCTCTTACAGAGGAGCAAAAACAGTGTGAGCAGATCAGACTCGCATGGAAGGTTCTTCTTGATCCCTATTACGCTGAGACTTATCGATACTATCAATCTATGCCTGCATTGTATCACTCAGGATTCTTCGTAGATTCTAATCCTGATAAAACGATATACAATCTTGATTTCTTAACTACACCTTTTGACAAAATCGTAGATGGCATATCAAATCATCCGCCTAATGGGAAACCCTATATTGTTGTTTTGACAACGGGATCGTTTTCGCCTATTCATAAATGTCATTTGCATTTGATGGATATCGCAAAATACACAATGGAAGAAGCGGGGTATCAAGTTGTTGGTGGGTATCTTTCCCCATCTCATGATGAATATGTTTCTACAAAGGATCAGGGGAGAACTGCGTTACACATAGAAAAGCGAGCATATCTCGTTGAAACGGCTATTGAAGGTAATTCGTGGTTGTACCTCGATAAGTGGGAAGGGTATTACAATCGGTATGCAATTAATTTTACCGATGTCATTTTTCGGTTAGAAGCTTATCTGAACCATCATATCCCTACACCAAACGGGATTAAAGTGTGTTACGTGTTTGGTGGCGACAATGCTTCGTTTGCAAGAGCTTTCGTGAAAAATGGAATTGCTGTGTGTGTGAGTCGAACAGGTTATGAGAGTAATTTTGAGGCAATGAAAACAGAAATGAAAGCGACGAGAAATGTAGTGTTTGCTCAAAGTAATATTGAAACTGCTATCTCTTCAACATTAGCAAGGGGTGGTCACAGGGAATTTCTTGACGAGAAAATACAAGACTTGTATTACAACTTGTTGCATAAGGAAAAAGATACGTCTAAAGAAGATGTCTTCGCCATAAGAAATGACCTTTCAAGAGCTTTGCCATTAAGCGATGATGACATGCAGGAAACCGTTCGAAGTATGTCAGATATCCTTATCTCGTCTTTTGATGGGAAAATGAGCGTTGCTGTGATTTCATGTGAGGAGCAGCAGAAGCAAGCAGAGGACTTAATTGAGCAAATAGGGATGAAAACGATTAGTTTGGACGTATTTATCCGAGGAAACGTTAATTTTGACATCTCTCGATTATTTGAACTCGGAACGATGCAATTTCAGTCGAAGCGTCTGACGAATCGCCCAAATACACTAAGCCTTGAACAACAAGTTTGTTCTTTTCCTCCTGGAGAGTATGTGCTAATTGAAGATGATGTGGTATCTGGATATACCATTCGCAAAATGTTTGAAATGCTTCCTCCAGAAGTTCAAGTAAGAGAAACCATCATTCTTAGTCATCTGGATAACTCAAATAAGGATAGAAAATTCTTTGACATTGTGGATATGCGTGATTTTGTGTTCGGAGCGAAGCACAGTGGTTTGGTAACAACCTTGCCTAATGGCTCTGTTGTCCGAGTACCTTATGTCCTGCCCTATGTCTCGCCTATCAGTAGAGCGAGTGTTCCTATGGGAAGAGAACTCAATTTTTCGATTAAAATGTGGGAGTTTAATCGCGATTTCTACACAAAACATCCACGAAAGCTAAAGGAAATGGATGAAAGTTTAATCGTCCTCATGAAATATCTTGGATTTTCTGAGGAAGCGTCTATGGTCGATGTTATTGATTGGCATTTAGAACGATTAAAACAATAGGTGAGAAAATGAATGATATCCATATTGAATTTGCTCATATTTATAAGGATCAACCATTCGGTCAAGAACAAATCAAAAGTGTCTCGATCATGATGGACATGGTTCGTAAATTGAATGAAGAAGGTAGGAGTGTTTTGACAACAGTTCTTGTAGATGATTACCATCTTTCCAGTGAACCGTGGAGTGATGACTACTTGCTTGAACAAATTGGTGGATTAGGACACACTCCTGATTTTATTGCCTATGAGGGAACCTTTGCTGAGCTTGCGAACGAAATAATTGATGATCTCCCCGCTTCTGTTAAGGTGGTGGAACCATTTCACAGAGATCAAAAAGAGGTTCTTTTCTATGTATCTGGAGAATGTAAGTTTGCTTTGAAAGATATTTATAAGGATCGGGAAGAAATCAAATGTGTTACCCTGAGTTGTGCTTGGATGATGGCTAAGCTGGGCTTAAAACCCTTCCCATCAAATGGTTTGAAAAGGATTCGAGAGCGGGATATAGAAAGTAAACAGATTGTAAGCGTGCTCCCTAAACAATACATGAAAGTCGAAGAAAATGTGATGAAGCTTCTTGGTGTATTGGGCTACGATGAAGAAAAGGAACGTATCCATTATAACTTTTATTGAACCATTGAAAAAATTGAATCCATGATTGGAGTTGGCAGTCAAGGGATTGCTGAAGTATTTGATGCTACCAATCCTGAGAAATCAAAGTAATCGTAAGGGAATTTGAAAAGATAAAAAACAAAAGGTCGCTATATGAACATAGTGACCTTTTGTTTTTTATCTTGAGTGTGTAGAAACTTTGTTGATGTTGATTTTCTGAGTGAATCCATCCCACACAACTTGTGCACCTAAGTTTTCTGCAATGAATCGAAGGGGAACCATCATTCTATTATTAACGATCTGTGGTGCAACAGGAAGGTTGACGGTTTGTTCGTCTATTTTTGCAGTTTTTGAGCCTGCACTGAGCTTCACAGTCTTTTCATTGAGGGTCAAAGTTGCGACCTGTGTGTTATTGTCGTAGACAATTGGAACTCCTAATCCGTCAGCGATGAAACGCAAAGGAACGAGTGTTGTACCACTTTGAATAAATGGAGCGGTGTCAAGTAAGACAACGTTGTTAGAACCAATTCCATTTTCAGTAAAGAGCTGAGTTCCATTAGTAGAACCTACTTGAAGAGATACTTCAAGTTTCTTCGTTACGAGTGTTGGTACTTTCACAGAAGTCGAATCGGACTTTTTCGAAGTAGTTTTTTTTATTTCAATTTCATCTGATTCGTATTCGCGTTCCACCATTTTTTTAACAGTAACTTCTTCTGTAATTGTTTCATATTCAACTGGAGGAGTTGTAGTAACTACAAGCTTTGCTGGTGCCACAGGTGGAACAATTGGATCAACAGGCTTTGTTGGTTCTACAGGTGGAACAATTGGATCAACAGGCTTTGTTGGTTCTACAGGTGGAACAGTTGGATCAACAGGCTTTGTTGGTTCTACAGGTGGAACAATTGGATCAACAGGCTTTGTTGGTGCCACAGGTGGAACAATTGGATCAACAGGCTTTGTTGGTGCCACAGGTGGAACAATTGGATCAACAGGCTTTGTTGGTGCCACAGGTGGAACTGCTGGATCAACAGGCTTTGTTGGTGCCACAGGTGGAACTGCTGGATCAACAGGCTTTGTTGGTACTACAGGTGGAGTTGTTGGTGTAGTAGGTTTTGGAACTTTAATTACCTTTTTTTCTTTATGTTCCTCTTGAACCCTTAAACTGACTTCAATTACATAATCGTCATCAGCATCTGTAGGATTAGACAAACCTGCATCTTTAAGGAACTCAATTTCCAGTTCATCATCACCATGAACGTCTTTAGGAATTTCAATTTTTACCGTACGACCAGAAACGCTTACATCTTTTACTTCTTCACCATTAATTTCAACATCCTCTTCATCAATTTTTTTTGGGATTTTCCATTCTTGAGGAAATTTGATTTTAATGATTTCTCCTTTCACAAGAGTTGCTTTGTCCATATCAAGTTCAAGAAAGACAGAGGATTTCTCTCCTGCAATATAAGAGCCTAAATCAACGTCAATCTCCTCGTCATAGTTATAGGCTTTTGCAAATGCAGGCATTGCACTTGTTGCGATCAATGATGTTGCTAAAACTGCCATTAATACTGGTTTTACAATACGTTTCAAGGGTAAAGCCTCCTTTCAAATTTTATTATTCGATTGTGGATCATATACTTTAAAATCGATTATTATAACCAAATTACTGTTTGATCTTTTTCTTTTCAGAAGGATTTGATATAGCATGACAAAAATTCATGTGTATAATATACTTATATAATTATAGAATTAACGTTGTATATAAACAAAGAAATAGGGGAGTGATAGAATGAAGAACAAAAAGAAAACGATTGGTGAAATGACGAATATCCGTCAAGTATGGGGCATCAAGCCTTCTACCCAAATTGTAAAGAATAAAAAGGGAAAAGGTTCTTATAATCGCCAAGCGACCAAACAAGTTGCTTGGTGATTTTTATTTAAGAGGAAATGTTCATGCATTATGCATAGATGTAGAGTTTGAACAATTAGGATAGATGGCAAAGGAAAGGAATACTGAACCTGGAGATAGTGACTAAAAGACATTGGATGTGATTCTACCGTCTTTTGTTTTTATAAGAGAGGATCTACCCGAATAAGATAAAGGGTTTAGTCAGACATTGGATTATCCTCGGATAAATGTTAAAAGGAGGCATTTTTATGGGTTCGATTTATCGAGATGTAGGAGATGCGTTAAAGCATATCTACATGGAGATTCCAGAAAATCTGGATAATCTATCCGCTGAGACGATGCGAGAGATTCTTTGTGATATCAAATTAACAGCACAAAGCGAGTATGCAGCTTATGCTTACGCGTTAGGGTGGGCAGAGAGTTCGGCAGATGCGGTTCAAAACCTCATAAATGAACAGCGTGAGTTTGAAAAAGAAGAAGATATCATCGCGGAACCACTTGCTAAGACGTTTCTGATTATTACAGAATGGCTATCGAACAAGATAGGCATTCCGCAAGAAGTGGAAGATTACATGATTGATGAAACAGATAAGGCAATTCAAACCATTAAATACAACTGGATTCCTAAATCACAAATCGTATCCAGAAAAGATGTTGAGTGGATTCAAACACCACCAGCAGATTGTATTCCATGGCTTCGCGATAACATTAAGCTTGGTGATCATGTACAGATTCAACATCGGGTAATGGGAAAAGATTCTACTCTCGAAGAGGGGTTCATAGAAGGAATTAGTTATTGTGATGTTTCGATTAACGGCAAGGTGTTATTGGTCGGATATATGGAGAAAGTAACGAAGTTTGTAAGACAGGAGGAGTGATAGATGCTGTTTAGGACGCTGAAAAAGAGGATCAAAGAATTGCTTAAACTTGATAGAGCCGAAAATGGAACTGCCGTTATTTATGAAGAAGGTAAAATGTATAACGATTCACAAGTTATTCTTTTTCAGAACCAAAACGAGGTCGAGATTTTTAAACTCGAAGAAGAGAAGAGACGGATAGAGGCTGAGATCGAGCAAATTAATGTGAGATTAAAACCCTGGGAAGAAGAAATGCGAAGAAAACATAGAGAACTTTGGAATTATTAAATAGGAAGGGGATAGAAAAGGGATGAAAATAGGAAAAGAAATGAAAATGACTAATCGAGGACTATGGGAGAAACAAGGGAGAAAGAATGCATGTCGCTTGTGCGGGCAGTTCATCGATAACGAAGAAAATTATTACTTAGTGGTTGTTCCCTATCCATTTGCAAATGCACATCCAAACTTCATCGTTCATGCGCATGAGTGGGAAGAATTTCAGGAAGGGATGACAGATCTTGAGGCATTGTTTGCAAAACTATCGGGAACAGAGAAGCCTAAAACTTACAATCATACAATCCCTGATGAAGACAAGGTTGAAGCCTTTCGCCGTGTCCTGCGAAAGAAAGGTTATGTAATTTTGAAAGAAACAAGCAATCGTATTTACTTTACCTTTTCGAGCAAATCAGCACAGTTCTATTTTGAGAAGCGATTTTGTTATGTAGAAAATATGAAGACGAATAGCGACATTTTTGACCGAATTTTTACATTAGACAACGTAACTCGCTTAGAAGAAGAATGGAAAAAAGAGCTTGGGCAATTGGTGGAAGAAGGTTTTCGGGCTGAGAAGTTTTTTGAAAAGGCAAAGGAAAATTTGCAAGCTATGATGAGATAGGAGCGAATTGTAATGAATCGTAATTTTATCTGGATATATTTATCAAGGTAAGCTTATTCAAATCAATTAATTGTCGGAATAGTTTAGTTGAAGATGAAGAGATAAATCCATGGAGCGTGAAGGGAATATGAGATTTCTCATAATTGAAGATGATGATTGTAAAGCGAAAAAAGTTTCCGACTGTTTAGATGATCATGAGGTTGTAAGAGCTAAATCGTATAATTCAGGCGTTCGAAAACTCATGCAAGATCAATTTGATGGTGTGATATTGGATATGGGGCTTCCTATATTTGATGATGGATCTGGACTCAAGTCAGATCGCGGAATCATGGTACTCATGGAAATGAGTAGGAAAAACATAATAACTCCTGTACTTGTTCATTCATGGAGTAAATTTGATGTTTCTGAGTTTCAAAATGTACTGGATTATATTGTTGCAGGTTTTTATAATATTCGTGATCAAGTAGGGGCATTTGTGAAAGCGGTAGAAATTCAAAGTGCGGATCATTTGGTTGAAAGTTCTTAATTCATTTCCAGTTTATCCTATTGAAAGGAGAACTCTACCATGTTGAGTGGGAAAAGCTTGAGTTATAATGAGTTGTCCCAAGAATGCAAGTTAGCTTTGATGGAATATTTACAGTGTGAAAGTTTGATTGAAACAGAGAGAAAACTTGAAAATAGTAGATTTCTATATGAAATGGTTTCAGTAGATGAAGCTAAACAACGTTGTATGCAACTAAGTGAAGATCTTTGGGGATGCAATGATTTTGAAGAATATCATCAGCTTTATGTCGCTGGAGGAGATTTACCTGACCATGGACAATCTAAATGGCCTTGCATTGCCCCAGGCATTAATGAATGGTTAGATGATGGATGGCATAGGTTTCACTCGTATATCATTGCAGGTGATAGATATATTCCTTTATTAACTATTCAATAATAATCAGGCTTCAGCGAGGAAAAATATACAGGTACATCTCAACAACAACAAATGAGAATGAAAGGCAGATGAGTTTTTATGAAGCAAGCAACCATACTGTTGTTGATCGATGAAATTCATAGAGTAAATGGTGCTCCGAAAAGCACATTAAGTGGATTGCCAGTATCAACAATCATAGACATATTCTGCAATCTGTTTGGAACAAAAGGAGTTCATCCGCAAAATTACCATATCAAATAAGAGGTGAATATAGTTGGATACATTTGATTTAAACGTGCAAATAAAGGGATATTACTGCATTGATGCTATATCGATAGATCAGGCGAAAGAACATCTTCCCGAAATGATCGATAAAGAGGAAGTGAACAACCTCCTTGGTACAGAAATTCAGATCTTAACAACGGATGTATTGAATTCAGAAGGTGGGAGTTCCTATACAGGTGAAGATGGTACAGAGGTTCATCCATTTGATACTTATTTCATCGTTCATGCAGTTGTGAAGGAAACCGGATCAACTAAAGAAGAGGCAGTTAACACTTTGATTAAAAAGTTAAAAACTAAGGCTTTGGACATCGAAGAGGTGTTTTTGATTAGTATTGGAATTGTGGTAGAAGGAATTGAAATTGAGTAGAAAAAAATAACAAAGTGTAGTAGGAGACTATGGCTATTTTAGCATTGTCTCCTTTTTTCATTTAGCTCGTCAGCTTCAACTGTATTTGAATGGATGAGAACATTGTCTCGTATGATAAAAATTATGAACGGAGTTAGGAGGGTATTATTGATGAACAAATTTAAAAAAGCGGCTTCTTTAGTCAGATTCGTGTCAGTAGGTCTAACTGTAGGGGGAGAATTAGGGGAGACGATTCGAGTAATAACAAAGCAGAAAACAGAGGAATTGAAAGCAAAGCATGAAACGAAGATGTTGGAGGAGCGGATCAAGCATACTGAATTGAGAAAAAAGCTTCAACAACTGGAAGGCGAAGATGGTTTTACTCCTCATAGATCCAATGGCACTACTGAAAAAGATGGTACAGTCGAAAGAAGAGAATATGCTTCACTTCCGAATCGGATGTTGAAGTGAGCAAGGATATGACAACGATTTTATTCGTTGTCTTTTTTATACCAATCAACTCGTTGCATATAAGCAATGATAATGCTACTATTGACTTAAAGCTCTGCAATATCACATTGATAAAGATAAATGGCAACTGCAAACATGAATGTTGTCATCGTATGTATAACGAGGAGGAATAAATTATGAAGAGAAAATTGTTAATTTGGGATTTGGATGACACCTTGATTTTTACGAATATTGAGTTTGAGAAAACCAATTGGTCATGTGCCGAAATTATTTCTAAAACAATCTTTGGGGATAATCGAGCAGTAAACGAGATTCTTCAACGTCAACGTAAAATTGACCTGGAGCTTGTAAGTGAGTATGGATTTGTACGCCCACGTTACTTACATAGTTGGCTTCGAACATTGGAGCAATTTTGTAAAGAAAACGAAATTACACCATCAGGAACAGTCGTTCAAGAGGTGGCAGACAACGTAGAGAACTTGTATGTCCGTAAAAATGAAAATATCCCTGAAGCTCTGGCTGTCTTGAAATGTTTGAAAGAAGAGGGTTATTCCATGGTTGTTTTAACGGCTGGAGATGATGAAATTCAGCGTAAACGAGTAGGTGAAGCAGGTGTGTTGGAGTTCATGGACGCAGTTTATGTATACCCCTACAAAACGCCAGATACGTTAAAAGAGGTACTTGCTAAATATGATGGTTATATTTGTCACATGATTGGTAACTCCCTGAAAAGTGATATTCATCCTGCATTAGAGAACAACATTTGGGGAATTCATGCTATTCGTGATACGTGGGAAGCAGATCATTTTGAGATTGATTCAAACCACGTCTTTTATCGATTGGTTCATAATCTTGCAGAGATTCCAGGTCTATTAAGGGAAATTCATGATGTAAATACGGTCAGTTATACGGTTTGTGATAGAGAGGGGTGAAATCGTGGATGCAATTCAGGTAATTGAATTAGGAAAAGAGATTGTAATACCTGAGATGAGTATATTCGGCATGTTACAGTTCCTCATTGTGGTTCTTTTAGCAATTTTCTTTTTTGCAGTTCTAATTGAATTTTGTCTTAATTTGGGGAAAGACACTTTGATATGGATATTCTTAATCTCTGGATTATGTGGAATAAGTTTTTTTGCTGTAAAAACCGAGGATTATTTAAAGCAGATGACAGCTTTTAATGTAGACGTAGAGAAATGGAAAAATGAGATTGCAAATCCATATATCGAATCACTTACATCTGAAAAAAAAGAAATAGTATTTATCAAAATTGAGGCAGAACTTGGTGCAAGGGCATCAAGTTACAGATATACCTCTAAGACTGAATCCGTTGAAAGAACCCCTGTAACGGTATCATTTAAAGATGGAAATAACGTTGTGACACGAACAGAATGGTATGAAACAACGATGGAGCTGGCTGATGATGAAGTGCCCTATCTGGAATACAAAAATTTAACCGTTAATTTAGGACACGGAATTATCCCTGGTATTTATAATGCAAAAATTCATTTGCCTAAGTCGTACAGATTTACTGAAATCAAATAAGGGGGATTAGAAGAAAGTGGATATAAATCAAGTTATTGAAATGGGAGAAAAAATTCCTGATCCATCTCTTTCATTACTGAATATCGAGATCTCTATCGCTGTGTTGTTTTTCGGTGTTTTTATCTGTCTAATCGGCTTATTTATGTTTGGTTCTGCTGCAACTACTTTAGGTATGGTTATATTTATTATCGCAGGCGGGTTTCTGTTTAACGGCCTATATCAAGATTGGACATCGAAAAATACGTATGGAGAACAGGTGGAGAAATGGAAGAATGAAGTAGTAGCTCCTTATATAGAAACATTGCCTAAAGAAAAAAGGGAAATTGTGTACATCAAAATTGAATCAGAATTGTCTTCCAAAACAAATCGTTTATATACGTATTCATCTCCTGAAATCAAATTAACCCCATTAACTGTCTCTTTTAAAGAAGGTCGGATAACAACCTTGACAAATTGGTATGACGCTTCGATGGAACTAACAAAAGAAGAAAAGGCTTATGTAGAGTTTCAAAAAGTTCCAAAAGATTTGGGGCATGGAATGGATGCAGGGTACTACAATTTGAGCGTTCATTTGCCAGAAACATATACGTTTACAGAGATCAAATAAAGGATGGGCTGTTCATATGGATATCAATCAAGTCATTGAAATGGGAAGTCAGATTCCTGAAACGTTTATGTATGGCAAATACACTATAGTTGGTTTGTTTTTATCAGTGTTTGGAGGAGCAATTTTTCTTAGTGGTGCAATTGTAAAAAGATATGTAGTTCCTGCAATTATAGGAGGATGTATGTTTTTTTTAGGGTCTGGTTTGTTTGTGGCAATGAAGGATATCGAAAAAGACGCACATGTTCAGGATGTGGAGAGATGGAAGAAAACTGTTGTGAAGCCATACATTGATTCGTTGCCAAAAGAGAAAAAAGACATTGTTTTTATTAAGATCGAATCACAGTTAGCAACAGAATCGGGAGGAAACCGTTGGTACATCGATAGTTCAGAAGTAAAACTAACCCCATTAACCGTTTCTTTTAAGGATGAAGATATCACCACTTTGACAAGTTGGTATAACGCTTCTATGAAACTAACAAACGAAGAAAAGCCTTATATCGAATACCAAAAAGTCCCCAGATATTTAGGACATGGAGTAGATGCTGGTTATTACAATGTAAAAGTTCACCTACCAGAGACATATACGTTTACGGAGATCAAATAAAGAAAGGGGATTTATGGTGGATCTTAATCAAGTTATCTATTTGGGAAATCAGATTACTGAGCAAAGCGGTCATGGATATGAAATTATATTTGCTGTGGTAATGATAATTGGTGTGTTGTTGCTTTGTTTTGGATTAAGCAATGACATTTGGGTTCTTTTTCTTACTGGGGTACTGCTTGTTATTGTCCCAATATCTTTGTTGGCTGTTTTTGGTGACATCTTTCAAACATATCAATTGAATGAATACCACAAGAGTGTAGCACAATGGAAACGAGAAGTAGTAAACCCATACATTGAATCGTTGCCAAAAGAAAAAAAAGAAATTGTTTTCTTAAAAATTGAAACGGAGTTGTCAACCGAACTGAAAGATAATCGTTGGTATACTTACAGTTCGGAAGTACAACAAACCCCATTAACCGTTTCTTTTAAAGATAAAGGAATCACTACTTTGACCAATTGGTACGATGCTTCTATGGAATTAACAAATGAACGAAAGCCTTATATCGAATATCAAAAAGTTCCTGAAGATTTGGGACATGGAATGGATAAAGGTTTTTACAACGTGAGAATCTACTTGCCAGAATCCTACACCTTTACAGAGATAAAATAAATAAAAGGGATTACCAACCTTATTAAGAGCAAAGAACGAATAGTCGTTAATGCAATCTGAACATCCAGCTGCCAAAGTCATATACGTTCGTCGAATTTTGAAAGGAGTTTGTATTGAGTACTTTTCAAAACGGTAGTTCATCCCATCGAAATTATCAAAAGATCAAACAATATGAAATCGAACAAGAATATTGGAATCGCCTCTACCATGCAAGTCAATCAAAATCAGAGATTGCCTGGTTTAATCCCTACTTGGATCTCTTACCAAAGCGAAGCCAGGTCTTTGAAATTGGTTGTGGTACAGGAGATTTAGGACAATTCTTGATCGATAACAATCACGAAGTAACGGGAATTGACTTGTCTGATGAAGCAATCTTGCGCGCTAAGGAAGCTGTTCCGAAGGGAAAGTGGTTTTCACATGACATCCGTAATCCTTTGCCTTTGGAGGATCATTCTTTCGATGTTATCATCGCAAGTCTTTCTCTTCATTATTTTGAAGACAGCCAATTAACTATCATTACAAACGAGCTTGAACGAGTAATAAAAAAAGATGGTGTCTTCGTTTTTCGCATAAACTCTACAAATGATCAGGAAGCAAACAATATGAACAACTCGATTAATAGGAGATATTTTAGTAAAGAAGAAATGGATCAATGGCTTTCCAATTGGAAAGTGCTTGAGGTAGGAGAGAAAAAATTAACATACTACGGAAAGATGAAGTGTTTGTGGGAAGGAATCGCGATTTGTAAATAACATATATAGAGAATTGACCTAAATATTTTGTCTTCAATTTGAGGAGGATCACATGGTTCTGTTTACAATCATTTCTTTTTTCGGTTTCTCAGCAGTTTTTTACCAAGAACTTTCCACTCGGAAACATTGGAAACGTGTTGAAGAGATTATTGCGGAAAAATATGAAATAGCAAAGCTGGAGAGAAAGTCAAAGAGAGAAGTATTCGTATATACTGGTGAGAAACTTGTCCACGTAGAGATTTCAAAGAAATACGAAATCGTTTTGGAAAAAGTATTAATTGCATAATTTTTAAACGGATAGGAGGTAAGTGCAATGAGTCTCACAGATATGATTCCAAAATGGCTGCTTTGGTCATTTGCCATACCATTTATGATTGCTTTGCTTCCAATAGGGGTTTTGTATTGTGGGTTGGGTATTTACTATGAAATTTGTAACAACAGAAAATTTCACACCTATAAACACGACATATTCTATTCGATGATACGTCCTGGCTTTTATGTCGGGTTATTTGTTTCGATACTTGTAATGTATTCAATCGGATTGTTGGTTGTTCTTTTCAAGAAGATATGGGGTATTAGAGGGAAAACAGAAGTCGAATATGAACCTGAAAATAAATAAAAAGAAAAAAGCTGAGTCCTACCTTGCAGGATCAGCTTTTGTAGTTAATTAATTAATAAAAATCATAAGTAGCCCATACATATCCGTCTTTGTCACGGATAATTTTGTCAGAGAAAATGCCATTTCCAGTACGAGCTGGTTCAGATAACACCTCTTTTTCAAATTCATCCCAGGTGTATTCGATTCCATGTTCCGCAACGATGCTGAGTCTATCTTTATTCTTCTCATAAAACTTCTTCATTTCTGCAACAGTCGTGTAGAAATGTTCATTTCGTTTGAGCAGGAGAGTACCATAAGCAGATTGACCGATATGGAGCGTTTCGGCTTCATATATACCGAAAATATCCTCAGAAGTTGGAAAGTTCAGCTTGCCGATGAAAAGTAAGTCTACGTTCTTTAATATATTTAATGCTTCTTCCAATTGTTTTTGAGATTCTTTTGCCTTCACGTCTTTAAAGTAGTAGTTTACGCTCATTATTATCGTCTCCTTGTTTATTCTTCGTTTAATTCGATTTAGATCTCCGTGTACGATTCACCTTCTAAAATCATGCCGCCATCAACCTTAAACTTCTCCTACATTCTGCTTCAACGTTATATACATATTCCACTTGTCTGTAGAAACAGATCACTTTTTATTGAAATTGTTACACCTCGTCAAAGTGTTCATAAAATCCGTCTTCATAAACCTTCAAACTTTTGCTCGTTTCCTTTTTAAAAAGATAGATTTACGTAACAATGGCTTCCGCAAGGCAAATACGACAATTCCACGTATTCTCCTTATGAGGTCCATGAGTGGTTTGAACATCTTCAGCTACGGAGAGATAGTTTCCGCTTTCGTCAACGATCCAATCTTGTACGACATGTGCTGACGTAATAAACTCTTTGTGCTCTGGATTGTTTGGACAAACTGCTTTCATGGTAAGCACTCCTTTTTAAGCAACCTGTTTTGAATAAGCGACCATGAGGTGATATCCACCAATCGCTATATCTGTTTTTTAAATTCTTGTCCTCCTTAAAAAATGATCGAAATAAATCAACTGTCTTTTTCTAACACAATTCATTATATGCAAATAAATGGCGTTCAATATATGGGGTTGAATTTAGGATTAAAAAATGAGCATTCTTGGTGAAATGTTCTGTTTAATAATAAAACCTGATTAAACAAAAAGCATGATTATTAAATAAATAACCGCATAGAATCTATGATTCAAAAATAGATTCGACCGAAAGGAATGATAGATCAACTATGAAGATGCAAAATCTAAAAGATGTGAAAAACGTATTAGCAAATTCACCAAAAAAATTATTTGGGACGATGTTACTTACAAGTATGATTTTGGGAGGTGTTTGGGGGAACTCAACCGTTGAAGCAAGTGCATTAACACAAACAAAAGTCTATGCATATGGCGTTAACTCCTATGCTCTAACACCTGATGGAAAAGCTTGGTCGTGGGGTGATGGATCAAGTATTGGAGTAGCAGTAGGTGAAAACGTAGGCAAGTTATTGGTTCCTACTTTAAATAAATATTCAGATTCAGACATTGTGAAAATAGCATATGGAGGCACAAATAGATTCACTTTCGCTTTAAAAGCGGATGGTACGGTATGGGCGGTTGGAACACATACTTATATTCCAACTTTACAAAATACCAAATATACTCCTGTACAAATACCAGGACTAACGAATATCAAAGATATTGCTGTCGGACAACAACATATGTTAGCTGTGGATGGAAATGGAGATGTATGGGCATGGGGAAATAACAGTTCGGGCTTATATGGAGATGGAACCAGCACAACTGCCAGTTCTCCGGTTAAGCTCACTACTATCTCAAAAGCAAAACAAGTTCTTATTACAAATGATTCGACTCACGTAACAGGTGGTACGGCTTCTTATGTATTAGATACAGATGGGAACGTGTGGGGTTGGGGAGTTAATGCAAAAGGAGAAATGGGTGACGGAACAACAACCTATCGAACAACTCCAGTAAAAGTAAAAAACGTCTCCAATATCACAGAAATATCAGCAGGAGCTGCTCATGTACTTGCCCGTAAGTCGGATGGTACGGTTTGGTCATGGGGAAAAAACTTTAATGGACAAATTGGAAATGGATCAAACTTTGCTATTTCAGATAATATGCCTATACAAGTACCTACTATTTCGAATGTAAAAGCCGTGTCTGCGGCTGGCGAGGTTTCTATGGTTTTAAAAAATGATGGTACGGTATGGGGGTGGGGTTCTTCAAAAGATGGCGAATTAGGTAACGGGACAACGGGATATCCTCAATACGTTACTTCGCCTGTACAAGCAAAAAATTTGTCCGATGTTGTTAGTCTTTCATCTGGAGGCGGTCATAGTTTAGCTGTGAAAGAAGATGGAACGGTATGGAGTTGGGGAGGAAATGGATATGGGAAATTGGGGATAAACGAATCGGCGGGAATTATTGTTGCTGAGCCAGTTCAAGTCCAATTCCCAGTTGTTGATACAACAGGCCCTGCCATTACCTTGACAGCATCAATTACCTCTCCTACGAATAAAGATGTGGTTGTCACAGTGAATGCGACAGATGACGGTGGGGTTGCAGTGAAAAAATATGCCTCTGGTAATCAGACGGCAAGTTATTTTGCATCGAACGGTACGGTATTGAGTGGAACTACATTTAACGTTGCAACCAATGGCATCTATACTGTCTATGCTAAAGATAAAGCAGGAAATGAGACTGTTCAGCAAATTACAATTAGTAATATCGATAAAGAATTACCCGTTATTAACTTAACACCTTCCACAACAGAGTTAACCAATGCGACTATGATGGTGACCTTTGATGTCGCAAATGAAAAAGAGCCATATATTCGAAAATATGCCGAGGGAAATCAATCTGTTTCCTATTTTTCTTCTAATGGGATAACGATTGCCAATCATTTGCCTGGATTTGGTCTGGATAAGAATGGCGTATATACAGCTTATGTGAAGGATGCGGCAGGTAATGAATCGGTAAAAACAATTGAAATCAAAAACATCGACATGCAAGCTCCTGAGTATAGGTATTCACAAGAAATCAAAGGAGAAAAAGCTATCTTTGAGTTTACGATTATTGACCAGATGTCAGGGGTGGATCGGGTAGAGATTACTCTTTTAGATAAAGATAATACAACAAAACTATCAAAGAAAGCATTCGAGTTTAATAAAGACAACATTTATCGTGTGGAGTATGAGAATCTGATTGAGCAAAAGTATTATTTTATAATCGAAGCATACGATAAAGCTGGAAATCGATTGTGGGTTAATGGAAACTTCGATGTAGACCTAACGCCACCGGATGCACCTACAATGACAGCGAGTACAAATGAGCCAACGAATCAAGATGTAGAGGTTACGATTAATTACCCATCGGATTCATCCAAGCGTTATAAAATAGGAGACGGAGAGTGGAAACTCTACACGCGTGGGCAAAAATCAGTAATAGTTCGTGAAAATACGATTATTTACGCACAATCAAAAGATAGCAGTGATAATACCAGTGAAATTGTAAGTTTGTCCATTACGAATATTGATAAAATTTCTCCAGATGCACCTTCTTTAGAAGTAAATGGACGGGTACTGAAAATTCAACATGGAGAAGATCGAGAATCTGGAGCAAAGGGAACCATATTCAATATTAACTCTCAAGGGTGGATAGAGTATAGGACAGAAGTAGAATTGCCAATGGGAGATGTAACTGTCGAAGCAAAGACGATTGATAGAGCTGGTAATGAAAGTGCGGTTACTACAAAAAGCTTTAAGATTTCAAATCCTGCTGACGACGCACTAAAACGAGCAGAAGAGGCAGTTAAAAAAGCCGAAGGCAGCAAAGACCAGAAGGATGTAGACAATGCCAGGGATTTGGTTGACAAGCTTCCAGAAGGCAAAGACAAAGAGGATTTGAAAGATCGTTTGGATGAAGTTCAAAAACAGATAGATGATAAGGCAGTTGAAGAGGCTACGAAGAAGGTTGAAACTGCTGAGAAAAGCAAAAATCAAGCAGACGTGAATGATGCAAGAGATGCTGTTAATAAACTTCCTGATGGTCAGGTGAAAGATGATCTGAACAAACGTCTGGATGAAGTACAAAAACAAATCGATAATAACAAGGCTATAGAAGAGGCTACGAAGAAAGTCGTAACCGCTGAAAATAGCAAAAAGCAATCAGATGTCAATACTGCAAGAGATGCTGTTAATAAACTTCCTGACGGTCAAGTGAAAGATGATTTGAACAAGCGTCTGGATGAAGTGCAAAAGCATATCGATAATAGCAAAGCATTTGAAGAAGCTACGAAGAAGGTTGTAACCGCTGAGTTCACCAAAAAACAATCGGACGTCGACATTGCAAGAGATGCGGTAAACAAGCTTCCAGATGGTCAAGTGAAAGACAACTTGAACAAACGATTAGATGAAGTCCAAAAGCAGATTGACGCGAAGCTCCTTGAAGATGCGACAAAGAAGGTCGTAACAGCCGAAACAACCAAAAGACAATCGGATGTAGATCGAGCATGGGAAGCGGTCAATAAACTTCCAGAAGGTCAAGCAAAAGAGGACTTGAAAGATCGTTTGATTGAAGTTCAGAAGCAGATCGACAACAAAGCATTGGAAGAGGCTACGAAGAAAGTCGTAATAGCCGAAACGAACAAGCGACAAACGGATGTGAATACAGCACGAGATGCGGTAAGCAAGCTTCCTAACGGGCAAGCAAAAGACGATCTGAATCACCGTTTAGATGAAGTGCAAAAGCAAATAGACAACAAAGCTGTGGAAGAAGCAACGAAGAAAGTTGTTACTGCTGAAAACACGAAAAAGCAAACTGACATTGACAAAGCATGGGATGGAGTGAATAAACTACCAGAAAGTAAAGCTAAGGAGGATTTGAAAGGTCGTTTAGAAGCGATTAAGACTGACACGGGTAAAGACGGAATCGGAGATGCTATTGATAAAATCAAAGATCCCGCCGTGAAGTCCTACCTATCCGGTTTGCTAACGGCTGTCGAACGAGCCGAGAAATACTCCATTCGAACCTATATCCAAACGGCTTGGGAAAAAGCAAAAGCAGTACCAGATGCAGTGAAGAATGACCCTAATTATCAGGTCATTTATCGGAATCTCTATGATCGTGCGGAGAAAATGAAAAATGCTTTCAATGATGGTTTGAGTGATCAGGAATTGAAAAAAGCGATTCAAAAAGCAACTGATTATGTAGGCTACTACGAACGTTATAAAACTTCTTACTACAATACAAAAGCGCAAGAAGCAATTGACGCTCTTCCAGAAGGAGATGTTCGCACAAAGCTTCAAGAACGCCTCGATGCAGTAAAAGTATAGGAATGGATGAAGAGTGGGATTCTTACCCACTCTTTTTTATGCTTCCATCAAAATAAAATCATATACAGAGATCTATCATATAGGGTTAGTGCAAAAACAAGCAAGGGGATGGAATCTATGTCTATCGAATTCAAAATGAGTGAACTTAAAGCGTATCCATTGCTTCCGCAGATTGAAGTTGGTATGCGGGTATTGGCTACAGATGAAACGAATTACGCTGGTTTGTTCGGATCTATTACCGAAATCCGATACGGTGATCAAAAAGAAACAGAAAACGATACCATTTTGGAGATTGTTGTAGATTTTGAACAACCAGAGAATCTAAATCTGGAAGAAACGAATCCAGGATTAAATGGCACTGGTATTGATCAAATCATTATGAGTGAAGAGGATCTTGGCTTTAAATTCTTATCAGAGGAGTTTATCGACTATAACTTCTACATGATGGCAAATAGGAAAATTGTTTGTCCCAATTGTCTATATCCTGTAGAGCGAGTAATCGAAGAACAGTATGAGGAAATTACTTGGACATTCAAAAATGGAGATTATGAAAAAGAGACAGGTGTTGGAAGGTCTGATGGGAAACGATGCGGAAAATGCAAGAATTTACTTCAAGATACAAACGAGTTCTTTGCATACTAATAAGAATAGAAAAGCGAGGTGATGAATCATCCCGCTTCTCCTAATCAGAAAGAGGGAAAAGCCTTTCTATAACAAGCCTTATGGAAGAAGGAGCGATATCTATGATCGAAGATAACAAAGGTCTGCAACTTCAATTTATTAAGGAGAAAAATTGCCCGATTTGCGGAACGCATATTGTAGTTGAAGAAAGCGTAGATGTAGATCGATTTGGTCGTGAACCGAAGATCAGAGAACACGTACATGGAGGGAAATGGGAGCATCGTCGATTTATTTGTGGAATGACACTCTCGTATTGTCCAAACTTCCAAAAAACTGAAGTCAATAAATACTCGAATTGCAAAAATAATCCCGTCTTAATTGAACGAATTAAGAAAAGAGAAGAAGCAAAGCAAAAGGTTTTGATGTTTATCGATGAAATTTATGATGTTGATGAAGACTTCAAGAAGAAGATGCATGAAGAAGTCAGAAGAATCTCTATATAATCTGACATGATATGGACCAAAGGAGGATAAGATGATTCCTAAAAAGATGGATTTCTTTACATTTGCTCTTAAATATAAGAAACGTGAAGTGTCTGTATTAGGAATTTCTCAAAATGTTATAGGTGATTCTTATTTAAAATTGGCAGATAACGATCTCCAGGAATATACATGCAAGATTAATCCACAAGGGTTCTTGAAATTTGCAGAAAGCAAAGGATATACCAAATTGGTTGACTTAGCGAATAGATTTTTAGAGGAAATCGAAGAGAACAAAGAAATTAAAAAGGGGTACAGTATATGAAGAAAAAAGAGGTCAGTAAGGTTAAGGTATATTCGTACCATGAATTGTGTATGAATTCCTATGGCGTACAAAATATGTTGATTGTTCAACATAATTTCCCGAAATATTTCTATGAAGGGGATTATATCAATTCATATTACTCAGATCGCTTTTCTTCGGAGGATTGGGAAAACGCATTACAGCATATATCACATGAGTTACACATTGATGAATGGGTAGAACTGGAAGCTGACGAAGACCTTTTAGATGAGCTTCTTCATTTTGCATCTGCTCTATTCAAACGGGATGTGACAGGTGTTCGAATCGTTCGATATACAAACGCTTCGAGCGGGTATCCAGTTTGGAGAATTGACGTTTTTTCAAAAGGGAGCGACACACTAAACGAGTATGACTATCAACCCAATTATGAAATACAATGGGGAGTAAATAAGCACGGTGAGATCGAATATTGGTTTTAATAATTTTTTGCTCAGCCATATTCGTTTTTGATGTGAAATTTTCAGATTAGAAAGAAGGGTGTATGAAATGAGTTTTGTACAAGTAATTTTTAAATTAGACCTCGATGAAAATAATGAACCAAAATACGAAGGAAAGATTTATACTAAAGGTCATGGCTATGACAATGGCAAAGAAGTACCGAAAGATTTGCTGAATGTATTAGATGTAAGTGAATCCACAAGATACAAAAGGATAAATGCTTATTTATCAGTGGAGCAAAAAAACAACATAATTCCGATTGTCAGAGAAGCAATCCAAGAAAAAATTCGAGTTCAAATGGAGGAGCTTCGAATCTTGCAGGAAGCACTAAAAACCATTCCAGAGTTCGAGATTGATCCAGAATAATTAAAGCAACAAAACCACAAAAGAAGATAGGGAAATGCCTATCTTCTTTAATTTTGTAAAAAATAATTTACTATAATGAAAACGCATGGTAAAATCTATGATAAAGACATGTACGTGAAAACAAAAAAGGAGATGTGAATACACATTGAGAATGTAAGTAGGAGTGAAGGTTATTTTATCACCGCCATTCAAAATCTGGATGTAAAAGATGATAGTAGGTGAAATTTTTCATATTGTTTATATTTATTTGATGAGTTGCAAGAGGAAGAACGTTTTCAGGTGAAAGGTTTATCTACTTTTCAAAAATCAAATGGTAGTAACAATTAAACTCTATTAACTGACAAAGGATGATGGTTGTGTTAATTAATCCAAATCGAGTAAATGAAATTTTAGTTGATTGTCTTTATAAAAAGGAGGAAATCGTAGATGGCAAGCCGATAATTCCTTACGTTGGAGTACAAGGTGTGCAAGGTGCCATTGGATTTCATCCAGAACGCTTACAATCACATAAACAGGAAATTTCGGACATGATTGAAAATTTACCGAAAGAAATTGATTCGGTGGAGGGTTTATCTTTTTTGAATGTTTGTCAGGATAAGGAAGGAAATCTATGGACAGGGATGCATAAAACGTGTGATGAACTCATCATGCTTGCCATTGGTCTTGAACTTCTGGAGTTCACGATGTCAAAAGAGCTATGGATGATGTGTCCAGGTGGAATGCCAATGATTCGAGTGAAACATCCTTCTGATCCGACTTACAAGGATATGTCAAAGTATCGGAATGGACGAGAGCGCTCCAAAGTAGTTCAGACATGGTTGCATGAGTTCAAAAAACCTTTCATGGATAACCTTCTGGAGGGAGAAACAGACTCTGAGAAGATCGTAGCGAGCCTAATGCGGGATTTCATGTTGAAGCATCCAAGCGAAATTACTGAAGCAATGGTCAACCGAGTGATACTTTGGCTCAATTCAAACACTGGTCGTACCTTTATCTCTAAAGCTTATGATGTCGAAGTTCCAGCTATTGTTCCAGAGTTGAGTCTTCTTCGCGTGTGGGGAAACGAATTCAAACAGATGGTATTGAATACTATCATTTATCGCGCACATGATCAGACAGGGCTTGTTTCAAGAGAATATCTCGATGCTCTTGATAGCGGGACAGGGGAAACGCCTGTAATCGTTGCTGATACATTAATTGGGTGGCTGAATAGTGCGGTTGGACGGTCATTTGTTCGTCAGGCGTTTAACATTGAAATTCCTAATGTTGCACCAGATGGAACTGAATAGTTAAAAGAATGGTATGGCTGAGGGAGTAACTGTATTAGGTTACTCTCTCTTACTACAGTGAAAAAGCGAGGAAATGAATATGGAGCCGCATTTGATTGCAGTGGATTCATCTGTGAACTATATGAAAATGTGCAAAGGTGCAGAAGTTATTCAAAAAATCAAGCGGAACGAAGAAACAGGAAACCAAATCTTTTACACAGGAGATTGGTACGTAATTGATCATCCCAAAAGAGGTTTGTGTATCGATAATATTTCAGTAACTCAGGGATTTGTAACGATGAGAGATTCTAAACCTGTTATTTGGCTCCCCACTATGAGCCAGCTTAAAGAGCTTTTTGGGGCAGGCGGAGAAGCTATACTCATATTTATTGCGATTACAAATCACTGGCGTTCAGATGCACCATATCTCGTTCATATTGATCATTCATCGGCCGAACAATTGATGCTTGCTTGGCTTATGAGAAAGAAATACGGTAAAAAGTGGACGGGCAATGAATGGGTCAAAGACGTATCAAAAAACGTAGATGAAAAGAGAGGCGAGTCATATGTTGGATGAATCTATTGTCATGTGTGTAGTAGCTTATGGAGACGACAAACTTGAACAAGGCAAAATGTATAAGGTGCTCGCGCATCCGATTGATAAAAGTAAATGGTATATCGTTTCGGAGAATAATGAATGGTCACTCCATGATAAGTGGCGGTTTGAGCATACGATTAATCAATACGCTGTTTGTGAAGAACACTATGGATTATTTCAACTACCTATTCTTGAGATTGGAAAGGTAGATTATACAGTCATCTTGCCAACTGGATTTGTCAGTAAAGTATCTATGGAGTCTTGTCGAGTAGAGAGCTACACTTATGCACAAAAGATTAATTGTGGAGATCTACGATTTCATTAAGCTGTTCTAAAAAGGAGAGATTGATATGAATGACATGGACTTGCAAAAATGGGCTGTAGAGAATGAACCATCCGAAGAGATGATTTATTATGGGGGTTATTGGAATCAAATCCTTTTTATTCGTGATCGATTAACTTATCTATTCTTTGGTTCGATTGTGAACGTGATTGGCACTCACGTTTCAAAATCGGTTCAGTTGCCAGTGGTTCAGTTTGATGTCGCCTCACTTGGAATTTCTTTTGTCATTCGAGGGAATTTCTACGATTGGAAGGTTTCTGTTGAATCTGAACGCCCGATTGAATGTGAGTTTTATGACTTATTCAACAAAGATGCTACATGGTCACATCATTATTGTGAGGGTTTCCCTTTGGATCGAATCTATAACTCTATCCTGGTAGACAATCGTAGATTTACGATAGAGCTAAGTGATGAGTTTGCAATGCATACCTTTTTCTGGTTAATTTCCAACCATTTATGAGATACCAAAGCAAAGGAAGTGGCATAATGCCGAAGGTTGTCATTAAGGAATATGACACGAATGTGGTAGTCAAAGAAATTTCTTGCGATTCCCAAAGGGAAGCTGAGAAAGTTGAGAACGGCGTTAATCGAAATTTAAACCATGATCAGTTTTACACAGATATTGAAGAGTAAACAAGTAATCACTCATCAAAGAACTACAACAAAATGAATATTCGAAAACGAGTAGTTGCATATCAGTAAAGAACCTCATAAGTCATTTTATGAGGTTCTTGTTTAGATAACTGTATGTTATTAAAGCAAATAGTGGAGGGGATACCATCGTGTTGTATCTAAACACTGAACGAGAAAGAGAAGCTGAACTTTTACTGGAACAAGAACTTTTCCTCGATAGAACAGGAATGCAATATGCGATACAAGTAGCAAACGCTGTAGAAGAGGAATTGAAAAAAGGTTATTGTCTTACAGAGGTGTGGGATAATAAATGGAAAGAGGCAGCCATTCCATGGGGCGCAAATTGGGGAGGAACTATTTATCATCTTCTTATCAAGTTTTGGTTCCATGGGGAAAGTCTTCGTACCTATTTAAAGGAAAAAGCTCCTGTTACATCGAGCGCAATTGGAATTTAGCGGATAAGTGACGAAGTTATGATTGAATTGTCACGGTTTCTGATACATGAGATAATATCTGGGAGATAACTTGATATGGATAATCCCTTTTTTAAAAATGCAAACGCAAAGGAGATCCAATTATGTCAGTTCATGATTTGAAATCATATCGGAACAAGAAAATAACGAAAGCCAATGTACTTTCACCTATATTCTCAAAAGCAATCATTGAGAAGATTATCTCAAAATGTACAAATGGACAAGATGCGGTTATAATTTCCCTACTTTTCTTTGAGGGAGCGTATGGAGAGGATGCAACAGAACTTCGTAATCTCAAAATGAGTGATGTTAATTATTCTAAAAATGAAATTACGCTCACAAACGAACGAGATGAGAAGAGAACGGTGAATGTATCCAATCAATCACTTGCGTTGATTAAGCGAGCCTTAGAAGAAACAGAATATATCAAAAGAAATGGCATCCCAAATGAAAGAGGGATGGAAAAAACAGCACTAATCTCCACAGACTATGTAATCAGACCTGCAAAAACCAAAGTTTCCGTAGCAGGCCCAGTAAATAGTCATATTATTTATGGACGATTGATGATGCTTGGAGATCCAGACATTCTCAACATTCCTCATTTGAAAATTCAAAACTTGAGACAGAGTGGGATGTTGCACATGGCAAGAGAAATTTATGAAAGAGATGGTGATTTTTCGACCAAAGAACAGATCGAGGAAATATGTAAAAAATTCAATGTGAAGAAGCGGAATAGTCAAGATGAAATGGAGTACGATTGGGAGTCTCTTGCACATTTGAAAACGATGGTGAAGACGTACAGACTCTAATGTAATAGAGATGTCACGAAAACTTCATTGGAAATCCAATGGAGTTTTTTATTTATGGATGACACAAATGTTATTTGTAGAAAAAAAGCATAAGATATAAAGTTTTATACAAAATAGGCGATGTTAAAATATCAAGATTTATGGGAGGCGATAACATGTATCACTCAATCAAATTGATTGCTGTAGATGGTTTTCAGATCTTTAGATGTAAGACAATCTTGGAACACGAGTCCGTGAAGTTGTTAGAAGAAGGAAGGAATCAAATCAAATTTTCCATTAGTTATGGTCTTAGTTCAAACGTAGAGAAGTCATTAAATGAAAATCAGCAGATATTCGATGAAGCTGAATCGATTTATCTTCTGTTTAGTGACGATGATATCACATATCAGGCGTTGCTTATATATGGAGTCAAGTACGCCAAAATAGATAGTCATTCATATGTATTTGAAGCGTATATTGTAGAGGCTCAAACCCCACATGTGTTACAAAAGATTGATTATCTTGTTCGTAAAGAGGAGAAGAAAAAAGAACGTGAGGCGTTAGAAAGACTCATGCAACAGGTAAAGGATGATCTTTGTCGTGAATAATAATAATAAATAATTGATAGAAGATATATGTATCGAGATACAAGGAAGGAGTGTAGCTCGTGGATGTTGTAAAAGGATATCTGGTGAAAGATTCAGATGGCACAACTACCTTTATATCGGATGAAGAGATATCTTCAAATCAAGGAGTGGGAATATCCTCTATAGAGAAAAGATTGATTCAAAATTGGTTTTCTCTTACCCAAAAGCATATACAAGTAGAGAAAAAGCCTTTTCCACTTTTAAAAACGTTCTTTACTTCTGGTATGACTGTATTAGCCTTATCGATCTTTACGATGCTCATTCATGATCACGGATGGTTATATGGAATCATGAGTAGTGCATTAATTATAGTGGTTAGTTGTTTAATCTATTGGTTGTTTAGCTATTTGACCACAATTGATTAGCAGTTAACGATGGACGAAATACCTGAAGAAAATATCGACAAATAATGAAGTAGATATTGTCCTTATTGTGGGGAGGATCTTCCAGAGGATACGAATCTACAATCCATAGAAAATTATGTGAAAAAGCATGGCATTTGTCCTCACAGGGATGACCAAAATCTTTTTTCAGAGTGGTTGACAAGAAGTGAAAAAGGAGTGAAATTTAATATGGAACAATTATCACAATTGGATAAATCCATTATCATTGCAACAAAAGCGCATAGCGGTGATGTAGACAAAGGTGGTAAACATTACATTTTTCATGCCATGCGTGTTGCGATGAATGTAGATAAAGTAAGAAAATACCCAGTTTTTCACAATGTAAGTGACGAAGTAGTTGAGAAGGTTTATTGCGTATGTTTTCTTCATGACACCATTGAAGATACAAAAAATAAACCGAATCCTATTACATTCGATGTTCTTCGTGCAGAAGGTATTGACGAAGAAATCATCGAAGGTGTGGATGGTATGACAAGGAGAGAGGACGAAACATATCGAGCATTCATCGAGAGATCCAT
Source organism: Brevibacillus sp. NPDC058079 (assembly GCF_042885155.1). Lineage (NCBI taxonomy): Bacteria > Bacillati > Bacillota > Bacilli > Caryophanales > Paenibacillaceae > Brevibacillus > Brevibacillus sp. NPDC058079. The sequence continues at coordinate 136,357 of NZ_JBHVSO010000010.1, forward strand.
GTTAAACATCCTATCTCGAATGGGAAAAGCATGCGATTTGCTTGATAATATGGACGAAAGCCGCTTATTACATTGTTCGATTGAAGAACAGGCAATGGCGAAGGAGCGTATTAAAAAACGATACAAGCCATCTTTAAAACGAGTCCTGGGAGAAGACGATCAAACCTTGATTGATTTGGTTACACATTTTAAAGATGAGTCAACCTATTCCACGATTTCACGGGATCAGATTCATTCATTTGTGGAGTGCTATAAGGAGAATACGCTTGAATTGACGACGACTCAAGCCAAAGCTATTCATATGGCGTTACAAAGTAACATAAGTGTTCTCGCTGGTTTTGCGGGTTCTGGTGTTACGGAAACATTAATAGCAATGATTCAATGTTTGAATGATAGTAAAGTAGATGCGAAAATTTATGTTTTTTCAGGAACAGAGAAAAATCGGTTAGTATTGACCCGTCGGTTGAACATGGGAGTTAAAAATGTTCACCATATTAAGGATGAGGTACTTACAGGAGATTTACTTGTCATTCATGAGCCAGAAGTAATGGATCGCTCAATGCTAATCCGTCTACTTCAAAAAGCTCAAAACATCAAAATTCTTTTCGTTACTGACTTTCAACAGCTGCCAAGAAAAGACGCTGTGAATCTCCAAGACTTAGTGACTCAAACATCGATCCCGGTTACAATTTTAAAAGAAAAATTAAAGTAAGTTGATAGTTTTTGCAGCTCGTCTCGTACATTGAGACGAGCTTTTTTATTTTTTACTTAGCATTGACAATAGACAACGCGTTAATTAACATGAAACTATAGGCAATGAAATAGAGTGAATACTATAGTTATAAAGGAGCCAATAAGCATGATCGAGAGTCTACGAATTATGCATGACTGGATAAGCAATCTAAGTGGAATAGAGGTTTGTCTTATTATTTGGACTTTTATTAGTTTTTTGTTCGTAGGGGTTGTTGCAGAAGAAAAAGAGAAAAAGTCAGCAGAAATTATGTTTACGCTTCCGAAACAAGTAAGGATCTATCACCTGATTCTTTGGCTTTTTTACCTGCCAAGAATGATTATTACGATATTGTTGGTTTTCATATGGAAATTTATTCTCATACCCTTGTTTAAAGTAATTGTGATGATCGGGAAAATTACCATTTGGAATAGAAAGACAGAGTAGGTTTTAAAAGGAGGATTAGAATGATCATAATGATTGTTGTAGCAATTATCGTATTTATAGCATGTATAAATAATTATGAAAACTTCGAAAAACAATTTCAAAATGTGTTCGTATTTCTGGTTCTATCTTTTATTATTGGATTCATTGTTTCTGCGCTTCTCATGATACCGATGAAATTCTTTGATTACAAAGAAGAGGTAAAAGGAGTTTATGAAATCAAATCAATTAATTCGAGTGCAAATTTCTATTTTATTGAAACAGATGGTAAAGGTATGTTCAAAGTAAGCAAGGACTCCGCCGAATTGAAAATAGGCGGGGACAAACATACCCTTACGGTTTTAGAGAATGTACCAAAGTCAGAAGTAATAAAGTGTCTATTAGAATTAAAAATACTATACTCTCCTTATTATGCAAAATATATCATTTCTACAAAATGACTACGTATTGAAAAGAGGTGGAAAAATGATACCAATGCTAATCATAGCTACAATCATTTTTAGAACTTGTTTGAAAAATAAAGAAGCATTTAAGGCAGAGTACCAGTCTATTGGTATATTTTTGATATTATCAGTTGTCGGGGGAGTCATGACTTCTGTTCTTCTTATGTTGCCAATGGCATCTATAGATTATAAAGAGAAAACAATAGAAATTTACGAAATCAAATCAATGATCACAAACTCAGATGCCTACATCATAGAAACAACGAATGCCGAGACGTTGAAGATTAACAAAGATTTGGTTGAGTTGAAAATCGCTATGGGCATGAACAAGCATATCTTGATTAAATCAGAAAGAGAACCAGAATTAGTGTTTCTTCAAAAACTAATTGATTATTATATAATCTTTTACCCTGGTAATATGAAATACAAGTATATCCTTACTACAACGTAATGAATTTCATAGTAGAAGATGAACAAAGCTCGTAAAACACGAGCTTTTATTTTTTGAAAAACGCATAGAATATAGTGTTTCGAAGGCAAAAGGGTAAATTTTATATTTTATTTTTAGGAGGATTTTATCATGGGAGCAGATCCAATTGCGCTGTGTGGTAACTGTAGGGAAGTGAAGTCAATATTCAATCTGAATGCCTGTGTGTATTGTATCAATGATTACTTTGCTACAAATATTGATGAGAAAAGTGGTCGAGTCATTACGGGAGAAAATCTTGCATATTCACCAGATAAAAAAGATTTTATTCCAGGATGCTTAATTGATAAACCGTGTGAGGAACTGGAGAGAATTGCAAAATGCGTTCGCAATGGTCATCGTCTACTGGTTGACCCTTGCCGTTAATACAAATGGGAGAGGAATGATCCACATGTTTCGTTTTAGAGTCAACAAAACTGTAATCATAAATGGGAAAGAAGTAGCGTTTGATTTCGTACCAGGGGATCATGTCAGAGTGAAATATGGTAGATGTCAAGAACACCGTAATATCGTAGGTGTGATTAAGAAAATTGAAGGTGTGGTTGCTACCATTCGTTGGCAAGGGAATGTTGTCAGAGGATCTGAGTGGACAGTCGATGCACTTGAATATGTAAAGAAAATGTGCCTTTTTTGTGATGGTACTGGTGGAGATGGAGTAGACATCGAAGACTATTGCCCTTGTCCTCAATGCGGTGGGATTGGATATGAAAATTGTAACTCTCAATTTGGAGTGAGTGCATGATATGACGCCAAATAGCATTGTTGAAGCGGAAAATAAGATTCGATTCAATTCTATTGAAACAGGAATCATTTTCAATGTAAAAGAAAAAAACTGTGGGAAAAAGAAGGCACCAAAGACTGTATTCATGTCAATGATGCCATTCAAAAAGGGTTGCTAAGAGGTACAATCTTTACTCACAACCATCCCAAAGGTACTTCGTTCAGCTTGGATGATTACAAAGTATGTATGGCACATGGATTACTTGAGATGCGAGCCGTTGATAATCAATACACGTACTCGTTGTCTTTTGAACACTCAAACGACCTGCTAACATTCAATGAACTCTGCTATCTCTATCTTGAAGTCGATAAAGAGCTGGAGAAAGAATGCAGAATGCGGTTGGAAGAAAATATTGATGATCCACTCTATGAAGACTACGCACATGAATTGTTCAAAAGACTTGCAGGACACATAGGTGGATTACAGTACAACCGCACGCCATGTAAATAGAGGGGATGAAGAAGATGATAGAAAGGACGAAAAGTCAAACAGACATTGCGGATATTTTGCGGATGGTAATGAGGCTCTATCGTTATATCCTGGAGATAGGGTTAGAGGAACAAGAGCGCCTCCTTCTTAAAAAAATCTCGGAGGTATCTAAGAATATAGAAGCATTTCAGGACATCTATGAGGCTTGCCAAGGCGTTCTCATTGAGTTTCCGACAGGGCTTCCAGGTGACTGCACCTTAATAGAGGAAGCTTCAAAACGGATGACAGTTCAATCGAGGGCGATTATGCCGAAACATCCGTTTGAAAAAGACATGCTTGTGTATGGTTGGATGGATAGAACAATCGAGGAGCTGTTTTCAAAGATTGATCGCACACACTTGAATCAAAACGAGCTGATTATCCTGAAAAATCTACAAATTGGAGTTCACAAAAGGCTCGTTGATAATCCTAATTTTAAAGGTAAAGAGCCTTACTATAAAAGGTGCTATAATGAATTTGTAAAAGCAAAGGTACTGTGGTTGGATCTTTTGGATAAGGATTTTCAGTCAACAATTGATTTTTTCGAAGATGAGGAGTGAACAACATGCCTAACTTTGAAATGGATTATGATGGCAGTGAATGTGGATGCCAATGGGTATGTTTTTGTCATTTAAAAGATGATCGAGGAAACATCGTTTTTCCTGAAAAAAGGGAAGTAACGGAGGAAGAAGAACGTGCAAGAAGGGAATTTAACCGCAGAGAAGAAATACGGTTATTTCATAAGTATCGGCACTTACTTCCATCTGATTTCCGACCTTAATTAAGTTAAAAACGAAACTATATTGCTTTTATGACTTAGTAAGGTACATCACGAGAGTTAGTAAGGAGGGTTCTAACGTGTTTTCAAAAGAAGGCAGAAAAGATCTGGTTGAATTTATTAAGTTGTACGTCAAGATTTACGAGTCTCAAACAAACACTAAGCCAGATTTTGAAAAAATAAAAGAAGTTTTTAAAGTGAGTGGGATCAAAGTGTCAGATTCGACAATTGTACGTGTTTTAAATGGTGAATAAACAAATTGTGATTTTTATTAAGAGGGTTGTTAATATGATATCGATTGAAAATGTCAATGACCTCAAAAATAGAGCAGTTAGTTCTGGCTGGCATTGTGAGAGTTATGAAAATGATTCCGAGTGTGGGAAACCTGCGTTGCCTGTTGGGTTTTATGGATTTACGGAATTTTATCCACCATATTTATGTCCAGAATGTGCATTACGAGAATCAAATAAGGTTTGACTTAATTAATGTGTTTTTGTATTGAGACAACGTTCTTGTGGTTGCGCCAAAGCAACAATAATAGAAAACGCATTAGGAAGAAATCTAAACAGGGAGAGTTGAACATGAGTACAATCCAAAAGCTCAGGGACAATGGATTCTCCTATATAATTGAGGTAGTAGATACATCAATACTGCATCCAAACATTGAATGTGAGGGAGAACTATTTTTAGGAGAGCTGAATGGAAAGCAAACGCTCATGATGGTCAAAGAGCGGGACATGGACAATTCCGATGGTGAAGAGTGGCAGTAGCCTTTCCAACCAAGACATGCGTCTATTATCTTGAGAAAGAAGAGGATGAGACTTTTACTTGGTGTTGGTACACAGATTTATAAAGTGAAAAGTCGTCAGATACAGGTTAAAGCTCGTTATAAAACGAGCTTTTCTTATTGCCAACGGAATGTGCTATGATAGAAGAAAGAAATAGTAAGAGGGGAAATTTATGTTAAAAAGAATTGGTACGAGAGTAGAAATGAACGAAATTCTGGATCAAGAATTAGAGATACTTCGCTCTACGAGCTTGTACATGGATGGGCGTTCAGGTCATCCAGTTCGTCTGTATTTTACGGATGACTCTTCTACAAAAATCGATGTGCGGTTTTATTGTGTGTTTACAACAAAGCCTCATTTTTTTCTTCTGGTTGGTAATCCTGATAACGATCTCTATACTCTATATACATGGGAAGTAAACATTAACCATGAAGAGATTATACAGGTAGTATATCAATCCGTACTTGCAAGTTATCCAAAGTTAATAGGTGAGTACAAACTATCTATTGTCACAACAATCTGCAAAGTGTGTTATGAAGAATTTAGTAAATTTGATGCTCAGGTACAAGAAGAAATTCAGGAGGATTGTTTCACGGTTACGGTTATTCAAGATCCACATTTGCTTTTACAAGATGAGGAGTATATTGAGGAAGTCTGCAAAAGAAGTCGTTAGTAACGTTCATGAATTGAATACTCAAAGGGAAACGAGTCCGTCATGTAGGCGGACTTTTTCTTTTTATGTATTTTTCGATTTGATCAAAACATATCGCACGAATCATTCTTTGTATTTTGATTTTATCTGCATAACATAAAAGATTCTAAAGGACAAAAGGGTGATCTCAAAATCAACATTTTGGAGGGATAAGATATGAATAGGGCGAATGATCAGAAGAAACGAGGTTACATCAAAAGAGCAATGAGAATCCTACTATTCACTTGTCTTCTTGCGGGAGCGATGGTTTATGGGCAAGCTGGTGGAGAGCAAGAAATGAAAGGCTCCACACGAATCAGTGGAATGTCTGAAAACCCAAAGACTCCCTTGATGTATGAGACATCTATAAGAAGTTTGGCTGAATATCAGCCATCAGAACACCTGCTTCCAATAAAAAAAGCAGATGTAAAACAAGTGGTAGTCGCCGCCTCTATTGAGAAACCCATACAGACAGAATGGGAAAAGATAAATAGGCAAGCGACTGTAAAAAAAGAAGCAAAACCAGGGGTGAGCAGTTCAAAAGATTTGAAAACAACAAACGGTTTTGTGTATAATCCAAATATTCCAATGCCTAAAAAGCATCAAGAATACCTGTATAAGCTTTGCCAGGAACGAGGATTGAACTACAAAATAGCTTTAGCAGTCATCAAGCATGAGAGTGGATTTGATCCAAATGAAATTAGTGAGACCGATGATTATGGATATTTTCAGGTTAACATCATCAATCACGAAGATTTAGCAAGTCAACTGAATACACCCAACAAACCTTTAGATCCTATCATTAATCTCAATTGGGGGACATCGAAGCTTTCCTACTTATATAGCTACTGGAAAGAACGCGGAGTAAGCGGTGATCAATTAGACACTTACGTTTGGAGTTCTTATAACCGTGGAATTAAAGGATTTAAAGATAACGGAGTAGCTGTAAAGTACGTGAAAAGTGTACGAACATCTTTGGATGAGATCCAAACCATTTTATAAAAATGAATAAACGTTGCTCAATAGAAAGAGGGGATCATTCTCCTTCTTTTTTATTGAATAGCGTGCTTGTTATCGGATTGTGTGTTTGTTTTGTTCGTTACGTTTGAGAATCCACGAAACATATTCCAGGCTTTCTGTGTAATCTTCCTCATCTTCTACCACGAATTCGCTACAGCCATTTGCAATAAAACACCATTCATCTACAACTTTCAAAAAAGGGCAAACGACAGGTTTCACTTCTTGAGGTAATGGTAGTTCATGATACCAGATTACTGATAGATCTTTACACTTGATAGAGATATCATTTGATTTGTAAGTGGATAAGATGTTCCCATCTTTTGTAATCCAAGCTGCAAAATGGGACGCATCTAATAATTCAGCATGCGAAGAGTATAGATTTGCCCAAGTGTATTTTGTGCCGATGATAGCAACGGTTAAATCATAGGATTCTTGAGGAGACAAATTCTTCTCACTAAGAATACGATAAAGACGATCAAAGCAAGCTTCATAATTGGGAAAGGAAATTCCTATGGTTGGGCAATAAGCATCAAAGGATTGATTTACAACTACAATTTGATGACCATTTCTTTGGGCAATATCAATGAGTTTTAGAAGTCTTTTTTTCTGTAAATCATTCACACTTTCACATCTCCCTGTAATGAATATAGGTAGTATTACCAAGTATAGGGAAAATATAAGTGCGAGAAGAAAACCAACTCTGTTTCCTATTAAACTTCGTTGTAACAATGGGCGTTTGTTGGACGAGAAGTCAGATAATAAAGAATTTTTATAAGTGATTTACGGTTGGAAGCTCCTATGATATGATGAAATTTCACTTGAAATTTGTAGTGCAACTTCTCAATGGAAAGAGGGATGCGTCGATTTGTTGTGGAGAACCGTATGGAACAAATTGAAGGTTTGGTTTCGAGATTGGTATGACAAAAAGATCTCAATGCTTCTAATTTGGACTGGTTGTACATTTCTCTTGGGGTTTTCAGCTCCATGGTGGCTGAGTCCCATTCTTCCAATTATGAATGAAGCATTAAATTTTAACATCGCGATACCAGATGATACAGTTGAGGTAATTCCCTTAGTTCTTAAAGGGATTTTTAGTTTTGGTTTAATCGCAATCGGAATTTGGTATCGGTTTCGAATTAAAACGAAATCCAAAAAAATGCTACAGATCCGACATTCATCTGTTGAAGTTGTAAATTTCAACGATATTCACGCCGACTTAGATGATTACGAAGTCGTCCCCATTACTATTAACCTACATCAAGACCTCGCTAAGATTGACCACTTTCAATTAAAAATGGCATGGAAGAATCAAGAACATGCTGTCTCAGAACTCCTTGTACATATCCACGACCCTTCAACGAAAGAAGTTGCCTACATGGGAATGGCTCACATTCCATTCCAGTTTCTATTGGGCTATCAGCTTGCAGATAAGTCGAGTATCGATTTTTATGAGTGGAATCGAAATGAACTCGCCTGGAAGCCAGTCATAGAAAAGAACCACCAATACCCTGAATTGGTATTGCTCAAAGACGAAAGCAAACAATCCGCTCCCGATGTGGAAGAAATAATCATAAAGGTGGGCATCACCTTTGAGATCTTTGACTCACAATTAGAGGGACTTGGCATTGATCATCTGAACTCCTATTACTTCAAGCTTGAACCTCCGCGTGTGGATGCCATTACCTGTGTCCAGCAACTGAATCAGTATAAACACCAATTTAGAACGTTACTTACGGACGTTCATCATCGGTATCGAGGTCTAAAGAAAGTGCATATCTTCTTTTCTGCGCAACCATCGGTAGCATTCAAATTCGGTAGCACCATTTCTCCAAGAATGGATTCCAATAAGGAATTTTGGATATACAACTATGTTGGTTCTTCTCAGATTAAATATCCTTGGGCATTGAAACTCTCAAAAGAAATGAAAGATGAAGCAATCAAGATTGTGTAAGGGGAGATAGGCAATGGGGATGTATGATCTGAGTAGCATGTTCCACAATTTTTACAAAAAGGAAGTTGTTCTTCCGAGAACTGAAAAAACGAAGCTCTTTGAGAAAAAGGATCTAAACTTGAAACGCTTAAAAGATGGCTTAGCGGAATATAACACGGAAAAAGGAACCGATTATAAGGTTGCAGAATCTATTGTACAAGGTAGTGTTGCAATGGCAACTGTAATCAAAAATGAAGAAAATGATTATGACATTGATGTGGCTGTTGTGTTTGAGAAAGACAAAATTCCTGATGGAACACAATCTGTCAAAAACTTTGTGGTTGAGGCATTAAAGAAAAAATGCACAACGTTTAAAGTGGCTCCACACGCAAAGACAAACTGTGTGAGAATCGTTTATGCTGATGGGTATCATATCGATTTCGCAATTTATCGCCGTTTTAAAGATGACGAGGGGAATTATCAGTATGAACATTGTGGTAGTCAATGGAGAAAACGTGATCCGAAAGCAATTACTGCCTGGTTTATCAAAGAAAACAAAGATAAGAACTACCAACTTCGTGAACTCGTTCGGCTACTAAAGATGTTTTCAAGATCAAGGGATCACTGGGAAATGCCTGGTGGTCTTGTTCAGAGCGTCTTGACAAACGAAAAATATGCTGACTCCTACAGTCGTATTGACGAGCGGTTCTATCATACACTTTTAGCGATTAAAGATAGGTTGGCAGAAAACATGGATGTTGTGAATCCCACGGATTCTTCGCAAACGCTACGACTGATTCAAAAAGATGATGTGCGCATTAACAACTTGTACAATCGGTTGGTGACCTACTTAGCGAAACTGGACATTCTTTTCGAATCATCATGCACGAAAGAACAGGCTTTGGAAGCATGGCATTCCTTTTTCAATCATGATTTTTGGAGTGAAGAGGGAGCACAGGAGACTGTTTCAAAATCCATGTCTCTTGCTTACTTGTCGGAGAGTGAAGATGATCAAGTTTATAAAGAGACGGAAGAATTTATTGAGTATCTCTATCCAATCGATTTAAAATATGACGTAAGACTGGATTGCACCGTTACTCAGGATGGGTGGAGGCCCGCTTTCTTACGCGCCTTGCTTCGAAATAATGAGCGTTTAAAGCCGAATAAGAAGCTGGACTTTAGTGCTACAACCAACGTTCCCTATCCGTACGAGGTGTATTGGAAAGTGAAAAACAAGGGTGTCGTGGCAAAACAAAAGGATCAAATACGAGGTCAAGTGATTCGAACAAACTCTCTCGCTCATACAGAGCACACCAGATTTAAAGGCGAGCACTTTGTTGAATGCTACATCGTTAAGAATGGAGTATGTGTTGCAAGAGATAAGATCGAAGTTCCTATCACAAATTAAATACTGCATAACCTCAACTACAAATTAAGCTCTCTTATAAAGAGAGCTTTTTTCTTTGTAAAAAATAATTTACATCAAGAGTTTCGTGTGTTAAAATGGTGATTATAGTCAATAAATAAGAAGGTGTTTCCTGTGAAATGTGATAGCTGCGATTCCACGCAAAATGATAATGTCTATCCAATTAATACGGTGAAGAATTGCAATCCTTATTTCAATATGAGTGAAGAAAAGAGAATGGAGTATATTTGCAGCTCCTGTATTCGAGTGTATACGGTTATACCAGGAATGAACCATTTTGGATACACTAAATTCCGAGTCGAAATGGACTGGTACTTTCCTAAAGAACAGGATGTATTTATCATGGGAGAAGCCTATGTAGAGCCATTTGGTAAGAATGGTTATATCGTGAAGCTGACTCAAGGAATTGGAAATCATCTTCATGAAATGAATTGGATGTTTCAATTGCTGGTAAAAGGTGAAACGGTAACTGGGGATCAAGCAAAGAAATATCGAGATTTAGCGTTGGAAATTGTTGACATATACAAAAAGCGGATATTCTGATTATTGCGTTTAAATTTGAAAAACAGCAGGGTCAGAACTTTTTTAAATCTATCTGTGAGAAAGAAAGGAAGATTACATTGAATTGTGAAAACGAAGCTTTAGATTTAGTGAAAAAGCTGTTCGTTAATAATGACGAGTATGATTTTAAAAATGAAAAAGATGCCAATCAATTTGCCAAAGAACTATTATCGTGTCTTGAAAATACGTATAGTTCAGAAGGATATCATCATAAATACAAAACGTTAGAAGCATTCATGTATACTCATCACGCAGATAGCGTAGCTTATTGGCTGTTCGAAGAAAAGTATTGCTAACGGGAGACGTTTTAATATAAAAATCCGAATAACTGACATTAAAGTTGGTAAATATCACGATCTTTTGGTTTGATACATCAAGAAAGATCTCTCGCCCGTATAATCATGAGAAGGAATGAGGTGTAAAATGGATGGATCCGATAAAAACTCTTGCCGAATGGATTAGGCAAGCTAAGAAAATCAATGTCCTAAGTGGAGCGGGGATTAGTACAGAATCAGGCATACCTGACTTTCGTTCTTCAACGGGTGTTTGGACGTATGACTTATCAAGACAGCAACTAATGTCGCTTTCCTACTTCAATCGTCAGAGAGAAAAGTTTTGGGTAGCCTATAAAGATATCTTCCACATTAAACTCGCTGGAGATTTTCAACCGAACTACGGGCACGAATTTCTTTTCGAATTAGAGAAGCAGGGGAAGAATATCAGCATCTTTACGCAAAATGTAGATGGACTTCATCAAGCTTCTGGAAGTACGAGGGTTTATGAAGTTCATGGTAGTATGCGGTTAGCGTATTGTACCAACTGTGGCGAAGAGTATGATTTGGAGTATATCAGAAGAGAAGAGGTTCCTGTTTGCAGAAAGGTGGAAGTAAAAGAGAATGTATGTAACCACTACATCCCTCTCTCTGGACATCCTTTTAACTTTGTGAATTGTACTGAGTGCGGAACACGCCACGATCTACACCATGCATCAACAGAGGGAATTAGATGTAAAGGGAAGAAGAAACGAGAAGTGAAGTGTCATCACATTTTGAAACCTGATGTCGTTCTTTTCGGAGATTCCATTCGTTATTACCAGGAGGCTAAACGTAGCGCCGTGCAAGCTGACTTGCTATTAGTTCTTGGATCATCCCTTCAGGTCGGCCCGATTAATGAGATTCCTATGTTTTATCCGCAATACAAAAACAGTGTTATCATCAATAATCATTCAACGGATTTGGATAGTTTTTTCAAATTGGTCATTAACGAATCCATAAGTGATACATTTCGTCAAGTATCTGACTTGCTTGAGATAAACCTATCAACATGATTGCTGATTGGGGGCGGAACAAATGCGGACAGTTGAGGAAATGGTAAACCGAGTCAAGGATGAAAATGAACAAGTCTCTAAGGGGGTCAAGCCTAACTACGTGGTGTTTAGTGAGCAAATTGGATATCCCTGTGTGACAAAAGAAGTTTCTGAATTCTGGTATTGGTATATGAAAGAGAATGGTGTAGAAACACAAATCGCTGATGTAAGCCAATACAATTGGGACGAAAATCCTGCAAATTTTAGACATCACAATACCGCTACAGAAGAAGGGAAATTCCGCTTGTTTCAAGCTTTAAATCCAAATCAAGTAGCGGATAACCGTTTGAAGGGTGAGAAGATGGAACATGAAAATTAAAATTGATTTGGAATGTGAATGCGGGAATAGATTATCCTTTCCCTTGAAAAGAACAACGAATAAATTGGAAAGTGGCAAAGTATATGAGGATTTTTCTTCTATTACTAACAGCATCAGTGAAAATCAGTCTTTTTCGGCTGATCAAAACCAGCCTGATACCGTAACTCTTTCTTGTAAAAGATGCGGAATAACTCACAATTTGTCCATTTGATAAGAACTTGTCACTTGCTGATTGAAAGTAATTCACCTATAAACACGGAGGTTGTTATGAATTGTTACGAAGCAGAGAGAATGATCAAAACATTTGATTTACTGGTTGCAGTTGATTCTGAGTTTCATTTGACTCGAAATCGAGTATATGTAGCCAGGAGTACAGGAATTGGAAATCTCGTGACTGTAGTGAATGACAAGGGGATTGAAGAAACTTACTCCACCGAGTATTTTCAGTTTTATCTTGGCGAGCCGATTGGGTTTTGACTAACAAGCGTAGGATTATAGTTCTATTGAGGAAGGGAGGGAAAACATGAAGGCATTAATTTTAGCTGACTTGCAATGGATTGAATATGAACAGTGGAGTACGTTTTTATCTAAATCAATCGAGAAGACTCCCTCTTCGATAAGGGGGAGATGAATCGTCATCTTTTTGTACATAAGAGGCGAACGTATGTGCTATAATCGCCAAAAGGAGGTGATCGTTTCATGCTGACCCACAAAGCCTTTCGCTTTCGTATTTACCCTACGCAAAAGCAGATGTCCCTGATCCAGAAAACCATCGGATGCTCTCGTTTTGTCTTTAACCACTTCCTGAATAAATGGAATCATACGTACCAAGAGACAGGGAAAGGGCTAACCTACAACACTTGTGCCACGGAGCTTCCTGCCCTAAAGAACAGCTTCGCATGGCTCAAAGAAGTAGACAGCATTGCCTTACAATCCGCTGTTCGACATGTAGCGGATGCCTTTACACGCTTTTACCAGAAACAAAATGAAAAACCTCGTTTTAAAAGCAAGCGAAATCCTGTGCAAAGCTACACAACCAAATTCACGAACGGCAATATTGCTATTGATGGCAACCGCTTGAAACTCCCAAAGTTGGGGTGGATGCGTTTTGCCAAGTCCAGAGAAGTCGAAGGGCGTATCCTTTCGTCTACGATTCGTAAGAATCCAAGTGGAAAAACCTTTGTTTCCATCCTTTGTGAAGTAGATGTTCAGCCCCTCTCGGAAACGGATACCGTCATCGGTGTGGACTTAGGTATCAAATCGTTTGCCGTTTGCAGTAATGGAGAAGTCATTTCCAATCCGAAACATCTGCGCACCTATGAGAAGCATCTGGCTTTTTGGCAACGGCGTCTATCTCGCCGTACAAAAGGCGGTTCAAACTACCAAAAAGCGAAACAAAAAGTTTCCCGTATTCACGAAAAGATCGCGAACTGTCGACAAGACTTTTTACACAAACTCTCGACCAAGTGGATTCGTGAAAATCAAACGATCTGCCTGGAAGACTTACAAATCACCAACTTGATCAAGAATCATAAGCTGGCAAAGTCTATCGCCGAAGTGAGTTGGGCAACGCTGCGCACCATGCTGACCTACAAAGCCGCTTGGTATGGGCGTACGATCAGTGTTGTGTCGAAAAATTATCCATCCAGCCAGCTTTGTCATGTCTGTGGAACGCGTAATCCCGCAGTCAAAAATCTTAACCTACGGGAATGGACATGCCCAGATTGCGGCACCCAGCATGATCGTGATGACAATGCCAGTAGGAATATCAAGCAAGAAGGACTGCGATTGTTGGCAATGTCCAACTAAACTGCGGGAACCGTAGGGATCGCTTGCTAAGAAAGAGAAGGTTGCTTCTCTGTTCGCAAGAATCCCCCACCGCTACAGGTGGTGGGAGTGTTCAACAAGGATTTGTTGGTCTGACTGATTATATGGAACGTTGTCATCCACGAGTTCTGTTTCATGGACATCACCATATTAATTCAATCGATTACCATAATAAGACCAAGCTCGTTGGGGTTTTCGGTGGAATTATTTGTGATTTTGAATTGATGGAAATTGAACACGTCTTGAAATTAACGATGTAATTAAAAACATAGAGAAAAGAGGAGAAATCAAATGACACAAGTAGAAAAAAGCAAAACGCAAATTCAACTGGAAGCAGATATGAAAGAGGCAATGAAAGCAAAAGCGAAAGAATCCTTAGCGACGATTCGATTGATTCTTGACCGACTACAAAAGAAAGCGAAAGAAAAGCTTGTAGACTTTGTTAGCGACGAAGAAGCGGTAAGCGTCATTCAAACCGTTAAAAAGCAAGTACAAGAGGAAATCGAAGGATTTCAGAAGGCGGGGAAGATTGAGAAAGTTGTTGAGCTTCAAGCGAGCTTAGAGTTGATTGCAAAATATCTCCCAGCTCAAATGAGCAAAGAAGAGATTCAAGAAATCGTTAGGGGTATCGTAGAAAAACTTGGTGTGAATGCTAACATGGGGACTGTCATGAAGGAAATCATGCCAATGGTTAAAGGCAAAGCTGATAATAAGCTTGTAAATGTAGTCGTAACAGAAGCATTAAAATAAAAATGAATGCCCACCCTAAGAAGTGGGCTTTTCCTTTATACTAAGAGTAGGGGGAAGGATGAATAAAATGAAAACATACTATCACGTTAGTCGAGAGATACACAAAGAGATTCAGATATTCGTCCCAAAAATTCCAAATTCATTCTTAGTTACGGGGAATGAGAATAGATGCATTAAACGTGTTTGTGTCAGTGAGCATATCATCGAGTGCATGAATGCGATTAATTACTATGCTGACAAAGATATGTACGATCCTCTTTCAGAAACATACAAGCCTCTTCGAGTTTACAAATTTGAACTGGATGAAAGAGAAGTTGTTCCTCCAGAAGAGGTGTATCAGCAAGGTGTTCATGATGCAATCATCAATAAAGAATGTTGGGTCTTGAATGAAGTAAGACCTACGAAAACCTTCATCATTCAACCTACGTATTTGGCTACAGGAAATATTTCACCAATTCATATCGCCTATATGGATTTTGAAATCGTAGATGAAGACCTGAATGTTGTGGAACCCGAATAGTGTTTTGAAGGCAACGCCAATCGTCTGAATGGGAGGGACTGAATATTGTTCCATCGAGTATCGTTAGATGAATTTGAACCAGTTGTTCAACTATTTGAAGAGGATAATAAAGGAAATGTTCATGCGTGGGTAGACATGAATCGTCTGTTTATTAAAGGCGATGAAAATGAGGTGATGATCCGGTTTAACAAAGTGATGAAAAAAATCACGATTGCCAGAATCCAATTTCAACATAGCAGGATGGGGTACGGATCAAGATTGCTTCAAATCTTAAAAGAATATGGAATCGTTAATGGATATGAGTTCATTGAGCTTGAAAGCATGTTGACCGAAGAGATATTGTCATTTGCAACTAAACATGGGTTTCAAAGGAAAGAGGATGGCTTAACTCCAACCGAGTATATCGGAGATTGGTATTTATCTATTAGGTAATCCCATTAATGTTGTAAAAAGTGATTTAAAGATTGTATCTTGATGTAAAAAAACACCTGAGAACGAATAGGAAACGAGATTCATTTCGTTTTACCTGATTATTAAAACGCCCTGAGAATAAAGAGGTGTCTCCTTTGAAAGAGTATGGTAAGGCAAAAAATATTAGAATCAACATTTTTGAAGATAGTTGGATTGCGAATCTTGAAAATGAAGTAAACGAGTTCTTTCGAAACAATCCTGACAACGAAATTTTGGATATATACCTTGAACGAGGACGAGTACCTGGTGTACCTGACAAACTTCTCGTAATTAGTAGAACACAAGGAGAAGAGTAAATGGTTAGGAAGGAGGGATACATTGAGAAAAGGGACAGGCGAACATAACATCATGCTCCGCCTATAAGAGAAGCTATTTCATGATCCCTTGGATTCTTTTGTAGGCAGAGCTTCAAGCCAAGGGGGTATGATGTTGTGAAACCGAAGAATACAAATCGTAGCCGAGCCTATTATCGGCATCATCGAAAGCGGGTCATAAATCGGAGAAAGTTGATAATTATGCACAGCTATTGGTATGTGAAAAAAGAACAGTATGGACGACTTTCCAAAGGGAAAGTTCATTGTTCTTGTTTAAGCTGTTCTCCTAAAACACGAACTGCTGGTTATCCAAGATCACAGCAAGCTATTATGGAAAAGTTCAATTCATGTTTATACTGTGCGTAAATTAGAAGAAGACCTCCAAATAAGGGGGTCTTCTTTTGTTGCAGCAGCCTCATTGAGCCTGTGACAATTGAAGTAAATTCAATTGATGTTGAAACTCTTTATTGTACCGTTTGATTCTTTTTTGTAGAAACGCAGTTTCTTCCACAGATAAAGGAATGCCGAAAGCAAAGCCCGTGTGTTGATATGCATTAGCATTCGGATCAAGAACTTGATAATAAAACTCGCATTTATCTTTAACTGTAACGGGAACATTGTTTGTATTACTTAGGTTATTAGGGAAAATTTGATCCCGAAACTGGTCGTTAATCATTGTTCCTTGCATCAAAATGATATTTGGAAAGTTGGCAATCAGCGAAGTGTTTTTGTATTCCCTATTAATGTGTTCGAACAATACGCCGTTATCTGCTTCAGCTACTATACGGAGACAACGATTTGTTCCAAATTGAAACAATTCATCGAGGATAGGTTTAATGCAATACAAATTTTGGATATAGAGCAGATGATTAACAGGTTTTACTTGACGAAAAACAACATTTTGAAAATGGAGTGCGATCAGAGTTTGTAATTGACTACAAGCAGTAGTTGAAAGTTTTGTTTCGTCCGTGTGAATAATAACCACTTCTTTGTTTTGTAAGTGTTGGTTGAAATCCAGTTCTAAAAAAGTTCCACTCTCATTTGTATTAAATATCTGCGCAAGCGCTTGATTTGATAACAATTCTACTAAAAATGATCGTACAGTTATTGAGTATTCGTAGGTTTTGCTCTTTTCGTTAAGATACTCATTCGAGAGCCAGGACGAGATGAGATCGTGTTCCTCTTTCTTTGTGCCATCTGAAGGAGATAATTGGTTGAACTTGATAATTGTTTTTCTGCTAAATCCATGAACATTGGAAAGGAATTTTTGCAGGGTGAAAAGGGTTGTATTATCACCGTAAAGTCTTTTTAATACCTTAATCGCGTAAGTAAGTAACGTAGTTGCATTGCTCATATAAAATTCAGGGGTATGTGGGTTTTGAATCCGAAAAAAACGGATAAAGTTAGCAATAACATCCTCTACATTTCCTCTAAGTGGATTAAATTTCACGTTGTAGAGAGTCGGATTAAAATAGAGTATTTTTCTTCTGTTTTTCTTGGCAAGGGCATAAGCGACACTTGTTACTTTCCCAGTATGATCAAAAATGGTTACTCCTTGTCCTTTATTTGCAATTACCTGATTTAAAAATGGACAAGTCACTATGTCATGTTTTCTTGAGTGATCACCTCCTAAAATTAGTAGATTCCCATTGTTTAATAGTACCTCTTCGTTTGTTTCGGTATTTTTACCTAATATTAATTTTGAGACTTCTCTCATTATTACTTCCCCCTTTAATTTAAGTTCATTGATTATAGACAAGAATGATTGAAGTTATTCATCAATCTTTTGCTTTGAAAATCAAAGATCAGTATCAAGAAAGAGAGTATTGTTCTAAGAGAGGGGAATTTTGCTCTGTAGCACCTTGCTTTCGCTCCATACGTTGTTCATAAAAGCAAAATTTTGTTTTTTCAAGGCTCTTTTTGCAAAATTTGTTGATTTTACGGTATACTTAATTTGTAAAAAATGCGAGTTTAATTGAGAGGTGAAATCATGGAGTCTGGATTGGTCAAAATGCCTTATGCAATATGGACAAACACACACTCTGACGACGATTATGAGGTTTTTTATAAAGGTGACATAGTAAAATATACATTTAGGGAAAAAGATGTGTTATTAGAAGCGATTGAGGAACATGATTCGAGTTGCTGGATTTTAAAACACCATGAGTTTGAAAGAGATTTGCGACCACACGTTGCAAATAAAATATGACTTCAAACAATTAAGAGTCTCTGAAGAAAAGAGACTCTTTTTTTATCTTTCAACAGCAACAATCAATACGAAAACAGCCTTTTTTAAATCGAACGTCATAGGAGTGTATAGTTGTGTTGAAATAGTTGTATTGAAATGATTTTTGCATATGATCCCTAAGTAATAAATTTTCAAGTTTGATATGAAAGGGGATTAATAAAAATGCAAAAACAACAAAATTCTAATAATAAACGCTTCCCAAAACAGGATAAACTGCGGGCAAATAAAATGTTAGTATCACTTCTTGCCACATCTATGTTGTTTGGGTCATTACCTTTTTTCCAGCCAATAAAAAGTGAGGCAATTACACAAACTTATGCAAACCTAATCTCACCAGGATTTACGCATTCGATGGTCGTTCAGCCAAATGGTACTGTATATGGTTGGGGAGATGGCCAATATGGGAGAACATCAGGTAGTGGTATTACAAATGTAGTTGCTGTTGAATCTGGAGCATGGAATACTCATGTATTAAAAACCGATGGAACTGTATGGGGCTGGGGATTTAATGCAGTAGGGCAAATTGGTGATGGAACAACTGGAGCGAAAAACAAACCAACTCAAGTCAAAGATTTGACCAATGTAGAATCAATATCATATGGACATGGATACGGTTTGGCCTTGAAATCGGATGGAACCGTTTGGGCGTGGGGTGCAAACTCTGACGGAACAGTTGGGAACAATTCAACAAGAGATCAACCTTACCCTGTACCTGTCTCGGGTCTTACCGATGTTGTTGCAATTGATGCAGGAAAAGGTCACGCGCTTGCAACTAAATCAGATGGCAGCTTGTGGATATGGGGTTCTACTTCCGCAGGTCAAAAATTAGTACCATTTCAGTTGACGGCTATGAACTCTGTCAAAGAAGCAAAAGCTGGACAAGGGCATGATATCGTTGTAAAGAGAGATGGAACGGTTTGGACTTGGGGTTCAAATGGCTCAGGTCAATTAGGAAATGGAACGAATCGACCGCCTGCTAACTATATGATGCCAGCTATGGTTCCTGGATTATCGAATGTAACATCAGTCGCAGCAGGTTCGGATCACTCATTAGCTTTGAAATCGGACGGAACCGTTTGGGCATGGGGATCAAATGCAGCGGGGCAGATTGGAATTGGTACTAATGTGAATGCTCTTTCACCTGTCCAAGTAAAAGGTCTGAGTAACATCATTGCGATTGATGCTAAAGATGATTTTAACTTAGCGATCAAATCGGATGGAACAGTTTGGGGATGGGGAGAAAACACATCAGGACAAGTCGGAACTGGAAATACAGCTCCCGTTACAACACCTGTGCAGCTAAGTGGCATAAATTTATCGTTGGTAAAAAACAAAGATGAAGTCCCACCAACTATTACATTAACACCATCTGTAACAAGCCCAACGCAATCAAGTTTTACCATGAATGTTAACGTCACGGATGTTGATAGTGGTATTGAGGTTGTTAAATGGGCAAATGGGAATCAACCTGTAAGTTACTTTGCATCACAAGGCTCAGCCTTTACAGGGAATTCTTTTGTCGTAATGCAGAACGGCACCTATACTTTTTATGCGAAAGACAAATCTGGGAATGAAGCTGTAAAAAGCATTACGATATCAAATATCGATACGAAATTGCCGACAGTCTCTGTAACCAAAACACCTTCTGGCATCACGAATGGAACGGTTCAAATTTCTTTACAGGCAGTAGATTCTGAGACAGGTGTCAAGCGAATTAAATTGCCGAATAATAGTTATATCAATGGATCGACTGCTTCATTTACAGTAAGTGAAAATGGCTCCTACCTGTTTGAAATTGAAGATAACGCAGGGAATATCCTGAAAGAAACGGTAGTAGTCGACAATATTGTCAAGGGAGAACTATCAAAAGCCACCTTCGTCGCTGACAAAACGACACTCACTAATGGCAATGTACGTGTCACTATTGATTATCCCACTGATGCAAGCGTGAAGGAGTATAAGATCGGTAGTACGGGAAATTGGGTAGGGTATAGTAGCCCAATCTTGATGGTAAACAATGGTGTGGTTTTCGCTCGATACAAAACGACAGATGGAAGAGTATCTCCAGAGAGTAATTATGCTGTAACGAATATCGATAAAGACTCCCCGATTTCACCCAAAATTGTAACCAATGTTTCAGGTCCTACAAATCAGGATGTTCAAGTAAACATTGAGTATCCGTCTGATGCTGCTCGCAAGCTGTATAAAATCGGTGGTAATGGAGCATGGACAGACTATACGAATCCTATCACCCTGACTTCAAACAATACGGTATATGCAAAAGCGTATGATGAGGCTGGTAATGAGAGCGGGGAAAGCACATTAGCTATTCTCTATATTGACAAAATCGCTCCGACTCCACCAACTTCTAAGTTCGTAAGAGGGAATCTGAATCTTACAGATGGAATCGATAGCGAATCTGGTGTGAAAGAAACGTTAGTAAAAACAGAGACGATTCGCCCTAAAATGATGTTAAGAGCAGCCAGATCAGATTCGTTTTTAATGACTGAAGAAGGATGGGAAGTATACAATCCGAATAAGAAAATACCAGATGGAAAATATCGTTTTTCCTTTAAAACTGTAGATAAAGCAGGAAATGTGAGTCCTGTTGTAACGATGGAAGGAATTATTTACGCCAATGCTCTTTCTCAATCGGAGAACGCAGTAAATAACGCTGAAAAACAAAAGACGCAAGAAAAATTGAAAGAAGCAAAAGATATCGTAAACCAGCTCCCTGATGTACCAGAGAAAAAAGAGTTATTAGATCGTTTGGACGAATTGCAAAAAGAGATTGATAAAATTGGTGTTGATAATCTGCTTAAAGAAGCCATAAAAAAGGTTGAGCAGGCTGAACAGTACAAACGTGATCCTTATATCAGCGATGCTCAAAAAGCCATTGATAAATTAGCTGATGGAAAAGATAAAACTGATTTACAAGAGCGCTTAAATAAAATTAAAAAAGAGATTTCTGACAAGGATCAACAAGATAAACTAAAGGAAGCAACCAGGAAAGTCGAGCAAGCAGAGCAATACAAGCGTGATCCTTATATTTCTGATGCCCAAAAGCTAATTGATCAACTTACAAATAGCCCTGAAAAACAGGCATTGCAGGATCGTCTCGATAAGATAAAGAAAGATATATCAGATAAAGATCAAAAAGACTTGCTGAAAGAGGCAACCAGAAAGGTTGAGCAAGCGGAGCAATACAAACGAGATCCATATATCACAGATGCTCAGAAACTCATCGATAAACTTACCGCAAGTCCTGAAAAACAAGCATTGCAGGATCGCTTAGATAAAGTAAAGAATAAGGATTCTGATGAAGATCAAAAAGACTTACTGAAAGAGGCAACCAGAAAGGTCGAGCAAGCGGAGCAATACAAGCGTGATCCATATATCGCAGATGCTCAAAAACTTATCGATAAACTTACCGCAAGTCCTGAAAAACAAGCCTTGCAAGATCGCTTAGATAAAGTGAAAAATAAGGATTCTGATGAAAATCAAAAAGACTTGCTGAAAGAGGCAACCAGAAAGGTCGAGCAAGCGGAACAATACAAACGAGATCCATATATGACAGATGCTCAAAAACTCATCGACAAACTTGCCGCAAGTCCTGAAAAACAAGCCTTGCAGGATCGCTTAGATAAAGTGAAAAATAAGGATTCTGACGATAATCAAAAAGACTTGCTGAAAGAGGCAACCAGAAAGGTCGAGCAAGCCGAGCAATACAAACGAGATCCATATATCACAGATGCTCAGAAACTCATCGATAAACTTGCTACGAGTCCTGAAAAGCAAGCATTGCAAGATCGTTTGGATAAAGCAAAACTGGGTAATGATGATGGAGAACAAAAAGACTTGCTTAAAAACGCTACAAGAAAAGTTGAACAAGCCGAACAATACAAGCGAGATCCATACATCGCAGATGCTCAAAAACTCATTGATCAACTCAAAGATGGACAAGACAAGCAAGCGTTACAGGAGCGTTTGGATAAAGTGAAAAGTGAGGCACAAAACAAAGATCAACAAGAGAAGCTCGCTGAGGCAACCAAGAGAGTTGAACAAGCAGAGCAATACAAGCGTGACCCCTATGTAAGCAATGCCCAAAAATTGATTGATACTTTACCAGAGGGAAAAGAAAAGGCTCAATTACAATCTCGCTTAGACATCATCAAGAATGAGATTGCGAATAAGGAATACAAGGCTAAGCTGTTAGAGGCGACCAAAAAAGTAGAACAAGCTGAACAGCACAAGCGCGATCCGTATATTACAGATGCGCAAAGAATGGTTAGCAATCTACCTGATGGTTCCGATAAAGATGCTCTGCAATCCCGCTTAAATGCTATTGAGAAGGGATCTGGAGAGGCAAAACCACTTCCAATGAGCGATTTAGATCAAAAGATTGAGAACATCAAAGAACCTATTGAAAAAGAATTGTTTAAAGATGTCATCAGTTCCGTATATCGAGCAGAGAGATACTTCTCAAAACAAAACATTGAATATGCGATTGAAAAAATCAATAGCGTACCAAGCGAAACTCGTACAAACAATCAATATCAGAGTATTTTCGATGAACTTCAACAAAAAGTAGATAAGCTTAAAGCGGATTACAATAATAGCATCAGTGATCAAGCTGAAGCCAAAGCAATTTCCAAAGCGACAACTTATGTTGAATTGTACGAAAAACATAAGTCTCTGAGCTACAAAAACAAAGCCAAGGAATGTGTTGATGCCTTGAAATCGGAATCGGTTAAAGATGGTTTGCAAGCTCGAATCGATGCTGTAATTAAGTAACGAAAAAAGGGAGCATTAATTTGCTCCCTTTTTTGTTATTGGTGATATACATATTGAATCAAGATGTTTTCTTAATTAATTGAGAGGCTTACACTTACAGAGGATGTATTCAGGCTATGAAATCGAATAATACAAAGTCATCTCTTCAAGGTTGGATAGTACCTGGACATTACTTTCGAAACACTGTTCGTCAGTTCGCCAATCATCAATTCGAGTTGAAATATCAACTCCATCAAAAAAGTAGAGCTGATTTTTTTTCCTTCCTTGTAAATAACCAGAGGAGTCCGAAGAGAAAAGAGGATATTTGAACAAAATTTTCGATGAACCCCCGAGCCAGTGGAAGTTTTGAAGAGGGTGACGCTTGAATATTTCTTTAAATAATTGATCCTTCACTTCGTTCATCAGGCGAGGTCCCGCTTTTAATCCCATATGCACAGTGGCACCAATTCCTATGACAGCATGATCTTCATTCACCAGATTATCTAACGTAATCCAATCGCTTTGTTTCCAGTTATCAATATTACAATGCCAAATCGGAATAGGAGCAATCCCCGTCAGTTTTTTGAGTGTATCAAAGTTTTGCTTTGATTTCTCGGGATTATTTGTGACATCCATGTTGAAGTATCCAAATATATACTTCTTATAGGTTTGGACAAATGCAGCATACTCAGAAATGGTAATTGGATCGACTGCTTTTCCTTTTTCTCTTGCTTTGTAAGCAGAGTATTCTCCTGAGTCCAATAGGAGTTGCAAACCATACTGTGATATATAGTCTAATAACCTCTGATTGTTTTGCTGACGCAAATAATAGTATGAACAAAGAATATGCCTTCCACCACTTTTAACAACGGTTTCTAAATCAGAGATGCTTGCTCGATCAAGACCTGAGAAGAAAAAGCGAACCCCTTTGATTGTTATACGAAGTAATCCTTTGGCTGTACGCGTGATTTTGGCTATTTGAATTAGGATTCTTTGAAGTAATCCCATTAGAGAAGAATTCATATGAGAGTATCGTTCTAATTCTTTCCTTGTTGCTGTTTTTTTGAATAAGAGAAAAGAAATTGCTTTGCGAAGTCTTTTTCTCGATATTGATTGAGTTGAAGTGCTAAATTCTGTACGTATCTTTAAGATTTGAGAGTCCGAATCTACCAGAAAGTTGTTTTTGCCTGCTCCTGTCGTAAAATGCATTTCATTTTGTATTTTTCGAACAAAAGTTCGCTCCATTCGTGTTGCTTGAATGTCAAAGGTATTCACATATTTCAACTCCTGCTTCGTATGTCGTTAACAAAATACAGTTCGCTGTAGGGATCAATCAGTATTATTGAGAATTAACAATGATTATAGATCATTTTTCGAAAGATTGACAATAGTGAATGGTCTAATGTATAAATAATATAAACAACAGATTTTCAACGGAATTCGGAATGATGAAGGAGTTTTTTGCGTAGGATTTTCTTTTTTGACGGAGTGCCAAGTGGATGTGTCAAAGGATATTCAACTAAATTCGAGAGGTTGATTCTCATGGAGAAGGATCATAAAACTACTTGGTTTGAAGGGTGTATTCTTCTGTTGATACTTTTTGGAATGTGCTGGATTATGAAACTAATTTTACCGTTCGGCATTATTACTCGATGAGATAAAAAGAAGCGCTAAATAACGTTTGAAGGATTAATCACTAAAAATAACCCTACAAATGAAAGCCGCCAGAGTAAATCTGAGCGGTTTTTTTCTATTATCAAAATTGACTATAGTCCATACTGATGGTAGTATACGACTATAATCATTTTTGAATAATTGTCTAAAGGGGGATTTTCTTCTATGTTGTTTTGGTTTTGTGTGTTATCGGCTATTAGCTTGTTCTTAACACCTTCGTTTTGGCAAGCCACAGGTGAAAATCGAGCAACATTAATCAATTGGCAAGTTGTAAAGATTGCATTGGCAGGAATCGTTGCTTTTTTCATAGGCTATGTAGGATTAAAAGATCAAACGATTTCCGCTGTTTTTTCAACAATTCCCATTCTATATGGGGTGTTACTTTTCGGAGATATTGTAATCTTGAGCAATCATAATGGAAAAGCAAACACGTCTATTATGGTTACATTAGGAATAGTAGGAGTTATTAGCCTTGGGTTTTGGGTCACTATGACATTTTTCTATCCTCTGTTTATAAAACAAGATTTGTATTATCTGGTACAAGCAGAAGAAAAAACTGAAAAAATTCAAGCAACAAACATCGAACATATTCCATCCGTTCCAATAGAGTCCGCTCATTATAAAGGTGAAAAGTTGATTGGACAATTAGCTAATTCATCTTACTACCAGTTAGGAGAACTAACACGACAAAAGATCGATGGGGAAGAAGTATGGATTGCCCCAATTGAATATCAAGGGTATTGGGAAGCCAGTAAAGCGGGAAGTATTCCTGGTTATGTGAAAGTATCCGCAGAACGGAAAGATGACATTGGTGAATTGGTAGACAAATATGAAATGAAATATGTACCATCTGCTTATTTTGGAGATAATTTAGAACGACTTGTTCGAAGTCAATTTCCACAAGATATCATTATCGGAGGCGGATTTGAACCCGATGATGAAGGAAAACCTTATTATGTAATTGCCGTGGGACATTACGGTAAATACCGTGCAGGGACAACAGTAGATGGAGCTGTTCTTGTCGATCCGCAAACAGGAAATATGAAGAAATATGATATTAAAGATGTTCCTGATTTCGTAGATTTTGTGATTCCTCCAAATCTGGCATCTGCTTACAATGAGTGGCTGGCATCATACAAACATGGTTGGCTTAATACTTGGATGGGTAGACAGGATATCAGTGAAGTGCGGATGTGGAATACAGGCGAAGAAGTAATTGGGGTTTTTGGTCCAGATAAACAGATGTATTGGTTTACCGACCATTCATCGCCAGGAACAAACTCTTTAAAAGGGTATACACTCATGAATGGGCGAACAGGCAAGCTCACTTACTACAAGGGTTCTAATGGTTTCGCAAATGGGAAAGCGGCATTGCAAGCTGTTCATAATAGTTTTAAGAAAGAACAATGGACGGGGACAAATCCAATCTTGTACAACATCTATGGAACAGACACTTGGTTTGTTCCTGTAATTGATGCAAATGGATTGCTTCGTTCTATAGCTCTGGTTAATGCTCAAAATCCACAAATCGTTGCTACGGGTGAGTCTAAGCAAGAAGCATTGAACATGTATAAGTTCAAATTGGCGACAGAGGGAACACAAGAGGGGGATACACCAACGGATAGTTCTGCCATAAAAGAGATGTCAGGTAAAGTTCTTCGTGTTGGTTCCATGCAGATTGGTGAAACAACCGTGATCCAAATTCTATTAGACAACAGCGAAAAAGTCTTCAATATCAACCCGAAAGAATCAACTTATGCGACTTTCATTCGAGAGGGAGATCAGTTGAATATGAGCTTTATTGATACGAATGAAGCAGTAGTATCTGTCGAAAAAGTTCATAACGAGACACTAAAACGTTAGGACTGTTTCATGCACGTCTTAACAAGCCATATGGAAAGGAATTATCAGTCAGGATAGAAAACTCTATCCTGATTACTCTTTCAGCAGATAAAAGTGAAGCAATCCCGTTCGCTTGGTTTGCAGCTATAGTAACATTTTATTAAAAGTTTCATTGGAAAAGAGGATTTTGTCATGAAACGGTATATCGTTGTTTTCTTTAATCGATTCGTTAATAAAATTCAAATAGAAGTCATCGATGCGACAAATATATTCAGAGCGGGTCGATTGTTTTACAAAAAACGATCAAGAAAACAATTTCACGCGTGCATTGAGACTATTCACGAGATGGAACTGATAACTCCAAAACAGGAACAGGAGAAAAAATTCGATAGCTGGACAAGTAGACACGACGTACTAACGCGAAGTTGTGAAGTATGCCGATTGGAAAAGGAGAATGCAGAATATCGCAAAATTTTGGAGTATATTGCTGATATTTCATTGGATAAACGATGCGAGAAAGCCGCGAAGGACGCCTTGGGGATCAAGTGATTTATCCAAGTAGGCAGAATCTATCACTCCGAAAAGAGAAGTGGATGAAGCCGAACGATGAATAAATAAATTGGATTCTATACGAATAAGGGAGAGAGAACGATATGAGTAGGTTATCAGTAAAAGTTGTTGGTAGTTTTCTTGGTAACTGTCTTGTTATTACTGATTCACATTCAAAAAAGTATATCGAGATCATGGCAGTGCAATTAAAAGGCATCATGGGTGGTTCCAGAACAAGCGGTTCGTTGCCGCATGGTGGTTATGAGGTTGATGGAGAAAACATCACGATCTACCATGATGAAAACAGAGCGCAACATGAAGTTACCTTTACGATGAAAGAATTAGAGGAAGCTTTGAATTGCAAGTCATGAACCATAAGGCTGATCGTATCTGGAGGACAAAGATGCATTCAGAACAGGAGGTTGTATATGGGAGAAGCACGCAGACGAAAAAATGCTGGAAATACGGAGCCAAATCCTAATTGGCGACGTTCCATGAGTAAGGAAGAAATTAAGGAGATTGTCCAGAGAGCGGTATCCACTTCTCTTCCTGGGATCGTTACTATGTCCCAAGACATGATCAGAAAAAGTTGATGGAACCAATTTTGAAGGATATAGGAGGGTAAATATATGAGTGATTTTCGTCAGACCGTAAAATTGACGGCACGGTATAGAGGAGCGCTAACAGATGCAATTGCGATTTGGGAGAACATGGACGATTATGACGATCCTGCTCAAGTCATAGAAGAG
Organism: Brevibacillus sp. NPDC058079; assembly: GCF_042885155.1. NCBI lineage: Bacteria > Bacillati > Bacillota > Bacilli > Caryophanales > Paenibacillaceae > Brevibacillus > Brevibacillus sp. NPDC058079. Next base: position 164,306 of record NZ_JBHVSO010000010.1, read on the forward strand.
GTGATTACAACCTTGAAAAATGGCTTGCAAAAGGGGTTGAAGCCAGGAGATAAGGTAATCACATTGGAAACAGGAAAACAATGGACACTTACAGACATTCAGTATGAACACAATCGTTATCAGGTAGAAGGTATAAGCGGTTGGATTTATGGAATAGATAATCTCCAATATGCACTTGATTATTGGGTTGACTTTGCTTTACAGAATTATCGAGAATCACATTCTATTCCCATGAAAAAATGAAAAATGTACTCGATGAAAGAGAAGAGGGATGTTCATTGGAAGAAATATTGAAGATTCTTTTTTACGTTCCTCACATCCCCCCAGAATCAAAACGGGATTATGCCGCTTTGTTTTGGTATGGGGTGACGTTGGTACTCGTTATTCGATCAATATTTAACGATAAATGATAAGTTCTTTAATAAGAATCAGAAAATTGGGGGAAATGTTTATGAATTGAACCATTGAATGGTTGAGGATTGCGTTAACGAATCAGATAGACAATGTGACACATGGTTCAAGCAAGAAATTTGCATGTTCAACTGAGGAAGAAAAACGCATCTCTCTACAAGCAATTAATGGCATGATTAAAATGCTAAAAGAGTGTGAGGAATCGACTGGATATTAAAGGTTACGCTGACTGCAATTGTTCAGGCGTTTGAAAAATTGGATGGTAATATTTACTCGGAGAATTATGTCAATCAGGTTATAGTTTCCTTGTGATGTCTGGTGACACTATCATACAGAAATGAATGAACAATAGCACTGCTCTTGATGAAGTACGTGAAATTATAAGTCGATTCGAATTAAAAGCAGCCTATGTACGTTATATGGTCATGAATGTAACGAAGAAAATAAAAGAAGAATCAAGTTAGCAATCTGTTTTGAAAAGGAGACTTTTGTATGCGTACCCAGCACAAGAGGAAATATCGTCTGGTAAGAAAAGAGTTTAGAAGAGAGTTGTTTGAAATTGCAAAAGAGAATCATACTCTTGCAATGTTAATATTTCAAACCTATGTGGCAAGTCAACACCGTACTCACATTACAAAGATTTGGGATCTTTTAGGTTTTCATCATAAAGAAGCTTACAAGGATTACTGTGACAAATTATTTGGAAAATACTTGTCTGGTACGAATGATCTATGGAAATCGTTACACTTCGCGGGGTATAAAGAGATCCGAGAAAAATTCATACGCAAAATTCCCGAAAAGTGTGCAATGGGGGATGCATTAGCTGTTGCCTATAAAGTTTTAAAGGGAACGTGATCAGATGCCAAAAGGATTTCGTTTATCATTGGAACCCCATCCGCCAAAGAGACACATATGTTGGCGGCGCTGTTAGATGTTCATGACAGAAGAAGAGAAACAAGTATTGGAGAAAGATCAAAAGGTTACATAATAAATATTATGTAACCTTTATGAGGTGATTATTGATGTGATAGCTAATCTCTCAGGATGATGGAAGTGTTGTTCAAGGGATTTAAGATGATCAGAGGGAAGAATAGTTTGTTCTTCATAGTGAAATTCTTTTACTATGGCAAACAAAAAACTCCCCAATGTGGGGAATCACGATACAAATTCAACAAAACTTGGTGATCGCATCAAACCAGACTTCGTATAACTCTGAAATTTCACCTTACACTTAATTACTGGTTGAACATATCTCCAACTATCAGACTCTTTAATCGTTAGCTTTTTTGAGTGATGATAGAAGTCTTTTCTTGCAGTAGGATTCACATACTTCATAGAGCCAACATAAACACCCTCTTTGGAAAGTGACCATGCAAATTCTTTTTTGTTGACTCCCGTGATCGTCACTGTTTCATACTGATAGTTTTTTGTTTTTAACCAGCTTTCACTTCTCGTATCAAACAGATAAGGACTGTTAAGACGCTTTGAACAAATCCCCTCTAAACCTAACTCCTTGACACGTTCAAATAGTTGCTCTCCGTTTGATGAGAATGGGCAGATAGATATAGCGTTAGATGCTTCTACAATGGAGTCAAGCAAACTTAGGCGCTCAGATAAAGGCATCTTGCTTATGTCCTGATTGTTGAAATAAATGACGTCAAATGCTACAAAATGAGCGGGAAGATAATTGGCTAATTGTTTAATGTGCATGGGCTTGGTTGTCTGGAAACGTTTCATAACAGACTCCCAGCATGGTTTTATTCCATCCATGACAACCAATTCGCCATCCAGAATACAATTTTCAACCTGAATAGTAGGAACAATTTCAGGAAATTGATTGGTGCATTCATTCTGATGACGAGTGAACAGTCTTATCTTACCTTGATTATAATGAAGGATACAACGAAAACCATCAAATTTTAACTGATGAATATAGTCACCTATAGCTGGAAAATCGGATTTGTGAAGTAACATTGGGTAGATAGGGTGATTTAACATGAAAAACACTCCTTTGATCATAAATAATACCACTAATTTTAGAGAGTTTGATTGTAAAAATATTGGATATTTTTCTGTAGGTTAATAGATGATGACTGTAGGTAACGCTACTAAAATGTGCTCATCGAGGAAATAGATTGGTGTAAAGTTAGCCAATGTAAGACCAAGGTTTAAGGAGGAAAAGTGATGGATAAATATAGAGATTCCACTGAAAACAATGGAAATCTAAAAAATCATGATGAATTATTGCACGCCGCTTACGATAAATACGACCCTTTTTACGAAAAGTGTAAACAAGAAGGGATTCTGATCGGTTGGTATGTTAGATCCATGTGGTTAAAAACTCTTCCTGGATATGAAAGAGCTGCGGTACAGTTGGCTAATTTGAATCGCCAAATGGAAAATGGGGGATTAGGTGGCTGGTATCAAGATGGACAAATCTATGTACAAGATATCGATGACTTAATAGAGTTAGCGAAAATCGGTGTAGATCAAAAAATAGATGGGTTCGATTTCTTCCTTTGTTGGTTAACAGATGTGAAAGTGAACTATTTGCCAGCCATTAATCATTACATTTCGAATCTATATAAAGAAGAGAAAGTAGAACTTTTTAACGAGGAACCTCTGAATGAGGAATACTTCGCGTGGAGTAATCGTCTGAATCAATTCGAGAGATTACTAATCCATTTACAGAAAGTAGAGTTGAAAATCTATTAATTTCTTAGTACAGACCAATAAGATTAATTGAAAAAGGCAGGTAGGAGAGAGATATGAAACTGGCAAGCAAAAGTGATTTTGGAAGTGTTCACCATGAACACTTCCACGAATGCAAATTTCCTTGGCCTGACGATTGTTCCGTGCAATGTGGGGACACAGGCATCGTGTTTTCCTCTGAGGGAAACTATCAAACAGCGTTTTTCGAGGCTTTTCCTAAGTCTCCTGAAATGTTTATACGTGGGGAAGGAAGTACTGTTGAAATTGCAGAGGAAGATGCGTGGAACAAATTCCAACGCATGATAAATTGCAAGAACCATGAGTTTGAACGTAGAGGATATAAAAACGGTTCAGGCATTTGTAAGTATTGCGAAATTTTCTTGAATGATGTCTTTGAACCTACTGAACATTGTGAAGTTTGTAAGCAGCCGACCTATTGGACATCCGACAAAAATGGTGTTTATTACTGCAAGGAGCATGCAGATCAAATACCAGAAGAAAATAAGCGTCCGAAACAGAAGACAATTTTAGATTATTTGATTAATCAGGATTGAAGCTTCAGGCTTTTGCTTGATGTGCATATTATCCGACATGTTAATCCAGTTACCAACCCAACTTTATCATCGAGCAAGAAGAAATTTGACACATAGAAATGATTGCGTCAAGGACTGAATTTGAAAACTTGTACATTTTTTTTGTAAAGCAACCTTCGCTTGAATAACATATAAGGTCTTTAAGGAAACAGGAAACTTATTGTTTATTTGGAGGAGGTTTTTATATGCAATCAGGAGAGCAATTTTTTGTAACTTGGGTGGAAAGTGATAAAGCTGAAATCATCGAGGACATGCTTGATGAATGTGATGTTCCCATTGAAATGCTTCCCACGCCAGAAAACATTCGAAATCAAGTTGCGTATGTGATGGTGTGCAAGGATGCTTTTCGGATTGTAACAGATCGAGACGCAGCCATCGCTTTAGGGACGCTTTCTTTCCCAGAGGAAACACGTTGTTTTAACGAAGTAGGTACTTTGGTTTGGGAGAAGTAAAGAACGAGAAATCCAAATAGTAGGGAGATTGACCGTATGTCAGTAGAAGCACATCGTTGTAACGTAAAGGAATGCAAGGGGTTTGTCCTTTTTGAAAATGCAGACTTTGATTTTACTAACAAGCCTTTAGATGAAAAGATAGGCTGTTATGTATTTGCGAAGCCTACATGTAGTGAATGTGGTAAGGAATATTTGGTCGTGCCCCATTACGTCGTGATTGATGTGAAAGACAACGATGTAGGAAGCTTCGATCAACTGGAATCAGCATGTATGACGGATTGGGAAAGACGGGAAAGAGAGCGTAAATTTGAGTCAGAGACTGATCCGCATACAAGAATTCAAATGTTCCTAATACAACGTGGATATACGTATACAGTTGCCGAAGTTACTTCGGAATATCTAAAGTACCAAAAAGAAAAGTGTTATTTAAGTCATTCTATGAAGGAGTGTATCAGCAACTTAGAGAGTGAAATTAAGTCTTTACTCTAATTTTGATTGTTGTTTCTAAAAATGTTTCGATTAAATGTAGAGGCATGAAAAGTTCAATACCTTCCATTCAATTATTGGTAACGAAAAGGAGCTATCACACATGAAAACATTTACTTCTATTCTTGTATCCATTGCACTCTTGGCATCTTTAAGTGCTTGCAATTTTTTAAGTAATGAATTTGGAAACATTAAAAGTGCGTTCAATGGGCGGGAAGCGGTTGTACAAACGTATGATGAAGAAAGTAACATCGTAGATCGTATTGAAGGAAAATCGATTGATATTGGTTCCGAAGATGAGTTTGCAACAAAAGATAAAGAAGGTAATGTAACGAAGAAATCAGGTGTTATCAGTTATACCGTTGGTGGAAAAAGTGCTGTACACGTAGGCAGTTCTCTGATTATGCGTGAAAAAGGGATTGTTGATGTTTTTGATGAGTATACAAAGACAGTTGATATTCATAACCAGGATCGTTCGGTTCCGTTTATTAATCAAATGGTAAACTCTGTGAAAAACCTTACAACTGGTCAAAAATTCCTCGTTTTGATTCGTTCTCAATCAGGAAAACCACTGGCTACGTTTGCGGGGAATGACATTTCGTATTTCGCAACAGATGTGGATAAGAGCACGATGTTCCTTATTGATGGAAAGGCATTGTTTATCTACCGCTGTGACTTCTCCGTGTATGACCTGTCATTGCTGAAATAATTACTTTTGATACCGTCGTGTGAAGGGGGACTTGTTTTGAACAGGTTCCCTTTTTCTTTTGAGTCAATACTCCATCTAAACTCGACTTGATCAGATATCATCTCGTGGGCTATTAAATCCACAAAATGAAACATAAAATACAGGGTTTAGAAGAAAAAAGGTAACATCTGTTTATTTCAGAAAGGATTCATTTTTTCGAGTGGAATCTTAATCAATTTGAAGGAGTGTATTTTCATGATTCTAACCAAGGGGAAAGCAAGGAGTATCTTGTTTTTTGTAGGGATTAGTTGGCAGTTATTTATTGCGGTTAATCATAAAGTAAATATAACCCAAGTCTTAGGATTCAATGAAGAGGTTTATGAGATTGCTGTGATAGCGATTGCTTGTATTCTTTGCCTCGTCGTATACTTGGCGACTTGTAAATGGTCGAAAAGGTTTCAATCTCCATTTACTGATTTTGGCTACACATTCTTGCTTGGATCTTTGATTGGAATGATTGCAGGATCTGTACTTTGATTAAGTTAAAAACGAAGCGGCTAAGGGAGATGTTTAAATGACGATTGCAATGGAAAAACCTGAACTTGATTTTATTGAACCAATTATCGAACAGTTGGTAGAAGCCTATTTGGATACATCGAATAAATTTCCATGGTTTATTGGTTTTAGTAACGGAAAAGACTCTTCCACACTTGGTTATTGTGTATGGAAAGCTGTAGAGAGAATTCCTACTAATCTTCGTGAGCGAAAAGTCTACTTTGCTACTTCGGATACTCTTTTGGAACATCCGCATATGAGAGAGTTAATGGAGTTCAGTTACCAAAACATGAATGAAGTTGCAAAGGAAACGGGATTGCCAATCGAGGCATTCTTGGTAAAACCCAAAATGACAGCAGTAATGAAGATGATCGCTCATGGCAACCCACTTCCAACGCCAAAATCAAGTTTAAATCGGTGGTGTACCGATTTATTGAAACTTCGACCAATGGAAGAATTACAAGATAAGATCATTAAAGAACACGGATCTCTTATTCTTATGGTTGGCGTTCGTTCGGATGAATCGAAAAAACGTGCTTCCAGTATCAAGAGACACTCTATTATGGGTGAATTCATCTTTCCAAAAATAGGAGCAAAAGAAACATCAGGCGGTTTTTATGAGAGATATATGAGCCATCCCATTGTAGATCTGAATGATGAAGAGGTCTGGAGGAGCATCACATACGCTCGAATTTTACCATGGAAAACAAAGGCTACTACTATACGTAAAATGTATGAGGGAGCTGGTGAGTGTCCGATTCAAGTGGACAAACAATCCAGTAAACCATGCGGAGGTTCCTCTCGCAACGGTTGCATGATTTGCATGATGACCACCGCTCAAGATGATAAAATGCTACAAGCCTTTATGGATAAAGGTGAAGAATGGGCTGTACACATGAATCGCTTGAGAAGGTTCATCCGCGAGTCTCTCTTTGATGCGCGTTTCCGTAGACCAATCAATTCCTGGCGTAAGAAGAAGTTAGATTGGGCAAATCCATTCATTCATAACTACGCTCAGAAAGTTATCGAATGGAAGGAAGCTAAGGGTAGAAAAGCAAGCAGAGAAGCGTTTGAAAACACATTTTTATCGGAACAAGGAGAATTTGAAAAGATGAGTGAGGGTTTGTGTCACGATTCGAAACCTGTGTATCCGAATTTGTCGTTAGCAGGATACACATTACAAGCGCGAATTCTTCTATTGAAAGCCTTTTTGTATACACAAGAAGTATCAGGCGTAAAACTTGTCTCTGAAGAAGAACTTTCATATGTAAAGAAAGTATGGACAGAAGAATGTGGTTGGATAGAGAATGAGCAGGATCTTATGCCTGAATTTCCTGATTACCGAGGGAGTTTAGTCTTAAATCCTGATTACACTGTCAATGTTGAAGACACTACCATTCCGAACCTGACACTCTACGGTGCAATTGTGGATGATAAAACAGGATATGGAATGATTATCCCGCCGATTGAAAACAAAAAGCTTACACCCCCTCCTCGCAAGCGTAGCAAGATGACAAAAGCAGAAGAATTAGCAATGATGACAATACCCACTCCTAAAACGATTAATCTAAACCCTGACATAAAAGAACGTCAAGAGGCGTTCTACATTATGACCGATTGGGGTTATGATGAAGCAACAATTGTCGCTCAATTGGAGCAAGCAGCGTTGAAAACGGGGATACATCTGCCGTATTACTGGCTGCCAGCATGGAACGTTGAGAAGCGATTTGATTGGAGTCAGTTAGAAGATAGGGATTATGTCGTTTATTGGAATACCGTTGTTTTTATCGTTTGTGATCCAGATATTCATACAAGAGAAGAAGCTTTAAAACTTGTCGATTGGTATATGGAACAAGCGGTAGAGACGCAAGTTCTCAAAGAAGCAAATTGGGATGACTACTATGTAAAAACATATGGTCACTATCCACCAATGATAGCGAAACGAGAAATGTTGAAAAACGGTGAAGATCCCGAAATGATTCCATCTGCGTTAAAGCTTTATGCTCATGTTTCTGACAAGGAATTGATGACAGCAAGAGTGATGAGATACTACGGAGGAAATCCGTTACTTGTAAGCGAGTATCTCTCGGGAGAACTTTGGGAAACCGTGAGTGAACTGCTCGTTCATGAAATGAAACCACATGAAGCGAAATTGTTTCTCTTGAATCGTGCTTATTTGCCTCATGTACTACCAAAGCATGTAAAGGAATATGCGGAAATCGGGGATAACAATTTGGAGAAGGCAAATACACTTCGCTACCGAGATGGCTTAACGGGAAGAGATTTTTGGTATAATTTCCACCTTGCGTATTTGGTGAAGGGGATGTCCCCAGAGGAAGTGGCACTATTCCTGGTTAAACACGATTATGACCTTACGAGCATTCCAAAAGTAGTTCAACGCTTAGTTTGTCTTGATTTAAGTTTGCTTTCACTTGCTCAATCGTTAAAAACATTGGGGATGCCAATCGAGCAAATAGAAACTGCACTTGGACGAATAAAAAATCGTGTTGAACCAAAAGAAGAAGATCTTAAAGAAGAATCTCGCTATATACAATTGGAACTGGAGGTTGGGGCTTAATTTTGAATGGGAGGGATACGATGAGAGCCATTGAAGGAAAGGTGTTTGTAACAGATGTAGATGGTTCTGATATTGGAGATGTGGATGCTGGAGCGGGTCAAGATTCGCTCTGCAATACCCTTGCGTTGGAAGAATACAAAGGAACATGGGTGCGCGTGACAATTGAAGTTATAGAGAAACCCTAACATCGAAAAGAGGCGATCTGTTCTTGGGAATGAATGTAACTGGACATGTTTGCACGAAAGGTAAGTTTTGGGTTGATTATAATCTTGACCATGTTAGTTGGTGGGCAGACGACCTGTGGTTAGAGCTATTAAAAACATATGGCACAATTCTGAGTCAAGAAGAACAGGTAGAAATTGAAGTAGTGAGAGACGACGACGTTCTTCAATGTTTGGTCGATATCGTTTTCAACCAAACACAATTACACCAGATAGAAGAAGATATCCAAAATGTTGTAAATTCTTTCGCAACTTCAAAACCTGATTATTCGTATAAATACTCAAACGAAACAGATATGGAATGCATAAGCCGCTGGACATCCATTTTGAGATCCTTGCATATGTTCGATGCTAAAATTGATTGGAAAAACGAATACCTTGCGATTTATACATCTTATTAAAGGAGTTGTACATTAATGAATCATGTATGTTGCCCAGGGTGCAATGGAACAAATCTCAGAATATTAGTCGTAGAAATTTGGCAAAGAGATCGTTCATTCCTTGTACAAAATGGTAACCTCTTTGAAGAAAAGAAAGAAGAAGCTTATTTCAAGGAGGAATCCTACGATAGCAGAAGTCTTCAATGTCTGGATTGTCAACAGGAATTCCCCACTTCTCACTTGAATGAAGTTGAGACTCTTATTGATGATCAATATGAAACCGAAAATGAATAATACGTAAGTTGTAAGTCAATACACGATAGATGAGATAACAAGGAGGATAAAGTGATGAAAACAGGGATATGTGATTATAAAAATTGTGAAGAAGTAGCATCTACAACAGGTTTTGTTCTTGCAAGAAATCCAGAAGGAGGAAAAGATATACCTACTCCTGTTCAGGCATGCGAGAAACACAAAAAGAAAGCTGGATTTTTTTGAAGACAAATAATTGAAGAGAAGGGGCATCCAATAGTGGAGAGCCTCTTTTCTATTTAGAAAGCTTGTCCTCATTTTCCCAATATGTGATAATGATGCCAATAGATAATGTGAATTGGAGGAAAAAGATGAATAGTACGGGTATTACTCGTTTACTTGATCCGCTCGGTCGAATAGTTCTTCCTGCCGAGTTAAGAAGAACTATGAATATCCGCGAGCGTGATTCGCTGGCTTTCTATGTAGACGAGGAAAAAAAGCAAATCATTTTAAAAAAGTATAATGGAGACGCTTGCATTTTTTGTGGTAAAGTTAAAGAGAATATTACATATTTTAAGAATAAGTTAATTTGCTTCGATTGCATTAAAGATATGCCCCAAGAATTACAGCAAGAAAAAGACGGTTTCATAACAAATGAACTTAAAATGGATATAAGAGAAAATGAAGAAAAGAACGTAATATTTCCAATATCTATGTCTCTTGAAACCTCTGAAATTAAACGTAGAAAAAATCGCAAAGGTGAAGAGAGTTTGATGCGACTTGTTGACGTTCTCCGAAGAAATCCATCTTTAAAACAGGTTCAAATGGCGAAGTTGGTAGGCGTGAGCACTCCTTATGTGAATATCATGATTAAAGAGTTAAAAGCAAGAGGGGTATGGCAATCCATTCAAGCAGCATCGGGAGATTCAGAAAATAATGAGAAAGGCTAACCCACGAAGAGGTTAGCCTTTTGTTTTTCTATACTTCGTATTCCGTTTGAGCGTATCTTCTTTATGGGTATCTTTGTATTTTGTCCATTATAAATTTTTGTTGTATTGTGTGATATAACTCCTTCTCTCTTCTTTGGTGCTTCATGATTAAATATAAGTGATTTCAAGAAAATGTAGAGGAAGGTGAAGTTGATTAGGAAAGTCTCTTAGATAAGGACGAAGAGAATGGCTTTGATTTCAAGGTTCCCTTATGAAAGGGAATCTTTTTTGCAATGATATCGAACAAGGTTCGACGTGTTTGTCCATGATAGAAAGCAAATCGTCTACTACAATAAGCAGATAAAGGAGGTGTCATTCTTGAAATTCATTCAAAGGCTTGATAAAAGTGTCTTTTTTATATTCACTATCGTATGGTTAATGCTTATTTCAGGTATTGTTAATTTGATCGATACCCCGTTTAACGCTTGGTCAGGAACGCTAATGGGTGTTTTATCGATCCTTTTCTCGATTGGTTCTGCTGTATTTTTCCGAAGGCAGGTCATTCTTAATCGAACTCATATCAACTTTGGAATGAAGAAGTATCGATGGGAAGAAATTCAACGCATTTCCTATGAGCAATTTGTAAGAACCCACGAAGGAGGAGTAAGCGCGGATCAATACCTGGTATTTGAAATGAAACATCGCCAAAAAAGACTCGCCTTGAATGGTTTGGAGGATTCTGTTGTTTCCCTTTTGTTAGGAATAAGAAGCTTTTATCCAACTGTCCAGCTCTGCGATGATCTTCAAAAAGTAACATGTAGCAATCATCTACATTTACAAGAACTTGCGAAGATAGCGAAACTTAAAGCAGAGCAAGAACTTGAGGCATTTTATAACGAAAAAAATAAGGCTTCCCAATAATGGGGAGCTTAAAGGTTTATATTAGAAAAAGAAGGGAGGTTATACCCCTTCTTTGCTTTTTTAGTTTATTGCATATTATCCGACATGTTATTCCTTATATATTCACATGCATTCAAATAGGAAACAAAAAGTTTAGCCGATTCCTCACTTCGAAATCAATGATTCATCGATAATTTATTCCTGAAAATCTACAATAAAACATCTTTACAAATCAGGATATCCATTGGTGATAATCATTGATCAGGAGGGAAATGAGGATGCTGGTAAATGTGGTTGGAATGGATGGTGTGTCTGTCGCAAATATCATGATAGGACTCTTAGGTGATCATCTCATAGGCGGTTCGATTGAATTAGATGAACGTGATGGGAGAGGAGGAAAGCGTACTTTCGTTATCAATCAGATCGAAGTAGACACAAAGACAATTCACGTTTCTCCATTAACCGTCTATAAAGCATATCCAACAAGGAATACAGTCGTGTGAACAAAAAGCCAGGATGTGCAAAGGTAATTTATACATCAGACGAAACAAAAAACCAAAATTAAGATGGACTCCGATAGGGAGTCTTTTTTATTTGCCGTCTCACTTGCATATAACATAAAGATTTCTATTCAAACAGGCTGTTTTCTGTAAACAACCTTATCAGATTACATTTTATTTCAAAGGAGAGATGTTTTATGGCAAGTGCAGTAGCGGCAGATTTGTATCCTTTTACGGTGACGAAAGTTCATGAAAAAATGCTTCTGAACAGTGCAAGCATTGGGAAGAACGCTAATAAGTTTTATGTCATTGAATTGCAAGAGGGGACAGGAGGACCAACAGCATACCGAATTTATACAGAGAATGGTCGAATCGGGGCGAAAACGCCTCAAAGACGGGCAAGATGGTATTCTTCTTATCTTTCGGCGATCAACGAGTACAACAGCATCATTAATGATAAAAAGAACGGCTCCAGTCGGTATAAAGAGGTTGAAGTTGATCAAGCTCAGGCTTCATCTCCTGTTCAACTGACGGTCAAGTCGACTACAAAGAAGGAAGACTTGTCCCAAGTGAAGGATAAAGTGCTTCGTTTAATCGGGAAACTCTATCAAAGTGCAACAAGTTACTTGATCAAATCCATTGACACACCACTTGGAAAACTCTCTGCAAATCAAGTGGCGAAAGGTTTGCAAGTGTTGAATCGAATTGAAAGTTTACTCGATAGAGGAGTAACGAGTGGTTGGGACATTGAGAATCTTTCTGATGAATTTTACTCTGAAATTCCTGTTACTTTTGGAAGTAGAGTAGATGCCCGTAAGTTTTTGATTGATGATTATGTAAAGCTCAATGATCGAAAAGATCTTCTCGGTGTCATGAGTTCCGTTGTCCAAGCACAAAATACCTTGGAGAAAAACTTGGAAGAGAAATATGCATCACTCAATATTCAACTAAAGGCATTATCTTCCCGCTCCAAAGAGTATAAGCGCCTCTCTGATTATGTTCAGAATAGTAGAGGACATAATCATCACTTCGGATTTGAAATTAAGGAAATTTTCGAAGTAGTAAACATGGTCAATCACGATCAGTTCAATCCATACAAGGTTGAAACCATGGAGCTGTTCCACGGATCTCGAAATGAAAACATCTTGAGCATCATGCAGAGTGGTTTGAAAATCAAGCCGAAATCAGCCGTGCATACCGGATCGATGTTTGGAGCTGGTGTATATTTGGCAGATTCTTCCAGTAAAAGCGCTCAATATTGCTGGGGGTGGGGAAGTAACAGCGGTGTAGCCTCGGAGGAAAACTATCTATTTGTATGTGAAGCGGCAACGGGGAAAATAAAAGAATACACCTCTGCTCAACCACATTTAGTGTCAGCACCACGTCCGTACAATTCCGTCAAAGGGGCAAAAAGCCCTGGTGGATTGGTTCACAACGAATACATTGTCTATCGTGATAATCAGGTAAAAATCAAATACATTATCGAGTTTAAGAAAACAAATCGATAAATGAGTTAGCAAAGGGTGGTTTATTGCCACCCTTCTTACTTCACAAAGGAGGAAAACATGTGAGTTTTTACGATGATCATTATGCGGATATGGTTATGGAAGAAACAGCATCAAAGGAGGCTTTTGAAATTGGACTTAACGAGAATGAACCGCAAGCTATAATTGACGCGATAATGAGCATGTTTCAAACGAAAACTCATTTTAAGGGGGATGCTGAAAAGGCTCAAGCAATACTAAAGACGATTGCTCGAACAGGGCGGGTTTCAGATAAACAAAAGCGTTTTTTATTTGTTTTTCTTCTTAAAAATGATAAAGCATTTGGGGACAGACACGATTTACTTGTTCAAAAATGTAGATAAGAGAATCAAAAAATAGGATGGCAAAGATGCCATTCTTTTTATTGACTATTGGCAATTTGGGACTTAATATTGACTGTACAAGTGATAGGTTGACAACCAATACGAATATGTTGGGAGGAAGAAGCCGGGGCATAAAGTTGCTCCAGCTTCGATACATCATGAATGAATCGATACTAAGCCGTAAAAACATCAAACAAAGTATTGTTGAAGGATTTCTTGATTTAATTAGAAAGATTCCAGATGATAATGATAGGAAGTCCATCATGAAGTTGGTGAATTATTTAAATGGTTTGCTCCGTATCAAAGAGGTTACGCCACCAGTTAGTGAAATCATGAGTTTGATTAAAGACCAGAAACCAAATTTGTACTATGCAACAAAAATGAACATACATCGCAATAGTCATCTTACTATGCTGTTTGGGATTGAAATGAATCCAGAGATTGCAACAGAACGTCTCCAGGCTTTCTCTAAAGAGGTAAATTTGCAGAGATAAGCATAATCAACATACTACAAGGTGGCATTCGAATTTGAATACTACTGTTTACATAATTGTTACGGTGTAACGAGTGTTACGGATGAATCGAACCTGGATAATCACTACTTATTTTGAAAGAGGGAATTTAGATGAACCTACTGGATGCAACTGTTGGAAAGGTTTTAAGTGATCCAAGATCAATCAGTATGGACTCTTGGGAAGTTAACGTTGAATAAGATTGCTGGGGCGTTGTGAGTAAAGGTACTCACACAACTAAATCAGAGGAGGAAGCAAACGCAAGAAAAGTGGGTTATGAGCTTTTTACTTAATGCTCATTTAGTTAATTGATGAATAAACCACTTCATTGCTACGTCATTGTAAGTTATTTTCGTTTCTTGGATGTATCTACTCAATTCAATTGATTTTTCGGAAATAACGTTACTCCTTGTTTCTAAATCATCCAATTTCTTTTCGATGGTTTCTAATGGATTCATTACTTCCAGGAGCATTCGAAGCAATAAATCTTTTTCATAGCCAGATAGTGTACGTACAAAAGAGCACACGGATTTATTGTATAACTGCCCATGAAATTCAGTGACTTCTTGCATGGCAACTATCCTTTCGAAATTAATGTCAATTCTATTATTGACAGAATGGAGGTTGTCTACACGAAGAAGAGCAAGATCATTGGATATGACAGATTAACTTTTTAATTCTAAATATATTTGGGAGGGATTTGGTTGTGATTAAGGCAATTCTTACAAGCAATATTTCACACCGTGTAATTGAATCATCGTATACACCTCGGCAATTATTAGACTTCTTTGACGAAGAAGAACTTGTTCAAAAAATGACTAAGTGCTATTGCCAACCAATAGGTGAAACCAATGTTATCGAATGCAATTGTGATGAAGAGTGGGAGGATTATACGTTAAAACTTGAAGAGATGTGTTATCACAATAGTCAGGAAGTGAAGATGGGTGAAAAGTCTACTTGATAGGGCTATTCAAAACGGTTTCGGATGTTGGTATTGCGGAGGCAAGGACGGTGACGCCCAGATAACCGTGAGGTTCTATATGATGTACCACATTATAGAAAAAGCCAGTCGTAGCATGGTTTTACCACATGTTTTGGTAATTTAATTATTCTTTTCATTATGTGAAATGGGGTTGGTTTATGAGTGTTTTTATGTTGGTGTTTCAGGCTTATTGTGCTGGTTATGTTAGTTTTGCTATTATTCATTTTTCTATTACTGGATATCGATTGTTTGCTTTGATTTTTGCCGCGATTGCTCTCTTTCTGATAGTTTCGGTTGTTTCTCATTTGTATTAATTCAATGCTCATTATCAAAGGAGCGATATCTATTATGACTGTAATTTTTCCTCTTTTGGCCCTGTTTTCGATCTTATCTTTTTATCATGGTATAGACGAATATGTAGGCATTTTTTTAATAATGTCGTCTATGTTTCTTGGCTTGCATTTTGATCTGCGTTTACGTGCGGCATTTAAAGGTTAACAAGTTGTTTACTTTGTAAAGGAGTGTGAAGATGAATGAGGTATTTCTTTGAACTTGAACATAACGAAAGCATAGAATCGGAGCGTTTTGGTTCTGGGGAGTTTGAGTGGACTAAGGGCACGCCTATTATCGAAGCCGATTCTTTTGAGCAAGCTGTTCAATTATTCTTTGAAATGTATCGAGAGCAATTAAATGAAATTCTTGATTGGGAAACAGATGGGGAAGATGCGGAAAGTGGATATGTAAGTTACTCGAATAGTGTAGATGGATGCACCTTGGGTTTCAGAGTAACTTAATGCTTATCGAGCGAAACGAGGTGATCTGATGCCGAAATTAGGATTGCTCAAAAGATTGCACCAGCTCGTATGTCCACATAAACACCAAACGAAAATTTTCATTGGGTATGGAATAAACGATGCAGAGGGCAAGGAAATTTTTGCTTATGATTGCATCTACTGCGGTCACGCATTGTTTGCTTGGGAGGATAAAAAAGACGAGGATACACAATAGTTAGGGTGATAGGGAGGCTTAACGATGAGTAAACAATTGGACGCGAATGAAATACTGATCATGCTGAACGCTCTTGATTTCGCAAAGGATGAATTAAAAACACTATACCAAGAGAAGTGGTTAAATGAACAACTAATCAGTATCAAAAACAAACTCAACAAGCAATTTGGTTAATTTCAAGAACCATAAGGGGGGCGGGCTTCGTTGTTTAGTAAATGTCGATGCGGAAATATTGTTCACCTGAAATTGAAAGACGAAAGTAAGCCACCCGAATTTGTTATATATTATCGTTGTTGGTCAACTATGCCCGAGGAAGAAAAACAAGCATTAGAAAAGCAAAAGAACTTATCACTTAATATGTAAACAAACCAGAACTGGTAAAAAATCAGTTCTGGTTTGTTTAAGTCAATGGAATTACTGTATATACTTCTTATACAATGATAATCCTTTGAACGTTAACTGAAACGCTTGAGGGGTAACAACATCGAAAGGTTTCTCTTCGTCACCACCTTCAATGAAATTGCCATGGTATGTCGTGATAAGGTTATGTTTATAGAGCAGATATGCTCCAGAAACAAAAGAGTTACCATCTCGCGAATACATCTGTTTCAATTCATGGCTGTTAGCTTCACAGATTTTGAGGAATAGAGAAGTTGCATACGTTTTTGATACCATATAAACACATCCTTATTGTGATTTGGAGCCATGTAGATGACTCTCATATCCAATATAAGTGGGTGTAGGACGTGTTTAACACGACGCTGTACGTATGTTAATTACGATCTAAAAGAGAAAACCACTCTAAACTGAGAGTGGTTTTATTTGTTTATGAAGTTGCAAACTAAACGATATCCCAAGATCCACTTTGAACCCAATCGTCGATAATTGCCGCTGTTAATTCCGCCTTGCTCGAATCAAGAAGGAACAAGCGACACTGACGAATGTATGAATCAGTGATTGTAGGAACAAAAGACTGTGAAACGATGATGCCTCCCGTTAGCATCGAGCAGAGGAGTTTGAACAAGTCATCAATGTTGTGAGAAGACCCATGTAAGGAAAATTGAATGGAGTAGTGAGAAGGGTGCATCGGATGGCGCTCTTCTTTCACTTGGACATTTGATACAGCAGAACAAGTTGATAAAGAGCTTTTAATCAGATCCATGGTTGCTTTTCTTCTAATTTCTGGTGTTGTTGCAGGGATGATTCTCGATTGAATAAGACGGTTAATAACAGATAAACTGTGGTTACACTTGCTAACAACTTGGGCTTCGACTTCACTTACGTCTGAGGGAATAAAAAATTGCCGTTCTGAAAATCGTTTTAATACATTTTCGAGATCGGCGATTCCACGTTTATTTTTCAAAAATATCGTTAGGAACTTATGAAAACGGGGGACGTTTGTTCCGGTTTTTTTGTCTCTATTAATTGCCTGAACTTCATAATCAAATGAAATCGTTTGTGTTTTCTTCCTCATTTCCGACCAAATAAATGATAGTAACTCATCAAGTAAATGATAAGCTTCATATAACACACCAATTGTAATATAGGGAACTGGCATGTGCTTTGAGAAGGGATTTCCTTCATTCTCTCCTTCACATGAGCTTTGCGTGAGGAAATAGCGCATACCATTTACAATATCAACTACCATTTGAATACCAGGATCAATTTTCACTTTTTGTGGAAGTGTTTTCAAAAATACCTCTTTGTCATGAGCTGTGACAACCAGCGAGTTTTTGGGGTAGAAGTTGTCATTTATCATCTCGGTATCCTCTCCGAATCATTCTATGTATGCTTATTGTAGCACTTTTGTTCGATAGGTAAAATTGATCAAAAGCTGCAAAGTATTGAATTCTGTTGTTCCCGTATAGATGACACTACGTAAAATCGTCAGCAAAACATTTTCCCATTCGGAAAGATTGTGTCTATCTCGTTCTGTAAAAAGGCAGCCTTTCCGATATGAGACTCTGAGGATTGGAAAGTCGACGATCTTTTTTTGAGTGTCCGGAAAAACTGTGTAATGACCTGGATATAGAACAACTCATCCCGCATCAATCTATTGTTCGATTTGGTGCAAGTAAAAATGTGTGGATTTGTTTGTGAAGATGGGCTGGTTCTCTGGAGACAGGAAGAAGAGGGATGGAGAATTAGGACGCTTTACAAAAAGAAAAAAGGCTTGCCATTAAGACAAACCATTTAAAGAGATTAGCACTTTATTTAGCATTAATGATAGGCAGGATTCGCGGTCTTGCCTATCTGAAACACATTATATTGAAGTATAGAATGAATTGTCAAGCCATCATTTCCACTTTAATAGGCATGAGCACAGTCAAGGTTATTTTGATAAACTAACACTCAGACATTATATTGAATATAGTCAACGTCATGGTATAATTTGATTAAAAAGCACGTAAAAGAAATAACAACAAACTTATATAAAAGGAGAGTTGGAAATGTCAGCTTATTACTGCGTAGAAAAGGACAGCACTTTGCATAGCGACTTAGAAATTACTATGAGCGTAAAGGGAAATTTCTTGAAAGAAATGAATGAGGAAATCAGTGAAGCTATTAAAATTAAGAATGCGCTTCAAAAAATTGCTTATATTGCTTCCAGTCAAAACTCTGATTTGCTAATCGAAGAGGCTTATAAGAATGAAATACCGGACAAATATTTAAAAAAGAGTACACAGGAAAGTGAAGGAAAGACCTATTATGCATTTAAACAAAACTCGCCTTATCAAAAAGCCTTCACCAAATTCATCAAAGATCATAATTTAGGCTATATCATTAAAAGACAGAGCCTTTTCTATGTATGTCGTATTCTTCACAATTTCAATGGTTCGATAAGTGTAGAAATTTTTAATGGTACTTTCTATATTGAATCCTCTAAAAAGGAAGCAGCTGAAGGAATCAAAGAAATTACAGAAAGCGAATTCTTCAAGGTAAAAATGATGATTGCAGAACAGAACGAAGTCGAACAACAAGCTTCATAAATAAACAAAGCCGACTCTATTTGGAGCGGCTTTGTTTATTGTATAGGATAGAAGGTTAACACTCGGAATTTAGTGATAACAATTAGATTTGAGCATAAGTCATCTATAATCCTCACCCGTTGTTGTTATTTACACAACGTAATGTTCTTAAAAGTAATGACCAATTTCAAATGTAGCGCATACATTGGAGATATCGATACTGACTTTTTTCATGCATTTATCCCTCGGAAAAATATTGTCTGACTCTCTGAAATTCTTCTGAAAATTGGGATGTTAAACACTGGAAAAAACCAGCAACCATGCGGGTTTGAGGGGTGCGACAAAATTTTACCAAAAAGGGTGTTGACTATATTCAATGGTGGTGATATTATTAGTTCATCGAATAACAAAACTAACCTCGAACACAGGTTAAGACAATTCGATGGAATAATATCAAAACAACCTGTATAACATGAATCATAAAATACAAAAAAGCGGAGGTGAAAGACATGTTAAACAAGATCAAGGGACATAATGAATTGAATGAAACAGCAGCAGTGGATAGCAATCGTCCTCTTGGCTCAACATGCCTAAAGCCAGAAGCTTTTATTGATAGCAAACATGAGGAAAGAAGTATCTATACAAAGCAAACGCAATTTCCGGGGTGGTATCGCCCAAAAGGATTGGGTTTTTTAAGGGAAAGTATATCTATAGGATCATTGTATTCAAAAATCGTTTCGGTTTTTTGAATATCAATGGCATAGGAGTACCTTCCAACGTAACCATAGGGCTACGCTTAAAACACCCAATCGGAGAAATCTTATCGGGTGTTTTTTGTTGTAGCCTTTTCGGTTTCCAATAAACACCAATCATGAAGACAAAACTAATAAATGGAGGTGAAAGACATGATGAGAAAGATGAATATCGGTGGCAATCGCCAGTTTAATAAATTTGATATTCAGCCAGTGGGCAGATTTAGCTCGCTTATTCAAACATGCCTTTTACCGAAAACCAACCACGAGATTAGTAAGCATGATGATAACAATCTGTATTCAGCAACAGAAGAAGTGGCGTTTTGGGGAGGATTGCACCCAAAACAACAGGGTCGTCTTATCGAAAAAATACCTATATACTCGTTTTTCTTGGAGTGGTGTACCCATTTACAAGAGAGTCGTGATATAAGTGCATTTTCAGTGTAGCGTGTAAGCTACTGATAAGACACCCATCGTAAAGATCGGGTGTTTTTTTGTACCCAATTTCAGAAAATAAACAACGTGGATAGGTACTCAAGTGGTTATAAGAGGATCCCCTGCTAAGGGATTAGGCGATGTAATAGTCGTGCAAGGGTTCGAATCCCTTTCTATCCGCCAGATGTGGGCAAGTAGCCAAGTGGCAAGGCTGTAGACTGCAAATCTACGAGCGAGGGTTCGATTCCCTCCTTGTCTTCCAATCAAAATAAAGGAGGTATGCAATTCTGGAACCTGGTGAGGAACACACTCAACTAAATATCGCCTGTTCGACAATGGGTTAAGTCACCAAGCTTTCACCTTGGAGTAACGAGTTCGAGTCTCGTACAGGCGATCAATAGGATGTGGATATGGTGGAATGGCAGACACGTCAGAATGAGATTCTGATATCCGAAAGGTTGTGGGGGTTCAAGTCCCTCTATCCACACCAATTAACGGGATGTAGCTCAGTTTGGCTTAGAGCACTCGCTTTGGGAGCGAGGGGTCGCAGGTTCGAGTCCTGTCATCCCGACCAAAAATAGATGGGAGTATAGAGCGTAATGGTAGCGTCCTCGGCTGTAAACCGAGTACCTTCGGGTCTTGGAGGTTCAAGTCCTTCTGCTCCCACCATGTACTATCGGGGATTCGTTTAGTGGTAGGACATAGCACTTTGACTGCTATTGCGTAGGTTCGATTCCTGCATCCCCTGCCAAATATGTTGATGTAGCTCAGTCTGGTTTAGAGCATTCGGCTGATAACCGAAAGGTCGATGGTTCGAATCCATCCATCAACACCACATTATCTGGATGTAGTTCAGCTTGGTTAGAACGCTTGCCTTGGGAGCAAGAGGTCGTAGGTTCGAATCCTACCATCCAGACCATCATGGGGTCGTAGCTCCAATTGGTAGAGCAACTGTTTTGCACGCAGAGGGTTGAGGGTTCAAGTCCCTCCGATTCCACCAAATATTGACGTATAGCTCAGAGGTAGAGCAACCCGCTGTTAACGGGAAGGTCGTAGGTTCGACACCTACTACGTCAGCCATTGTAGGGCAATAGTTCAACGGTAGAACAGCGGCTTCCAACCCCGCTGGTGTGGGTTCAATTCCTACTTGCCCTGCCAAATCTGGTTCTTTAGTTCAATCGGGAGAACGCTCCGTTGTCAGCGGAGAGGTAACGGGATCGAAACCCGTAGGAACCGCCACATATTATGGGCAGATATGCAAGATGGATAAAGCAGGCTGACTGTAAATCAGTCCCCGAAAGGGTTCGGGAGTTCGAATCTCTCTCTGCCCACCATACCAAAAAAAGAAAGGATGTGTTCTCAATGCGAGAGAGCGATGAAGTGCGTGAGGAAACGGAAGTGAATATGGCGTGGTAGACAAACGGTAAAGTCCCCTGACTTTCAATCAGGAGTTCATTATGGGCATTGCGGGTTCAAGTCCCGTCCACGTCACCAACTTTATTATTCAAGCGAGTAGTAGGAAAGTGATGTGGCTCTGTTGACAAATTGGCTAAGTCACCAGACTTTCAATCTGGTCAGTTCGGGTTCGAGTCCCGTCAGAGTCACCAAATTATTCAGCAAACATAATCGACAATATTTCCTCAGAGGTATACTCGGTTCCATGAATATAACGCTCAATAACTTTTGCCAGGATAGCTTTTCCGTTAATACGGCTTTGCTTGGCATCAAGAATGTTTAGGACGATTCGATCCATTTCCTTTTGAATCTCCTCATGGATAGCTTTAACAAAGGCAGTGTTTGTTGGGTAATCAGGCATCCCTTTTGGAAAGCCGTTAGAAATATCATGTTTAGACCACTTTTCAAGCATAATTTTTGCTTTACTGTATTCGATCACTGTATCACCAAATTCATGAGTTTTAATTCTATGCTATTACGTGGAGAACAAGATTTCAACATAATATTTATGCGGGTATGGTTGGAATGGCAGACACGGGGAGCTTAAAATTCTCTACCGAAAGGTGTACAGGTTCAAGTCCTGTTACCCGCACCATTAGGCGGATGTGGTGGAATTGGCAGACACGGTAGATTCAAAACCTACTGCTTCGGCGTGAGGGTTCGACTCCCTTCTTCCGCACCAAACAATGGGCGTTTAGCTTAGCTGGTAGAGCAATCGACTTTTAATCGAGAGGTCGTAGGTTCAAATCCTACAACGCCCACCATCATATGCTGGCTTAGTTCAGAGGAAGAACGCTTGCCTTGTAAGCAAGATGTCGGGGGTTCGATTCCCTCAGCCAGCACCATATTAACAAAACTATGAAAGGATGTGACTTGGAATGAAGAGTGACAAGGGAAGTAAATCAGATAAATAAATGTCCTCGTGGCTCAATGGTAGAGCAAGGAGCTTTTAACTCCGAGGTTACAGGTTCAAGTCCTGTCGGGGACACCAATTATTGCGGAGTAGAGCAGTGGTTAGCTTGCTTGGCTCATACCCAAGAGATCAAGGGTTCGAATCCCTTCTCCGCAACCAATATTGTCTCGTAGCTCAGTGGTAGTAGCAACCGCCTGTTAAGCGGAATGTCGTAGGTTCGATCCCTACCGAGACAGCCAGTGTGCGGGTGTAATTTAACGGTAGAATATCAGCTTGCCATGCTGAAGGCAGGGGTTCGATTCCCCTTATCCGCTTCCATTAACTTAACTAACGAAAGGAATGATTTTGATGACTTATGGGATTTGTTATTGAGGGATTTAATGATGAAAAGAAAGTGAAAGAAGTAATGCCAAATGCTCATTGCGTTGTAACAAAAGGAACCAGAATGAATGGCCGAGTAAAAATGGATCTTAAAAAAGCTTTGACAACATGTGAGGAGTTGTTCTTGTTGACTGATCCTGATGAAGCGGGAGATAAATTAGCAGAAATGGTCTTACGTCAGTATCCTTCGTTACAACGTGTAGTTTTAGATAGAAACGCTTGTTTATGCTACCGAAATCAAAAAGTGAAAGTAGGGGTTGAGCATTGTGAAACAAGTTATTTGAAACGTGTATTAAGCGAATATGTAACTACGGGGGTATAGCGCGTAATGGTAGCGTCCCTGACTGTAACTCAGGTGTCTTCGGATCTTGGTTCTGCCCCCACCATAAATCAAAATTGAAAGAAGAGGTGAACAAAATGAAAAGTGACAAGTCTGACAAACGAGACAAAACCTAAAGAAGTCATGGTGTAATGGTTAGCACAGTAGTCTTTTAAACTATCAGCCAGGGTTCGAATCCCTGCGACCCCACCATTTAAAAATATGCTCGTTTAGCTCAGTAGAGGAGAGCGTTCGGTTTACACCCGAAAGGTCACTGGTTCGAATCCAGTAGCGAGTACCATATGCGGTCTTGGTATATAGGTTGTGCCGCAGGCTTCCAACCTGCTAAAACGGGTTCGAGTCCCGTAGACCGCTCCACATGCAGGAATCGTCTAATGGTTTAGGACACCCCCCTCCAGGGGCGTGAGATGTGGGTAGCTCCCACAGGATAGATCGCTACTATCCACGACACGATATTCAATGAGATTGAGGTTCGAATCCTCATTCCTGCTCCAAATTATGTCCTCGTAGCTCAGATGGATAGAGCAACCGCCTTCTAAGCGGTAAGTCGTAGGTTCGAGTCCTACCGAGGATGCCATATCAATGCTGTGACAGGCGTGTATTTCCCTTCATCAGGCAAAATACGTGGGTTCAAGTCCCGCCACTGCAACCTATTAAGAAACAAAGGAGGATAAAAGGTTGTGACTACTACTTTCAAAGTCTACACAGATGCTTCATCCAGATACAAAGCAGTGATGGCAAAAGGAGAAAAGAAAGGCAAAAGAGTTCATCCTTCCTCCATCGGTGCAGTCATCAAAGATGGTTGTGAAATCATCGGTTCGATCTCTAAAAAAGTTGGTTATCAAGACTCAAACTACGCGGAATTCTTGGCAATGTACACAGCTTGTCGATACCTGATCGATC
Organism: Brevibacillus sp. NPDC058079; assembly: GCF_042885155.1. Taxonomy (NCBI): domain Bacteria; kingdom Bacillati; phylum Bacillota; class Bacilli; order Caryophanales; family Paenibacillaceae; genus Brevibacillus; species Brevibacillus sp. NPDC058079. The sequence continues at coordinate 188,480 of NZ_JBHVSO010000010.1, forward strand.
ATGACATCAAGAAAGTAGATTTCTATGCAGATTGTATTAACTTGGTTCTCATGGTCAATCAAGGTGTGATTAGCGAATTCCTAAGCTGAGAAAGCTATCATATGCCATTTTGGAAATGCTACAACAATTTGAAAGCTACACAATTACCTGGATTCCACGAAGTAGCAATAAAGAAGCACACAACATGGCTTCGAAAGCCTTTAAGGTCAGCTAAGTTATCTTGGCTGACTGACATATCGGATCGTAGCTCAGATGGTAGAGCGGTGGAGTGAAGTCCCACAGGTCGGCGGATCGAAACCGCCCGATCCGACCATGATTATCCATTCAAATCTCGATAGAATTGTCCTTTTGAGATGAAAGAAGTTGATTTCTTTAAGCATTCTCGATAGCCGTTTGATTTGAAAAATCTTTTGATGGCCTTATTGTTAGGTAACTGAACGACAATAATTTTAGTATCACACTCCAAACAGCTATGCAACGAATGTAACATGGATTCAATTATGTCAGATTCAATGATCATTTCAGGAAAATATAGATAGTTGACGTAGAGATAATGTTCTTTTTGTTCGGTTTTTATATCGACGTTACAATTTAAATTTCTTTTCTTGAAATCCGCAAAAGATTTACAAGGTGAAATGAATTGTAATCGAACATAGCTCAAATGGATTCGCCACAATTTGATGAAACGACTTTGTTGTCGAGTAATCACATTGATATCTAATAGGACTTCAGGAATCGTGAGTATGGTTTTAATCACGTTTATCCAATTGATTCCATATCGACTTCTACCATTTTCGTAATTCTGGTAGGTTTTTAACAAACAACCAATGGCATCAGCGACTTCTTTTTGGGATAAACCTTGTTTCTTCCGAATGTGAGAAATCCGATGACACAAGATATTTTTACTATTTACAAGCATGTTCTTGTAGGAAACAAAACATTCAGGAGGAAAATCTGTCATGAGTTTATAGGATTCTTGTAGTTCATAATCCATCTCGATTTGTTTTTCAAGTTGAATTCGTTTCGTTTGTAAGATGGTTATTTCGGATTCGACGCCAATATCAATCATTTTTTCTTCTTGAATGATATCGATATCCTGTTTACCTTCTGGCGTAGGTTTGATTGTTATTTGTTTCTCTAATCGTTTGCTCATCCAATCCAACAAACCTTGTTGCTGTTGTTCGCTTGGGAATTTTATACCCTGTTCCCATTCGATGAGCATTGTTCGAGAAATATTCAATTGAGCAGACATTTGTTTTTGGTTCCAGTTCATCTTATTCCGAAATGAAACGAGTTCTTTTCCAAAATGCAAGAGAACACATCCTTTGATTCATAACGTTCCGTAGCCATTATAACAAAGAAAGGTGTCATAGGTATCGAACGACAACAAATCCAATTATGCATATCGTACTAAAGAGTATCACGTATACTCCATTAGCTCAGTGGAAAGAGCGCTTGGCTACGAACCAAGAGGTCGGGAGTTCAAATCTCTCATGGAGTGCCATTATTTCTGGATTTAGCTCAGTTTGGTAGAGTACCTGTTTTGGATACAGGGAGTCGTTGGTTCGAATCCAACAGTCCAGACCAAATATGCCTGTATGGTGGAATGGCAGACACGATTGACTTAGGATCAGTTGTCGAAAGGCGTGGGGGTTCAAGTCCCTCTACAGGCACCAATTTGCTGTTATAGCTCAGTTGGTTAGAGCACTCGGCTGATAACCGAGAGGTCAATGGTTCAAGTCCATTTAACAGCACCAAAATGCTGGATTAGCTTAGGAGGAAGAGCACCCCCTTGGTATGGGGAAGGTCAGCGGTTCAAATCCGTTATTCAGCACCAAATATATTGATGTAGCTCAGTTTGAAAGAGGAGTAATGCAACTAAAAATCCCGATGAAGTTCACAAAGGAACGACATAAGGCGTATAGAGAGCAATGCTGAAGAATGTCTAATGAAATTCTGTGCAATAAAAGCCGATATCAAGTCGCCAAAGCTATAAACACCGTGAGCCGAGGAAGGGTCGGACAGGTCGGTAATAAAGACAGCGTAGTAATGAGTCATGATAATGCATGGTCATCTAAACAAGAGATGCCCAGTACGTTGTAAAAAGATTCGGAGGAGTATGGTTGTGTGAAAGTTGAGTATTAGGCAGAGCGCCCGTAAAGCTTGGCGGCTATTTGGAACGGGAGGTCGTTGGTTCAAGTCCAACCATCAATGCCATTATTGCGGAGTAGTAGCAGAGGTTAGCTCGCTTGGCTCATAACCAAGAGGTCGTGGGTTCGAATCCCACCTCCGCAACCATATGTGGGGTCGTAGCTCTAATTGGCAGAGCGTCTGTTTTGCAATCAGAAGGTTGAGGGTTCAAATCCCTCCGATTCCACCAAGTTTGATATAGAGTCATTGTTTTGTAGTTTCAAATCCTATAAGATCCACCACAAATTATCTGGATATAGCTCAGTTTGGTAGAGCACTTGGCTTGGGACCAAGGGGTCGTAGGTTCGAATCCTACTATTCAGACCATATGGAGAGTTGGCAGAGAGGCTTAATGCATCAGTTTCGAAAACTGACGGGTGTAACAGCTCCAAGGGTTCAAATCCCTTACTCTCCTCCACTATAATTCGTATAATGGATTTTTTTATTAGATATGGAAGGCTACCGAAATGGTTATAACGGCGTTGCTTTGAAAGCTTCTGTGATGTAAAAGTCCTGGGGGTTCGAATCCCCCGCCTTCCTTAAAATCAAAATATACGAAGGAGTATTTAATGAGCACATATACAGAATACAACAAGATTAAGTCGAATCAGCTTGGAATGTCCTTTGGCAAAGCAAATCAAATATTACGCAAAAAACTAATGTTTAGCTTGATTCAAAAATGTACCCTCGACATATGTTTCCGTTGTAATAAAAAAATTGAGACTGTCGATGAATTGAGCCTTGATCATAAGGAAGAGTGGTTACATTCAACTGATCCAGTAGAATTGTTTTTCAATTTGGACAACGTTGTATTCAGTCATTTGAAATTTAATATAAGCTCAAACAATAGGAACATTCCCAAAATCAGAAGAACACTAAAAGGATCAAATGGCTATAAGGGAGTTTATTTTCACAAAAACAGGAAAAAGCCGTATCAGGGAAGGATCGCCTACAATGGGAGATGTTTATCATGTGGATATTTTGACAATCCCAAGGAAGCCGCAAAAGCTTATGATGCAAAAGCCATTGAATTATATGGAGAAAGAGCTGTAACTAACGCAATGTTAGGACTTATTTGACTGTATAAGGTTTGAAAAAGATTCGATAATCTTATTGTTTGACTGTCTAAAAATAACGAAAGAGGTGATACCCTTGAACGAAATAGCAGAAGACGCATGGTGCAGAGGTGTCACCGTAATGATACACCTCACAATTTAACAATGAGAGGTGGAATATATATGTTTTATGTGCAATGCAAATTGGTAAGTGGAAATTCGTTTGATACGATATGGATTCCCGAAAAGCTTGCAAAGGTGGGTAAGTCGATCATCGTAAAAGAAACGGGGCGAGAGTGGTTTGTCAAAGAAACGTATGGTAAAGCCCATGAAAGTAAAGTTCTTGAAATGCGAGATTTGCACAAACACCACAGAAAAGGTACGGACATTTAAGTTACGGTGGTTGGAGAATTACTACCTTCAACCACATGGCTTTCTGGATACTTAGCTCAGGTGGGAGAGCGTTCGGCTCATAACCGATTGGTCACAGGTTCGATCCCTGTAGGATCCACCAATTATGCGGATATAGTTTAATGGTAGAACGCCAGCTTGCCATGCTCGTAGTGCGGGTTCGATTCTCGCTATCCGCTCCATCAAATAATTTATAAGTGTAACGCCTCTTACTATTAAAGTAGGAGGGGATAACATGGATAAACGTCAGGCACCATTGCGAAACATACTTTTTCAGAAATACTTCGACAACATCAACAACAAATACCAGGCAATCGGAATGTTTGATTTTTTGGAGTGTGGTCACATGTTGCGTGAAGCACACGATTTTTACGGAGCATATCATCCGATTAGAAGAAGATGCTGGAAATGTGCAAAAGGTTATCCAAATGAACACGAGTGTTCAATAGAGAGTAAAAGTTGATGAGGAGGGAGTTTTCTCCCCTTCTACTATTGCGGGTGGTAGGACTGGATGTTCTAACTTGGCTCATACCCAAGTAAACAGGGTTCGATTCCCTGGCACCGCAACCAATTATTCCGCAGTAGCTCAGAGGTAGAGCAACCCACTGTTAATGGGAAGGTCACAGGTTCGATCCCTGTCTGCGGAGCCAAATCATCGTCGCGGGGTGGTAGTAGTCTGGTAGCTCAGCGGGTTCATTACCCGAAGGTCGTGGGTTCAAATCCCACCTCCGCAACCAAATGTGCGGGTATAGTTTAATGGTAGAACGCAAGCTTGCCAAGTTCGTAGTACGGGTTCGACTCCCGTTCCCCGCTCCATATGGACAGATAGCTCAGCAGGTAGAGCATCGGACTGAAAATCCGAGTGTCGGCGGTTCAATTCCGCCTCTGTCGACCATTATTTGCCGTTATAGCTCAATTAGGTAGAGCAATCGCATCGTAAGCGAAAGGTTGGGGGTTCGATTCCTCTTAACGGCTCCAAAAATATATGATGGTGGTAGCTCAAATGGTTAAGAGCGTTGGATTGTGGCTCCAAAGGTTGCGGGTTCAAGTCCCGTCCATCACCCCAAACTGAATATGGTGGCATTGGTGAAGAGGTTAACACGATGCACTGTGAATGCATTATACGAGGGTTCGAGTCCCTCATGTCACCCTGAGAAATATGATATGAAATGTCGATTCAAAGATCGGCATTTTTTGCTTGTATGGTGATAAAATGCTTTGTAAATTTTATAAATCATAGATCGAAACCATATGATAATTAGACTTACTATTTATATACAAGGCTTTCTATGTTAAAAGAAAACGACAAGCAGGAGGAGATTCATGTGGAGCAACTCAGTGACAATGCAGCTAATTGGCGCGAGGTGTGGAGGAAACGTATCATGATCACATGTGGTTCTGAAAAAAGAATGGAAAAATGGATAGAAAAACATCAAAGAGAGTTTAAACAACCTCTTTTACTTGATCGGCATCCGAAAGATGGTTTCGTTGTTTTCCACAACTAAAGGAAAGGATGAATTCATAATGAAACCCTGGATAAAAACGGATAGCATTCAATGGGTGAGAGAGATTACAGAAGATAAGTATTGTGTTCTTGATGGAGTAAAGTTCAAAGACCACTATTATTTAAAAGAAGTGGATGTCGATTTATCGTTCTTCTCAGAGAGAGAGATCGAAGATGAGATTAAAGGATTTTATGACTCCTTTGAAAGTATTAAGGACATATATGGTGAGGCTTGGAAACAAATCGTTGCAGAAATTATAGCGGAAAATAGAGCGCTGGAAGATGATGATCTCACGTTTGATTCTCTACAGCAACTCAATGATTATGTCGTGGTGGAGTTTGGAATCGATGAAGAGAATGATTAAATTTGTGTGGATTGTCATGCATCAATGTAAAGGTGAGTCTGAAAAATAGCTGATCATTAGATCGGCTATTTTCTTATGTTGTTGCAATGTAAACCATGTTCTTGCATATTATCCGATATAGAACATATGCTTGTAGATTTAGTCAATAAAGAGGCACCCGAAAGGGTGCCTTACACTATGATATGTCGTAGTGATTATTCTTTTTCGTAATCCCATTTTCCATTCTTTTCATTATATTTTAGTTTGAAGATCAGCGCCTCACCGTCTTCTCTGTTAAACGAGAAGGAGCCTTCTTTTAACTCCTCATCCAGAAGAATAACCGGGATGGTATCCCCCACTTTTGCGTGCTTCTGCATGATCTCGTCCTGTACTTCAATAAATGCATCCTTCGCGCCTACAGAACGCTCGGTTTCTATTTTGTTCATCATTGGCGATCTTTTGGTGAAGTCGGTATAAATCCACTCTTTTCCCTTTTCGTCAGTCAAAGTTTGCATAGGTGCCACTTCGTCGGACTTCGCTTCGATCCCCAATGCGCTAAGGGTTTTCATTTGATTTCCTTGTTCGAGCTGCTCTACGTCTTCACTTGCGTATAGGCTGCTACCTGCGAAAATAGCGCCAGCTAAAACAACACCCGAAATTATTAGGTTGCGTTTTTTCATAACCTCAAATACCCCCTACCATTTTGGATACACGTCTTCAGACGTTTCTGTGACCTTATCCCCTATCTTGTTGTAGGCATAATGGGACGATGTGATTCTGGCTTTGCTTAATGCTGCAACATTAGCATCATAACCAACATTTGCATAATCTGTGCCATTTTCGTAGTCTTGATGCTTTAAAGAGCCGTTGATATAAAAGTATGAGTAAACCCTTACTTTAGCGAGGTCGCTTCCTTCTCCTTCAGTGTAAGCCCACAAATAAGCAGATTTGCTGGTCACATCATGAATGTTGGATGCATACAGGGCAACCTCGTAGTCGTCACCGCTGCCTAATGGAGCGATGCTACTCTCGTCCGTAGCCATTGCTATTGATGTGGATAAAGCGAGGACACCTAATACAGTTGAAAGAACAGCAGTTTTAAGAATCCGTTTCATACTAACCCCCATAAGTTGATTTCCTAATACATACCAATTTTATTAAATTTAGCAAAAAATCCATATAGGTATAATATACCATTTATTAGCTTTTTCATAGATTTACTCCAAATTTTTACTGTATAAAATCAATAAAAAAAGCACCCTTTCGGGTGCGAAATAAACTATTTATGTACTTGATGAAGAGACACATTATCGATTTGAGTATGGGGAGTACGATCACTCCCAGAAACTTGCAAACGATGGGATAGGCTGGCATGAGTTAGCGGGTGGAAAATGGAATATAGAACATTAGACAGACAGAACAAGAGCGAGTCTCCACTTAGGGGGCTTTTTTCATAACTACAGATGCATTTCACGTTAAACCAGGCGAAGTAAGAATAACTGATATGAACAAAAAAGCTGGTCTTCGGATCGGCTTTTTATATTTCTGTACCTCAATGAATATTATTTAGAAGATAACAGTAATCAGGTGAATCATTGTTTCTTGTTTCGAATAGCAAGGAGAACATTTTAATCGGGGAGGAATTTTAGATGAATCCATTTCTTCAAACAGGTGATGTAGTAGAAATTCAAAAAGGAATGAGTGTATCTGTATCCATTCCGCAGAAATTCGTTTATTCCAATAAAAGAGGTTCAAGCGAAAATGTAAACCATGTAATCAAGATTGGGACAATTTTTGATAATTCTGTTGATGTAGAAGAGGTTAAAAAACAAATAATCAAAGGAATCCAAGAAAAATTTGATTTCCGAGTTGGAATACAGGTTAAAAGCGAAGAAGCTGAAACATTTGTATCATCGATTCTTGAGAAATACAAAGAGGAACGGTTTGATTCAAGTATCTTTCTTGGCGAATACGTTGTGGTGCATACAGAGCTTAGTGGGGGAGGCTTTGGGCATGGTATTCATGATGAGTACCCTGATGGTCATGAGGTAAGATGTAAAAAAATGAAAGACGGTCTTTACGATCCAAATGGTATTGAAATAACTTTTTATCAATCTGGATTCTTTTTGAATAAGATTACGCCTGAACAAATACAACCTATTAGAAAAATGATACAAACTTTTCTATAAAGGTGTAAAGTTAATTCATTTTTGAAACTAAGTTTGGAGGAAGTCCACGGAAAGCAATAAGTTAAGGGTTTAACGGTTTGAGAGATTCTATTGAAGGATGGTAACGCAAGGGGAAATTTCTCTCTGAGTGTTGCTCATCCTTTTTTACATGACATAATACTGGGGCGCATTCTCTTAAACCGATTAGAGGAGCAAGTTATTGTTCAGAAATTTTGTGGTATAATTTGCTTAATTATATTTATTAAGGGGTGGACAAAATGAGAAATTATCAAGATGACTTTATTGATGGGGAATACGTTTCTCCTCTTATTATTACAGAAGATTACATACTATTTGGAGAACATAGAGGAAGTGTACATATAGAAAGTGGAGAGTTTGTTTTGAGTGGAACTCTAAATGGAAGCTTGAATGTCCAAGGTGGCGCAAGTGCAAGGATTCTTGGGAAACAGAGGGGGAGCGTTTCTATACATTCACAAGCATTAGTTATTGTAGAAGGGAGTATTGAAGGTAGTACATCTTTGCAACCAGATGGAACGCTAATCGTCGAAACAAATGCAAAATTAGCGGGTTCGTTAAATAATTTTGGGAGAGTAATTTTGAAAGGTGTTTTTGGCGGAACATCTACAGGTCGTGGAGAAATCATCGTGGAAGACTCAGGATATATTAAGCAACCAATAATAAAAGATGGAGTATCCTATTATAATTGGTGATATTGTCGAAATCAGATAAATTATAGAAATAATAAGATGGGATTATCTACACTCATTAGATAAAAGCAGGGATTCTACAGGATCTCTGTTTTTTGTTTGGATTTACCGAAAATAAAATTCTATGATTTTCAATTTGTATGTTGCATATAATGAAAAATCTTTTATCGATTTGGAGTCGGAGAATCGACAACTTTTTAAGGAGAGATTTCGATATGAACAAGTACACAATTGAAAGTCTCAAGGCTTTAAACCCGCTTTATGACAATGAGCACGGTATTACACAAGCTGATGTTGATAATGTGAATCAAATGGTTGAACTGATTGAAAATAGTAGAAACAATAAACCTCAAATTGGCGACATTGTAGAGTACACATCTAAGTACGGCGATTACTATGGTCGCGCTCACATTGAAACCATTCAAGATGATTTGTATATTTGTGAGCAACCGTACATACCGTTTGTCGGCAAGTGCGAAAACAAGGACACGATTTACACTTCTACAAGCGGAGGAGCATGGACGCATATTCCCAATAATTTGCAATATGTAGGTGCAAAAGAAAAATCATTTGTAGTGTGGGGACATTCGGTTGGGAATGGCTCAGTGTTGTTTCATGCAACAATTAACGTATGGACATATACAGAAGGAAGTCATGAATTCACTACGAAAACACATGATAAGTTCTATGTTTCAATCTTAAAGGAAGCTGATGAATATGGCTATGGATTCCTAATTAGAAAAGAAGGCGTCAGTCATACAGCGTTTCAAACAAAAGGAGAATATCAAGCCTGGTTAAAAACGTATCGTGGTGTTGAGAAAGAAGGATCTTCGAATAATAACAAGATTGCGTGGACAATCAAGCAGGAATCAAGGTGTGTCCCATTAGAAGAGTATAAGCAAATCCAAAACGCAATCATTGACAGCGAGCTATGCAACGGCACCATTCAAGAGTGCAAGAGAATTTATGAGGAGACGTCTGTCGTGACCTATCTGCCCTATCAAAACGATAGGATTCAGTTGAAAGGTGCAAAAAGGTACATGAAGGCGTATGAAAGTTAGACAATGGGAAACCATTGTCTAACTTTTTACTTTCCATTCGAGAAGTTTTTCCCTGTATAAAAAAGGAAGATCACCAATAGACAAGCAAATCGTGGTATAATAAAAATAGGATATGATAAGGAAGATAATCTTTCATGATACTTGATACCACTACAAATCAAATTGTTACATGCTTTTTTCGTAAAGTTGAACGAGCAGAAATCAAATCGAATCGTTACCACCCAAAAGGTGGATGGGATTTTGACTGGTTGAAACCTATTACTCATTCGTTCGATGTTTTTGGTATTGTTACAGAAGAGTATCCAGGTGAGGTTCAAGGGCTAATAGCGTTAAAGCCTAATTATGACGAAGATTACAGGTGTGTGGATGTTGAACTCATTGAGTCTGCACCACGCAACAAAAAAGAAATCAAAGGGATTCCAAATCCTGATAGAAAATATATAGGCGTTGGCAAATGCTTGGTTGCTTTTGCCTGTGAGTATAGTTTTGGAAAAGGTTTAGAAGGGTTTATCGAATTGACTTCGAAAACGTCTAAGTTTGATTTTTACGGAAGTTTAGGGGCAGTTCCTACTTTTAGTCAAAATATGATGATCGATGATAAGACAGCTATTCAGTTAACGAAAAAATACTTCAAAGGAGGGGTGCAGTGGTGGAAAGGATAATCGACGTTATAACACCTACCAATAGAGGCTATAATGTTAAGAAGGTTGGTGAGAAAATGTTAATACATGAAATTAAACAGTTCGATGATCAAATCCCTGATGGTGTTTATGCTATCCCACGCTCTCCTGGAGAACCACGGGTAAAAGTCCGTAAACTTGCCGATTTTTGCAAGATTAATGGCATTACACCCGCAGATTTAAGCAAAGAAGAGATGGAGCAGTTTCTTGAAAGAAAGTAATAATAGAATAAAAAGGTTGTAGAAGTTGGACTATGGAAAAAACCATAGTCTTTCTTTTTTGTAATAAAAAAGTTCCTTTACCGCATAAGAAAGCAATGAAATGTGTTTCATTGAATTGTTCGTCTTTTTCTAAGCGGCACATAAATCCTAAAAGTCTAACCCCCGTATTTTTTTTCATATCGATATTAACTCATTTATATCTTATTAACATTGAGAGAACAATCTCGATAAATGTTCGTGATTAAATCCGTATGATGATTGCAAATGAAGAAAATGCAACAACTATGAATATAGGTTTTCAAGATAGGAGTTCGTGTAGAAGGTTTATTTATGAAACCTATGCCTAAACTGATAAGAAACAGGCATAAGGAGTGTTTAAACTGTATGTGGACAAAAGAAGAAATAATGATCAGTTTGCAAAATAATGAAATTCCAAAATGGAAAATCGCTGAGTATTTACCTTTAGAAAAGTCGTGGAATAGATATAAACGAGAAGAGTTCGCTGAACTTGCTGCAAAAGAAACGCAGACGAACGTAGAACTCTCACAAATGCTGCATGATGGACGAAAACAGTACAATGCAAAAAAAGAATTATGGGATTTGTATTTTAAAGATAGAAATACTGCTCCTCCGATGATAAGCAAAAATGAGTGGGTAACTCGTTTGCAAGAATATAAAAATTCACAGTAGATGTGTGTTTCGATCATAAAAAGGCGCTGTTTTCCTTAGAATAGTTTGGTAAAATCAGATCATATGGTGTCATGTTATCGAAGGGGGATCAATGAATGAGAAAAGAGAACAAAGAACTTCGCAAATTATTTTTGTATGAAACTCTCAAATTCAATAAGGATGAGTTTATTATTGGTGCCTCTCCGATAACGAATGAGTTATATCGTGAAACACTAAAAACCTATATACATGAGTTATACATATCAACTGTTCTTGCGGGTGAATCACTCATTGAAAAACTCATTCGTGATCAAATCGAAGGGACAGGAAAAATTCATTACTATGAACTGCTCGATCAAGCGGAAAAGAAAGAACTTATCAACTCTATTGAAAAAGAGCAATTAAAAAATATCCATGAAAAAGTTCGAAATCTATATATACATGATTCCATCCAGGGAAATGAATTGAATGACCAGAAATATCGAAAAGAAATGGCGGAAGAACTACTAACAATCATTCGATCAATCTATAAGACAATACATTCGAATATTTCCACGATGATGAATCCCGTATTGAAGAATGTAGTCAGAGACTAATTTGTGCGATAAGAGCGGACTCAGCACCCGTTCTTTTTTTTGAGTAAAAATGCATATAATAATTGATTTTAAAAAACAGGGGATTCAATAGAATCGAATAAGGGAGAGTGGAAACATGAAAACAAAAGCAGTTAAAATCAAACCAGAACATGAACTTATCAACGATTTGTATGAAGTTGGAAAAAGTAAAAGTTTAGGGTATTTACCGAAAAGGACGATTACAGATGAGGTTTTCTGCAATCTTACAATTTCCACAGTTTTGGATTATGCAAAGGAGAACAAGATTTCATATCTTGAATTAAAGTTTCCAGAGGAGTGCGATATCTATAGTGGTGCGATCTTCTTCTACCATGAAAGCATGTTGTTAGATATCCTACGGAAGAATAAAGATTGCTTGGAAAAAGCGGGTGTGCCACATGATAATTGTTTGGAGTACATTCGATACATATCAAAGCACACTGTCTACCATGAACAGTATCCAAAAGCTTATCGTGTGATTGGTCTTACGTTTAATGATCCAAGATTTCGCTGATTACTATTTCAATAAATTAGTGTAAATAAAATGGGCAACTCGGATGTAACTGTTGAACGAAATTTCATTACGCGAAAGTAGAAAATGAAGTGAAAGGTGGAAAAACGACCAGTTAAGAGGGATACAATAGTTTAACGGAAGGGCAAAGATTCCACTTTATTAAACATTATAACCATAGTGGAGTTAAGATTCATAATTGGAAAATATGCGATAATACAGAAGAGGCATGTGATTTCACATGCCTTTCCTGTATCAACAAATTATTTCGAAATGGTGAAACCATCATCAAGTTTAACAGTTGTTCCATTAATGGCGTAAGCATCATCAGAAACCAAGAACGCAACAGCACTGCCAATGTGTGCGGCAGGTATCAGTGTTTTACGCAAATGAGCATTGGCAATAAATTGCTTGTAAGCATCGTTACCACCGTGAAGATCCCCCAATAAGTCTGTATCCACTCCTCCAGGCTGAATCGCTACTACACGTATTCCATAAGGTGCAAGTTCTAATGCTGCTGATTTTGTCATCATGAGTACAGCGGCTTTGGTAGCAGCATAAGCCATTACATTCCGCCCCGCAAACTCACCTAATACCGATGATGTATTCAAAATGACTCCTTGAATACCAAGTTCTTTCATTTTTTTGGATGCTGCGAGAATACCATGCATCACGCCATACTGATTCACATTCACCGTCGGATAATAATCCTCTACAGGATCAATCTCTAAAAGTGGCTTAGTCAAAATCATTCCAGCGTTATTAATCATGATATCAATTCGTCCAAAACTCTCTACAGTGAAATCAACGGCTCTTTCCACTTGTTTATAGTCAGATACGTCTGTCTGAACAAACAAGACTTCATAACCTTTATCACGTAAGCTTTTCGTATAACTGTTTCCGTGTCGTTCATTTCGACTGGCGACCACTACTTTTCCACCTTCTCGGCAAATTCCTTCCACGATTGTTTGCCCGATACCTGTGGCACCTCCAGTTACTAAAGCTACTTTGTTTTTCAATTTCATGTTGTCATAACCCTCCTGTAAGTAATTTATTTTATAAATTCATGGTAGATATGGAGGGAAGGAGTTATGCCACCTATAGACAAATACGTTGTTTATACAAATGTTGCATATAGTCAATAACAAATGTATAATTTGTACTACAAATGAATCATAAACTTAATGATTACAGTGTAAGCAGAAAGAGTGAAGAATTGACTTACACAAAATGGTACTTGTGATAAATGGAGGGATAAGGAAATGGGTACACCAAATATCGTCCCTGAATTAAAGCGGCTCTTGGATGCGGCATACAAAAGAGAGGACGACAAACTTATTGAGGCATTAGAAAAGATCGCTGTGAAATTTGAAAAAGTGAAAGAACCAGGGATAGCAGAAAAAATTCGACTTGAATCAGTTCGAAATCAGCAAAAAAGACGGATGGGACAGCTCGTTCGAATGCCAAGCAATAAAGGAATGGATATGGCTTCCATCTACACTCCTATTGAATGTCAGCAAAAAGCTAAAAGATTGATACTTAACGATATGAACAAACGAGTTGTGAACGAGCTGATCGAAATCATCAGGGTAAAAGAAGAATTTGAGCAACATGAGGTTCCACTGCCTAACAAGGTAGTAATGCTCGGACCCCCTGGAACTGGGAAGACACTAACAGCTTATTACATTGCGTACATGCTTGATTTACCATTAGTGACTGTGAGGCTTGAGTCAATCATAGACAGTCACATGGGAGAAACAGCATCAAATTTGCGAAAGATATTTGATTACTCCAAACAGATGCCATGCGTTTTATTCCTGGATGAATTTGATGCGATTGCCCGTGATCGGGGCACTGCAAACGACATGAAAGAGCTTGCGAGAGTAGTCAATACTTTGCTGCAATGCTTGGACGACTTCGATTCCGAAAGTATCGTTATAGCAGCAACGAATCTTGGCGAGCAAATTGACAAAGCGGTATGGCGTAGATTTGATACGCGGATGACTTATGCTATGCCGAGTGTGGAAGAGAGAAGCCAACACCTGCATTTGCTCTTAGGCGACAATCTGGATGAAGCTGTTGTGATTCAGGATGTAGCTCAAGTCTTCTCTGATTGTAGCTACGCGGACATTGAACAGGTCATTTTCAAAGCAAAACGGAAGGCAATTATGCAAAAGGTAGAACTGACGACAAAGCAAATTCAGTTGGCGTTTGATGAATACAAAGCAATTAACGAAATGGAAAGTTTGTAATAATAAGAAAAATCATTGAAATCGATAATCATGAATTGAACGACCTGTTGTTTCATAACAAGAAAAGATAGTTGAAATGATTGGACGAGAACGCGGATGGGTGGTTGAGTTATTTGTTGATAGCTTTAGGGAGTACGTTTTCGGACAAAACAGCACTGAAGTCTTGGCGAATATCGATGGATTGCCACGGAACGAGCAGTGTTTGATTATACAAGCTGATTTAACAATTGGAAAAAGGGAACGGATGAAGGGAGAAATCAATGGAAAGAATTATTCATTTCCTAACACAAGATGAACGCTCAAAATTTGACAAGATGCGTGAACCAGACGGAAAACCATTCTACGTTTCACTCGCGGATATACAAGGCTATGAAGCTTCGATTGCAGCATTTAGGGAACCGAATGAGATAACCAGAGTTTTTGTTAAATTAAACGCTAAAGAAGGCTTCAAGTATAAATGGCATCATAATCAAGAGTATATTGTAATGAATTCTCAAGACAGCGAAGTAATTCTTGGGGAGCACCTTTTTGTATTACCGAATGGTTCCCGTCTTATACTTGAATTGAAATACGACTAACTGTTCTCCCGAATAGAAAATAAGAAATTGACTCGGATAATAAGTTCCGAGTCTTTGGCATCTTTCATGAAATGTGACATAATACCTCATAATGAATTCTGTAATTATTTCATAGTTGTATACATAATAAGATTGTTGAACTCATCTGATAAAATAGAAATATAACCTGTTTCTGGAGGACTCTTCAATGCGTGAAGCGACATTAGAATGGCTTGAACAACAGGCATTTGCCTTAGTCAAAAAACATTGGCAGAGGGATGATATCCCTCGAATCGTCATAGATTCAGATCGAGAACATGATTGGACAAATACTCTTGCAGTCTATTGGAATGATACAAGAACAATTGAATTCAAAAGCACCGTCAATACAAGAAGAACACTGAGACAAATCAAGAAAACACTTTTACACGAATTATGTCATTGGTATTTACACATCACTGATCAGAATTTTCGTGATTACGATGAGCGCTTTGCCAAAGAACTAATTCGCGTTGGTGCAGGCTCAACACATAATCCTGACGTTCATGCTGTTAAGGCTTTTCAGAAGGCAAAAAAGAGAAAACAATCGGAAACCTTCGAAATTATCGAACGAAATGCAAGTGAGATTCTTGTATCAAGATTACGACATCACAGAAAAAATCAAGATGATTTTAAAAGGGATCTGAAAGATACTTTAATTCGCATGCACAATGAACGTGAAGATGACGAAACGATATATCCGGGGGATGTTGCAACCCAAATGGTCAATTGGCTCGGTTATAAATTAGAACCTTTAGCGACATGTGCTATCGACATTAGTAAAGATAGTGGTTTCGGATCTGGGGAAATTGGTGACAGAGAAGATATTGCATACCTTCTCAATCAATTAGGCATGGATTGGGATGAAATTGAACAGAGCTTGCGTGATGAACAAACTGAATCGGAATAAGACGCAAATTAAAGCAACTGTTTGTTGTGGGTAACAATCTCAATTGTATTGTTTATTGTCAATGTAATGTGTTATGATGTTGTCAACATATTCGACTGAAAAGAATACTTGAAAAGGTGGGAGGAGTATCATGGATGGAAAAGCTCTGTGGAAATTGTTCGTTGGAGCAAGAATTATCTTTGACTGAGAGGATCGAACTTGCTAAATCTCGATTGCCAAATGTTACTTACATATGCCCAAGGTGCAATCAAAAACATTCGTTACAATGGAAGTTTGGTTCAATAAATAAAGAATCATCTTTGATGGGAACACCTGTGCAGAAATCAATGAAAAAGGGTAAAACGCAAGATTTAGAACAATTATCCTTGTTCTAAAAAGCACGGATCAATAACTGAAAATTTTTGTATTGAGATTAAAGGATCGTCTCCTGGATGTATATTCGGAACCAGGAATGGTTGATGGTGGAACAAGTAGGAACAAACAATGGAAAGCTGTTTCAATAACTTTAATAAAAGAAGGAGGAATCAATGATGAAAAATGTATGTCTTTCGTGCGGTCATTCAATGAGTAATGATAGCGATGAATTAATTTGCCTATTTAAGAAAGACCTCCATAAACTCGTTGAAGAAGACAGTACATGTGAGGATCATAGTGCTACTTTGGGAATTGAATTGCAGTAATTTGATGAGAAAATTAAACAAATTTGCATCTTACAGTCAAGGAGCTGATCATAATGATCAGCTATTTTTTTGAATAAGGATCTTTCAACCTCTGTGAAATTTTTAATGATAAATTTAAGGATTCGTGTTATACGATCTTTTAAATTGCATATGATCTATTACACTACAAGGAATCAATCAATAGTGATCGTTATCCATGTATTGAAAAAGTTTGATTGAGAAAGAGAGGTGTTCATTCGATGAAAAGCCCATTTGATAATTTCCATATTGGTGACCCAGTAGACAACTTTCACATCGGTTAATCGTTAGTAAAGATAAATCTACCATAAAAAGGAGGGATTTATCGATGATTAAAGCTGTTATGAATGATGTAGATCACTGAACTTACATTTTATGTATAAGCCAAACAGAGTAAAGAAGAAGAGATATTTCGCTTCTTCTTTTTTTCGTTCTTTTGAAATACATAAAATTATATTTGTATATAATAAAGCATTCATTAAAAACAAGGTACTTTGAAAGTAATTAAAAAAGGGGAGAATAAGTGATATGGACTTATTACAATATACTTACATTGATATGATTGGTATTAGAATTATTGTGAGTTTGACGGATGAGAATGATAAGCTGATACCAATGGAAGACTTTTCTGTAAAAGATAACGATGGATATCCGTATTTAACATTGAGTGACATAGCAGACCAGCTTACCATGCATTTCGGTGAAAAATTACAGTGCATTGATGTATGGGAAGAGCTTGGCTTAAATGGCGTAATTTATCGATACACCACGTTTGAGAAACTCTGGAGAGAACACGGAAAAACTAAAGGACATGCGTGAACAGCGTACAGAAAATAAAGGATCCATTAAGTCTTTATATTTATAAAGTGGATCAGGATGGAGATTTATGAAAGTGCTTGATTATAGACCAGTATAGCTTATGATAAAAATAGGAATTATTACTCGACATGCTAACACGAAAAATGAGATACTATAATAGTAGACCATTACGTAGGAATCCAGCATTTAGCCTAATAACAAAATTAAAGGAGACTTGCGAATGTTTAATGTCTTTGACAATGTGAACCCCAAATTGGAAAAAATAATAAGAATGCTATATGATTCATGCTTGGTTCAACAGACTACTGATCATCGGGATAGAAGGGACTCTAATTCCTTATTAATTTGTATGGCGATCGCTTACCCAAATCTTGATGTAGAAATGCCACCTCCTAATTCGGATAGCAAATTTTTAGCAGAATATGAACCTACAGCGGAGCTGATGGCAAACACAGAGGATATTTTGAATTACTTGAATGATGTTTCCTTTTCCTCAGTAATGAAGCGTTCCATGAATTGTTTTCTTATCGTATTACTTGCCAAAGAGTATAAAGATAGGGGAATAAGTGTTACTGACTATATGAATAGGATACATACATTCTTTTCAAAAAAGGATAGTTCTGATTATAAGAAGTTTGTGAGATTAACGATAGGCTGGGGAAAGCCCAATAAAATGCAAGCCAGATATAAAATACTCAAAGATGCATTGGAGGAACTGTCGTAATAGACAGTTCTTTTTCTATAAGAAAAAAATGATGCATTGCAATCATTTATAGTCATAAAATGAGTAAGTATAAATAGAGGAGGGAAACGATGAATTTTCATGAAGCGATGTTGGAATTGTTCATTCAGGTATTTAAAGCTTATGTGGAACGTAAAAATGAGAAAGTCATGGTTCCAGAAAATCCGCAACGGTTGGTAAGAGGAACGATTGTTTCAAATTCAAGCGTATTTGAGAATCAAATCGGGTTATTGTTGCATGCACAACTACATGACGATTATCGCATCTTGGTCGATTATCCTATCATTTTTCCAGGACAAAACAATCGAATTACACCAGATATTCTGATTCTAAGAGACAACACAGTTCAAATGATTCTTGAATTGAAAATCGATTTAGGCTATGAAAAAGTAGGATGGAACAGTTTACGTGAAGCTCGTCTTAATAAGCTTCAGCTTAATAAAAATGAGACAGGGTACAAACCATTCAATGAACTTACCATGCAAAAGGAAGACAAGAAGCTGATTGTTGTTCCTGATCGGATTGAATACGCGACTGTGATCTTCTGTCATAAGAATGGTGCAAGTTTAATCGACGCGGTTGTTAAAAACTGCAAAGAGTCAAGGTTCGAGGATAGAAGTGATTATCCATATTTCATATTGTTGCAAGATCGGAATATTCATCCAAACGATTTCACCTCTTTAATAGAGGCGGAAGCATATATCCGCTCACTTCAGGATTCAGCAGACATCTCTGATTGGCGTATATTCGAGTCATACTTGCGGAATCGTTTGCAATTTCGATAATCCAGAGATTACACAAGTTACATAAGATTAATTATGTTAACCAAAGCGTTAATTAGAACAGATTATGATACTCTTACTATTATATTTTTATGGTCGTGTTAAATATTGATATTGAATAATGTACTTATCTAATTCCTGACTTAATTTGATTACTGATTCATCAGCCAATCCATTTGCACTTGCTAACTTTTGAAGTTCTATTCGCAACTCTTCAATTTTAATATGAAGCTCCTTCTTGTCATAGGAGGTAGGTACGTTTTCTGGGGTAGATTGATTTTTCTTTTTGTTATTCATCTTTACTCCATTTACTTTCTTAAAATTTTTTATGAGTTAGGTATCTTTATTTGAAGAAACTTTCATGTTTAACTTTCTTCCTGAATGGATTGTACATCATGTTTATCGGTCTGATATGAAAGGGCTTACCTTTAAACGTTCGCCTATATTCATCAATTAACGACAAGTTTCAACACTATGAATGAAATAAAAAAAGGACGCTTTTAGAAGCGTCCTTTGCTTTGCAAAATTATTACCATCCTGGATCAAAAACATTTTGCTTTTGAATAGGGGGAGAGATCTTTGAAAACATTGCTGATTCGGAATCTGCAAAATTGATAGGGGTAAAGATAATAGCCAATAAAATGATGATTTCCCATAAACGTTTCTTCAA
Organism: Brevibacillus sp. NPDC058079; assembly: GCF_042885155.1. Lineage (NCBI taxonomy): Bacteria > Bacillati > Bacillota > Bacilli > Caryophanales > Paenibacillaceae > Brevibacillus > Brevibacillus sp. NPDC058079. Next base: position 208,105 of record NZ_JBHVSO010000010.1, read on the forward strand.
TTAAAATTACCTCCATTCTAAGTAGTAACTACTTAAGTTCATTATACAATTTTTGTAATTTCCTTAAAACCAGAACATTCATTTCCTTATTGTTATTAATATAAGCATCTACAATAAGTTCTAAGCATTCATGGGATTGTGAATGAGCATCAACTTTCCCATACTCTAACGCACTCTTCAGATAACAATCTACTGCGTCATCAAAATGACCTTGGTTTAAGATAAAGTCGCCCTTTAGCTTGTAAAAGGAAGCTAATTCGGTTTTTTGGTATGGCGTGATAAAGTTGAGATGCTCTATTTTTGATTCATTCTTCAACAATTCTTGAATTGATTGACTATCATTTTTCTTTAAATATAGTTCAAACAATCGGTTAATAACATGAATCGTTGGCGTTTCAGATTTTACACATGCTTCTAATTGTATAATTGCTGCTTCAATATGTCCTTTTGTTCCATCAAGAACAGCTTCCATGATCGTTGCGTTATCATGTATGTGCGGAAACGGAAATTCCCTGTAAATTTCAAGGTATTTTTCTACATCGTCATAACGCTGCAAATAAAAGTAAGCATTACAGAGTGCTCCAACTGAATCAGCTTTTGTCCTACTTTGTGTCTCGTCCGCAGCTATTACTTGTTCGCAAAGATCAACACACTCGTCATAGTATCTTAAATTGAAGGCATGTACTCCAAGTTTGAATAATAACACTAAACGTTCTTCAATGGAAAGGAAATTGACATATTGTAATCCATACTTTCCATATTGATATGTACTACTTAACCTCGAAAAATCATCCCTTTCTATTAAATATTTTTGCAACATACCTTTTGCTAAGTAGATCATTACACCATGTTCCCTGGAATACTTAACGATATTATCATATAAGACTAACTTTGCTTGTCTCAATTCTACCTCTTCAGCAAAATGAAACAGTTTTTCAAGTAATGAATACGTATCCTTTTGCGGTGATTCTAACATTTTTAGTGAAATTTTTGATACCAGTTCCATATCAGCAAACGCAACTGCTTCGTGTAAAAGTTCTAACAAAGCATCTGCTCTATGCTCTAAATCTACATAGTATTCAAGAATTTCACGATACGGGATCTCTAAAACTTGAGCAATTGATTTGATTGTTTTAAATTCTGGTCGCTTTGTATCTCCGTTTTCAATTCTTGATAAACATCCCTTCGTGATACCAGCACAATTCGATAACTCTGTTAATGATAGATTTAACTTTTCTCTACACTTTTTTATAAGTTCACCCAGAGTTGAATACGTTAGAAACTTATCTTTGGTTTTCAATGGATCATTCACCAACCTCACCTATCATTTACACCGAATCTGATATTACCACAAATTCCTTATTCTGTAAAACCAATTAAAATTCAAATTATTAATGGTTTTAAGTAATAGTTGTTGTTGATCCGCTTTTGTTGATGTTGGAGAGGATAGAGCTGAGGGATATTGGCATTTAATTTATATCGTGATAACATGATTTTAACTTAACTATTTCTTTAGAAATGGAGGTTGTCACGATTCTTACAGATGTAAGCGGCGGAAGAGCAAACTGGAATGGAGTTACTTTCTTTAGTGCAAGTCGTGTTTCAGAAGCAACCTTGAAAGACAATAAGGTCTATGTCGAATGTAAAGAAAGACATATCAATAAAACCAAAACAATCGAAACGCTACAAAACATTCCACTTCTTAGAGGCATCGCAATTATGGGAGAATCCGTTTTTATAAAGAAAAAATTAGTGTTTTTATTCTTGCTAATTGTTTTCCTTAACATATCTTCGTGGGTATTTTCACCTCAAGGGAATGTTTCAATCTCTTATCAACTCCTTTTGGCAGGAATGGCCATCATATTGGTCATAGGATTATTCATTATACGTTTTAGTAAATTGTCCAGATTTCATGGTGCCGAACATATGGCTTTTAACGCCTACAAGCAAGGCTTAGAGCTAACAATCGAAAATGTCAGACAAATGAATAGGGTTTCTGATAATTGTGGTACTAATCTCTTTACCATCATAATCACGATTCTTTGCTTCATGGTAATCTTTGCTCCAATCCCCCCAATAATTAGCATACTTGTATCTGTAGCAATTGCTTATGAGCTATTCCTACTCAAAAGTACCAATCCAATCGCAAGACCATTCTATGCCATCGGGAGAATCACCCAAAAATACATCGTAACAGCCAAACCCAATGATAAACAAATCGAGACTGCAATACTTGCACTACAAAAGCTCAAAACTCAATAATTGGTCTATACAATCAAAGGAGCGAAAGTATCGCTCCTTTTTGATTCATGTTGCTCATGGAATCAGGGACTCCCTGAGATTTTGCGTTATAAGAAAACGAGTGAAATCTAAGATAATCGTATTAAACAGGAAAATAGGATCTGAATCATCAGAACGTAATGTGCCTGGATTTACATGATCTATCAAGATCATAACCGAAATTTAAAACAAGGATAATTGGAGGTTTCCGATGACAACAGTCTTTGCTACAGAAGCGTTTCCCGGTAGAGAAATCAAAAGTGTCTTTTTAGCTGGTTCTACCCCTCGAAGCAAAAATGTACGCTCTTGGAGAGATAAGAAGTAAAGATGTTTCATTTCGCATGAATGTTAATCCAGGAAAATACAAAGGAGTGAAGCAATCTATATGGAATATGTAGAGATTGAGTCAGTTTCCTTTTAAGAGTAGGTAGAATGATATTAACTACCAATTTGCAAATAATATATGGGTATTTAAAATAGGAAGAGAAGATATGCAATAAGTAAGTCATTTATCAAGGTGGAGAAGAGTATTAATTCAAAGTTGAGATGTATAACGACTTCAAGTAAGCGTAACAGTATTTCAAGATTGCCTTTAGCCTTTATGGTACGCTATATAACGAAAGCTAATTTTAATTCAGGAAGTACGTATAACTTTCTTTATATCGAAAGAAAGTTATACGTACTGGAAGAGAAAAATCGGAGGGAAAAACTATGGACACCAATCCTATTTATGAATATGAGCAAAAGGTTAAAACAATTGTCGATAACCCATACTTTTCTAATCAACAAAAATGCGAGCAATTACAAGCTCTACTTAGCGATGTAGCCCACCGCTTTAACGTTCCCTTGGTATACGGTGAGACTTTTGTTGAAAACAATAAAGAGGTAATGAGCCTATTCCATTCAATTAGGGAGCTTTTTGCAAAATTTAAAGTGGAAAAGATTAAAGCAAAGAAAATTGTCGTTGAGATTGAAACTGGAAGATATACCTTTTCCCTTGGTGAAATTGATGGAGGCAATACAGAACTGGTTTCAATACTGCGTAATTTAGCTGATGATATTGAGAATGGAGAGCAACCATCCATATTGAAAGACAGCGAAGGTGAAATTGTTGGGAAAGTAACATACGAAAACTAATAATCAAGGGAGAAATATAATGAATCTGGTTGGAAACTTGATTTTTTGTGATAACGAGAACGAAATCCAAATTTTACAGGTTGCTGCTAACCATCTCGCTGAAATAATTGACAATGACCCGAAGATTGCACAGAATATAGCGATTGAATTAAAGATAAGTGTAGATGAAGTGTTTCAATTGGTTGAAGAGGCAACAACTGTCTTACCACTTAAAAAGGACGAAAATGATATCTAAGTGGGTTTCAAATGAATGAAGTTGAAAAACGAACTGTATCCATAATCACTCTGCATTATAACAATTTGATAAAGAGATTCCTTCAAGTAAAAGGAGCTGTTGTGTATATGAGTACCTACGAGGAGATCTACACTCAACAAGGCTTGACAATGATGATTGAGAATCTCGAAAACAAAGTAAAAAATCTGGAACAAGAACGTAATGATGTCGGATTAACCTGGACAGAGGTAAGGATAAAACAGCATCATAGATCAGTGAACGAAGAGATTGCAGAGATACAAGATGACATAAAAGAGTTAAAAGCTGCTTTGCAAATCAGAATTCAATTGAATTTGCGATAAGATATTCTCAAAAACCAGCAGTTCGAAAAGGCGCCTTTATAGGCGTTTTTTATTTATATCCACACTAAGAAGTTTTCTCATGAAATCAAAACCGATAGTTGTCAATAAACGTAATCTAACGTTTGTAAAAACATATAATCTATTACGTTCAAGAAAAAAGGAGGAGTCTTTATAGACTTATTCTCATAGGGAAAAGCCATTCCAAAGTACAAATCTAAAAGTTGATAGTCAACTACAGTCCAGCAATGATTGAACTTGGATAAATTGTTTATGTTTAACCATTGGACAATTATTGCTGTCATAAATGGGTTAGCAGGCAATTATTACAGAGAGTATTAATAATAACAATAGTGATGAGATTCGTCGATTTTCGGCTACCATTCGTAGGTGGAGAAACTTTCAAATCTATGAAGGTGATCTAAGAAGTATTGATGTTAATCGTATCGCTTATAAAGTGAGAGTCAAGATAGGATCAATTGATAATAAATATGTGCGATAAATTAAAGTAAGGAGCGAGTAATAGAAATGGAAATGCGGGTATTAAAAACAAAAATTACGAAGATCTTAAAAGAAGGGAGTTTTCCAAAGGTTGTCATTATAAAAAGTTCCAAGGTGAAAGGCTATCACACAATATATCGTTCAGGTTTTCAATACACTGGTAATGAAATTCGATGGTATTCGCCAAGAGGCGGGAGCACAGAAGAGGATAATAAAAAAGTAAAAGAAATGTATACTTACCTAACTCAAATGGGGTTTAAAGAGTTCATCAAATTGGACTATGTAGGGACAGCGAATATCTCTGTTATCAATTTAACATTGAATTAACATTAATCACCATTCCAACAGTTTCTTACTGTTGATCTGACCTATGAAGTAACCCGAGAAATCACTTTGAAAGAAAGGGTATTCAGATTATTGAGTTGAACGGGAGTCTAATTGACTTGTATCTCATTAGGGATACCTACCCCTAAAACAAATGAATGGAGCTGGTAAGAATGGAAGCAACGGCAAACGTAAGAACGATGGAATACATGGGTGTAGACCACTGGGACAGACCTGTCTATAAGTGCATCGAAACGGATTCGCTATGGAAGGACATAGAGCTTGGTAAGTGCGACACGCCCGCATTGTATAGCTGTGGGAACGACTTCGATGGCGATCCGTGCTCCCCAATCAAGAGTGACTTAGTTGTCGTGTTCAAGACGAAGTACGCAGAGAACCCGCACAGATTTAACTACATGATGCTGGGCAGGTTAAGAAGCGACTGTGACTACTACCTTGGGTATGGAAACAGGAACAAAAGCCGTCTGTGCGGGGGAAGCGTAAAGGAGCATATCGAGTGGATGAAGGAGATTCACAATTCCTTCCCTGAAGGACAGAAGCCGGAAAATTTGACGTACGAAGGCATCCTTGACTACGAAAAACGAATGACCGAGTGAGCGCACGAAGGATGTTTTTCGTTTCCGGTAAATAACAGGGACTGCAATTTAGAACGAGAGAAAAATTGACTATGATCCAAATCTGATCTTCGATTTTCCTTTTGTTATCGATGGTTATTTGGAGTTCAACACGATAATCCGAATTACCGAAAGAAAAAGCGCATCTAATTGGGTGCGCTTTTTTCTTTCCGTTTATCTGGTTTATGTTCAATGATATCTTCTATACGACAGTCTAAGTAATTACATAGCGTGTCCAACACGTCAAGGGATACAGGTTCATCTTTCTCGAATTTGGCAACAGTTGCTCCTGAAAAGAGATCGCGTAACTCACCTTTCTTTATCCCCTTATTGATCATTAAAATTAACAGTGGTTTATAAGTAAACGCCAAGAGATTGCACCTCCTTTTGTTAGTATTCTTGATTGTCTGTTCGAAATCAAGTATTTTTGAATATTAGATAGAATTATGTTACATCGCATTTTCTTAGATGATATACTCTTGGGCAATGAAAAAGAGCGCCTATTATGGCGCTCTCTAATGACATCTGCCGTGATTGTTTTCCGATTTCTCAATTCTGTAGTACTTCTGGTTGGTTGCACCGCCAAGCATGGGCTATGGTAAATAACCGTTGAAATCGCCCAATTGATCTTTTTTGGTGTCATTTCGTGGAGTAGTATTCCTGAACGAAACGATAAATTTCGCTTTAAAAAGAAGAAGCCCATCACTCCCGTACTGACCAAAGTATCGGAGTAATAGACCTCTTCTCACGTAATCTTTCGCAAAAGTTAAAAATACTTTACAAATATCATTCTATAATTTGAGTAATAATATGTCAATACATTCTATTTGATATTCATTTATATCAACCTATTTTCCGTATAAAACAAACCTTTCGCATTGAATTCAATGAAATAATAAAAAGGTCTTATTCCATTAACTATTGGAAATAAGATTTTTTGGCATTTAATCCTTCGTCCTCACTAACAGTGCTACTAAGAGTTTGCATATGAGGATGACTCTGATTAAATTAACCAGTCAAAATAGAATAAAATGGATTTGTCTTTGTGAAAGAGTGATCTATTTTTTGTGCGTACATATAATCTATCATTCACAAGACAAAAGGAGGAGTTATTAATGGCTTACCTTAATGGGGAAAATATCAAACCAGCGAACAACGCTGAAGCAAAGAAGTTAATTGGTAAACGTGTCCAGTACTTGCGTAGCACAGACATTGATCGATCTGGAAGAGGGTATATCTTTCCACGGACGGGAACGATTGTGGAAGTTGTAAGAAGAAACATTGACATTGACGGGAATATGGTTCATTTAAGTGATATCGTAGAAATGGTTGAACTTGTCTCATAACCAGATGTTTCTTTTCTTAGTTGATTCTGCAAACTACTTGTCTAACGGAAGAATCTACAAATTTGATAGTGTGACAGGAAAAAAGGTATACCGATTCGATCTAAAATCTAACCTTTGTTTCTGGGAAATAGATAAGATTATGTATATGTTTTTATAAAAGGATATGGAGGATGATGCAAATATGTTTAGCGCTATCGTAGGAAAGGTTATTCAAAAAGATGAACACCACACTCGACTGTTTGGAACAAAGTGGAACAGTCCATTGTCGATCAGACGATTGAATCGACCATCACAATTGGGCAAACGAGGGCTTTATTTTCATGATGGATATTGCGAACTGTATGTTGGACGATGGATCATTAAGTATCGTAACAGCAAATAAGTAAGTTAAGGGAGATCCTTATTTTAAAAAGGAGATAGCGGATGGCGATATTTCTTTGGCTTATGATATTTCCAATTTTGTTTATAGCTGCTGATTATTCATGGCACCAGGAATATTTGCGAGCTTTGATTTATCTTGTATGTGCAGGCATGTTTGTGTATGCGTTATTGATTTATATTTAGCTATAAACAAATTCTAAATGTGATAATGAAGGGAGAAATGTGAAATGGACATGAATGAAATTTTCTACATGGGAATTAAGTTTGGAAATGGTGAATTTAGCAATAATGATGAGTTAACTGAGGTATATATCGACGTAGAATTTTCAGACGATAGTATGAAAGAGTTTGACGGAAATGTCCTCCAAATTAGACATTTTGATCAGCACATCATTATTTGGGATAACAAAGGTAATAAGCTTTTTGAAGAAGCAATAATCGATATCCCGTTTTTTAGAGAGGAACTATTAAAGAAAATAGTTGTTGTTGAGTAGATTGATAATCCGAACAAGGTTTTTAGAAAAGAGGGAACCAATTGAAGGATAGAAATTATCTGTTGACGTATCAAGATGAAAAACGTGGATATGGAACTTTTGCATGGTTTGAAACGGAAGATGAGATGACTGAGTACATTGAAAACAATAGGGTACATGTAATTGAAGCTCTAAAAATTAAAGATGCTGAGATAATTCGCTAAACAAAGTAGTTATTCTTTAGTTTACAACTGATCATGTTGAAAAGAGGATCAATAGGATGGCAAGAATAGCAAAACAGAAGAAAGATGTGTTCTTAAATAATGCCAAAAAAGCTTTAGAAACGGCAGTAACTGAAAAAATTTTTCTTAGGGTTGCGGGAAACTATTACTTTGATTTTGAACATACAAAAATAATAGAATGCGATCCTTTATATTTAGCTATTGATTATGGCGTTCTTTTTTACAGAGCATGGACTGCAAGATTAAATCGAAGCTTAGATGAAGTTATGAATGGACAGAAATCCATAGAAGATGCATGTAATAGTCTTGCGTTTTATTTGGATTCACATTAACAATCTGCTCAAAAAGTAAAAGAAGGTGAGGAAATGGAGATACCCAAATGGGTCGAGGAACATTGGGAACAACAAGATAATCCTGACTGCTTGCAGGAAGATTTCGAAAATGGTAAGCATGAAGATGATCTTTACCAAAATTATGTCGTTGATGGTTCAGACATCGATGCTGATTATCTTAATTCAAACGCACTAAACGAGTTGTTTGGTAGCTTTTCTGTATTTGGACCAGAGTTAATGGATATCCTCGATAAGTATGGTGAGGAATATCTTAGTAAACGAAATATTGCGGTTGAGCAGCTTAAACTGTACTATGCTGTACTTTTTGAGCGAGAGATGGATCGATTGCGAAGCGTTCAGATTAACTAATTGCTCATTATATTGCTTGAGTCTATTACAGTATTTCTCCTTGGTGTAACAAGCTTTAGATGGAATGTATAACTTTACATGATGCATTGACTTGGAGCCTCTATGGTCATGATTTACGGCGAAAACGGCGATGTTTGAGTGATTTCGCTGGCTGGATAGCCTATCATGCCCACCTCTCCAAGTAAATGCAATGTTATACATTTCATACAATCCCTGTTGTAGCAGTCTCTATATGCTGTTTTGTTCATTACATTATTCTGTTCATTGTGAAAAGGTGGTGTTGATCTCTGATCAAAGGTGAAGGTTGGACTTCGAATTACATGCGTTTACCGCAAAGACAATGGGCTAATAGTAGCAGGTCAGCATTTTGATGCAAAAGATGTTGAAGCCATAACAGAACGGATCGGACAGATGATTTTGTTAAATAATTGAGGGGTGGGTGAGAAGTGTCGATGACATGTAGCATATGTAACGGTCTGGGGTACACGCTTGAAAAGACAGGGGTTGTATCGCCGCATATCCCATATATTGAGGAAGTTGTCAAAGAACCATGTGAATGTTACCTAAAGGAGCGAGGACTTGAGTGATCAACCTGATTAAGGTTAAAGCGCTGAAAGCAATCCAGTCGCACACAATGACGAACTGGTGTACGACATTAAAAAGAATAAGTGGTGTCAAGGCTCTGAATTCTTCGATGTAGGGAAATCGCACATCAAGGAAATTTATATTGTCAAAGCAGATTAACAGATTGTGTACTCAGGATAATAGGGAGGGCTTCGTTTGTGATTAAGGCAATTCTAAAAAGCAATATTTCAGACTGTGTAATTGAGTCTTCTTATACACCTCATCAATTATTAAGCTTCTCTGGCGAGGAAGAGCTTATCGAAAAAATGTCTAAGTGCGATTGCCAACCGATAGGTGAAACAAATGTTGTTGAATGCAATTGTGATGAAGAGTGGGATGATTACACGTTAGTTCTTGAAGAAGAGAAGTTATCAAATTAGGTAGGGAGGAAATAGCTTGAAACTTTGTACATGTTGTCAGAAAGAAGAAGTGTTCCAACGTGGTCTTTGTGTGGATTGCTCTACTCCTCCAGTTGAAGAAGATGATGAAGAGTAGCTTAGCAAATTAGTTAAAGAATAAAACGAAGGAGATAGTTATTATGGCTAAAGTTTATGAGAGTGATTGGGCAAAGCTAAGTTTACCAACCAAGACTATACTTGAGAGAGTAGATATGACGCGAACAGACGAAGAGATTAAAATTGGCGAAATGGTTGATATTCCATTTTTTAAAGGTGTTCTAACCGATGAAATCGCAGATGAAATTGTCAACTACCAATACTCTGGCGAACAAAAAGGTTATTATACTGCATCAAAAGTAGATGGTGTGGTTAAGATCAAATTTTTGCAACAGGCATTTTAAGATAACGTGTATTATGTGTCCACTCAAAGCAGAAAGGAAAGGGAGACATGACTGGTCATATCACAATCGAATATACAGTTTGGTGTGCATCCTGCTCTAACTGGCACCAGGAGTGCAACATCAGCACAAAGACAGAAGCAATCTCCCGTTTTAGATTAATGTCCTGGAAAAAAGGAAAAGACGGGTGGCAATGTCCACAATGCCAAGGTATCTGTCAGTGTGGTTTTAAGTGGCAGGAACAGGGAATGAAGCATGGTGAACAATGTCCAAGATGTATTAATGTTATAAGAAAAAGAGTTGAGAAAGGATGATTGTAAATGGATGAAATTAGAGAAATGTTGGCAGGTAGTGGATATTCAGAGAAAGAAGTTAAGTCTATGAGTGATGAGCAATGCATGGAAGAATGGGATTGGCTTTGCTCTCGATATACAACATAGGAAGTAACGGACTCCAGGTAGTGTGTAGAATGAAAGCATATTAAAATAAGTAGCCTTAGTCTTATTATCAGGACTAAGGCTACTTATTTATTTCTTATGGTCCTCTTTACTTTGTGCGTTATTTCTTTTCTTGGAGGTTCTCGTGAAAAAATCCATTAATACAATCAAAGCTACTATAAAAATTGACTGCATTAGAGGTTTAACATAGCTGGATTGATCGTATATAAAGTAAGCTAATATCAAGTTGAGTATGAAGGTAATAAAGTATCCAAAGGTTTTAATTATCTCACCTCATCTCAGAACCAAGGGTCTATAATAGTAGATTTTCTCACATCTACTTCAAGATTGCCACCACTATAATTAGAGTTTTTGGTAACCCTTATTTCTTTTTTGATTTCATAGTCTCCAATGAAGTTTCCATTCATATCGAATTTACCTGCTGATAATTCTCTGTAGTAGTATTTAATAGCGAAATACAAGTTTTCTGTGTCAGTCGCTACGAAATAGTAGACACCAAATCCACCAGCAGCAGCTACACCAACTCTACGTGGATCTGGTAATCCACCAGCTTTTGCCCATTCGACCACAGCAGCGCCTAACGCTGTTTTTACTGCTGCCCTGAATTTCTTCGAAGTATTAATGTCATTTGTTTTCATGTGTACATATGGAGTAGGATACGAAGCAGCGGCTTTAATAAAGCTTGATTTAAATTCTGAAACAAGTAGCTGATTGACTTGAGAAATAGATTCAGTTGATGTGTTGACTAACTTCACGTTTCCATTTTCCACTGTGAAATCAATATTGTTCTTCTTCAAGATGGTAACAATTCTTTCGTTGACGACTGGGGTTTTTTCTTCGACTGCTGCGGAAGCACCAAGAGGAACACTGAAAACTACCAACATGCAAATGCTAAACAACATGGCAAAAAACCTTTTCATAATTCAACCTCCTATTGGTATATACTTGCATTTTTTATTTTAATTGGTAATTTTAGGAAAGTAAAGAACTGCCAGAAAATAGATTTCGACAAACAATTTATTGGGCGTTATTTTGAATATAAGGGAAACTCAGATATCGATACTTTCACTATTCAAGCTCAAAAGGGTTCTCTTGATGATCTATGAGGACTCCTATGTTTAAGGATTTCAGCACTTTTGTTTGCCAATCGCAATGCTTTTCTCTCTGAAGTTTATGAGGGAATCTGTTTCTTAGTTTATAAGGAGAATTAAATAGACATATAATCTTCTATGAGATAGTAATCAGGTATTCCATTGGGAATAAAAGCGTAAAGGGGAGAGGGTATGAATATAACAGGAATCATTGAAGAGATTAGAGAAGTTTTCATGCTTGAACATAACTTGAATAACTTCCAGGAAATAAATTGCGGCTATTGTGATCTGTTTGCCCAAGAGGTCTTGTGGAAATTAAACGATTTAAACTTCTATGAAATGGATACACATGAAATCGTGACTCTTGAAGATGAAGAAACAGATTATGGTATCATTGATGAAAATGAGGTCAGAATGAGATTTAACATAGATATTCCACCAAATCTCACAAATGTCCAGATCGGTTATCATGTTTGGATTACGGACAATAAGAGACATTATGATGCTGAATGTCCATTAGGCGTGACAAACATGTTTGAACTTCCGTTCTTTAAACGATATTATAGTCAAATCAAAAAGAGATGATGTTGTCTATCAAAATCAGATGTATCGAAGGGATGATAAATCAACATGGTAAATGTAATTGAAGGAGATCATTATACATTTGACTACGGTTTTGACAAGCTTATTGTTTTTACAACACACAAAGGGAAATATGAAGGGGAAGACGCATATTTTTATCAGACAATTACATGTCAAAATGGACAAGTGTTTGAAAGAATTTATGATATGGAGTTATTTCAACTCAAGGAGGTTCGACTGGCAACCATTAAAGAGATTGCCGAAATGAGAAATCTAAATCCTTACAAAATCGAGCGCTTAGAAAAATGGATTGAAGAGCTGATCATTGAAAACTGGAACATATCGAAGAAGCCTATTCTCGTATTTGATCCGGAAGAAGTGATGAACGTAGCTTTCAAAGGAGCATTTGAACCTTATACAAACAGTTTGATTTTCCGTTCAGAAATGATATCGGTTTTGAGTGAAGAGGAAATGAGAAAGGTATTATTACATGAACTTTGTCATTGGTATCTATATGAAACGAATCAAGCTTACCAGGACAAAGATGTTCGATTCGCACAAGAAATTATTCGTTTAGGAATTGAGGATACGATTAATATCCACAATAAAGAGGCGAGAGAGGCTTATGAAAAAGCAAAAACCCTATTAATATTGAAAGATCAATAGCTCTCTGTAATAGAGAGCTTCTCTGTTTACTTGGGTTAAGTCGCCAAGTGTTCACGAATTCCGTAATCATGGTAAAATATTACTTGCGAGCAATACATAACAAATGCGAGAGAGTAGGGAATTTAATGAAATTAGCTCCGTTAAAACAATGGTATTGTGATCAGTGTGGTAATGTAATTCAGAATGCAGATGATGGCTATTTTGAATGGAAAGAAAATGACGAAGGTTTGAATTACGGATTTAGAATCGTTCATTTCAAAGCATGCCAATATGATGAAAGAACCTTTGGAGCTGATGAACGTGTACAAGACCTTCAATTAGATGAGTATATTGGACATGACGGAATGGTTAGATTGCTCGATATTCTTGCGACGAGGAACTTAAAGGATAAAAATGAACTTCTTGAGGTCTTTTCACGCCTACAATTACCCTATTATGAAGAAGCGCGAACCTACTTTGAAAAAGCTCTTCAAGATGGATATATCGAGGATATTCATGATCAAGGAAATAAGTTCTCATATAACGCATTGGAAATCATCAAGAAATATGCATAAGATTTAATTCGGCTTGGAAGCTCTATTAAGGAGCTTCTTTTTACTTAATTGATGCCTTGCTGTGTAGATATGAGAGTAGTTTTTAGTATGCAACCACATTTGGTTCATAAAAAAATGAACCAAATGTGGTTGCATAACGTACAATTGAACCAAAAATGATTGCAGATATGCTAACAGCTACAACTGTCAGTTTTCAACCGATTTATGCAATCGCTCTGGGTTCATTTTTACGTAATACAACCTATTTTGCTTCATTTATGCAACCACTTTTGCTTCAACGGACAGAAGAAAAAGGGGGAACCTTAGTTCCCTTTAGAGAATTATATTTATTCCGAAAACACATCTTTTCGGAAATTCTTTACATAGGCATCTAATAAGACCCCAAATTGGAGTCTTATTAGATTTGACATACAACAATCGTTACATCATTTTTTGATTTCGGAGATTGCGTCCGTCAGCAATTCTTTATACGCCGATAAATCGAAGCCTTCAAAGAAAACTTGGATTTTCTCCATGAAATTCTCTTTGCCGTTTTTTAGGTATGAACCTTCTTGAAGTTCGTGAATCAGATCCTTCTTTAAAATATCCTTAATTTCGTGTTCTGACTCTAATTCAGTATCGACCGTTTCAAGCCAAGAGTATACAACTTCGATTGTTAGTTGTTCAAAACTATTATTATGCGAAGAATCAATCGTAACTCCCAAATCAATCATTTTTAGAAGAAAATAATTCATTCCTAACAAAGCGTATTTTGTGATTTGACTCATTATTCATTTCCCCTTTATTGAATTGATGTAAAAACCTCACCAGTTTATCTTGTACTCCTTCATTTTAAGCAGTTGTATGGGCAAATATATAAATAAAGACTTTATAATTAAAACAAGCTTTTGCCAAAATAATGATTCTGATATATAATTATGAAAATAAATTCAAATCCTTTACATTGACTATAGTCGATATTTATAGTGGTTTTATCAAAGTAAATTTCAAATAGTTTGAAGTAAATAAACAAGGAAGGGTTTTTGTGCATGGAAACTATTCAAATGATTACGCTACTAAATACGGATACAGGTGAAACACTAAAGTCAGACCTTTTGTTTGTACATGAAACAGGTGTTCCAGATGGATTTGTCATTGCTGACAACCTTTCGCGAGATGAATGGATTAAAATGCTACAAGATACCATTCAAAAGTTCACACCGAAAAGCAATACTTTTTACTCAAATATGCTGGATATCGATCACCCTGATGCTGAATGGTTTAAAATTCACTACATTCAAGATGGTGTAGCTCACTGTTCGAGAATTAAGGGACGTGATTTGAATGATGTGTATTTTGATCTACCCCTTGATCTCCTTAGAAAGATGGCAATTGAAGAAGTTAATCCCACAAAACGAATGAACGAAATCCTATCATTGATTTCTTCTTGTTACAACGAAGGTTTTAATGAAAAGCTAACAACAAACGCGGCTTTGGAGATCTTCTCCGCTCATGAAATTAGAGCTTGTTTACTGGAAAGATACACATTTAGCAATAATCCCTGTAATAGTATGGAGCTATGGATTGAGGAGTCTATCTCCAAGATGTTCCAAGAATACGAACAAGAGAATGAGTAAAATGAATAACCTCACTCACCTATGGTTTGTGGGGCTTTATCTACATATGGCAATCCTCATCGGATATATAGAAGCTAATCTAACACAGAGTGAGGTGTAAATATGAGTCAAGAATTAGCCGAAATTATTAAAGGTGGTTTTCGCTTTTCCATTGATCATTACACTGTATATGACAATCAATCAACTGTAGAAATCACCTGGGAGTTCATCCCGATTGGTCAATTTTCCTCACTCGTGGAAATCGTACCCTCAGTTATCATTCGTGATGAGTTTGAATTTGCGTGTTTTGTTGAACAGTGGCTGGATTACAGATCATCTTAATTGAAAGGATTGTTATGAATATGGTCATCACTTATCATTTTGGATGTTCCTGAAATGTCAAAGTAGTCCCTATTTTCTCAGTGAATTGAGCATACAGCTAATGATTGGGGTATACAGAAAAAATCCAACAAGAATGATAAGGAGTTTGCAATGACAGATATTAATTCTCTACTCAAATTGATAAAAAGAGGTATTGAAATAGGCTTTAATCTTCCCCGTTCAGGAACCTTTGACGACCCACAGGAGATATTTGGATTAGTAAATCGGAAAAAACTAATGCAAGATATATACTTCGAGGTTTTTGGGAATGAATCATTTACAAAATATATCGATAAATGTGCACATAAAAACATCGATTTTCCTGACGTACTTATACAGTTCGTTTCTAATCATAAAGGCTTTCGATTCTCAGCTGATAAATTCATGATTTGTTCTGTCGAAAATGAAAGCGATATTTATAAGGTTATCATTCCATTGCACAAAGAAAATATAGAACTTTTCCTTTATGGAATCATTCCAATGTCTGAACCAAGCAGAGTTTTAGATTGGGCTGAATACGGCTTCATTTCTAAAAGCAAGCTATCAACAAAAGAAAGTAAAATACATAAGAAATTCTCCTACTCCCTTGAGAAAGGAAAAAACGGACAAAAGGAAATTACCGCTGAACAATATTTCTTTTTATGTTTGCTTGAAGATGCTGCTTTGAAGAGCTTATCAAAAATCAATAATATTCGATTAGATCAAAGTAAGTACAATCGAAAGCAAATTGAAATGGTACGCATGTGGAGTATTATGATGGTCGATTGTCACAGCCAAAACTACATCGATATTGAACGATCAGAAAAAGATATTTCCATATGCAAAGATTGGAGTACATTCGATTCATTCGTAAATTGGCTTGCCGCTAATAATATGACCGATCAGATAGCATTTATTAGATCAGACCGAATGCAGGATTTCTCCCCTGACAATTGTATTTGGAGAACAGATATTGACATCATAACTGAGTCTCAATTTGTTACTCCAGAGCGTTATTATTGGCACTATTACGATCATCAATTTTACTCGACAACTTCAATCAGAAAAACACCAATAACCATTCATGGAGTAGAAAGACCATTGTTAGACTGGAGTGCAATTTACAACATACCTGGACACATCATCATAGGTCGCGTATACAGTGGATTAAAAGATGATGATTTGGTGACTCCTGTTGTTAAACGAACGGTTACATATTTGTACAAAGAAATTACCATCGATGGAACCACCAGAACTGTGAAAGAATGGGCTTCTGTAACTGGTATTCCGGTGAACACAATCATATCTCGGATTCGTTATGGATGGCGCGGCGCTGACCTGATTGCTCCCCCACGAAGTCGAAATAAATAACTTCAATTTTAGGAGCAATAATTATGAGCTTGAAACAATATCTATTCATCGCTAAATTGTACAATGGACTGTTCCATAATCGGATGACGATCTTTCTATATCTATCATCGCTTGGATTTGTGTTTTCCTTAATAACTTATCCCCTTACTCATGATTTATGGAGTTTCTTTCTATATATTTTAGTGATTTCCGCGATCTTAACGATTACGACCATTCGCCTGAGTAATAACAGCATTTATAGCCGGTTAACCAAGCACTTGAGCATGAATATCGCCGACTTCCAGGATTACCATAGTAAAAATTATCTCAACGATCGCATGGAAGTGGCGGAGTTATTTCAAGAGGAATTCATAACTGCCATCGAAACTGCCCATAGGAAACGATGCAAAACTATTCGGATGACTACTCACGCTTGGGTATATAGGCATGTTATGTTGCATCCAAGAGTTCAAGCGCGTTATCATGTTGAGGCAGAAGAATACGGTGAGTGCAAAATACCGTTAGAGGTACTCTTGTTGATAGCACCAATAGTCATTCAAAAAAACCCACTAAAAACATTTGAAATTGCAACTAAAAAACGAAAGCAATACAAAATCCTCCTGAAAGCAAAGACAGGTGTAAGGTAATGAACAAAACAGATCGTCCATGGAAAGGTTATCACACTACTCATGTAAAGAATCATCAAGATATAATCCAGAATGGTCTACTTTTTGAACAAAAAAGTGAGCTTCAGCCTGCTACGGAATTACTTTGCGAACTTTTATCACTGGAAAAACCGTCTTGGATTCCGTATTGGTTGAATCGAATGGAATGCGTATTTTTAAGTACGGAACCCCAAATATGCGAGATAGATCAAGTACAATTTGAAGTGAATCTCTATAAATTAGAGGAAAATCGGCTTTTCGTTGCTGATTTTGAACTTATTGATGATTTGTTTCAAGGAATCATTAAGGCAATTCAGAACAAAGATGTCAGTGATATCCCGACAAATAACATAAGCGCTTATTGGGATAGTATTCGCCCGTATGTCGCATTTCTATTAGAAGAAAATTCTCCTGATGTTGAACTGTTGTATTTTGGGAACATACCTCCAGAAGCGATTGATCCATTTATGAACAATACTCTATAAAAACTCTTTACATGAACCTCCTTCGTCGTTGAATTGTTATGATAGATTAACGACTCATAAGGAGGTTTTTATATAAATCAGACCCTATTTCATCCAGCAAAAATACATCTTGATAAATTAATAACTCGCTTAAAAATTGTCGAATTATGTCGAAAATCTAAATTTTCGGAAAAAGATTGATGACTATAATCAATACATACCCTCTCTTCTCATGAATGAATATTTGTAATAACCCTTGATATCGCACATACGTTCTCCTACAATGTGTATAGGAGCTGATTTTATGAAGAAGGCTATGGAAATCCAAATTAGAGAGAAATTGAGAGAAAAACTCGTTTTACTACCTGACTTTGCTGTTGATTACCTTTATCTCTTGGAAAACTCTAAAGAAGTGCAAACTCGATTTGAATATGCAAAAGACATTTCGTTGTTTTTAGAGTTCCTTCTCTACTCACATAAATGTACAAAATCAACAATTCGTGATATCGAGCCATCTGATATAGATAGGTTGGTTGATCGTGACTTAATCGATTTTTTTGATTATCTGACTTCCTATACAAAGACCTATCACTCCCCTACAGGTAAAGAGGTTGTCCAGGTCTTTACAAATGCACCTGTCGGGAAAGCACGTAAACTGGCTACTTTACGAAAGTTGTTTGCTCATTTATTTATGAAGAAATTAATTTCAAAGGATATTACTCCAAATATAGAAATAAAAATTCCTTCAAAAGTGAAAGTAAAACAAAGGCTAACTCCAGAAGAAATACAGAACTTATTTACAACAATTGTGGAAGATGTTGCTATTGAAGGTCAGCGTTTACTAAAATTTCATGAGAAAGTGAAATTTCGAGATTATATCATGACTCTTCTTCTGGCATACACAGGAATTCGCATTAGCGAGTTAGTTCAACTTGATATTCCAGACATTCAATTGCAAAAGCAAACGATTGTTGTCACCCGAAAAGGTGGCGATGAACAAGAAATTACAATGCCCGAACGTATTATTGAAGATATCAAAAGCTTCATCAACCACAGAAAGAACCTTACAGATGTACATAAGCGGGATCAAAACGCATTGTTTATTTCCTTACATAAGAAACGGATCGATCCAAAAACAGTTCGGGCACTACTTGAGAAATATCGATCCCGAAGTGAGATTTCTACTCGGATCACACCTCATATATTTCGTAGAACATTTGGAACAAATCATTATAACACATATGAAGACATGTACCTAACTGCACAAGTTCTTGGCCACGCCTCTGCTGAAACCACACGCAAATTTTACGCAGATCCTTCTGAGGAGCGGGTTAATCGTTCTATGAAACAATTCGATTATCAAAAAAATGACCCCGTTGAAAATACAGGTAAATTAGAAAAACTTGCTGAAAAACTTGGAATCAGTTTAGAAGAACTAAAGCGGGAGTTGGGTTAAAACTCAACTCTCTTTCAGGTTTTTTTGAGTTAAATTTCAATTTGATTTAAAAAGGAAAAGCCTACTTGCCTTCTCTTTAGAAGGCGAATAGGCTTTAATTGATTCCTTTTACAACTCTATAATATTCCTTTTGTACTTGGATCAATTTAAAATGAATATCTTCCATAATTTCTGAAAGCGTTGATGTAGCAGCGTTTAGGTTCTTCTCAATTATGGGGACGAAAATCTTGAAATCAACATTATAGATGATACGTTCTTTGTCGTAATACACCTGAGAAATTTCAAATCTCAATGTTTCTTTCCCTATTGATGAAGTCTGTAGAAGATTAAAGAGATTTCAATTGATTTTATAAAAAGAAAAAGATTCTTCGCATTATTCCCGATCACTACAAAAAAGGGTATCTATTAGATAGACAACCCTCTCGCTTAATCCTTATTTTATTCTTTTTGCTTCAACAAAATGTTTCGACCAATACTTATTTTGTTGAACATCGATAATGGTTACACCTTTTGTTGTCGTAACAAGAGCTACTTTGTTTTCACCCAAAGCGATTCCAACATGTGCCCCCTTTGAATCTTCCTCTGAATTTTTGAAAAATACCAAATCTCCTTCTTGCATATCAGATTGTTTATTTATTGTTTCACCTAATTCTCTTTGTCCATCAGTTGTTCGTGGAACTTTTATATCTTGCTTACTCATTACATATTGAGTAAAACCAGACGCATCAAATCCCTTTACCGAGTTTCCACCGTGAATATATTTCACACCAATCAACGGGGAAACAATTTGAGAAAGAGTTTCGGATTCTACTTCCACAGGTTGGGAAACAACTAATTTTTTTGGTGACTGAGCAAATGCAGGGGTAGCCATTACAACCATAGCTGTTACAGCGAGTACCGATACTTGTACGATTTTCTTCAATTTACATTCCTCCTAAATAGCTATTTGAAATAATATAGATAAATTTATCCTTTTCTATAACTAAGTAGTAATAAGTTACGGCTTATTTTATTCTGTCTTCGTATATAACATAAAGTAGCCCAAACAATATAATGATAGGAGATGATACATTCTGTACAACGTATATCCATGCAGGAAATATGGATCGGCTTTTGGCATTAGATGAAAAAGTATTCCTGCCAGAGCATCGAATTGATGCAACAACCACAAAACAACGACTCGAAATTAATTCAAAAACAGATATTGCCGTATTTGATGGGGAAAACCTTATGGGCTATGTTTCGCTTTATCCAATACCAGGAGATGTCTATGATCAAATTAAGACTGGTGTATTTGACGAACAGAAAGTAGAAGTATCAACGCTTCCTTTTAAAAGGATAGGTAGATACGATGCTTATCTATGCGGCATGGCAATAGACAAAGAAAGCTATCCACGATTTAAGGGGAATTATCTTATCGTCCAATTACAAAAACATCTATTATCCTTAAAGAAGAACGGATTCTTTGTAAACCGGATAATTGCGCATGCTGTGTCTATTGCTGGCAAGAAAACTCTGCTTAGAATGGGTTTCAAAGAAACACTGTCTAACATCTTCGTCTATCTCTGCTGCAAAAAGGGACTTTTATTCATTCGGGAACGCAAAGATTTCACGTCTGAACGATATTTATACATTCTTCCGAAGTTTAGCGATTTTAACTGTTGCCATAGAATTTCGGGATGGGATAGAGATACATAGCTCATCTTATCCAACAAGAAAGACAGCTCTGAATTAAGGCTGTCTTTCTTGTTTTTATTTTATAAGATTCACATGAATCAACTTTTCGTCAATGATTGTCTTTACCAGCATATTTTCTGGATACGGAAAGGAAGAACTCATTTTTTCTTCACAAGCCATATCTACTATTTCGAACTGATTCCGTTTCTGTGGGTTAATTCTTACGAGATAATACGAATTTCTTTTTGAATTACCGTATTGACTAACAATGAACATCTCCCCTTCGACGTATTCACAAATTTGATTCGCCTCGCCACTTGGCAAATAAACGCCTTCATGAACAACACCATATCCACTATGAAAGCCTATTATAGAAAAGATTTGCCGGATATATCCTCTACTGGTATCAAAGTGTTCACTCCAGTTTATTTTAGCTCTTGGAACCTTTTGTTCCGTTGTTTCTTCTTTGTACTCCTCTTCTTTAAATTCCAACTGATACTTTTTCCGAAACATTTAATCCCCCTCCTTTTTTGATTTTGTATTATAAGCAATTAGTGATTAATTACAAACACATATCATGTAAGTGAATTATAGATTACATAATAATTATTATGTCTACCTGCTGGAATGACTGGGTTTGGAACACATAATCAGCCTGTTGGAACCTGGTCTGATGACAGCTCGATGACATTCTGTTTAGTAGAAAATCTAATAGCGGGATACGACATTGAAGACTTGAAGAAGTTGTTCTGCAATTGGTATTATTACGGGCATCGGACACACAATCACAATCTCCCGTTTGATATCGGGCAGTCAACCTTTAAGGCATTATCGAATATTAAAGCGGGTGTCTCGAAAAGTGAATCCGGTCTTTCATCTGAAAATAGCAATGGAAATGGATCTCTTATGAGAGTGCTTCCATTAGCATTTTATTTAAGAGATGCTGAGGATGAGTCCAAGTTTACCATGGTCGAGGAAGTATCAGGCATCACACACGCACACATGCGATCAAAAATTGCTTTTGCATTATATGTTGAAATAGCTATTCATTAATGGATCTTCTCTCGTCAATGCATTCGCAGAGGCAAAAAATAAAATTCGATCTTATTAATATCACAAAGGCTACTCGGACGAGTTTCGATATTTCTATCGACTCTTTGACCAGGATATCTCTTCAGAACTACGAAGAGGCTGTGCTACTTGCAGTTAACCTTGGTGGAGATACAGATACTATAGGGGCTATTACGGGAGGCATGGCAGGTGTTCACTATGGAACCAAAGCAATGCCTGCAAAATGGATAAAGACCATTGCTCGTAAACATGATAGTGTCCAATTAGTAGATCATTTTTATGCAACGTTGACACATGAAACAACACTCCTTTCATAGAAATAGGAGTGTTTTACATATTCATCACATTTTCAATACAAAAAAGCGCCCCAATTTGGTAGCGCTATGCGTCATATATAAATTATGCGACTTTGAACTTTGGCTTAGTGGAAGCTACACGTTCTTTGAAGAAAAATACGAATCCTTCACCAAAGTCTCCAACCTCCATGACATCGTACCTGGAGATTTCTTCACCTAAATGCGCTGATAAAACATCAAAAATATCTTTCACTTCAACGGTTCTTACCAGTACACCATTTTCAAAGAACTCTACACCGTCTCCGTCAAGTTCCTCAGAATATCCAATTTTGCACTTCATATCTTTTGAATCCGTTGCAAACAGTTTAGTAATGATTTGATCCAGTTCTTGTTGTTTATAGAATGCGAATTTCATGTAAGATAACTCCCCTTTTTATTGACTTCATTGTCATTTTTGGTTAAATCTCGTTTCGCATCGTTGACTATAGTCTTAGTGTACACCCTATATAGGTTTTCTCGATTAGTTTTTTTTTGTTGATAGATTCGACAACAAATGACAAAACTCTCACTTATCTGAATACAGAAAAAAAGAGTGCAATTATGCACTCTTTCTCTCTACCAATTACTACGTTATTTATACTTCGGCACCTTATTAACCATTTTCGCCAAATGTATACATAATAATTGTTCCGCTTTTCACTGGTTTAACTGGCTTTACTGTTTTTGCATCAACTTCCCCTGCAAACGAGAGAACTGTTAATCCAAATACCAACGACAGTGCAACGATAGAACCTGTAATACACTTTAACATAATAGATCTTCACTCCTTTTTGTAGATGTCTTTATCAATTGTAACTCTTGATCTCTTATGCTATGCAGATTGTCCATCATTAATAACATACATCGGTTGTATCTTAACAAATTTTCTGATGCAATGGAAAGCTTAATTGCTTCGGAAAGAAAATGACATGCTCGCTGAGAATCGTTGTTTTTGAACAACACCTCTGCAAGTGCAACACATAAACGTGATTTCCTACGCTGATGCAATAACTTTACTGGATGGAATTGCTCTGACAATATATGTTGATACCTGTTTAACGATTGCAAAGCACCTTCCAGATTATCATTTCTTAGGTAACACTCAATCATCACAGGTAAAAACAGCTTTAATTCATCATCGTTTTGAATCCACTCGATAACAAGAGGGATTACAGTTTGATCACCAGCTTCTACCTCTACCAACATTTTATTGCCCTTAGCAATTCGAGAATAAAATTCGTTGATTTGACTAATCGCTTCGTTAAGCTTTAATGCCTCCTTTTTCAATCCTCTTTCTCGTAGGGATGAAAATTGATAGAGTAGGGATTCCGCATAATAGGATACTTTATCTCCAGCAGATTCTTGTAGCTTTAATGCATAATGTTCAACTTTGATCCAATCTTCAATCGAGTTAAAGTACCTGGTTATCAATGAGTAACCTTCTGATTGAAGATACTCTACTCGTTTGTCATCATTTCCATAATCATATTTTTCAACTTTCGGTAGTAGAAAAACCAAATCAATTAACTTGTACAAAAATTGTTTGGTTAGTTCCACGTCATCCCTTTTTCGCATAATTGAGTATTTCCGCATAACGGCTATCGCTAACCTTGATGAGAAGGATTCTTCGCGTTTAATAACATAGTCGTAATAGATTTCCGACTCATCCTGTTTATCATGTAAGTATAACCGTTCAGCTAATTCCAATGTCGTTTGTATCGTCTTTGTCTTATCAGTGTCTTCATACAATGCTTTTGTTATCTTCTCTGCTACAGAAAGCTTATTATTCAGAAAGCAAAGATACAAAAATTCACTTGCTCTTGTGTAGTGAATGTGACCATTAATGTAACATTCATCGACATACTCCTCGTAATAATGACCTGGAGGATAGCCGAGTGCATTTGTGATGATTTCGAGCTGTGCAGGACTCAATCCTTGTTCATTCTTAAAGATCAACCCAAGTGTAGTCGCATTAATTCCAGTGCATTTTGCAAATTTGTTTGTAGATACAAATTTGGAAGCGACTTCATTTTTAAGGGATGTCTTAAAGTTAGCTCGTCTCAGATGGATTTCTTCATGCTCCACATAGGACACCTTCCTTACACAAAAATACATTGACTTTAGAATACACGTTATTTCTCTTTAGGAATAGATGTTTCATTCAAAGCGTCTTACCACTCCCTTATTTAGTGCCTTTTTTCACTTCCTTTTTCCTAAGAATATTTCATTATACATATAAGGTATTAGCCTGATTCCTTCTTTCAATCTATTCATACAGTTGTCTATGCATTTTCATGTAACAGCCATAACAAGTAAAAAAGCTCTCGCTTTACGCAGAGAGCTTGAACTTAACATTTTCTTCAGTTTTTCTTTCCTGATCATTCAATATATCCGTGACATCCAAAAATGCTTGATGATATGTGCATGCCTTCCACTTATCTATTTCAGTAAGGGAGGCAACCGTAAAAAGCTTTCAAATCGTTGTAATAAATCGAGTTGTATGTGCTGAAAGACTCATAAATCGATTAGAGAATAGGATAAAAGGCTTATACTCCGGAAATTGAGTATAGAGCATAGTGACTATAGACGATATAATAAATTCAGATCAACGGAATGCCAACATCATTGGAGGGAAACGCATGATAAAATCTTTCATTTTACCTATTTCGGCTTTGAATGAGCTTGTAACGAATATATACAAAGAGTCCACTCATGCTTCCTATTGTGAAGTTGGCTTTTCCGAAGACCTGGAGATGGACGTAGTTGAGATTTATGTTGAGGGTTCAGCAGATCTCGAATGTGTCATTCCTTTTGATGATGCAATGATGTTAATTGGTGAACACTACAATGTAGACATCAGATTCTATGATGTGGATGAGGTCAATGACGGAAATGATGTTGGTTTTATTTTTTACCATTAATGGGTTCATAAAACACTCTTGAAGCTTTAATAGATATGACCGTTATCTGAGGGAAATTGCCTGTGATGTGTAACGCCAGTTCAGGGCTACTTTCTATAAGGATTGAAAAACAAAGTTCAAAGCTATATGAACCTACTATTTCAACAACATCATACAATTTGATGACGTTGAAGCTTTTCATTAGTAGGCTCGACTATCTGATATAGGTCTATCTGTGATGCCGCTGTTGGAGTAACGAAGGTTCTCTAAGACAATAAGAGTCAATCAATTAAAGTGAAACCAAATCCAAAGATGTCTTCAAAAACTTATTACGATCCAGTTTGCAGTTGTTGAGTTCATGTTTCGTTTACATTGGGGATATTGTACAGGGAAACCAGTAAGGACAAAAAAGAGATATCATGAAAAAATTCTCCCTTTACAATAACGAAACTGGGAGAAAATCCTATCTTCAATATCGATCATGGTATCTATTTTTACAGACCTTAAATCGCAACTGAGTTCCACTTATTTTCTAACTCTCTACGATGAAATGTGTACGATTTCACGTTGGGACAAAGGGATTTGTATTTCAAATGTTGTCCACTCGTTATTGCTTGTGACATCAATTTTTCCTTTATAACTTTCGATGATTCTCTTCGAACTCGACAATCCTATACCTGAACCTCCTTTCTTTTCTTTTGTTGTAAATCCATCTTCAAAAATACGAAGCAGATGATCAGGTTCAATCAATGGGCCGTTGTTGTAAATCTTAAACCGCATGATTTGATCATTCACTCTTCCTATCATTGTCACCTTTCGGTTATCGCTATCATTTTCTTGTACAGCATGAAAAGCATTATCTAAAATATTCCCAAGGATTCGAACGATATGTGTTGTTTTTTTAATATCAAGATTGACTAACTCAAATCGTTCAAAGTGATGCTCAAATTGAATTTGCTTGTCCACGCTTTCAGCCAATTTTGTTTGAAGCAAACCACTAAAAGCGGGAATGCTAATGTGAATCATGTCATTAAGTGTCACCTGAATTTTTGTAAGGTTTTTCAGATAGGCATCGACTTCTTCATATCGTTTCATGGAAAATAAGCCTTGTAGCGTAAAAATGTGATGATTGAAGTCATGTCTATGCTCTTTAATCGCAGTAAACATTCTCTCAATATTACCAACATACATATTCTGTACACTTTTCATCAAGGCACCTTGTCTATTTAAATAACGAGATAGAACGAGAATAAAGGAAGAACCAATTCCGAAACAAAAGATCGAATACAACATGATTTCAAACATTCTATCATTCAACTCATTTTGAATGGAAACATAATCGGAAGATGCAATAATGATGCTCTGATAGTTCTGAAAGTTGCCATCAATAGTAAGAGATATCGGCATATAAGATCTCAGTAACATCTTTCCGTTTACCTCAACAACTTCATGAACAGGTTTTTGTAAAGACACAGCTTTTTGAGCAAATTCTCTATCTAAATCACTTTTAAAACTATATGAGCCATTTAACAACAAACGGTTATGGTACACCGTTATATCCTTTTCTTTTTCCATTGGGTGCTTTTCGGTTTCATTCATCAAAGCATTGTAATTGAGGACGCTAATCTCAGCGATTTTAGGATCTTGAAGCCTTTTTTCGCGAATAACAGCATTTACCCCAGCTTCATTCTCGAATTGCTCAATTCTACTTTCATTCACAAAAGGATCAATGATGTAATCTGTGCTTCCATCGTTATAATATCCCCATTTATACACCTCACCTGGACGGGTAGAGTATGTATCTAACGGTCCAGACCAAAAACCAGGCAAAGCTTGACCAAAATTTTCCTCCAATTGAACTTCGTGACCCTCCATTAATTGAGAAAACATACGATTCCAGTTTTCACCGAATTCTTTTGTATGTACACCGATTTGATCGGGATCAGTTGATTTCACTCCGACAAAATCACTCGTATCTTTAGCAAACAATGTGATTTGGTCAACAAGCAATTTTTCTCTCAGTGCAACTAAATCCTCGTTTTTCACGTCTTTAATGTGCGGTGGCAGAGCATGTTGAATGGCAATGGAGGCGGCATGTAATTTTTCTGCAAGCATTTTCTCATAGAAAGATAATGCTCGATTGTTATTTTCAATCGTAATAGCAATGTTTGATAACAAACTATTAAGATCGTTATGGTGTTCAGCAAGTATGACATTGCGGTTGACGAAGTAGAACGCGGTATTAAACGTGACAAGAATCATGACCAAAACGATCATGACCGAAATATACATTGGCTTCATAGTAAATTCACCTTTAAGTTACTCTTATTTTCATACTCCGAAAAAGCAGTATGTCCACTTTTTGGTATATGATGTATGATGAAAATATGAAAATAATGGTTTTATTTCACATTAAAAAAGACCTAATTTCTTTGCTCTTTGTGCTAACTCTACAGCACTTAATTTACGAAGTCTCCATTTCCATCCTAAACATTTTTTTGCGATACCCTGTTGAAGATTTCGTACAGATTGTGTTTCGACACCCATGATGTTCGCTACTTCTTCAACCGAATAACCTCTGAAAAACATCTCCAAGACCTTGATGTGATGAGGTGTCAATTTTGCCATCGTTGTCTTTAAGCTTTCACGGTAGTCACGCAAAATAAAATCAATCAGAGAGCTTTCAAGTTTCGGCTCATTGTTATATGCATCTCGAATCACTTGAGGAATGATTCCTGGATTTGATTTTAATAAATAGTTGCAAGCTACTCCAATCCCCATTGTACTTCGCACAGTATCCTCGTTGATGATCCCACTCAACATGATAATTTTTGAATTCGGCAAAGAAAATGATAATTGGATTGCTACATCTATTCCAAATTGATCATCTTTTGGCGTAAGGTTGATATCGCAAAGGATAACATCAGGCTTCAGTTCATTTGCCATTACAAGTGCAGTGTCCTTATCCTTCGCATACCCAACAACTTCTATATCATTTTCATTATGTATAGACAAAAGTTCCATCTGTAAAGCGTCATCATCATCTTCAACAATCATTAACCGAATCGTCTTTGATGCTACATTCATGATGAGTACCTCCTAAAAATATCGACTTACAATAGTTTCGCTCCTTTTCTATTACCCTACTTCTGTAGACATTCAAACCACTATTTATCAAGGATAAATAGTGGAAATAATAGGCATTGGACAATGGCAACGTAGATAGTAGTGACTTGTTAAATTCACATGAAAAAGTTCCCCGTAAAGGAGAACTTTATTATACGTTATTGATTAAGAATTGTCTTGAGACTTTAGCCAGAATTTTTCATTGCCTGTGCGATGTTCTTTACATAGTTTGTTAAATCCACTTTTGCTAAGGTAAATACGAACATCAAATCGGATATCTTTCCATGGGTTTTTAATTGCCCAATCCATAGGATCAACGCTATCCAAAAGATGATTACCGCTATTTATCTTTTCTCTCCTCCAATTTTGAAGTAGCTCATGCAGTTCTGTTACTTCACAGCCACAAATGTCTGCCAGCATTCTCGCAGTTGTTGGGTAAAAGTGGCCGAAGAGGAATGCTTGTGAACCATTTACAACGCAAGTTGGATTGTATATATCAGATCCTAAACCTGCAAATCTGCACCAAATATTCCATCCTGCTGAATGAGGATCACCTTTTCTTGAGGCTACTCGAAGGATATTTCGATCCTCTTGATGAACAATCCAATCTCCTTTTCGAATATAGGCATCCTCAGTATCTCCTGAAACGAAGAACTTCCCAAATGATATAGCTTTAAGCAAATTTGGCAAGTTCTTCTTAACAGCTGCTCGATACCAATCCATCACTTCTTGTTCTCTCTGTCTGAATTCATCTCCTAATTGTCTGCTAATTACTTTGGCTTGATTGTATCTCGCTAAATATATGCGATCTTTTTGTAATCGTTCTTGACTTGCAAATGAAGATGGTGACATTTTTCTCATCTCAACTGACATAGATGCATCTTCTGCTCCACCTGTTAAATACAAAACTTCGGGATCTCCTAATACATCAAATACTTGTTCTGGAACAGGATATCTTTCAATCATCCAATCATGCTGACCAGTTGGATCAAATTGAAAAGCGTCTTTCACTTTGTCTGTCTTCATATCCTCTGATTTCAACTTGTTAACAATAAGTGGCTGATAATTATGAAGGACAATGCTATTTTCTTCTGCTTGTCTCAGGAGCAAGTTTGATTCTTGCATCATTTTTGCTGAATAAGAGAGTGTATCCACCTTAAAATTGTTGGCAAAAAACTTTTCAGAGAGTAAGCTGAACATCATGATAAGCCACACAACTTCATCATGCTCTAAATCCTTGATTTCCTTCAAAGGAACACCATCTTCTCTTGTCGCTAAAGCTGATTCCTCATTTACGTATGCTCTGTCATTATCTCCAAACGTAATATCCATTAAAGAATAAGGAAAATAATTTTGTCCAATACGTTTCGAAAATTCACGACCTCTCGCTCTCGTTCGTGAAAGTTCTTCACGGAGAGGATGTGACGTTTTTTCACGGTCAGTCACAATCGAAAGTGTCCCGCCATTCCGTATCGCAAAAACAAAATAAGAAGAGGACAGCTGAGACGAATCTTGAATTAGAGCCAAAACAATACCTGAATCAACAGACATCATCCATTGTAGCAAAGTATTGATATCCTTGAACATATAAACCCTGTCATAGATTTTCGGATTGTTTTTACTGGGTGAACCGTGTGAAAATTGACAGATCTCCAGCTTGTTAATCGCACGAAATGCACTAAAACGAAGCTCAGATAAGTTGTTTTCATCTTCAATTATTGATTCAATTACGGATTCATCAACTTTGTAGTGAACAATAGCATTCTTTAAACTCTGTTTAAAGCTCTGTTTTGTTTCTAAGGCTTCATTCATGTTTAAAATACTACGCAACTCATGAATCTTAGTTAACCATTTCGAAAAGGTATCGTAATCTTTCAAGATAGCCTTTAGAGGCAGTAGTCGCTCCTCAGCAAATTCATCCAGGTAACGCCCCAAGAGAATTAACGTGGTTACATACGTTTTGTCGTATTCCAAGGACTTCTTGAGCACTTCATTTGCTTGATGAATGTCTAAATCTCGCAACTTAAACTTTGTTTCATTTGGGCTAATTCCTGTAACTTCAATCCATAATTCTAATGCTTTCGTTAGATCCATCCTCCAACCTCCATCACTATCAAAGTAACCTGTTCACAACTAAACCTCCATTACTAAATCGTTCGGACAAACCAAATCCATGTTTCTGTTTCTTTTACATGGTATGCAATAATCAATCATTTCAAAGATTCGTGTAGTATTTTCTCTAATAAGCGGCAAAATATAGGACTCCCTTATTGGAAGCCCATATTCGTACATTTCAACTGACAACTTTATGTTTTTGTATCATTTTCATTGCTACTTGCTTTTGCTCCAAAGACGACAAATTAAAGAATTTTGAATCACTGATAGTTTCCTTTAGAAACTCACGAACTGCGTTAACATAATTATTATTATGTTCCCTTTTTTCTTTGGCAAATTGCATGGCGTCTTTCATACAAAATATCCTCCCTTTTCGGTTGCTGGCTGGCATAGTGTATTACACCGTAGCCCCTTTAGTTTTGCGTCCCCTATTTTCATAGGGTTTGCCTTTGTCGTTGGGTAATAGGTAAGTAATTTCTTACTCTATTTTACATGAACCTTATTGAATGTCGAGATTGTAACGGTTTAACCTCGTTCAACCCATGTCCCTTTATTTTTGCATAATTATATGTCTATGAAATGAAAAAGCCTCCCGATTTGGGAAGCTACACTTTTAAGTGGACTTGATTTTTACCAATACAAGTTTTCTGATTTATAGGGTGCATTAAAATAACTTCTTTTCGCACGTTTCCCGTATAGGATGTGTAGAATCGTATCTCTTGCCATCGTTCTTGAAACTGGATCGTTGTTGACATAATAGGACACACCATCGTAGGAAACAACGTCGCCATCAGTTATCCAACAAGTTGCTTCTCCTTCTGTCATATATTCCTCTGGAAGTTCCTCATTTACAATGATAGTTGCCCATTTGCGAAACAGCCGCTTTTTACCTCTCATGAATTAACATCTCCTCTCTATATTTCCCCTAATCTTTGATATCTTTTACATCATCAACTTCGGATAGAAATTCTTCACCATCTAACAGTATTACACCCTCAAGATTGGAATGAAAATAGATAATGATCCCTGACAAATCATTTTTCCTTGTCACATCATCAATCTCACCATCGCCATAATTTTTCGTGAAGATATGCTTTCCTCTCAAGGGCAACACCTGGTCTAATAAACCCTTTTCAATATCGGTAACTTTTGGATTCATATCCATTAAGCAACTCTCCCTACTTGTTTCATTTCTAACTCTTCTATCCTTAGTTGAGATGGATCTCCCCAAATAAATTCAAAACCCGCTGTTTGAAAGAAATACAAGCCAATTTTAGATTTGTAAAAACGGATTTCGTCGTTTTGTAGTCTCGCATTATCCTTATACTCTTCCCACTGTTCTCCATCGTCTAAGACTCGCTGCACGTTGCAAACCTGCAAAAATTCAGATTCGCATATCGCTTTCTTTGTCTGCATCATTTCCTGCCATAGCCGTTCTCCCGTTTCTGTTTTTCTAAAACGATCACAAACACCAAGAAATGAATAACTCATATATAACTCTCTCCTTAAAATGTTTTTGTAATTAAAATCCTGGTTATATAAACTCATGTATTGTATGTATTTTTCGATGTAATCATAAAAAAAGACTCCTCAAAAGTATGAGAAGTCCTTTCTTCAACACGATTTTCATTTATCGCAACACTACTTACGGTAATCCATTGTTAATTGATCACATCTTCGGATGAATTCTACAGCAACCTCAGCGAATATTGAGTCATGGTATCTACCCTGCGGTAGAAAACCTACATGCTCTTGCATAAATGAAGCGGTATTATCAACAAGTATGTCTTCTATTGTTGTTTCCCTCTCTTGTGACCAATTATGTTTCTTTCTCTCTTCTTCCATCCAACACTCAACACAATTGTAGATATTGTTCCGAAGAGGTAAATCAGAGTCATGTGAAATTGAATATCTTTGAAGTTCTCGTTCCAGTTGTTTCAACTCTGCATAGAGTCGTAAGTACGTTGTAATCAAATGTAGTCGTGTATTAAAACCAAAAATGACTCTTTCTCCTTGGATAATATTAAATCCATTCCAAAAATCACCTTGAAAGTATTTGTACAAACGTATGTATTCTTGTGAATTTTCCACAAAGTCACTCTCAACGCTTCCTCCATTCTGTATCCAACGGTCAATTTGTAAGTAAGCATCGTTATAACAAAGTATTTTCATCGACTCTGATTGTCTTGAAAACGATGGATTCACCGTACATAAAAGTTGATGCATAGCCGTTCGTAGCGGTGATTCGAAGGATTGCTTCGGATAAGATTCAAAATGATGATCAACCTCATTAATGACAAAGTACAGATACTCTATATTCCCAAGCATATGAAGGAAGGTTTTAATAGCAGGGATTCTTGTGTCAATCATCCATGTGCTCCTTTGCGTATGTTCAATAAATACTTTTATTGTATTCCAAAATTAGGAACGAAGTAAATTGAAACATCAATAGAGTAACAACCTAAACAGTGTAGATTGTCTGATTGAGGATGTCTTTTTAGATAGAGACATAGAAAATTAAATTTTCTTCGTTTTTGTCGAACGATAATGCTTGACGAGATAAGTTGCCATATGATAGTTTCCACCTCTATGAAGTATGGGATTTAGTTTGAATTATAACATGTCGGATAATATGCACATATCAAATAAAGCGACAGATTGTTCACTGTCGCTTCGCGTTCTTACATGTATTTTATTGTTACTGATTATTTATGGTTTCATGCTTCATTTCTTCTTCATATTCTTCTTTTGAGATTGGAATAATGTATTTCGGATCACAATTGCCATTTTGGGCAAGCTCATTTCGATATACCTCTTGATGAAAAAATTCATAGTCAATCGGGTTTTGATGTTGAATTATGAATGTGCAAAAAGCTTCTGTTGGCTCTCCATTTTCATTAAGACCTACGCGGAGAACCTTGTGAAGCTTGTAATAAAATACAGAAGTAAATTTTCCTACTTCATCTGAATGAACCTCTTTTATTTCGACACGCTTAATTATTGTACCCATATTTTTCATACCTCTTTTCGTTTTGGTCATATCTACTGCAAACCGCAGAAAGTGTTTACACCAAATGAAGTCTCCAACGTGATTTGGTCTGTTTTTAATAAGCATGCAATCTTCGTAGAAGAGCTTTCTAATAGTGATCGAATACCTCTTTCCAATGAAACATGGTCAATTACATACTTAGTAAAAGTACATAATTAGGGTAGAGTTTTTAATTTTCAGATTCGAGGATATGATCATCAAAAACACATTTTGTAGAAAAGTAATCCCAATTTGTCTAAAACCATGCTGATAATAGGAATTGCGTTTGAGAACGTTTCACCCTCCTTTAAGGTAGAGCCGATTATCTGTCAACTCTGCTTCAGGTTATTTGCCTACTCTGTTACTCAATATTTGCTCACATGCTGAGACAATCGTTCTTGTATCAGGCAATTTACCTTCCGCCTCATACCCACAGGCAAGATGCCCCTCTGCTGGTTTGAGGATACTGATCCCTACTCGCTCAATTCTCTCAAAATTCTCTTTCGTAAAAGGATTGTGCAACATGTTTACATTCATTGCTGGACACAAGAGTATCTTGTTCAGATCTGATGTTGCCAAAAGAACATTGGTCAACATATTATCTGCAATGCCTTGCGACACTTTCGCAATGGTTTGAGCTGTTGCAGGAGCAACTACAATCAAATCCGCTTTATCTGCATAGTGAATATGTGAAATATATGCAGGGTCTTCCTCTTGAAAGGTATCACACATGACCTCATGCTGAGATAAAGCTTGAAAGGTGATTGGGTTGATGAATCTTTGCGCATTCTTTGTCATCACAACATGCACGTTTGCTCCTCTTTGCACCATTTGGCTGCAAAGACTTGCTGCTTTGTAAGCGGCAATTCCACCAGTTACTCCAAGAAGAATGGTTTTGTCTTTAAACACGACGATCACCTACTGTGTGGTTCACGATGGCATTCGCAATTTCTTTGATGCCAACAAGTTCGACAGCTTCTCCATCTGGCATTACCAAGTAACCTTGATGACCAGATTCACGTATCAGACGAATATCATTGGCAAACACATAATCTGCCTTGTTCTTTATCTTCAATTGTGTAGCAACCTGAATCAATTCTTCCTTTGTGACATTTTCCAACAACTTGAACCCAACCAAGGTTGTTTCGGGCGACCATATTTTGATTTGAGAAATGATCTTTTCAGTAGGGGTTAACTGAATGCAAAGGTTGTCACTTTTAGAAGAAATCTTAGATGAATTATCGAGGCGATAATCACCCTTCTTTGCCCAACTGATCACGTCTTCGAGTGATACACCTTTTGGAGTCATATAACCTTTTTCGAGCAATCCTTCAACAGATTCTTGATCATTTTGTTTGATATAATTATAGATGCCCTCGACCATATCCTCTAATGTGTAAACATAATCAACGGTGTAATCGGAAACAGCCATTGCATGAATAACAATATCGATTTTCTTTGTTGTTAAGATCTCCTGTAGTGAGTCATATACGCTTTTTACAGATGTTGTTTCGATCCACTCAATCTTTGCGAACTTGCCTGTCAAGCCTATCCATTCTGCTTCCGCTTGTTTTGAAAAAGGACTCAAAAAATAGATCTTCTTTATATGAGGATGAAATTCTGCTACAGATGCAATTTCTCTTCCCAATGTTCCTTTTGACATATTAGTAATCTTACGTACCTTATCAATTGCTTCGCTTGTTCCACCTGCTGTAATTACGATATTCATCACAGTTCGCCTCCAAAAATGTTTAGTAGATAAACCTGATTAATGTTTAACGTTATATTATAGATGCTTTTCTCTTCATGTACAAAAATGAGAGTGAACTATTTCACCCCCATTTTTATCGATATATTACGAAACCAATTCCTTTTCCACTTGTTGCACCATTTCTTCTCCGTAGTGGTCAATCAGTGAACCACGATGAAGAGGGAGTCCACTTTCGATGATATATTTATTAACTCGTTCGCTACCAATTACAAGATTATACCTCGCCCTTCTGGTTTTAATTTGCTTAGGTTTTATTCCAAACCAGTTGCCAATCATTCGGTCTGTACACTCTTCTTTTAACCATAAACGCTCCAATAGCTTCTCCGTAATCAATGAAGGAGGCAAAGATCCGAATTTGGCATATAGAGATTCAATGGTTTTTGAAGAGTATTCAGATTGTAAGGCAATATCTATTTGTTCTTGAATGTCTTGAGGAAGTTTAATTCGATTGATTTTCATAAGGATTTCAGTAGCTTGTTTATCCGATTCTTTTTTATGAATGGTTACTGAGAAGCGATTGCCTTGTTGAAGACTCATTTCACCAACTATCTTTTCGTTACGATCAAGGAATCCGATATAATGAACGGCAGGAATGTCATCAAGTCTCTGAAAGTAATCCAAGTACACAATTGATTTCACATCTTCCATAATCAGAGAACCTTCATTTTCAACCTTAAAATCACTAACGAAATAAAAAGAAATTCCCGTTTTCACTTTTTGAATCCATTTTTTCACATTATCTGGTTCTTCATCAATCAAGATGGCAGACTCGAATGGATCTTTGAATTTAATCACTAAATAAGACTCCCTTCACTCTTTGCAATCTGTTTTAACTGTTTTAAGCTTTTTACCTGGAAATGCTCATCAACAAAAACAACATGTTCTTCTTTGAATTTTCTTGGCGATGTAAGACCAGCGGCGGCGGCTAACGTGAACAGCTCTTCACGAAGTGTCACGATGTAATTGGTAACACGATATTGCTTCTCATCTACCACGAGAGCCTTTTGAAGTTTTGGATCAGTTGTTGCTACCCCTACTGGACATTCGTTCGAATGACATTTCTCTGCTCCAATACAACCAACTGCAATCATAAGCCCCCTTGCGATTTGAACGATATCAGCGCCCATCCCGAGGGCAATGGCTATGCGATCAGGAGAGAATAGTTTCCCACTGGCAATGAGCTTAACCTTGTCACGCATTTTATATTTGGTTAATACCTCATGAGCAATCATGAGTGCAGGTTTAATCGGTAGACCTACTGAATCAGCCATGGACTTATAGGTCGCCCCTGTTCCACCTTCTCCACCATCAATTGTAATAAAGTCTGGATACGTATTCGAAAGTGCCATGTGTTGAACAAACTCTTCAAAGGAGCTTTCGCTACCGATTACAATTTTAACTCCAACTGGTTTTCCAGTTTCTCTTCGTATTCTTAAAACAAACTCCATCATGGTTTCAAAATCATTAAATTCTTCAAATCGATTCGGAGAATCAATTGTTTTGTACGGTTCTACACCCCTGATCTCTGCAATCTCTGTTGTCACTTTAGCCCCTTCAACGTGTCCTCCTCGAATTTTAGCGCCTTGTCCAAGCTTTACTTCAAAGGCTCTGATTTGTGGTATTTCCGCTTTTTTTTGAAGTTCTTCCCAAGAGAAGTTCCCTTCCTTATCACGATATCCAAACTTGCCAGGGCCAATCTGTGCAATGAGATCTACTCCACCTTTTAAGTGATGAGGAGAAACACCACCTTCTCCTGTATTCATATAGGCTCCCGCATTTTTTAATCCCTTTGATAATGCAGTGATTGCATTCTCACCAAGCGCACCATAACTCATTGCACTCATCCCTATGGGGCTTTTTAGCACGAATGGATGTACACATGTATGTTCACCAATGATAATGGCATCTTTATCCGCATACTTCCATGGTTTTACCTCTGTATCTACAATATGTTCTTGACGAGAGAATAGGGATTCATGATCGATGACATATTTCTTTGTCTTAATAAGAGTATCGTTGTCAGCTTCTAAATCTGGAATTTGCTTCGCAAAGAACCCATTGGCAATATAGAAGCCAGGTTTGTCAAAATCACGTTTGCTTCCGAATGCAATAATGGTTTTAATATATTTCGCAGACTTTACAATCGATTGAAAATCAATGCGAGAGAATGGTTTTGCTTCATTGTCTCCATCAAAAAGATACTGTCTTAACTCGGCTCCAATATGTTCTAACAAGTAACGGATTCGAGCCAGCAATGGGAAGTTTCTCCGAACAGAGTGTTGTGATTGATGCTTATCTTTTTTGAATGCAAGTATTAGTGCAATTACCGCAATCAATGTGCCAAGAAACGCTAATCCCAATATAATACCAAGCGTTACTATTACGACTGATGTTATTGTACTCACGGTTAATCCCTCTTTCAGATTGTTTATAGTCAGATATTATCACATTTATTGTCTATAGGCAACGAGAAAAGGGGCAGCCTTTTAAAAGACTACCCCCTTCATGATTTTTACTATGCAACTACATTCAATGAACCTTGATTTCCCAGCTCTTTCGAAAGAAACTGATAGAGTGCTACGGCAATAGCGGTAAAGGTTTTTGTACAAACTGACTGACCAATGCATTCGACAATCAGCTTATTGCTACTTCCTAAATAATAGGCTTTGTCTATTTCGTGTAAAGATCTGATATGTTCTCCTTTTAAATAGGCATACAAATTAGGCTCCGTCGGATGTTTTATCCAATTCTCAGGCTGAATTTTAAAATGATTTTTTGTTATGGTTCCTACGTAAGCGTCCTTTGTAATATCAAAAATAGTCATATAATGATTATGAGAAATTCCTTTTGATTCACGAGAGAGAAAATAATGGAGCGTTCCACTTTCCTCTGGTGTTACCCACTCTAATTCATCCACGGAAATTATTCCTGCTTCTTGAATTGAGGTAGTATTCTTTCCTTTTGGTTCTGGTAATGAAAAACCATCAAACGCAGTTGCCACCATAAAGAATCGCTCTCTTTTGGTTCTACTCCCATAATCCAAACTGTTCAATTTAGCTCTGGATACATGATAGCCTTCTTCTTTAAAGCACAGTTCCAAGCTGATACCCGCAACTTTTTCAAATTCCGCTACATTCTCAAGCAATATTGCATAAGGTCTTTCTTCTTTCGGTTTATCCCAAAATAGTCTCATGAGGTGCATGAACAAGTGCATCGTATGATATTCCTTTTTAGTTCCATTCGATGCTTTTGAGTAATCGGTATCCTGATAGGTAACGTTCACCCTCGACTTTACGGTGGGTTACTTGTTTTCCCCCAGGTCACACCGTACATGAGACTTTCACCTCATACGGCGTTCCATCAGTAGACTGTTAGTACCTAACCTACCTTTTTCGTTTTGCGAACAGGGTATTTCCTTGATTGGTTTTTAGGCATCTTACCATTTTTAAAGATCTCTCGATATTTCCGAATATTATCCCAAGTCTTCTTGCTCAGATGCGAGTAGTCCTCGTCATTGTGAATAGCGTTATGACATTCCATGCACGTTGTAACGAGGTTTAAAACCTTGTTTACCAACTTTGCTGGTAGTCGTGGGTTCTTATGGTGGATGTGTATCAGGTTGCTTGATGGCTCCCTGTTACAGACTCTACATTTCCCTTTGTCTCGATTAAAGACATATGGACGATTGAG
Organism: Brevibacillus sp. NPDC058079; assembly: GCF_042885155.1. Classification (NCBI taxonomy): domain Bacteria; kingdom Bacillati; phylum Bacillota; class Bacilli; order Caryophanales; family Paenibacillaceae; genus Brevibacillus; species Brevibacillus sp. NPDC058079. The sequence goes on from NZ_JBHVSO010000010.1 coordinate 247,072, forward strand.
GTAATACTCAAAAGTGTAGATAGTTCCAGCCGTCTTACCCGTTCTTAACCTTGCTATATCCGTCGAGAACAGTTCATCAGCCCTAACTAATAGCGGCTTTTTCCCCGTTCGTTTCAGATGTAGCTCTCGTCCTTTTTCCGAGTATGGAGTTTCCTCCTGAGTCTTGTTTTGGGCGTATTCATGGTAACAGAACGATAGGTTTGTCACACCAATCTTTAGCCCTTCATAATCAATCGTCGGGATTTTCATCCGATACTGGCTGTGTACGGAGAGTAGGTTGCTTGTTTCACAGGCGGGAATGAATCTTGGATTCGCCCCCTGACGAGTCAGCGATCTCCTTGCAGTAAATGCGAGAGAGTGCTGGTACTTCATCATCTGGTTGTATATCTCAGTTGCTACTTTGTAATATTGGATCAACCCTCTGACAACTTGGTTAATCCGTGTTATTTCATAGATGAGATATTCTTTCGTTGGGATGCTTCTCATGTTCGAGATTTCCTTTTGTAAGGTCTTAACCTTCTTATGAAGCCTTTCCCGATCTGCATAGGTTTTTGTGGTGTATCCACCTTTTGCGGATTTGTCGGGAACTCGTTTAATTTCGAACCCAAGGAACTTTACCATTTTCTTTTTGACGTTCGTAATCAACGTTTTCTCAAATGACAGGTCAAGCTTCAAGGTGTGTTTAAGATATTGCTGTACTTTGTACTTCAATTTCTTAGCACTCTCTTCACTGTCCGTGACGATAACCCAATCATCGGCATATCGGATGTAGTAGACCTGTTTGAAGTTTCCGTTGTTGCGAAGTGCCCTGTATTTCTTCTCAGGGCTGGCATAATCATGGCTTGTTTTCTTGTTTTCCCATTCTCTAACAACCCACTGATCGAATCCATGGAGATAAACGTTAGCGAGCAATGGTGATATAATTCCACCCTGCGGCGTTCCAAGCTCGTTCGTTTGAATCTGTCCCATTATTCCTGCCTTTAGCATTGACTGAATAATCATCAACACTCGTTTGTCCCTGACACCCATTTTCCAAAGCTTGTGCTTTAGGACGTTGTGATCGACGTTATCGAAGAAGCCTTTAATGTCTCCCTCGATCACCCAAGTATTTCCCGTTGTGTTCAGCACATTCTTCAATCTGCTCATTGCCATATGTGCATCTCTTTGTGGGCGGAACCCATAAGAGTGAGCGATGAATTGTGCTTCACAGATCGGATCAAGAACAATTCTTACACATTCTTGCACCACTCTATCTATGATTGCGGGTATACCCAACGGACGTTTCTTTGTCGGATCACTTGCTTTAGGTATCTCGACTCTTCTGACAGGACATGGGACATGATGAAGAAGTGATTGTTTTACCCTGAGAATGACTTCCTCGTAATCTTTCTGGAGGATGTCTTCCTGCATGGTTTCTCCATCTGAGCCTGCTGTTTTACTCCCATAATTGGATTTGATGTTATGGATTGCCGTTAGAATGGTAGGTTCGGCGGAGATGATCTCCAAAAGTCCTAAGAACTTCGGTTTCCGCTTTTCCACGATGGCTCGCTTTGTACTTTCGTACAACTGATCAAGGATATTTCTTAGTTCCTGTTCTGTTTCAGGTACATTAAGTTTTTGCACCAAGTTGATCACCCACTTTCTTTCAGGCAAGCTCGGTGTAGTCAGTTACGCTCAACGGCTTCCTTAATGTTGTAGGTGATACTAACAGTTCTACTGACTATGCCCCTTCGCTCCACGGACATTACTCCGCTTCAACACTACTACGGGCGGCTGTCCCTCAGATTCAGCAGTCATTTCCTACTGCTTAGGTCTTGGCATTGCAACCGTGTTACGACCTTCCAAGGTTCAAACGTTCCTTATCTCTTAGCTTTACATTCTACCTTAGCCCTCTCCTATAACCCGTTAGCCATTTCGTAACCCACTGTCGGAGGGTATCGAAACAAACTCCCTTTTTCGGGAGAATATAGGTACTGTAGACTGCAATACAGTATCTACGACTAAACCCGTTCATTGACGGGTGGATGCCTTCTTGATTAGACACCCCACAACTTTACGAGCCTTTCATACGGAGATTCCTGGTGTGTAGGCATAGTAGTTTTATAGCACCCCGATTACTTCGCTAACCACTTCACAGGTCTGCTTTTCACCGACTTCACCGAGTTTCGTACACCACGCTTGCAATAGCGATGATGCACGTCGGAGGATTAGGCACAGCTACCCGACATTGTAGCGTAGCAGGAACTTCCCCTGCCTATTCAGAGATAAAGTTAAACTCCACTTACCTTTTGGAGTTCTCTGCTTTTATTCGATGTCTCCATCGAGATTGGAGCAGAAACGTTTCACACACAGTCGAGTGTAGCAATCCAAACATCAGCATAAGGCAGATCAGCCGCCTTCAATTGTTGCATGGGAAGATTGAACATAATCGATTCTGGATGATTCTTTAGATAAATATCAGAAAATTTATCTTCGCTTCCTTCTTTTGGATTCCACTCCACGGCAGCTACTTCTTCAAATCCTGCTTTTTTCATGCATTCGGTGCTAATACCCGAACCAGCACAAAAGGAAATAGTTTTTAATCCTTTCGTTTCAGAGTTTCTTGACTTTCGTGTTGTTGAGGTTTTCTTGATTCCTTCAATGATGACGCGATCCTGAACAAAAGTAACTTTAATTTCATCACATTTTTCAAGCGCTTCTCGAATATCTCTTCCTTGTTTATCAATTACAGGTATATCTACTTTGTTCTTTGTTTTCTTTGATACTGTATTGGAGCCATGTTCATGAACCAAAAACTCGATTGTGTTTCGAATTGGATCAGTTGTTGTATTAAATTTTGTACCTGGTTGAAACCCTGCTTTAGAGAGCATGGATTTATCAATATAAATACGTTGGCCGTTATAGGTAGTTTTTCCGTTGAATTGGTGGATAACCTGTTTCATTAAGAAATCTCCTCCTAAAAGATGTCTTGATTGACCCCTTAGATATTGGCAATTCTTGATATTATAAAAACCAGAATAGCTATCTATTCTCCTGCTCCAATAAAAAATGCCCGATTTAGTAAAATCGAGCTAAATGATTGGTTCTTATTTAGTTAGAAGATAACATGTACAGCAACAGCGGTCGCATTATTCAATCATTTTAAGATACAAGTGCGGTACTCGAAATGTCATGAGATAATAAAGCGCCAAAAGCTGATCCATTTTATAAAGGATGTTCTCTCGTATAGACTGAACAGATTTTATTCTTATATCATTGGCTTTATATACATAGGTTAAAAACGATTCTCTTCCCTCTTTGTCATGTTCTTTGTAAAACTCTATAAAATCACTTGAATCTCGTTCATTAATGGGAAACTCAAAAAATTGATTTGATTGAGAATCTGCAATAACCCAAACAAAATCTTCACCTTTTAGATTTTCAATTTGGTCTATCAACTCATCTTTAAAGTTTGGCTCTTTATCGATTTGTTCATGTACATAACTTCGATCAAATGCACCAGTAGCAACTGCGTGAAATAAATTCACTTCAAACCCATATTGATTAATGGAAAATTGCAGACATGCATGTTTATGGAATTTAAATTTATCGTTTTTGTTTCCAACGCCTTTATTCAAGTAGTCCACTTCCGCTGGTGATTTTCCATAACGAACACCTAACCACCCTACCTTATCATGATTAAAGCTACATGGCATTATTAAGGAACAAATATTATCTTTTCGTTTGTGACAGAATATCCCAAACTCACGCTTAAATTCAGAGGTATAGATTGTATCATGGATATGCATCAATTTCTCACGCAATTCTTCTCGTTGCGACATTATCGTAGAGTCTTTTCTTTTTTGATTTCTCATAAAAAACAATTCATAATCCTGAAATTGAAAGTAAAAACCCTTCAGATCATAATCACTTTCCCCATAAGGATCGTCTGCTTGAGTGTGTGCTAACATCTTCTTTTTCATTTGGGATTCTAATAAGAGCAGCTCTTCTAACTCACTCTCATTGTTTTTATATGTTTCAATTATTTTTTCGTTTACGTTCGTTGAATTATTTCTGCAAAAACTGAAGAACATATCAAACTTTTGAGTTTCCTTTTCTTCGATATCTTTTATCATGTCAAATTCGATATTTCTCGAAATTCCGCCTTGGGTAAAGTTTGAAGAGCCAAAGATGACACGTTCATTTCCTGATTCGTCTTTCATCCAGTAAACTTTAGCGTGAAAAGGGATGGATTCTACAAGATAGATAGTTGCCAGTTCGTTTGCCTTTTTTAAGAGAGCACTTGGATTTTTATAAGAAAATAAGGGAGAAAGATATAATTCAACATTTTCTTTTTGTAATTTGTTCTTTTCAACAATTTCTTCTAACAATTGCAAACCAAATGTTGAAAAATATGCTGATGCTATTCTTAGTTTTTCAACATTCGATGATCCTTTTATTTCATCCAGGAGAGCACTTCCATGCCAATAATATTTCATAAGCTATGCTCCTTATCACCATTAGGGTTTCTTTCATTATACACAGACGGAAAGCTATGGAACTCGTTTTTTATCGAAAAACTTCAAAAGCTGGCAAGCATCATGAATTGCTACCTTTTTGCCCATCATCAACCATGTCCATTATTGATAGATAACCTGAATTGTGATGAATCGACTCCTTAAAAACGAAACAGCCCGATCTACCATGATCGAGCTGAATCCTATCATTCTCATTACGCTTTTACTTTTATAGAAACTGTTCCACCTCGGCATACTTTACTTCTACGAGATCGCCACATTTTACATTGGTTAAATGCTGAGGATCATTATCCAGTATACCTTTTAATTTTCTTTTGGAATCATCCAATTCAATAATTCGCACCCACATATGTTCCGAAACTTTTCCTGTTTGGGAAAACGCACATTTGACATATTTAGATTCTTTTAATTTCTTGTCGAATAAAGGGTCGTTTTGCAACTTTCTTTTACGTTCTTCCGCACAAACTCCATGAATCGAACCTGTGTTTTTCATCAACATCATCTCTCTCCTTAAAAATTGTTTTTAGCTTATGAATGATTAGACTATTCATTCTCAGACAATATCAATTCAAATGTTATGGCTTTACCTTTGACTAAAAGAGGTTTAAATTCACTTTTTCTCATCTTAATCCAATAATCCAATTGCCATCCATTATCGCCTCTATTTGTTTCTTCATAGCCCATACTTTCTAAAAGCTTTTGTAATGTGTAAGGGTTAAGCTCAGTATCACTTAGATCAATTTCCAAGAGTTCGGATGTATTTTCCATAGACTCCAATTTACTGATAAACTCTTGTATGACTGGCATAAATTTTTGCTTTACTTCATCCGTTAGTGCCCATCTGTTTGTCATAAGAAATCCTCCTACTCTTCTGCGTTGTCTTCACAACAGTATGATTCCATTTCATTGGAAGGTAAGCAGGTGTCAATTTAAGAACTCCTGCTCGTACCCGTATTATTCAGCCAAGCGCAGCATTTCTGCAATACGCCCCAATTCTTCTGTTAACCCACGCTCAAAATCTCTTGTTCGATCATGGGCTTTCGTAGTCCGATGCATATGTTCGTGAATCAACGTTCCCATTAAACAGTGGAAAGGATAACGCCTGTCGTCGTTGATTAAATCAAGCGAGACATAGACCATATCTGTTTCGAAATTGTATAATCCCAAGGTAATACCGTCTTGTGGATTATTCCCGAATTCTGCAACAATTTCTACTCTCTTCGCAACTCGGTTTCCATACAACTTCGTGTAGATTTTCATTGCTTTATTCCAACGTCTTTTCCCAGTGAGGGTCAATTCGCTTTCAGAAGCACGTTTCTTCACATCTTTTTCATCCCCTCGAAGTGTAACTGCTTCTTGAGAAGATGGTATTCCGCAAGAATGGAGAATGCGAGACAATAGATCAGGAACACCCATCAACAATTGGAACCCTTTATCTCTGGCTACACCATCATGATCTGTCCCTGATGCGAAACAACACTTGTTAAACAACTTCTTTGCTACCGCTTTCCATGCAGGCATCACCGACGTAAACGGTGAAAAACTCAACTGCATTTCGAGTTTGTTCGCGTTTTGACATTTCATAAATGTCTCGATAATGTCTTTATTACTGATCGATGACCATTTCAATGCCAATGCGGAACGCAGTTTTTGTTCATCTACCGTAGTACGGTCACGATTTAGCATGTCTTTCTTGTTGAGATTGTAACTGTATAGACTGTCGATGTTCCGAACAAAGCATCCATTGACAAATAATCCACTTCTTCCTCCCTTAATTTCGAATACTCCATCTTCAATTTCGACATAGGAGGTATTAAACGTAAGAAAGTTGCTTTTTGCAGCTTCGTGTTCTGATTGCTTTGAACCAAATTCAATTTCTGTGCCAATGCGTTTGCGTGATGGTTGCAGATAAATGACCAGTACATCTGCATGAAAGCGAGAATCCCGCTCCAGCTTTGCTTCATAACGCATGCCTTTCGTTGTTACAACAAAGGCACGATTGTTACGAGCTGCTACGAGTGCCGCCATTTTAAAACCTTCTCCAAACATTCCAATATTGGCATCTTCTTTCGACTTATTACTTTCTCCAAATAGCAAATGCTTTGTGGAAATGCCTTCACCTTTGTCAGTAATTACGGTCATACCAGTTTCTTTATTATACGTCACTTTTGCCACACGATCTGCATCCAAGGCGTTTGCAATGATTTCTTTCAAAGCCATTGGTATCGTCCAATTAGAAGCATAGCCTGAAGAGATCGGATACACAATTTTATTATCCAAGAGAATTCCTTTGCCACGATACTTGCTTGCAATCGAGGATGATGCAGGTATGCCTGCTTTCTCTAATATCTGACGTAATGCATACGGGACGTTTGAAAGCAACTCATAACCCGCCTGTTTCGTGATAAAATCTGAATCATCATAGCTACCAGAGGAAAACGCTGTTTTGGTAAAAATCTTTTTAGTCGCTTTCGTCCATAGAGTCGAACTTGCAGGTATAAATTGGATTTCATACTCAATAGCTCTCGAATTATCTTTCCATTTGCTAAGAAAAGCAGAAATGATTTCTTCGTTATTTGTTTTGCTCAAGAATCTTGCCAACCAATGACGGAATCTACTTTCATCTACACTATTTCGATCACGAGAATCAAGTGCTACTTTATCCAGCACATTGTAATTAAAGATTCCCGTTTTTTCAGCTGTCTCCAATCCATTGACATATATTCGCCCATTTCCTTCCAAGTACACCTCCAGGTTATCAAGGCTAACTGGTTTCTTTCGCAATCCTTGAAAGTGGATGAATTTGTTCTTGGCACTTTGAAGTTCTTCCTCTGTACACTCAAAAACAATCGAACTTCCTTTTTTTCGAGCATTCTTTACGTATTCAATAACCAGTAAATTCGATTCAAACTCTTCGTTGTATTCCAACATTGCTGTATATGTTGTCCCAACCGTTTCGATTTTCACATTGGAACCTGTTCTTGCAAGCACTAAGCATGCCATTTTGAGTCCTTCGCCAAATTTTCCAATTGCATTTGCCTGGTTGTTTTTACTTGTACCCCCAAGAACCATATTCTTTTTCATGATTCCTTCGCCACTATCTGAAATACGCGCCTCTTTACCGTTGTGAACCAAGCGTGGATCTCCAGCATCGAGGGCATTGGCAATAAACTCACGAATCGCGTCTTCTCGTTGCCAATCAGCTACGTAAGAATCTGAGATTGGATATACGATCTTGTTTTTCTTCTCCAAGCCTTCTCCATTGTACTGTGATGCAAAATGAGAACTTTCTTTGCATCCCAGTTGTCTAAAGATTTGAAGGAGATGATACGGAACATTACGAAGTACGGTGTACCCCATAACATGTGCAATCAAATCGCTTTTCAGATCACTGGACAAGCATACTTTTGGATAGAGTTTTTCCATTGCCTTTTTCCATGCATCGATATAATACGGTTTAAAAGCAAGTTGGTATTCGTAAGCAGTCGTGTTTGTCTGAAAGCTACTCAAAATCGTTTGAATGAACTTCTGATTCTTCGCTCTCTCCAGCACCTTCACAATATTTGCCTGTAATTTTGCCGTATCAACAATGTTGCGGTCACGATTTGTCATCGTCTTGTCTTCGATGTTATAACTGAAAAGCATGTTCGGCATTTTTGCAGTTCGAAGACCGAGTACGTAAATAGAACCACCTGGCAGAAAAATTCCTGCATCTACACGTTGAGGCTCACGAAGCTTCAAGAATAGCGAATTTGCTTCTTCTAACTCGCTTTCTGAACATTGTACCTTGATCAAGGTTCCAACTTTTCGCTTGTTCGGTGTGAAGGTAAGCTTCATAACCTTCGTCTCTTCATTTTCCTTCACCTGTTCAGGTGTCGCATTTTCGTTTAGAGAATCAAGAAGATTTTCCCCATTGAAATACAATTCATTGATTCCAACAGCATCCACTTGAATGTCCATGCCAACGGTACTTACTTCCACTTTGCGATTTTCACGCAAAAGTGTAATGAAACCAAGCTTCAATCCCTCACCAAATTGACCGATTTGAGATCCATTTCTTGTCGATTCGCCCAGGATAAAGGAACTCTTGGGAAGTCCATCACCTTGATCTTCGATATAGGCAAATTTGCCGTCATATTTCACCTCAAATTCTCGCTGCGTATCGAGCATGTTTGACAAAAATTCACGGAGTGCCGAAATAACATTCCAGTCCTTGTGACCGTAATTAAGAGAAATTGGGTAAGTCAAAACATCCTTTTCCATTACTTTTACCATGGTAAAATCCTCCTTGGCTCGTGTCGATTTAATCGACCCCGTTTTTATATAAAATCCATTTATCTTATGCGAAAATTGCTATCTCTATTAAATTTCTGGGTGAATAGCTTAATAATCCAGATTTTCGATTAAAAAATCGAAACAAAAAGAGCTGAACGTTTTCGCTCAGCTCTCCATCAAATAATTATCTAATAACGTGAAGGCTATTGCCTTGGCATTCTCAAATGTCTTAATCTTTTCTCCCTTGATATTCCACATCGATTCATTGTTAAAGATAATACCGAATCCTCCACCCGCAAATTTGCTCGGCATGATAGTCATGTGTTGTCCTTTGTACTTGAGAGTGAAGTTGCCTTTTTTGTTTCGTGTCCATTCTTTTCGCATGAAATTAACACGGCGATTATGTTTGTTTTTAAGACTTGTCTCTCTTTTCTTAGGATTTGTATAATCCTCTTCCATATTTTCCGCACATTGTTGTCCAACTCGCAAGTCTAAATCATAATTTGGATGTTGCATGATATGTACATAGCGTATCCCTTCATGCTTGCACATTTGACAGGTTTCATAGTAGTCTCTTCTTGATTCAGCATCTACTCCATCTAAATCTTCACCTAAATCAATCATCCCAATGCAAGTCCAGCCCTTATGGGGAATTCCTTTCTGATCCCATACCATATGAATTCCTCCCGCCACACGATAATTACCACATATTTCAAATGCTATCATTTTTCTGAGATTTAGCAAAGTAGTTCATATAAACAGAATTGCATGATGACTAAAAAAAAAGTTGACCTGTAATGGTCAACTCCGTGTTTGTTCTTCATACCCTTTCTCATAAGAATGTGGGGTCTACCACTTCGAAACGTGAATACTCCTTTCCATCTACGCCACTGGAAGACTTCATTTCTGCTTCATCTTTAAATTTTCGCAGATCAAGTATTTCAATAAAAAAAGAACCAAGTGGTAATTGGTTCCTTCTTCATAACTATCCCCCGTACAGCTTTATCGAGCCAATGCTTCTTCTGTGATTTGTTTAATATCAACCGAAGACATCATTTCCTCTTCAATCATATCAGGTAGGATCTCATTCAAAAAATACTCAACGCATTTTAAATTGATATCCTTAATGGCTCTTAATGCATCTCTATACATTCGAACGAATTCTTTTTCCGTGTTCCCTTTTTGAAGCTCAGCAAATGCCTCATATATCTGATCAAGCTTATCTGCTACTGCCAAGATTTGTCCTTCTATTGAATCATCTTTCCCCTCTCCCAATCTTTCATGAAAGATTGCTTTAAATTCCTCTGGAATGTTCTTGTCGATGAACTTCTTGGTCATTTGCTCCTCTACATGTTGCAACATAGCACGAAGCTCTGGCGACGCATATTTCACTGGTGTCTTGATATCTCCAATGAAAATCTCTGAGTAATCGTGATTCGTTGTCTTCTCATAGAGTTTCTTCCAATTAATCATAGTTCCATTTTGTTCTTCGACTGTAGCCAAGAACTGTACATATTGTGATACTTTCCAAGAGTGAGCGGCAACGTTATGGCTTTCGTATTTAAACTTACCTGGAGCACGCTCAATTCTCTCCAAATCATTAAAACTTCTAAAAAAAGCATGAATACCCATGAATAAACACTCTCCTGTATGAAATTTTCCCTAAACATAGTTGTTTCGATATAAACTCCTATTGCTTAAAATCTCCATATCTTATGCAATTACCCAAACTGGTATAAAAAATCTTCCCACTTTTCGTATTTAGATTGTCTAATTGGCGGAATGTTTGTAAACTAATAAAGATGAATACAACTAAAGGTGGTTTGCAGTATGACAACGAATATAGAGCGGCATGATTTGGAAATAAGTAATTTTGCTACTATTAGTGGAATTAGAGGAAAGCAATTCGGGAGAGAAATATTTAACACTCTTATCGAATTTAAAGATTTAATGACATTCTTAGAAGTGTTTCCAGAAGTTCAACGTGATATTTCTATGCGAAGAGTGAATTCGATAAAAAAATACGTGCTCTCAGGTTTAGAAGATATGAACAACCCTATAGCAAAAAGAGCAATGCGCTTTTTTTCAGCTATTACTGTGACAGCAAGAGGTCATATTTTCTATGAAGAAAGTTCACATCGATTAGCAATAGATACTACAAAGAGCAAATTATCAGTAAACGATGGACAACATCGCTTCCATGGCATTAGTGAAGCTATTCGTTATTTGCAAGCACTCTACAATCGAGAGATAAATGAAAAACACAAAGAGCACATCTTATACAATCTCAATACATTAAAAGAAATGGTTATCCCTGTGGTTATTTTTAATGGCGTAGACATACCTGAAGAAAAACAAATGTTTCACGATCTTAATAACCTGGCACAACGTCCAAGCAGATCAGCAACCATTCGGTTGGCACAAACTGATTTATTATCCAAATTAGCCCGTGAAATAGCAGAGGAAAATGTGTATTTGAAAACATTTGGAGTAGAAATGGATAAAATGAGTATCCATAAAAACAATAAAAACCTAATTCTTCTGACAACCATTCACTATTGTGTAAACGAATTAATACCAACTGGCGAAGAGCTTCTTGCTCCGAAAACATTTGACTATCATAAAAAGCATATTAGTAGCATTTTTGATTCTATCTTTGAGGCTCTTCCAACTGACATTGATCAAAAAGGTTTATACCTTTTAGAGAAGAACTATGCTTTTAAAGGAATCGCCAGATTTATTGTTCATGCTAAGAAGGACAAAGTTGCAGACAAGAGGATCTATCAAGCTATTAAAGATACAGATTGGACAAATAATCTCACAAATTGGTCGAGTTATGGAGCATCCGAAGGATCAACAGGAGTATTGTTTGCTGGTGGCGAGGGTGGCATAAAGGCAGTTTTCGAGTGTCTGTATAGCAAGTTGAATGCCACTTCAAACACGGTGCTTGCTGGCAGTGTAAACTGATAATCTTTTATATAGTTAACAAAAACTTTTGGGCAATAAAAAAGACCGTCTACACTATGTAGACGGCTCTTTGTTTTCCACATTACCACTCTCTGGATTTTCTCTTTTTCAGAACGAAATACCATACCAATAGGACAAAAGTACAGCCAATAAACATTGACCAGCTATGGACAAGTTTGGATACCCAACTGGTAATAGACTTTGAACTATTATCGATTTCTCCTCCTAAAACGAAAGAAATCTTGTCTGGAGCAATAAAACTTGCAAACATTAAAATGATATCTAAAGTCAGATATCCTCCTGCAATAATTGCACATACCTTTAAGATATTCCATCCAATATTATCAAGCATTTCTTTTAGTTCATCAAACATGCAGACCAACTCCTTCTTTAACTCTGGAAAATGCCCCCTCAAATTCCGCTAATATTTTCCACGACAACCAAAGATTCGACATGCAAACCGCCAATTCCTTTTCATTCTCAATTACTTCCAGAGGTCAAGCTTGTCCGGAAATATTATTGAATCGTTCGGATTCACGAAAGAAATAACTACCAACGGAAAGTATAACCCCCGATATTTTTTTAAGGATAAAGAGTGCATTAACAATAAATCCGTACTTTCACTGATTAAACTTAATTTTCGTTCGTGTTTATTGTCGTGAATGTTACTCTATGTTGAAATTTTACTGGAAGTCATTTTTCTGATTTTGATTTCTACTATTTTCTTTGGATTTTGCTAACAGGTCTTCATCTTCTAAAAACCTTTCAAAGATTTTGTCAGATTCATCATTATGGTACACTTCAAGCAATTTTGAGTATAACTCAATAGCCTCTCTGCATTGTTTCTCGCTAAAAAATAAATACTTCCTATTAACGTATACATTGTGACCATACTCTTCGGAATACACATATACGCTACCTGATGAGCTTTCGAAAACTCTGACATGAGAAGTATCTATTTCTTCTTGGACGATGCATTTTGTAGGCTCTTTATCTTCCCAAAATCTTATAGGAACACGGTAGACAATATCTTTTTCTTTAAACACCATCGTAGCTATCTCCCATCTTTATTAATTGGTTCCGAAATATCATTCAGTCGCATTTTATTTTCAGCAAGGAATCGTGAACGGGACTAAGAAATCCTCTTCATATTCACACTCACTTGCAAAAACTTTAAATGCTGTAGGTTCAAACACCGCACCCATTTTCAACCAAAATGGAACGGCATCAGGTTTTGACTCCCCCCATATTTCGAAAACGTTTTCGATGTTTTTCAAGTGTTCAACAAACAACCTGCCGCTTCCTTTTCCTTTGTCGATAGCTTCTATCATTTTTATTTCTACTGATCCATCTTCTAAAAAACGAATCTCACCTTTCGTAATCACCTCATCATTTTGCATAAAAGCAAACGGATACATCATTCCGCGAATATAACGTTGCAATTCACTTGATAAGGATTCAATTTCAACTCGGTTGGTAATGAGTCTTAAACCATTCATTAAGTTCACCTTCTCTTCAGTATTTCAACGAAATTCCCATATTGTTTTCTATATAATCTTATATGCAACTGTAAGATTAAAAACACTTACCGATTTACGCAAACAAAAAGACCAGTCGTTAGGACTGATCTCGTAAGGAAATTATTTCAACTCACCCAGCAGTTCTTGAAGAACTTCAATTTTTACATCTCTTGCATACTGCCATCGCTGATACTCCAGCTCACCACAATAAGTTGGGGCAATCTCGTTTTTCAATTCCTCGATCTTTTTATTGATAAGTCCATTTAAATCCGTACGATCTCCTGTAGATGTGATTGATTCTTGTTTCCCCTTTACTTGTATGTTGTAGTTGGGTGGAACATGAATCCAATGTGAGAACACGCTCTTTAATGTAAGAAGACCATATGTAGCAAATTCATCCGCCTGTGATTCACTGTTAACCAAAAAGAAATGCTCGTTAATAGAATCATGCGGAAAGCCCATCTCCTCATGAAAATTATAGAGAAACATTAATCCATTTGGTGATTGAACCAACGAAACCGTATCCTGATTTGTAGACAGGTATGTTTTGAGTGTCTTAAATGATTTCAGATCATTGTACGACCACTCATATCCCCAAATCTGATATTTCTTATCTTGCAATGTATCCATTTTCATTCCTCCACCAAGTCCTTTGTCGAGCAATTTTTTACTTAAACCGTTTTAGTTTTCAACGATCCCAATTCCTTTTGCAAAATATCCGTCTGCTTTTGTTTTAAGCACATCATACTTGAAGGGAAATCATTCGCAAAACCTCCTCAAACAATGTAATACAAGGTATCTCCTTTTGTCAGATAAACCTTATATTCTACTGAGTTCTATTAGAATTCATAAGAAAAGGCTCTTTTCAGTAATATTGTTGCTCTTAGAGAGCCTGTGATATAATATCCCCAGAACATTTGTTTGTAGGGGGCAACTCACAATGAACTGGC
>NZ_JBHVSO010000011.1:0-206575 GCF_042885155.1 Brevibacillus sp. NPDC058079
TTGATAGGTTCGGTGTGGAAGCGCGGTAACGCGTGGAGCTGACGAATACTAATCGGTCGAGGACTTATCCACAAATTCTTAGCAATCATGCATATTCAGTTTTGAAGGAACAAACCTTCTATATGGAGCTGTGGTGAAGTTGGAGTTCACGCCGGTCTGTCACACCGGAGGTCGCGGGTTCGAGTCCCGTCAGCTCCGCCATTCTTATTTAAGAGTGGCGAACAAAGTATATGGCTCGGTAGCTCAGTCGGTAGAGCAGAGGACTGAAAATCCTCGTGTCGGCGGTTCGATTCCGTCCCGAGCCACCATGTACGAGCCATTAGCTCAGTTGGTAGAGCATCTGACTTTTAATCAGAGGGTCGAAGGTTCGAGTCCTTCATGGCTCACCAGTTTTTTCAATCGGACAAAATATGAATAGTTGATAAGATATGCGGACGTAGCTCAATTGGTAGAGCGTCGCCTTGCCAAGGCGAAGGTCGAGGGTTCGAGACCCTTCGTCCGCTCCATTTTTGTTCGTAAACACCACTTGCTATGGGCCAGTGGTGTTTCTTGCTTTATCCGCTGAACACTTTAAAAGACGAGTCAGCTTGTAGGGTGCCGATGCTTCTGGTACGATACTTGGAGTGTAAGCTCCTACGATGTTGGAGGTTTTATGAAACATAACAAAAGTATTTTGAAGAAAACGACCGTTGTTGACTTTAAGCAAGATGCTGCTTTTTTTGTTGACCGGGGAATGCGTTGTTTGAATCGGTACGACTATGATAAAGCATTGCGTTCATTTCGCCGAGCAGTTGAAATGGAGCCGACGAATGCAGAATGCCACTGCCATTTGGCTAGTGCCTTAGCTGAAACCGGACAGTTTGAAGCGTCAAATGAAGTCCTCTATGAAGTGATAGAAAAATGGGACCCATCCATGACAGAAGTGTATTTCTACATGGCGAATAACTATGCCAACCTAGAAGATTACCATATGGCAGAAGAAATGGCTGTTCGCTATTTACAAGAAGATAGCACTGGACCGTATCGGGAAGATGCCGAAGAGCTCCTCGACTATATTTACTTTGAGCTGGACATGCCACCGCGACACTTCCTCCCAAGTGAAAAAGAGGACGTATACAGCAAGCATGAACGAGCTCGTCGCAGTCTGGAAGAGGGACGTTTCTTGGAGGCACTGGATACCTTAAAAGAAATAGTCGAAGCTGATCCTGACTTTTTGCCAGCGTGGAACAATTTGTCTCTCGCCTACTATTATGCTGGGGAATTCCAGAAGGCGATGGAGACAATCGAACAGACGCTGGATAAGGAAGAAGGAAACCTGCATGCACTGTGCAACTTGGCGGTTTTGCTCTCCCATCACAATCAAACGACAGAGCTGTTGAGCTTGATTGATATGCTGAAAAAGGTCGTTCCGTTCCATCCGGAAAATACCTATAAGCTCGCAACAACAATGGGAGTGCTCGGCCAGCATGATGAAGCGTATTTCCATTACCAACGTATGCTCCGAAATGGACGGCCGCATGAAGCGTGCACGTACCATTATGCTGCGATCTCCGCTTATTTGAGCGGGAAAAAGGATCAATCACTGCGCTGGTGGCAAAAAGCCAAGCAGTTAGATCCAGAAGCAGGAATCGCAGATCAATACATTCAAATGGTAAAAAACGAACAAGAAGGGGAGACTATAAAACCGATCCCCTACCAATACAATACGACCCAACGTGATGTTTCTTGGGAAAAGGCTTCGTTCACAGGAGTGGAAGATTTTAAAACAGACCCGATGATTCGAGCTTCCCTTCTCTGGGCATTGCAGCATGGACGCGATGAAGTGAAATTCGCGGTGCTGCAAACATTGTCTCTGATCGGAGACGATGAAGCTGAAACTGCGGTTCGTCAATTTTATTACCAGACGGATAACCAACAGCTGCAAAAGTTGGCTTTGCTGGCTCTGGCTGATATGGGTGCAGACATGCCGGAAGGAACTCCTGATGGATCGAATAGTTCACCAACGACGACGGAAGAGCAAAAGAGCAGTATAGAAGAAGAAATAAGCCGTTATTTGCTCTCGCAGGGCAAGCAAGAGGCCGGAGAATGGTGCCTCGATGTATGGCGCAAGCATCATGAATATGCCCAAAGTCGTGTACAAGTGCGAAAAGAAGTAGCGTGGGTCGCAGCATTAGAATATGTATACGGAACGATAACGAACGAAAAACAGTCACAAGCCCTTCTAGCTCAAAAATACGGCATTTCTGCCGCTACCTTGGCAAAGTGCGTCAAAGTTTTGTCGACACTTGATTTTAAATAGATTATTACATTATAATTAATTTAAATAAGGAAACAAAACTGTGTGAGATGAGGAGGCAACAAGCATGAGCGATCAAAAAATTTATGATGTTATTATTGCCGGAGCTGGCCCTGCTGGAATGACGGCTGCAGTATATACATCCCGTGCGAACATGAGCACATTGATGCTGGAGAGAGGAATTCCAGGCGGTCAAATGGCCAACACGGAAGATATCGAGAACTACCCAGGCTTCACTTCTATTCTTGGCCCTGATCTCTCTACAAAAATGTTTGAGCATGCACAGCAATTCGGTGCGGAGTATGCATATGGCGAAATCAAGGAAATCCGTGATGAAGAGCCGTACAAGCGCGTTATCACGGGTGACAAAGAATACTTGACCAAATCTGTTATTGTGGCAACTGGTGCTGAGCATCGTTTGCTCGGTGTACAAGGCGAAAAAGAATTGTCCGGCCGTGGTGTTTCTTACTGCGCGGTTTGCGACGGTGCCTTTTTCCGCAATAAAGAGCTGGTGGTTGTTGGTGGAGGAGACTCCGCGGTGGAAGAGGCTGTATTCCTTACTCGCTTCGCTTCCAAAGTGACGATCGTTCACCGTCGTGATCAGTTCCGTGCACAGAAAATCCTGCAAAAACGCGCTTTCGATAACGAAAAAATCGAAGTGATCTGGGATACAGAACTAAAAGAGATCCGTGGTGAAGGCAAAGTACAAGCGGTTCTCTTGGAAAACACGAAAACAGGTGAACAAAGAGAATACCCAGCAGATGGAGCGTTCATCTACGTTGGTATGGACCCATTGACTGCAAGCGTACGTCCACTGGGCATCACCAACGATGCAGGCTACGTACTGACAGACGAAAAAATGAAAACCAAAGTAAAAGGTGTTTTTGCAGCAGGAGATGTACGCGAAAAAATGCTGCGTCAAGTCGTGACTGCTACTGGAGACGGTTCTATCGCTGCTCAATCTGCTCAACACTATGTAGAAGAGCTGAATGAAAAGCTAAAGGAACAAAATGTCACAATCTCTTAACCTGCTTGTAACATGGGTGAAATAATTCAAGAGTAATCTATAGACAATGAATTGACCCCCTTATCTATATAAACAATTGTTGCGTGGCTGGCATTCAGTCACGCATCTTTTTTTCTAAAAAAGCTTGTATGCCTATTGAAGACGTCATTGGAAAAACAGGGGAAGCGGTTCAAAAAGGTGCGAATAAGGTGGACAATATGGTATGCTATTGTCAGAATCGTAGGAGGCGAGTTGCGTGACGGAATTGGGAAACGACAAGGCCATGAATCTCCTGATTATTACCGGAATGTCAGGTGCGGGAAAGACAGTTGCTGTACAAAGCTTGGAGGACCTAGGCTTTTTTTGTGTAGACAACCTACCCCCTGTACTGATTCCCAAATTTGCTGAGTTGGTCAAACAGTCTGGTGGGAGTATTGAGCGAGTCGCATTGGTGATTGACTTGCGAGGGCGTGAGTTTTTTGAAAATCTAGCCGTAACCATGGAGAGCCTCAATCAGATGAATGGATTATCGTACCACATCCTTTATCTGGATGCGAACGATCAGACATTGGTTTCTCGCTATAAGGAAACACGTCGCAGACATCCGCTTTCCCCGAACGGTTCTCCTTTGGAAGGAATTCACGCTGAGCGCCGTTTGTTGGAGGAAATGAAGGGCTGGGCGCATCAGATTATCGATACGAGTCAAATGAAGCCAGTTCAGCTTCGAGAAAAAATCATCAACCAATACGGTCAACAAGGATCACCCCTTACGATTAATGTGCTGTCGTTTGGTTTCAAATACGGCGCACCGATAGACGCTGACTTGATGTTTGATGTCCGTTTTTTGCCTAACCCACATTATGTGGAGGATTTGCGTCCGAAAACAGGATGTGATCCAGACGTGGCAGAGTATGTGATGCAGCACAAGGACACAAAAGAATTCTTAGAAAAGCTTACAGACTTTTTGGGGTACACCCTGCCGCATTACCAGCGAGAAGGAAAAAGTCAACTTGTGATAGGAATTGGATGCACCGGTGGCAAACATCGCTCGGTCGCCATTGCAGAACATTTGGGAGAAACCTTTGGCAAAGATTTTTCTGTCCGTGTCAGTCATCGAGACATGGAAAAGAACAAATGAGCATAAGATGGCAGGAAAGACTGAAACGCGCATAAATAGCCACCTGTGGTATATGTATTAGAAATAATGAGGTGACATATGCCTACTAAGGGAGTCGGGAGGCTACAGTCAAGGCCATTACGGGTAGTCGTTATTGGCGGAGGAACGGGTCTGTCCGTCCTTCTACGCGGTTTGAAGCACGAGCCAGTGCATATCACAGCGATTGTTACGGTAGCAGACGATGGGGGAAGCTCTGGACGTTTGCGAGAAGAAATGGATATGCTTCCACCTGGCGACATTCGAAACGTCTTGACTGCTCTGGCCGATACAGAGCCGTTGATGGAAAAAGTCATGCAATATCGTTTTTCCACAGGCACGGGATTAGCAGGGCATAATTTGGGAAATCTATTACTTGCAGCGATGAACGAAATCACTGGAGATTTTGTCACCGCAGTCAAAACATTAAGCGGGGTTTTGGCAGTACGTGGAGATGTATTGCCAGCTTCCACGCAATCGATTCAGTTGAAAGCGGAAATGACAGATGGATCTCTCGTAATCGGAGAATCCCAAATACCGTTGACTGGCAAAGAAATCAAGCGGGTGTTCCTTGATCCGGAGGATGCTGTTCCTCTGAGCGAAGCCCTGATGGCTATTGCCGATGCGGATGCCATTTTGATTGGGCCTGGCAGCTTGTACACGAGCATCCTGCCCAATTTATTAGTACGCGGGTTATTTGAAGCGATTACACGCGCACAAGCCCCGAAAATCTACATTTGTAATGTCATGACACAACCGGGGGAGACAGACGGTTTTTCTGCATCCAGGCACGTGAAAGTCATGTATGAACATGTAGATAGACCATTTTTGGATACGATCATTGTCAATTCAGCCGAGCTGCCTGCCCATGTATTGGACAAATATGCGGAAAAAGGAGCAGCTCCTGTCCGATGTGACTTAAAGCAATTGCGCCAAATCGGTCTGCATGTTGTGGCGAGGCCGTTAGTCACATTTGAGGACGGATACCTACGTCATGATGCACATGCTGTCAGCAAGCAGGTTGTGTCACTCGTCAGACGAAGACGGAAGGTGCTGAAGATAGAGAAGGAGTAGTGAAGTCGATGTCATTCGCCGCGCATACCAAAAAAGAACTTACCATGACGGAGGGTGCCGATTGCTGCAGCAAGGCAGAGCTCTCAGCCTTGATTCGGATGAATGGAAGCCTGCAGTTTGGAGCCGGACGACTGGTGCTGGATGTGACGACAGAGAACGCGGCGATTGCCCGACGCATTTACACGTTAATCAAAAGGCTGTTTCAGATACACGCTGAACTACTGGTTCGCAAAAAAATGCGTTTGAAAAAGAACAACGTCTACATTGTGCGTATTCCAAATAAGGCCAATGAGATCTTGCAAGACTTGGGCATCATGGATCAAAGCCTGTCGTTTATCCCAGGAATCGCTCCTGAGATTGTAAAAAAGTCCTGTTGCCGCGCTGCTTATTTGCGGGGGGCTTTTTTGGCGGGGGGATCTGTGAATCATCCAGAAGCATCCAGCTATCATCTGGAGATTTTCACTTCCTATCAGGATTTTTGCGAAGCATTGACCAAGATCGCCAATCGGTATAAACTAAATGCCAAGTGCATCGAGCGGAAAAAAGGGTATGTTCTCTATATTAAAGAAGGCGAAAAGATTACAGAGTTTTTGAGCTTGATTGGAGCTCATCAGGCGCTTCTGTATTTCGAGGACGTCCGAATCGTAAAGGACATGCGGAACTCGGTAAACCGTTTACACAATTGCGAAATCGCCAACATAAACAAAACGGTGAATGCAGCCACCAGACAAATGGAAAATATTCAGCTCATCGATCAAGAGATGGGATTGGAGAATTTGCCAAAACGTCTGCGAGAGGTCGCGGAGCTTCGAGTGGCTCATCCTGACATCAATTTGAAAGAATTGGGTGAGATGGTGCCAAGCGGAGTAGTGAGCAAATCGGGCATTAACCACCGCTTGCGAAAAATTAACGAAATCGCTGACAAAATACGAGAAAAACAAAATATTTCGATGTAGATGCATGTTATACTAAAGGATAATAGTCTACAAGTGAGGAGGTCCATTCATGGTTCAACAGCAGGTCGTGGTTCACTTAAAGACCGGTTTGCAAGCTCGTCCAGCAGCCTTTTTCGTACAGGAGGCTAACCGTTTTGCATCGGAAGTATTCGTAGAAAAAGGCAACAAGAAGGTCAATGCGAAAAGCATCATGGGTATCATGAGCCTCGCAATCAGCTCTGGAACGGAAATTACCATTTTGGCAGAAGGGCCGGATGCCTCCCAGGCAGTCACCAGCCTTACGAATCTGGTAAGCAAGGAAGAATAGAGTTACGAGAGACACTTTTCCCTTGTAGGGAGGTGTCTTTTTTTGTTGGTCATCTTGATGATTATGTATCAATTCACTTCGGGCAGGGCATTTCTAACCATGTATATTGCATGAAGGAGGAATGACACATGAGTAACCGTGACAAGTGTTACGAAGGCCGCGATTGTTATGATATGGACATTGATCGGATGGTAAATGAGGGGCTGGGGGGCGGAGTTGTTTCCGACCAAAACGGACTGATTGAAGAAACGACTGTAGACACGATGACAGGGGCGTCGTCAGCCAAGCAAGCCATTGAAGATGAGCAATAGGGAGCCGCTTATGAATGTAACGAGAGCGCAAGCCATCATGAGCTCCGACGACCATATCAAGGTAGAGTACGAAGGACAAGCCGTTTGGATCGATGCTGTAGACGAAAAAACGTCAAAAGCACGTGTGCATGATGAAAAAAATCCAGGGCATAGCCGGACGGTCTATGTCAGTCAGTTAATGGAAGTATCACAATGATCCATCGAAAAGGCCGAGCAAACCAAGGGAAGCCTCTTGGGGTTTGCTCGGCATACAAAAAAACACTCGGCCCGTAGTCCAGGCACGAGTGCTTCTTTTTTTACTACATATCTCTTATTTTTTGGAAGACGATTCGGAAGTAATGACTTTGTCAATCAGTCCGTACTCTACTGCTTCTGCGGCAGAGAGGAAGTTGTCGCGATCGGTATCCTTTTGGATGCGCTCCAAAGGCTGTCCAGTGCGTTCAGCCAGGATGGTGTTGAGATGATCACGCATCTTCAAAATACGCTTTGCGGCAATCTCAATGTCGCTCGCTTGTCCTTGAGCTCCACCCAATGGTTGGTGGATCATGACTTCACTGTTTGGCAGAGCAAAGCGTTTGCCTTTTGCCCCAGCAGCCAGCAGGAATGCTCCCATCGAAGCAGCCATTCCGATACAAATGGTGGATACATCTGGCTTGATGAAGTGCATAGTATCGTAAATCGCCATACCAGCAGTAATAGAACCGCCTGGGCTGTTTATGTACAAGTGAATGTCTTTCTCCGGATCTTCCGCCTGAAGGAACAACAACTGTGCCACAACGATATTGGCTACGGTGTCGTTGATTGGGGTTCCCAGAAAGATGATGCGGTCTTTGAGCAGGCGGGAATAAATATCATAAGCACGTTCCCCGCGGTTCGTCTGTTCAATGACGGTTGGAATTAAATTCATATGCATCTAGTCTTCCTCCTCTCTTTGTAACAATATCATACACAAAAGGTCAATGAAGGTCAAACACATAAGTGCGTGCCCTCACTACCATGTTTGCCAATTTCCCTCTGTATAAACGTACTCAAAAAAGAAAACATTCATTCCTTGGAATTCTCATCGGCCTCGGCCAAATCGACGGCGAGTTTCAACGTGGCTTTCATCTTTTTTCCCTTGATGATCGTATATTCATCGACTTGTTTGGCTTGCAGCTGATTGATGGCTTCCGCCAGCTCCTGTTGGTCTTTATACGGTTCAATGGTCAATAAGCATTCTTCGTCACTGGCCTCTTGATAAATGAGAAAAAAACGTTCCCCTGCCATGGTAAGCCTCACTTTCGAAAGTTATCCACAATGTTATACACAGGTTGTGCACAAAAACGTTTGTTCGTGGGATATTTATTTTTTTTCCTAGTCTTGTCATGTTTGGGGAGAGAATTACATAGGAAATGTATGGAATAAAAAAGAAGGAAAAAGTTGATTCGTGTCGAACTTTACAAAATTGGAATTCATTTCATGATATTTAAGGGGTGTTTATTATGCTTCGCAAGTTTTCAACAATGATGCTGACAGCGGCTCTTCTAACAGGAAGTGTAGCGGCAACGGCTGCGTTTGCCCAAACTGCTCCTGCTCCTGTACAGCAACAAAAAATCAAGGTTCAGCTAAACGGCAAGGAGTTCCCATTCCCACAAGAAATCGTTACTGAAAATGGTGTTGCGTATGTAAATGCGAGCACATTGGCGATTGCTTTGGGTGGTTCTGCAGCATGGGATAGCACGACCAAATCTCTGCTGGTTGCCAAAGACAACCACTACGCTCTGCGTATGTACGAAAACAAAAACTTTGCTTATAAAAACGGCAAAGAAACCAGTGTAGCAAATCCGCCACGTCCAGTGACCGGAGCAGTGCTCGTTCCTCTCGTATTCATTGCCCAAGAATTGGGTGCAAAAGTAGAGTACGATGCAAAAACGCTCACTTACAAGCTGAGTATTCCAATTAATTCCTAATAATCAATGAGATACTTCTCATCAAGATAGCCACTTCTATGCGTAGAAGTGGCTATTTGCCTCAATACACCACGTGTACGCCTCTATTAGCAGACAGCGATAGAGGTTTTTTGATTGATTCTTCTTTTAATCATTTCTATTGCAAATTTTCTAAAATATCCTACAATAAGATTGTGATTCATAGTTTGCTCATAAATAAAGAGGGGGAAGCTTTCCTATGAAAAAACAGAAATCATTGTCGATACTGGCTGCAACATTTGCTCTGAGTACATTGCTCGCGGGCTGTGGTGGAGGTACGGGGACTGGTGGACAAAGCGCGACACCACAGCCGAGCAACAATAGCGGAGGAAGCACGGGCGGTGCAAGCGGGGCTACTGAGAAGCTCGTGATTGCTGTAGTTGGTCCGATGTCTGGTCAGTACTCTGACTACGGAAGCACTGCAAAAGCTGGTGCTGAATATGCATTGAAAGAAAAAAAGGAGGCATTTAAAGCACTTGGCTTTGATGTTGAATTGTCCGCGCAAGATGACCAAGCTGACCCGAAACAAGGGGTAGCAGTCGCACAAATGTTGATTTCAAATCCTGACGTAGTCGGAGTAGTTGGCCATGCTACAACAGGTGCTTCGATTACAGCAGCAGCGCAATACGAGCAAGAGAAGCTCGTAATGGTATCTCCTTCTGCAACGGGATCAGATTTGACTGAGCAAGGTAAGAAGATCGTACACCGCATTTGTGCGCGTGATGATCAACAAGGCTCCAAGGCAGCTATTTTTGCCAAAAATCAGTTGAATGTAAAAACGGCTTTTGTTATGCATGACAAGGCTGCTTATGGACAAGGTCTTGCGGAAGAAGTGAAAAAGCAATTTGAAAAAGACGGCGTACAAGTTCTCGGCTTTGAAGGGGTAACAGCAGGCGAGAAGGATTATAGTGCGATCATCACCCAAATCCTTGCGAAAAATCCAGAGATGATCTACTTCGGTGGATATTACTCTGATGCAGGGATCATCGTGAAGCAAGCACGTGAAAAAGGCTTCAAAGGTGTCTTCATGGGCGGCGATGGCTACGACTCCGCTGACATGGTGAAAATTGCTGGTGCGGAAAATGCGAATAACGTAGTCTTTACTTCTACTGTTGGCGATATTGGTGCTACGGAAGACGGTAAGAAATGGATCACAGACTTCGAGAGCGCGACTGGCAACAAAGTAGGGATCTTCACTTCGTTTGGTTATGACTCCATGGGTGTTATGCTGAACGGTTTGGAAGAAGCGATCAAAGCAAACGGCGGCAAAAAGCCAACTCGTGAACAAGTGCTGGAAGCTGTTCATAAAACCAAAGATTACAAAGGCAAATTCGTTAACGTAACATTCAATGATAAAGGCGACAACGACTTTGCTTCCGTATACGTGTACAAGTATGAGGATGGAAAGAAAGTATTTATGGGTGAAGCGAAGTAATTCTTCATTATGAATAAGCTATTTGGGACATACTACGTTTGGCATGAATACCAGAATGAAAAGGAAGGGATTCTGATGTCAAACAATCGTAATACGAAGAATGGCGGCAACCAAGGACACAGCAGCAAGACGCAAGGCACCCAAAAGCAAAAGTCCGAAAGAGATCGTAACCTGAATAAACAGGATCCACAATAACAAACAAAAACCCACCTGGCTCGACAGTGAGCTCGCAGGTGGGTTTTTGCTTCGTTATACTCGTTGCTTGCTGGGCAGACGCTGTTCCGGATGACCGTAGCCCTGATGCTGTTTGTTACGCAGGTTTTTCGCTTGGGATTCGCGAATTTTGGCCACGAACTCACTCGTGCTCATTTTGGTGAAATCCATAGGGCACCTCCACTGATGATGGGATGTACACCTTTCTAGGATGACCCAATTTGGTCCTGAACAATCGGCAGTGTAATCTCTACCACTGTACCTTCATGCTCCCTGCTTTTAATTTCTAGGCTGCCGTTATGGTCTTTCATGATTTTGCTGCTGATCATGAGGCCGAGGCCAGTTCCATTTTCTTTTGTCGTGAAAAAGGGGGCACCCAGCTTGTGAATCATTTCTTCAGAGATTCCACAGCCAGTATCCGTGAGTGTAATGAGTACTTGATGGTTGTCTTTTAAGGCGGTGGCAATAAGAACCTCACCATGTCCGTCGATCGCTTCGATGGCATTTTTAATGATGTTAATAAAAACTTGCTTGAGCTGGTTTTCTTCTCCTGCAATGATCGGATGGTAAGCAAATGCGGTACGGAAATTGATGTTTTTCAAATTTGCTTCCGATCTCAATAGTGCCAAGACACTTTCCAGCAAAGGGATGAGCGGAAGAGGCTTGATTTGGATGCTATGTGGCTTTGCCAAGACTAACAATTCACTCACAATAAAATTGATCCGGTCCAGTTCAGAGAGCATGATGTCGGCGTACTGCTGGTTATCATTCATGCTCGGATAAAGAAACTGGATAAAGCCCTTCAAAGATGTGAGCGGATTGCGAATCTCATGGGCGATTCCAGCAGCCAGCTCCCCAATTACGGACAGCTTCTCAGCCTTTCGTAATAGTTCCTCGTTATTTCGGCGTTCTGTAATATCCCGCGATACAATGATAAAGCCATCACAATCTCCCGTTTTTGTCAGGATAGGGGCACCCTTTGATTCGAGAACGATCCATTTGTTATTTTTCGTTTGGAAACGAAACTCGCATATCTTTGGTTCTTTGGTCGCCAGCAAATGGTGAAAATGGTCAATGACAGTTTGCCGATCTTCTGGATGAATCTCGACAAAGGTGAGCTGGCGGCAATTTTCACTCGTTTCGATTACACGTGAATGCGATGGGGAGAGATAGAGGATATCCCCGTTTTTATCCGTAATCAGAATAAGATCATCTGTGTATTCCGAGATGATTTTGTTCGTATTCTCACTTTTAAACAAGGCGGCCTCAGAGTATTTGCGTTCTGTGACATTTCGCGAGACTAACATGATGTTTTGGACGTCTCCTACCGCGCTTAAAATAGGGATTCCGCGTGTTTCGAAGGAGACCTCGTTTCCATTCCTATCCATAGAGCGGGTCTCGAAATGAACGGGTTGTTTCGTTGCCATGATCTCTTGAAATTTGTCCCGGAACATAGGGATATCCTCTGGATGTGTGAGTTGCAGGTTGTTAGGGGAAGTAACCTCGGCTGGAACAAATCCCAATTGCTCGATTGATGGGGATGCATAGATGCGTCGCATGGATAAATCATAAATCGTCACGATATCCTGGGTATGATCGATGAGGAGACGATATTTGGCTTCGGTTTGACGCAAGGCCTCTTCAATTTTTTTGCGGTCGGAAATGTCACGGGTAATGCAGGATGCACCAATAATTTTTCCCGTTTCATCTTTGATTGGAGCAGCTGACAGAATGACATCCATCTTCGTGCCATCTTTTCGCTGCCTGATGGTTTCGTAATTGGTTAGTAATACACCCATGCTCCTGACCGCATCAAATAACTGTTTGGTCTCGCTCCTATACTCGTCTGGAATAAAGCAGAGCGGTGAAGCGTAAATCTCCTCCATGGACCAACCGTAGTATTGCTCAAAAGCATGATTTACCAAGACGATATTGTTATCGAGATCACTAATCGAGATGGCATCCGTCGTAAAGTGAAAAAATGCTTTTAATATTTGATCTGGAAACAACACTTGCGTGATTTCCTTTTTTGAGCGTTTCTTTTTCCATAAGAAAGGGGTATTAAGCTTGTTCATCAGATTTCCCCCGCATAGTCTATCAAGTATTTGAGTGAGATAGCGTTGTCGTAACTATTCGAGATATAGGAGCCATTTTCCTATCAAAATTTGGAATAGTTTGTTATTCCATAATGAATTGGTTATGCATGAAGGTTCTGACTCGCATGGAAATCAGCTATAATGAGAGTTAGAAAAAAGTCGGGGGTGTATGCATGACTACTGGTTTTATCGTTGCGTTGGTGATCATTTTTATCGTCATCATCGGTGCGACGATTTTGGTTACAAACAAAGCTTATTCACGTAAACCTGAACAAATAGATCCGATTCTGCCCAGTAAGGATACTGCTGGTAGTAAGGAACTCGATCAATAATGCCAGTAGGCAAAAGAAAAGGAGTGGTTATCTCAACCACTCCTGCTTTATTGACGGTATCGGAAAGTATATAGCCTACAGTTTGGAGAAGCGTTCTACGATGTCATCAACAAGCAGTTCCGCAGAAAGGATACCGCCGCCTACGTTCCAGATCACTTCGTCAACTTGGAATGCCTTATTGTTTTTCGCGACATTCAGTTTTTGATAGAGCGGATCTTTCATCCATTCCTCGGTGTATTTATTGGCAGATCCATCACCGGAATAATCGCCGATCCAGTAAAACATGATGTCGCCATCCATTTCAGCCATGAGCTCTTTTGGAATGTCTTTTTTGAACTCATCGATGTCTTGGGAGGCTGGTCGAGCAAAGCCGAGCTGGCTCAAAACAACGCCAGAGAAAGTGTCTTTCAAGTAAAGACGAGTTTTACCAGCTACGAAACGAACGACAGAGACTTTCATCTTCGTCTTGTCACCCAGTTTTCCTTTTGCTTCCTCAATCTTCTTATCGAAATCAGCCATCAGCTTGTCGCCTTCAGCTTTTTTATTCAGTGCTTCTGAGTAAAGTGCAAAGTTGATTTTCCATCTGCCTACGAGATCCTCGGAGAAGACGGTTGGGGCAATCGAGGAAAGCTGAGCGTATACTTTTTCTTGTCCTTGGCGTCCTTTTGTTCCCAGAATCAGGTCTGGCTTCAGGCTGGCGATCAGCTCAACGTTTGGTTGGTTCTCGTCACCCAAATCAATTGCATCCTTCATTTTTTCTTTAATATGTGGATGCCATGGGTCACCAGGTTTACCGAGACCACTCATGACAGCACCAACTGGCGTAATCCCTAATGCGAGAACAGCCTCTGTGCTTTCACTGGTAAGAGCGACGACACGTTGCGGAGTCCCTTTTATTTTTGTTGACCCCATAAAGTGTTTTACTTCTCTCTCTTCAGACGCTGCCGATGCAGGCGCTGGTGTAGTTGTTGATGCAGCTGGAGTAGAAGAAGATGAGCTGGATGAAGACGTTGCCTGTCCCCCGCAACCTGTTACGAGCATTACAGCGGAAAGCATAGCCCCGAGCATCAAACGCAGGGAAGTTTTGCGCATGATGGAAAATCCCCCTTTTAACTGATAATGATTATCATTTTTTCTTCACTACTGTATATGCTTATATGACAATGTGTCAATATATTTTTTGGAATCAAAGGAAAACTATAGATATTTTTGTGCTGAATTTTCCAATAGCGATAATAAAAATCAATATCATTGACTAGCCCTATCCGCAAGCTTAGACTGATTAGTGGGAGAAACTTACATACTTATGTAGCGAATAGACAGAATAGGTAGAATGCAATGGAAAGAAGGGAACAGGCGTGAATGTGATTTTGTCCAGCCGACTGCAAAAGACTACTGTACTCATAGTAGGGCTCGTCGTCCTGGCAGTTGTGATGGTAGCTAGTATCCTTTTCGGAATCAATCGGTATTCGCTCACTACTGCAGTAGAGGCATACACCCAATTTTCCGGTTCAGAGGAACATTTGATTATTACGACTTCCCGAATGCCGCGTACACTGACAGCGGTAGCGGTGGGGAGCAGCCTCGCTGTAGCTGGTGTTTTGTTGCAGGCGTTGACGCGTAACCCTTTGGCTTCACCATCTCTTATCGGTGTGAACGCTGGAGCTGCAGCAGCTATTGTGACGACGATTGCTGTTTTTGGCTCGCAATTCCCAATGTCGCAAATGATGTGGGCAGGTTTTATTGGAGCGGGTGTGACGGCTCTGCTTGTATACGGGTTGGCTTCCGCTGGGCGGGGAGGCATGACTCCGATCAAGCTGACACTTTCGGGTGCAGCGGTGGCCGCTTTTGCTTCGTCTGTGACTTCTCTATTTATGCTGCTGCAAGAAAAGACGATGACAGAGGCCTTTTACTGGTTAGTTGGTTCTGTGGAGGGAAGACAGCTCGATCATTTTTTTATGATCATTCCTTATTTGCTAATAGGCTGGTTAGGCGCTATGTTACTGACCGGCTCGTTAAACTTGATGGTACTCGGTGATGATGTAGCGACTGGCCTGGGCCAAAAGATTATCTTGGTAAAAGCTACAGCGATTTTCCTCGTGGTGCTCTTGGCAGGTGGGAGTGTCGCGCTCGCCGGACCAATTGCATTTGTGGGCATCATCATCCCGCATCTTTGTCGTTTTTTAGTCGGCCTTGATCATCGCTGGTTGGTTCCCTATTCGATTGTCTTTGGCGGAGCTTTTCTGGTTTGCGCTGATTTGCTTTCTCGCCTTGTTTTGATGCCTATGCGTCTGGAAGTACCAGTAGGCGTAGCAACTGCCATGATCGGAGTGGCTTTTATCATCCCGCTGGTCAGGGGGAGGGCGTATGCATAGACATGTAGTTATTCGGACTAAAAAGCCAGCGCTCTCGTTTCATGTAAATAAGCGGGCGTTAGGAATTAATTTCATACTATTTTTGCTGTTAGCTGTTGTGATTGTATTGAGTATTGGCTTAGGTAGCTTGCATATTCCTGTGTGGGAAGTCATCAAAGCTTTTGTGGGAGCAGGCAGTGAACAGAATGAATTGATCGTGCTCGATTGGCGGTTGCCTCGCGTTGTCGTTTCAGTCATGGTGGGAGCTTCCCTGGCGGTATCGGGGGCCATCTTGCAGTCTTTGGTGCGAAATCCGTTAGCTTCGCCTGATTTGATCGGGACTACAGCGGGAGCGACGGCAGCGGCGGTAGCATTTATCACATTCGCAAAAGATGTAAGTGTGCAATGGATGCCATTGGTGGCCTTGGTTGGTGGATTGTTAACGGCTACGCTTACGTATCTCACTGCGTGGAAGGAGGGAGTCTCACCTTTTCGCCTCGCGCTTGTCGGTGTATGTATCTCAGCGGGTATGGGGGCATTAACGATCTTTTTCCTGGTGATCACCCAAACCCACAAAGCCTCAAACGCTCTAGGATGGATGACTGGAACGGTGTACGGTATGTCTTGGGTAAATGTCATGACGTTGCTTCCGTGGACCGTTTTGTTTCTCGTCGCTACGATTTTCCAAATCCGTTATTTGAATGCCCAGGAGCTCGGTGATGATATTGCTAAAGGCATTGGTGTAGCGATTGATAAGAAGCGATTGCTCTTGATTGCGATCAGTGTGGCACTGGCAGGTGCAGCGGTCGGTGTGGCAGGAGGGATCAGTTTTATCGGTTTGATGGCTCCACACATTGCTCGTAGGCTAGTTGGCTCTGCGTATGGCTACTTGCTGCCGGCTTCCGCTGTTTTGGGCGGGATGCTCGTCGTCTTGGCTGATTTGATTGGGAGAACGGTGTTTTTACCGCATGATTTGCCAGCTGGGATTTTTACCGCAGCGATTGGAGCGCCGTTTTTTGTTTATCTATTGTATAAAACGAGGAATTATCAATAGGGAATCGAAGTGTGTTTATCGATAGTTGAGTGAGAACCCTGAAGGAGAGTAGTGCTTCAGGGTTTTTTGTGTTTACTATCTGTCAATTTATTACAAAATATTACAAAATCCGAATTTACAAAACGCTTTAAATATGGTAAAGATTAGTATAAATTACATTTGTGATAATCAATGGGATTAATCGTTAAGGGCTACTTTGTGCATGGGAACCCCTATTATACGGAGAATAGCAAAAATCGATATTAACAGTCATAGTTCGATAAATGTAGACGTAATTCTAGTGAAATCATCAAATTATTACAAAAAATTACAAAACTTATATTTACAATTAAGTTGTAAAATGGTAAAAAATAATAGTACCTACTATCACAGCTTTTGGAGGGATTTATTCGTGAAAAAAGTCGTAGCAAGTCTATTGAGCCTGTCACTTGTATTATCTGCTTCTGTATCTGCACTGGCTGCAGAACCTGTAAAAATCTCTAAATCATCTCAAAAAGCTGCTTCGGCAAATGATCCTTATGAGCCAAATGATGATCCTGCATTTGCTTCCTATATCAATTCGAATGTTTCATATTCAGCAGAGATTGGTCACGTTAAAGATGCAGACGTTTTTAAATTTTATGCAAAACCAGGAGAACTGAAATTTTTACTTAGCAGCTTAACAGCGGAACAAGGACAATTTTGGGTTATTCTGCACAAATATGATGAACCAGGTTCAGGAACAAAGGACTTTTTCGCAGTAAACGGAACTGTTAACTTTACGACTAATATCACGGCAGAGGGAACGTATACGATTTCAATAATTGATAAACGTGCTATGGTAGTAAATCCAAAACCAATTAAACCAGTTCCTTATGCACTTAAGGCCATTTTTAATCAATAAGACGACTGACTATTCCTGCTAATATAACTGGAGGTATTATTCATGAAAAAATTCGTAGCTAGCGTATTGACTCTGACAGTAGCAATGTCTCTATCCGCATCTGCATTTGCAGCTGAACCTGTAAAGAATGTGAAAGCTTCTTCAAAAGCAGCTTCCGTAAGCGACTCTTATGAGCCAAATGATGATCCTGCATTTGCTTCCTACATCAATTCGAATGTTTCATATACTTCAGCGATCTCTCACAACAAAGATTTTGACTATTATAATTTTTACGCAAAACCAGGTGAAATCAAATTTGCATTAAGTAAATTATCTTCTGACTCTAAGACTGTAGATATCACTATCTTTACACCAGATATGAAGACATTGAAGTATGTTAATGGGAAGGCAAACATTAACTTCTCAGCAAACCTCCCAGCGGAAGGAAATTATAAGATTCTAATTGCCCATTACGATGGAGCTTTTAATCCAACGATCCCAATTACGCCAATTCCATACTCATTCAAAGCGATCTTTAATCAGTAAGGATCAACTGCTCGTGATCAAGTGATTCGTCTATACTTGGCACGCTCGAAAAATAGCCCCTTCGTAGGGGCTGTTTTTTGTTTTATGAAGTAAACGTAATCATTGTAAAGCAAATCAAAAAAGCAACCTCCTGATTCAGGAGATTGCTTCTTGGTTGTAAAGGTATGGTACGCCTGAAGGGAATCGAACCCCCGCACATGGTTCCGGAGACCATTGCTCTATCCACTGAGCTACAGGCGTATATTGTGACGACAACTTTTATTATAAAACATCGAGAATCTCAATGCAAACGAAAAAAAGTAGTTCAGCAGAAAAAACTAGCGATAAGGTAAGCGAGAGTGAAAAAGTCCATTGGTGAAGATCTTTCGCCATTTTTTGTGTTCTGTTTCATCAATTTGGCAGGAAAATTGCATGAGAGAACGAATATAATGAAAATAAAGAGTCATCGAGCAGCATGAGCAAGTGCGAAGGAGGCGAGCTTCATGAACATGGGATTGGGGTTATTTCAAGAACAAACACTGAAATTAGTGATGACGCCGGAATTACGCCAAGCGATTACCATATTGCAGTATTCAGCCATTGATCTCATCTCCTATTTGCAGGACCAGGCCAATGAAAATCCTGTTTTTGACCTTGAAGTGGCTGGAGAAGTCGCTTCTGCAAAAGCAGAGAAACCAGCTCCTGAGATTGACTGGAAAGAAATTGTGGGCAATCGCGCGACAGGTGAGTACCCTTCGTCGAAAAATGAAAGCACTTACAATCCGCTGGATTACGTCCAGCAAGGTGCGGAGACGCTGTACGAACATCTGGAGCGTCAACTTGGCTATGTAAAAGGATTCTCGTCGCTGCAAAAACAGATCGCTCTCTTTTTGATCGGGAATCTAGATGAGAAAGGATATTTGGAAATTACACTGGAGGAAGCGAGTGCGCGCCTGGGTGCTGAAATGCTGGAGATTGAGGACGTGTTGTCCGTTTTGCAGCATTTTGATCCAGTAGGCGTAGCTTCACGTAGCTTGGAAGAATGTCTTTTGCTACAGCTCGGGCATTTGGCACTCGATGACGAAAAGATCGTTCAGGTCGTTCGCAACCACCTGCAAGATTTAGCGGACAATCGCTATCAGCGGATTGCAGACAAAATCGGATGTACACCGCAAGAGGTACAGGCGATGGCAGACCTGATCCGTACGCTGAATCCGCGTCCAGGGGCGGCCTTTTCCACAGTAGAGACAAGATATGTCATTCCAGATGTGACAGTAGAGAAGGTCGGGAATGATTATGTGGTATTGGTCAATGATGTTGCTGCACCGCGGCTGAAAATCAACAGCTTTTATGAAAAAATGCTGAGCCAGCAAAAAAGTCAAGATGAAGCCAAGCAGTTCATTCACGATAAGCTGAATGCCGCCATGTGGCTGGCAAAAAGTCTAGAGCAGCGCCGCCTGACGCTCATGCGTGTAACACAGGCCATCCTCGATATGCAACGGGAGTTTTTTGATCGGGGGATTCATTATTTAAAGCCCATGACACAAAAGGAAATAGCAGAGCGGGTGAGCCTGCATGAATCGACGATCAGCCGGGCAACTAGCAACAAATACGTCCAGACACCGCGCGGAATCTTTGAACTGAAGTATTTCTTTACGTCAGCACTCTCTACTTCCAGCGGGGAAGCGACTTCTTCTGAGAGTGTGAAGCGCAGAATCAAAGCACTGATCGAGCAAGAAGATCGGAAGTCTCCGTTATCTGATCAAAAGCTGGGTGAGATGCTGCTTACAGAGGGGATTGAAATCTCCCGCCGCACGGTTGCCAAGTACCGGGAAGAAATGCTGATCCCATCGTCGGCTAAACGAAAGAGGTTTTAATGGGAATGAATGAAAAAACGTTTGAAATGGTCTTGTACGGACGAAATAAATGTCATTTGTGCGACGAGGTGGAGCTCTACATCCGCAGTTTGGCGGAGGAGTTCCCCCTTCGCATGCACATCGTTGATATTGAAAGTGATCCAGTCTTACATGAAGAAATGATGTTTGTCATTCCAGTAGTCGAGATTGATGGAGAGATCGTATTTCGTTCCATTACACATGTGGTGACGCTCGAGGAGCTGCGAAACGAATTACATAGACGTGCCGCTCGGTCATGAGTGGCACTTTTTTATATGGGTTCGCGGGAACTTGCAAGATATTGTTAAATATGATACATTCAAGTCGTAGCAAGTGATCTTTTTTTTGCACCAAGCGGGACATAAAATGTATATACAGGGACATTAAACGTCCCGATCAACAATTTGTAACCAAGGAAGAAGGCAAAATGCGACGTTTACTGGAACTGCAACAAAAATTGTTGCCTGACTTGATTCAGGTTTTGCGTCAGCGGTACATGTTGCTCCGATCCATCTATCATTTGCAGCCGATTGGCAGAAGAGGTCTTGCTCAAGCCATGGATACCACTGAGCGTATTTTGCGGGCAGAAGTGGAACTGCTAAAAGAGACGGGGCTCCTTCATGTAACGGCTGCGGGAATGAGCCTGAGTGAAGAAGGACAACAAGTCTTGGACGACATGGAGCCTCTCGTCGGAGAGCTATTCGGCCTTACAGACTTGGCGGAGCGACTGCAAAAAAAGCTGGGCATATCAGAAGTCATTGTGGTGCAGGGCAATGCAGACCAATCGCCTTGGGTAAAGGAAGAGCTTGGACGGGTAGGGGCAAGGATCCTCAAACAGGTCGTGCAAGAAGGAGACATTGTAGCGGTAACAGGTGGTTCATCCATCGCCAGCGTAGCAAGTCATCTGATGCCTTCTGCTTCGTTCAAAAACGTTCAGTTTGTCCCTGCTCGCGGTGGACTGGGAGAACGCGTAGAGCTGCAAGCGAATACGCTCGCTTCCGCCATGGCAGCGAAAACAGGTGCTTCTTATCGGCTTCTTCACGTACCGGATCGCCTTCATCCAGAAGCCTTGCAGACATTGGTTAAAGAGCCGCAAGTACAAGATGTGCTGTCTCTCTTGGGCGAAACTCGAATCGTTTTGCATGGGATCGGGGATGCCGTCACGATGGCGAGAAGGCGGAATTATTCGGAGGAAGAACTCGCAGAATTAGTGGAAACGGGTGCTGTATCAGAAGCATTCGGCTACTACTTTAATGAAGCGGGAGAAACGGTCCACAGAATGCCGACAATTGGTTTACAGCTAGAGGAAGTGCACAAGGCAGAAACTGTGCTCTCCATTGCGGGGGGCGAAAGCAAGGCAAAAGCGATTCTTTCCTTTGCTAAGCAATCGTGTCAGAATGTACTCATTACGGACGAAGGGGCAGCTTATACGCTGTTGTCCACACGATTGTAACGGAAGGAAGTCGGTCGCATGTCTATCACATCGGTAACACCCATCTTGGCAATGATCGCTGGTATCATTTTGAGCCTATCGCTCGGTTTTCCGATTGCATGGGGGATTGTTTTTGCGATCTTGGTCACACTGGTTAGTGTAAAAAGATTGGGTTATCCGTGGATGCAGCAGTTCGTGTTTGGCTGGGAAGGTGTCCAAAAGGCAAAGCCAGTCCTTACGATTTTGTTTTTAGTAGGACTCTTGATCCCGCTATTAATGATGGGAGGAACTATTCCCGCCATCATTTACTACGGATTATCGATTGTGAATGTCGAGTATTTGTTCGTTCTCTCTTTTCTGTTGACCGCAGGCGTCAGTTATTTATTGGGTACATCAATCGGTACGCTGAGTACGATTGGGCTGTCTCTGATGGGCATTGCCCAAGCAGCAGGGATATCACCTGCAATCGTAGGAGGTGCGCTCATCTCTGGAGCGATGGTGGGGGAACGTTTCTCACCGATATCCAGCAGTAGATTACTGGTGCTTTCGAATGTCGGTATGACAGAAGAGCAGGAAAGAAAAATACGGCGTCCTGCATTGCTTACGGTAGTGATTTGCGCGTTACTTTTCCTGATCCTTGATCTGTTTCGATCTCAGGCGAACTCGACGGATACCATTCAGATGTACCAAGAGCTGTTAGTCAGTCATTTTTCTGTACATTGGCTGCTCATGCTGCCTCTCGTCGTATTAATTGCCTCTTTTGCACTGAGAGTAAAAGCAGTGAAGGCATTGCTTTTCGGTATCGGAGCCAGTGCGATTCTAGTCGGGATCAATGGGAATTTGGATGTGAAGGCGTTTTTTACATCGATGCTATATGGATTTGAGCTTCATTCAGGAACGCCGCTGGATCAATTGGTCCATGGGGGCGGGATGTTCGCCATCTTCAGTGTTCTGGCGTTAATCATTCTCGCAGGCTTTTTAAACGGCATTTTGAACAGAGCCAATTTATTAACCCCCATCGTAGACAAAATGATGGGTCATACAAAAAATAAGACGGTGTTGGTAGCGAAGGCAACGGCATTGTCGTTGTTAGTGGTCATCATCAGTTGTAATCAAACCATTCCGATTCTGGTTCTAGGCTCGACTCTTCTCGGGAGGTTCTCCCAATGGGAGGGAGGGCGCGAGTTATTGGGCAAGACGATGCTGGACTCCACAGTTGTCATGCCTGTACTGATCCCATGGAACGGACTATCGATGATGATGGCACTCACGTTAGGTGTTTCGACGATCCAGACATTACCCTTTGTGTTTTTTCCAATCTTATTACCGATTGTTACGATATTATCGACCCGCTGGTTTTCGCCAGAGGGCAGGTTTCTCGCGATGAAGAATAAAGCTAGCTAATGAGCAGGAGGTATACATTATGGTAAAAGTAGGTATTAACGGATTTGGTCGTATTGGTCGTAACGTATTTCGTGCAGCACTGAACAATCCGAATGTAGAAATCGTGGCGGTCAATGACCTGACAGATGCACACACACTGGCTCACCTTTTGAAATATGACTCAGTTCATGGTGTTCTGAACGTGAGCGTTGAAGCTTTCGAAAACACGCTCATCGTTGACGGCAAAGAAATCAAGGTATTGGCAGAGCGCGACCCAGCTCAACTCAAGTGGGCAGATTACGGTGTTGAAATCGTAGTGGAATCGACTGGACGCTTCACGAAGCGCGAAGATGCAGCGAAGCACTTGGAAGGTGGCGCGAAAAAAGTCATCATCTCTGCTCCAGCAACAAATGAAGACATTACAGTCGTAATCGGTGTAAACGAAGACAAGTACGATCCAGCACAACACACTGTGATCTCCAACGCGTCCTGCACAACGAACTGCTTGGCGCCATATGCGAAGGTCCTCAATGAAAAATTCGGTATCGTGCGCGGATTGATGACAACTGTTCACTCATACACCAATGACCAACAAATTCTCGACCTGCCGCACAAAGATTTGCGCCGTGCCCGTGCAGCTGCGGAGAACATCATTCCAACCTCTACAGGAGCGGCAAAAGCGGTAGCACTCGTACTGCCTGAGCTGAAAGGCAAGCTGAATGGTTTCGCAATGCGCGTACCAACTCCAAACGTATCCGTAGTGGACTTGGTAGTTGAGTTGAAGACAGACGCAACTGTTGAAGAAATCAACAACGCTCTGAAGGAAGCGGCAGAAGGCCCACTCAAAGGCATTCTCGGCTACTCCGAAGAGCCGCTCGTATCGTCTGATTACAATGGAAACCCTGCATCCTCCACAATCGATGCTTTGTCTACAATGGTACTGGAAGGAAACATGGTGAAAGTCGTTTCCTGGTACGATAACGAGTGGGGTTACTCCAATCGTGTCGTAGACTTGTGTCATTATGTTGCACAGCGCGGCTTCTAACACGTAAAATAGAACTGTTGTGGAAAAAAAGGGAGAGCAATCTCCCTTTTCCCATATCTTTTTTCCGAATAAAAAGCCAATGATTTGGGAGGATCGTTCATGAACAAGAAATCTATCCGCGATGTTGAGCTGGCAGGCAAGCGCGTATTCTGCCGTGTCGACTTTAACGTGCCGATGCAGGACGGGGTAATCACCGACGATACACGCATTCGTGCTGCTGTACCAACCATCCGTTTCATGATGGAGGCAGGAGCCAAAGTAATCCTGGCGAGCCATTTTGGGCGTCCTAAAGGCCAAGTAGTGGAAGAGATGCGTCTTACTCCTGTCGCAGCTCATCTGTCTTCGCTCTTGGGCAAGGACGTGCGTAAGCTGGAGGATTGCCATGGTGCTGACGTAGAAGCGGCAGTAGAACGGATGGAGTCTGGCGACGTCATCCTGTTGGAAAACGTACGCTTCCATGCGGGAGAAGAAAAGAACGATCCAGAACTGGCAAAAAGCTTTGCGGCCTTGGCTGATCTGTTTGTGAATGATGCATTCGGGACAGCTCACCGGGCACATGCTTCTACAGCGGGAATCGCTGAGTACATACCAGCAGTTGCGGGCTTGTTGATGGAAAAGGAGATTCGCTTTATGGGCGGAGCCCTGTCCAATCCAGAGCGTCCGTTTACAGCGATTGTCGGCGGTGCAAAAGTAAAAGATAAGATTGCTGTCATTGAAAATTTGTTGACCAAAGTCGATCACTTGATTATTGGTGGCGGTATGGCGAATACATTCCTCAAAGCACAGGGTTACGGCATTGGGGCTTCTCTGTGTGAAGACGACAAGCTCGATCTCGCACGTACGTTGATGGGTCAGGCAAAAGAGCGCGGCGTTCAATTGCTGATGCCAGTTGATGTTGTCGTAGCTGACCGTTTTGCGGCAGATGCAGAAAAGCAGGTCGTGGCAATTGATGCGATCCCAGACGGCTGGATGGCACTCGATATCGGGCCAAAAACAGTCGAGCAGTACCACAGTGTCATTGTAGAATCCAAAACAGTGGTGTGGAACGGTCCGATGGGCGTATTTGAAATGGATGCTTTTGCAGGCGGCACGATTGGCGTAGCCAAGGCGATGGCAGCATGCAGCGGAACAACCATCATCGGTGGCGGTGATTCCGTAGCAGCTGTGGAGAAAGCAGGCGTAGCCGAGCAGATGACACACATTTCTACAGGCGGCGGAGCGTCCCTGGAATTCATGGAAGGCAAGGAACTGCCAGGCGTAGCTGTGTTGGCAGATAACTAATAAGAGCGAAGAGGGGGAGTTTGCATGCGAACACCAATTATCGCGGGGAACTGGAAGATGTTCAAAACGATGGCCGAGGCAAGAGCGTTTGCGCAGGAAGCCAAGGCAGGCAACAATACTTCCGGGGTACAAAAAGTCATTTGCGCACCTTTTACAGCGCTGGCTGCATTTAAGGAAGAGCTGGCGGGCACGGATATTGCCATCGGCGCGCAAAACATGCATTTTGAAGAGCAAGGTGCTTATACAGGGGAAATCAGCGCGTCCATGCTGAAAGAAATCGGTGTGGAGTACGTGATCCTTGGTCACTCCGAGCGCCGTCAATATTTCAATGAAACAGATGAGACTGTGAACAAAAAGGTTGTAGCCGCATTAGCAGCAGGTCTCGTACCAATTGTGTGTGTAGGCGAGAGTCTGGAGCAACGGGAAGCGGGCGAGACAGCTGACGTAGTCCGTACGCAGACAGAAGGTGCCTTTGCTGGAGTGGACGCTGCACAAGTGGCGGATACCGTTATTGCATACGAGCCGATTTGGGCGATTGGCACAGGCAAGTCTTCCACGGCAGAGGATGCGAATGAAACGATTGCTATTATTCGCCGTGTAATCGGTGAACGCTTCGGACAAGCGACAGCCGAGAAAGTGCGCATTCAATACGGCGGAAGCGTAAAGCCGGAAAACATCGCAAGCTACATGGCACAGCCGGATATCGACGGAGCATTGGTCGGTGGAGCGAGTCTCGTAGCGGACAGTTACTTGCAGCTTGTGGCAGGAGCTACGTCGCGATAGGAGGAGAAAGCAATGGCACAAAGACCAAAACCGGTTGCCCTTTTGATTGTGGATGGTTTTGCTCTGCGTAACGAGACGCATGGAAACGCAGTAGCACAAGCCAACAAGCCGAATTTTGACCGTTACTGGAATCAATACCCTCACGCGACCCTGGAGGCAAGTGGGCTGGCTGTTGGGCTGCCAGAAGGACAGATGGGGAACTCCGAGGTAGGCCATCTCAATATCGGGGCAGGGCGTGTTGTTTATCAGGATCTGACGCGCATTACCAAGTCGATTCAAGAAGGCGCTTTTTTTGAAAACGAAACACTGATCGCTGCTTTCCAGCACGCGAAGCAAAACGGCAAGCAGCTCCATCTGTTCGGGCTTTTGTCCGATGGTGGTGTACACAGTCACATTAACCACTTGTTTGCGATGCTCGAGTTGGCGAAAAAGCAGGACTTTGCAGATGTGTTCATCCACGGTTTTCTCGATGGTCGCGATGTATCGCCTGACAGTGCAGTGGGCTATATCGAACAGCTGCAAGCTAAAATCGCAGAGATCGGCGTTGGCCGTATTGCTACCGTACAAGGCCGCTACTATGCGATGGATCGTGACAAACGCTGGGAGCGTGTAGAGAAGGCGTATCGTGCCATGGTGTACGCAGATGCTCCGGCTTATCGTGATCCGGTTCAAGCGGTAAAGGAATCCTACGAAAAGTCCATCATGGATGAATTCGTCATGCCGACGGTGGTTCTCGATGAGGCAGGAAAACCAGTGACGACCGTTCAAAGCGGCGATTCAGTTATTTTTTATAATTTCCGCCCGGATCGTGCGATTCAAATGTCGCAAGCCTTTACGAATGAAGATTTCCGTGGCTTTGACCGCGGAGATGAGCGCCCACGCGATCTGCATTTTGTGTGCCTCACGCATTTTTCCGAGACGGTTGACGGGTATGTCGCTTACAAGCCTTCCAATCTGGATAACACGTTGGGAGAGGTGCTTTCCCAGCAAGGCTTGAAGCAGCTGCGCATTGCCGAGACGGAGAAATATCCGCACGTGACGTTCTTCTTCAGTGGCGGGCGTGAAAAGGAGTTTCCAGGTGAGACACGAATCTTGATTCCTTCGCCAAAAGTGGCGACGTACGATTTGCAGCCAGAGATGAGTGCACCAGAGCTGACAGACGCTGTTGTCGCTGAGATCGAGGCAGATAATTTTGATGCGATCATCCTGAACTTTGCAAACTGCGACATGGTTGGTCATTCCGGTATGATGGAGCCGACGATCAAAGCAGTCGAGACAGTCGATGCATGCTTGGGCAGAGTAGTCGATGCAATCGTAGCAAAAGGTGGCGTAGCCGTCATCACGGCTGACCACGGAAATGCGGATCTGATGCTGGATGAAGCGGGACGTCCGATTACTTCACACAGTACGTATCCGGTGCCTGTAATCGTGACCAAAGACGGGGCTGCTCTGCGCGAAGACGGTATTTTGGCCGACTTGTCGCCAACGCTTTTGGAGCTTTTGGGGGTAGCGCAACCGGTCGAAATGACAGGCAAATCGTTACTTGCAAAATAGGCTTTACTGGGACACACTGTAAGGGTAGCTTGGCGTTTATCGAAAAATAGATTGTAAGTGCACATGAAAAAAGGAGATGGACGAGAAATGGCAATGATTACTGACATTTATGCACGCGAAATTATGGACTCCCGCGGTAATCCAACTGTGGAAGTAGAAGTGTATCTCGAAGATGGCTCGATGGGTCGCGCAGATGTTCCATCTGGAGCGTCTACAGGTGCGTATGAAGCAGTTGAGCTTCGCGACGGTGACAAATCCCGTTACTTGGGTAAAGGCGTTCTGAAAGCCGTAGAGAACGTGAATGAAATCATTGCTCCTGAACTGATCGGCATGGATGCCCTGGATCAAGTCGGCATCGATATGGCGATGATTCAGCTCGACGGTACGCCAAACAAAGCCAAGCTGGGCGCAAACGCGATTCTCGGCGTGTCCATGGCAGTAGCACGTGCAGCTGCAGATTCTCTCGGCGTTCCTCTCTACAACTACCTCGGCGGCTTCAACGCGAGAATGTTGCCAGTTCCTATGATGAACATCCTGAACGGTGGTAAGCACGCAGACAACACCGTAGACATTCAGGAATTCATGGTCATGCCAGTAGGTGCTACTTCCTTCAAGGAAGCACTGCGTACAGGTGCGGAAATTTTCCACTCCCTGAAAAAAGTATTGGGTGAAAAAGGCCTGAGCACAGCAGTAGGGGATGAGGGCGGCTTCGCTCCAAACCTGAAATCCAACGAAGAAGCGATCACAACCATTTTGGATGCGATCAAAGCAGCAGGCTATGAGCCAGGCAAAGACGTGTTCCTCGCGCTGGACGTAGCAGCTACAGAAATGTTCAAAGATGACAAATACCACTTCGAAGGCGAAGGCGTTGTGAAAACAACTGAAGAAATGATCGCGTTCTACGAAGAGCTGGTAAACAAATACCCAATCATCTCCATCGAAGACGGTCTGTCTGAAGACGACTGGGATGGCTGGAAAGCGCTGACTGACAAGTTGGGCAGCAAAGTTCAGCTGGTAGGTGACGACTTGTTCGTAACGAACACAGAGCGTCTGGCACGTGGAATCGAGACCTCTACTGGTAACTCCATTCTGGTAAAAGTAAACCAAATCGGTACGCTGACAGAAACATTCGAAGCAATCGAAATGGCGAAGCTGGCTGGCTATACTGCGGTGATTTCCCACCGTTCCGGTGAAACCGAAGACTCTACCATCTCTGATATCGCAGTCGCTACAAATGCAGGTCAAATCAAGACTGGTGCGCCTTCCCGCACTGACCGCGTAGCGAAGTACAACCAATTGCTGCGTATTGAAGACGAACTCGCTGATACAGCTCGTTTTGGCGGTCGTTCTGCATTCTACAACCTGAAGAAGTAAGCAGTATGATTGATAGATAAAAAGAGCACGCGGCAGTCCAGGACGCAAAAAAAAGTCCGGGATTGCCGCTGTTTTTTATAGGATGGAAGAAACCTGCCACCGGAAGCCTCCATTCGTTGCCCGTTCAAGTTTTTGCATACGAAAAAAGACTGCCCATACTACTCGATGGACAGTCTTTTTGTTGTTTGGCGCTTATGACATGGCGAATGCTTTTCGTTCGGTCTGCACAGTGCCCAGGCGACTTTTACTGTACGGGATGCACATAGGAGTTCCGTACAGCGGGTCTTGCGTAATTTGGCAATCCATATCGAATACCGTACGGACAAGGTCGGTCGTCAGCACTTCGTTTGGAGCGCCCTCTGCCACTACGGTCTGATTGTGCACGGCAACGATATGGTGGGCATAGCGACAAGCGAGATTCAGATCGTGGAGAACCATGACAATGGTGCGCTGTTCCGTTTGATTCAGTTCAAACAACAGGTCCAAAATCTCAATCTGATGCGACATATCCAAATAAGTCGTAGGCTCATCCAGCAAAATCGTTTCGGTTCCTTGGGCGAGCGTCATAGCAATCCAGGCGCGCTGACGTTGTCCGCCAGAGAGACTGTCGACGGCACGGTTAGCCATATCGGTGAGTTGAGTAGCCGCCAATGCTTTGTTGACCATCTGCTCGTCTTCTTCTGACCATTGCTGTAGCCAGTTTTGATAAGGATAGCGTCCTTGTTTGACCAATTGCAGAATCGTCAATCCTTCTGGTGCAGATGGGCCTTGGGGAAGGATAGCAAGACGTTTGGCTACCTCTTTGGTAGAGCGTTTTGCGATCGATTCTCCTTCAAGCAGGATAGCGCCTTCCTTTGGTTTGAGTAAACGTGCCAGAGAGCGCAGCAATGTCGATTTGCCACTGCCATTACTGCCAATGAAAACTGTGATTTTTCCACGCGGGATGTTTAAATCTAATGCTTCAATGATGTTGCGTTCTCCGTACGATAACGTAAGCCGTTGGGTTTCCAAAGCTTGCATATGGGTTGGACTCCTTTCAACGTATAGGAATGTAAAAAATTGATTCGAGAGCGCATGAAGGCCCGATGTGGCTGCGGTGGGGAGAAGAATATTTCCAGTCTAGGCTCCAGGCTTCGTCCCACTGGGGGGATTAGACTGTCCGCTCCGAAGGGATTCGCGGGGAAACGCAAAAGTGGTAGCCGCTACGTAGCATGGGCAGGTTGCGTTTCTGTTGCCCGCGAATCCCTTCTCCGCTCGGTAGGACTCCACAAGTCGCTACGTCTGGAAATATTCTTCTCTGTCGTAACTGATGACGTTCTTCAATCTTTTCAATCTTTAAAAACATGGATAACATGGAAAGCTCGTAGAGGAAACAGGAGAAATAAGCGAAGGTCTTTGGGACGCCGACCGAGACGCAATGAAAAAAAGAGAAACGCGCTTTTAGCGTCCACCTCTGAGACACAACGTGAAATGGCTACTTTGGACGCGGGTTTCGCTTTTTTTCATGGAGTCGG
Organism: Brevibacillus sp. NPDC058079; assembly: GCF_042885155.1. Lineage (NCBI taxonomy): Bacteria > Bacillati > Bacillota > Bacilli > Caryophanales > Paenibacillaceae > Brevibacillus > Brevibacillus sp. NPDC058079. The sequence goes on from NZ_JBHVSO010000011.1 coordinate 30,203, forward strand.
GCAGTCCATCCCACAGCGGGTGGCCCAAGAAGCTGAGCGTTTTCTCCTGTTTCCTCCCCCCCACCACAGCGGGACAAAGTTCTTTACTAGCGATTTCGGTTTTTATACAGCAAGTAGATGAAAAACGGAGCGCCGATGGCAGAGGTGAATACCCCTACAGGCACTTCGATTGGTGAAAAAGCCATGCGTGCAATCAAATCCGCAAGCAATACGATAATGGCACCCAAGAAAGCCGAGAGTGTCATGGCACCGCCAAAGGACGGACCAATCAGTTGCTTGGCAATGTGTGGGGCCAGCAAAGCCACAAAGCTGATATCTCCTCCAACAGAGACGGCTGTTCCCGTCAAAGCCGCGCAAATCATGAGTAGGAGGAAGCGATCCAATTGCAAGGAACTGCCGAGACTCGTCGCCAGATCATCGCCGAGCTGTTGAATGTTCACGCGTCTAGCAAGTAAGCCGGCTACGAGAATCAGTCCGACGACCCACGGCAAAATCATGAATACATCGTTCCAGGCAACGCCGTAGATGCTTCCTGTCAGCCAGAGCAATGCCTTATTTTGCAGCAAAAACGGGCTGAACATGATCAGCATGGTGACAATGGCACCCGCTGCGATTTTGATTCCAACACCGATCATGACGAGACGAAGCGGCGTGACGCCTTTTTTCCAAGAGAGAGCGTACAGCAGGAATGTCGTCAATGTTGCTCCCAAAAAAGCGATGGGCGGAAGCCACTTGATGCTCGCTGTTTCAAATAGGATCAAGAAGCCGACTGCAAACACAGATGCTCCACCTGATACCCCAAGAATATCCGGGGAAGCCAACGGATTGCGGACGAGACCCTGCATAATGGCACCAGCAACGGCGAGTGCGGCACCTACCAGAATAGCAATGACGATGCGCGGCAGGCGAAATTGCTCCACAATCAAAGCGTTCTCTTCTGAACCGATTCCCAACAAAACTTTTACTACATCGAGCGGGGCGATTTTCATTTCACCCATTCCGAGACTGACAACCGCCACTGCGATGACGATCAGCAAGGCGAGTAGCGAAAACCAGATCGTCTTTTTATGTAGCTGAAGCGATGAAAAGCGGTTGCCGATACGAAGAGACAGGTAGTCTTTCATTATTTATCCAGCCCCTTGCGTGCGACATAGATGAAGAACGGAATCCCGATCAGGGCTGTCATTACTCCAATAGGAACTTCAGCAGGCATTGCGATATAGCGAGCGCCGATGTCTGCTAACAGCAGCAGGATGGAACCAAGCAGACCGCTGTACAAAAGCACCCAGCGTGTATCGATTCCGACTAGATAGCGAGCCAGATGCGGAGTGACCAATCCGACAAAACCAATAGGTCCAGCAACAGCAACCGCGCAACCGGATAAGAGAACAATGACGATTCCAACACTGAATTTGACCAATAATGTGCGTTGTCCGAGACCTTTTGCTACGTCATCACCCATCAACAACGTTTGAATCGGACGTGCGAGGACAAAAGCAGCGATCCAAGCGATGATCATATAAGGAAAGACAGTGGCTAAATACTCCAGCTTTCTGCCTCCAACGGAACCCGCCAACCAGAAAAGCACCTCATCAGTAGCCTTTTCATTCAGGACCATCATGCCGTGTCGGATCGAGGAAGCCAAAGCGGTGATAGCTGCACCCGCTAGAACCAGCTTCACAGGCGATAGCCCATCTCTGCCGAATGAACCGAGCAAGTAGACGATCAAACCTGCTACAGCGGCTCCTAAAAAGGAAATCCACGTAAACTGGGTCAAGGAGCTGATCCCGACAAAAGTAACGGCGAACACAACAAAAAGAGAAGCACCTGCATTAAGACCGAACAGTTCAACGTCTGCAACAGGGTTTCTCGTCAAGGATTGGAGCAGAGTTCCGGCCAAGCCGAGGCAGAAACCGACTGTAAGCGCATTGAGCACACGCGGTACTCGCACTTCTTTAATGACGATGTGCTCATTGGAGCCGTTGAAATTCGTGTAGGCATCAATCGCAGTTTGCCAACTCGTGTCAATGACGCCAAAGATGAGGCTGGCATAACTGAGGTAAGTCAGGAGGAAAAGGGCGAATACCACTCCCAGAATTTTACGAAAGTTGCTAGCTAAAAAAGAATTCATGATGGCTACATCCTTATTTCTTAGATGGTTTCATAGTTAAGTGTAGAGCTACATAAAGGAAGTGTCAATGACGTTGATAGTCATTATCATTTTGTCATTGACTTTTGACAAGCAGGGGAGTAGGATAGACTCTGTCATTGATATGAATTCTCATTATAGAAAAGGGAAAGGGGTCCTTTCATCATGTTATCTCGTACATATCGGACCGCAGGCGGTAAAGCTTTCTTTGCTGTCTTAATGGCGCTCTTGCTGGTTGTTACTGGTTGTGGTACTCCGCAAGCAAGTGAGCAAAAGCCGGCAGAACAAAAGCCTGCTGATCAAGCAACAGGCAATTCGGAGGGTTCCGGCCAAAGCTACACAGTGAAGCACGCGATGGGCGAAACAACCATTAAAGGTACACCAGAACGCATCGTCATGTTGACTAACCAAGGTACTGAAACTCTGATGGCTCTCGGTGTGAAACCAGTAGGGGCTGTAGGTTCGACCGTTGATCCTACTCAATTCTACGATTTCACCAAGTCTTTCCTTGAGGGGACAAAATCCGTAGGTACAGAAGGTCAACCTAACCTGGAAGCAATTGCTGCACTGAAACCTGACCTGATTCTGGGTATGAAATTCCGTCACGAAAAAATTTATCAACAATTGACTGCAATCGCTCCAACCGTATTCGTTGATGAGCCACGCGGCGACTGGAAAGAAAATTTCTCCTTGTTCTCAGAAGCAGTAAACAAAAAGGCTGAGGGTGAAAAAGTCCTCGCTGACTGGAACAAGCGCGTAGAAGAATTCAAAACAAAAGCTGGCGACAAGCTGAACACGAAAGTATCCGTTGTACGCTTCATGCCAGGCAAAGTTCGCATCTACTACAAAAACACCTTCACTGGCGCGATCTTCAAAGACCTTGGTCTGGCACGTCCAGCTTCCCAAGACAAAGACGATTTCGCAGCAGAAGTTACGAAAGAGCGCATTCCAGAAATGGACGGCGACATCATGTTCTACTTCACGTACGAAACAGGCAAAGGCGAGGCTTCCAAGCTGGAGCAAGAGTGGACGAACGATTCTCTGTGGAAAAACCTGAACGTCGTGAAAACGGGCAAAGCATTCAAAGTGGATGACACCATCTGGAATACTTCCGGTGGCGTAATCGCAGCCAATAAAGTACTGGATGAGCTGGAAGGCTACATCATCGGTAAATAATAAGAAAAGACGGGACTGATGCTCCCGTCTTTTTTTTGTTGTTATCCCGCCATGTTATTGAATGTTCCTCGCGGGTAGTAAATGTTTACGTGATCGATATAGAGGGTGTTGGGATCATCGGTCATGATACCTGAGAAAATGAATTTCAAATCATAATCAGGGGTTACCTTGTAGGTGTAGATGGTTTGGCCGCCCGTTGTGGTTTTGCTAGTTGGCTCCCCAAGTGTTTCACGCACCTCGGCAAGTGTGATTGCCTGCAGGCGTGGATCATAGGAACGAATATCAACGATCTGCATTCCTTTGTTAAAGGCGAAGACTAGATTGAGATCCCGGTACGTATTGTACGTGATGCCATTGATGAAGGAGACGACATCCGGTTTGCCCAGCTGTTTTTCTGCGTCATCGAAGACATCCTTTTCCAAACGATACGGACTGCCAAAGATTTGGCCTTTCCCGGCGAGATCACGCACGCTTTGCAACAACTCGGCATTGTCCGCATACAGCATGAGATTTTTGTTTCCTTGCGGGTAATACAGATGGTATTCAACAAGAATCAGGTCTTCCTTGCTCGTGCTTTTTGTTCCTCGGAAGATCAGCTTGACCTGATATTTGCTCGTCACATCATAGGTATAAATCGTATGATCGCCAAACTCGCTGATACGCCCCGGCTTTCCCCAGCTCTTTTCGACGGCAGACAGGCTGATTTGCTGCAAACGTGAATCTGTCCTGTGCATGTCTACGAGCTGCATGCCTTTGTTGTAGCCAAACACGACTTCTTTTTTCGGGTAGGCGGAGTAGATTAGTCCATTTGCTGTGTAGGTTTTCTCAGGCTTTCCCCAGCCCTTTTCTACGTCATCTACCGTTTTTTCCAGAACGAAAGGAAGGGAGATGACTCTGCCTTCTTTAGCATTTGAGCGAATTTGTGACAATAGCTCCTCTGACTGCGGAATAGGCTGAGTTGTTACGCTGTTGTTAGGACCCGGTCCCGGAGAAGCGGTAGGAGAGCCAGGAGCAATAGGCGCAACGGTGTCTGGTAATGTGCTCTGTTGTTGGTTCGTAAGGAGTGAGGCTCCCAGCCAGACGGTCACAGCAAGTACGGAGCAGAGGGCCAAGCCCTTGCCAAGTGCAGAGAAACCACGAAATGAAGCAGTCCCTCCAGATTTACTCACATTTGTTTGGCGAATAGCAGAAACGATCTCGTGATTTTTTTCTCCGCTCATTTTCATATCCGGCATCCCTTTCAATTTAGCTAGTAAGTCATGGTCTGAATTAGATCGCATCGCCAATCATCTCCTTTTTCTCACGCTCAAGTATTTCCCTGACGGCTTTCATGGCGCGGTGCAGTGTCACGTTTACTTTGTTTTCGGACCACCCAAGTATTTCAGCCGTCTCCTTGGAGGACAGTCCCTTGACTCCACGCAAAATGAGCACCTCGCGAAAAGCGGGTTTTACCTCACGGATTGCATGGTAAAGTGCTTGTTGCTCCTCATGTACGTGCAGAATTTCTTCCGGTGTTTTCTCTTCCGCCTCTACGTTCGCCAGCCATTTATCTGGCAGCCAATTACGAAGACGTTGCTTTCGTTTATGATCGATGGCGGTATTTCTCGCGATCGTCAATAGCCATGTTTTCGGTTGCGATCTGCCTTCGAATGCATCTAGAGACTTAAGCGCTTTTAAAAAGACATCCTGAACGAGGTCTTCTACATCGCGGGTTCCTGTGTAGTAAATAAGAAATTTGTAAATATCATCGCCATAGCGCAGGAACCATTGTTCCATTAAACCGTTTTTGTCCATAGCTGAACCACCTTTTGTACGTTCTACTTGTAATTTGACGACTCAGGGTGCATTTCATTACAAAAACAAAAAAACTGCCGGAAGCTGTATCCGACAGTGTGTGTATTTAAGAGTGGAGCATGGAATCACGCGTAAACCAGAGCTGATAACTGAGCATGCTGATCAGAACCGCCGAAATGGCCGCAGAGGAGCTGAAGCTGAGCATAATGAGGATTTGATAGCGTACGGCCTCGATAGGACTGGCACCAGCGACGATCATTCCGGTCATCATCCCTGGCAATTGGACGAGTCCGATTGTTTTCATCGTGTCAAAGGTAGGAATCATGCTCGCTTTGACCGCGCGCTTCAACACTACATGCACGGCTTGGCGTGTAGTGGCTCCCAGACAAAGCAGTGTTTCGATTTCCCCACGAGAGGCTTCTACTTCTCTGTTCATATGTGTGAGAAAAAGGCTCGTGACGATCATGGAGCTGCCAATAATCATGCCGCTCATCGGTATGAGATACTGCGGCGTAGGAGAGACAAGCCCGAGCACAACCAACAGTCCCATGGTGATGATCTCTGTTATCGCAAGTGAAAGGGAGATCCGCCAAAAGATCCCCGATAAATGCTTCGCTCTGCTGGCAGCGTTCCATGAAGCGACCGAGATCATCATGAGAATGATTAATAAAATAAACCAGACACTATCGGCAGCAAAGACAAAATGTAGGACGTAGCCGATTGCGAGCAATTGAACGGTAGAGCGGATGGTGCCAATCAAAATGTCTTTTTCCAAGCCGAGCTTCTGCCAAACGGAGAGCAGAAGGGCGATGAAAACAAAGGCATAGGCAAAGAGTAGCCACATGTATGAAAACGTAAATGTATGCGTCATCGCTGTACCTCACTTAGGCCAGCATGGACATTTCCATCTTGCAAAAATTCACGAGCTTCAACGGATTGGGGAGAGTGGAAAAACGCTTCACATTCAGCGTCTTCTGCGAGCTGGTGGTTGGCCATAAACCAAATGCGCTTGCAAGCGACTCGCGCTTCTTCTAAATCATGTGTGACCCAAATTAAGGTCGTACCCGTTTGGCGGTGCAAATCGACGAGGAGCCGCTCAGCAGCCTGCTTGCTTTTCGTATCGAGTGAAGCGGTGACCTCATCCAGCAGCAGGACAGGTGGCTGAAGCATCAGGCTGCGAACGAGAGCGAGCCGTTGCTTTTCTCCGCCAGACAGTTGAGCGGCTGGTTTTGACCAATCGATCTCTTCCATATATAACTGCTCCATCAAGTCAGAAGCGAGCTTCTTATCAAAAGGACGCTGATGCAGGCTGCTCACTGTCCGTAGGTTGTCTTCCACGTTGCCGGGCAGCATAACGGCTTGCTGTGCCACATAACTGATTTTCATTCGCCAAGCTCTAGCGTCCCATAGTGACATTTCTTTATTCTCCAAGAAAACCGTACCGGCGTCAGGTTGTAGAAGACGACCCAAAATACGAAGCAAGGTGCTTTTTCCCTGACCTGATTTTCCCAGAATTCCAATAATCGTAGGTTCTTTAATACTAGCGTTTACGTCACGGAACAACCATGTACTCGTGGGAGAGTGTATTTGTTTCCCTAAAGCTTCAATCTTGATGGTCATATGTAAAAGCCTCCCCATTAACGCGGAAAACACCGAAGAGGACGAGTCTTCGGTGTTTCTTTCCTACAGGCTATCTATGTACTTATTTTTTCTCCGACAGCCACTGTGAAACCGCTTGAATTTCTGGTTGTTTCTTCAGCATTCCAGGAGGCATGCCGCCCTTACCGTCTTTGATGATTTTAGCAATGTCGTCAGCGCTGAGCGTTGCTCCAATTTTCGTCAGATTTGGACCTGCAATGCCTTCGAGATTTTGACCGTGACAGGAAGCGCAATTTTGTTTAAATACAGCAGCAGCGTCAATTTGTGCAGTTGGTGCGCCGCCACCATTGGCCTCTTCCCCATGTTTTGGTGGAAAAATAATTGATCCTACAAGTGCAATGAGAAAAACTAGAAACAAGATACCAAACGAAGTGAAAAAGGCCTTCGCGGAATCAATTACATCGTTTTGATTCATGTCTTTTTTGTTGGACCCAGCCATCTGACAAAGACCTCCCAAAGCAAATTATAAAGTTTCATGGTAATTTTACGGCAAAAGTTTGACAATATCAAGGCGACTACCAAACAAGACAAAGAAAGTACACAATTTGCCATTTTTTCGTAAAAACACGTTGCTGTTATTCTACCTTATAACGGTCAATATTATTTGAAAGAATTTCTCTTATAATGGAAGGGATAGCGGGTTGCTGTTACCAGACAAGTATGATAAAGTTGTTGTATTGGTTTTTTCCGCCTTGGAAATACGTTTTGAGGTGAATGAAAATGGCATTGGCTGCGAAAATTTTACTTGTGATTGCAAGTATTGGCTTAATTATCGTCGTGTTGCTGCAATCGGGAAAAAGTGCCGGCCTTTCCGGAGCGATTGGTGGCGGAGCTGAGCAACTGATGGGCAAACAAAAAGCCCGCGGGATTGACGCACTTTTAGGGAAACTGACCGTTGTATTTGCGGTTGGCTTCATGATTTTTGCGATTTTGCTCGGGTATTTCTTGAAATCAGGAGCGTAATAGACGAATGGCCGAAAGACAGCGAGTGCAACTTGCTGTCTTTTTCTCTATTCCGATTGCGATATGCGGGAACGGTGAATACTACATAATAGGATGGTCATGGAGAAACGCGGGAATGCCACGCGAAAAAGGAGGTTTGTGAATGGAAGACCAAGAAAAAATACTCGCGTTTATGCGAGAGCAAGCATACCACCCGATGACGGTGAGGGAACTGGAAGAAGCGTTTGGAATTAAGGATTCTGCCACGTTCAAGGAGCTTGTGAAAATGCTGAATGCACTGGAAGCGAGCGGAGAGGTGATCCGCACCAGAGCGAATCGGTACGGCGTCCCTGAAAAAATGAATCTGGTACGTGGACGTCTGCAAAGTCATCCGAAGGGCTTTGGATTTGTGATCCCGGAGACACCTGACATGGATGACGTATACGTACATGCGAATGATATGAATGGAGCGCTCCATGGCGATACGGTTTTTGTCCGCGTGGAAAAAGAAGCAGGCGGCAATCGTCTGGAAGGGCAGATCATTCGCATTGTCGAGCGTGGAATCAAGCAGGTAGTAGGGACATTCAAGGATGAGAGGCATTACGCGTTTGTCATCCCCGACGAAAAACGAATCGGCAAAGATATTTTCATCCCGAAAGACTCCTTCAACGGAGCAGTAGATGGTCACAAGGTAGTCGTGAGCATCGTTCGCTATCCAGAGGGACGTGTGAATCCAGAGGGTGAAGTCGTCGAGATTCTCGGACATAAGAACGATCCGGGCGTCGATATTCTGTCGATCATCCGCAAGTTTAACTTGCCTGAGGCTTTTCCTGAGGACGTATTAGCTGAGGCTGAGGCAGCACCAGATGAGATATCCGAGGAAGAGATCAAGGGTCGTCGTGACTTGCGTGATCGGATGATGGTCACCATTGATGGAGCAGATGCCAAAGATTTGGATGATGCTGTGTCTCTTGAGAAGCTGCCAAATGGAAACGTAAGACTCGGCGTGCATATCGCTGACGTGAGCTACTACGTTCGCGATAAGTCCCAGCTGGATAATGAGGCGTATCGTCGTGGTACCAGTGTCTACTTAGTTGACCGCGTCATTCCGATGCTGCCACATCGCTTGTCCAACGGAATATGCAGTCTCAATCCGCAGGTGGATCGCTTGACGATTTCTTGTGATATGGAGATGGATGCAGGCGGGAACACCGTTAAGTACGATATATTTTTGAGCGTGATTCGTACAGATGAGCGCATGACGTATGCGGATGTACGAAGTATTTTGGACGAAAAGGACGAAGCGCTGATCGAGAAGTACAGCCAGCTCGTCCCGATGTTCGAGGAAATGAAAAACCTGGCCCTGACGCTACGTAAGAAACGGATGCAGCGTGGTGCCATTGACTTTGACTTCCGCGAAGCGAAAATTTACGTCGATGAAGAGGGAACCCCTACGGAAATCGGCTTCCGTACGAGATCGATTGCGGAACAGATCATCGAAGAGTTCATGCTCGCAGCCAACGAAACGGTGGCAGAGCACTTCCACTGGATGAAGCAGCCGTTCATGTACCGGATTCACGAAGACCCGAACGCTGAAAAGCTCATGGCCTTCATGGAGTTCATCACGAATTTTGGCTACTCGATCCGCGGCAAGGGCAATTCTGTTCATCCACGTGCGTTGCAGCAGTTGCTGGAAGAGGTAAAAGGAACGCCGGAAGAAATTATTATCAGCACCGTCATGCTGCGGTCGATGAAGCAAGCGCGCTACGACGCGGAAAGTCTGGGGCATTACGGCTTGTCTACGGAGTTTTATACCCATTTTACTTCGCCGATTCGCCGTTATCCCGACCTGATCGTACATCGTCGCATTCGCGAATGGATCGAGCTAGGGAATCAAATATCAGAAAAACGTCTGGGGTACTGGGCAGAGCAAATGCCAGTAATCGCAGAGCATGCGTCACAGCGTGAACGATTGGCTGTCGATGCCGAGCGTGAAACAGACGATCTGAAAAAAGCGGAGTTCATGCTGGAACGAGTGGGAGAAGAATTCGAAGGCGTCATCTCCAGCGTCACTTCGTTTGGAATTTTCGTCGAGCTGCCTAACACGATTGAAGGTTTGGTGCACGTCAGCTTTTTGACCGACGACTACTATCATTACCATGAGAAAATGTTCGCACTGGTCGGTGAGCGTACAGGCAAGCAGTATCGGATCGGCGATGTCGTTGAGGTACGTGTAGCGAATGTCAACGTGGATGAACGCACCATCGACTTCGAAGTCGTCGGGATGCCGAAGGCTGGCTTCCGCGGTAGCCGTGAGCGTGCGCCTCGCGTAATAGATGGTCGCGGTGGAGACCGTAAGCCGACACGTGGCAAGCAACAAGATCGTTCACGTACAGGCCGTCCAGATCGTCCAGATCGTCCAGGCAGACCAGATCGTCAAAAGGATAAAAAGCATCCGGCGGAAATCCGTCAGAAATACAAGGATCGCCGTAAAGCGGAAGGGAACAAACCTCCTCGTCGTGCTGGATCGGGCAAAGCTTCGAGCGGTGAAGAAGTGCTGCCAATTGGTACAGGAGAAGGGGATACCCCAACGAAACGCCAGAAGGGATTCTGGGAAGATCTCGTCAAGTCCAAGAAAAAGAATCGCAAAAATGTAGCCAGTCAGGTGAAACGGAAACGCCGTTAAACAGTTGTTTAATCCCCGAAAAGTACTCGGAGCGATCGGGTCCCCTTTTCGGGGATGGCTATTTACCGGGTAAATGACTTGCCACAATGGGCAAAATTTGCTAGACTAACTGGTACGAAACGCAGTACGTACAAGTGAGGTGATCTCCATGTCAAAAGATAAGGCCGGAACCAAGACAATCGCCCAAAACCGAAAAGCGCGCCACGATTACCACATCGAGCAAGTATACGAGGCAGGCATTGAGCTGACCGGTACGGAGATCAAGTCCGTGCGTGCGGCGCGTGTCCAGCTCAAGGACAGCTTCGCCCGTGTACAGGATGGCGAATTGCTTCTGTACAATGTGCACATCAGTCCATACGAGCAGGGAAATCGTTTTAACCATGAGCCAGAACGGACTCGCAAGCTGCTGATGCGCCGCTTGGAAATCCTCAAGCTCAATGGTCTGATTCGCGAAAGAGGGTACTCGCTGGTCCCGCTCAGCATTTATTTGAAGGGTGGCTGGGCCAAGGTCGAGCTCGCACTTGTCAAAGGGAAAAAGAACTACGACAAGCGTGAAGACCTCAAGAAAAAAGAGTCTGCGCGTGATATCGAGCGTGCTCTGCGCGAACGTCAGAAGGTTTGATTGGATTGCACTGGCAGGCTTGGTAGCAATCAACGTTGAGTTTTGGTTGTCGCCTGTGCTATATTTAATAAGCAACAACAAGCCAATACACTGTTAGTTATAATATAGTCTAGGTGCGGATTTAATGGCTCTTCACCTAGACTTTTTCTCACCTACCTGGGGGCGTTCTGGATTCGACGGGGATGGTAGAGCATGAGAAGCGAGCCGGGGGGCTGCGGACCTCGTCAACAACGCGGAACGCCATTAACTGGCAACAAACAACTTTCTCTCGCTGCTTAATAACCAGTGAGGCGCTACCATTCCATCGCCCATGTGGCATGACTAGCGCTCAACTTTAGTGGGATACGCCGGAGGCTTCCGCCTGGAGCCGAAGGAAGAAGATCAATCAGGCTAGGTAACGGGTCAGCGCGTCACTCCGCGAATCCGGTACCGAAATTTAAATGAGTGACTGCGCTCGGAGATGCTCATGTATCGCTGTTTTCGGACGGGGGTTCGAATCCCCCCGCCTCCACCAAATACATAAAGTGAAGCCCTGATGAGGTGTAACTTAAACCATATATTTGCCGCAACGGCAAGATTCTGCTTTAAAAAACTTTAGGCAAACATATGCTTTAAGTTTTTTATTTATATTCGGGCATAAGGGACTTTTAGAAACAACATAATATGACTCAAGTTAACTTTGCTAAAAGTCTTGGTATATCATTATTATATTAAACTAAAATTATTGCGATTTAAGAAATAACCCGACCTTCAGGTCGGGTTTTTATTATATTTCGATACTTATCAAGTTATGACAGGAGGTTCCACAGTCATTCCGCTAACGGAGAGCGATAGTTAAATAAAACACAACACGAGGCTGCCAGGTAATTGATTCGGCAGCCTTTCTGCGCTATATGAATATTTATTCCAATATTTCAATTCCAACGTCAATCATTCTCTCGTCTCCTAGAAAGTCGATTACAATTTTGGCTCTTTTCTTTCGCCGATCCACTTTCTTTATTATTCCTTCTTTTCCGGCAAGGGGACCTTTTTTGACGGTAATTTTGGAGTCGGTAATCATTAAGGTTGAATATCCGAGTACCCCGTCTGTGTCCAGCATTTTTAAAATCGGACGGATTTCTGCTTCTTCGATTTCAGACACTTGCAGTAAACCATCCGATCGTTGTCTTATCTGCTTATTGTTATTTACGAGTCTGAAAGTTCTAGGGGTTTCTTTAATGTCGTAGTATGTCTTCGTGTCCATATTCGTTTGGATGAGTAGATAACCCGGAAACATAATTTTTAAGGGGTGGGTAATAAGACCCTGTTTTCGTTCAGGAAGCCTTCTTTTCGGTACAACGGCCCTTAATTGGCGAGAAGAGAATTTATCCGAAAGAAATTTGGCCACTCGTTCTTCGTATCCGGTCTCTACATAAAGGGCATACCAATTCATCGATTGCCTCCTCATAGGATGTAAGTTGAAAATATTACATTTATTTCGACATAATTTTTAAAAATCGACATAATTTTGAAATTGTGGTACAATAAGATACATATTTTAATATTATAATTAACTAAACAATCTTTGTACATAGTCCAAAAGGGCACGAACTAATCGTTGTTACGGCACGTTAGTTCGCTTTGGATTCTGAATATTATGGATGCATTTTTTTGCTGCTATATAGCCGCGAAATGTCTCGTCATGTCCATTTTTGGGTGGTGGTCATCTTTGCAGTGGCGTTCGTTCGAGAAATGCATCGTGTTGAATAGGTCCGATCTAACCATGAACGCCGGGCTAAGCTTCGTTCATATCAGCGAGGATAAGGAACCTGGGATAGATCCGCTTATATTCGGCCTCGACGAAATGGAATATTGTAAAAAATTGACATTTGATGTCGGAAAAAGAAATTATTTGTTAGGCAGAATAGCTGCCAAACGAGCGGCTTCGACAATGATGAGCCGGTCTGATTTAACAAAGATAACCATTAGCCGGGGAGTCTTCGGACAGCCAGTTCTTCATACCGGCAGCCCGGATAAATTAGCGGTCAGCATTTCTCATTGCCAATGCGTGGGAGCTGCTATTGTTTTCCCCGAAGGGAGCCCAATGGGAATCGATGTGGAAGCCATCAATCCGTCAAGAAACGAAACAATGGCCAGTCAAATGACAGTGGCGGAGATGGAGAGCGGCGCAACTGTTATTAGCAGCAAAGCATTCTTGTTAACGTTGTTGTGGTCCAGCAAAGAGGCGCTGTCAAAGGTGCTCCGTACGGGACTTACCATCCCGTTAGAATTGCTAGAGATCGAAACGATTCAGACTTACGACGGGTTTTATGTGAGTACGTTCACGCATTTTCCGCAGTACAGCGCCAAAACATACCTGACTTGCGGCTACGTCTGGTCAATCGTAGCCCCTCGCAAAAGCGAGTGGCATTTAGATCCCTTGCAAATGCAAAATCATTTTCTGGCATTCGATTGCGTCTGCCGTAAACGAAGTGCAACTATAAAATAAAAGCCGTGTTTATAGAAAAAATTATGCTTCGAAGGATGAGCTCCACTTAGTGGGGCTTTTTGTTTTGGGTTTTGCTCCTGAAGGGAGAGTTAGCTGCAATGAGCGATTCCTATCAGATCCATACCATTTGTACGAGCTATCTCAATGAATTGTCCAATTACAATTATTTAATCGTCGATAAAGCGACAAAGCTGGCCGCTCTTGTAGATCCTTCTTGGGAGCTCGATCGAATTTTGACGGTGATCGAAGGGCTGGACGTTAAGCTGCATGCCATTTTGTTAACTCATTCCCATTTTGATCACGTAAATCTTGTGGAATTGCTAAGTGTACGGTATGCGCCCAAGGTGTACATATCAGCGAAGGAAGCGCGGTATTACGCGTTTTCTGCTCCCAATTTACATACGTTTAACGATCTAGATACCATTTCGCTGGGAAACACCACGATTACCTGTATGCTTACGCCGGGCCATACTGCCGGAAGCGCCTGTTATCTATTATCCGGTTGTTTGATAACAGGAGATACGCTATTTATCGAAGGTTGCGGCAGATGCGATACAACCGGCGGAAATCCGGATGATATGTTTGACAGCTTGCAAAAAATACGAGACACCGTGCCGATCTACGCCAGAGTCTATCCTGGACATTCATACGGGAAAGAGCCTGGATATCCGCTTTGGTATTTATTGGAGAACAACATCTATTTTCACCTTGTGAATCGCGCGCAATTCATTTCGTTCCGAATGCGTCATGCTCAAGGCTATGGCTCGGATGCGAGAGAGAGACGAAAGTAAAACGGAGGGGACAATGGAGAAAAAAGTCGTGTTTATGTTCTCGGGTCAAGGCTCCCAATATTATCACATGGGTGAGACGCTCCTGGCCGAGGGAGATGTATTCGAAAAATGGATGACCCGGCTAGATCAAATTGCCGAACCGTTAGTTGGCCGATCCATCATGCAGCTGCTCTATGACCCTCGACATTCGAAAGCAGAATCTTTCGATAGAACGCTTTTTACTCATCCGGCTCTTTTTATGGTGCAGTACGCCTTGGCACAAGAGATGCTTCATCACGGGATCTTTCCTGATTATGTATTGGGCAGCAGTCTCGGGGAATTTGTCGCGGCCGCTGTCTCCAATATTTTGGACCCAGAGCAGGCCCTCATTGCTGTCATCAAACAGGCTCAAATCTTTGAGATGAGTTGTGAAAGCGGGGGGATGCTGGCCGTATTGGATGATCCGCGCACCTTTCGGGAGAACCCGCTCTTATATAACAACACCGAGCTGGCAGGAGTTAACTACGATGGGCATTTCGTAATCGCAGGCGGTAATGTGGGCTTGGACGGTATTCATACGCATTTGAGGGATAAAGGTATTGCTTCCATTCGGCTTCCTGTCTCCTACGCGTTCCATTCTAGGGAAATTGAACCTGCCGAAAACGCGTTTATCAGTCATCTTCGTACTTTATCGCTTCAGAAACCGGCCGTTCCTTTTTTGTCCGGCATGTATGGAGAATGGGTTGAAGCTTTGAGGCACGAATACTTCTGGGATGTGGTCAGGCAGCCAATGAGGTTTCGGGAAGCGGTAACTGCTATGGAGCGGGAACAGCCGGCCGTTTATTTGGATTTGAGCCCTTCAGGGGTGCTCGCAAATTTCACGAAACGGCTCTTTAGGGACGATTCAAGCTCTGAAAGCGCCGGGCTTCTGACGGTATATGGTTTTGACTTTGAGAAAATGAATGAGCTCAAGCGAACGATCGCACGACCAAATGACTCGATTACGAGAAGGGACGACGAAAGCATGATCGCATATCTTTTTCCAGGACAAGGCTCCCAGCACGTTGGTATGGGGGAGGGACTTTTTGATGAATTTCCGGATTTGACTGCAAAGGCGGATGCCATTCTTGGTTATTCGGTAAAAGAGCTATGCCTGAACGATCCGAAGCATCAGTTGGGCAACACCGCTTTTACCCAACCGCTTTTATACACGGTCAATGCTCTGATGTATATGAAGAAAAGAAGGGAAACAGGCAGACGTCCCGACTTTG
Organism: Brevibacillus sp. NPDC058079; assembly: GCF_042885155.1. NCBI lineage: Bacteria > Bacillati > Bacillota > Bacilli > Caryophanales > Paenibacillaceae > Brevibacillus > Brevibacillus sp. NPDC058079. The sequence continues at coordinate 45,760 of NZ_JBHVSO010000011.1, forward strand.
TAGCCGGTCATAGCTTGGGCGAGTATAATGCCCTGTTTGCGGCAGAGGTTTTCGATTTCGAAACCGGACTGCGTCTCGTTAAGAAGCGGGGCGAGCTGATGGCACTGGCTACAGGCGGAGGAATGGCGGCAGTAATCGGCATGCAAGCACAAGAGGTTGAAGACATTATTCGCCGGAATGGACACTTGGAAATCGACGTTGCCAATTATAATTCGCCCGTGCAAACCGTCTTGTCGGGGCGTAAAGACCATATAATGGAGGCGCAGCGCATTTTTGAACAGGCTGGGGCAGGGATGTACATTCCGCTTAATGTCAGCGGTGCATTCCATTCCCGGTATATGAATGAAGCGAAGAAAGAATTCGAGCAATTTCTGAATAACTTTATCTTCAACGAGCCTGTTATCCCTGTCATCGCAAACGTGTCTGCCCGTCCCTATCCGTTCAACGAAATCAAACGCAACTTGACTGAGCAAATCACAAGCTCCGTCAATTGGACGGACACCATTCGCTATTTAATGGGAAAAGAGGTAGAGCTGTTCGAGGAGGTTGGGCCGAAGGACGTGCTTACAAAGCTGACGGAGAAGATCAGGCAGTCGAGCTCTCCGTTATTCGTAGAGGAAGAAACGCCGGAGGAGCCGAGCACAAACGAACAAATGAACGACCTGCCGTTCGTTGACAGGGAATCGGCCTCCATGCCCAGCGCCCGGAAGACGATCACTGCAGCTTCGCTTGGCAGCCCGGCGTTCAAGGAACGGTATGGTCTGAAATATGCCTATGTTTTGGGCGCTATGTACAAGGGGATTGCCTCGGCCGAAATGGTTGTGAAAGCAGGAAAGGCCGGCATGCTCTGTTTCTTTGGCGCCGGAGGACTAAGGATTACGCAAATCGAGGAAGCGATTCGGGACATTCAGCGCCAATTACGCGGCGGCGAGCCCTATGGAATGAATTTTCTTCACCATCCGGATAACCAGGCTCTCGAAGAAGCGGTTGCCGATCTTTACTTGAAGTACGGCATAACCGTAATAGAGGCTTCTTCCTTCATTACGATGACTCCTGCGCTAATTAAATATCGGGCGAAGGGACTGACAAGAAGAGCGGACGGAACGGTGGAGATTCGAAACAAAATTATCGCCAAGGTTTCCAGACCAGAGGTCGCATCCAACTTCCTAAGGCCGGCACCGGAGCGGATCATCGAGAGGCTTGTTCAAGAAGGTAAAATCACGCAGGAAGAAGGCCGCTTGCTGCAAATGGTGCCGGTTGCCGACGATCTGTGCGTTGAAGCGGATTCGGGCGGACATACCGATCAAGGCAGCGCGTATGTGCTCATGCCGACATTGATCAGGCTGCGTGACGACATGGTACGCGAACATGGTTATACGAGCGAGATTTCCGTAGGTGCTGCCGGAGGGATAGGAACTCCTGAGGCGGCGGCTGCCGCAATATTGCTAGGTGCGGATTTCCTTGTGACTGGTTCCATTAACCAATGTACGGTGGAAGCTGCGACTAGTGATGCCGCTAAAGACCTTCTGCAGCAGGCGAATGTGCAGGATACCGATTATGCGCCGGCGGGCGATATGTTTGAAATTGGCGCCAAGATACAGGTTTTAAAGAAGGGCCTGTTTTTCCCCGCAAGAGCGAATAAATTGTATGATCTGTACCGGCATTTCAACGCCTTGGAAGAATTGGACGAGCCGACAAGGGAGCGTCTTCAGGATAAGTATTTCCATCGCTCCTTTGAAGAAATCTATCAGGAAGTCATAGCACACAAAGCTCCTGCCGAAATCGAGAAGGCGGAGCGTAATCCGAAGCATAAAATGGCCCTTATATTTAAGTGGTATTTCTCCTATTCGACGCGGTTGGCGATGACGGGCAGCAAGGAACATAAGGTAGATTACCAAATTCATTGCGGTCCTGCGCTCGGAGCATTCAACCAGTGGGTGCTGGGCACGGAGCTGGAGCATTGGAGAAACCGTCATATTGATCAGATTGGAGAGATGCTGCTGAATGAAACGGCAGCCCTGTTGAACCACCGAATTTCCGAATTGGTTGGCAATTGACTGAGAAGGAGAACGTTATGGTTGATATAGCAATCATCGGGATGTCCTGCAGACTACCTGGGGCGCGGAATTATCATGAATACTGGTCCAATCTGATCGAGGGCCGTTCATCTATCCGGGAAATTCCCAAGGAGCGGTGGGACTGGAGAGACTATTGGGGAGATCCGAAAGTTGAATATGCGAAGACCAACAGCAAATGGGGCGGCTTTATTGACGATGTAGACGCTTTTGATGCAGCGTTCTTCGGCATATCGGCCAGAGAGGCGGAGGTGATGGACCCGCAGCAGCGGATGATGCTTCAGCTTTCCTGGTCGTGTCTTGAAGATGCTGGGATCGTCCCGTCAGCGTTATCGGGCAGCAAGACAGGGGTCTATATCGGCGTGTTCAACTTGGATTACAAGGAACTGCAGGAGAGGCCCTCCAGCCTTATTGAAGCTCATTATTCGACGGGAACCGCAGCTGCTGTTATCGCGAATCGAATATCCCATTTTATGAATCTGAGAGGGCCGAGCCTTTCAGTGGACACCTCGTGCTCAAGTTCGCTGCAAGCGATTCATTTGGCGGTCCAATCGCTGCAGACAGGTGAATGCAGCATGGCTTTGGCGGGTGGCGTCAGTCTAATCCTGACTCCGACCCGCCATATTTCATTTTCCAGAACAGGCATGCTGTCACCTACAGGCTCCTGTAAAACGTTTGATGATAACGCGGATGGATATGTCCGCAGTGAAGGCGCCGGTCTTATTTTGCTTAAGCCCTTGGCACTGGCGGAAAAAGACGGCGATTTAATCTATGGCGTCATTAAAGGAAGCGCTGTGAATCATGTCGGTAAGACACACACCTTAACTTATCCGAATGCACAGGCGCAGGCTGAAGTCATCGAGGAGGCGTTCCGCAAAGCGGGTCTAACGCCGGATCAGGTGAACTATATGGAGGCACACGGCACCGGAACGCCTAAAGGCGATCCGATTGAGTTTCAGGGCCTTACGCTTGCGTTTCAAAAACTCGAAGCAGAGATGGATAAGCCGCTTAGTCAGCGTTATTGCGGCATCGGTTCAGCCAAAACAAATATCGGGCATGCCGAATCCGCAGCAGGCATCGCGGGCGTGATTAAAGTGCTGCTTTCCATGAAGCACCGAACACTCCCCGGATTACAAAATTTCAAAACGTTGAACCATCGGGTTGAATTAACCGGGACTCCTTTCTATATGGTGGACCGGCCGCGGGAATGGGAGCCGCTTCTGGATCATAATCAACAGCCGCTTCCGAGAAGAGCCGGCGTAAGCTCGTTCGGCTTCGGAGGGACGAATGGGCATGTGCTGATCGAGGAAGCGCCGCAGAGGCCGTCTCGCAAGATGGCGCGGCATGAATTGCCGTGCCATCTATTTTGTTTTTCCGCAAAGTCTGAAAAATCGCTTCTTCTATCGCTAGAGACGTTAGTCTCATGGTTGGACAGCGAAGGAAGTGAGTGCGAAGCTGTGGACCTGAGTGCCGCCTTGCTTCTGCGCAAGCAGCATTTTGGCATTCGTACCGCTATCGTGGCTCAAAGTGCGGAGGAGCTTAAAGGTCGTTTAAAGGAGCTGTTGTCTGACCGGGAAGAAGCACAGCGATTTTTGAAGCAGGAAGCTTCAAAAATAGAAAAGACCAAAACTGCGCTTTTTCAAGAGCTGGCAGGCCTACTGATCCGGGAGCTCCGCGAATGTGTGAATGATACGCAAAAGTATCGGGAGAAAATATCGGCTTTGGCAGAGCTGTACGTAAAGGGCTATGACTTCGATGCATTGGCGCTCTTTGAAGGAATGGACCTGAACAGACTTCGACTGCCTGCCTATGCTTTTACCAAAGACCGATACTGGATTTCGGGCAGTACTCCGGATTCCGCCATTGTGCCGACGTCAGGCAGCGGAGGTGGAGGTGAGCTTCATCCTGTACTGCATTGGAACACATCGGACTTTGCCGGGGTTCGCTACAGTTCGGTTTTCACAGGAGAGGAATTTTTTCTCGCTCATCATGTCGTCGCCGGGAAGCGTGTATTGCCGGGTGTCATTTACTTGGAAATGGTCCGCGAGGCGGCTGAACAGGCCGGCAGGAAATGGTTAGGCGAGCGTAAGCGTATCGTGCTGAATCGGGTGGTGTGGTCGCAGCCTGTTATTGTGACGGATAGCTCCGTTGAGGTTCATGTGTCGCTTTCGGTTCAAAATGATGATAGCTGCAGCTTTCAAGTGTACAGCGTATCCGGTGAATCAGAGCAAGATCGTGTTCTTCATTGCGAAGGTCATGTCTCGTTTCGTTCGGCTGATCCGGCTTCCAGGAAACTGCAAATTCAAGATTTCTTAAACTCCGGGCGAACCCCCGTCCCATCGCTCGTCTGTTATGAACGTATGGAAGCGATGGGTCTTCATTATGGTCCGGCTCATCAAGGAATTGAGCAACTATATCAAATGGACGGCTTTATTGCCGCTAAGTTGTTGCTGCCGGAATCCATTTCCGATACGCGAAATCACTTTGTTCTTCATCCGAGCTTGATGGATGCGGCTCTGCAGACGGCGGTTTACAGTTATTCAAATGCCGGACAAACGACTGTTGGTGAAAGCGGCAAGCCCTTGCTGCCTTTTACGCTGCGGGAGCTCGAAATTATACGTCCGTGCGCTTCTGCTGCTTGGGCGATTGTAAGCGAGGAAGAAGCGGGAGACAGCAAAATGAAACGTCTCCGTATTGATGTATGCGATGAGGACGGCAGCGTCTGTGTGAGCATCAAGGGCTTCGTCCTAAGGCCGCTGGAGGGCGGGTTCGCCGGCGGCGTCTCAGATCCTGCAAAACCGGAGGCGTCAAAGGCATATGCGGGATTAATGGTGCCGGTATGGGACCCGATCACACCGGCTGCACGTAAAACGGATGCTCCGAACATACGAACCATAATAGCCGGAGGTTCGGCAGCGAGCCGTGACAAGATAGGGCGGGTTATTCCGAATGCGCAGGATGTGCAGCTACAGGTGGAGGATGACCTGGAAGTATTGGCAAGAAAGCTGGAGCAGTGCGGCGAGATCGGTCATTTTGTTTGGATTGCGCCTGACGATTCGATAGAGTCAGCGGAATCGGATGCGATGCTTGCGGCGCAGCATGAAGGCGTGCTACTCCTGTTTCGGATCATCAAAGTGCTGCTTATGCTTGGATATGGCGCAAAGTCGTTAAAGTGGAGCGTCATCACATTCCAAACCGTGCAGGTATTCCGGAAGGAAACGATTCGGCCGGCCCATGCAAGCCTTCATGGGCTTATCGGCTCGATGGCCAAGGAATATCCGAACTGGTCGGTTAGCTTTGCCGATTTGGAGCGGGAAGATGCTTGGCCGATCGAGGAGTTGATCGCATTGCCGCCTGATGAGCGGGGCGACGTATGGGCATACCGGTCCAGGAAGTGGTACCGGCAGAAAATGATCCCGTCGCGGATCCCCAAACCTGAAGGTACAGTATACCGGAAGGGAGGGGTCTATGCGGTAATCGGCGGAACCGGCGGAATCGGAGAAGCATGGAGCGAATATATGATTCGCCGGTATCAGGCGAACATCGTCTGGATTGGCCGACGGGAGATTGACGCCGGTATTCAGGAGAAGATCGATCGGCTGTCAAAACTGGGGCCGTCTCCGTGCTACATCCAAGCAGACGCAAAGGACGGGAAGGCGCTGGAACTGGCGTACGAGAGCATAAAATCCAGCTACGGACGGATCCATGGCGTCATACACTCGGCAATTGTGCTTTTGGATCAAAGTTTGGCGAATATGTCGGAGGAGCGGTTCGCAGCGGGATTGACGGCAAAGGTGGACGTGAGCGTAAGGATCGTACAGGTATTCGGAAGGGAACAATTGGATTTCGTTCTGTTCTTCTCTTCCATGAACTCTTTTGCAAAACCCGGAGGTCAGAGCAATTACGCGGCAGGGTGCACCTTCAAAGATGCATTCGCACAGCGTCTGGCGATGGAATGGCCATGCAAAGTGAAGGTCATAAACTGGGGCTACTGGGGAGGCACAGGCATCGTTTCCTCGGAACAATACCGAAAGCGCATGGCACAAGCAGGGGTTGGCTCCATCGAGCCGGAAGAAGCGATGGACGCACTGGAGACGCTCCTTGCCGGGCCGTTTGACCAAATGATGCTAATCAAAACAACAAAGCCTTATCCGCTAATTGATATGAAGCATGATGAATGGATTGCAAACTATCCGGAACAGCTCTCGTCCAATATCCAACGGCTGATAACGGAGCGAAAGAGGCGCAGTGCATCGGAGCAGGAGTATCCTGTCCCAGCTTCTTCGGTATCGGTTGATGAGACAGACGATCCTGTGCTGACGTATTTATCCGGTTTAGCCGCTGAATGGCTTCAAGTGGATTTCGGTGAAATTTGCGTGGATACTCGGCTGGAGGAATACGGGATTGATGCGGTCGTTTTTAATGAAATGCTCGTGTCCGTAAACCTGCAATATCATATCGATTTGCAGCCGGCTGAGCTGTCTGCTCAAGCATCGCTGCGTCAGATCAGTTCATGTGTGCGCGAGGCAATAGGAATTGGCGCTGACAAGAGCTGATACCCAATAACCGAAGGCGATGCATAATAAAAGAAAGGATGGCCTGCTAATGTCGGGATTTAAGGTTGGAAGTCTGCAAATGAAGTGGAACGATCCGCTTCTTTGCCGGTTGCTCTGGGGTCAACTGCAATCGATTGGCATGTTTAGGGAACGAAATACGACACTGGATGCGCTAAAAGCAGCTGCCGGCTTGCGCGGGATATACGATAGATGGCTGGAAGAAAGTGTCGCCGCACTTGCGCGGCACGGTTATCTCGAGGTTAGCGGCGGCAATATCAATGTTTACGATCCATCGCTTGTCCATATCGAGACCATCTGGGCTGAATGGGACCGACAAAAAATGGAGTGGCTCGCCGACCCGAATCTTAAATCGCAGGCCGTCTTGGTCGAAGCCGCGCTTAAGGCGCTGCCGGAGATCATTACGGGCAAAATTCCTGCAACCGACGTTATATTCCCTCAAGCCTCCATGGCGCTGACGGAGGGGATTTACAAGAACAATCTGGCCGCGGATTACTTCAATGAAGTGATCGCAGACCTCGTGGTCGATTATGTACAAGAACGAAAGCGTCAGGACGCATCGGTACGCATCCGGATTTTAGAGATCGGCGCCGGCACGGGCGGAACGAGCGCGATGGTCTTTCGCAAGCTGAAACCGCACCAGGCGAATATTGAGGAGTACTGCTACACGGATCTGTCCCGTGCTTTTTTTATGCACGCCGAGAAAGAATACCGGCCTGACAATCCGTATTTGACCTGTCAATTATTCGATCTGGAGAAACCCCTAGCGGAGCAGCGCATAGAGCCGGGAGCCTATGACCTGGTGATTGCGACGAACGTTCTTCATGCTACAAAGCAGATCAGGCAAACACTGCGCAATGCCAAAGCCGCGCTTAAAAAGAATGGGTTGCTTCTTCTCAATGAATTAAATGACAACTTCCTGTTCTCCCATCTTACCTTTGGATTTCTGGATGGCTGGTGGAAGTATGAGGATGCAGAGCTCCGAATACCCGGCTGTCCCGGCTTGTACCCCGAGACATGGAAGCGGGTGCTGGAGGAGGAGGGCTTTCGGCACGTATTTTTCCCTGCTGAAAGCAGACATGAATGGGGGCAGCAAATTGTCATTGCAGAGAGCGACGGCATCGTTCGACAGCTTGAAAAACGTCCGGCCTCTGCCGGTGTTGCAGAGCCTGCGAGATCCCGGGCTTCGTCTTCGGTACGCTTGGATCGGATCGAAACGCAGCATGGTTACCCAGCGCCGCCCGTCAAGGTAGAAGCGGCGAACGTTCAGGACATCGACCGACACGCGATATCGGAAATGATTCGAGTGGTTATTCGGGAGAAACTGGCCGAATCGTTGAAGGTGAGTGCCGATATGATCCAAGACGATGAATCGTTTGCCGATTATGGCGTCGACTCCATCCTTGGCATTCATCTGGTGCGTATATTGAACGAGGCGCTAAAGGTGGAGCTGGAAACAACGAGTCTGTTCGACTACTCCTCCGTGAACGAATTGACTGCATATATCCAGTCGGCTTATATGGACGTTTTTATACATAAAAATGTGCTTGAACCAAAAGTAGAAGCAGCTAATGCTGCAGCCGGCAGCGTCGTAATCGATACTGCGGAGCAAGAAAAGGAGATTGCTTGTGACCCGATGACGGCGGAGGGCATTGCGATTATCGGGATGAGTGGACGGTTTGCTGGCTCGGAAACGACGGATGAGCTGTGGCAGCATATCGCAAGCGGCCATGATTTGGTGGGCCCGATCACCCGCTGGGATCTTTCTTCCCACTTAGCCTGGAGCGGCTCGGATGCTTGCCGCGACGGCAGCTTTTTGGACAAGATCGACCGGTTTGATCCGATGTTCTTTAATATTTCGGGACTCGAAGCATCGTATATGGATCCCCAGCAAAGGCTGTTTCTCGAAGAAGCGTGGAAGACGCTTGAGGATGCGGGCTACGCGGGATCGGCAGCTTCAAGCCGGCAATGCGGGGTCTATGTCGGATGCTGCGGAAGCGATTACAATGAATTATTCGGTAATCATCCGCCGGCTCAATCGTTTTGGGGGAACGCCATATCCGTAATCCCATCCCGTATCTCGTACTTTCTTAATCTGCAGGGGCCTGCGGTTACGATTGACACGGCCTGCTCCAGCTCGCTGACGGCTATTCATTTGGCTTGCCAAGCGCTTATGTCCAATGAGGTCGAAATGGCATTGGCAGGCGGTGTTTTCGTGCAAGCGACTTCTCGATTTTATGAAAACGCCATTCGAGCCGGCATGCTCTCGCCGAGCGGCCGCTGCTATACGTTCGATGAACGGGCGGACGGCTTTGTACCCGGCGAAGGGGTTGGTGTCGTGATGCTGAAGCGGCTGAAGGACGCATTGGCAGACGGCGACCATATTTATGGTGTCATCCGGGGCTCCGGAATTAATCAGGATGGGACGACCAACGGCATTACAGCGCCAAGCGCCAAATCCCAGGAACGACTGGAGCGCCAAGTGTATGACCGCTTCCAGCTCGATCCGCAGGGGATCCAAATGATAGAGGCGCATGGAACGGGAACAAGACTAGGCGATCCGATCGAGTTTCAGGCCTTAACGCGTGCGTTCCGGCATTATACGGATAAGGAGCATTATTGCGCTCTTGGTTCGATCAAAACGAATATCGGCCATTCAGTCGGCGCTGCCGGAGTAGCCGGCGTTATGAAAATATTGCTTGCTTTGAAGCATAAGCAGCTGCCGCCGTCGCTGCACGCAGAGCGCATCAATTCGAATATCCGCCTGGAAGGCAGTCCGTTTTTCATCAACAAGTCCATACGGGCTTGGGAGACGGAGCCCGGCACGCCGCGCCGCGCTGCTGTCAGTTCGTTTGGCTTCAGCGGCACGAACGCCCATGCGGTCATTGAGGAGGCGCCGCCGCATATCGGACGCGGTAAGCGGAGGCGCCCTCTCTACTTGATTGTACTATCCGCCCGGACAGGTGAGCAGCTGCGTATGCAAGCAGACAGGCTCGCTGCGTTTTGCAAGCGGGAGAACGGCAGTATATTCATCGGGGATATGAGCTTAACGCTTCTTCTTGGACGGAGACATTTTGCCGACCGGCTCGCCTTCTTGGTCAGGGATACGGAGGAGCTTCTTCTCCGGCTTGAAACTTGGCTGATGAATGGAGAAGGTACGGGTATCTATGGATCTGATGGCCTTACGAAAGAGCAACGGGAGAAGCCGGATCTGAAACAGTATGGAAATGAATGTATAGCCATTTGCGCAGCGGCCGACCAAGATGCCAAGTTTATCGAGAGTCTGACCGCCGTGGCAGACTTATACAGCCAAGGCTATTCCTTGAACTATGAACAATTGTTCGAAGGGTGCAGTTATAACAGAGTGTCTCTTCCGACCTACCCCTTTGCCGATGAGCGGTATTGGGTAAACGAGGGCGGGAGCAGTCCGCGTGCAGGATTACAGGAAGCTTTGCAATCCTCGGAGGCTTTTCATCCGTTGCTGCATCGGAATGTTTCTACGTTTGCCGAACAACGGTTTAAGTCGATCTTTACCGGCAAAGAGTTTTTCTTGGAAGACCATGTGGTGCACGGGCAGCGGGTGCTGCCGGGAGCTGCATATTTAGAGATGGCAAGGGCGGCCATTCAATCGGCCGTAAGCGATGGGGAATACAGCGGGAAGAAGATCCGGCTCAAAAATGTGATATGGGCTAAGCCCATCACGGCAGGGGCTGCAGCCGTTTCGGCCGAAATTACGCTGACACCGTCGACCGACGGCGATATTGCTTTTCGGGTATACGGTCCGGCAGAAGCCGAAACCCTCTTATGCAGTGAAGGATCCGTATGCCTGGAGGAGCCGGGTGAGCAGCCGCGCATTCAGATCGACCGGCTGCTGAAGGAATGTGCTGCACGTTCGATCAGCCGGACGGAATGCTACGAGACATTTAATAGGATCGGTGTCCATTATGGTCCTTCTCATCAGGTCATGGACATTCTGCTCACCGGACAGGGCAAGGCGCTTGCGAAGCTGGTGCTTCCCGAATCCTTAGCTGCGTCTGTGCGGAGTTTTGCGTTGCACCCGAGCTTGCTGGACGGCGCGCTGCAGGCAGCTTCATGCCTGCTGCTCGGACTCGATACGGAAGCCGGCTGCCAACCAGGTACCTACCCTCCGCTTCCTTTTGCGTTGCAGGAGATGGAGCTGCTGAATGAATGCCTGCCTGTTATGTGGGCTTTCGCCCGCTTCAGTAGCGGCAGCGGTCGGCACAATCAGCTTCCAAGCCTTGACATCGATCTGCTGGACGAGCAGGGTAATATTTGCGTGCGAATGAAGGGGTATTGCGCCAGAGCGATGGAGGCGGGTACCAGGCAAGAGGATGTCCTCTTTATGGTTCCGGAATGGAGTGACAAAGCTCCGCAGCCTGGAATTGCGAATTCGCCGGTAACCGAGCATACCGTGATCTTGTGCGAGCCTGCTCCCATGCTGCAAGCATCAGTGAAAAGCACATTTCCCGGCGTCCGTTGCTTGGTGCTGACAGCTGAAGAGGCCGCCATGGAGCAGAGATTCAGCCACTTCGCGCAGCGGATCTTCGAAGAGACCCAGCGCTTACTACGCCAAGTAACAGGGAGAGGCGTCATACAGATCGTCTATACCCCCGGTAGCGGACACGAGCTGCTAGCGGGACTGCGCGGGCTGCTAAAAACGATGCGTCTGGAAAACCCGCATATGTCAGGGCAACTGATCGAAATATCGCAAGACGATACAGAGCTCGCAATCGTGCAAAAGCTTCGCGATAATCTCGATCATCCCGAGGATACGCATATCGGCTATCAAGGTTCCCGCCGTATGGTGATGACGCTCAAGAGGCGGGCTCCTGAAGAGGGAACGAATTCCCGGTTATGGAAGGACGATGGCGTTTATCTCATTACGGGCGGAGCAGGCGGCTTGGGTATCATTTTTGCGAAGGAAATCGCACGAGCCGTACGCGGAGCGACGATCATTCTGACCGGCCGAGCGCAGTGCGATCCAAATAAGCTGTACGAGATCAAAAATTCAGTTTCGGGAAACGCCGACATTGTATACAAGCAAGCCGATATGACACGGATGGAAGAGGTAAAGCGGCTGGTTCACGCTATCGAGACGGAATACGGCGGATTGAACGGGGTCCTTCACAGTGCAGGCGTGCATGCGGATAATTATTTACTTCGCAAAAGCAAGGACGAATGGAATGCGGTATTGGCTCCTAAGGTTTCGGGGCTCGTCCACCTGGATCAAGCAACGAAGCATATCCCTTTGGATGTATTCGTCATGTTTTCATCTGTGGTTGCTTGGCTTGGCAATCCCGGGCAGGCGGACTATAGCACGGCGAACGCGTTTATGGACGCGTATGCCGCCTTCCGCAGCAAACTTGCAGCGGAGGGCCAAAGAAAAGGCCATACTTGTTCCATTAACTGGCCGTTATGGCAAGAAGGCGGCATGCGGGCAGGCGAACATGCGGAGCGTGAGCTCGCCAAGGCGATCGGATTGATTCCGATGTCCACCGAAGCCGGAATCCGGGCCTTCGATCAGGCGATGTCAATCGGTTCGCCGAACGTGATCGTCGCGGCCGGAAGCGCTGATCGATTGGAGCAAGCCCTGACAGGGGATATCCAAGTATCGTCAGATGACGTGAAGCAGTACGAATCGGCAATGGACACCCTTTCGACCGAAGTGGAAGAACGTGTCCTCCTAAAAGTGAGGGAGATCGTTTCCTCCGTCATTCGGCTGCCGCTGCATCGGGTGGAAGCGGATGCGCACATGATGACGTTCGGGCTGGATTCCATTATCGTCATGCAATTGACGGGACAGCTCGAGAGTCTGTTCGGCTCCTTGCCGAAAACGCTGTTTTTTGAATATCAAAATCTGCGTGACTTGGCGAAGTTTTTCATACAGCGGCACGAATCACGTTGTGCGCAATTATTTGGCGATCGTCCTCAGCCGAAGGTGCTGCAGGAAGAGGTGCGTATGCCGGAACATTCTGCCGCGCGGCAAACCGTACTTTTAACAGAGAAGGAAAGCGAGGATGCCGCCCCTAAGCAGCGCAGCCTCCCCGGCAGCGCCCCCCTTGATATCGCGATAATCGGTGTTGCCGGCAGATATCCGGGTGCGCGAAATATGGATGAGTTTTGGGAGCTGCTGCAAGGTGGCGTCGATTGCGTGACAGAAATTCCAAAGGAACGCTGGGATCATACCCCTTATTTCCACCCTGCCAAAGGAACGACCGGCAAAACAAATGGCAAGTGGGGCGGGTTTCTGGAGGGCGTCGATCAGTTTGACCCGTTGTTTTTTAATATTTCGCCGCGTGAAGCCGAGCTCATGGATCCTCAGGAGCGGCTTTTTTTGCAGTGTGTCTATGAAACAATCGAGGATGCTGGCTACACCCGGGACAGTCTTGCAGGAAGAAAAGGGGACGATGCCGGTTCCAGTGTAGGGGTATTCGCAGGTGTCATGTACGAAGAGTACCAGCTTTACGGAGTTCGGGAGACGATGAACGGTAATCCGGTCGCGCTGAGCGGAAGTCCGGCGTCGATTGCAAATCGGGTATCGTATGTTTGTAATTTTAACGGTCCGAGCGTTGCTGTTGATACGATGTGCTCGTCCTCGCTGACGGCCATCCATTTTGCATGCCACAGCCTGCAAAGAGGAGAGTGCGATGCAGCCATTGCTGGCGGCGTAAACGTCTCGCTGCATCCGAACAAATATCTGTTGCTTGGCCAAGGAAATTTCCTGTCCACCAAAGGCCGTTGCGAAAGCTTCGGAGCCGGCGGAGATGGCTATGTCCCCGGGGAAGGCGTTGGAGCCGTCCTGTTGAAGCCGCTTGCGCAGGCCGTCGCCGACGGTGATCAGATTTATGGCGTCATTAAGGGGACATCTATTAATCACGGCGGGAGAACGAACGGTTATTATGTTCCAAATCCGAATGCGCAGGCTTCCGCAATTGCGCGCGCGTTGAAGGAGTCGGATATAGACGCGAGGTCGATCAGCTATGTAGAGGCCCATGGTACGGGCACATCTCTTGGAGATCCGATTGAAATTGCCGGGCTTTCTAAAGCGTTTGAAGCTTATACCGAGGACAAGCAATATTGTGCAATCGGCTCCGTCAAATCGAATATCGGTCACTGCGAAAGTGCCGCAGGCATAGCGGGTCTGACCAAGGTGCTGCTGCAGCTCAAGCACCGGAAGCTGGTACCGTCGCTGCATGCCGACACGCCCAACCCATATATCGATTTTGCTACTACGCCGTTTCAGGTTCAGCGGGAGCTAGGGGAGTGGGAGCGTCCAGCGATGGTGCTTGACGGGAAAATCGAGGAGCAGCCGAGAATGGCCGGCCTTTCGTCATTCGGAGCCGGCGGTGCGAACGCTCATCTCATCGTTGCCGAGTATATTCCGGATCGTAAGCGTGCCGTGCATGCGCCAAAAGCTCAGCGAGAATGCATGATCGTGATCTCCGCGAGAAGTGAAGACCAATTAAAAGAACGGGCTCAGCGTCTGCTGCAGGCGGTTAATAAAGACCTTGAAAATGACGATTCTTTCCTGATTAACATGTCTTACACACTCCAGGTAGGCCGGGAGGCGATGGAAGAGCGTATGGCCATCGTCGTAAGAACGATCGAGGAGCTGCGGGCAAAGCTTATCCAATATGTGGATGGGCAGCTAGGAATTCCGGATTTGTACAGAGGATCAGTAAAACAGAACCGGGAAACCGTTGCGCTCATTGTGGCGGACGAAGATATGATGAAAGCGGTCGGGGCATGGATGACCAAAGGTAAATACGCGAAGCTCCTGGATCTATGGGTAAAAGGGCTGGATATCGACTGGAGCAGTCTCTATGAAGAAGGCGATAAGCCGGAGAGGGTCAGTCTGCCCACCTATCCGTTCGCACAGGAGCGTTACTGGCTGCCGTCGGTATCGTCTATGGATGAATCAGGGGCGTTCCGCTCTTTAGAACGACATACTTCTGAGCCCGCTCTTGAGCCTGATGAGAAGGCAAAGGTTATTTCCGCTGAGGAATTTAGATCTCCGCTTGCACATAACGGATTGCTCGTGCCGGTGTGGGACCCTGCACCACCGACAGTAAGAAACGCGGCTGATCGGAAGCCGAATGGCCGCACAGTTATTATTGGCGGTACGGCCGCAAGGGTCGCGGAGATCAGGCGGCATGTGGAGGATGCATCGGATGTGCAGCTGCATGCGGGAGAGAACACGGCGGAATTGGCACGGAAGCTGGAGCTGTCCGGTCCGATCGAGCATTTGATCTGGATTGCTCCGGATGATTCGATAGAAACAGCGCAATCGGAGGCCATGTTGGAGGCGCAGCGTGAAGGGGTACTGATCCTGTTTCGGACCCTAAAAGCCTTGTTGGCCGTTGGATATGGCATGAAGCCGTTACGGTGGAGCATCATCACGGTTCGAACCGTCCAGGTTTACCGCGGAGAAGCAATTAAGCCTGCCCATGCAAGTCTCCACGGGTTAATCGGCTCAATGGCCAAGGAATATCCGAACTGGTCCGTTTGTCTTACGGACATGGAGACGGATAACGGCTGGCCGCTCGAGGAACTGTTCGCACTCCCACCGGATGCGCGGGGTGATGGATGGGCGTACCGGTCCGGGGAATGGTACCGGCAGAGACTGATGCCGTTGCGTATGACCAAGACTGCAGGTACCGTATACAAGAAGGGTGGCGTCTATGTAGTCATCGGCGGTACGGGTGGCATCGGAGAAGTATGGAGCGAATATATGATTCGGCGTTATCAGGCGAACATCGTTTGGATCGGGCGACGGGGGAAGGATACCGGTATACAGGCCAAGATCGATCGGCTGGCGGAGCTTGGACCGGCTCCACGCTATATCCAAGCGGATGCGACTGACGGGAAGGCGCTGGAGCGGGCGTATGAAGAAATAATAAACCGATACGGACGCATCCACGGACTAGTCCACTCGGCCATCGTACTGCTGGATCAAAGCTTGGCGAACATGGAAGAGGAGCGGTTCGCTGCTGGCTTGCGCCCGAAGACAGACGTGAGCGTACGAATGGCGCAAATATTCGGCCATGAAAAGCTGGACTTTGTCCTGTTCTTCTCATCAATGAACGCGTTTCTGAAGCAGGAGGGGCAAAGCAACTATGCGGCAGGATGCACGTTCAAGGATGCGTTCGCGCAGCGTCTGGCGACGGAGTGGCCATGTGCCGTGAAGATCATGAACTGGGGCTATTGGGGCAGCACGGGCGCTGTGTCGTCAGAGCATTACCGCCGGAGAATGGCGCAAGCAGGCATTGTCTCCATTGAACCGGGCGAGGCGATGGACGCGCTGGAATCGCTGCTTGCCGGACCTTTCGATCAGCTTGCCCTGATGAAAACGGCGGCAGGTAATGAAATGTTTGGCCAGTCGATCGCCGATGAGCTGGAAGCTTATCCGGAAGAGGACAGCCTGTCTTTCGAGCATATCGTCAATCATCTTCGTTTGCCCGCGGTTCCGAAGGCTGAAGCTTCGGACTTGCTTAGAGAGGGAGAGTCTGCGGACCGGATTGGAAATTCCCTGCTATGGGCGGCAGCGAGCATATTAAATGTGCAAGCGGAAGAAATCGAAACGGACATCCCATTCTATGAATATGGATTCGACCCTGTTAAGCTGGCCGAATTTTCCCGGTGGATCTCCGATCACTATAAGCTTGCTATGACAAGCGATACGCTCCTTCAACAGGCAACGCTTGGACAGTTGGAGGCCTTCCTTGCGGAGCAGATCGGATAAACAACCGGATTCGGAAAAAATCGGAGATGGAGGCTTCTGTATGAGAGAAATGGAAGAGCTGCTATGCCGGCTGCTATGGCAGCAGCTTCGAACCATGGGGGAATTTGCGGAAGCCAGTTCTATTACGTCCGCATCAATGGCAGCAGCAGGAATAGACGGTAAATATGAGCGCTGGTTTGAGCACACCCTGGCCGTTCTGACAGAACACGGCTGGCTGAGGATGAAGGATACGGCTTATTTTGCTAATGATCGAAGCAACGGGCTGGAAGCCGCATGGAGCGAGTGGAATAACCGCAAACAGGCCTGGCTGGAAGATTCGAGCTTGCGCGCGCGGGTCACCTTACTTGATGCGGTGCTTCATCGGCTCCCGGACATCTTAACAGGCAAGCTGCCAGCTACAGATGTCCTTTTTCCTAACTCTTCCATGGAATTGGTTGAAGGTATTTATAAAGACAATGAGATTGCGGATTACTTTAATGAGGGAATGGCTAATGCGGTTGTTGCCTATATCGAAGCAAGTTTGAAACAAAATCCGCATGCGCGGTTTCGATTGCTGGAAATCGGTGCGGGCACAGGCGGGACGAGCGCCATGGTGATCCGTAAGCTTACGCCGTATCAGGACCGGATAGCGGAATATAAGTATACGGACATTTCGCAGGGATTTCTTCAGCATGCTGAAGCCGTCTTTAGAACGAAGGCGCCATACTTGTCCTGCCAGCTCTATCATGTCGAGAAGCCATGCGCCGAGCAGCAAATTCAAACAGGCGTCTACGATCTTGTACTTGCGTCAAATGTGCTTCACGCGACGGCGAATATTCGGTCAACCCTCAGAAACGCCAAGACGCTGCTGAAAAAAAACGGTCTGCTGCTCATCAATGAGATCAGCGTCAATTCGCTGTTTGCCCATCTAACATTCGGGCTGCTGCAAGGGTGGTGGCTATATGAGGATCAAATGATTCGGATCCCGGGCTGTCCAGGCCTTTACCCGGAAGCCTGGAGAAGGGTTCTGAGTCAAGAAGGCTTTCAGCACGTGCTGTTCCCCGTCAAGGAAGCTCATGCGCTGGGGCAGCAGATCATTATGGCCCAAAGCGACGGTATCGTTCGCCAATCGCGAATCAGCGAAGCTGATGTTGCAGGGATGGAGGCAGCGGCCGGTTCTGCTTCCATCACGGTGCAGAAGACGGGGAAAGACTCTGTCTCTGTACATGAAGCAATGGACGAAGGACAAGTTAAACGCCGCATCCGGAGTATATTAATGGACAACTTGTCCGTATCGCTAAAGCTCGACAAACAGCGTATCGATACGGATGAATCGTTCTCCGATTACGGCTTGGATTCCATTACCGGGGTTCAGTTCGTTAAGCAGATCAACAACGTCTTGGGGACGGCCTTACCCACGACGATTTTGTTCGATTACAGCTCGATCCGGAAATTGACCGATTATTTGTGGAGTGCGTTCGGTCCGGTTATTACGGCTCAATGGGCAGAAGCAGAAACAGATGGCAACGTACCTTCCATGTCCTCTGATAAGGAGGCAGGCCATCGAAAGCCGCCCGTGCAGCAAGAGAAGAAAACCGTTTCCTCCGATGATACGGACCAGTTGGGAGAGGCCTTTTATAAAGAGCCTATCGCTATCATTGGCATGAGCGGTAAATTTGCCAAATCGGATACACTCGAGGAATTGTGGAAGCACTTAGAAAACGGCGACGACCTCGTGGAGAAGGTGACGCGTTGGGACTTGTCTTCTTATATGGAGAACGATTCTTTCTGCAATTTCGGCAGCTTCATCGAAGGATTCGATCTTTTTGACCCGTTATTTTTTAACATCTCCCCGACGGAAGCTGCCTATATGGACCCGCAGCAAAGGCTTTTTCTGGAAGAGACCTGGAAGGCGCTGGAGCATGCCGGTTATGCCGGAAAGGGAATGGATGGGCGAGCTTGCGGGATTTATGCCGGATTTAATATGAATTATTACTCCGAGCTGATCGAGGATCGGCCTCCGGCACAAGCGATGTGGGGGAACGCAGGGTCCGTTATTCCCGCACGTCTATCGTACTATCTCAATCTGCAGGGTCCTGCAGTAACGGTAGATACCGCGTGCTCCAGCTCGCTTGTGGCCATCCATTTGGCTTGTCAGAGCTTGTGGAGCCGGGAGACCGAGGCCGCGATTGCCGGAGGGGTGTTTCTTCAGCCTACGCCAGGCTTTTATATTAGCGCAACCCGGGCTGGAATGCTCTCCGCAGATGGGCGATGCTATACATTCGACGACCGTGCCAACGGATTCGTTCCGGGCGAGGGTGTAGGTGTCGTCGTGTTGAAACGGCTGCAGGATGCGTTGAAAGACGGCGATTCCATCTATGGTGTCATCCGCGGTAGCGCCACGAATCAAGACGGGACAACAAATGGGATAACGGCACCAAGCGCGAGGTCTCAGGAAATGCTGCTGCGTCAGGTGTATGATTCATTCGGTCTTAACCCGGCGGACATCCAATTGGTCGAGGCGCATGGGACCGGAACCCGGTTGGGCGATCCGATCGAGTACCAAGCGCTCAGCCGGGCATTCCGTCAGCATACGAGCAAAAACGGATATTGCGCATTGGGTTCGATCAAAACGAATATCGGACATACGACAGCCGCAGCAGGAATTGCGGGATTGCTGAAAATATTGCTGGCCATGAAGCATCGGAAGCTGCCTCCTTCGCTGCATTTTCAATCGATAAATGGAAACATAGAGGCATCTGATAGTCCATTTTACATCAATACTTCGCTGAAGAATTGGGAGGTTGAGGCAGGGGGGAAACGACGAGCTGCCATCAGCGCATTCGGATTTAGCGGAACGAACGCCCATATGGTAATCGAGGAAGCTCCAGATACGGCGCCGCCGCGTACGCACAAGCCCGCCTACCTCATCGCACTGTCGGCTCGGACAGCCGGACAACTGCGCAGGCAAGCGGAACAAATGATGGCGTACGTCAAAGGCGAACCGGATGTCGATCTTGGACATGTAAGCTTTACGCTTCTTCTGGGCCGAAAGCACTTTCCTCACAGGATCGCCTGCATCGTGCAGAACGCCGGACAGTTGGCGGAGCGGTTGACCGCATGGCTGGAGAACGGGCAAGCCGTAGACCTGTTTCAATCCGATCCCGGAGCCGAGCTGCCTCTAGAAGAGCTCCCGAGCGATCATTATGGCTATGCCTGTATGGATGCGTGTGCGCGGGAAACCGAGCGAATGAACTATTTGGAACGGATTGCGTCGATTTTGGAGCTGTATACGCAAGGCTATGAGATGTCATTCGATCGTTTATTCGCGGATGGCCGTTACATCAGGCTGGCGCTTCCTGTTTATCCGTTTGCGCGGGAACGTTATTGGGTGCCTGAATCCGCCGCAAGGCCAGCTGTCCGGACAAAACCGTCGGAGGGCGCCGTCCTGCATCCGCTGCTTCACCGTAAAATACCGGCAGTTGAAGGAACAGGCTTTCGTTCCACGTTCACCGGCCGCGAGTTTTTTCTGGCGGATCACGTCATTATGGGACGATCGTTATTACCAGGTGTAGCCTTTCTGGAGATGGCCCGAGCTGCTGTCGGGATGGCATTTGGATCAAGCAGCGGAGACTATGAAATCAGGCTGAAGGATCTGTTCTGGACCCGGCCCTATAGCGTGGACGGTCCGCATACGGAGCTTGAAATTCATATGGAAACCGGAGATAACGGTACCATTGACTATGAGGTATATGCCGCAGCAGCTGCCGACAAGGACGAAGCGGTACGCTGCCACCAAGGCAAAGCCGCGGTCGTACCGTATTCTCGCGCGGAGAATGTAAACCTGGACGCAATCCGGCAGAAGTGCGACTTGGCGATGCTGGATGCACAGCAGTGTTATACGGCTTTCAGGCAGATCGGCATGCATTACGGTCCGACCTTCCAATGCATCGAACGCCTATATATCGGCGAGGAACAATCGCTGGCCAAGCTTCGGCTGCCGGCAGCCGCCCGGGAAACGGCCAGTCATTACGGGCTTCATCCCGGCATGCTGGATGCAGCGCTTCAAGCGGCGGGCGTCGTAGCCACGGCGGACCTCGCGGACAGAAGCCACGTTCTTGACCGGATTAAACCGGTCATTCCTTTTGCACTTAAGGAGCTTCGTGTTTATAAGAGTTGTACATCGGACATGTGGGCCCATATAAGGCGGAGCGCGAATGCGCCGTTCGATGAACGGACCCGGCAGACCGACATTGATTTGTGCGATGAACAAGGGAACGTTTGTGCACGGCTTATTGGTCTAGCATTCCGGGAGCCCAAATTGGAAGACGTAGCAGCCGAACAAGGAAATGAAACACTCTTGTGGGAGCCGGTATGGGTAGAAAAGGAGGCCGTCCGTGAAGACGACTCCGAAACGGCATCACGGCATATCGTCTTCCTATGCGAACCGAATGAATCGATCGTCAACTTCGTACAATCGGAATCCGGCCGCATGACCCGATATGTGACGCTTAGCGCAGGCCGTGCAGCGGAAATAACGGAGCGTTACGAGAACTACGCCATTCAAATGATGGAAGAACTCAAATCCATCCATTCGGAAGGTGTTCACGGGGAGTCGCTGATCCAGATTGCTTCGTTCCGTTCGGAAAGCGATTGGCTGTTCCGGGGTCTGACCGGATTGCTTCGGACGGCATGTCTGGAGTATCCCGGTTTCATCGGGCAGTACATCGAGCTGGAACAAAATGTTCGAGCGGAGGACTTAATTCGGAAGCTTCTCGAGAACAAGAGCTATCCGGAAGACTTTATGATTCGTTATCGCAAGGGCGTTCGACAGGTTCAGCATTGGGTTGAACGAGAGGAGATCCCTTCGGCGGCGGACATTCCGTGGAAGCATGAGGGCGTTTATTTCATTACAGGCGGTGCCGGCGGGCTGGGCTACGCACTTGCCCAGGAGATCGCAGGGAAAGTCGCCTCTCCGACGCTTGTGCTTGCCGGAAGAACGCCGGCCGGTGCAGCGATCCACGAGAAGCTTGCCGCGTTAGGAAGGTTAGGCGCACAAGCGGAGTACATGCAGATGGACGTATCCGATAAGGAGCAGACCGTTGCCGTCATCCAAGCCGTCAGGTCCAAGTACGGTCGGCTGAACGGAATCATTCATGCCGCAGGCTTGCTGAGAGACAGTCTTCTTATTCATAAAACTAAGACTCAGGTTGCTGATGTTATGGGTGCGAAGGTAAAGGGAGTTGTCCATTTGGATGACGCAACCCGGGAGCTGGAAGTCGACTGGGTACTTGTATTCTCCGCTGCAGCGGCTGTGCTCGGCAATTACGGACAAGCCGATTACGCTGCGGCGAACGGCTTTATGGATGCCTACGCTGCATATCGAAACGGTCAATCATCCGCCGGCGGTCGTAAAGGCAGAATGCTCTCCATTAACTGGCCATTATGGCAGGATGGCGGTATGCGAGTTACCCGCGAAACGGAGCAGAGCCTAAGAGACAGGATCGGTATGGCTCCCATGAAGGCAATGAACGGTATGCAGGCTTTGTACCGGGCATTTGGCACCGACCGGGATCAACTGCTTTCCATGCATGGCGATCCGGAACGGTTAAGGGCCTACATCCGTTTGGTGAACCGTCCGACCCGTCCAAGGAAACCTAAAGCTCATCATCATGGGGCGGTGCTCCGGGACGAATTAACGGTATGGGTAAAACAGAAGCTGGCCGGTATTATCGGGATACCTGCGGACGATATTCACCTCGATACGGCATTCGATAAATACGGCATGGATTCCATCATGCAGCTGGATCTGATCCGCGAGCTGGAGAAGCTGACCGGAGAGTTGCCCAAAACGCTCCTTTTTGAACATAACACTGTCCGTGAGGCAGCTGCTCATTTGGCCGATCATTATGCGGAACAGATTCGAAAATCATGGCAGGCGGATGTTATGGAGCAACCTCCAGCCCCGCATATTTCCGTAACGCCGCCCTCAGGCTCGGTCCCTGTCCGTGAAGCGTTTGTCGATACGCAACGGCAGGATGTGAATTCGAATGCCTTGAAGCAGGAAGGTATCGCCATAATCGGGGTAGCGGGCAGATACCCGAAAGCCAATCAATTGGAGGAGCTGTGGGAGCGGCTCAGGTCGGGAGAGAACTGCATCACGGAAGCGCCTGCTGACCGATGGTGCCGAACGTTGCTTCGGGGGTCGTCGGTCAAAGAAACCGAACAGAAGGCCCCGTATTACGGCGGGTTTTTAGATGCGATCGATCGCTTCGACCATCGGTTGTTCGAAATGGATGCCGAAGAAGCTCGGGATCTTCCCCCGGAAGCCCGGCTCTTCCTCGAGACGGTCTGGGAAACGTTCGAGAGCGCAGGTTATTCCAAATCGGCGATACAGCATTGGCAGAACCGGGAGCAGGCCGGTATCGGCGTGTTTGCCGGAACGATGTACAGCCAATATGGCTGGCAGATGCCGTCGTTGGAGCAGGCGGCGCTTCATTCGAATCGGACCGATTGGCAGATCGCAAACCGGACATCGCATTTCTTCAACCTGACAGGTCCTAGCTTAACGGTTAATACCGCCTGCAGCAGTTCGCTTACCGCGATACATCTCGCTTGCGAAAGCCTAATGCAGAACGGGTGTTCTATGGCTGTTGCCGGCGGAGTCAACCTGACGCTTGACGTGTCCAAATACGAGGCGCTGGAGCAGGTCAATTTTCTCGCGACCGGCGGCAAGAGTAAATCGTTCGGCGACGGTGACGGTTATGTTCCCGGAGAAGGCGTCGGGGCAGTGCTGCTCAAACCGCTTTCGCTGGCTGAACGTGACGGAGACCGGATCCTCGGGGTCATCACGTACAGCGGCGTTAATCATGGCGGCGGCCGGCAAAAATATAGCGTCCCCGATCCGAAGCAGCAGGCACAGCTCATGGAATCGGCAATCAAGCGTTCGGGGGTCGATCCCGAATCGATCACCTACGTCGAGTGCGCCGCTAACGGTTCGCCGCTGGGCGATTCCATCGAGGTCGCGGCTTTACGAAGCGCTTTCTCGCGATTTACCGGCAAGCAGCAATATTGTGCCATCGGCTCGGTCAAATCCAACATCGGGCATCTTGAAGCGGCTTCCGGCATCTCGCAGCTCAGTAAAGTGCTGCTGCAATTGAAATACCGCATGCTCGTTCCATCGATTCATGCTGACGTGCGCAATCCGAATCTTAAACTGGAAGGCACGCCTTTTTACTTGCAGGAGAAATTCGAGCCCTGGGAACAGAAGGTTGACCCGTCAAATGGGAACCCGCTCCCACGCAGGAGTATGATCAATTCGTTCGGTGCGGGCGGTTCATATGCCGTGCTTATAGTTGAAGAGTATATCGGTCCGCTCATCCGGACAAAAACCGGGGCGGATGCGGCTATTGACTCGCCGTCAGAGTATCTGGCCGTTTGGTCGGCCAAAACCGAGTATAGCCTACGAGGCTATACGGATCGTATGCTACGACTGCTAAGAAAGGAACGCACTCTCCCGGCAGAAGCGCTTTCGGACTCGCTCATTCGGATTAACCACGATTTGGAATACCGTTTGGCTATCATTTATCGTTCTGTTGATGATCTGATACTGAAGCTGGAAGCGTTGAGAGCAGGGGAAGAAGTGCGTGACCCGGATATGTTCATCTCGCCAAATTGCAGGCTGGGCAAATCTGTACATGCGGTAAACACGCAACGGCAGGACCATGCTGGGGAGCTGTTCCGGATTGCCCTTCAATGGGTTCAAGGAAGATCCGTAGATTTGGAAAGTCTAAGGCATCACCCTGCAACGGGAACAGTGAATCTTCCCCATTACGCATTCGATTATGGAACGGATGATGGCGAAGCCTCCGTCCATGGAAGCGGGGAAGCCCAGCTGCGCGTGATTTTGGAGAGAGTTTCGCGCGGCGAAATGTCCAAAAGCGAGGCTATGCAGTACTTTTTCGATATCGAGGTGTAAGGATGGACATGAAAAAGGAAGAATTGGAACGTCTTCTTGAACGGGTACAAAACGGCAATCTGGAGGTCGAGCAGGCGCTTCAGGAAGTCCGGGAAGTCCAGCGGCTTGCGAGCCAGATTCCGCAACGGCCTGCTTTCGAAGCGGCCAACCGCCGGTGGACGAGAACCTATCATTACGATGAGACGCTTCTGCGTGACCACAAAGTCGGCGGCAAACCCGTTATCATAGGCGTCGCTCATGCTTCAATGGCTATGGATGCTTATTTTGCCCTCTATGAGAGGGAACGCTGCGGCCGAATTCGGAATCTTTCCTTCATCAGCCCTATAAAAGTCGATCCTGCGCAGCCGGTGATCGTCGAGATGAAGCTCGAGAAGGACAGCTATGAAGCCGCGGGCTTCGAGACCGTGTATGGGGACCTCTCCTCCGAGGACAGACAGCTCACCGCTAAAGGTGAGCTTCTTGTAGGGCCGGCAAGCAAACGGGTTTTGGATCTGGCTGGGCTGCAGGCATCAGCCGAACTGTACGAGCAGCTGGATCGGATCTATGAGATCAATCGAACCGTTGAATTAGGGCCAAGCTTCAGAACCATTCAGCGTGTATACAAAGGGGAGGACTATATTCTTGTCCGGGCTGAACTGACCGGTGAATCGGCTTCCGAGGAATCCGAATCGAATATTCATCCTCTGCTTTTGAACAGTGCGTTTCTCTCGGTCGTCCCCCTTTTGAATAAGGCGACCGGTTGGGACGGTTATTTGCCGTTTGCGGTCAAGGATGTGCTCTTCCGTAAAACCGAACGATTGCACCAATGCTGGATCCATATCCATCATTTGAAAGAATCGGACGAAATGATCGTTTTCGATGCAGAGCTGATTGAAAACACCGGCATAGTGGCGGCGGAGCTGACGGAATGTTCGATCAAGCGCCTCCGTCTGTCAGCAATCTCACGTGAAGAGACTGCAACGAATGATTCCGCTGATGGCGGAATCGAGACTCTGGAAGAGCGCATCATCGGCTATTTGGTGCGTCAGGTGGAGACGGTCACCGATGGCCAGTTAAAGTCTTGCAGCATTACGGCGAATTTAATGGAGCTTGGTCTAAACTCCGCCCAGCTTATTGCACTTACCGGCGTTATTGGACAGGAAATCGGCTCCGAGCTCTATCCGACTTTGTTCTTCGAGTACCCAAGCATTGAGGAGCTTGCGTCCTATTTTGGCAAGGAGCATAGGGAGGCCTTCCAGAAGTTGCTGGGAACGACATCTGCACCGATTGCGGAAGCAAAGCCGAAGACTCATTCGTCGACCGTCGGCCAGATCGCAGGAAACGAAGTCGACCATGAAGATATCGCGGTCATCGGGATGGACGCATTATTTGCAGAATCGTCCGATATCGAAACGTTTTGGGAAAATATCGTATCCCGGAAGGATCTGATCAAAGAGATTCCGCCCGACCATTGGGATTTCCGGCCTTGGTTCGACGAAGACCGCCGGGCCAAGGATAAGACGTATTGCAAATGGGGCAGCTTTATCGATGACGTCGATAAGTTCGATGCGGAATTTTTTAACATATCGCCAAGAGAAGCCGAATGGATGGATCCGCAAATCCGTCTGCTGCTGCAAAGCGTCTACGCAACCGCGGAGGATGCAGGCGTTGTGAAACAGTTAGGGGGAAGCAGCACGGGAGTATTTGTCGGGGTGTGTGTTCATGATTACGCGGACCGAATCGCGGAAATGAATCTCCCCGTCGATCCTCATATGGGGACAGGCAATGCGCAGACCGTCGTCGCCAATCGGGTATCGTTCATCTTTGATTTGAAAGGCCCGAGCATGGCGATAGATACAGCGTGCTCCTCGTCTTTGTTCGCTTTACATACGGCTTGCCGTTCCTTGCAAAATGGGGAGTGTAAGATGGCCTTTGTCGGCGGCGTCAATCTGCTGCTGTCGTCCTGGCACTACCGGTATTTCAGCAGTATCGGCGCTTTATCTCCCACCGGCCGCTGCCATACATTCGATGCAGCCGCCGACGGGTATGTACCGGGAGAGGCGATCGCCAGCATGCTGCTTAAACCGCTGTCGCAAGCGAAGAAAGACGGCAACCGCATCTACGCCGTCATAAAAGGTTCAGCGGCGCTGCATGGAGGACATACGCCGTCCCTTACGGCACCAAGTATCGAGGGCGAGGAACATGTCATTGCGAAAGCTTGGGAGGACGCGGGGATTGAGCCGGAATCGATCGGTTATATCGAAGCGCATGGCACCGGTACGGCACTCGGGGACCCGATCGAAATAAGCAGCTTGAAGAAAGCGTTTGAGCGTTTCACCGACAAGAAGCAGTTCTGCGCGGTCGGTTCCGTGAAGTCGAATATCGGCCACACGGAAGGTGCTGCCGGAATCGCCGGCGTCATCAAAGTCATCCAACAGATGAGACATCGGGAAATACCGGCAATGCCGAAGCTTAATCAAATAAACCCTTACATCCAACTAGAAGACTCGGCGCTTTACATAAACCGGGAGAATCAATACTGGGACAAAAGGGACGGACTTCCGAGACGGGCGGGTGTCAGCTCCTTCGGCTTTTCCGGCTCCTATGCCCATGTCGTCATCGAAGAATATGTGGAAGAAGCATCGGCCGCTCTGGTAATAGGAACTCCTTATGCGCTGATATGGTCGGCCAAAAATGAAGAACGGCTGCGTGAGCGGGTTCGCCAGTTCGTCGAGTGGATGAGCACATCGAAAAATAGCGAAGCGGAATTGGCGCAGATTGCTTATACGCTGCAGACCGGCAGGGATGAGCATGAAGAACGGTTGGCCGTTGCCGTTGAATCGGTTGAGGAGCTTCACTATAAGCTCTCCGCTTATTTGGATGGCCGCCAAGGAATTCCGTTGCTGTACAAGGGAAGTGTTGGATCCGGCAGCAGGGGAAGCAAGCCCGAAATACTCGAGCACGAGGAAATATCGAAGGTCCTCGAACGGTGGGTTCAGGGCGGCGTCTATGATTGGAATCGCCGATACGAAGCGCTAAAGCCTCGTCCGATCTCGCTCCCGACGTATCCGTTCGCCAAGGAGAGATACTGGATCCCGGATATGAGAAGCACCCAAACGGCAGCGGGTGCTGATGCGCTTCATCCGCTGCTGCACCGCAATACGTCGGATTTCACCGTACAGCGCTTCAGCTCGCGGTTTGAAGGAACTGAATTTTATTTGGAGGACCACCAGGTTGAAGGCAGGCGCATTCTTCCGGGAGTCGCTTATTTGGAGATGGCCCGAGCAGCGGCTGTCCTATCTATCGGCAAGTCGCTGCCGGAGGTATCCATCCGATTGCAACAGGTGGTATGGGCACAGCCGATCCTTGCAGGCGATGAACCTGTACATGCCTATATCACCTTGAAGCCAAGCGACAATGGGACAATTGATTATCGGATTTATACCGGGGCACCGGAGGAACAAGCTGGGGAGAACGTGCACAGTCAAGGAACCGTACTGGTCGTAGAAGCGGCTGAGCCGCCCGTTTTAGATTACCATGAGATTCGGAAGCAATGCTCGCGACGACAGTTATCGACCGAGCAATGCTACGAAGCGTTCGAGGGGATGGGCATTCATTACGGTCCCTCGCATCGCTCGGTATCCGTGATTTATATCGGTGACGGGCAGCTGCTTGCGCAACTGTCGATGCCTTCATTGATTGCGGAAACAAGGGATGACTTTGTGCTGCACCCTAGCATGATGGATGGCGCCTTGCAGGCTTGCATCGGTTTGGCTGCAGTAGAATACGGGCAAGCACCGCTTGCGATGCCGTTTGCGTTGACGTCACTTGAGGTGTTCCGCGGCTGCACGCCATCTATGTGGGCTTATATCCGGACCGTCACGGAGGAAGGCAATGGTAAGGACCGGGATCTCACATTCGATATCGACTTATGTGATGACCAAGGCCGTGTCTGTATCCGAATGACAGGTCTTGTAACTCGGGCGTTGACCGCAAAACGAGAACTTGCGCTTCAGGCATGTTCCGCTGAAAGCCGCACAGCCATTCAGCTGCGGCCGGTTTTGATAAAAGCTGCGGCTTCCATTTTAGGAGTGAAGGAAGACGAGATTGATCCGGACGCCGAGATGGAGGAATACGGTATGGACCCGATCAAGCTGAATGAATGGGCTCATCAGCTGTTCGAAGCTTGTCAGCTTGAAATATGGCCATCCGAATTGCCTGCGTTTAAGACGATGACGATCAATACAATAGCGGAGTATCTTAGCGGATCCGGAGGAGTATCGCGAATTTTGGATGGCGATGAAGAGACGTCGCAGGACAAAGCCAAAGTGTCGGAAGCAATCGATCGAATGAACGAAATGAACCGCACATTGTGCCGAATGCTATGGGCATATTTTTGCGAAACAGGATGGGTGGCCTCTTTATCAGCCTTCGGAGGTTATATACCCTCGGAGACGGAATTGCTGAGCTCCTATCGGAAATGGTTTCAAGAAAGCGTCGCAATGCTGGTCCGCAGCGGCTATTTAATGCCGGAGGCAAACGGCGTTTACGCCCCGGCTCAAGAGCCTGTAACTCTCGGGCAAGCCTGGGCGGAATGGGAAGCGAACAAGAACAAATGGCTGGACCATGACGATGTCTCTGCACAAGCTTCCCTTGTGGAGGCGACGATGCGCGCGCTTTCCGAGATTCTCTCCGATCGCGTTAGGCCGACGGATGTCATGTTCCCGGGTTCATCCGCGGCGCTGGTGGAAGGGATTTACAAAAATAACCGCGTAGCCGACTTTTATAATGACCTGCTCGCGGATACGGCGGCGGATTACGTGCGTGAACGGATTGCACTTGATCCGAATGCAGAAATACGGATTTTGGAAATTGGCGCCGGAAGCGGCGGAACGAGCGATGCGGTGCTTCGGAGGCTGAAGCCTTATGAAGCGCATATCATCGATTATAGCTACACGGATGTATCCAAATCGTTCTTGCTCCATGCGGAACAGAAGTATGGCAAAGAATATCCGTACCTTTCCTTCCATTTGTTCGATGTTGAACAAGCGTTGGAAGGGCAGGGAATTGCGAAGAGCAGCTTCGATATCGTGATTGCGGCCAATGTGCTTCATGCGACCCGCGTTATGAAAAAGACGCTGTATCATGTCAAATCCGCACTGCGCGCAAACGGACTGCTTCTGTTAAACGAGCTTACCGGCAACACGGTGTTCAATCATGTGACATTCGGTCTGCTGGAGGGCTGGTGGCGTTATGAAGATCCGGAGCTTCGCATTCCGGGATGTCCGGGCCTGCATGTGCCGGTCTGGCAGTCCCTGCTTGCCCGGACAGGCTTTCACGGGATCATGATTCCTTCCGATGGTCGCCTTTCATGGGACCAGCATATTATCGCCGCGTTGAGCGACGGCATATTAGATCAACCTAAGCGGCTTGCAGCCGGAGAGCGGCACGAGCGGCTTCATGACCTAACCAATACGGACCGAAGCGGTGAACATATGGAAGAACAGTGGATTGAAGATTATGTCAAGAAGACGATACGGGAATATGTCGCGCAAGCCTTGAAAATGGACGAGAAGCGTATTCAGGATGAGAAAAGCTTCTCCGAATACGGCGTAGATTCTATCGTGGCAGTCAGTCTCGTGAACAGTCTGAATCATCACTTCGGCCTTATTCTCAAGACAACGGTGCTGTTTGATTACAATAACGTGAAGCGGTTATGTGCGTTTTTGATCAAGGAGCATACGGATCAAATAACCGTTCTTCTCAAGCGGAGCGAACCGGCTGCCGACAGAGAGGAAGAGGGCGCACGAGCCCTGCAGGCATCGGCAAAGCAGCCCGTCCAAAGCGGCCTTAGCATGCCTGCTTTGAATAATCGCTTTCGATCGCAACCGGCAGGATCCCCGGCGCCTGCAGTCAGTGAGCGTCAGAGCGCTCCCCTTCCTGCGGAAGAGCCGACGTATCACCATGTCGTGATCGAGCGGCCCGGGGGCGTTGATTCGCTGCGGATTGCACAATCCGGCGTTCCGGAGATGAGATCCGATGAGGTTCGCATCGCCGTCCGTGCCTTTGCGCTGAATTTCGGTGATCTTCTCTGCTTGAAGGGTCTATACCCGACCATGCCTGCATACCCGTTCACACCGGGCTTTGAGGCAAGCGGGGTTGTTGTAGCCTCCGGTGCCGACGTATCGACCGTTCGCACGGGCGATGAAGTGATTGTGGCGCTCGGGGCTTCTTTCGGCGGACATTCCACCATGATCACATGCCGGGAAGACCAGCTGTTCAAGAAGCCGGATTACCTCACGTTTGAGCAGGCTTGCACCATTCCGGCAGCCGCCATGACGATGATCAACGCTTTCCGCAAAGCGGATCTCAAGAAAGGTGAGAAAATTCTCATCCATACCGCGGCAAGCGGAACAGGACTTATCGCGGTACAGCTTGCGCGTCATTATGGTGCGGAAATATATGTTACAGCCGGGTCCAACCGCAAGCTTGAATTTTTGGAAACGCTCGGTGTGAACTATAGGATCAATTACAGGGAGACCGATTTCGAGGAAGAGATCGACAGGCTGACTGGCGGTAATGGAATCGATGTCATTATCAATACGCTTCCTGGGGACGCCATTCAGAAAGGAATCAACTGTCTGGCGCCGGGAGGCCGTTATATCGAGCTGGCGATGACGGCACTCAAAACCGCGAAGACGATCGATTTATCAGCGCTTGATGAGAATCAGACCTTTTATAGCATCAATTCAAGAAAGCTTGCTAACGAGAATCCGGCTGAGCTACGCGGTTATGTCGAAGAGATGCTTGCGCTTGTTGAAGCAGGAACGATAAGCCCTGTCATTGATGGGGTTATCCCGTTTGAGCGGGTGGCGGATGCGTACCGGTCTATTGAGGATCGGACGGCCATCGGCAAGCTCGTCGTTACGGTTACAGAGCCTTATCGATATCAAGAAACGGCGGCTTTAGTCAAGCGGTTGGACAATGCGGAACTGCCGAGAGCACCGCACAGCGGGGAACAAGGCCGGGAGCCGGAGCCCATTGCCGTGATCGGGATGAGCGGCAGGTTTGCCAAGTCGGAAACGCTGGAGGAATTTTGGGCCAATCTGGCAAACGGGACCGATTTGATCGAGGAGGCAAGCCGCTGGGATCTTAGCCCATACAAGGCAGGGAAAAACAGTTTCTGTTCGAAAGGCAGCTATGTCGATGCAATCGACCGTTTCGACCCGGTTTTCTTTAATATTTCGGGTTACGAAGCGAATTATATGGATCCTCAACAGCGTTTATTTCTAGAGGAAGCGTGGAAAGCGCTTGAAGATGCTGGTTATGCCGGAGCGGGAATGGATGGGCGAAAATGCGGCGTGTTTGTCGGCAGCAGCGGAAGCGACTATGCCCGATTGTTGGGCAAGCAGGCGCCGGCGCCTGCGTTTTGGGGCAATGCCGGTTCAGTCATTCCTGCACGAATCGCCTATTATCTTAACTTGCACGGACCGGCGGTAACCATCGACACCGCATGCTCCAGCTCGCTTGTTGCTGTCCACATGGCCTGCCAGAGCTTAAGGTCCGGGGAAACAGAATTGGCGCTGGCCGGCGGTGTTTTCATTCAGTCGACACCAAGCTTTTATGAGAGCGCCAATCAAGCGGGCATGCTGTCCGCGTCGGGACGGTGCCACACTTTCGATGAACGGGCAGATGGCTTTGTACCCGGTGAAGGCGTGGGGACTGTCGTTCTGAAGCGGCTCCGTGACGCCCAGGCCGACGGTGATTACATCTATGGTGTCATCAAAGGCTCAGGCATAAACCAGGACGGTACAACGAACGGTCTTACGGCTCCAAGCGCGTTATCCCAGGAGCGTCTCGAACGGGATGTTTACGATTCATTCGGCATTGACCCAGAAAGTATACAGCTGGTCGAAGCACACGGAACCGGCACGCGATTGGGCGATCCGATCGAATATCAAGCTCTGACGAATGCATTTCGTCATTATACAGAGCGGCGGGAGTACTGCGCCATCGGCTCCGTCAAGACCAATATGGGCCATGCCGCAGCCGCTGCGGGTATTGCCGGCTTACTCAAGGTACTGTTGGCGCTCAAATATAAGCAACTGCCGCCGTCCTTGCATTTTAGTAACGGCAACCCCGGCATTGATTTTAAAGAAAGTCCGTTTTATGTCAATACCGAGCTGAGGAGCTGGGAGGCCGAAGCAGGAAGCAGGCGCCGCGCAGCCGTCAGCTCGTTCGGGTTCAGCGGGACGAACGCGCATCTTGTTGTCGAAGAAGCCCCTGCAATCGATCGTAAGTCCGTCAAACGGCAGGGCTTCCTGATCGTCTTGTCGGCTTGTACGCAGGAGCAGCTGCGCCGGCAAGCGGAACAGCTTCTGGATTACGTTTTAGCCAACGCTGGCGCCGATTGCGGCAGCATAAGCTTTACGCTGCTTACAGGGCGGAAACACTTCCATCACAGACTGGCGCTTGTCGTCCGTGATACCCGTGAATTAGCGTCCTTGCTGTCTTCGTGGATCGGCAGTGAGGCCACGCCTCGGATTTTCCAGTCCGAGTTAGACGCCAATGGAGCGCGGCAGCAGCTTGCTTTGAAACGGTATGGAAACCAGTGCATTCGCGAGCTGCAGCATGCGGACGGCGCCGCAGACTATATGGAACGTTTGTCATCGATAGCCGAGCTTTACGTACAAGGTTATGAGCTTGATTATCACGAGCTGTTCGCGAAGGGAAGGAATTTCAAAATTCCGCTGCCTACCTATCCTTTTGCCGATGAACGGTATTGGGTGCCGGAAGTCAAACCGCATGCGGATGCGCAGACGGAAAGTGATGTGACAAAGCAAGCCGTACTCCACCCATTGGTACAAAGAAATACATCGGATTTCCAGGACATGAAATACAGCTCGACCTTTACAGGTGAGGAATTCTTCATCAGGGATCACGTCGTGAACGGCGAACCGGTTATGCCCGGTGTCGCCTATTTGGAGATGGCTCAAGCCGCGATTCGGATGATGGCGGGCGGTGAGCGGGAGAGCAGTCTCGGGATCCGTCTGAAACGAGTCGTTTGGGCACGGCCCATGACTGTGGCTGCCAAGCCTTTGGACGTTCGGATCGGGGTGAAGCGGGAACAAAGCGGAGACGTCAGCTATCGGATTACGAGCCAAATCGAGAAAGAGAGCGTTCTCCATTGTCAAGGGGCAGGAGCATTTTTCGAGATGCGGGAACGACCTGTGGTGTTGCTTGAAGCGTTGAAAACTACGCTGACGCAGAAGCGGTCCGTTCAGAGCTGCTACGAGGCATTTGAACGAATGGGTATTCAATATGGTTCCGGGCAAAGAGGATTGGACGAGGTTTACACAGGGCCGGAGGGCGTACTCGCCAAGCTCTTGCTGCCCGCGAGCGTTCAGAGTACGCAGGATCGCTACACGATGCACCCAAGCATGATGGATTCCGCTCTGCAAGCGGCGGTTGTCTTTATGGACAGGACGGAAGAGAACAAGATGAAGCTCCCGTTTGCAATCGATGAGCTTGAGCTGTTTGACCGCTGCGCAACGGTTATGTGGGCTTGGCTTCGGCCAACACGCGGCGAGGCTGCAGACGGCCACATTCATAAGCTTGATATCGATCTGTGTGATGAACAAGGGACCGTATGCGTGGCAATAAAGGGATTCTCGTCCCGTTTGATGGATCGGAACGCGACAGATAACGCGATGTCGTCGAACACGGATTATGCTTCCGGGAAGTCTGACCAGACCTTGTCGGATTTGCTGACTTACGTCTGGGACGAGGTGGAATTAGAAACAAGCGGCGTCCAGCCGCCGAACCGAACCGTAATCATTGCGGAAGACGAAAGCGCGGCCGTTCGTGAAAATCAGCATGAGTGGCCGGTAGCGCCGAGCATCATCCTGAAGGCTTCGGATACGATCGAGGAGATGGCCCACAAATTAAGGGCGTGCGGCGAATTCGAGCATCTGTTGTGGATTGCGGCACGGGAACCGGCCGGAGTTGCCGCTTCGGATGCTCCCATCGAAGAACAGGAAAAGGGCGTCCTTCATCTGTTTCGACTCGTAAAGGCCTTATTGGCGCTGGGGTATGGGAGCAAGCGTATCGCCTTGAGCTTCATCACCCAGCAAGCCGTTTCGGTCCAACGCGATGACGCCGTGCGTTCTTCCGCTGCCAGTGTACACGGATTGGCCGGCGCGATCGCCAAGGAATATCCGCTATGGGCGATACGGGTTGCCGATTTGGAAGCAGGCGGCAGCCTTTCGTTTGATCAATTGTTCCGTCTGCCTGCTGACCCGGAAGGCCACGTATGGGCCTATCGGGATAACCGATGGTATCGTCAACAAATACTTCCGGTAGCCGCAGCCGTACCGAAACAAAGCCTTTACCGTCAAGGCGGTGTTTATGTCGTCATCGGCGGTG
The DNA here is from genome assembly GCF_042885155.1 of Brevibacillus sp. NPDC058079. NCBI lineage: Bacteria > Bacillati > Bacillota > Bacilli > Caryophanales > Paenibacillaceae > Brevibacillus > Brevibacillus sp. NPDC058079. The sequence goes on from NZ_JBHVSO010000011.1 coordinate 80,533, forward strand.
CAGGCGGGATCGGCGAGGCGTGGACCGAATATATGATCCGCCAATATAGAGGACGAATTGTTTGGATTGGCCGGAAATCGCTGGATGAAACCATTCAGCTTAAGATTGACCGACTGGGTGCGGCTTATGGGATAGAGCCGTGGTATATTTCGGCCGATGCCAAAGACAAACAGTCTTTGCAGCGGTCTGTTGACGAAGTGAAGTCACGCTATGGCGCGATCCATGGCGTCATCCATTCCGCTATCGTCTTGCTGGATCAAAGCTTGGCAAACATGGATGAAGCACGCTTCCGCGCGGCGCTGTCGGCGAAAGTGGATATCAGCACTCGGATGGCACAAGTATTCGCGACTGAACAGCTTGATTTTATGCTGTTCTTTTCTTCCATTAATTCGTATACCAAACCGGCCGGTCAAAGTAATTATGCTTCCGGCTGCACCTTCAAGGATGCTTTTGCCCATCGGCTTGGCAAGGAGCTGCCCTTCCCGGTCAAGGTGATGAATTGGGGTTATTGGGGAAGCGTAGGCGTCGTTGCCTCGGAGGAGTACCGGAAGAAAATGGCCTCGCTTGGCGTAGCTTCCATTGAACCAGACGAGGCAATGGCCGCGCTGGAATTGCTGCTTGTAGGACCATTGGAACAACTGGTGATGCTGAAGATGACAAAGCCGGTGCCGCTTGCAGGATTGCTGCATGATGAACGTCTAGTCATGCAGGCTGACCGCAGCTCACTGCTTCCAGGAATTCGAAACCGCATGCAGGAAGCAGATGATTCGCGACTTGGCCGTATACAATCCGATATGGGGCACCCCATGGCGTTGCTGGACGCTGCCATTTGCAAATTGATGTGGGCGATCTACAGAGAAAGCGGCTGGCTTAGTAGTGTTGAAGACGGTGCGTCCGGGATGCTGCCGGCCTACTACAGATGGCATCAAGAAACCATAGCCGCCTTCGAACGGGCCGGTTATATTCGGCGCGAGGACGGTACGCTGCGCATATTGGACACACGCTCTCTGGATCTGGATGGAGAGTGGCGTCAATGGTACCAGATGAGAAGCGAATGGAAGAGCAACGGCAATATGAATACACAAGCCGAGTTGGCAGAAAAAACGTTGCACGCCCTCCAGCGCATTTTGGTCGGGGAATTACCGGCAACGGATGTTATTTTCCCGAACGGTTCCTTCGGATTGGTGGAGTCTGTTTACAAAAACAATCTGATGGCTGATTTTTTCAATGAAGCGCTTGCGGATACGGCGGTGGCTTATGTGCAGGAACGCTTGGCGCTGGACAAGTCGGCCAAGATACGAATCCTGGAGATCGGAGCAGGTACGGGAGGGACGAGTGCGGTTGTACTCAAGCGCTTAGAACCGTATCAATCCCACATGGACGACTACCTTTACACGGATTTATCAAAGGCGTTTCTGATTCACGGAAAGCAGGCGTATGGGGCGCAGGCTCCTTACTTGTCCTGCAAAATGGTCGATATTGAACGTCCGCTTGCCGAGCAAGGGATTGAAGAAGGAAGCTTTGATCTTGTCATAGCAACGAATGTGCTCCATGCCACTGCACGGATAAGCCGTACGTTGCGTCATGCAAAGGCAGCCCTGCGCCCGGGCGGGTTATTACTGACCAATGAGATCCATGCAAACCGCCTGTTCATGCACGTTACTTTCGGGTTATTGGAAGGATGGTGGCTGCATGAGGATGCCGAAGTACGCATTCCCGGCAGTCCGGTGCTAACTACGGAAATGTGGCAGCGGCTTATGGCGGAGGAAGGTTTCCGGAGCATCTTCTATCCGGCACGGAAAGGTCATTTTCTCGGCGCCGCTGTCATTGCTGCGGAGAGCGACGGCGTGTACCGGCAGTACCTAAGCGGTTGCGCGAGCGTTCCGTCGGATTTCCAGGGGCAGGAGCCGCTCCCGATCAGCCCGTCCACAAGCGGCACAAACGGTGCTGGTGACGTTACGGACCGGGCACTCGGCTCGTTTATCCAAACCGTTATTCGAACAGCGGTGGCGGATGCACTGCAAATCGATGCAGGCCGAATCCAGGACGATCGGAGCTTCTCGGATTACGGTGTCGATTCCATCATTGCGGTCAACCTCATAAACATCATTAATGAGCACTGCGATACGCAGCTGCAGACGACGATCATTTTTGACTATAACAGCGTCGAGCGGCTATCCGATTGGCTGCTTCGCGAGCATCGGCAGGAACTGCTGAGTAAGTACCGGCAGCAGGATAAAAACGCAGCCCAATCCCCGCCGCAGGTCATGGCTGAAGAACGGGCCCCGGCGCCGGGAGCATCGGAGGACGGGTATCGAGCCGCAGAAGATGTAGCTGCCTTCGAACTGGCGGGAAAGAGTCAGAAGCCGCGGGTACGCCATCATATAGTCGTTGAACGCCCCGGCGGTATCGACGAGCTTCAATTGAAACAATCGGCAGTGCCGCCGCTGACGGAGCATAATGTGCTGGTTGAGGTACGCGCCTTTTCATTGAACTTTGGCGATCTGCTTTGTGCCAAAGGACTGTATCCAGTGATGCCGCCTTTTCCTTTTACACCCGGCTTTGAGGCAAGTGGTGTTGTCATCGATACAGGTAAAGCGGTGACCTCCGTCCGGCGTGGTGATCAAGTGGTTGTGATCGGAGGGGGGAATATAGGCGCGCAATCGACCTACATCGTATGCTCGGAGCAGTCGCTTCTTCCAAAGCCTGACTTTCTGTCCTTCGAAGAAGCTTGTTCGCTGCCGGCAGTCGGCCTTACGATGATGGACGCTTTTCGCAAAGCGGCAGTCAAACCCGGCGACAAGGTCCTTGTTCAGACGGCGGCGGGAGGAATCGGCTTGATGGCCGTACAGTTAGCCCGTCATTACGGCGCGGAAATATACGCTACCGCAGGCTCCAAGGAAAAATTGGACTATCTTGCAGGTATTGGTGTTTCAAAGCTTATCAATTACAGGGAAGACGATTTCGAGCAGGAGCTCAAGAGGCTTACGGACGGACAAGGGGTACAGATCGTTGTGAACACACTGTCCGGGGACGCGATGTCGAAAGGATTCCGGTGTTTGGCGCCGGGAGGCCGGTATATTGAGCTCGCCTTAACCGCGCTGAAGTCCGCGCGGAGCATCGACTTGTCGCTGTTGAACGAGAACAGGGCGTTCCATTCCGTTGACTTAAGAGCGTTGTCAGCCGAACAACCAGCTGCGATACAAGCTTATTGGGACGAGTTGACAGCTCTGATTAGGCAAGGGGTCATACGGCCGACAATCGGCGGCGTTTACGCGCTCTCTGATTTTAAAGAAGCCTATCGTCAGTTGGAGAACCGGAAAAATATCGGCAAGATTGTGGTGCGTATACCCGGAGGCGATTACCTGTCCGAACCCGAAGCCAGTTCTTCTGCTATGGAGAATGCAAGCATGCCGCAGGTTCCAACGCCTTTAGAACCGGTGGCCATTGTCGGGATAAGCGGCCGTTTTGCTCGTTCGGATTCGGTGAAGGAGCTATGGTCGCATCTTGAGGCAGGGACCGATCTGGTAGAAGAAGTGACGCGCTGGGAACTCCGTGGGAGCGGCTCGGATCCGGAAGGGGTCAAAAGCTGCCGTCATGGAAGCTTTCTAAGCTCAATTGATTGCTTCGATCCGCTTTTCTTTAACATCACTGGCATGGAAGCCGATTACATGGATCCTCAGCAGCGCATCTTTCTCGAGGAATCGTGGAAGGCGCTGGAGGATGCTGGATACGCGGGACCGGGAGAGCATACGCGGCGATGCGGCGTCTATGTCGGAAGCTGCGGCAGCGATTACGCGAGATTGTTTGGAGACGAAGCGCCGGCTCAGGCGTTCTGGGGCAATGCAGGATCCGTCATACCTGCACGGATCGCTTATTACCTGAACCTGCAGGGGCCTGCGGTAACGGTGGATACAGCCTGCTCCAGTTCGCTGGTTGCGATTCATCTTGCCTGTCAAAGCCTGTGGACAAGGGAAACGGACATGGCGCTCGCGGGCGGCGTATTCATCCAATCAACGCCTGAATTTTATACCGTCTCCAATCGTGCCAGTATGCTTTCTCCTACAGGCCGATGCCATGCTTTTGACGAAAGGGCCGACGGCTTCGTGCCTGGAGAAGGCGCTGGTGCGGTTGTTCTCAAACGTTTGAAGGATGCGCTTGCCGACGGCGATCATATTTATGGCGTGATCCGCGGCAGCGGCATCAATCAGGACGGCACGACAAACGGCATTACGGCACCAAGTGCGAATTCACAGGAGCGCCTGCTGCGGCATGTGTATGATACCTTCTGCATCAATCCGCGCCATATTCAGCTGGTGGAGGCGCATGGAACGGGAACGAAGTTGGGAGATCCGATCGAGTTTCAGGCGCTGACCCGGGCGTTCCGACATTACACGGAAGATAACCGCTATTGCGCTGTCGGTTCGATTAAATCGAATCTCGGCCATCCGGCTGCTGCCGCAGGCATTGCGGGCTTGTTGAAAGTGATTCTGTCATTGCGTCACAAAAAGCTGCCGCCTTCCCTCCATTTTGAAAAGGGCAACACAAGCATTGCTTTCGAAAATAGTCCCTTTTACGTCAATACGGAGCTTAGGGATTGGACACTTGGCGAGGGAACGAAACGAATGGCGGCCATCAGCTCATTCGGATTCAGTGGAACGAATGCGCATCTTGTTCTTGAGGAAGCTCCTCAGCCGGTTCGCAGACCGGAGGCGAGATCCGCGTACTTGTTCGTGCTGTCGGGAAGGACCGCGGTACAGCTGCGCCAACAGGTTGAAAAGCTAGCTGAGCACTGCAGACACTCCCCGCAGTTGGACTGCGCAGCGGTCAGCTTTACGCTGCTGGCAGGACGTAAGCACATGAAGCACCGATTTGCATGCGTCGCCGCCTCCCGGCATGAGCTACTCGAACGGCTTGGCGAATGGTTGGATAACGGCCATGCGCAAGACGTTGTCCAAGCAGAGCTGCAGCCTGCCGGGGTGCGGGATGAAGAAGAGCGGCGAATCGACGAAGTAAATCAAAGCATCCAGGCATACCGAGACAATGTCGACGGCCTGGCACGAGAGCATCTGCTGGCTTGTGCCGAGCTTTTTGTTCACGGTTATCCGCTGGACTTACGCAAGCTGTTCCTGGAAGGGGAGCAGCAGCGGATTCCATTGCCGACATACCCCTTTGCCAAAGAAAGCCATTGGGTAAAGAAAGCGGAGCAACGGGAAGAGGCGAAGACGGATGAAGACGGCTTCAGTGATCTTCTAGATCAGTTTCTCGACGAAACCATAACGTTGGAGACCGCCGTCCAGAAAGCGGAACGAATCCTATCATCTTTGTCTTAGTAGGCTTCTAACCGGGAGGTCAATATGAGAGATTTTTTGCAAGATGTGTTGAGTGGAGTCCAAGAGGGCCGTCTGTCCAAGCCGGAGGCCCTTCGAATGTTGAACAAGTATAAGCAGAGCGCCCCATCCGAAGCAAATGATGAATACGGCGTGCTGCTTTTTCGGCCGTCCGAAGAGGAAATTGCAAAGTTTCCATCGGACTCCCCTGGGCTCAATCAGGACCGATTGATCATATTTGGCGAGTCGATCGAGGTCCGCGCAGATAAATTAGAATGCATGACAGGCAAAGCCGAATGGCTTGTTCTTGAATTCTCAGAGCAGCCGATCGAGCAGCGGTATGAGGCTTATACACTCCAAATCGTCGACCGCCTCCAGCGCCTTCTGCATAATCACACTGGCCGGGAAACGCTTGTGCAGCTTTTCATCGCAAATAAAGAGGAGTCGCCATGGCTTGTCGGATTATACAGCGTACTGTTAACCGCACGTGCAGAAAATCCGAAGCTCACGGTAGAATGTCTCGAATGGTCGGACAATGATAAGAGAGATATTGCCGGTGCGCTCGAGGCAGGTGCTTGGGGGGGCGGCAGCACAAGTGTTGTCCAATCCCAGCGTGGTCGCTGTTACCGTTCCGCGTGGAAGAAGGAGACGATCCTGCAGGAGCAGGTGCGAATGCCATGGAAAGACCGCGGCATCTATTTAATAACAGGCGGAGCGGGCGCACTCGGCCTGTTATTTGCTGAGGAAATCGCAAGGCAGGTGAGCCTGCCTGTTCTTATACTAATCGGACGATCGGCAACGCTGAATGACGAAGCATCCGGCCGAATCGAACGGATGGCGGCTCTTGGCGCTAAGGTTGAATATAGGCAAGTTGATCTAAGCGAAGAACGTCAAGTTGCTGCATTGATCGATGCAATTCGGAATCAATATGGCGGCTTGAATGGGATTCTACATGCGGCAGGTATCATCCGCGATGAATATTTGTACCGCAAAACGCGTGATCAGGTTATCGAGGTGCTCGGTCCGAAGGTGAAGGGACTCGTTCATTTGGATCGGTCTAGCAAGGATATCAAGCTGGACGTGTTTGCCGTCTTCTCATCCGTAGCAGGTGTATATGGCAATGCCGGCCAAGCAGACTATGCGTCGGCGAATGGCTTTATGGATGCTTATACCGCATGGAGACAACAGACGGACCGCAACAGGTCAGGAATGATCGCAATCAACTGGCCGCTCTGGAGATCGAACGGGATGCAGCTCGAACCCGGAGCCGAGGAAGCATTGGAACGTGAGACCGGGATGGCGGCGATGCCGGGAACGATCGGCATCCGTGCATTCTACGCTGCGCTTGCAAGCGGAGGGAGCCGGGCCATGGTACTCTACGGTGCTGGTGCTAAGCTAACCCGATTTGTAGAAAATGACCGAAGTCGCTCTTCGGCCGATCTTGTCGAAGGAGTCAGTCTGGATCCAAATTTGGACAAGCGGACCCTGAAACGGCTGATTCATTTGTTCTCGGGCTATACGAGGCTCAATCCGGACAGCATTGATCCAGATGAACCGTTGGAAACGTATGGCATCGATTCGATTATGATTACCGAGTTGAACCGCAATCTCGCGAATGACTTCGGTGAGCTTTCCAAAACGCTGTTTTACGAATTCAAGACACTAAGAGGCGTAGCCGATTATTTGACCGCAACGTATCCGCATCAATGTCTCAATTGGATTGGACTGGCCGAGAAAGATACACAGGAGAAAAATAACGCAGCGACAGCTTCGTCCTCCGATGTGACGCCCCGTTTGTCACCGATCGTTGAAAGTGTTCAAACGGTCAGCAGATCGTCCGGCAATGCCGGCAAGAGCGGTCAGCCGGCAGAGAAGGAACCGATCGCGATTATCGGGATGAGCGGCAGATATCCGCAGGCCGAAGATTTGGACGCGTTTTGGCGAAATCTTGCCGCAGGCATGGACTGCATAACCGAAATTCCCGGGGGTCGTTGGCCGGTCGAAGGTTTCTATGAGCCCAATTCGGAGATTGCGGTCGCCGAGGGGAAAAGCTATAGCAAGTGGGGCGGATTTCTGGAGCATGCGACAAGCTTTGATCCGCTCTTCTTTAAAATATCGCCGCTGGAGGCATCCTGCATGGACCCTCAGGAACGGCTCTTTCTCGAAAGCTGCTGGCATGCGCTTGAGGATGCTGGCTGCACGAGAGAGCATCTGGCTTCGCAGTACGGCGGCCGAGTCGGCGTTTTCGCCGGAATAACGAAAACAGGGTTTAATCTATACGGGCCTGAGTTCAGAAAACAGGGAGAGCGCATGCTTCCCTTTACGTCTTTTAGCTCCGTGGCCAATCGAGTTTCGTACTTATTTGACTTCAATGGTCCGAGCATGCCAATCGATACGATGTGCTCCTCTTCGTTAACCGCTATTCATGAAGCTTGCGAGCATATTTTGCGCGGGGAATGCGAATTGGCAATCGCCGGAGGCGTCAACTTATATCTTCATCCGTCTAATTATATCGAGCTTAGCGCTCATGGGATGCTGTCCACCGACGGCAAATGCAGAAGCTTCGGCAGCGGCGGCAGCGGCTTCGTTCCTGGAGAAGGAGTAGGTGTTTTGCTGCTGAAACGGCTGTCGCAAGCCATTGCCGACGGTGACCGGATTCATGCCGTGATCAGAGCCACCAGCGTGAATCATGGCGGCAAAACAAATGGCTACACCGTTCCAAATCCGAATGCCCAGGGACAGCTGATCCGGCAAGCGCTCGACAAAGCCGGTATTCACAGCAGAACTGTAAGCTATATCGAAGCGCACGGTACGGGCACCAAGCTGGGTGATCCGATTGAAATTACCGGGCTGACGCAAGCGTTCCGTCAAGATACGCAGGATAACCAATATTGCGCGATCGGTTCGGTCAAATCGAATATCGGTCATCTTGAGGCGGCGGCAGGTGTGGCCGGCGTAACGAAAATCGTGCTGCAAATGAAGCATCGGAAGCTCGTACCGAGCTTGCATGCGCGTACACTAAACCCGAATATTCCGATGAAAAACACGCCTTTTATGGTCCAGCAGGAGCTGGCGGATTGGGATAGACCCGTCGTTCGCCTGAACGACAAAGAGGAAGAGTATCCGAGAATTGCGGGCATTTCTTCCTTTGGCGCAGGCGGCGCCAATGCGCATATTGTGCTCGAGGAGTATATTCCGCCTGTGAGTGAAGCTCGAAAAAAAACATCCGCTAGTGAAGAGATGCTTATTCTGCTGTCGGCCGCCAACGAGCAACGGCTGCGTATTCAGGCGGAGAGACTGCTTTCGGCTTTGGACAGCGGATCATTGGCGGATGCGGAATTGGCGGAAATCGCTTATACGCTTCAGATCGGCCGCGAGGCGATGGATGAAAGGCTTGCTTTTACCACGGCTTCGAAGGAAGAGTTATCCCTTCGCTTACGAAATTTTTTGAATAAGACGTCGGATGACGGTTCGATATACCGCGGCCATGCGAAATCGGATAAGGAGCAGTTGGCCTCGATCGGAGCGGAAGACGATCTTGCAAGCCGTGTAAGCCGTTGGATCGAGCTCCAGAATGTTGACAGGCTTGGGCAATTATGGGTGAAGGGTCTGAAGGTAGACTGGACCCGGATGTATGAGAACAAGCCAGCTAGGCGAGTGAGTTTACCGGGTTATCCTTTTGAACGCAAAACGTACTGGCTGCCGGGCAGCGGCAAGAAGAAGGAAGCTGAAGCTAGTCCAGACTTGGCAGCTGAGAAGCAGCGCTTTATCCGCGAACCACAGAACCGTCCGGAAGCGTTTGAACATGTTTTGCTTACACCTGTTTGGGAGCCTGTGCCTGTTGAATCCGGGCCTGCGTACCCCGGAGCGAACAGCCGAAGCGTTGTGATCATCGGAGGAACGGCTGAAAGCCGGGATGCTCTCTTGGTTCATTATCCGAACGCCTTTACAGTCAACGTGGGTGAAGAGGATGATATCGAGCAGATCGCTATGGTGCTGGCACGATTCGGCGTCATCGATCATTTATTTTGGCTTGCGCCGCCTTCCGAATTTTTGCTTCATGACGATTCACTCCTTGCCAAGCAAAAGGGTGGTGTCCTTTTGTTATTCCGCTTGATCAAGGCGTTGCTGCACGCCGGATATGGCGGGAAAAGGCTGAGTGTCGATGTCCTCACCTTCCAAACCCAGCGGGCATACACGGGGGACAGGATAAATCCCGTTCATGCGAGTGTGCATGGACTGATAGGTGCGCTTGCAAAAGAATATCCCCATTGGCAGATTCGTTTACTGGATTTGGAGCCCGGCTGGGAGACTTCAATTGAAACGCTGTTGACGCTTCCTCCGGATAAGGAAGGAAACACGTGGTGCTTAAGGGGACGGGAATGGCTGTGTCAAAGGTTGGCTCCCGTGAATCTCGCCTCTGGCATGCAGCACAACGGTTACCGGAAAGGCGGCGTCTACGTCGTTATTGGCGGGGCCGGGGGTATAGGTGAAGTCTGGACGGCGTACATGATCCGCCGCTATCAGGCCCAGATAGTCTGGCTTGGACGCCGTAGGCAGGATGAGTCGATCAGCGCGTCAATCGAACGGGTGTCCACTACGGGGCCAAAGCCATTCTATATAGAGGCGGACGCAGCGGATGCCCAAGCGCTGGATCATGCTTATCAGGTCATCAAAGCACGTTTCGGCGCCATTCATGGTGTCGTTCATGCTGCAATCGTCCTGCGAGACCATAGTCTCGCCAATATGCAGGAGGACGACTTCCGGGCAGGGCTTGGAGCCAAGATTGACGTCAGTGTACGGCTAGCGCAAATATTCCGCAGAGAGCCGCTTGATTTTGTTTTGTTTTTCTCAGGCATGATGTCCTTCGCCAGAAGAGCGGGTCAAAGCAATTATGCAGCAGGCTGCACGTTTAAGGATGCCTTCGCGATCCGTTTGGCCAGTGACTGGCCGTGTGCGATGAAGATAATGAATTGGGGTTACTGGGGAAGTGCGGGCATTGTCGCTTCGGACGATTATCGGGCAAGAATGGTGCGTGACGGCATCGGTTCGATAACGCCTGCCGATGCGATGGAGGCGTTGGAGACGCTGCTTGCAAGTCCGATCGAGCAGATGGCATTTATTAAAGCCTCGAAGAGTGTCATGGAAGCAGGCTTTGCTTCGGAGAGGCTAATAGACGTCATGTTCGACACCCCGGGCTTCAGCGGCGATTACAGGTCAATGGTGGAGCTGCCGGCACTTCCTGATCTCATTGCCGGTATGAACATAGAACGAGGCCAAGCGGTTGGGCCGTACGGTCAAGCCGAACTGATTTTGCATGATTTGATCGGGGAAACGTCCCGTTTGCTGGACGTCCATCCCGACGAAATCGACCCGAACGCTGAGTTTGCGGAATACGGATTGGATACGGTCCAGCTGGCCGAGCTTTTAAGCAAGCTTAACAGAAGCTTCATGATGGAAGTGGAAATGCAGGCTTTCACAGATTGGACGACGTTGAACCAGATGGCACAAGCTGTGTCCCGTTTTGTCGGACGATCGGAAATCACGCCATAAGAAAGGGGCCTGTTCGTCTTGGATCAATTAAACGCGTTAACCTATAAATTGCTGTGGGGGCAGCTGTGGGAACTCGGACAGTTTACACAGCATCCGTTTGACTTGGACGCTCTGAAGGCCAAGGTGCATTCGCGCTATGGAAGCTGGCTTAAAGAGAGCCTGACACAGCTGACCGAACAGGGGTATATCAGGCTGCCACAAGGACAGGGCCTTGCGAAAGCAGCTCCTCCTGTTCATCTGAACGAGGTGTGGGAAGAGTGGGCGGCCGCCAAGAAGGAATGGCTGCACAATCCTAATTTACATGCCCAAGTCAACCTGTTGGAAACAGCGCTTCGGGCGCTTCCGGCGATATTGACCGGCCGGACCTCCGCCACTGACGTTCTGTTTCCAAACGGCTCGATGGAGCTTGTCGAAGGCATCTATAAATATAATCCGGTATCGGATTACTTTAACGAGGTGTTGGCCAATACAGCGGCCGCATATGTAAAAAGTCTGGGTCAAGGGCAACGGATGCGCATTCTTGAGCTGGGAGCGGGAACGGGCGGTACGAGCGAGATGGTCTTCCGCAAGCTGGAGCCTTATCGGGTACAGATCGCGGAGTACGTTTACAGCGACTTATCGAAAGCACTTCTTATCCGTGCACAAGAACAATACGGACCGGCAGTTCCCTATTTAAGCTGCCGGATCGTGAACGTTGAAGAGCCCTTGGAGGAACAGGGGATTTCGTCAGGCACATTCGATATGGTCATCGCGTCAAATGTGCTGCATGCGACAAAAAATATTCGGCTTACGCTGCGCACCGTTAAATCTGCACTGAAAAAAAATGGTTTATTGCTGCTAAATGAGATGAGCAACAATACGCTCTTCGCTCACCTGACATTCGGTCTTCTGGATGGCTGGTGGCTCTATGAGGACGACTGGCTGCGCATTCCGGGTTCGCCCGCCTTAACTTCGGAGACCTGGACGAAAGTTTTGGAGCAGGAGGGGTTCCAGTCGGTTTATTTCCCGGCGCAGGCATCCCGGAACTTGGGACAGCAGATTATCGCTTGCCAGAGCGATGGCGTTGTACGAAAATCCGGCACATCGTCAGCAAAACGAACTGGGTCGAATATGGATACCGCTGCGGCGATGATTGTCTCCACAACGGCAGATGATACCGGAAAAGTGGAACCGAAAGCGGATTGGACTGCTCAGGACAATGACAGATACGTGCAAGCTGTCAAGCTCATGCTTAGAAAGCACATCTCGACAGCACTTAAGGTTGACCGCGATCAGATCGCTCCGAACCATGCTTTTGCCGATTACGGGCTGGATTCCATTACGAGCGTTCACTTAATCCAATTGGTTAATGAGGAGCTTGGACTGGAGCTGCCGACGACCGTTCTGTTTACATACAGCTCGATTAATCAGTTTACAGGCTATTTGCTGGCTGAGCACGGCGAAGCCGTTTCCCGGGTCTTCGGAGCTGCGGACCGCATAGCGCCGCAGGCGGCTGTTAGGCTGAACGAAGTCGAATCGCCCCCTGCGTTCCAGAAGGCGGATGCACGAGCCCAAGGGCCGGCTCATAAGGAGCCGATTGCCATCATCGGCATAAGCGGAAGGTTTGCCAAATCCCGTAGCATGGAAGAATTATGGGAGCATTTGGCCAGTGGAACGGATTTGGTCGGGGAAATCACGCGATGGAAACAGTCGGACTCCAATATCGTTCGCTATGGTAGCTTACTTGATGATTATGACGAGTTCGACCCGTACTTTTTTCATATTTCGGGAACGGAAGCGGTTTACATGGATCCTCAGCAGCGGTTGTTTCTGGAGGAGTCCTGGAAAGCGCTGGAGGACGCCGGCTATGCCGGATCGGCAATGGAAGGCCGCCGGTGCGGCGTTTATGTCGGGTACAATATCGGCGATTATATGCATCTGCTCGGCGACAATCCCCCGGCGCAGGCGATGTGGGGAAATGCCGGTGCTATCGTAGCTGCCCGAATTTCGTATTATTTGAACTTGAGAGGCCCGGCGATAGCAGTCGATACCGCCTGCTCCAGCTCACTCGTATCTGTTCATCTTGCATGTCAGGGACTGTGGGCGCGTGAGACAGATATGAGCTTGGCCGGGGGTGTGTTCATTCAGTCTACCCCGACTTTCCACGACAGTGCACAGCGGGCAGGCATGCTGTCTGCTTCCGGGCGCTGTTATACGTTTGATGAACGGGCGGACGGTTTTGTGCCGGGAGAGGGCGCCGGTGCGGTTGTTCTCAAACGGTTAAGCGATGCGATTGCCGACGGAGACCATATCTACGGTGTCATTGCCGGATCGGGCATGAACCAGGACGGCACGACCAACGGGATTACGGCACCGAGCGGCGCTGCACAGGAAGAGCTCGAGCGCGAAGTGTATGAACAATTCGGCATCGATCCCGGGCGCATTCAACTGGTAGAAGCACACGGCACCGGTACTAAGCTTGGCGACCCCATCGAGCATGAGGCGTTGACGCGCGCATTTAGACATTACACAGCCAAAACGGAATACTGTGCGATTGGCTCTATCAAGACAACGATCGGCCATACGATCGCTGCAGCGGGCATCGCGGGGTTGATCAAGCTGATGCTGTCATTGAAATATAAAAAGCTTCCGCCATCTCTTCATTATCAGAAGGGCAATGCGAATATCCGAATGGAGGGAAGCCCCTTCTACGTCAACACCCGCCTCAAGGAATGGCCTGCTGAGCCGGGTGAAAGCCGGTTCGCGGCGATCAGTTCATTCGGCTTCAGCGGGACGAATGTGCACATGGTCCTTCAGGAAGCGCCGACGATAGATCGTCAGCCAAGGCCAACGCGCAGTCATCTGCTGGTGCTGTCGGCGCATTCCGACGCGCAGCTACGTCAGCAGGCGGAGCAGCTTATCGCTTACTGCGGCAAGCATCCCGAAGCGGATATCGGGGATATGAGCTATACACTGCTGATCGGACGTAAGCATTTGCCGCATCGGCTGGCCTGTATCATCGAGGATGTGACTGCCCTTGTCGCTGTGCTGAACCGCTGGCTCCTTGAGGGGAGCGCGCCAGGCCTCTTTGCGTCGGTCGTGCACGAATGGGAACTGCAGGAGGATGCGATCAAGAAGAACGAGGGTCTGGTGTGCATTATGGAATGGCGTAATTCGGAGCTCGATAAGCCGGAGATGTTAGAAAGGATTGCCCGCTTGTATCAGCAAGGATATGAGCTGGCGTATGACAAGCTGTTTACAGCCAGTCAATACAGACGGATTTCATTGCCGGTGTATCCCTTTGCAAGGGAGAGATTTTGGGTGCCGCTTAGCGGAGTGAGTGAGTCGGTGAAGCGGGAAGAACGGCAGCAATCGGAAGTTCTTCATCCGCTGGTGCACCGCAATACGTCGACGCTTACGGAGCAGCGGTATAGCTCCGTATTCACGGGCGATGAGCCCTTCTTCACGGACCATGTGCTAAACGGCCAGAAGATTTTTCCCGGCTCCGCTTACTTGGAAATGGCTCATGCAGCCGTACGGCTTGCAACTGAATCGGCTGCTGACGACGGACGAATCCTGCAGCTGAAGCATGTTGGATGGGTACAACCCCTCATTGCGCGGGATGAACCGGTTGTCCTTCACATCGCGCTCGCTTCCGGAGAGAATGAGGAAATTACGTTCGAGGTATACAGCTTGTCGGGGGATAAAGACAGGGAAGAAGCGGTTGTTCATTTTCAAGGTTCGGGAAGGTGGACGGCAGCCGCGCCGGAGGAGCGGCTGAATGTGCGGGAGGCGCAAGCGGCATGCCGCCATACGGTTTCGTCGGAAGCATGCTACGAGGCGTTTGCACAGATCGGCTTTCATTACGGCATCACCCACAAGGGCATCGAGCAGCTTCATATTGGAGAACAGGCTGCGCTGGTGAAGCTGTCGATGCCTGCTGATCAAGGGAGCGTGGAGCCTTTTACGATGCATCCAGGTCTGCTGGATGCCGCACTCCAATCGATGGCCGGTCTTGTATTCGGAGAAAATAACGTAAGCCCATTGGATGGCAGTCTTCGTTTAAGCCCGCTTCTGCCTTTCGCTATTGAAACGCTCGATATCGTACATGCCATGGATGCCGAGATGTGGGCGTATTTGCGATTCAGCCACGACTCGGGGATGCATGGCGGCATTAAGAAGATTGATATCGATTTGGTTGACGCTCAGGGCCGTTTATGCGTACGGATCAAAGGGTATGCTGCCCGTTCTGTACAAGCCAACACTCACTCGGACGAGGGGGTGTTATTGTTCGAGCCGATATGGGAAACGGCGGAGGATTCTATAGGTACAAACGAAGCTGTGCACCGATATGAGCGCCGAATTGTCGTCGCTACTGAAGACTGTGCCTTCGCTCTGAAGGAAATCGAAGGACAGGGGGATGACGTCCGGTGCATCGCCCTGCAGACCGAACATCAGGATAAGATCGACCTGCGTTACCATGCTTATGCAGAACAGCTGCTCGGTATCGTACAGGAAGTGCTGCAGGATAACCGCTCCACTATGATACAGCTGCTTATCGGCCATACCGATCAACAGCAATTGGCTGCGGGGTTGTCGGGAATGCTCAAAACAGCGGCCATGGAAGAGCCGAGAATAGCCGGCCAGCTGATCGAGCTTGAAGCTCAGTCGAGTGAGCAGCACCTCGCCCAATTGCTAGCGGCGTACGCAAAGCACCCAGAATTACAGCACATCCGATTGAATAGGGAGCAGCAGAGCATTCTGCGCTGGCGCGAGATGCGAACGGTTCCCGAGTCGTCTACAGTCGTTCCTTGGAAGGATGGCGGCGTTTACCTCATAACCGGGGGAACAGGCGGGCTTGGCGTGCTATTTGCGGAAGAAATTGCGCGAAGGACCCGTGGCGCTGCCGTGATCCTTGCGGGACGTTCAGCGCTGGACCAAAACAAGCGCGAACGGATAGAGCAATTAACCAATCGAGGGCTGACGGTGGAATACAGGCAAACGGATGTCGGTAGCCCGGAGGCGGTGGAAACGCTGATCCAAGAGATTTGCCGCAAATACGGTACATTGAACGGGATCCTGCACGGCGCCGGTGTTATTCAAGATGCTTATTTGAAGAAAAAGTCCGCGGTTGAACTTCAGCAGGTCCTTCGGCCAAAAGTATCCGGAACGGTCTATCTGGATGATGCGACTCGCCATATTCCGTTGGATTTCTTCCTACTTTTCTCGGCTTTAGCAGGTGTAATAGGCAATCTCGCTCAGGCTGATTATGCGGCCGCCAACGCTTTTCTGAATCGTTTTGCTGCCTACCGTAACGAGTTAGCGGGAGCCGGACAACGGCATGGCCGCACATTGTCGATTTGTTGGCCGCTGTGGCAAGAAGGCGGCATGCAGGTTCATGCCGAGACGGCGAAGCTGTTGAAGCAGAAGAGCGGCATGCGAGCAATGGCAAGCAGCACGGGCATTCAAGCGTTTTACATGGCTTTGGCTGCTGGAAAATCGCAAATCACCGTTATCGACGGTGAGAAAGAAACGTTACGCGTCTTTATGCGGATGGCACAAAACGAAGGGAAGGTGCAGGCTTTCGAAAGCAGTATGAAAGAGCCGTCCGCTTGGGATCAAAGCGATGCGCTTCAGGAGAAAGCGGTCGCGTATTTGACGAATTTGATATCATCCGTGGCCGGCACGCCCGCCAGCCGGATGGACCCGGACGCTCCGATGGAAACGTACGGCCTCGATTCCGTCATGGTGATGCAAATCACCAGCCGGCTGGAAGCATCCTTCGGTTCCCTGTCGAAAACATTGTTTTTCGAATATCCGAACATCGGTCGACTGGCGGCTTTTTTCATCGAACATCATCGTTTCCGTTTGGCCGAGTTAGTTGGCGCTAAAATGGCGGCGGAAGATTCCATGAGTCCTATTACCGTATTACTGAAGCCAAAGAAAGCAGGCCGCAAAGCTGCACGCCCGATCTCCAAGCGGCCGACAGAAGCACGGGACGGAAGTCGTGTACACGATATTGCGATCGTCGGTATAGCCGGCCGTTATCCGGGCGCTAAAAATGTTGAACAATTTTGGGAGAAGCTTCGTGACGGTCAGGACTGCATCAGCGAAATTCCGCCCGACCGCTGGGATCACAGCGTCTACTATGACCCGGATAAGAGCAAGCCGGGCAAAGTGTATACGAAGTGGGGCGGATTTGTGGAGGGCGTCGACCGCTTCGATCCGATGTTCTTTCATATATCGCCGCGTGAAGCCGAGATCATGGACCCGCAGGAAAGATTGTTTCTGCAATGCGTCTATGAATCGATCGAAGACGCTGGATATACACGGGAAACGCTCGCTGCCGAGGGGCAAGGGAAGACGAAGCGGGTTGGCGTATTCGTTGGCGTCATGAACGAGGAATATCAGCTATATGGCGCGGAGTTGACTGCCCGAGGGAAGCCAATCGCACTATCCGGTAATCCCTCGTCTGTCGCAAACCGGGTCTCTTACTTCTGCGATTTCAAAGGACCAAGCATGGCGGTGGACACGATGTGTTCCTCGTCGCTGACAGCCATTCATCTGGCTTGCCAAAGCTTGCGGCAAGGGGAAAGCCGTGTTGCCGTGGCCGGCGGCGTCAACGTATCCGTCCACCCGAATAAATACATTTTCCTTTCCCAAGGCAAATTCGTTTCCAGCAAAGGTCGCTGCGTAAGCTTCGGGAAAGACGGCGACGGTTACGTACCCGGCGAAGGGGTAGGTGCAGCTGTGCTGAAACCGCTCGAAGATGCAATTGCGGACGGCGATCACATTTATGGCATTATCAAGGGAACGGCCATCAACCATGGCGGCAAGACAAACGGCTATTCGGTACCCAGTCCGGCTGCGCAGGCCGATGTCATTGGCGAGGCAATCAAGGATGCCGGTATTGATCCGCGAACCATTAGCTATATCGAAGCGCACGGCACGGGCACCTCGCTTGGCGATCCGATTGAAATCGCGGGCTTGAGCCAATCCTTCCGCGCCTATACGGCAGATGATCGCTTTTGTGCGATCGGCTCGGCCAAATCGAACATCGGCCATTGCGAAAGCGCAGCAGGCATTGCTGGTTTGACGAAGGTATTGCTTCAGATGAAATACGGTCAACTGGCGCCTTCTCTGCATGCGGAGGAGCTCAATCCGAACATCGATTTCGAGCAATCACCTTTTGTGGTACAGCGGACGCTGGAGGCCTGGAACCGACCTGTTCTGACCATAGACGGGACTGCAAGGGAAATTCCGAGAATCGCCGGACTCTCTTCCTTTGGCGCGGGAGGCTCCAACGGGCATCTCGTCATCGAAGAATATATTTCAGACGAGCATGTGACAGCCGAAAAGCAGACTTACCATAGGCACGATCCGGCTATCATTGTACTTTCAGCGCGCGACGAAGAGCGTCTACAGCTCGTTGCGCAGCGTCTCTTGTCCTTCATACGCGATCAAGGCTGTGATCACACAAACCTGGAGAATCTGGCCTACACCCTCCAAGTGGGCCGGGAAGCGATGGAGGAACGGCTGGCGATGCTCGTCGGTTCGATCGAAGAGCTGGAGAATAAGCTGCTTGCTTATTTAGCGGATCGCGAAGAAAGGGACAACGTTTTCCGCGGTCACATCCAGACTAATGAACTGATGCAAATGTGGCGGACAGACGAGGATTTATCGGAGACGTTTAAGGCATGGATGAGAAAAGGGAAATTCGGGAAGATCCTCGGTCTGTGGGTGAAAGGGCTGAGCATCGATTGGCGTCTGCTTTACGAAGATACGGTTCCCCGCCGGATGAGCCTGCCAACGTATCCGTTTGCGGAGGAGAGGTACTGGATACCGGAAACCGACAGCATATTTGCTCGGGAAGGAGAGGGCGGGAAGCCTCTTCATCCGCTGCTGCACCGGAATACATCGGACGTGTCGCAGCTGCGTTTCAGTTCGCTGTTTACCGGTAAGGAGCAGTTCCTGAGCGATCATGTTGTTCATGGAAATAAGATCATGCCGGGCGCCGCTTACCTCGAAATGATTCGCGCAGCCGCTGAGGCTGCAGCCGGCAAGCTGTTAAGTTCGGCAGGCACTCGTCTTCATCAGATCGTATGGAGAAAACCCCTTGTCATGAACGACGCATCCTCCGAGGTGCATATTCGGCTCCGTAAGGAAGACGAAGAATTGGCATGCGAGGTCTTTACCAATCAGGGCGAAGACGAGAATGAGGTCTTGTATTGTACGGCAACGGTATCGCTTCAGGAGCCCGAAGAGAGCCCGATTATGGATATTGAAGTCATAAGAGCACAATGCAGCGGGCCGAAGCTGTCAGGAGAGCAATGCTATCGGGCATTCGAATCAGCCGGACTTTTGTATGGACCCGGCAACAGAGGGATCAGAATTATCTATACCGGCAACGATCAAGCTTTGGCGAACGTGTTTGTTCCGGCGGAAGCAGCCGGCACGCCGCATGATTATGTGCTTCATCCGAGTTTGATTGATTCCGTCTTCCAGGCAACGATCGGCTTGTTTCCCCGTCAAGTTCTGGAAGCAATGGAGGGGCAGCCGCAGTCCGTGAGCCCAATCGTTCCTTTTGTGCTGGAGGAATTGGACATCCTTGGCCCATGTTCAGGAGAGATGTGGGCATGGATCCGGTTCAGCAGCGGTCTTCTACCGGAGAGCCCGATCCGCAAGCTGGATATCGAGCTTATCGACAGCAGTGGAATCGTTTGTGTACGGATGAGAGGATTGACGTCCAGACGGATTGACGGTGAAGAGGTTCGTGATCAACCTGTTGCAACCCCTAAGGAAACGCTTTTGTTCCAGCCGATATGGGAACGGAAGCCTTGCTATACGGAGAACACAGTGACTTATACCAGGCGTATCGTCTTGTTGGGCGGATCGGACAGCTCGCTTGCGGATCAACTCATGCAACAGGGGGGCGGGGCTGAGGTTCATCTATTGGGCGACGGCCTGGAAAGTATGACGTTGGAGTCGCGTTATACGTTTTATGCCAAACGGATGTTGAAACAGCTTCAATCCGCACTTCATGGTACGGAAGGCAGGACGCTGATTCAATTGGTGCTCCCGTACAACGACAATCAGCGTCTCATGGTTGGATTAAGCGGAATGCTAAAGACCGCTGCTCTTGAACAACCCGGTGTCGTCGGGCAGACGATTTTACTGGGTAAGGACTCGGCGGGCCCTGTCATTGCCGGGATTATCGAAGAGAATGGGTCTGAACCGGAAGATGACGTCATTCGTTATGAAGCCGGCAATCGTTATGTTCAAAGGCTTGTGGAAATGGGACTCAAAAACGGGGTTCCGGTACCTTGGAAACATAACGGCACGTATCTGATCACAGGCGGCTGCGGCAAGCTTGGGATGATCGCTGCGCGAGATGCCGCCGCGCGAACTAGTGGTGCGAACCTGATCCTAACGGGGCGCTCCGCTCATGATGAACAGATACAGAAGCATCTTGACGAATTGAAAGCGGTGGGAGCCCATGCAGAGTACTGCAGCTTGGACATCAGCGACGCTTCCGCCATCCAAGAAACAATCGAACGGATAGAAGCTCGTTATGGCGGTTTGTCCGGCATCATTCATTGCGCAGGCACTCGAGCGGACAGCTTCATCTTGAAAAAAACGGAAATAGACATTGATCGGGTATTCGCCGCTAAAGTGGCTGGTCTTATTCATCTGGACCGTTCAACGAGGCATATGGAGCTCGACTTTATGCTGCTTTATTCCTCTCTTGCCGGAACGCTGGGCAATTTCGGTCAAGCCGACTATGCAGCCGCCAATGGGTTTATGGACGCGTTCGCAGCGCATCGGAACGATCTTACGGCTTCAGGACTTCGCAAGGGCAAAGCCTGCTCGATCGCCTGGCCGCTCTGGGAGAAGGGCGGCATGCAAATCGATGAGGAAACGCTCTCCATGATGAACAGGCTGACCGGGATGTCTGTGCTCGAAACCGCCGACGGGTTGCACGCTTTATATGCCGCAGCAGTATCTGCAGCGGACCATGTCCTGACGATAGCGGGAGATCCTTCCCGTATGCGGGCTGCCTTGACGGCTGGGAGCCAGTCTCCACCGCAGGATCAAGCTCGGCCGGCAGCTGTCGTGCAGCAGCCTGTAAAGGCTGACGGCATTCCGGCCTTTCCGCAGGATGAGCTGGAGCAGAAGACCATAGCGTACTTAAAATCGCTTGTATCGGCGGTAATTAAGCTGCCCATTCAGCGGATGCATGAGGATACGCCATTCGAGAAATATGGTGTCGATTCAGTGACCATCATGCAGCTGACAGCGAGTCTGGAACAATCATTCGGAACGTTGTCCAAAACGCTGTTCTTTGAATATATGACGATCAGGGAGTTGGCCGGCTATTTGATGCGTGCTCACCTCGGCCGTCTGCCTGCTGTCTTGGGCTTGGAGGACGGTTCTTCGTTCGAATCGGCAGCGTCCATCCCTGAACGCGCCGGGCTTACGCGTCATGACAGCCATGCTGTAGAGAAAGTAGAACCGCCAGCCGGCAATAACGATGTTGAATCGGTAGGTGCTACAACCGAATGGCGGCCGGAGGATATCGCGATTATCGGGGTGGCCGGACGCTATCCGGGAGCAAGAGACGTGGAGGCGTTTTGGCACAATATCCGGAACGGCGTCGACAGCATCACCGAAATCCCGGCAGACCGTTGGAATCATGAGGCAATCTTTGATGCAGAGCCTGATAAACAGGGGAAAACCTATTCCAAATGGGGAGGCTTCCTGGAAGGGGTGGATTGCTTCGATCCGCTGTTCTTTCACATTTCGCGCAAAGAAGCGGCGTTTATGGATCCTCAGGAGCGATTGTTTCTACAGTGCACGTACGAACTGCTGCAGGATGCCGGATACACGAGGCAGGACCTGCAGCAGCTCGATTCGTCCGGTCTTGGCGGTAATGTAGGCGTTTACGTCGGTGTCATGTACGAGGAATATCAGCTTTATGGTGCGGAAGAAACGGTTCGGGGCCGGCCGATGGCGCTGTCGGGCAGCGCTTCGTCGATTGCGAACCGCGTCTCGTATTTTTGCAATTTCCATGGACCGAGCCTGGCTATCGATACGATGTGCTCATCTTCACTCTCCGCGATACATTTGGCCTGCCAAAGTCTGCGGGAGGGAGAATGCGATGCAGCTATAGCAGGGGGTGTAAACCTTTCCATTCATCCGAATAAGTACTTGGCGCTTGCGCAAGGAAAATTCGTGTCGAGCAAAGGCCGGTGCGAGAGCTTCGGCGAGGGAGGCGACGGTTACGTGCCGGGCGAAGGCGTCGGCGCCGTTCTGTTAAAGCCGTTGTCACGGGCCATTGCCGACAATGACCGCATCTACGGCGTCATTAAAGGCTCAGCCGTCAACCATGGCGGTAAGACGAACGGCTACTCGGTTCCGAATCCGAAAGCGCAGGCAAGTGTGATCGAGCGGGCGATCCGGAAGTCGGGCATTGATCCGGCCGCGATCAGCTATATCGAAGCGCATGGGACCGGTACGGCGCTTGGCGATCCCATCGAAATAAAAGGTTTAAGTGATGCATGGAAAACGAGTGCCCTTCCGACATCCGCTTGTGCGATCGGTTCAGTAAAATCCAACATTGGTCACTGCGAGAGCGCAGCGGGAATTGCGGGCTTAACGAAGGTTCTGATGCAGTTGAAATACGGGGAGCTGGCGCCATCGCTTCATTCCGAGAAGCTGAACCCGAATATCGTCTTCCCGGATACACCGTTTAGGGTGCAGCAGAAGCTGGAGGAATGGAAGCGGCCCGTCGTCGAAGCAGGCGGAGAAAAGCAGGAAATGCCGCGCATAGCGGGCATTTCTTCGTTCGGTGCGGGAGGATCCAATGCTCACGTAATCGTGGAAGAATATAATCCGCCCGCAGCGGTACATTCGGTCGATCAGGCCGGGAGTACCGTTCCGATTGTTTTGTCTGCGCCGAACAAAGAGGGATTGAAACGATTGGCTTCTCGCTATCTGGATGCAATAGCGATGCGGCAGATTACGGATGATAACTTGTCAGATGCGGCTTATACCCTTCAGGTGGGTCGTGAGGCGATGGAAGAACGAGCGGCTATGTCCGTTTCTTCGGTTCTGGAGCTAAAACGCGGGTTGCAGGCGATTGCCGAGAACGGCCGAATGGAGAAGCTGCACCTCGGCAGGGTGAAGTCAGGCGCGGCACTGTCTGAGCTGCAGGCTGGAGCGCCGGATGAATCGACCTGGCTGGGATGGTTTGCTTCTGAGAAGTTTGATCCGCTTCTGTCTTTATGGGTAAGCGGTATTGATTTCGATTGGCGGCTGGTCTACGGCAAAACGGCACCGACACGCATTAGTCTGCCCGCCTATCCGTTCGCTGAAGAAAGATGCTGGTATAACATTAGCGGCAATGGACAACAATCCGCAGGAACATATGGAAGCGAATCTGCTCCAGCTCCAAAAGTTCAAATTCATGAGGCTGGAACGATGGACCGGGAAGCAGTGGAGACAATTACGTTAATGCCACTATCGAACATTCCCGATCAAATCGATCACGGAAGCGGACACTCGCTGCGGCTCCCGCCGATTAAATTGAAGAAGATCGACGGGGTATCGAAGCAGCGCATATCGCTCGATGTGTTGACAGAGCAGCTGGCCGAGAGCTTGGCCGATGCGATGTTTATGGAACGTGCCGAATTGGACCCAGAGAGAAAGTTTATCGAAATCGGCGTGGACTCGATTATCGGCGTGGAATGGATCAAAGCAGTAAATAAGAAGTATGACGTATCCATTACGGCGACAAAAATATACGATTACTCGACTTTAAGCGAATTTGCCGCCTATTTGCACGGCGTAATCGCTGAGAAGGCCGCTTCGGTTGGGAACGAAACGGAAGGAAAAGCAGAAGCAGAACACGATTACGATCACGTAAGCCGGTTGCCGAAACAAACGGCAGCACTTACGGCAGCCGAACATGAGAACTCTGCCGAAGAAAGAACGCCCCCTCCAAACAACGGTGTTTCCTTGGAGGTACTGGAAGAACAATTGGTCCAGAGCATGGCGGAGGCCATGTTTATGCAGCCTGACGAGATTGATCCTGAAATCAAATTCGTGGACATCGGGGTTGATTCGATTGTCGGCGTCGAATGGATCAAGGCGGTTAATAAGCAATACGGCACGAGCATCACGGCGACGAAAATATATGACTATTCGACGATTAGACAGTTCGCGGCCTATCTGAGTTCCGAGCTGAGCCGGGGTCAAGGCGCTTCCCCGGAACAGGAGACCGTACGTTCTCCGCTTATGCTGGATGACATTTTACAGCAAGTAGAAAGCGGTAGGCTGGACATTCATGAGGCTAACGATTACGTCAGTCGTCTTATCCTTGAGGAGGAACGGAATTGAACAGACAAGAAATAACAGCCGTTATCATAAAAAATTTGTATGAGATCGTCCCCGAATTAGAGGGACGGGAACTGAGGCCGGAGGACCGGCTTTCGGATCTCGGATTGAACTCCGTCGATCGCGCGGATCTAATTTCGATGGTGATGGAGGATTTGTCGCTTTTGCAGACTCAAAGATCGCAGTTTATTGGAATGTCGAGCATAGGGGAACTGGCCGATGGGTTCTTGGGTAAGCTGTAGGCCGGACGATATCGTCATCTCAGGCATCGGCATCACATCGGCCATTGGTCAAGGACAGGCGGCCTTCGCGGCAGCCCTCCTTGACGGCCGGCACGCCTTTTCTGTGCTGAACCGTCCAGGTCGCCAAAAAGGAAGCTCTGCTTTCCTGGGGGCGGAGATCGAATCGCTGGTTATGCCGGAACGTCTTTCTAAACGGCTGCTGCGAACGGCTTCCTTCTCCGGGCAGGCTGCGATGGCAACGATGCATGAGGCTTGGGAGGATGCAGTTCTGGATCAGGTTGAGCCAGAGCGTATCGGCCTCATTATCGGAGGTTCCAACTTACAGCAGCGGGAGGCTCTCCAAGCCTATGCCTCGTATTCGGAACGTCCTTCGTTTCTGAGGCCCACTTATGCGATGACGTACATGGACAGTGATTTATGCGGACTTTGCACGGAGCAGTTTGGGATTCGCGGATTTGCGTTTACATTGGGAGGCGCATCCGCAAGCGGTCAGGCTATTATCGCTCAAGCCGTTCAAGCTGTTAGCTCGGGGGAAGTCGATGCTTGCATCGCAGTCGGGGCATTGGCCGACCTTTCCTATATGGAGCTTGCGGCCTTTCGCAATCTGGGCGCAATGGGCTCCGATCAATATGCCGACAGACCGGATCTGGCATGCCGGCCATTTGACCGCGGCCGGGACGGCTTCATCTACGGGGAAAACTGCGCTGCCGTCGTCATTGAGCGCGCGTCTTGTGCTGGTAAGAGAGGGGTTCTTCCTTATGCAGCCATTACCGCTACGGCGATCGCGATGGACGGCAACCGAAATCCGAATCCGTCCTACGAGGGAGAAATGCGCGTGATCCGCGAAGCTCTTCTCCGGGCCGGCATTGCAGCCGCCGACATCGACTACGTCAATCCGCATGGAACGGGCTCCCCGGTCGGTGATGAAACGGAGCTGCGCGCGCTTAAAGACAGCGGATTGTCGCATGCCTACATTAATGCGACCAAATCCATAACAGGCCATGGCCTTAGTGCGGCAGGAGCCGTGGAAATTATTGCGGTATTGCTTCAGATGCGCAACTCCCGCCTTCATCCGACGCGTAATCTGGAGCTTCCGGTTGACGAGTCGTTCAATTGGGTGAAGGAACAATTCGTCCCGTACTCCATTTCTCGGGCTTTATGCCTCAGCATGGGCTTTGGCGGCATGAATACAGCGGTCATCTTGCAAAAGATTTAAAACGAACGGAAAAGGAGAATGGGGCTTGACTCAAGTTGGAATAGAAGCGATGAATGTTTTTGGCGGCACTGCTTTTCTGGATGTCCCGGAACTTGCAGCAAGGCGTCAATTGGATACTGCCCGGTTCGAGAATCTGATGATGCTCGAGAAAACCGTTGCCTTGTCTTACGAGGACCCTATTACGTTCGGTGTCAATGCAGCGAAGCCGATCGTGGATTCGCTGTCTGAAGAAGAGCGGAACCGGATCGAACTGGTGATTACCTGTACGGAATCCGGCATCGATTTCGGCAAATCGATGAGCACGTATATCCATCATTATCTCGGCTTAAATCGCCGATGCCGGATGTACGAAATCAAGCAGGCCTGCTATTCGGGAACAGCAGGCCTGCATGCCGCGGTCCAATTTATTCTCTCCGGTACATCCCCGGGGGCCAAGGCGCTGGTGATCGCCACGGACATATCCCGTTTTTTCGTGGCTAAGGGCGGGAGCTCGCTGACCGAAGACTGGTCCTATGCAGAGCTAAGCGCGGGAGCCGGAGCTGTTGCCCTTCTGGTCAGCGATACGCCGTATGTCTTCCAAATCGATACGGGCGCGAGCGGTTATTACGGTTATGAAGTGATGGATACGTGCCGCCCGATGCCGGACAGTGAAGCAGGCAATTCCGATTTGTCGCTGTCCACGTATTTGGATTGCTGCGAACAAACCTTTATGGCCTACAAATCGCGGGTGCCTGAAGCCGACTATAAGGATACGTTTCAATATTTAGCGTTTCATACTCCCTTCGGCGGTATGGTGAAGGGCGCGCATCGCACGATGATGCGAAGAATCGCGAAGGCCAAAGCGCCGGAGATCGACGCGGACTTTAATCAGCGTGTCCTTCCCGGCATTCGATTTTGCCAGCGTGTCGGCAATATCATGGGCGGCACCGTTTTCCTGTCACTGGCAGGCCTAATCGAGCATGGGACATTTGATACGCCCAAGCGGATCGGCTGTTATTCGTACGGCTCCGGCTGCTGCTCGGAATTTTACAGCGGTGTCGCCACAAGTCAAAGCCAGGCGGCACTGCGTAAATTCAAGCTGAGCGAACGTCTACAGGAGCGCCGTCTGCTCGGCTTTGACGAATATGAAGCGATGCTGAGAAGCGGTCACGGCATCCGGTTTGGAACTCGTAACGCGAAGCTCGACTTGCAAGGGATTCCCGCATCTGTGCGGGGCGAGCAACGGCTTTACCTGGAAGAGATCCGGGACTTCCATCGGATTTACAGGTGGCTGTAATGGAGTTTAAGACGCTGCATGTTCGATATCAGGGAACCGTATGCTTTATCAGACTGCACCGGCCCGAAGCGGACAACGCGATCAATGACCAGCTTGTAGAGGAACTGGGCTGCGTGCTGGACCAATGCGAGGAAGAAGTGACGGTTGTCGTGCTGGAAGGTCTGCCTCATGTATTCTGCACGGGCGCAGATTTCCAGGAGATTCACGCTCATATGGCAGAAGGCCGATCCATGCGAAGCAATCCTGAACCTCTGTATGCGTTATGGATGAGAATGCGGACCGGACCGTACATCGTTCTTTCTCACGTCAAGGGTAAGGCAAATGCCGGGGGGCTTGGCTTTATCGCCGCAAGCGATATCGTTCTGGCGGACGGGACGGCCCAATTCAGCCTGTCCGAGCTGCTGTTCGGCCTGTATCCGGCTTGTGTGATGCCGTTTCTTATTCAAAAAACGGGCATGCAGCGCGCGCATTATATGACGCTAATGACACAGGCCTTCGATGCGGAAACCGCACTCCGCTGGGGGTTGATCGATGCCTGGGAGCCGGAAAGCGAGTCGCTGCTGCGCCGTCATCTGCTTCGATTGAAGCGTCTACCGAAGGCAGGGATTGCGAAGTACAAACGCTATATGATTGAGCTGCAGCCCTTAATCCGGGAAGGCAGGGAGCTGGCAATAGCTGCGAATCAAACCATGTTTGCCGACCCGGATTCGCTCGCAGCTATCTATAATTTTGTCAATAAAGGCCAATTTCCATGGGAAGGTTGATGTGTAATGCAACCGGTTGTAGAGCTACGTGAAATCGAGCCGGGTATCGCACTGATCACAATGCAGGACCGCGTATACAAAAACACGTTCTCCGACGACCTGGTAAAGGGTTTGGCGCATGCTTTCCTAACTGTAAAGGAAACAGAGCGGTATAAAGCCGTTATTTTGACCGGGTATGATACTTATTTTGCTTCCGGCGGGACGCAAGAAGCTTTGCTTGCCATTTTCGAAGGGCAATTGAAATTTACGGACAGCAACTTTTACAGCCTGGCGTTGGAATGCCCGGTTCCCGTCATATCCGCTATGCAGGGCCATGCGATCGGAGGCGGGTTTGTGATCGGAATGTTTGCCGATTTTGTCGTCATGAGCCGTGAGAGTGTCTATACGGCCAATTTCATGAAATACGGCTTCACACCGGGAATGGGCGCAACGTACATCTTGCCGCGAAAGCTGGGATTGAGCCTGGGCAATGAAATGCTGCTAAGCAGTAGCAATTACCGCGGGGCGGATCTGGAGAAGAGAGGCGTGCCTTTCGCGGTCCTTCCCCGGGACCAAGTGATGAGCCATGCTCTGGAGCTGGCGCGGCAGCTCGCGGAAAAGCCGCGCCTTTCGTTGGTTACTTTGAAGGACCATCTGGTTGAGACGATGCGAGCCGAGCTCCCGAATTATATTGCGAAAGAAGTCGCGATGCATGAGCTAACCTTCCATCAGACAGAAGTTCGGGACAAGATTCTATCCTTATTTGGCAAATAGCGAACAGGCAGGGGGTGTGAGGGTGAATATTCAAGAGATACTTAGCGCTTTGCAAGCGGGGGAGGTTAGTTCTGAAGATGCCAAGCGTCGAATTATGGCGCTGAAGGCTGCCGAAGGGTTGAAAATCCCGTCTCCAGCTGACCAAGCCGATTCCCGCAGTCCGGAACCGGAGAAAGCGGGATTGAAAGTCGACAGCCGGCAGTCAGCGAAATCGGATTCTGCCGGCCTGGTCGTGTCAAACGTTCATCACATCAGCGAGGTTTCTTTGCGGCCATGGTCTGTATCGGAGCCCAGCTTTGGTGAAATGACGATACAAGTCATGGCGTCGGCGGTTAATTTTCCGGATATCATGTGCGTAAACGGGCTATACCCGACGATGCCCGACTAT
The DNA here is from genome assembly GCF_042885155.1 of Brevibacillus sp. NPDC058079. Classification (NCBI taxonomy): domain Bacteria; kingdom Bacillati; phylum Bacillota; class Bacilli; order Caryophanales; family Paenibacillaceae; genus Brevibacillus; species Brevibacillus sp. NPDC058079. The sequence continues at coordinate 109,429 of NZ_JBHVSO010000011.1, forward strand.
CCATTCGTGCCGGGGTTTGAAGTAGCCGGAATCGTCACACGCATCGGCAAAGGCGTAGAGGAGTTCCGGATCGGCGATGAGGTCATCGCTCTTACAGGCAAGCAGCTGGGCGGCCATGCCAGCGAAGTGAACGTTGCCGCCGCTAATGCCGTCCGGAAGCCTGCCAACATAACGTTTGAAGATGGGTGCAGTCTGCCTGTCGTTTTCTCCACAGTCTATCTCGCTTTCGAGACAGGGAAGCTTGCGCCCGGCGAGCAGGTGCTCATTCAGACGGCGACAGGCGGCTGCGGCCTTATCGCCCTGCAGCTGGCGAATTTGAAAGGCTGCAAGATTTACGGCACGAGCAGCAAAGCCGAAAAGCTCGATCTGCTTGATAGGCTTGGCGTTGCTGCGGCGATCGATTACAGCGCCTCGCCCTTTGATCGGGAAATCGCCTCCTTAACCAATGGCCGCGGGGTTGATGTTGTGCTAAATATGCTGGCCGGGGACGCGATTCAGAAGGGCTTGAATTGTTTGGCCCCTTCTGGCCGCTACCTGGAGCTGGCCGTGCATGCGCTGAAGACGAGCGGAAATCTGGATCTTTCCGGGCTTGTACATAACCAAACGATTCATAGCATTGATTTACGGCGGTTAAGTGCCCAGAAGGGATTTAACAAGGAATTGCTCCATGTGATGGTTGACCTGCTTCAAACGGAGAAAATCGTACCCATCGTATCCAGGATTTACCCCTTTCAGCGAATTCAAGAGGCGCTTGAATATGTCAGCAGTGGCCAGCATATCGGCAAAGTCGTCATAAGCCGTATGGCGGAGGACATGACGGACCGGACCGACGAGCTGATCGAGCGGATGCGAAGGCAGAAAAGTCAGAGGCAGGAATCCTTTGAATTGCACAGTGCGCAAGCGGCCGTCCGTAGCCAGGAAGATATGCCCAAGGAGAAAAGCCGGAAAACGCCTGATCTGGATGGCATTGCCATCATCGGGATGTCAGGCCAATTCCCCAAGGCAGCTACTATTGACGAATTATGGGACAACATTTGCAAAGGTGAAGACTGCGTATCCGAGATTCCTGCAGAACGCTGGTCTCTCGAGCGATACTACGATCCCGATCCGAAGAAGCCGGGCAAAACGTATTCGAAATGGATGGGCGTCTTGGAGGATGCGGACAAATTTGATCCGTTATTTTTCCAAATATCGCCCGTGGAAGCGGAATACATGGATCCGCAGCAGCGGCTATTCCTGGCGAACAGCTGGGCATGCATCGAGAATGCCGGACTGCGTCCGTCCGACTTGTCCGGCAGCCGCTGCGGGGTCTTTGCCGGATGCGGCACCGGCGATTACGGACGTATGGAGAGAGGAGAAGAGCTCCATGCGCAAAATCTGATGGGGACCTCGGTTTCCATTTTAAGCGCACGCATCTCCTACCTGCTGAATTTGAAGGGTCCCTGCATGGCGATCGACACGGCTTGCTCCTCCTCGCTTGTCGCGATTTCCGAGGCCTGCAGCAGCTTGCTCCTGGACAATTGCGACATGGCGTTGGCCGGCGGCGTTAATGTCATGAGCGGACCGGCCATGCATATTATGACGAGCAAATCCGGGATGCTGTCCAAGGATGGGCGTTGCTATACGTTCGATAACAGGGCGAACGGATTCGTTCCGGGGGAAGGAACGGGCGTGCTGCTGCTTAAGCGGCTGTCCGATGCGGTCCGCGACAAAGACCCGGTTTATGCCGTCATACGCGGCTGGGGTATTAATCAGGACGGGAAGACAAACGGAATTACAGCGCCCAGCGCCGCTTCACAGGAAGAGCTGGAGAAATCCGTCTTTGATAAATTCGGCATTAACCCGGAAACCATTTCGCTTGTCGAAGCACATGGTACAGGAACAAAGCTCGGCGATCCGATCGAGGTCGAAGCCCTTACGGCATCGTTCGCCGCATATACGGACAAAAAGGGCTACTGCGCACTCGGTTCCATTAAGAGCAATATCGGTCATTTGCTCGCGGCATCCGGCGTATCGGGCGTCATCAAGGTCGTACAGTCGCTGAAGCACCGTATGCTGCCGCCAACCATTCATTTCGATTCCTTGAATGAGCATATCCGACTTGATGGAAGCCCCTTCTTTGTAAACACGTCCTTGAAGAAGTGGGAGATCGAATCCGGCATTCGACGGGCCTCCGTCAGCTCCTTCGGGTTTAGCGGAACGAACGCCTATATGGTCATTGAGGAATACAATCCGGAATCGCCCGGACATTCGGCCCCACCTATGGATCAACCGCTATTATTCCCGGTATCGGCCAAGACCGAAGATGGGCTGGACGACGCTGTCGCATCCCTCAAAGCCTTTCTTCTGCGGGAAACAGACATTTGTTTGTCAGATGTGGCGTTGACGTTGCAAGCGGGGAGGGAAGAGATGGATGTCCGTGCGGCGTTCACGGCAAACACGAAGGAGGAGCTCCTGCAGGCAATGGAGGACCATTTGCTGCGGAGGCCTTCTTCTTGTGTATTCTCTGGGAAAGTAAACAGACGGCAGATAAGGAATGCGATCGCATCAGGCGAAGAACTTCCATCGGAGCATGAGACCAGTTCCTCTCAAGCGGTAAAGCTTGCCGATGCCGCAACGAAGTGGGTGCAGGGTTTACAAGCGCTGCCTTTGGTGAACGGGGGGGAGCGCATCCACATGCCGACCTATCCGTTTGCGAAGGAGCGGTATTGGCTTGAAGCGAAGGCTTCGGACCGGGACCTGCTCCATACGAAGATTTTGACTGAGCGCCTTCATCCGCTTGTGCACAGAAATACGTCGGTGTTAGGGAAGACCCGGTTCAGCGCTTCTTTTACAAATGAGGAGACGCTGCTGCGAGACCATGTTGTCTCCGGACAGTCTATCATGCCAGGAATGGCCTACCTTGAGATGGCCCGTGCTGCAGTCGAGCTTGCGACCGATTACGTGCATAAGGGACAGGCCATTACACTGGAAAATGTGGTATGGCTGCGGCCTTTTATTGCGAAAGCGACGGCCGGACACCTTCATGTTTCCTTAACGCAGGAGGGTGACAACCAAGTTTCATTTTGTATTCTGGCAGGACCTTCGAAGGCTGATGCGAATGAAGGCCCGATTTATAGCAAAGGGACAGCTGTTATTCATGCGGCTTCTGCCCCTCCTCAGCTGGACGTGCAGGCCATTCGCGCCCAATGCTCGGTGGCAAAGCTGGATTCGGAAACGTGCTATGGCGCTTTCGAAAATATGGGAATTGCATATGGTCCAGGTTATAGAGCAGTAAAGACGATTGAAATCGGCGAAGATTGTGCGATCGCTAAGATTCATTTGCCGGCCGCCTTGAGTGACGAGACGCAGCGGATTGGATGCAATCCGGTATTGCTCGACGCTGCCGCTCAGTCCACGATCGGCTTCGCCCTGCACAATCATGGACGCCAAATCGACGCTTGTGCAAACGGGCCCTATGTGCCATTTGCGATTCAGGAGCTTACGGTCTACCGTCCTTGTACTTCAGAGATGTGGGCGGTCACCCGCATAAGGAAAGCAGAAGCTTCGGGAGATTCGCTTCGCGTCTTCGATATCGATTTGTGTGACGAGGAAGGCCATGTTTGTGCGGCCATGCGGGGATTGGCAACCAAGAGTGCAGGGAAATCAGGGGCATGGAGCTTTAACCCCCATCAAGCCGAGACTGATGGTTCTCACCAATTACCTGATGGATTGTTGCTGCTTCCTACCTGGGAACTTGCCGCATTCAACGAAGCGCCAGCCCAGCAGCATGTTCCGGATGCCGACATCGTGATCGGCGGAACGCCAGAGCAAATAAACCAAATCAACCACAGGTATCCCGCGGCTCAGCCGCTGTCATTTGAAAACGAAGCTTCGATTGAGGATATGGCTCAGAAGCTGAGCAACTATAACGATCTGAAGCATATTATATGGATTTCGCCGGTTCATCCGATTCAAACCGTGCGGGACGAAGGTATTATCAGCGAACAAAAGGATGGGGTATTCCAGCTTTTTAGGCTAATAAAGTCACTGCTCGAAATCGGCTTCGGATCGAGGCCCTTGCACTGGTCCATCATCACCGTGGAGGCTCAGCCGATTCGTGCAGGCGAAACATCTGGCTTTGCACATGCCGGTGTCCATGGTTTGGTCGGGTCGATGGCGAAGGAATATCCGAACTGGAGCGTTTGTCTGTTAGATATAGGCCTGAAGGACGAACTGCCGTTGGACGTTCTGCCATCGCTGCCAAGGGATGCCAAGGGAAACGCATGGGGCTACCGAAAAGGCGATTGGTACAAGCAGATGTTGGTTCCTGTCAAAAGCTTGCCGATGGAGCGTACCGCTTACCGGCACGGCGGCGTTTATGTCGTCATCGGGGGAGCCGGAGGCATTGGCGAGGTATGGACCGAGTATATGATCCGTACCTATCAAGCACAAATCGTGTGGATTGGCCGCAGAGAGATGGATGAAGCCATTCGGGCTAAGATCGCACGGTTAGGGGATCTTGGACCTGCGCCATCCTATATCCGGGCGGATGCGGCAAATTTGGCATCGCTCCAACAGGCCTACGAGACGATAAAGGCGCGGTATACGCGTATTCATGGCATTGTTCACTCCGCGATCGTCCTGCTCGATCAAAGTTTGGCAAAAATGGACGAGCAGCGGTTTGAAGCGGGGTATGCAGCCAAAAACGGCACAGCTGTAAGAACAGCTCAAGTATTTGATCGTGAGCAGTTGGATTTTGTTTTGTTCTTTTCATCCTTTAATTCGTTTCTGAAATCGCGTGGTCAGAGCAATTACACAGCCGGGTGTACTTTTAGCGACGCTTTCGCAGCGAAGCTCGCCTCCGAATGGTCTTGTGCCGTCAAGACGATCAATTGGGGGTATTGGGGAAGTGTGGGGACGGTTTCAAACGAGGCTCTCCGCGAGAAAATGGCCCGGATCGGAATGGGGTCCGTCGAGCCGGACGAAGCCATGGACGTCGTGGAAAGACTGCTTGCCGGGAAGGTGAATCAACTGTGCTTCGTCAAAACGACCAAGCCGCTGTATATAGAGGAAACCGCCGCAGACCAGCATATAACGGTTCTACCTGAACGCTTCGGATCAGTCATCAGCAGGATCAGAAGCGTCTTCGCTCCGGCTCCCTTTCAAGCCCTCTCGTCTGCAGCACGACCTATAGAGGAAAAGACGGGAAGCATCTCGGATGCGAAGCAGCGGGCAGAGGTGCTGTCTCTCGTGAGGGAAGCAGTAGCAATGCTCTTGAAGGTCGACGAACAGGACATAGAACCCGACGCGGAATTAGCGGAATACGGCCTTGATCCGGTTAAGATGAGTTTACTCACGGAAATGATCAATCAACGGCTCGGAATAGATGTAACGCCGGAGCTGGTCATTCGGCACAGGAGCTTCAGAGAGTTGGCGGATAGGATCGCAGATATAAGAGGGAAGCTGGGTGTATCGTAATGGACGAAAGGAGCGGTCAGGTGAACGGTATGGTGGAGAGCATACGGGATGTGAAACGCCTGGAAGAAGAGCTTCTGGTCAAGCTTCTTTGGGTGCAGCTGCAAGCTGCCGGCTTCTTTAACCGAGAGCGGCAATCCAAGGAGGAGCTGGCCGGATTGCTGGGCCAATCTCGGCTTTACGACAGATGGTTGGAGACTAGCATCGATTATTTGCTTCGCTATGGCTTTATATCGGAGGTTGTCGGCGAATACGTCGTCGATTCGAATCGGAAAGAAGACCATGCAGACGTCTGGGCTCATTGGGATCGGCATTTGGAGCAGTGGAGGCATCACCCGGATTCCGGCGCGCAAATGATCCTTGTCGACGCTGCACTCCGAGCACTTCCGCAGGTGCTGTGCGGAAATACGGCCGCTACGGATATTATATTCCCGAACGGATCGATGACGCTTGTCGAGGGTGTCTACAAAAACAATCATATCGCGGATTACTTCAATGAGATCGTATCGGATCTTACGCTTGCGTTTATTAGGGAACGGGTTCAAGAAGATCCTGCTGTCCGCTTGCGCATTTTGGAAATCGGCGCAGGAACGGGCGGAACAAGCGCACGGGTGCTGGCCGGACTTAAACCGCTGCAGGAGCATATTGCAGAATACTGCTATACGGATATTTCTCAAGCGTTTTTGCTTCATGCCCAGCATGAGTACGGACCGCAATACCCGTTTTTGACCTATCGTCTATATGATGCCCAGAAGCCGGCGGCGGTGCAGGGCCTTGAGGAAGGCGCATTCGATCTTGCGATTGCAACCAATGTGCTGCATGCAACTCGAAATATGAAGACAACGATCCAAAGCGTCAAGACGGTCCTGAAGCGCAGCGGTCTGCTGCTCCTCAATGAAATGAGCAGCAGCAATCTGTTCATCCACCTGACGTTCGGTCTGCTTGAAGGCTGGTGGCTGTATGAGGATCAAGAGCTTCGGATGCCGGGATCACCGGGTTTGACACCCGATTCGTGGCGTTCGCTGTTGGAGGAGGAGGGCTTCCCCGATGTGTTTTTCCCTGCTGAGCATTCACACGGTCTTGGACAGCAGATTATAGTAGCCGAAAGCAACGGTGTAATCCGGATACGAAGTCAAGAGGATAGATCGGATAACGCTGAAGAAGAACAACCCGAGCAGAAGCCGATTGCTCCTACAACGCTGCCCGCCAAAAAGGATGAACAAAGCCAGGAGTTGCTCCGCGAGACGGGCAGAGAACGACTGAAGGCGCTCATCAGCGAAACGCTGAAAATTCCATACCAGCGCATGGAAACATACGTGTCGCTAGAGACATACGGAATCGATTCGATTCTGGTCGTGCAGCTTACGGAAGCACTCCGGCCTTATTTCGCCAAAATAAACAGTACGCTATTTTTCGAGCACTCAACGATTAATGCGCTAGCCGACTATTTGCTGCAAGCCCATCCGGAGGAGATGCTTCGCTTCACGGGAATGGAGAGACAAGCAGTAGGCAGCTCAATTTTAGATACGCAAGAAGTGCCCGATAGCAATCTAGCGCCAGATCGTCATAGTGAACCGGCAGCCCTTGAGCCGATCAACGAACAGCAAGCGGTCATCGAAATGTCACAGAGCGAAGCGGCAGGCAAACAGGATGTGGCGATCATCGGCTTGTCCGGACGTTATCCGGGGGCACGGAATGTAGAACAGTTCTGGGAAAACCTTAAACACGGAACAAATTGCATTACCGAAATCCCATCCGACCGGTGGGATTGGAGACTCTACTACGACGAAGAGCGGGGCAAGGAGGGCGCTGTCTATAGCAAATGGGGCGGATTCCTGGATGATATCGACAAATTCGACCCGCTATTCTTTCAGATTGCGCCCAAGGAAGCCGAAGGAATGGATCCGCAAGAGCGGATTTTTTTGGAAACCGCTTATGCGAGTATAGAGGATGCCGGTTATACCCCGGAACGTCTAAGCCGTTCCGGTAAGGTTGGTGTTTTTGTCGGAGTGATGAACGGCAATTATTCGACTGGGGCGAATTTCTGGTCCATTGCGAACCGGCTATCTTATCTTATGAATTTCCAGGGGCCGAGCCTGGCTGTCGATACGGCATGCTCCTCCTCGCTCACTGCGATCCACCTTGCGCTCGAGAGTATCTATTCCGGTACCAGCGAATGCGCGATTGCAGGCGGCGTTAATTTGATTGTAGATCCCGTCCACTACAAGAGGCTAACTTCAATGAACATGCTCTCCTCCGGTGATCAATGCAAATCCTTCGGTGCACAAGCCGATGGATTCGTCGATGGAGAGGGTGTAGGCGCGGTTGTCCTCAAGCCGTTGCATGCGGCGATTGCGGACGGCGATCATATTTACGGCATCATAAAAGGAAGCATGCTGAATGCCGGCGGCCGGACGAACGGCTATACGGTACCCAGCGCTTCCGCTCAAGCGCAGTTGATCCAAGACGCATTAAAGCGGTCTGGCGTACATCCGGGTGCCGTCAGCTATATCGAAGCTCATGGTACTGGAACGGCGCTCGGTGACCCGATTGAAGTCGAGGGGCTGACGCGAGCATTCTCGCCGCTGGCCGGAGAACAAGGCTATTGTGCGATCGGATCCGTTAAATCGAATATCGGCCACTGTGAGAGCGCGGCCGGCATAGCGGGACTGACCAAGGTGCTGATGCAAATGAAGCATGAACAGCTTGCGCCGACTTTGCACGCGGACGAAGTGAACCCGAATATCGCCTTCGAGCGGACGCCTTTTGCGGTGCAGCAGCGGCTGACGGAATGGAAACGGCCCGTCGTTGCCTTGGACGGGGAAACGATCACGTATCCCCGTATCGCCGGCATATCCTCCTTCGGTGCCGGAGGAGCGAATGCCCATCTTGTCGTCCAAGAGTTCACAGAGAAGGCCGAAGACCGTCCGGACTTAGCACAGCACGCTTCAATCATCGTTTTATCCGCGATGAACGAGGAGCGTCTGGAAGCGAACGTCCGCCAATTCGCCGAAGCCATCGGGGCAAAGGCATGGCGGAATGAGGAGCTTGCAAATATTGCGTTTACGCTTCAGATTGGCCGGCAGGCGATGGAGGAACGTTTAGCCTTCACCGCAGCGTCAATTGCGGAGCTAAAGGAAAAGCTGGAGCAGTACAGGATGTTTGGCGCCGGCCCCGGTATTTATCGCGGACAGGTTAAGCGGGGAAGAAATTCGTTTCAAGCACTGGCTGCGGACGATGATATGCAGACGGCGATTGATGCCTGGTTTGCCAAGGGAAAGTACGGCAAGTTGCTTGATCTTTGGACGAAAGGGCTCGAAATCGATTGGCAGAAGCTCTACGGCGGCAAACCTCCGCGCAGGGTGAGCCTGCCGACTTATCCGTTTGCTAAGGAACGCTATTGGCTCGCTGCTTCTGAACCGGATGCGGTTAAGGTCCCTTTTGAAGTGATGACGTTTCAAGAAACGTGGCAGCCGGCTGAATGGAAGGAAGTGCTGCGCGAACAGCCGCGGACGGTCGTTTGCTTCCTTTCGGATTCACACCGTCAACTAGAGCTGACGGAAGCCGTTAACCACTTAAGTCCGAAGACGAAGCTGGTTTTTGTGTCACGTTACGAGGGCGAAGCGTTGAATACATGGTCGCATTCCATAGATAAGTGGGATTCATCCGGCTTCGAACGTGTGCTGGCGGACGTCAACCGGACAGAGGCGGTAGAAGCCATTCTGTTTTTATGGCCTTTGGAGACAGTGCCTTCAGCGCAAATGACGGACGAACTAACCGCTCTCATCCAAGGGATGCATGCCTCTGGCCTTACGTCGATCAGGCTGCTGGCCGCGGCGGTGTGCTCCACGGATATCGAACGCTGCCATGCGGAGTCTTGGATCGGCTTTGAGCGTTCGATCGGCCCGCTTATGAAGGATGTGCGGATGTCTGTTCATCTCTTTACGGACGGTTTTCAGGTGGAACGCAGTTCGGGCCGCAATCTTTGGGAGTCGTTGTGGACAGAGCTTGGACAGGACAAGGTGCGAAGCTCTTTATATACAAGGGGAGAACGGCATGTTTGTTCCGTGCGCGAAACCCGGCTTCAGCCGAAAGCGACCAAATTCCGCCGGGGCGGCATTTATCTCATTACAGGCGGCTTCGGCGGAATCGGCATGGTCGTTGCGGAGCATTTGGCCAAAACGTATCAGGCCAAGCTTATCCTGACGGGGCGGTCATCCATTGATGCTCGCAAAAGATCGATGATGAAAAAGCTTGAAGCGGCAGGCGCCGCCGTATTCGCGATCCAAGCGGACGTGTGTGACTATGCCGCCATGAAGCAAGGACTTGTTGAAGCTCGGGCTGCTTTATCGGGAAGCATAAACGGCGTTATCCATGCAGCCGGTATGGAAAGCGGCCGTAGCATTCTGGAGAAGAAAACGGAGCAATTTCACGAAGTCATACAACCGAAGATTACCGGTACGCTCCTGCTTGATGAGCTGCTTCAAGAAGAACGCGAGCTTGATTTTGTCGCTTACTTCTCTTCTATATCCGCTGTACTGGGCGATTTCGGATCGTGCGATTACGCTGTCAGTAACCGGTTCATGACCGCCTACGCGGAGCGGGCTTCCCGTGTTCGCATAGGAGATCGACGACATGGCGGGTCGATTGTTTCCATTCAGTGGCCGCTGTGGAAGGATGGCGGCATGAGTGTCGGGGATCCGGTTATGACGAAAATGTATCTTCAAGCAAGCGGCCAGCGTGCCTTGGAAGCCGAGCAGGGGATCGCGCTGCTTGAGCTTCTCTTAGCACAGGACGAGCCCAATCATCTTGTGATGGCTGGGAATCGGGAGAGCGTCCGCCGCTCTCTAGGTCTGGAGCCGGCAACTGGACAGGAAGCGGTAAAGCCGGTGAAGGCGGCGCCGTTGACATCAATCGCGAAGCGGGCAGAACATGCTGAGTCGAATGTAGAACAGCTGCTGGAGGAAGACCTGAAGGCGCATATCAGTCGAATAGTAGCGATCCCGATTGACCGGATCGACAAGGAACAGTATTTTTCCGATTTCGGCTTCAATTCTATCAGCTTTGCCGAGCTGGCTTCATCGCTGACCAAGCATTACCGCATTGATCTTACGCCAGCCGTCTTCTTCTCCTATCCGACCGTGGAGAAGCTTATCCATTTTTACTTGCGGGAGCATCGTGACGACCTGATCGGGTTTTACAAGGACAGATATGAGCTTCGTCCTGATGATGGACTGGATTTTCATCAGGAAGCGGCTGCTCTGGAATCCGTTCATACGGAGCCATCTAAACCGGTTGAAGAACCCGTCGCTGCGGTTGAAACACAAAGCCATCCATTTCCGGAGCCCATTGCGATTATCGGCATGAGCGGACGGTTTCCTGAGGCTCGTTCGGTTGAAGACATGTGGCGTATTCTGCGGGATGGCCGCGATGTGGTTCAGCCGATGCCGGAAGTACGAAGCAATCTCATGAACGGTGAGAGCTGGACGTGCGGATGGGTGCCGGGCGTCAGCGTTCGATCCTGCCTTCTTCGAAATCTCTCCGCGCGAGGCGGAGCTGATGGACCCAAGGCAGCGGCTGTTATTGCAGGAGTCGATGCGAGCGCTGGAGGATGCAGGATACGGGAGCAAGCAGCTGCGGGAAGGAAATATCGGCGTATTTGTCGGAGCTGAGGATGGCGACTACCAGTTTATCGCTAAAGGGGCAGGCAGCGTGACATCCACGAACAATGCGATTCTGGCATCTCGCCTTTCGTACTTCCTTAACCTGAGCGGACCTGTTATGTCGATCAATACCGCATGTTCCTCCGGGCTGGTCGCCGCACATCAAGCATGTGTCAGCCTTCGCAACCGCGAATGCGATACGGCTATCGCCGCGGGTGTTAACCTTATGCTGACACCGTTGTATTTGAACGGGATGAGGGAAGCGGGCATGCTCTCGCCGGACGGCAAATGCTATGCCTTTGACAACCGAGCGAACGGTATGGTACCGGGCGAGGCGGTCGTGGCCGTCGTGATGAAAAGATTGTCTTTGGCGGAGAAAGATGGCGATCCGATTTATGCTGTCATCCGCGGCAGCGGCATCAATTATGATGGCAAAACGAACGGAATTACGGCGCCGAATGCGGCAGCGCAGGCCCGCCTCATCCGTTCGGTGTACGAGCAGGCCGGCGTGAATCCGGAGCAGGTCGAGTATATCGTTACGCATGGAACGGGTACAAAGCTGGGGGATCCTGTCGAAATCCACGCGCTTCAGGAAGCGTTTAAAGGGGCAGCGTTGAACGAAAGTACATGCGCGTTAACCTCTCCCAAAACTAATTTTGGTCATAGCTTCGCAGCTTCAGGCCTAGTCAGCCTCGTTAATCTCGTCCAGGCGTTCCGTCATGAGACGATACCTGCAAGTCTTCATATGGATAAGGAAAACGATTATATACGATTTGAAGGGAGCCCGTTCTATGTGAACCGCGAGCCGAGGCCATGGCGTTCCAGCTCAGGCGCGCCGTTAACCGGTGCCGTAAGTGCGTTCGGCATGAGCGGTACGAACGCCCATTTCGTCCTTCAGAGCTACAACGAGAAGCGGCACAGCAGCAATTCCGGTCAAACAGCGTATTATATGCTTCCCCTTTCAGCAAAGAGTGAGGATGCGCTTTTGCGGAAAATAGACGATATGCGCCATTACATGGCGAGCCAGCCTGCATCGGTGGAATTATCACAAATTTGCCTTACGCTTCTCGAAGGCAGACAGCCGTTTGCTAATCGCTGCGTAATTGTTGCCTCCAGCAAGGAGGAAGCGATAGAAGCCTGGTTGGCTGCGGCTGAGAAGCGGTCTGGCCCGCATATTTTGTTCGGACAAGTAGAACGGATGTTTAAAGCCGACAAGGCGAAGGAGCAGGAAAGGGTCGATTGGCTTCATAAAATCCAATCTATGGACAAGGCTTCGAGTGAATACCGGGGAGCATTGATCGCGCTGGCCGAGTTATACTGCCAAGGCTATAGCCTGGAGGGGGATTTATTATTCGGGGACGAGATGCAAAGTCGTATCCATTTGCCAGTATATCCGTTCTCTCGGGACCACTATTGGGTGCCGGAAGCACCGCTTGAGGTCTCAAGCGGTGCTTCCGCAGACTCCCTTAAGCCCGATACGACACGTTTGCTCTGCAAAGAATGGATAGAAGAGCAGGCATCGGTCGAAGGTGAACCGCCAGGTAAAGTCGCTATCATTACTGAGGATGGAACCCGCGAGCTTGCGATGGAGCTTAAATCCCGGCTTCCCGGCGCTGTCGTCCTTCATCCTCGCCAACTCGATGAGATGACAGCGGGAGAGGTCGAGGAGATGGATTTCGATGCTTGCATTGACCTTTTAGGCTGCAGCAGCGAAGCGGATTGGAACCTGGAAGGATTGCCTTGGCTCCAGCGGCTAATAGATGTAAGACGAAGCAAAGGGATCAAATTGATCGGCGTAACGAAAGGTCTTGAGCGATTCCGCAGCGATACTGTGCGATTATCTGGAGCTTGCAGAGCCGGACTATACCGTATGCTGCAAAGCGAATACGCCAATATTCATTCCAGTCATGTCGATCTGGATGCTACGGATACTGATAAAGCCTGGGCGGAACAATTGATTGCAGAACTGCATGGTAACAGCGAGTGGCCGGAAATTTGTTACCGCAAAGCCGTGCGTTTCCGCGCATGCCTGCGGGAGCAAGAGACGGCACAGAATGCCAAGCCGTTTTCGTGGCCGGAGGGGCATGTGCTGTGGATTACCGGCGGAACGCGGGGACTAGGCGCATTGTGTGCACGCCATTACGTTGAAAACATGGGCGTAAAAAGGCTTGTCCTGCTCGGTAGAGAAGCGCTGCCTCCCCGGGAAGCATGGGAATACGAGGCGGTCGGGTCTTCACCAATGGCGAATAAGATCCGTTTGGTCAAGGAATTGGAGAAGATAGGGGCTGACGTGCGGACGCTCGCCATCCCGCTAACGGATACCGATGCACTAAAGCAGGCGCTTCTTGATATTCGAGATGAATGGGGACCGGCAGGAGGCGTGATCCACTGCGCGGGCGTCGGCGACCGGGAGTATCCGGCTTTTGTTCACAAGCCAACCTCTGTTATACGGCAGGTATTGGAGCCGAAAGTGGAAGGCTTAATGTCCGTATGGGAATGTTTCAAGGATGAGCCGCTTGCCTTTTTTGCTCTATTCTCGTCCGTATCGGCGGTTGTTCCATCGCTGGCTGCGGGACAAAGCGATTATGCGATGGCCAATTCGTTTATGGATTATTTCGCGCAGGCTCATGCGAATCAAAGGCCCATTATCAGCATTCAGTGGCCGAGCTGGAAAGAATCGGGCATGGGCGAGGTGCAAAGCGGCGCCTTCCTTGCCACCGGTATGCACAGCCTGACCGACCGGGAAGGGCTGAGATTGCTCGATCATATAATTGCAAAGTCGCCGGGAGCGGTCGTTTTGCCTGCTGTCGTTCAACCTGACAAGTGGCAGCCGGAGCGTCTGCTTATGCGACGGCTTGAAAGCAGCCTCACCACGCGGAATCCCGCTTCCGGCCCATCGGAAGTGCGCTTGGAGTCACAAGCATCGCTGCCGGGAGCCGTACGTTCATGGCTGGTGGATTTATTTGCAGCGGAATTGAAGCTTGAGCGATCCAAGCTGGAGCTTCACATACCGATTCAGGATTATGGTGCAGACTCGATCATATTGGCGCAATTAATTCGGACAATAAGCCGCACCGTAGGCAAGGATATCGACCCATCGGTGCTTTACGAGCATACGACCATTCAGTCGCTCGCAGATTGGTTGACGGCCTCATACGGCGAGCCGCTGACCCGGGAATTGCTGTCGGGGGGCCAGGAGTGCCAGGAGCATGAACAGTCAATGCCAATTCATGATTTTAGCGATGCTCCTTCCATGCCTGAAGCGGAGATCTCCCGTCAGTCGATTCATCAGGAACGAATCGGCGAGGAGGGTATAGCGGTCGTCGGGATGTCCTGCCGATTTCCGGGAGCGAAGGACTTGACCCATTATTGGTCGCTGCTCACGGAAGGCCGAAGCGCGATACGGCCGGTTCCAAAGGAACGATGGGGGAGCGACCAGCTTTATTATGCAGGGCTGCTGGATGCGCTTCGCCATGCCGATCCGTCGTTTTTTCATATTCCGGACGAGGATGCCAGAGCGATGGACCCGCAGGCACTACTCATCTTGGAGGAAAGTGTAAAAGCGCTTCATCACGCAGGGTATAACCGTGCGGACGTAAAAGGAAAGGCCGTTGGCGTTTATATCGGTGCCAGAACCCAGTATTGGCCGGGCGAGGAACTGCTCCTTCAAACGAGAAATCCGATCGTCGCGGTCGGCCAAAATTACTTGGCTGCTAATATATCCCGTTTCTTTGACCTAAGGGGTCCCAGCATGGTGATCGATACGGCCTGTTCCTCTGCCTTGACCGGGATGAGCATGGCCATTCAAAGCCTGCGGAGCGGGGATACGGTGTCCGCATTGGTGGGAGGGGTCAGCCTGCTGAACAGCGACTTCTCGCACAAACTATTCGGTCAGCGCGGCATTTTGAGCAAAAGCTCGACATTTCACGTCTTTGACGGCAGGGCTGATGGCGTTGTACTCAGTGAAGGCGCCGGCGTTGTCCTGTTAAAAACAGTGAAGCAGGCGCTGGCTGACGGAGACCGCATCTACGCCGTTATCAAGGGAATCGCCGTAAATAACGATGGGAGAACCGCGGGGCCGGCGGCTCCAAATATGCAGGCGCAGAAGGACGTCATGCTCGCTGCCTTAAAGAAGAGCGGCAGAAATCCGTCTGACGTCTCTTATATCGAAACGAACGGCTCAGGCTCGGAAGTAACCGATCTGTTGGAGCTCAAGACGATTCAGCAGGTTTATGGCAACGGTGGAAATGCCGCTATCGCCTTGGGCTCCATCAAGCCCAATATCGGTCACCCGCTAAGCGCCGAAGGGATTGCGAGCTTCATTAAGGTTGTGCTGATGCTCGATCATGACCAGTTTGTACCGTTTTTATCGGGCGAGCTGCCGATGCAGCACTTTGATTTGGAAGCGTCCCCGTTTTTCTTTCACCGAGAAACGAAGAACTGGAGTGAATCGGTTCGAACAGCGGCGATAAACTGTTTTGGCGACGGAGGCACCAATGTTCATGCGGTTATAGAATCTTGGCAGGAAGAGCGCTCAGGCGATGCCATACGGAAGCCGCTGCCTTGGCCGGAAGAATGGCAGGAGTGCGGAAAACCGGTCAGCGTATCATCGTCTGATTCGCAGACGGTTAAGAGCCGAACGAATATATGGAAAATGAAAGCGGAAGAGCGGAAGGTCAGCAGTCCGAAATCATTCTGGGGCGGAACTAAACCCAAATAACCCCATAGGGCTCAGGGGTAGCGCATTCAAGGGGGACTATTTCATGAAAGAACAATTTTTATTAAGCAGCGATCATCCGATCCTGAGCAACCATAAAGCCTTTGGTCAGGAACTGCTGCCCGGTCCGGCTTATGTCGACCTGATCTACCAAGTATTTCGGGATAACGGGTACGATTGGAGAGAGCTGGAGCTTTGCCATGTATCGATTTATCATCCCTTGGCGGTGGGTCACGATTACGAGGTGCTGATCGATATTGTTGTGGAAGAGAAGGAAGCGGGATGCTGGAGCATCGTTGTAGAAGGCCGCGAATCGCGGGATGGAGCGGTCAGCCTGGAGGCGAAACGATATGCCGATGCCCAAATGCGGAAGATTCAACCCGTTTCATTTGATAAGACGATCAATCTTGGGCAAGCCATGAATCAGGCGGATGCTTCCGTCGATCTAGAGGAGGTCTATGCGCAGTTTCGTGCGCTAGGCCTCATCCATACCGGCATGATGAAAGCAGAAGGGCAAACCTTCCAAACCTCAACAGGCGTGCTCATCGAGCTTGCATTGGATCGCAATTCGCGCGACAGCGCCGAAGCCGTGCTGTTTCATCCCGTCTTGTTAGATGCAAGCGGTGCAGGTGCCTCGATATTGCTGCGAACGCATGTCGGGGAAGAGCAGCAATTGTTTCTGCCCTTATATATTGAATCCTTTCGTGCGGAGCAGCTCATTCAAGAGCGCTGCTATACACAGGTTCTCGCTTCCAGTGTTCAACGAAAGAACGAATTGCTCAGCATGACGCTGGAGCTATTCGACAGCAAGGGCCGCAAAGTAGCAGAAATGAAAAACTACACGGTGAAGCTGGTGAGGGCGGCATCCGGGATCGGTTCATCTGCCGTCTCCGGAGGTGGAGATGACCCGTCCGTCACAGTACCGGCGCCAGTCAAAGCGGGGCATGCTCTCAGCGGGGAGCGCACTTCCGCCGTTCAGGCGGCCGTTTTTCTGGCCGGCATCTTGGCTGAGCGCTTGAATATGGCTGAAGCGGATATCGATCGGAACGCGGGCTATTATGAGATGGGATTGGATTCCCCAGGCTTGCTGGAGATGGTTAAGAGAATTGAAGCGAAGGTAGGCGTATCGCTTCCGCCTACGCTGCTTTTTGAATATACGACGATTGCAGACCTATCCGTTTACTTGGCCGAACACTACGCTTCGGCATTCGCGGATGAAAGCTTCGCACCGGCACCGGGCGATGGAATCGATGCCTCCCGATTGCAGCTTGAAGAACATCGGGACAACAGGATGACACCTGCAGATTCCAGCAGCCGCGCAGAGGCATCAACATCGCAAGAAGAGGATATTGCAATCATCGGAATGTCAGGCCGTTTTCCAGAGGCAAGCGATCTCCGCGAGTTTTGGCAAAATCTGAAGGACGGCAAAGACTGCATCAGCGAAATTCCCCCTTCACGATGGGATTGGAAACAGTTTGAAGACTTAAAGTCTCCTTCGGGTAAAGGGGTTTCCAGATGGGGCGGCTTCATTGATGACCCGGATTGCTTTGATGCGCCGTTCTTTCGCATATCGCCTCGCGAAGCGGAATTCATGGACCCGCAGGAGCGGATTTTTCTTGAAACCTGCTGGGAAGCCATTGAAGAT
The DNA here is from genome assembly GCF_042885155.1 of Brevibacillus sp. NPDC058079. Taxonomy (NCBI): domain Bacteria; kingdom Bacillati; phylum Bacillota; class Bacilli; order Caryophanales; family Paenibacillaceae; genus Brevibacillus; species Brevibacillus sp. NPDC058079. The sequence goes on from NZ_JBHVSO010000011.1 coordinate 126,911, forward strand.
GCTGGATACCGTCCGTCCAGCCTCGTAACGCCAAGAGGACCGAACAAACGGAACCTTGTCGGCGTGTTCGCCGGTATTATGCATAAGGATTATGCGCTACTCGGGTCGGATCTTATGGCGCAAGGCGTGCTATTCCCGCTTTCTTTGAGCTACTCGTACGTGGCGAACCGGGTTTCCTATTCGCTTAATTTTCATGGCCCCAGTCTGGCAGTCGATACGCTGTGCTCCGCATCGCTGACAGCTGTCCACATGGCAGTAGAGAGCATCCGGCGCGGAGAATGTGAAGCTGCAATTGCGGGCGGTGTCAACTTGTCGCTTCACCCCGGCAAATATAAAACGTTCGGCATGGCCAACATGCATTCGAGCGACGGTTATTGCCGCACGTTCGGTAAAGACGGCGACGGATTCACATCCGGAGAAGGGATTGGCGCGGTCGTACTAAAACCGCTCAGCGCGGCCGTCAAGGATGGCGATCAGATATATGCCGTTATCAAAGGCAGTTCAATTAACCATGTGGGTACGGTTAGCGGCATTACGGTGCCCAGTCCGGTTTCGCAAGCTGAATTGATTGAAGACTGCCTGAATAAGGCTAATATTCATCCGAGAACGATCAGCTATCTGGAAGCGCACGGCACAGGCACGTCGCTCGGCGATCCCATCGAAATCCAAGGACTGGTTAAAGCTTATTCCCGCTATACGGATGACCGTCAATATTGCGCTATCGGTTCGGTCAAATCCAACGTCGGTCACGGCGAGTCCGCCGCCGGGGTTTGCGGATTGATTAAGGTTGCGCTACAGATGCATCATAAAACGTTAGTGCCGTCGCTACATTCCGGCGAAACGAATCCATATATCGATTTTGAGCAATCGCCATTCTATATCCAGCGACAGGTAGAACAATGGGAGCAGCCTCGGCTGATCGAAGCAGGAAAGGAAACGGTATACCCGAGAAGGGCAGGGATCAGCTCCTTTGGCGCCTACGGCTCAAATGCGCATGTCATTCTAGAGGAATGGGTGCCGCAGCAGGCTTCTTCCGCGAGCGGCGAGCCGTCTGCCGTCATTGTGCCGTTATCGGCCAAAAATGAAGATCGCTTGAAAGCGTATGCGGATCGGTTAGCGCGGTTCCTTGCAGATGAGGCTGGATACGTGGCTAGCGTTAAGGAAATGGAATCACAGAGCGGGCTGGCAGCCAATATTCTGCGAATGGTTTCAACTGTTCTGAAGGTGGAAGAACAAGACATCGATTTCGATCAAGACTGGTCGGAATACGGCATGGAGACGGCTCACCTGTCTGCTGTCCGGGATCAACTGCTGCGGGAATATGAAATCGAGAGCGAAAGCGAAAGCATCGATTGGTACGAGCTTCGATCAATCTCTGATGCCGCCGAATCGCTGCATCTGATCCTGAATCGCAATCGTCATGCGGAAGGCGGGGCATCTCAGGAGATGAGCTTGTCGTCCATTGCGTATACGCTTCAGACCGGACGCGAAGAAATGGAAGAGCGGGTTGTCTTTCTAGTCAGCAGCATCCGGGAACTGGTCGAGAAATTGAAAGCATATGCGGATGGTAAACCTTCTGTTCCGAACTGCTGGAGAGGTCAGCTGAAGAAGAAGTCCGGCGTGCTGGCGGAAGTGGCGAAGACGGACGACCGTTGGTTCACAGAAGGAAACATGGCTGAAATCGCACAGTGTTGGGCTCAGGGCGGCGATATCGAATGGGGACGGCTTTACCGTGCCGATAAACCGAGAAAAATGCATCTTCCGACCTATCCTTTTGCGAAAAACCGATACTGGCTGCCGGTTGCGGCGAAACCGCAGGACAGCCTGCCAACAGCGGTACAGCAAGCAGGAAGCACAACCAAAGCGGCAAGTCCGATCTCGCCTCAGGGAGAAAGCTCAGCCGTAATTGACGCTAACCAACGTATCGTGGAAGCTGACGCAGGTGCCGGTTCGCAGGATATGCTGCGGCAGTTTACTCCGGTGTGGGATACGTTCACCGTTGAGTCGGAAGGCGACTTTTTCCCTGCCGTAACGGAACGGATCGCTGTATTTGGTCTCTGCAACGAACGTTTCGCGCAAATCCTAGCCCTATATCCGGGTTCCGTAAATTTGGGTAATGACGAAGACGCATCCGTGGCTGATATCAAGCGGAAGATTTCCGGCTTTGAGGATATCGGACATTTTATATGGGCAGTTCGTGATCCTGCTGCTAATGACGGTGTCTTGGACGATGCGCTGATTACCGCTCACAATCAGACTACGCTCAGCTGCTTCCGGTTTATTCAAGCGCTGTTGCAATCCGGCTACGGTTCAAGGCCCGTCGGTCTCACGGTCATCACGACCCAGGCCCAAGCGGTATACAAGAAAGACATCATAAAACCGGCACAGGCAGGCGTTCACGGACTGATCGGCTCGCTTGCTAAAGAATATCCAAACTGGATGATTCGTCTTATCGACTTGGAGTCGGATTCGACATGGCCGGTGTCCGAGATGTTCCGGGTCCCTGCAGACCGGAAAGGCGGGGCTGCAGTATACAGAGGGCGTGAGTGGCACCGTATGCAGCTGATTCCAACTGTTCTTCCCGCTCCGAAGGCGCCGGTGTACCGGAATGGAGGCGTATATGTCGTCATCGGCGGCGCCGGCGGGATCGGCATGGTATGGTCGGAGTATATGATTCGTACCTATCAAGCGCAAATCGTATGGATTGGCCGCAGCCCGATGAATGACGCCATTCGAACCAAAATTCACAGTCTTTCAGATCGTGGTCCCGAGATTCGGTATTGGAGTGCAGACGCATCGGACATCCATTCGCTCTCGCAGGCTTATGTCGAGATTAAGCAGCGCTTTGGCTCTGTAAACGGCGTCGTTCATTCGGCAATGGTATTAAACGAGTATAGCTTGGCTGAAATGGATGAGGTTGCTCTTCAAGCTGCGCTCTCCGCTAAAGTTGACGTGAGCGTCAGGATGGCGCAGGTATTTCGCGAGGAACGGCTGGATTTCGTACTTTTCTTCTCGTCGCTCATTAGCTTCATTAAGAATCCACAGCAGGCTCATTATGCGGCCGGTTGTGTCTTTAAGGATGCTCTCGCGCACTTGCTGGCACAGCAGTGGTCTTGCAGTGTTAAAGTTCTGAACTGGGGATTTTGGTCAAGCGACAAGGTCGAGGATACGGAACAATACCGGATGCTGCAGGAGCTTGGAATCGGGCTGATCGAGCCGGAGGAAGCGATGCAGGCGATCGAGAGAGTGCTTGACCAGCCGCAATTGCAGCTGGCTGTCATGAAAACGACGAAGCCGATCCCCGTCGAAAGCATGAATCCCAAAGAAGAAATTACGGCTCTTGCTGCAGGGCAGCGGTCAGCTGAAGCAGGCCGAAGCCTGCCTGCCGCCTCTGAGCGACCCGATATCGGACAGCTGAAGCGTGAGAACGCGGAGAAGACGGATGAGATGAACGCACTTCTTGGCAGGCTGTTGTTCGTGCAGCTTCGACAAACGGGGTTATTCGCTTCCGGAACGTTCGATCTGAAACAGGCAATGGCTGTTTCAGGAATCGCCGAAGAGCTGTATGCCGAATGGCTGAGTCAGAGCGTTACTGTTCTCGTAGAGCTCGGGCTGCTGTCCCGCAGCGGCCATCTTCTGTCGGTTACGTCAGTCACGGCAAGCACCGAACACGGGACGGTATGGGAGCAGTGGAGGCAGCATACCGCTAAATGGCGGGAGGACGAGAAAACAAGAGCGCAAATCGTATTGGTAGAAACAACGCTGAAGTCCTTGCCGGCCGTCCTTACAGGGAAATCCGCAGCGACTGACGTGCTCTTTCCGAACTCGTCAATGGAACTTGTAGAGGGGATTTACAAGAGCAATCCGGTAGCCGATTATTTCAACGATGTAGTGGCCGAGGCAGCCCTGCATGTAGTCAGACAGCGTGTACAGGAAAATCCGCAGGCGCAAATTCGTATTCTGGAAATCGGCGCGGGCACAGGCGGTACGTCTGCGGGCGTGCTTGCCAAGCTTGCTCTCTATAAGACCCATATTGCGGAATACTGCTATACCGATCTATCCAAAATGTTCCTGCTCCATGCGCAGAAGGAATACGGACCTAGCTATCCGTTCCTGACGTATCGCACGTTCAACGTCGAGCAAGCTCTTGCGCAGCAAGGCGTTGATGCCGGTCAGTATGATCTTGTCATAGCCGCGAACGTCCTTCATGCTACGCGTAACATGCGGACGACGGTTCGCAACACCAAAGCGGCATTGAAGCCCGGAGGATGGCTGCTTTTAAATGAAATAAGCAGCGGCGCCCTATTTACCCATCTTACGTTCGGACTGCTGGAAGGCTGGTGGCTGTATGACGATCCCGGCATTCGGATCCCGGGCAGTCCGGCGCTCTCGCCCGAAAGCTGGCAGCAGCTGCTTGAGAGGGAGGGCTTCGGTGCGATCGGCTTCCTAGCCCGGGATCATCACGACCTGGGACAGCAAATCGTTGCGGCGCAAAGCGATGGAATCATCAGACAGTCTAGATGGGAACAGCGGAAAGGAATAAGCGCTCAGCAGTCTGTAACCCAATCCGTTTCAACATTGACGAAAGAGCGGAATGATGTAGCACATGCGGATTCCAGAAGCGAAAGCGAAGACAGCTTATTTGCCTTGAATGAGCAGATGCTCCAGGATGAAATCAAATCGTTGATCGCCTCCCAGCTGGCGGAAACGCTGAAGCTGGATGAATCATCGCTCGATATGGATGACTCTTTCGCAGACTACGGGCTTGATTCCATTTCCGGTGTGCATATCGTCAATACGCTTAACGAACGTTTGCAGATTGAGATGAAGACGACCATTCTTTTTGACTACAGTTCGATCAATCAACTGGCCGGTTATTTGCTGTCTGCGCATAAAGAGGCTGTCGTGTCCGCATTTAGCGACCGACTCGCTGCCGTTTACGAGCAAGGTTCAATTCCTCTTGAAAGGGAGGAGCAAGCTGTCCATTTCGAATCCTTGCAAACGAAGGCGTCCGCGCAGCCGGCCGAGGCAGCTGTATCCGTTCGGGCTGCGGAAGCAGCAGTTAAAGAACCCATCGCCATAATCGGAATGAGTGGCCGTTTTGCCAAATCGAACACGCTGGATGAATTGTGGGACCATTTGGCTCAAGGTCATGATCTTGTTGAAGAAGTTACCCGGTGGGATCTATCGAAGTATGCACCCAAAGGCATGCCTTACTGCAATCACGGCAGCTTCTTGGATGAGATCGATAAGTTCGATCCGTCCTTCTTTAATATTTCCGGACTCGAGGCTACCTATATGGATCCGCAGCAGCGCATGTTCCTGGAGGAATCATGGAAGGCGCTGGAGGATTCGGGTTATGCGGGCCAGAGCGTAGAGGGTCGTGCCTGCGGCGTGTATGTCGGCTACAATATCGGCGACTATGTGCACCATATCGGAGACAACTCGCCTCCGCAAGCGATGTGGGGGAATGCTCCATCCATTATTCCAGCCAGAATCGCCTATTATTTAAATCTACAGGGGCCGGCCGTTACGGTGGATACCGCCTGCTCCAGCTCGCTCGTATCCATCCATCTTGCCTGCCAAGGCTTATGGACCGGCGAGACCGAGATGGCGCTGGCAGGGGGCGTATTTATCCAAACGACGCCAACGTTTTATATCAATTCCAACCGGGCCGGCATGCTGTCTCCTTCGGGCAAATGTCACACGTTCGATAATCGGGCGGACGGCTTCGTGCCTGGCGAAGGGGTCGGGGTCGTCGTTCTGAAGCGGCTGAAGGATGCTATTGCCGACGGCGATCATATCCACGGGGTTATTAAGGGTTCGGGCATTAACCAGGACGGGACGACAAACGGCATAACCGCTCCAAGCGCCAATTCACAGGAACGGCTGGAAAAGTCCGTCTATGAGCGTTTCGCCATTCATCCGGAGCAGATTCAAATGGTGGAGGCGCATGGCACCGGAACCCGTCTCGGCGATCCGATCGAGTTCGAAGCATTGAACAGTGCCTTCAGCCATTACACGGATAAAAAGCAGTTCTGCGCGATCGGCACAATAAAAACAAATATTGGTCATACAACCGCAGCTGCAGGTGTCACAGGCGTTTTCAAAATTTTGCTGTCGCTGCGAAACCGGCAAATCCCGCCTTCCTTGCATTATGAGACGGGCAATGCGCATATCAAGTTTTCCAGCAGCCCGTTCTATGTCAATACGGAGATTAAAGATTGGGCGGTTCCATCGGGTTCAAGGCGGATTGCAGCCACCAGCTCCTTCGGCTTCAGCGGCACCAATGCGCATATGGTCATTGAGGAGGCTCCAGCTCCTTTGCGCATGCATGCATCGAGGCCGTTTTATCTCATTACGCTGTCAGCCCGCAGCCGGGAACAGCTGAAGCAGCAAGCCGAGAGGCTGTTGGAGCATTGCCAGCGGGTACCTGGCATTGATGCGGGAAACATCAGCTATACACTGCTGGTTGGGCGCCGTCACATGAATCACCGGTTGGCCTTTATCGTCAAAGACGCTGAAGAGTTAAAACAGCTGCTCTCCAACTGGCTATCGCGCGGTAAAATGGCGCAGGTGTACGTATCCGAGTTAGCGGAAAACGACGTTCGCGAGCAGCAATCGTTAAAGCGGTTCGGCAATGCCGCGATCGAGAGCTGCCAAACGTGCACGAATCCAGGCTTGTATCTGGAGCATCTGTCCACGGCAGCCGAATTGTATGTTCAAGGCTATGCGCTGAATTACAGTCAGCTGTTTGCCTGCGACTCCTATTCGCGTGTTCCGCTTCCGACATATCCGTTTGCCAAAGAGCGTTACTGGGTTTCGAATACTGACTATCCGCCGCAGGAACCACAAAGACGCAAACCTATGAAAGCGTCTAGCGAATCTTTGCCTCTGAACCTTCAGCGCGCTTCGTTGAGCGACACTTCAGGCCTTTTGTTTCAAACGGTTCTGACGGGGACGGAGTTTTTCTTGACGGATCATTCAGTTCGAGGTCGAAAGGTGCTACCTGCCGTCACCTATCTGGAGATGGCGCGGGCGGCTGTGACGGAAGCATACGAAAAAGAATCAGGTCAGCCAACGTCACCCGTCTTGCTGCGGCATATCGGATGGGCGCAGCCAATCGTCGTGGAAGATCGTTCCGTCACAGTGAACATTCATCTACAGCGTAATTCCGAAGCGGACTTCTTCTTCGAAATTTATACGGAAGCACCGGGTCATCCGGCGGGAAGAACGGTTCACTGTCAAGGAACAGCGGCATTAAGCGAATCCGTTCAAGTGGCGCATACCGAATTGCTCGAAGAACATCAGGCTAGATGTGACGTCGGACTCATCACCGGCGACCAATGTTATGACATGCTTGGCCGGCTAGACATGGATTACGGACCTGGCCATCGTGCTATTGACCGAATCCAGGTCGGTAAAGGCGAGCTGCTGGCCCGTTTGGAAATTGCGGATTCCGCCTTGTCCACACTGGAGCATTATGTGCTTCATCCGGGCATGATCGATTCGGCGCTGCAAGCATCAATCGGAATGGCCGCATTACCTGTAGATTCGGAAGGAGGAACCGGCTCGGAAGCAGCATTAAGGCCGGGACTTCCTTATGCACTGGACCGTTTGGTGATTTTGGGTCCAAGTACAGCGGTCATGTGGGCATGGATTCGAAGAAGCTCCGGAAGCACCACAACAGGAGCGATTCAAAAGCTTGATATCGACATCTATGATGAATATGGAAAACACTGCGCGATGCTGCAAGGCCTCTCTTCGCGTCAATTGGAAGAGGAATCGGAAGCGGCAATGGCTATGGAAGAAAACGCTCCGCTTCTATGGAATCCGGCATGGGCCGAACGCAATGATGAAGACCGAAGCGAAGCGTGCACAATCACCCGGCGGTATATGTATCTGCTGGAAGAAAACCAAAGCATGAACGGGCAGCTGGCCCGAGCGTTCCCTGAGGCGGCGTGCAAGGTGCTGAAAGCAGAAGGGCCGGTGATCGAGAAACGGTATGCCGGCTATGCGGAGCAGCTCATGGTTGACATTCAGAAGATCTTAAGGGACAAGTTTGGCGGTCAGACACTGATCCAGCTGCTGATCCCCGCTTCCGGTGAGCAGCAGCTATACGCCGGATTAGCCGGTATGTTGAAGACGGCGCATCTGGAGAATCCGAATGTATGGTGCCAGTTAATCGAATTTGATGCAACCGTCTCATCCGATCAACTGCTTTCCTTTATAGAGATTGACGGCCGTCATCCATCGGTCAGCCATATTCGCTATGAAGGAAGCCGGAGGTATGAAGCGGTAATCGAAGGCCTGAATACGGCGGACGTTGTGGTGGAAGCGCCGTGGAAGGACAGAGGCGTCTACCTCATCACGGGCGGTGCCGGGGGACTTGGATTGATCTTCGCACAGGATATCGCTAGGAAATCCCGTGAAGCGGCAATCATTCTAACCGGAAGGTCAGAGCTTGACCGTAACCGTCAGGCCCAATTGGAAACGATTCGCGAATTAGGTGCACACGTGGAGTATCATACCGCAGATGTTCGCAAGGAATCGGACATGGCGGCACTGATGAGTGGAATTGTAGCACGACATGACCGATTGAACGGCATCCTTCATGCTGCAGGTATGAAGAAGGATAGCTTCCTGATCCATAAAACAACAGACGATTTGATTGCTGTCTTGGGACCTAAAGTGGATGGGCTCATAGCATTGGACAAAGCAACAAGCGGGCTGGAGCTCGACTTCTTTATTCTGTTTTCCTCGCTTTCCGGATGCCTCGGAAACTATGGGCAGGCGGATTATGCGGCAGCAAACGGGTTTATGGATGCCTTCGCCGCTTATCGGAATGAGCTGGCAGCGGCTGGCCAGCGGCAAGGACATACGCTTTCGGTGAATTGGCCGCTGTGGCAGGAAGGCGGCATGACCGTCGATCCCGCAACGGAAGCGATGATGGAGCAGCGCGTGGGAATGAAAGCGATGCAGAGCCAGCAGGGCATTCAAGCGCTTTACGCTGCGCTAGCAAGCGGGAAGCACCAAGTTGCGGTGACGAACATGGCTTTGAGCACAACGCCGCTCAAGGAAGAGTTGGCGACAGCGCAGCAAGCTCCCGCGGCCGAGTGGCAATCAGATAGAGATAACCTGCTCGGACCAGACGAGTTGTATGAGAGAACGATGCACTACTTAAGGGAGACCCTGTCATCCTATATACGCATGCCGCTGCATCGTATGGATACCAAGACTTCTTTCAGCAAGTTTGGCATTGACTCGATTATGGCGATGCAGCTTACGGCACAGCTTGAGAACGAATTAGGCTCGCTGCCGAAAACCTTGTTCTTCGAGTATGAAAATATACAAGCGCTGAGTGAATATCTTCTCGGTCATTATGAGCGTAAGCTCCGTCAGCTGCTTGCGCCCGAGCTAACGCAAGTGATAACAAAGGCAGCTTCACCGGTCTTAGCGGCTGCTCATTTATCCGTTACGCCGGCTCCAGCGGCGACAAAACCAGTGTTAAAGCCAGCGACGCTGATCCGCGAGGAGATATCCGAGCGTCAACCTGCGTCCGATATCGCGATCATCGGATTGTCGGGCCGCTATCCGGGAGCGGACGATTTAGACCAGTTCTGGGACAATCTGAAGAGCGGGAAGGATTGTATTGAAGAAATACCCGCTGTTCGTTGGCAAAGCGGCAAGTATTATGATCCTGAGAAAGGCAAGCCGGGCAAGAGCTACTGTCAGTGGGGCGGGTTTCTGAAAGATATCGATCAATTCGATCCGATCTTCTTCCAGCTCTCACCCATGGAAGCGTCTTATATAAACCCGCAAGAGCGGCTGTTTCTCGAGTCCGTATGGAACACGCTAGAGCAAGCGGGATATACAAGCCAGACGCTTGAGCATGAGTACGGCAGCAAAGTCGGCGTGTATGCCGGTTGTATGTACAATCATTATCATTTGCTTAATAAGGACCCGGCGAAGGAGCCGCTTCTTGCTCTGTCCTCGTATAGCTCCATCGCCAACCGGGTGTCCCATTTCTTTAATCTCAAAGGTCCGAGCATCGCTGTCGATACGATGTGCTCTTCCTCGGCGGTCGCGATCCATATGGCATGCGAAAGCTTGCGGAAGGGGGAATGCGAGCTGGCGATCGCTGGCGGTGTCAATCTTTCGATTCATCCGCAAAAGTATGTCGGCTTAAGCATGTCGCGTTTGGCTGGCAGTCATCCTGGAAGCAGAAGCTTCGCGGACGGGGACGGTTATTTGCCATCGGAAGGAGTCGGTTCGGTCCTATTAAAACCGCTGGTCAAAGCCATCGAGGATGGTGATTCCATTTTAGCGGTGATTAAATCAACCGCCGTCAATCATGGCGGACAGACAAACGGCTACGGAGCGCCGAATCCGAATTCGCAAGCCCAACTGATGGAAGATAGCATGCGCCAGGCCGACATAAAACCAGAGTCGATCAGCTATATCGAGTGTGCGGCTAACGGGTCATCCATCGGCGATGCAGTTGAAATAGCAGCGATGAACAAGGTGTACCGCAGCCATTCCGGTACGAAGCGTGCTCTGCCGATTGGGTCCGTCAAATCCAACATCGGGCATGGGGAAGCTGCCTCGGGCATCGCCCAATTAACAAAAGTCGTTCTTCAGTTAAAGCATAGGCAGCTTGTTCCGACAATCGGCTCGGACACAGCCTTGAATCCGAATTTGCGCCTTGAGGAAACGAATTTCCGTATTCAGCGGCGTTTAGAGGACTGGCAGCAGACGGAAAATGAAGCGCCACGTGGCGGGAAATTCCCGCTTCGCGCGGCGATCAGCTCCTTTGGTGCCGGCGGTACGAATGCTCATCTGATTGTCGAGGAATATGTGCCGCCTGCTGAAGAGCCGTCTGTACAGGAAACTGGAGATCAATTATTGATCCTCTCGGCCAAAAGCCGGGAACGTCTGAAGGAAGCCGTGTACCATGTACGTCAGTATGTGAAGCGGAACGAGGAGCTTTCGTTGGACGATCTGGCCTATACGCTGCAGGTCGGTCGTGAATCCACGGACTTCCGCCTTGCTGTAACAGCTAGCAGCAGGGAAGAATTGATGGCAGCGCTCTCGTACTATCTTGATGATACCGGCAGTTCGGTTCCGCTATCCGGGAGCTTCGGGTTATACGAAGGAAATGCGGGCGGACCTCCGGATGATATGCTCAGGCTCCTTTCTGGTAAAAACGGCCGGCTGTATATGAAGCACTTGATGGATGAATATGATGTCGAGAAGCTTGCCATCTACTGGTCAAAGGGCGGCGATATGGACTGGAGGGAATTGTATCGCAGCCGAAGAAAGGGGAGAATCGTACCATTGCTCACTTACCCGTTCGTCAAGCAGCGTTGCTGGCTTGAATCCCAACCGGAAGCGGGCTTAGAGCGGACCGAAGCTGAGATGAGCAAGAACGATGAGATGAGCGCACAAAAGGCTCAGCTTGCCATGAACGGGAATGATGCAAAGACGATCGTCTTAAACAGCGTCGCTCTACTTCTTGGCATGAAGCCGAAAGAGATTCAACCCGATAAGCGATTGATGTATTACGGATTGAGTTCGCTTCATCTCGCGCAATTGCTTGCAGGACTGCAGAAAGTGGCTGCTCCATCGATGGAGCTCCCCGATCTGTTGACTTGTGAAACGATTCAAGACTTGATCGACAAGGTGCAAGCGAACTTCCCGCCGGAAATCGATGATCTTCATGTTGACGGCTCTTTTTTGGAGGAGAACTTCAATCAGCAGATCATTCGGCTCAATCCTATTACGGATGGAAGGCCGGTATTTTGGATTCATGGCGCATCCGGAGGCGTGGAAGTATATCGTTCTTTAGCCGCGTATGCGAAAAGACCGTTCTACGGTATCCAATCGTTCGGTGATACCGGCGATGAAGCACCTGAGGGCATAGTGGCTATTGCTTCACAATATGTCCGACTCATCCAAGCGATTCAGCCGGAGGGCCCTTATGAGCTTGGCGGATATTCGCTCGGCGGTATGTTGGCCTACGAAATGACGCGTCAGCTGCAGGAAGCGGGTGAGACCGTATCGTCTTTGGTCATGCTGGATACGATGTTTAGCCCGGAGGTCCAGAGTACGACCCTCGATCAGAATTCTATAGCCCTGCAAACCGTTAACATGGCGTTGGCAGCCGCCCATGGCTTTGCCTCGACCGATGAGAAAGGTCATCTCATCCATAGGGATGAGATTGATGGCGACAACGGATTCGATGTATTCTTTGAACGTCTAACCGAGCTAGCCGAGCATAGAGGACTGGATATTCCTAAGCGGCTGATGGAGAAGCAATTCGAGCGTCAGTTTTCCATGCAGCAGCGCTACGGGTTGATAGACTATAAGCTTCTGCCTCTGCCTCGGCCTGATGAGGTGACCTGCTATTACTTCCGAAACCAGAGTGGGGTGTTCATGGGACCATGGGAACCTTATTTAACGGCAAAAGAAGGGGCAGTTCCGTTCGACCATCTGCCTTACTGGGAGGAATGGGTTAGACAGATCCCACAGGCGTACGTGATGGACGTTGAAGCCTCGACACATATGACAATGCTCGAAGACGAAGCCGCAAGACAAACGATTTATGCGTTCTGCGAGAAACTTTATGGAAAGCGGCCGCTTTCGGCACGTTTTTTACAATCCTTCTATAAGCAGCACGCCATGTTCGTATAATACACTGACAAAAGCGAGGTACGCAGATGCGTATCTCGCTTTTTTTGTTTCGGCAAGCCAAAATTTTTCTGCGGCGACTGAGAAACTTTGGGCAATTTTGAGGCGTGTCAATGAAGATGAACGACGATAATATGTAGTCTAGGGTGACAGTAAATATAGCAATGACAGATGAGAAAAAACACCCGCTCTCACGAGTAGGTGTCATTATGCATGTTTACTCTAACTACCACTATCCTCTATAAGTAAGGATATAAAAGTCTGATGTAGCAGTTGTAATGACCCAGCCTGGTGGAATTTGGGTAATTTTTGCGGTCTGTACGGTCGTTCCAATGCTTGCCCCTCCCACATACATCCATACAAAGTAATCCGAAGTTGCTTGGGTGATCACCCAATTTGCTGGAATTCGAGTGAACTTTGCAGTCTGTACGGTCTGTCCAAAGCTTGCTCCTCCTACATACATCAGTTGATAAAAATCCGAAGTTGCTAGAGTAATCACCCAGTTTTCTGGAACTTGGGTTATTTTTGCGGTCTGAATTGAATGTCCGAAGCTTGCTCCTCCTACATACGTCCATACAAAGAAATCACTTGTTGCAAGAGTGATCACCCAGTCTTTTGGAATGGGGGTCGTTCTAGCAGTCTGTACTGTCTGACCCAACCTTGCTCCACCTACATATTGGATGACGTAGTAGTCACTCATTACTGTTGTAATGACCCAATCTGGAGGAATCGGAGTAGATTTTGAAATTTGTCTTGTAGCTCCAAAATTAACACTAGTTATTCTTGATACTTTACGAGAGTCGGTTGAATTATTTTGAAGTAACGTTTCCTGAGAAGATGTAGTGAGTTCAGTAGCCTTGGTAGGAATGGATAAAGACATTGTAACTACTAGTAGACCTAAAGCAGAAACCATACTTTTTTTAAGCATGAACAAAACACCCTCTCATAAGAAATATTTTCTGTTAGGATTCGCTTTTGTCTTATTAAGCCCCTTCAATCATTTGGTGTTTTTTCAATATTTTTACATAAAATGTTATAGACTTAATCGGTCAAATCAACAATTCAAAACAACCTTACTATCGTTTTTTGTATGCGTATCTACATGACAACGCGGCGGAAGCCGAGAAAGAACTAGCAAAAATTACATCGGATAAACTTCGCGGCTACATCACCGTAGTGGTAGAGCTCCATCGCCCATGTGGCGTGACTAAGCAAGCCTATTTCTTCAATATAGCCCACTCGACTATAACAAAATTAAGAATCAGACCAGCCCAAATGTTAACATTCAATACCTCTCCAATGACGGTTTCCATACCATGCGGAAGAGAAAAGCCGTGTAAAATATAGTAGAAAAGGAGTAATACTGGCACTAAAAGTCGCGCGCTTATGGCAACTAATGTCATTCCAAAACTGCGAATCATCCATTTTCGGTGTTCCTCATATTGCCTGTTGATGGCGGTACGGTATCCTTTCCAGCAAGTGAACAGCCAAGCCAAAGATAAGACAAGGAAGCTTGTTGCCTTCATGAAATTTTCTGCATAAAAGATACTCCCTAAAGAGAGTAGTCCGCTGATAAACACACTGTACACATAAACCCTCCCAAGAAAACGATGTATTCTTGGGTTCTTCAGGCGAATGCGGTCGACAAATTGGAAAAAACCAGTGAGAAGAGCAATGAAAGCAGAAACGATATGAGCAACTAATAACGGATAGTGAACAGTGCCGGAAATAATCGTTATTCGACTGTTTGTAGGATCTAATGTTAAATAGGGATACATAAATGGAAGGATAACCACTAGAGATACAAGAAATAATCCCCACCAAATTTTAGGGAGTTTCATGACTTCTTCCCCCCTAGAATATGAGCATGTTTTACGGTGGAGAGAGATCCCCAGAAGAGAAACAAGGCAATAACCGGGTGAAGTGCAGATAGGATTCCTAAGTTAGAGGAATAAATAACGGTCAGGAACTGCGCAACGATCATTAGGTATAATCCGAGACAAATCCAACGAAGATGTACGGGCAACTTTCCAAGGAAAGAGGGAACCAACATGCCGACTGGAATCCATGCAAAATACTGAGCCAAGGTTCTATGCATTTCCCAATGTTCTCCGTTGACGAACAGCCCAAGACCTGCCAGTGATACTTGAACAATAATGAAAGCAAAAAACACCCATGCGAGGACAATAAACATGTACCTCAATATTTTCACACGAGGAGGGGGAAGGGGGATCTTCTCATTCATCTCAAGCATGTAAAAACCGCTCCCATCTGAATAATTTGTCTTACCCCCATCCTAAACGCAAGTTCAAAACAAACCCTAAACGATTTCTAAAAAAAGGATAAAATCTGAACGTCATAACGGCTTATGTATACATTGCATAAAAAAACAAAGACCAACATAGTAAATATCGCCGGTCTTTGACTCATATCAGCTATTAATTAGGCTCTAACACAAAGTAATAGGGTTTGGAGAGAAGATTGTGCAAATGATCGCGTACTTCCACGTTAGGCATTCGGTTTAATGTTTCGCTAATTTCTTGTTTTATGTCGACGTACTGGCTCTCATGCTGCTCTTCCAGGCCCTCTTTTTGTTTCTCCTCGTGAATTACTCTAGCTAAACGATTTGCTATCTGAAATAGCTCTTGATTGGTGTCACCATAACCAGGTTCATTCGCGTTTGCCAAATATCCGCGCATTTCTGCCAACCGAGACAGGGTATCTCGACAGTTCCATACTTGAATATTCTTTTCTCTTGTTTGAGAGCATATCTCAACAAACGGATTTTTCGATAACAAATCCTCTAATGTACCCCATGAATCTGGTCGCATAGATTCTTCGAGTTTTTGCAGACAGTACGCATCAGGAGAGAGTAGCTCTACCACTTCACGAAACGCTGGAATCGAGTTTCGTTGATAGCTTTTGATTCCCCACAAGCTATGTACCTGCAATGCCGTAGCAAATGACTTGCAGTATGTATCGAGCTCTTCTAATCGTTCTTCATCTAGCTTATGACTAGCAAGAATCCTCGCTTTTACCCTATTATCAGGGATGTTTTCATTCGCTTCGCCTAATTGCATGTTTCTTTTGATGTACGTTCGAACCGTGTCTTTTGGTATCGATCTATCCTCTTGAGCACCAAGAATTCCAAAGCGATAAGAGATAAAATCCTCGAATCCTTTACTACTTCCGAATCCATCATCGATGGCATGCAAATCTGGTTGCACTTCCATCATTTCAGCTAGCACCTGCTCCTCAAGACCATAAATGCATGCTTCGATATGTGTCCAGTAGCTTCTGCATTCGTCTTCGCTCCCTAGTACACGTTGATAGACGTCATGGAAGAAGAGGATATGAGCAATTTCGTGGAAGTAATTTTGAAAAGGGAACTTGATGTGATTTCCCTCCAAATACGATCCTGCATTTTGATAGATCCGTCCATGTTCTGGCCGGAATAACGTGGGTAGCGTCGAGTGTAAATCTAAGTATAATCCAATCCCTTCATTGTAACTATGTGCCCAAACAGCTAAATAGGTTGGGCTTAACAACAAAGCGATGGAGTGATTGGTAATTTGAACAGGCAAGTTGAAATAGCCGCCGTTTATTTGAGGCTGTAAGCGTAACCAGGTCATCCCAACTGCTAGAGCCTGATATAAAGGAAATTCACCATCCGCGGATGCTTCTTTACAATATCGTTGAAATTGAAGTATATCGCTTACAATTCCATGGTTCTTAAAACCGTAGTTAGCCTCGAATCTCTCAAGTCCCTCAATAAAATCCTCTGGTGATACCGTTAAAAATACGTTAATTCCATCCACCCAAAGATCGGAACCGATCTCTGATTCCAGCCATGCGTCTGCGTCCTCGGCAAGCTCTCTCAACTGATGATATCTTTCCAACAAATGCGCTTGATTCATAAACTGCACCATCCCGTCATGTTTGCTTACTGCCTGGAAAGTGAGAACTTTATGCAAAAAATTCAAGAGCACACGAGGTGCTCTTGAACAATTGATTACATTCTACATGCAATGGTTAAAATTGGAAGGGGAAGCAATTTCATTCCTTGAACGTTTTGATTATTAGAAAGTTGTGCTTTCACTACCTTTTTCATGGGCAATCCCGTCCTTCCTAGTTTTTATCATTTTATGGAAAGCATGCATGCTTTTTGACTCTCTTACAAGCAAACATCAACAACTACGCGCCATTTCAACGCTTTCATTTCTTGCACTTGTTTGTTCTTGTTTACTGCTACTTTTACGACCTTTTTCATGAGTTTACTCCTCCTTTCCATGGAGATGGAATTATATGAGCTTTTTATCAACAAAAGGCTCATTTGTAATTATAAGGAAAATTGACAATTCATTTCAAGTTAAGAAAAATAAATATTTTCTGAAAAATATAAATTCTATTAATGGTGGCTTATTCCAGGGAAGGTACTTCCTGCTGCGACACTGGGGGTGCTTGTAGTAAACTGTATCAGGGTGTAAGCTTGATTTCCGGTAACTTGGAGTAACTGAGCTCATAGCGATTGGAGTGTCTTTCTCTTACGAGGGGAGCGGTACTTTGAGTTATGTATGTTTGAAAAGAATGTTTATTTAGAGTATAGTATCAAAATGAATAAATGAGGGTTGGGTAACCTACCATCTGAATGAACATTTATGAATGAGAGATAGAGAACAAATAGGAGGATTGTTGTGTCACAGAAAGCGCCAGTTTCTTTTGTAGTTACGATAGGATTCATGTTATTTGCGTTGTTTTTTGGAGCGGGTAATCTAATTTTTCCGCCAATGCTTGGCCAATTAGCAGGAACAAATGTATGGATAGCCAATGCAGGCTTTTTGGTTACAGGGGTTGGGTTACCGTTACTAGCGATCACAGCCTTTGTTTATTCGGGAAAAGACGACTTGCGCTCCTTAGCCAGTCGGGTGCACCCCGTATTCGGAATGGTATTCACGATTGTTTTATATCTAGCAATCGGTCCGTTTTTTGCGATACCTAGATCCGGCAATGTATCGTTTGATATTGGGGTAAAGCCATTTCTATCAGAACAGGCAGGTTCGGCACCGCTGATTCTATTTACCATCCTGTTTTTCGCAATTGCCTGCTTCTTATCGCTCAATCCTATGAAAATTATCCATGTAGTCGGAAAAATCTTAACTCCAATTAAATTAACATTTATCGGAATTATTGCAGTAACGGCTATTCTTTATCCAATTGGAGCCCTTCAAGCCCCGCAAGCAGATTACTCATCCGATGTATTTTTCAAGGGTTTTCAAGAAGGGTATTTAACATTGGATGCGCTTGTAGCTTTTGTTTTTGGAATGATCATCGTGAATGCGATTAAAGAAAAAGGAGTTACTGCCAAAAAACAAGTTTTGGCTGCGTGCGCAAAAGCAACAATGATAGCCGGTTTACTTCTCGCTCTTTTCTATACCGCGCTTTCCTTTATGGGTGCCTCTAGTGTAGAAAAGTTGGGCCACTTGGAAAATGGCGCTGAAGTTTTGGCGAAAGTTTCGAATTACTACTTTGGTTCTTATGGTGCCGTTTTATTGGGATTAATGATTACAGTGGCATGCTTGACTACAAGTGTAGGGCTTATTACAGCCTGCTCTTCTTTTTTTCATTCATTGTTTCCGAAGATTTCTTACAAAAAATTCGCGGTTATTTTGTCTGTATTTAGTACGCTTGTTGCTAATATTGGATTAACGCAACTCATTAAGGTCTCCGTTCCGATCTTAATGACTATGTACCCGATTGCGATCTCGTTACTCTTCTTGACGTTTCTGCACAAAGCATTCAATGGCAGGCCAGAAGTGTATCAAGGAAGTTTACTTTTCACTTTTCTGATTAGTCTGTTTGATGGCTTAAAGGCTGCTGGAGTCGAAAACAGTGTTGTCCATCATTATTTTACTCAGTTCCTTCCACTGTATGACGTAGGCTTGGGCTGGTTGCTGCCTTCTCTTATAGGTGGGGTATGTGGATACATGATCAGTGTATTCCGGAAGAATACGTATCACGTTCAAAAACAGAAGGAGGCATGAATCTAACTTTTCACATAGACACATGCCACTTAGAAGATGCTTTACAAACCCGTCTCTTACCATATAGGAGACGGGTTTTGTTCATAAGTCAATCAGCATCGAGCGATAGTTAAAAATATTTTTATTTTTCTAAAGTTTACTGATTGAAGTTACCGATTTTATGGTATTCTATTTTTTGCTATGGATGTCATATATATGGGGTGCATAACGATGATAGGGCACACGACAGAGAAAGAACGGACGATATTTGATCATACTGGGAATAGGATCAAGACAGAAGACCGAGAGATTCGAATCCTTGCTAAGTATGAGGAACCACTGGTTGTCGTGTTAGGAAATGTGCTTAGCGATAGCGAATGCGATGAGCTAATCGAACATTCCAAAGAACGATTGCAACGCTCAAAAATAGGGGAGGATCGTTCAGTCAATTCTATTCGGACGAGCAGCGGGGTGTTCTGCGAGCAGACGGAGACGATTACAAGAATCGAGAAGCGAATCTCTCAAATCATGAACATTCCTATTGAGCACGGTGATGGCTTGCAAGTTCTACGATATACCCCTGGCCAAGAATACAAACCCCATTATGATTTCTTTGCAGAAACAAGTCGAGCAAGTACCAACAATCGCATTAGTACGCTCGTGATGTATTTGAATGATGTGGAGCAAGGCGGAGAAACCGTGTTCCCTTTGCTTCATTTATCTGTTTTTCCTACTAAAGGCATGGCTGTCTACTTTGAATATTTTTATAGCAATCAAGAATTAAATGAGTTCACTTTGCATGCAGGGACACAAGTGATCCATGGGGAAAAGTGGGTTGCAACGATGTGGATGAGAAGACAAAGCTTTCGGGTCTCCTAGAGGAGGAATCCCCAAATACATATGCGAAACGACCACCTGACAAAGGTGGCTTCTTTATGTCCACAAGCCAAGAGTCGGCTACTCGAACTTCCTTATATACTTGAAACGAATATTAACAAGTGTTAGACTATTTTTTATTTATTGATTATCTCTCATGTTAAATACAAGGGGGCATCCGATGCCTGTCTTACAAAAAAAAGCAAACCACTCGAAAAAGATTAGCCTGGTGGCACTATTAACAGGACTAGTCTCTTTATCTGTTGTTCTGACTGTTACCATTCTCCTTATCTCATTCTATCAATCCAAAAAACAGGCACTGATTCACACGACGTTGACCTTAAATCACACAAGTGCACTCAAAATGAGTCACACCATAGACGCTTTGATAAAATCCATGCGGAGTAGCTTACAGTATTCGGCGAGCATCTTTTCCGATATGCACGCGATGGATGCAGATGAAATACATTCGAAGCTTGAATTGATACGTCGTACAAACAACTTTTTTAATTCGATTATCGTGGTGGATGAAACCGGGCTTGTTCGAAGTGTGTCTCCCGAATCAATTGGTGCAGCAGGAAGATATTTGAAAATGGAAGTGGGGAAAAAGGTACTGGCATTAAAAAAGCCCTATATTTCTGTACCTTATATCACTGCACATTCGAATCGTCTCATTTTGCTTATTAGCGAACCCATTTTTGATAAAGACGGAATCTACCGTGGTTTTATCGGGGGAACGATTTATCTTCATGAAGAGAACATTTTAAATACGATCCTGGGGAGCAACCCAACGGACGAGCTAGGTTCATCTTTCTACATCGTAGGATCAAACGGTCATTTGTTGTTCCATCGTGATGAAAGTCGGATCGGAGAGGATATCAGTGCCAATCCAGCCGTGTACAAGCTCACTCAAGGGCAAAGTGGCTATGAACAGATCGTCAACTTGAGGGGACAGACGGAATTGGCCGCCTACGTGAAAGTTCCAGAGAACGACTGGGGTGTCGTTGTCGTGTCGAATATCAGTGTTGTTTATGAACAAGTAAATCGTGATATTCAACGCGTTTTGTTGTATACACTGCCTCCCTTTCTACTATTAATGCTAGTTGTGATTGGACTTGCGCGCAAAGTAGCAAGACCTTTCGTATCCCTGGCCGATCTTGTGAGCAAGGCAGGTAGAGAAGAGGTGGAGTTCTCGGAAGGTAAACAGCATTGGAATCGAGAGGCTGAGCTGTTAACTCGAGCCATTCGCTTTACATTAAACGATATCAAAAAACAGACAGATCAGTTGGCTCATGATGCGCGAACAGATCCGTTAACAGGGCTAACAAACCGAAGAACACTCGAGGAAACCATGCAAAAATGGATGATGGAGCAAATCCCCTTTTCTCTTATTATGATGGACCTTGATCGATTTAAATCCATTAATGACACGTATGGTCATCAGTCTGGAGATGAGGTGTTGAAACATTTTGCAAAAATGATTTCTTCATCACTTCGGCCAGAAGATGTGAGCAGTCGCTTTGGCGGTGAGGAATTTGTTGTCCTTGTTTCCCATGCTGGCTTGGAAGAGGCCTATCAGGTGGCCGAACGAATACGCCATACCTTAGAAACAAGTACAAATCCAATCGGGCAGCCGCTGACCGTGTCACAAGGCATTGCGCACTATCCTTCCCATGCTGTTTCGGCTGAAGATCTGATGCATGTAGCTGACGAGGCCATGTACAGGGCGAAGAGATCGGGTAGGAACCAAACAATGATAGCGGAAGTGGAGTAATCTATGTGAGGAGCGAAGAGGCGAGAGATCGCCTCTTTCTTTTTGAAAAAAAATCATTTGTTCGGTGCTAAAAAAGTAAATTCGGAGATATATTATCTCGCTTTTGACATATGCATGTAACAAATGGATAATTAAGTAAATTTCTCGTTCGGAAATGTGAAGCACATGATTCTTGTATCTCACTTTGAAAGAGGGGGATTCAGATGGAGAATGTTGTCACAGGGGAACAGTATGAGAGGGCACAACGCTTGCATCCTGCCAATTATTACGACGCAGTATTCAATGCTTTTCTCAGGCCAAACTGGATCAGCGGGAATCAGTTCTGGTACATCCGTGAAATCCGTTTGGAAAAGGGTACTGGTAGGCAATATGTGATCGTGGATGCTGAACAGAATACGAGTCAGCCAGCATTCGATCACGCACGATTAGCCGTCTGTTTGTCAAGAAGGGCAGGAGAAACGTATAGCGCAGAAACATTGCCACTTGGGGAACTTTTGTTTACCGAGAATGGATCGTCATTCCAGTTTAAGGTGGGCGGTACTGTCTGGATCTGTGATTTACAGGAATACAGCTGCAAGCCCATAGATCATGTTGATAAGCCGTCGATGGATGAACTGCCGTCTCCAGATGGAAAATGGGTGGCGTTCGTATATGATCATAACTTGTATGTTCGGTCACTCGAAACCGGAAAGCGTATCAGGCTGACCCGCGACGGCAAGGCTTACTATGATTACGGAACCCAACCTGAATGTCGACTCTCGACGGTGGCGGAGCGATTGGCAAACATGAAGCTCCCTCCAGTGGTCATTTGGTCCCCTGATTCCAAGATGCTGTTGACCCATCGACTTGACCAAAGAAAGGTGCGCAATTTGCATCTGATTCAATCGGTTCCGAAGGGCGAAGAAGTAAGGCCGGTACTGCACTCGTACCGTTATCCACTGGTTGGCGATCCACACGTACCGTTGGCAGAGCTGGTTGTCTGTGATTTGGAAAGGCGAACCACAGTCCAAATTGAAAGCGAGCCTTTACTGGCATGTCCAGTCTCACCCCTCACTCCGGGGATGCAAATGGCCGGATGGTCAGCCGACAGTAAACAGGTTTATTTCGCCCGGATGTCCCGTGATGCCCGCTCTGTCGATTTTTCCGTAGCTGATCCTTGCTCCGGTGAGGTTTGCACGCTACTGCGGGAAGAAAGCGATACGTTTTTGAACCAAGACCTGCATAATCTCGGAGCGTCTAATCCGAATATTCGGTTATTGGCCGATGGTTCGTTCATCTGGCACTCAGAGCGTGATGGGTGGAGCCACCTCTACCATTGCGATGGCAATACGGGGGAAATTCGCAATGCGATCACATCGGGTTCCTGGACGGTACGAAAATTGATGGCAGTGGACGAGCAGCAGGGATGGGTGTATATCACTGGAGGGGGGCTAGAAGCGGGGCGAGATCCTTATTATCAACACCTGTATCGTGTTCGCCTGGATGGAACGGATCTATCGTTGCTGACGCCAGAAGATGCAGAACATGATGTTGTGTTTTCTCCCACTATGAAGTATTTCGTCGATACGTTTTCGCGAGTTGATTTGCCGTCTGTTTCTGTTCTCCGCTCGATAGATGGCACCTTAATTCGCGAATTGGAGCACGCTGATGTGGAAATGCTGCTCGAGATGGGGTACCAATTTCCAGAAAGGATTACCGTCAAAGCACGAGACGGTGTGACCGATCTTTATGGGGTGATGCTGCGTCCATTCCCGTTTGATCCTTCACGCAAGTATCCGGTCGTAGATTACATTTACGGGGGACCTCAGATCATCAATACGCCGAAAGCTTTCGCGCTCGATCCAGGTCGAAGCCATGACCCGCTGGGTGGTGGACAATCATTGGCGCAGTTGGGTTTTATCGTATTGATCTTAGATGGAATGGGGACACCTTATCGCTCCAAATGGTTCCATGATATCTCGAACGGAAAATTGGAGGAAGCAGGAGGTTTGCTTGACCATGTGACAGCGGTAAGGCAATTGGCTGAGCGCTACCCATATGTGGATGTTGATCGGGTAGGCATTTGGGGCTCGTCAGGGGGAGGCTATGCTTCGACAAGGGCCATGCTCTCATTTCCTGAGTTTTACAAGGCTGCGGTTTCCGCGTGTGGTAATCATGATCAACGACTGTATATAGCAGCATGGGCAGAACGCTATCAAGGTCTGTATGATCCGGACTTGTACAGGGATCAAGACAATGCGCGTCTGGCAGCCAATCTGACAGGAAAGCTCTTACTGGTGAGCGGAGATATGGATGAAAATGTGCATCCATCCCAAACGATTCGGATGGCGGATGCGCTGATTAAAGCGGACAAAGATTTTGACATGCTGCTATTGCCCAACCGACATCACGGCTTTTCTTTGGAGCCTTACTTTATTCGCAGAAAATGGGATTATTTTGTAAGGCACTTGATGAGAACAGAACCTCCGTGGGGAAATCAAATAGCCAACAAAAAGGCCAGTGATAAAGAGCCGATAGAGAAATAGCATGTGAGTGGAAAGAAAACGGAGAAGTGCGAAGAGGAGCCCTAAGAAGAGCTCCTCTTTTCATTTTTTATTGAAACCACGGAGAAGGCAGTCGCTATTTTACCTCGCGAAAACTTGCACTGACCTTTTGCAGTTCTTGCTTGAGGGAATCAAACCTTTTTTCTTCTGTCCAAGCCATGATTTGATGAAAATGTGTAGGCGTTTCGACCAATGTCACAATATAAGCGACCTTAATGCCGTCTACTTCGCCTTTGGCATTGAATTGGATGGCCACCTGGTTGTCGACTACAGTACGAATCTGTTTATCTACGGATACATTTTCTACACCCTCTTGAAGGTTTGCTTCAATGACTTGGGTATAATCTTGAAGCGTGAATGAACTGTCTAGATCCTGCTTCGATTCTGACAGCACCAATACATACTTTTCGCTAAAACGATTGGAGATTTGTAAACCAGCTTCATCGTGGAGGGCTGAATCCTTGCCCCAATCCGAAGGGGCTGTTATTTGAAACTTTTTATCCTTGCTATAGAAAATTTCTTCGGTAGGCGTTCTTGATGCGAGATCGACTATCCCAAAAATCATACCAATGATGGATAAAACAGCTACGATGGAGAAGACAACAGCGAGTACGGTTGTTTGCTTTTTGCTGACGTTGTTCAGATCCTTCACTTTCACGACGTATGTATTCGCTGCTAGATCGCCTAACCGTTGTCTTTTGTCGGAAGCCAACACACTGATTCCGGCTGGCAACCCGCCTATAAGAAATACATTTGCTTCGAATAGACGAATGAGGGAACGAATAAATGATTTCCATAACCCGGGTGGTCGTCCTTCCGCATTGACAGCAATGATGCGGAACGTAAATTTTCCGATCGTATATCCGGTAAGTCCTTCTAACAGTACATAATAAGAACATAGGATAATGGCGGCTAGGATGAAGAAGTAGAGACCGTTAGCGACTTTATCAATGGAAACCCCAAGTGAGAGCAATCCGATTAGAAAACAAGCGAGAAGAATATGATCAAGAACATGGGCTCCCCATCTCGTGAAAAAAATCGTTGCCCTGTCGTACGATTTCGATAAATCTCCCATGTTTTTTGGTGGCTCTTGCTGGGGAAGAGGAGAAAACTCTGTCGGTACCAATGGTGATGGCGGTTGTTGCTCCAATTTTGTGCACCTCCTGAAAAATGTAAACATATTACATTTAACCACTTTGAAAATTGTATTGTCAATTGTAGACGATTAGAATGGAAAAAGATGAGCAAGGCGCTGCCGTCCCATTCCAGGGAGAGGAGAATTACATATGGAAATCCACCAAATACCCGAGCAATTGCCAGTGATCAAACATTCCAAAGACCGCTGGGGCTCTTTTGCCTATAGCAAGTGTAAGGATGCATACGGTTATGACGAGAACGGGCTGAAAAGATACGCGCTGATCGTTCAGCTTCAATACGATCAGACTGTGACAGAAGCAGACAAGGAGTTCCTGCACTATTTGATGAGCCAAGAGATTGAGATGCATAAGTCCCATCCCTATCAGGGATTACATGAATCCATGGACATCGTGGCTTATTTATTGGCGAAGTTTAAGGATGTTAATTATATCCCGCTGTTTGAGCAGGCAAAATTAAGCAATTTTGATACCTACTATGGCTTTGACACCGAGTATGTCATTTCGGCGGGGATTGAAGAGGCGATCACGTACATCGAAGAGAACGACCTGTACCGAATCAGCTCTTTCTTTCAGGATAAGAAAGAGGAGCTGGAAACGATGTATACGGTTGAACATATGGAGCGATGGTTTCAATCCAAGGCTAGAAATTACCCTGCCAATCGCGAGGAAGAGTCCTTGATTACGTTAATGGACAGAGCAAGCGATTTCGGTAACATGGCAGAAGCCAGAAAATTACTGGAGAAGCTAGAAGAGCAGCTGGGCTCTGACAAAAAGAATTATTCTCTGCTGTATCATCAGGCAAAACAATTGGAAGAGTACGACAAGGCACTTCACTATCTCACACAGGATCTCCCGGAACAGGAAGACTCGTTTGACAAAGTATTCCTTTGGTTAAAAATGGCCGAAATCCATTTGCTCAAGCAGGACTGGATTCAGGCTTTTGCCAGCATCAAGCAGTGCGAGCCAGAGCTCAAACTCTTTTCCTCCTGGAGGAGTGCCGGTTTGGGAAGAAGTTTGAGCGAGACCTTGTTGGATATCAGCTTGATGGCAAAGGACAGCGACGAGTCTTTGGCTAGAGAAGCGTACCACTGGGCCGACCAGATGTTAAAATCGACAAACAACTACAGCAGTAATGTTTTGAGAAAGGCGCACCAATGTGCCAAGGTGCTGCAACTCAAACAGGATAAAAGGCTGTACAGTAAAAAAGTCGCGATAGAAGCTAGACGAATCAACAGAATGCTTAGATGACTCAAAGTAAACCCGACATCTGTAATGGTCGGGTTTTTCTCTGTTTGGATGCAACGTTCATAAAAAAAATATCCACTCAGAGATCACTTTGCTGTATCTTTAATCTGAGCAATATTTCCTATCTTTTTATAGACTTTTTTCCCCGTTAGCCAACCTCATTGCGCTTCAGGTCATCGATAGCAAGGCTACTTTCCATGTTTCCTTCATGAATGTCATTTTACTTCTAGGCAGGAGATGCGTATGGATCTATTAACGTACAGTCCACTTATCGCAACCAAGCTTCATGTTCCGAAGTATGGTTCGGACTTGTTACTTCGACATCAGATATTGAAAGAAATCGATGACGCTGGAGATGCAAGATTGATTCTCGTGTGCGCGCCAGCCGGTTTCGGTAAAACGACAGCAGTCAGTCAATGGACGCAAAATTCCGGCAAACCGACCGGTTGGATCTCCCTGGATGAATCAGATAATGATCCCGTGCGCTTTTGGCGATATTTTGCTAGGGCAATTGATAGGGCTCAGGAAGACTTGGGCAAAGAAGCTTCCTCGGTGCTCCACCCACAGTACACGGCTTCTGCTGAGCAGTTGATGTCCGTGTTACTCGAAGAAATTGCGGGGTTTGAACGTGATTTTTATTTGGTATTGGACGATTACCATCTCATTAAGGAACCTTCCATTCATGAAGGACTGCAGACACTGATCCAGCATGCTTCCTTCTATATGCATGTCGTCCTGATTACGCGGGAGGAACCTCCTTTTGCCCTTCACCGTCTACGCGTTCGGAAACAGTTGAAGCAACTGGGCTCGGACACTCTTCGGTTCAATGAGGAGGAGTGTCGACGCTTATTCCATGAGCAACTGGGTCTGAGTCTGTCTGAACAAGATATTGGCTCGTTAAGCAAACGAACGGAGGGATGGGTGGCTGGTTTGCAGTTAGCAGCCTTGTCCATGCAAGGAAAGCCCGAAGCGTCTAAGGTCATTCATCAATTTTCCGGTAACGATAAGTATGTCGGAGAATATTTGACGGAAGAAGTATTGAAACGACTGCCTGAAAAGGTGCAGATGTTTTTGTTGAAAACGTCCATACTGCCGCGTCTGACAGGAGATCTATGCGCAGCCGTTACCGGAGAGCCGGACGCTCACGACATCCTTCGCATGCTCGAGAGAACGAATTCATTTGTCATCGCGCTGGATGGCGTAAATGAGTGGTATCGTTATCACCATTTGTTCGCAGAACTTCTGCTTTCCCATGTAAGGAAAACATATAACGAACTGCTTCCTGCCCTACATATCTCTGCAAGCTGCTGGTTTGAAAGTCACGGGTGGATAATGGAGGCGACTGAGCATGCGTTTCTCGGAAAAGATTGGACCCGGGCGAGCCGTTTGATCGTCGCACATGCGCCGTGGATGTTGAAACAGTACGAAAATATAACACTGCGCAGATGGATGAAATACTTTGAGAAGTCCTGGTTGGAATGCAACCCTGAGCTGTGCATTGCTTTTGCTTGGCTGCATGCTGTATCCAACGAAATTGATCAGGCGGAAATCCTCCTTCAATTGGCTGACGAAGCAACACGGACCAATCATGGGAGCTTTGACGACTGTCGAGTAGAAATGTGTGTGCTTCGGGGATATATCGAAGTGATGCGGGGAAATGTGGACCTTTCCCTCAAATATATGGAAGATTCGGTCCAAATGAAGCCAAAATTCAGCCGCTACTTCATCGTCGGCATAGAGTTGAATTCAGATGAGCCGTACGTGCTGCGTAGTCGTGTGGCCTTGAGCGGGTATTTGTCCAATGTGAATGAATACTATCCAAAATTAAGAGCGATCTGGAAGCACAGTGGTCTTGGCATATTAGCCTACGGTTCCATCGTGATGGCTGAGCTTTATTATGAGAAAAATGATTTTGAGCAGCTAAAATATTTCGTACCGCGAGCCATCCAGTTAGGCACCATCTCCTTGAATTTTGGCGTATTGGTCCCTGTGTATTTGACTTTGGCCCGATGGAGAAAAGCAGAGCATCGTAACGACGAGATGTGGCTGGCCATGGAGGAAATCACATCGCTCTGCCGCCAGCATGATGCGCCTCCCCATTGGATGTCTTTTGTAGAAACATTCCGCGTCCGATTATGGATCGAAGAAAATCGACGGGAAGAAATAGAAAAATGGGCCGAGCTTTACACCAAAATGAATGTCGATATTGTCGCTTCCCGACATGAATTTGAACGAATGACGTTGGCCCGGGTATATATCTATTTAAAAAACGACAGTGCAGCCATCATGCTACTAACCAGCTTAAAGCATGAGGCGGAAATAAAGGATCGGCTCGGGAGTCGGATTGAAGCCTTTATTCTGCTCAGCCAAGCTTACATGATCCAAAAACAGCATCATGAAGCGATGGCGTGTATGCGCATGGCGGTGACGTTAGCCGCACCAGAAGGCTATGTACGCACTTTTTTGGATGAAGGCCCTGGCGTTGCCAAAATGCTCTATTCGCTCTATAAAAGCAAAAACGTATCCAAGCAAGAGATGGCTTATCTTTCGATGCTGCTTAAAAGTGTAGAGAAGGAATTTCCTACGCTCGATATTCAAATTCGGGTATCCCCTGCATTGGAAAAATTGACGGAAAGAGAGTCGGAAGTGCTGGCACTGATCGGTGAAGGGTTATCCAACTCGGAGATTGCGGACAAGCTGCATCTCACACTGGGAACGGTAAAAGGGCATGTGCATCAAATTTTTAGCAAGCTCCAGGTGAAAAATCGGGCACAAGCCATCGTCAGATTAAGAGAAAGTGAGATCGACCATTAGACAAAATAACGAAAGCAAAACGAGCCTCTAGAATCGATTCTAAGGCTTGTTTTGCATGTTTTCAGTGGCCTCAGCTATTTTCGGGTGTTTGTTTTCTTTGCAAATCCATCTCATGTACACACAACGGTCACATCAGCCATCTATACTCATCTTGTAATAACAAGGTTGGTGGTCATAGGAATGGCGACGGTGAGAAAAGGATTCGTAAATTTCACGATAGACTGGTAATCTATGCAATAAATGCACAACCACGAGTAAGGAGTGCGGAAATGAAACGGAAAGTGTTACTCGTAGAGGACGACGAGCTCATACGTGAATTTGTATCGGATTATTTTAAAAAAGAAGCTTGGGAAGTGTACGAAGCGCAACACGGTAAAATGGCGATGGAGCTTTTCGCTCTGCACCCTGTCGATTTAGTTGTACTAGATATTATGATGCCCGAGATGGATGGCTGGTCGGTGTGCAGAAAAATCCGCCAACAATCCGACATTCCCATCATGATCATTACAGCAAGAGTAGACGACGATGACCAGTTGATGGGTTTTGAGCTTGGCGCGGACGAATATGTCACCAAACCGTTTAGCCCAAAAGTATTAGTGGCCCGTGCCAAAGCTCTGATGAAAAGGGCAGAGGGGAGCATCGGGAGGGGAGATGATATCGCTCAGTTTGGAGCATTGACGGTAAACAAACGAGCTCACACCGTTACGATTGCGGGCTCCCCGATTTCATTGACACCAAAAGAGTATGAGCTGCTTCTGTTCTTCATTAAGCATGAAGGGACGGTCTTGTCCCGAGATAGCATATTGAATGGGGTTTGGGGGATGGACTACTTTGGCGACCATCGTACGGTTGATACCCACGTGAAAAAACTGCGTGCCAAGCTGGATACAGAGCAGCATCTGATTCAGACGATGATTCGTTTTGGATATAAGTTTGAGGCAAAACGATGAAACGCCTTCGACTAAACGTTGTGACAAAATTATTTGCCGCCACTTTTGTTTTTGTCTTTTTGCTCTACGCTTTGATATTGATCGGGGAAAAGTTTTTCTTTGAGCGCTTTTATTTAAATGCGAAAGTAAGCGAGCTCTCGGAAGCAATGGCATCTTTCCCAGATGAGTACGCCAAACTCCCTCCAGGCAAGCACAAGCTGGATAGGCTGGTTGGAACATTGATGAATCGTACAGATGCCAGCTTTGCGATCGCAAACGAGCAGCTTAGGCAAATGAATCTCGATCCCTATTTTCTCAAAGTAAACGTAGCAAATCAAAATCAAGTGATTACCTTACCGTTAAAAGAAATGACGAGCACCGAGCTCCCTGAAGGACTCCATGTGGGAGACACGATTACCGTTGACGGAATCTTTATGGATGAGAACGACACGATCATGAAGCCGATACAGATAGCAAGACAAAGTCCATCCACAAATGTATCCGAAAAAGGACTAACCCGGGTTACGGGTGTCATTTCTGACCTCATGCTACCTAGTCAGCAGCGGGCACATAACCCTTTTTATCAGGATTCTCTCGTAGAGGATCAAATCGGATCATGGCTGACGCAGCAATCCGAAGAGATTACACAGATGAAAAGCGGATCATTCATCCAGCGGAAGTGGACTGATCCGTGGAGTGGTGTAAACTATGCCATCGTCATTCATCGGTTCTCCTATCATAGCGAGGCGATGTACATGATAGCGGTGACGACACTGCAACCTGTGAGCGATGCAATAAGTATGCTAACCAGCTATTCCTTCTACGCAACACCAGTCATCCTCGTCATCTTACTGCTGCTGTCCTTTGTCTTTTCGAAGATCATCACGAAACCATTAGTTACGCTGAGTCATTCCGCTTCACGCATGGCTAATCTGGACTTCACAGAACTTGCTTCGATTCATTCTCAGGATGAATTCGGTGAGCTCTCTCGCCATCTGAATACGTTAGCCGGCAAGCTGGATCAGACATTAAAAGACCTGACGAGTGCCAACGTCACTCTTCGCGAGGATCTAGAGCATAAGGAAAAAATGGAGCAGCTTCGCAAAGAATTGATTGCAAACATCTCTCATGAACTCAAGACCCCGCTTGGCATTGTGAAGGGCTTTACGGAAGGGTTAAAAGATGATGTCGCACATGAAAAGCGGGAGCGATACATGGACGTCATTTTAAGCGAAGTCGACAAGATGAACGAGCTCATTATGGATATGCTGGAGTTGTCCAAATTCGAAGCCAAAGCCATTTTGCTTCGTAGACAATCGTTTCCCGTATCGGAAGTAATAGATCGTGTAGCCGCTTCCTTTCAACTACAGCTGGCAAACAAGCAGGTACGACTAAGGCTCGCCTTACCTGAAGAGATCAACGTATGGGCAGATCCAAGACGTATCGAGCAAGTGATCGTGAATTTGCTCGGCAATGCAGTCAGGCACGCCAATCCATCAAGTGAGATTCGGATAACGGGGGCCAGCGAGCGGGAGTGCATCCGGTTTCGCATCGAAAATGAAGGAGCGCACATCCCAGAGGATCAACTAACGCGGATATGGGAGCAATTTTATCGAGTAGATAGCTCTCGCTGGCGGAAATCTGGCGGCACGGGTCTCGGATTGGCGATCTGTAAACATATCCTCGATCTGCATGGCAGTGATTATGGTGCGGAAAATACCGTGGATGGAGTCGCTTTTTCCTTCACGTTAGTTGACAATGAAAACAAAGGTGGAAATGACAATGAATCTGAAAAAGAATAATATGAAAAGCTTACTGGCTGTATTGGTCCTATCACTTGTTACTAGTGCTTGTGGCACACCGCTTCCTTCAGAATCGACTGGTCAAGTGTCGCCGCAAGTTCCTCAGGAAAACAAAGAAAACAAGGAGAAACAACCGGAGAACGTTGCACAAGACATGGCCGCAGAACAGCAGGAAAAAGAAATTCTCGTCGTGGTCGACCAGGAACCGAAACCCATCGAGGGAAATAGCTTCGATTTCTTTATCGAACAGCGACCTGCCGGCTATTCATTAGCTAGCATGCAGTGGAAGTCTGAGAAAACTGACATCGTAACCACGACAGAGCA
The DNA here is from genome assembly GCF_042885155.1 of Brevibacillus sp. NPDC058079. Lineage (NCBI taxonomy): Bacteria > Bacillati > Bacillota > Bacilli > Caryophanales > Paenibacillaceae > Brevibacillus > Brevibacillus sp. NPDC058079. The sequence goes on from NZ_JBHVSO010000011.1 coordinate 159,085, forward strand.
AGCGATCAAAAACGACATGGAAGGTAACCCTGGTGAGAATCGCTTTGTCATCGGTGGTAGCATGTCGTTATCCAGTTTCTACTACAAGGATGAGTTGAAGGGGGAAAAGGGGAAATTGATTTTGGTCTTTCAAAATGAGCAAGGCAATGAAAAGACATGGGAGAAGGAGCTAACCCTTAAATAACGTCCGATCAATTGGAACCTCATTTTTGAGGTTCTTTTTATTTTGTTTGGCACATGTTTACGGTGGGGTTTTTTGTTGGGAAGAAAATAATCACGAAAAGACATAACTTTAGTTAGTATTTTTTGCAAAAGACTGTTGTTACCATATTTTTGTTTCACCTAGATGTTTTGCTAGGGGAGTGTGTCGACAGTAGGGGGAATTCAAATGAAGAAGGAAGGAGGACAGTGTTATTGATGAAAAGAATGATTGCTCGGTTGTTGGTATTTACTTTGCTGTTTGCAATTGTCCAACCTGTGTTTATTCATGAAAAAGTGAATGCAGCCGGTCTTACAGATGTGATTCGAGTAGAGGCAGACAAGTTCGTGGATGCGTCTGGTGCCTATCCAGATGGAATACAGTATGAATTGATTCCGAACGCGTTGATCGTCGGCTATGCGCGAGACTCTGGCGGGGACTATGGGGCTGCGAATACTGCCCTGCGTTTTGACCTGAGCGGCGTGAAAAGTGAGAAGAAAATTGAGTCCGCCAACCTGAAAATTTATGTGCATAAGGTAGAATCAACAGGCGGAGATATGCCCTTTATTGATCTATGGGGCTCGCTTGATGACAGCTGGAACGATGATTCTACGGTGACGATACCTATGCATCATGAAAGAATCATAGCAAATGAGATGCTTCCCAATAATTTCACAGGGTGGAAATCGTTTGATGTAACCAGCTTTGTTAAGAGCCAGATTCCAGACAAAAAAGCTACCTTTGTTTTAAGAGGACGACAAACTGCGCCGCCAGTTCCACCTTTGTATCAGCCTCAAATCGTTTTTTACGACAAAATAAATCCCAGCTTCGCATCTCAGCTAGAAATCACTTATGCTGCTAACACTCCACCAACCGATATCCTCTTATCGTCCCATTCGATTCCTGAAAACAATCAAATAGGAGCGGTAGTTGGTACGCTTTCGGCAGTAGATCCTGATCAAGGGGAAACCGTTACGTTCAGCATTCTAAACAATCCGGTGCCATTTACTATTGAGGGAAATCAACTGAAGGCAACGGAAAAATTTGATTTTGAAACGAAGTCGACTTACTATGTACCGATCACCGCAACAGACTCGGCTGGCAATATCTTTACCAAGACGATGACCATCCAGGTGACAGATGTAAATGAACCACCTACGACAGCGTCGGTTACCATCAATGGCGGTGCTGCGATTACGAATTCAGCAAATGTGACGCTCACCATGACCCATGATGATCCCGACGCGGCCAAGCCCGAGTACCGTTTGACGAATGTGGAAGGTGGTCCTTGGAGCGAATGGAAGTCGTTTGTGACACCTTTGACGTGGACTCTCACAACAGGAGAAGGAACCAAAACGGTCTTCATGGAGCTGCGTGACGGAACAGGAACTGTCCTGCAAGTGCAGGATAGCATTGTGCTGGATACGATACCTCCGGCAGGGACCATCGAGATCAATAATGGGAACGTAGCCACTTCATCAGAAAAGGTAGAGCTTACCATTCAGGGTAGTGATGCGAACGGCCTGGTAGAACTGATGTTGTCGAATGATAACAACTTTACAGGCAGTTGGCTGCCAATCCCTGCCAATAACAAGCTGGAATGGAACTTGGCTAGTGGAGACGGACAAAAAACGGTCTACGCGAGGTTCCGTGATGGTGCAGGGAATCTGTTTACGACATCGGATACCATCGAGTTAGACAAAACGCCACCTGTTGTGACGGGGGTTGCGAATGGCAGCTTCTACACGGCAGATGTCGCACCTGTCTTCGATGATGGCACAGCAACATTGAATGGTGCTCCTTTTGCCAGCGGCACAAAGGTGAGTGTGGAGGGCAGGTATACGCTGGTAGTGACGGATACAGCGGGGAATACGACTACGGTAACTTTTACCCTAGATAAAACCGCGCCTACTGGAACTCTTGCAATCAATAACGGAGCCACCCATACGAATAACCAAGATGTCACTTTGCAAATCGATGCCACTGACGTTTCCAGCAAGGTGAAAATGAAGCTGTCCAACGATAACATCAGCTGGAGTGCGCTAGAGGATGTGGCGACCGCCAAGGCTTGGAAGCTAACAAATGGGGATGGACAGAAAACGGTCTATCTACAGTTGATCGACGAAGCTGGCAACCCCCATGATTTACAGGCATCGATTACACTCGATACGGTTGCACCTGCTGTCACAGGGGTTGAGAACAACAAGCTGTACAATCAGAGTGTCACGATCAGCTTCAACGAAGGAAAGGCGACCTTGAACGGAAAGACGATAGCTGACGGAGAAATCGTCAATGAGGATGGCGCTTATACGTTGATTGTCACGGATGAAGCGGGCAATACAGCATCGCTTGCATTTTCGATTGATCAAACAAAACCGTCAGGCAGTCTCAAGATCAATGGTGACGCCAATTATACCAATTCACTTGCAACCACATTACAAATTGCCGTTACCGATTTCAGTAATGATCTAGAGATGCGCTTTTCCCATGATACGAGTGATCCAGCCAATTGGACTTCATGGGAAGCGCTGACTCCAACAAAGGCGTGGACCTTGCCGACTGGGGACGGAACCAAGTCGGTTTACATGGAAGTAAAGGACAAAGCAGGGAATATTGCTAGCTTTACCGATGAGATCACACTCGATATGACCAACCCTACGGGTGCTTTTGAGATCAATCAAGGTCAGTCGCATACCAACACGAGCAAAGTTACCTTGAGTGTGGAGTCGGCTGATGCTCATGGTGTGGAAATGCGCTTGTCCAATGACAACCTGACGTGGAGCGATTGGAAAGCGGCACCATCAAAAGGTGACATTCCATGGGATCTGAATAGTGCGAATGGAACCAAAACGGTCTATCTCGAGCTGAGAGATCCGGCCGGAAACCAAATTGCCCTTCAAAAGCAAGTCACGCTGGATTCAGATGGACCAGTTGTTACAGGAGTCGCCCAGAATGGTGTCTATGCGAGCGACGTAACGATTACCTTCAACGAGGGAACAGCATTACTGAACGGCAATCCGTTTACGAGCGGTTCTGTTGTCAGTGCGGAAGGATCGTATGAACTAGTCGTAACAGACGAGGCACAAAATCGCACGACGATTCGTTTCACGCTGGATAAAACACCACCGACTGGAACGCTCAGCATCGATAACGGAGCCGAATTTGCAAAAACAGAAGATGTTACGCTGCAACTCACTGCGTCAGGAAATTCAGACGACATCGAGATGGCAATCTCTAACGCGGATGACAATTCGGGTACGTGGGAGCGAGTCACAGCGACAAAAGCATGGAAGCTGGCTGATGGCAGTACAAACGGCACCAAAACGGTCTATGTCAAGCTGCGGGATAAAGCGGGGAACGTCACAAAGCTAAGTGATACGATTGAACTCGATGTGGTGGCGCCGACTGGATCCATCACGATCAATAACGGAGACAATTACACTAAGTCCCGTGATGTTACGCTCGCCATCACAGCGAACGACAGTACGAGCGTTGTACAGATCCGCTTCGCAAATGGTGACAACGACTGGAGCGATTGGGAGGCAGTAACTACGACCAAAGCATGGCAGTTGAAGTCCGGTGATGGAACCAAGACTGTCGAGATGCAGATCACAGACAGGGCAGGGCACATCACAACCGTTTCCGATACGATCGAGCTGGATGCAGATGCGCCAGTTGTTACAGGAGTCGAGGACAAGGGCATTTACAAAGATGACGTGACCATCACCTTCAATGAAGGAACTGCGACGTTGAATAGTGCTCCGTTCGCAAGTGGTGACCAGGTAACAAGTGAAGGCAAGCATGAACTGCGGGTCGTAGATGCTTCCGGAAACGAAACCAAGATCACGTTTACTTTGGATAAGACAGCACCAACGGGAACGTTCGTCATCAACAATGATGATCGTCTAACCAACTCTACCAGCGTGAGACTGCATGTTACTGCTACGGACAATTTGGGAGATGTAGAGATGCGCATCTCCAATGACCAAGGCAAGTGGAGCAGCTGGGAAAAAGTGACGGGAACGGTACCGTGGAGCTTGACGTATGGCAATGGCACGAAAAAAGTTCTGATCCAGCTTCGCGACCTGGCAGGAAACACGGTCGAACTGGATGATTCCATTGAGTTATATGTGTCAAATCCGCCAACAGGAGAGCCGGTCACCGGAGTTGAGTTAGAGGATGAGGAGTTAACGCTGCGTGTGGGCGATACAGAAAGCCTTCGTGCCACTGTAAAACCAGCGAATGCCTCCAACAAACGAGTCAAGTGGGAAAGCAGTGACGCTGAAATCGTCGAGATAGATGAGGAAGGCAAGATCACAGCGGTAGCTCCGGGAACTGTGACGATTACAGTGACGACCGAGGACGGGAAGAAAACCGATTCGGTGAAAGTAACTGTTAAGGAAATAGGAGAGCCGGTCACCGGAGTTGAGTTGGAGGAAGAGGAGCTGACGCTGCGTGTTGGCGATACAGAAAGCCTTCGTGCCACTGTAAAACCAGCGAATGCCTCCAACAAACGAGTCAAGTGGGAAAGCAGTGACGCTGAAATCGTCGAGGTAGATGAGGAAGGCAAGATCACGGCAGTAGCTCCTGGGACTACGACGATTACAGTGACGACAGAGGACGGGAAGAAAACCGATTCGGTGGAAGTAACCGTTAAGGAAATAGCTACCTTCCAGTTGGAAACAGACGAACCGTCCTTCTGGATTAAGCCAAGAGTAACCACGACCTTACGACTCTATAAGGTAGAAGGCAAAAAACGCAAAGACATCACGAGAGACAAAAATGTGGAATACGACACAGAAAACGGGTTGGTTACCGTCAAGCAGGGCCGCATTACAGCAGGCAAAGAAGAGGGAGAAGACATCGTTACCGTTCGCTATATGGGCGAGGAACTGGAGATTCCGGTGACGGTTTCTAAGAAAACGATTCGTTCGTTGACGACTTCCTTCAAGGATTTGGTGCTGGAAGTCGATGATGAAAAGCAGCTAACGCTGACAGCCGTCTTCAGTGACAAGAACACTGAAGAGGTGACAGAGAAAGCAGCTTGGTCCTCTAGCGACGAAGAGATCATCGAAGTAACAAAAGAGGGAAAAGTGACAGCGCTGGCTGAAGGGAAGGCTGTCATTACTGCGAAATATGGCGGTAAAAAGGTAACCAATCGTGTGCTCGTCGTAGAGGAAAAGAAAGTGAAAAACTTGCGAGTATCGCGCTCTTCACTGCGCTTGAAGGCAGACAATACTGAAGAGATCGTCCTGTATGCGGTCTATGAAAATAGATACGAGGAGATCATCACCAAGGATGCTGAATGGACAGTGAAAGATCCTGAGATTGCGACCGTAGAAAATGGTATCGTGACCGCACTGGAAACTGGTAAAACAACCATTACTGTGGAATACGGCGGCGAGACCATTACAATTAACATTACGGTCAGGTAAATGAAAAGAGGCTGTTCGATCTACTGTGGAGGGCAGCCTCTTTTCCATTCTGTTTAAAAGGTGAAGAAATATGGAAAATGCACTCATTGCTTTTGCAACTAGCATCATGGTAGGCGCTATTTTTTTTGGGATCTTATGGTGGGAAGGCTCGTGGTTCAGTCTTCGATTTACGAAGTGGTACTTCGGTATTTTATTTGCAGTCTCGATAGTAGTAGGAGGGTATACCCTTTTTCAAAGTTAATGATTTTACGTATCGAGTAAGCAAATTTCTACAAAGAAAAATAGACATGTTCAACCTTCTCAGGTATCGATCAATTTCTACACCAGCCAACCCGAGAAGGTAAACATGTCTATTTTTGTTTTATGATAAACCAATGTCTATGCTAATATTTGACATAAAATTCAGATATGGTATAATGCCCTTAAATGGTAATCTATTACATATTATGCTTATAAAAGGTAATTGTTCTAAAAATTCCCCTCTTCCTAGTAGAATCTGAAGCTGCCTTTCCACGATTCGAAAGAACAATTCACCATTCAATTACAAGGCTTTCCTGCATAGGTGTTTCATACGCAACTGTATTCAAACACTACTCCACTTTTTTCGCGAATTCATAGAAATTCGATTCAGTTACCTTCCCTTTCACATCTCGTTTGTAGCCGCTTTGAACATGCACGATAAAATTTGAAAGCAACATGTTTGTTTGGTCAACTATTCCTCTGTTTTTCCCTTTTTCTATTTGATTCACCTTAACCAATCGTGTGTCCAGTCTTTATCGTGGACGATTCGATGAGTCAACGCCTACTTTGTAAAGGAGGGGAAGGCTTACCGACCAATATCCATTTTAAAAGTCTGATCAAGCAGAGCGGGTGAGGAACTTCATAAGTTTAGAGGGTTCCCCCTTCATTATCAAGCTCAAAAAGGGAGGATAACCATGACCATGGAAGATCAAGTGAATCATTGGCTTTCAGAATTGGCAGGAGAGGCTCCATTACTGCAGCTTCCGTTTGATGTCCCCAGACATAAGAATGCTCGCTATGTGGAAGAGACGCAATTGATTGATCTGTCAAAAACGATAGGGGAGAAAGCGAGTTTACTTTGCGAGCAAGAAGAGACCGACATGTTTACGCTATTCTTGGCTGCATACCATAGCTATCTTTACAGATATACGGGGCAAAACGACATTCGGATTGGTGCGATAGCGGGTGGTAGTTCTGCTTTTTTTGCAAGTCGAGTGATTGTTGGTGGAACGAAGAATTTTAAGCAGCTATTGAACGAAGTCAGAGAGAATGGGATTGAAGAGAAGCTTGCCAATAGCTCCGAAACTACGAAATTATTTCATACCTTTTTAAGAGCGAGAAAAGCTGGGGATGAGGATAACAGACTTTTTGTCGATTCCCAAATAGAAAATGTAGAGCTGCGTGTTGATGTCGAAGAGGCTGAGGGAATGCGCATAACATTTACATATAATTCCTTCCTATTTACACAACAAACGATACGACGAATGATCGAGAACTTCCATAACTGGATCGAACAAGTAATTACTAATGTCGATACTCCTATCGATTTATTAAGACTGATAACCAAAAACCAAGAGAAAGAACTGGTAGACGAGTGGTGCAGGAAGGATGAACCCACGAATGTTCCTAGCACAATCTTGGCTGCCTTTGATTTCCAGGCCAATCGAAATCCCGATGCCATTGCGCTCGTTTTTAAGCAAGAGAAGATGACCTATAGGGAATTGGATCTCCGCTCAAATCAATTAGCGAATTACCTCCGAAAGATTGGCGTAACGAGTGAAGTGCTGGTGGGAATATGCCAAGAGCGTTCCATTGAAATGATCGTGAGCATATTGGGTGTGTTGAAAGCAGGAGGCGCCTATGTACCGATCGATCCTGCTTATCCCGTTCAAAGACTCCACTATATTTTGGAGGATGCAGCTTTACAAGTAGTGATTGCGGATGAAGCGTCCGCGGCGAAAGTGCCTGACGGAATAAAAGTGGTTAAATTATCGGATTATTGCAAAATTTTGTCGAATGAAAGCACGGAGCCTCCTGCAATGGAAGTAAACGGCCACAATCTTGCTTATGTCATCTACACCTCCGGCTCGACAGGAAATCCGAAGGGCGTAATGATTGAGCATCATTCCGTTATGAATTTTCTTCAAACGCTGGAGAGTCGCAGTCCGCTTTTACAAACGGACAGGCTTTTGCAAAAAACGTCTGTTTCCTTTGATGCGTCTGTTTGGGAACTCTTTTGGTGGATGTTGAAAGGTGCTAGCTTGTACATCCTCCCGAACAGCGATGAGAAAGACCCCGCCTTGCTTGTGAAAGCAGTCGAGATGCATAAAATTACCCATCTTGAGTTTGTGCCGACTATGTTGAAAGCCGTCTTGGATTGTATAGAAAATTATGGTTCTTCTTCTGCATTATCCTCCTTGAAATACATCACAGTTGGAGGGGAAGTGCTTCCGCCTCATGTTGTTACGAAAAGTATCGATCGATTGACCATTCCTCATGGTACCAGCTTATACAACACGTATGGGCCGACAGAGACGACAGTCGAGGTTGCCAGCTTCAAATGCCATCCAGATGAAACACACACGCAAATACCCATTGGAAAACCGAATGCCAATACACAGTTATACGTGTTGAACGAGCATTTGCAAATTCAACCTGTCGGAGTTGCCGGAGAGCTGTATGTCGGCGGATCAGGCGTAGCAAGAGGTTACTTGAACCGTCCTGAATTGACAAAGGAACGCTTTATTTCCAACCCGTATTGTGCGGGATCAGACTCGCGGTTGTATCGAACGGGAGATTTGGTTCGATACCTGGCCGACGGAAACTTGGAGTATATCGGGCGGAATGACAACCAGGTAAAAGTGAGAGGGTACAGAATTGAGCTGGAGGAAATTGAAGTCACTCTAGGCAATCATTCGACTGTTGAACAAGCAATCATTGTCGCGAAAAAAGACGCCTATGAAAATAACAAGCTGATCGCTTATGTGATAGGGTCTGGAACGGTAACAGAATGGCGTGATTATCTGAAGGCTCAGCTTCCAGAGTTCATGGTTCCGGCCTATTTTGTGAAAATGGATGTTTTCCCGCTTACTCCCAGCGGAAAAATTGATCGTAAGTCACTGCCAGAGGTAGGCAATAGTCGCCCGCATGTTTCGACGGAATATGTAAAACCGGATACAGAATGGGAAATGAAGCTCTTGGACATTTGGAAGGATTTGTTCGGATACGATGAGATTGGCGTCGAGGATAATTTCTTTGAATTAGGCGGACATTCGCTGTTGGGGACTCAGGTGATTGCCAGAATCCGTGCTCTTTTCAAGAAAGAGATTCCGTTGTCTGCTCTGTTTACATATCCGACGATTCGGAGCATCGTGCCGATTGTAACTGCCGCAGATGAGGTAAATGCAGTAGATGCGTTACCTGCCATAAAGAGGGTATCACGAGATCGAGAATTGCCGCTTTCTTATTCGCAAGAAAGAGTGTGGTTTTTAGAACAGCTAAGCGCTAATAATTTGGCTTATATTTTTCAAGCCACAATGAAAGTGCGTGGGATGCTGGAGCTCCCCATTCTCAATAAGTGTTTTACAGAGATTGTGCGCAGACATGAAATATTCCGAACCGTTTTTCATGAGAAAAATGGGCAACCGTATCAAGTGATCTATGAACCATTCGATGTGGAATTGCCTGTTATGGATGTTTCGCACTTACCTGAGAGTGATCGTGCCGCTGAAGTCCATAGATTGATCCAAATGGAGATCAAAAATCCGATTGATATCGCGCAGCTGCCATTAGCCCGCTGGATTGTTTACAAGATTTCTGAGTTGGAGTCCGTCATTCTGTTTGTGGAGCATCATCTGATTCATGATGGATGGTCGTTCCGCAAATTTTTAAAAGAGCTGTTTACGCTGTACAGTGCCTATCTTGAAAATAAACCATCTCCATTGGCTGAGTTGCCGATTCAATTCGCAGACTATTGCGTATGGCAAAATGAGTTGTTTAAGCGCGGCAAGGAAAACAAGCAGTTAACGTACTGGAAGAATCTATTGCAAGGGGCGAATGGGGTTCTGGAACTGCCCACTGACAGGCCACGACCAGTAAATCAAACCTTTCACGGGAATATGTTCACCCAATTAATACCGGAAGAACTGTATCTTCAACTGCGTGATTACTGCATGAAAACAAACACGACCTTATTCATGGTCATGATGGCTGCGTTTCAAACCTTGCTCCATCGGTATTCCAATCAAGAAGACATTATAGTAGGTTCGGGTGTCGCGAATCGGCGCTGGAAAGACACGGAAGAATTGATCGGAATGTTTGTGAACAATATTGTGATCCGTCAGCAATTTACCGACAATATGACGTTCCAGGATGTATTGCAAGACGTGAAGATGTCAGCTTTGGAAGCGTACGAGAATCAAGAGATTCCTTTTGATCAAGTAGTCGATGCCTTAAAACTGAAGCGTGATCAAAGCCGTAACCCTCTATTCCAAGTCATGTTTAGTTTTCAGGATGCAAAAGTCACTCATCTACCTGTATCCAACCTGAATATTCAACTCACCGAAGGCATTAGCAACGGATCGGCCAAATTTGATATCAACGTAGTGGTGACGAATCACGAGGAGCTCGCTTCTTCCCTTTTAACAAAGGATGAATACGGAAGTATAAGCCTTGACTGGGAATACAATACGGATTTGTATGACGAATCTACTATGCGCCGCATGTTCGCGCATTATATTGAATTGCTGAAAAGCGTTCTTACACACAGTGACCGGACGTTACATTCCATGCCTATGCTGAACGCTTCTGAGCAGAACCAAATCCTTCAAGAGTGGAATGACACGGAAGTTGCGTTTGAGGATCAGAAAACGCTCCATCAAATATTCGAGGAGCAAGCTGCCCGGACGCCAGAGCGAATGGCGGTTGTATTCGGCAATGAACAATGGACCTACAGGCAAATAAACAACAGGGCAAACTTCCTGGCAAGCAAATTGCGAAATATGGGAGTGAAGCCGGATACATTAGTAGGATTAATGAGTGAGCGTTCTCCCGACATGATGATTGGTATTCTTGCCATTCTAAAAGCGGGTGGAGCGTATATGCCGATGGACACAGTGGCTCCGAAAGAAAGACTGTCCTATATTCTCCGGGATAGCGATACGAAGGTCGTCGTCATGCAAGAGAAATTCAAGACAGCGATCGATTTCAATGGACCTGTTCTGTTATTTGAAGAGAATAGGCCGGATCAGGATGTGGAATGCGATAATCTTGAGTCCGTTGCCCATTCGAAAAATTTGGCGTACGTCATCTATACCTCAGGTTCGACGGGAGCACCAAAAGGAGTCATGATCGAACATTGCTCGGTTGTCAATCGGATGAACTGGATGGTCCATCGCTATCCTATGGGCGAGTATGACACCATTATGCAAAAAACTCCCTATTGTTTTGATGTTTCCGTAACGGAATTAGTCCTATGGTTTTTCACTGGCAGCAAACTATGTTTCCTCGCTCCCCATGCAGAGAAAGACCCGGAGCTTATTATCAAAACGGTTGCCCAGCACCAAGTAACTTATATTCATTTTGTTCCATCTATGCTCAGCATCTTTTTAGACCATTTGGAGAACGTGGATTGCGCAGAGGAAATCAAAACTTTACAGCGAGTTTATACGACCGGGGAAGCTTTGAGTACGGATCAGGTTCAACGTTTTCATCAATTAATCGGGCAACGGAATCATACGACGCTTATCAATCTGTATGGTCCTACGGAAACGACAATTGAAGTGACCTACTATGATTGCCATGCCGATAGCAAGGTAATCCCTATTGGTAAGCCTATGGATAATATTCAAGCTTACATCCTCAATAAGGAAGGGGACCTGCAACCAATAGGTGTGATGGGAGAATTGGTTATTGGGGGTATTGGTCTTGCACGAGGGTATATCGGAAAACCCGAGTTAACAGCTGAACGTTTTGTCCCGAATCCTTTTGGCAATCTATCTGAAAGGCTATACAAGACAGGTGACTACGCGCGGTGGATGCCAGATGGAAATATTGAGTATATCGGGCGTATGGATAATCAAGTGAAAATTCGCGGTTATCGGATTGAATTAGGTGAAATCGAAGCGGTTATGAGGAAGCAGCAAGGGGCAGGAGAAGTTGCAATCATTGCCCATGAATATGAGCCGGGGGATAAACGATTAATTGCTTATTACAGTGGGGCATCAGAGGTCGAGACATTAAAAAGCCATTTACAGAAACAGTTACCGCCGTATATGATTCCTTCTTATTTTGTACGGGTGGGGGAAATGCCGCTCACATCGAGTGGCAAATTAGATCGTAAAGCATTGCCACTGCCTGAGACCCACATTGTAAGCCATCACTACACAGCGCCGCGAAACTCAACGGAAGAATTGCTCGCACTCATATGGAGTGAAATTTTACGAGTAAACCAAATTGGGGTATTTGATTCGTTCTTTGAATTGGGCGGACATTCCCTTTTGGCAACACAGGTTGTATCGCGCATACGAGAAGTGTTTGGTCAACATCTACCTCTCCGAGCGATCTTTGATTGCCCGACCATTGAAGGCTTGGCTAAGCGGCTAACCGAATTGCGACAAGGCGAGAAAATGGTTCAATTGCCTGCGCTCCTGCAAGTGGATAGAACGGAACCGATCCCGTTATCTTTTGCGCAGCACCGGTTGTGGTTTTTTGACCAACTGGAGCCTGGAAGCAACGTCTATAACATTCCATATGTATGGCGCTTAAGCGGATCGTGGGATGTTGCCGGATTAGAAACAGGATTTAACCAATTGATTGAACGTCACGAAATGCTTCGTAGCGTATTCGCAAAACAAAATGGCGTCCCTGTACAGCTCGTTAAGCCGCATCAGCCAAGATCATTACCTGTCATGGATGTAAGCAGTCTCTCCGCGGATGAAAGAGAAAAGCAGGTCCAGCATTCTATTCAACGGAGTGCTGATCGCGTATTTGACTTGAGTCAAGGACCGTTGATTGAAGCCGAGCTGATTAAGCAGGATGAATCGGAGTATGTTCTTCTTTGTACCGTGCATCATATTGTTTTCGATGGCTGGTCAGAGGATATCTTGTTGGACGAGTGGATGGCATTTTATGAAGAAGCAGTCAGCGGAACGCCTGCCGATCTGCCACCGTTATCCATTCAATACGGGGACTTTGCTGTGTGGCAAAGACAATGGCTATCGGATGAGACGATGAAAGAGCAAGTGGCGTATTGGGAAAATGAACTTGCAGACGAGCTTACGGTGCTTCAGTTGCCATTCGACCGTCCACGGCCAGCCATTCAAACGTATGCAGGGGACATGCAGCATATCGATTTGGCACCTGCATTATTAGAAAAGCTAAAAGCTTTTAGCAAACAAGAGGGTGCTTCTCTGTTCATGACATTACTGGCTGCCTATCAGGGCTTTCTCTCTCGCTATACCGGACAAACAGATATTTTAGTAGGAAGCCCGGTTGCGAATCGCACGCGAAAAGAAATGGAAGGGTTAATTGGGTGCTTTGTAAACACGCTGGTTTACAGAGTAAACGTCGAAGACAATCCAAGCTTCAGGCAATTGGTCACCCAAGTCAAAGAAAAAACGTTGCGCGGGCAAGAAAATCAGGATGTGCCCTTTGAAAAAATAGTAGAGGCTCTTCAGCCAGAGCGAAATGCAAGCTACTCCCCTGTCTTCCAAACGATTTTTACGATGCAAACCCACCTGAGAAACGTAAAGCAATGGCCAAATCGAAAAATTGAGCCAGTGAAAAGCACCATCAAGGTAGCTAAATTTGATTTGTCTATTTCAATAGAAGTCAATTCAGAGCATTCGTTGACGATTTCATTTGGCTACAACACAGACCTATTTAATCCGTCCAGTATAGAACGAATGATCGGACATTTTGTGAATTGGCTCGAGCAAGTGATGGCATATCCGGAGGAGTCAATAGAAGGCTTGCGACTGATTTCAGAAGAGGAAGAAAAACAACTGCTGGAAATGTGGAGTAATCATTAGGAGGTGCTGTATGCAAGATTCCATTACCGCATTATTTGAAGAACAAGTGGAACTTCATCCTGATGCCATTGCATTGGTATACAAAGATGCAAGCCTTACCTACAAGGAGCTTAACAGCAGAGCGAATCGATTGGCGCATTATTTAAAATCGTGCGGGGTTGGAGCAGAGAGCCGAGTTGGCTTGTACACGGATCGCTCGTTTGAAATGATCATCAGTATGGTCGCTATTTTAAAGGCAGGCGGGGCCTATGTCCCGCTTGACCCTGCCTACCCTGAGCAGCGATTGCTCTATATGCTGCAAGATGCAAGCATTTCGATTGTGCTGACACAAGAAAGCTTGGTGCCCAGACTGCCGGACGGATTGAAAATCGTTTGTCCCGATCTAGACGCTAGCAAGATCAACAAGGAATCAGATGCAAATCTAGGCGAGAGTACGACTTCGGAAAGCCTTGCCTATTTGATGTATACGTCCGGTTCGACAGGAAATCCCAAAGGGGTACTTATCCCTCAACGAGGGGTGATTCGACTTACGAAGCATGCTTCTTATGTATCGCTTACACCGGATGAAACCATGCTGCAACTCGCGTCGATATCCTTTGATGCGGCGACCTTCGAAATCTGGGGGAGCTTGCTAAATGGCGCGAAATTGGTGATTTATCCATTTCACGGTCTGTCTCTGGACGAACTGGGTCAAGTGCTGCTTGATGAAAAAATCAGTACGTTATGGCTAACCGCAGGCGTCTTTCATCAAATGATTGATTACCGGATCGAAGACTTAAGAGGAGTGCGTCAATTGTTGACGGGCGGCGACATTGTGTCCGCCAAGCATGCGCAACGCGCCTTAGACATGTTACCAGATACACTGGTGATTAATGGGTATGGCCCGACAGAAAACACGACATTTACTTGCTTTTATCACATAAAACAGAAGAGCGAGATTCAACATTCTGTTCCGATCGGTCGACCCATCAATGATACGGAGGTCTTTATCCTTAACGATAAGCAAAAGCTCGTTCCTGTTGGTCTTGTGGGCGAATTATATGTGGGGGGAAAGGGACTAGCTTTCGGATACTGGAATCGACCGGAGTTGAATCAAGAGAAATTTATTCCGCATCCCTTTCAGACAGACTCTGAAGCGAGATTGTACAGAACAGGCGATTTGGTGAAATTTGTGCCGGGGCGAGGAATCGAATTTATCGGGCGAAAAGATAATCAAGTGAAAATAAGAGGGAACCGGATCGAGCTCGGTGAGATCGTAGCTATTCTCAACCAGCATGAGAGTGTAAGAGAAGCCATCGTCCTTGTACATGAATATGGAGCCGATGATAAACGCCTGATCGCTTATATCGCGGGAGACGGAGATGTCGATGAATGGAAACAGTATGCGAGTGAACAATTGCCGCCTTTCATGGTCCCTTCCTATTTTGTGAAAATGGACGTTTTCCCGCTCACAGCGAACGGGAAGGTAGACCGTCAAGCATTGCCATTGCCAGAAATGCGCACGATGAAGGATGAATTTGTCGCACCACGTACGGATACAGAGAATCGGATCGCAGAGATTTGGCATGAAATTTTAAAGGTGGAGCGTCTTAGCATCCATGACTCCTTCTTCGATTTGGGCGGACACTCGCTGCTTGCGACGCAGGTCATATCCCGCTTGCAGGATGCCTTTCATCTGTCTATCCCGTTGCGCATCCTGTTTGAATGCCCGACGATCGCAAGCCTAGATGCCAAAATCATGGAGCTGGGCCGGGATGGAAAAAGAGAACGGACACCAGCTATTGCGAGAGTCTCTCATCGAGATAAGCTGCCGTTATCACATGCTCAGCAGCGTCTATGGTTTTTACATCAACTGGAACCGGAGAGTACGGCCTATAACGTTCCTCACATGTGGCGTTTAACAGGGCAGTGGAATGTGCGTGCACTGGAAACGGGCTGGAATGCACTCCTTCAACGCCATGACATCTTGCGCACTGTGTTTTCGAATGAAGGGGGTCAACCTTTCCAGGTCATTGAACCCTATGTGTATCAAACGTTACCAGTGATCGATCTACGCGATCGACCTGCTGCCGAAAAAGAAGAGCAAATCCACGACTATATCGAACAGGAAGCAGACAAAAGGTTTGATCTACAGCGAGGACCTTTGATTCAAGTCAAATTCATCGTCGTTGAAGATGATCAGTTCCTTTTGCTGTGCACGATGCATCACGTCATTACGGATGGCTGGTCTGAAGATATCTTATTGGAAGAATGGCTGTCCTTTTACGAGGAAGTAGAGAGTGGAACTCGTGCGGAGCTGCCAGATTTGCCGATTCAATACGCTGATTTCGCCGTATGGCAGCGTGAATGGCTGACGGATGAGGTGATGGGCCAACAACTCGATTATTGGAAAGCGGAGTTGTCCGGAGAGCTTCCTGTCTTGCAATTGCCGATCGATCGACCAAGACCAAGCATTCAAACCTATGCCGGAAGTATGCATAAGATTGTACTGGCATCCGAATTGCTTGAGAAGCTGAAAGCGTTCAGTCGGCAAGAGAATACCACCTTATTTATGACTCTGATGGCTGCTTACCAAGGCTTTTTATCCAGATATACCGGACAAAACGATATTTTAGTGGGCAGCCCCATAGCGAACCGTAATGTAAAGGAAATCGAAGGTTTGATTGGCTTTTTCGTCAATACGCTCGTCTATCGGGCGAATCTTCAAGACAACCCAACGTTCAAGCAATTGCTTGCCCAAGTAAAAGAAAAAGCTCTTCAGGCACAGGAGTACCAAGATGTTCCGTTTGAAAAAATTGTCGAGATGTTGCAAGTGGAACGCAATACGAGCTACTCCCCGGTATTTCAGACAGTGTTCACATGGGCTGAAATGGAAGCGGATGTCTATCGCACGTCCAGTGGACAATTAGAGAAAATGCCAGTTCAGATCAATGTGGCAAAATTTGATCTTCAGTTATCCACGGGTGAGTCTGAAGACGGTCTCGTGTTGAACATGATCTACAACACGGATTTATTTGATCCATCCACCATTGAAAAAATGACAGACCGCTTCGCGCATTGGTTACAAGAACTTGTAAACGCACCGGATATGCCGATTGCTTTGCTGGAATTGTTGACCGAGGAAGAACGTTACAAACTCTTATTCGAATGGAATCACACTCGCAGTGACTTTGGAAAAAATGAGGGGGCTACAGTCTCCAAGCAAGATTCCATCGCCACATTATTTGAAGAACAAGTGGAGCTTCATCCTGACGCCACTGCTTTAGTATACAAAGGCACTAGCCTGTCCTATAGAGAGCTTAATAGCAGAGCAAATCAATTGGCGCATTATTTAAAAGCGTGCGGGGTTGGAGCAGATAGCAGAGTAGGCTTGTACATGGATCGCTCGTTTGAAATGATCATCAGTATGGTCGCTATTTTAAAGGCAGGCGGTGCCTATGTTCCGCTTGACCCTGCCTACCCTGAGCAAAGATTGTTTTATATGCTGCAAGATGCAAGCATTACGACTGTGCTGACACAAGAAAGCTTGGTGTCCAGACTGCCAGATGGATTGAAAATCGTTTGTCCTGATCTGGACGCTAGCGAGATCAACAAGGAATCAGATGCAAATCTGGGCGAGAGTACGACTTCGGAAAGCCTTGCCTATTTGATGTATACGTCCGGTTCGACAGGAAATCCGAAAGGGGTACTCATTCCTCAACGAGGGGTAATTCGACTTACGAAGCACGCCTCATATGTATCACTCACACCGGATGAAACCATGCTGCAACTCGCTTCAATCTCATTTGATGCGGCGACCTTCGAAATATGGGGGAGCTTGCTAAATGGCGCGAAATTGGTGATTTATCCATTTCATGGTCTGTCTCTTGAAGAGTTGGGACAGGTGTTACGTGACGAAAAAATTAGTACGTTATGGCTAACCGCAGGCGTTTTTCATCAAATGATCGATTACCGGATTGAAGATTTAAAAGGGGTGCGTCAATTGTTAGCTGGCGGCGACATTGTGTCCGCCAAGCATACGCAACGTGCCTTGGATATGTTGCCAGATACATTGGTGATTAACGGGTATGGCCCGACAGAAAACACGACATTTACTTGCTATTATCCTATAAAAAATAAGAGCGCAATCCAGCACTCCGTTCCGATCGGTCGACCGATCGATGATACAGAGGTGTATATCTTAAGCGAAATGTTAAAGGTAGTTCCTGACGGTCTCGTGGGGGAATTGTTCGTGGGAGGCAAGGGACTAGCTTTCGGATATTGGAACCGACCGGAGATGAACCAAGAGAAATTTATTCCGCACCCGTTTCATTCAGACACTGAAGCGAGATTATACAGGACGGGCGATCTGGTGAAATATGTGCCAGGGCGAGGAATCGAATTTATCGGGCGAAAAGATAATCAAGTAAAAATAAGAGGGAACCGGATCGAGCTTGGTGAGATTATAGCTGTCCTCAGCCAGCATGAGAGCGTAAGAGACGCCGTCGTCCTTGTACATGAATATGGAGCGGATGATAAACGTCTGATTGCTTATATCGCGGGAGACGGGGATGTCGATGAATGGAGACGGTATGCGAGTGAACAATTGCCGTCTTTCATGGTCCCTTCCTATTTTGTGAAAATGGACGTTTTCCCACTGACAGCTAACGGGAAGGTGGACCGTCAAGCATTGCCGCTACCAGAAATGCGCACGATGAAGGATGAATTTGTCGCACCACGCACGGATACAGAGAATAGGATAGCATCGATTTGGCGGGAAGTTTTAAAAACGGAAACGGAACGATTGAGTATCCACGATTCCTTTTTCGATTTGGGCGGACACTCGTTGCTTGCGACGCAGGTCATTTCCCGCTTGCAGGAAGCCTTCCAATTGTCTATCCCGTTGCGCATCCTGTTTGAATGCCCGACGATCGCAAGCCTAGATGCCAAAATCATGGAGCTGGGCCGGGATGGAAAAAGAGAACGGACACCAGCTATTGCGAAGGCCTCGCATCTAGAAAAGCTGCCGTTATCGCATGCCCAGCAGCGTCTATGGTTTTTACATCAATTGGAGCCGGAGAGTACGGCGTACAACGTTCCTCACATGTGGCGCTTAACAGGGCAGTGGAATGTGCAGGCGCTGGAAACGGGATGGAATGCGCTCCTTCAACGCCATGACATCTTGCGCACTGTGTTTCTGAATGAAGGGGGTCAACCTTTCCAGGTCATTGAACCCCATGTGTATCGAATATTGCCGGTGATTGATCTACGCGATCGATCTGCCGCCGAAAAAGAAGAGCAAATCCACGATACTATCATGCAGGAAGCAGACAGAAGGTTTGATCTACAGCGAGGACCTTTGATTCAAGCCAAATTAATCGTTGTCGAGGAGGATCAGTTTCTTTTGCTGTGCACCATACATCACGTCATTACGGATGGCTGGTCTGAGGATATCTTATTGGAAGAATGGCTGGCCTTTTACGAGGAAGCAGAGAGCGGGGCACGTGCGGAGCTGGCAGAATTGCCGATTCAATACGCTGATTTCGCCGTATGGCAGCGCGAATGGCTGACGGATGAAGTGATGGGCCAACAACTGGACTATTGGAAAGCGGAGCTATCTGGGGAGCTTCCTGTCTTGCAATTGCCAATCGATCGACCAAGACCAAGCATCCAAACCTATGCCGGAAATATGCATAAGATGGTGCTGGCAACTGAACTGCTTGAGAAGCTGAAAGCACTCAGTCGGCAAGAGAATACCACTTTATTCATGACCCTACTGGCTGCTTACCAAGGCTTTTTATCCAGATATACAGGACAGACCGATATTTTGGTGGGCAGCCCCATAGCGAATCGAAACGTAAAGGAAATCGAAGGATTGATTGGCTTTTTCGTCAATACGCTCGTCTACCGGACGAACCTCCAAGACAATCCAACGTTCAAGCAATTGCTTGCCCAAGTAAAAGAAAAAGCTCTACAGGCACAGGAGTACCAGGATGTCCCGTTTGAAAAAATCGTAGAAATGCTGCAACTGGAACGCAATACGAGCTACTCCCCGGTATTTCAGACGGTGTTCACATGGGCAGAAATGAAAGCGGAAGTCTATCAATCGTCCAGTGGGCAATTAGAAAAAATGCCGGTTCAGATCAATGTGGCGAAATTTGATCTTCAGTTATCCATGGGTGAGTCTGAGGACGGTCTCGTAATGAACATGATCTACAACACGGATCTATTTGATCCATCCACGATTGAAAAAATGACAGACCACTTCGCGAATTGGTTGCAAGAGCTGGTGAACGCACCGGACGTGCCGATGGCCTTGTTAGAATTGTTGAGCGAGAAAGAACGTCACAAAATCCTCGTGGAGTGGAATGATACAGCAGTCGCCATTCCGGAGAATACATGCCTGCATGATTTGTTCATCGAACAAGCAAAAAAGACACCAGAACTCATAGCAGCTGAATATGGTAGTGAAAAAATGACCTATCAAGAACTGGATAGACGTTCTAACCAGTTGGCGCACTACCTGATTATGCTGGGGGTTGGACCCAATACGCCTGTCGGGATATGTATGAATCGCTCCATAGAGCTTGTCATATCGATTCTCGGCATCGTAAAGGCTGGCGGAGCATTTCTCCCCTTGGATACTGAAATGCCGCAAGCAAGGATGGCGAAACTGTTGGAAAGCTCCAAAACCAACATTTGTATATCTGAGCCGGAGTTCATGAACCTGTTTGGACAAGCCACTCATGTTAGATGTATAGATTCCCAAGCGGAAAGGGAAAAAATAGCGAGCATGCCGGAGGGATTGCCGGAGCAAACCGTAAAACCGACAGATTTGGTCTCGATTTATTACACGTCAGGATCGACGGGAAATCCGAAAGGCGTTGAAAACCACCATTATGGTTGGGTAAATCGCATGCTATGGATGCAGCGACAACATGGCTTGGAGCAGGGCGAGTCAGTTCTGCAAAAAACTACCTTAACATTTGATGATGCAGCTGTTGAGTTTTTTTGGCCATTGTCTGTAGGGGGACGGATATCACTCTTGGAACCATGGCTGCATCGGGACCCTGAGGCGATTATCCAGGCTGCCATTCACTATCAGGTGGCGTGCATTCAATTTGTACCGAGCATGCTCAATATGTTTGTGGACGCCCTTACTCCAGAAGATGCAGCCAACTTGCACAAATTAAAAAATGTTATCTCCAGTGGTGAGGCGTTATTACCCGAAACAGTAGGCAAGTTCTTTAAAAAGCTAAATGCCAAACTCCATAATACGTGGGGGGCCACAGAAGTATCGATCGACTCCACCATTTACACATGCTCGCCAATGGACGTGCTGGAAAAGGATTGTGTGAGTGTAGGCAAGCCGATTGATAACAACAGAGTCTATGTTCTTGACCAAAGTATGAAGGCTGTCCCAATTGGCGTCATTGGCGACCTTTATATCGGGGGCCTTGGATTGGCCAGAGGCTATCTGCATAATAGCGAGAAAACCCAAGAAGTATTTATGGAGAATCCGTTTGTACCAGGAGAAAGAATATATCGAACGGGAGACAAGGGGTACTTCCTGCCTTCGGGCAACATTAAATTCGTAGGCAGACAAGATAATCAAATCAAGATTAGGGGCATGCGGGTGGAATTGGGTGAAATTGAATCCACATTAAGTAGGCATCCGTCTGTTCGTGAAGTAGCCGTTATTTCTGTTAAAAACGACAGGTCAGCTACCGAATTGGCTGCTTATATCGTAGGGGACGGGGATGTAAACGAATGGCGGGCATTCCTGAAGGAGCATTTGCCTGCTTATATGATTCCAACTTATTTCATGAAGTTGGACAGCATTCCTAAAACTACGAGTGGAAAAATCGACCGAAATAGACTGGAATTACCAGATGTGAAACCAAGCGATTTCTCGATCATCGAGCCGCGCACGATACCTGAGGAGCTTATACACTCCATCTGGTGCGATATATTGCAGGTGGATCAGATTTCGATCAAGGACTCATTCTTTGATAGGGGTGGACATTCCTTATTGGCTACGCAAGTCATTTCCCGCATGCGAACCGTTTTTGGGATGGACATACCTTTGCGCACGATATTTGAGTTTCCAACTATTGAAGTGATTGCCGCTCGTATATCTGAGATCAAGCAAGGTAGTGAAACGAGTACCCGCATTCATGAAGTATCGCGAGTAGAAAATCAGACAGCTGTCTCCTTATTCGAAGTATCGCACGGGCAAAGAAGACAATGGTTCCATGCAAAATTCAGTGACCAAGAAGCAGTAGGAGGAGTTTACCTCTTTGAAGTAGCTGGTCCCGTTGACAGTCATTTTATGCACAGGTCTATGGGCCTCATGTTTGAACGTCACAGAATCATGCGCACGACGATTATAGAAAACGAAGGGCAATTGTATCAAAAAGTGCATGACGACCTTGAGGTGGAGAATGCGTTTGTAGATTTGTCTTCCTTATCTGTGACGGAAGGCGAGCAGCGCATCAAAATGGATTTACAAGCTGCTCTGTACAAGCCATTTGATTTTTCGCGAGAGTCTTTCTTCCGGATGACTTTGTACCGAGTCACACCAACGAAGCATTTCCTCATCTTGAGTGCTCATCATATTGGATTTGATGGCTGGTCCTTAGATGTGTTTATGAATGATCTGAGGGGCATTTATCAACAAGTAAAGAGTGATGTGCAACAGGAGTTTTCCAAACCATTGGATTATATGGATTACACCTTGTGGCAGCAAACACGATTGCAAAATGGAGAACTGAACCGCCAACGGGACTATTGGTTAAAACAGCTGCAACAAAATGTAGATGCGCCGTTCATACCGCGAGAGACACATACACTCACGCACGGCAACCGAATTTCAAACGTAGCATCGCTCCCAATCGAGCAAGTGACGGGACAATCACTTTTAGAATTGACTCGAATGGCTGGTGGTACTGTCTATACGAGCTTGCTTGCGGCGATCAACATTTGGCTGTCACTCCTCACAGATCAAACCATCATTACTGTCGGATCGACTTTATCTGGTCGTACACAGACGGACCTTGAAGGAATTATTGGTCCGCTAATCAATCCGGTCGCCATGCGTACAGACTTGTCAGGCAATCCGACTGTATTGGAAATGTTGAACAGAACAAGAGAAACCGCATATGGTGCGTACGAGAATCAAGAGTATCCGTACAATTTGGTCGTAGAGGATCAACTAGCTACCACAGGCGATAAGAAGAGTTTGTATTCCATTGTTTTTATTGGACAACACGTATCGAACAATCAGCCGGAATCAGCTGAAATTACCTTTACGGAATGTCCGTTACGTCGTTTTCTGGATGAAACGATTATCAAAACATATGAAGGAAGTCACTTCGTTCAAGATGATCAGTTGGATACGATGTTATTTTTGTCCACGCGTCATGACCAACTGACGTTAACGGCACATTACAACACGGAAGCATTCAGCGAGAATACCATGGATACGTTACTGGATCAGCTAAAGCATGTCATCTGCCAAATGATTGACAATCCAATGCAGCGCTTGTCTCAAATAAACTTGGTGGAAGAATATGATTTCAATGAACTGTTCAGCTAACTAGTTTATGGCTGTTGGGGCATGCTGGTGAGAGCCGCATGCCCAACCATTACGCAGTTGCGTATCGGGGTGACTACGAATGATGGATAAAACTTTTATCAAAACCATCCCTCTGTCTGAGGCTCAAAAAGATTACTATTTACACGATTTGGTCTATCCAATGAGTCCATATTATCAGGAGCAGTATCTGTTCCGATTCGAAAGTAGATTGGATGTATCGGTTACGCTCCGTGCTCTTTACGAGATTGTGAAACGCCACGAAATCTATCGTTCCATTTTTGTTTTGGAAGACGAGCCCATCCAAAAAGTATATAGCGAGCCCGTAGTGGATTTTGAACATGTGTCTTCCGCTACCTGGGACGATACGATGATTAGAGAATATTTCAATGAGGAGTTCAACAAGCCTTTTACGCTGGAAGAGGGGCCGTTATTCAGTTGCAGATTGCTGGATTATAAAGAAAGCGGCAGTATTTTAAGTTTCAAGTATCACCATATCTGCTTTGATGGGTGGAGTGTCTCGCTCACGCTCGATGAATTTACGATGATCTACCAACTACTGATAACGGGCAATGATCAGGAGTTGCAACCTCAAATACACCAATACGCGGACTTTGTGGAGTGGGAACAGAAGTACATAGCCAGCCAAGAAGGCGAAGCTGCGAGAGTGTTTTGGAAAAAGAAATTGGGCGGAAATCTTGAGAGGTTAGAAGTACCGGCAGATAAAAAACGTCCGAGTACCCCTTCGTTTAAAGGAGGGATATCATTCTTTACGTTTACCCGCGAGCTCCGGGATGAGTTGATTGCTTATCACAAACATAACAAATATCCTACGGATGTCATTTATTTATCCCTTTTTAGTGCTTTGCTTTATCGGATAGCTGGGCAAGACGACGTCATTGTTGGCGTACCGAGATACGGCAGGCCAAAAAGAGAGTTTCATACGATCATGGGACCGTGTATGGTGATGCTTCCCCTGCGAATCAAAATTCCAAAAAACAGCTCGCTACGTGAGTTAGCCAAGCAGATTCATGAAGAATTGTCTTTATGTTCACAGTATCAAAACTATCCAATCTCTTTGATTACAGCTGAATTGCAATATGAGCGCGATAAAAAATATGCTTCCTTTTTTTCAACGGCTTTCGTCCATCAAAAAGCGATTAAGCAAGACGCAGCCATTATGCTGGGCAATGCGCAAAATACTTTTGATAGCAATGGTCTTACCGTAAGCATCTATCCGATTGGCAAAGATGTATCCCAGTATGATTTATGTTTGGTCGTTGAAAAGGACAACCATCATGATATATTGGCAGGCTTCGAATACAATTCGGATATTTTGGATGAAGAAACCATTGCCAAATGGGTTGCCGACTTTGAACGCACCAGTCTTTATCTTTTGAAAAATGATCGCGAAAGCATCCCTGTATATGCAGGTCAGCCCAACGATTGGATGAAAAGTCTTACCAATTTGCCTTCCCTCAAGATATTGCCGGAGGACGACATTCCGCTCTCTACCGACTCAATAAAGTTCGAGCAAGAGACGTTTGAATGGGCATGCTTGCAGGAGAATGGGATATCTCAACTAGTTGAAGTTTGGGATACCTCTTCCTATGCGATATTCATGACCGCATTTCTCGTACTTTTGTATGCAGAAACCGAGAAGGAGGATTTGGCTTTGGCATTTCGTGCGGGGTGGGACGAGAGCGAGGATGTCACAAGCGCCTTGCTTTTACGAGCTGATCTGTCAGGTAATCCACTACTTGGCGATTTGGTTTTGCAAGTCCAAAGCAAGTTAAAAGAAGCCCATTATCATCAAGTGTCCTTTCCTAAACCTCACGAGCCTCAACTCTTATTTGAAATGAATGAGAACGAATTTCCCTCCACGATTGATTTTCAATTCCGCATCCATGAATCTAACGACCACATAAATGGTGCCATTACCTATCGTGCGAATGTATTCAAGAAGGAGACTGTGCAACGGATCTGCACCCACTATAAATATTTGTTGGAAAGTGTGACAGCCGAGCCGCATCGAAGAATCCGCGAGATTGTCAGTCATCTAAACAGCCAATTCCTGACCAGTGATGATTTTGAACAATTATTTCTGTAGCGAAAGGGGTGCACTGGCTTGAAGCATTTAACAAAAGAGAACGTACTAGAAGTCATAGAGCTTTCCATGGTGCAAAAGCAATTATTACGCCCTGACAAGATGACAACCATGCGCTATCTCATCGAGCACCGTCTCGAACTGGAACGCGTTCAAGAAACGTGGAAGGAATTAGTCAGCCAGACGCCAGTGATGCGAACGGTTTTCCGCCAGCTCAAAAATAAACATGTACAAGTCGTGTTGAAGGAGCTCCCCATTCCCATTGACTGGCACGATGTACGGGAATTATCTCCTGAACAGCAAGAGCAAGTGTATCTCTCTACGCTTACATCCCATCAGGAGCCCATTCCGTATGAGGAGGGGCCGTTAGTCTGGGTATCGATTTTGCAGATGGACGCAAATCAATCCGTCCTCATCTGGACCCATCATGCATTATGTATGGACGATGCCAGTCGCGAGCTTCTTGTAGCGGAATGGCTGAAACGGGTACGGGGTACGCAGTCATCTGTTGACCAGCGGGCCTCATTCAAAGAGTACGTTGCTTGGGAGTCAAGCCAAGATGGCTCCAGAGTCAAAAGCTTTTGGACAGATCAATTCCAAGGCTATGAAAGCGAGACTGTGTTTTATCCGGTACAAGGGGCACAGAAGGAAGCAAGTCATCCGATCAGTTGCAACGCTGTTCTTTCCGAAGCATTAACCACGTCCATCGGAAGTATGGTATTCGAGCAGCGGGTATCCATAGAGGCAATCTTTCAGGCTGCTTGGCTCCTCTTGGAGAATATGTACAGTGGCGAGGACAAGCTGGTTGTTGGTGTTACCGTCTCTGGCAGACCCGAAACATGGAAAGAGGCGAATACCATTATTGGGCCATTGGCTCACAGCTTACCTGTCTTCCTGACAGTGCATGCGAATCAAAAAGTGCGTGATGTCGTAAAGGAAGTTCAGGAAAGCTGGGAACAACTGCGGCAACATGAAATGGCCACACTAGATATGGTCCGTAACTATGCAGGTGTCCGAGAAGCTGATCCTATATTTGGAACGACACTGACGATACGGAATAGTGCAGAAGATCATCAGGAATCTGCCATGCTTTATCGCGGCGGTCTCCAAACAGTGGAGATAGTCGTAACGGTCGGGCAGCTCATGAAGATTCAATTGTTCCATGAGAATGCGTCCTCCAAGAGCGATCTGGAACGGCTGCAATCCCATTACATCCATATGCTCGAGCAGATTTGCTCAGAGGCAGACAGGAGCATCAGCGATCTGAACATCGTGACGGATGAAGAACAAGAGATCATGACAAGGGTGATGGGTAATTTTGCGAAGTCGAATCGAAGCATGGAGCAATTTGCGCAGCAAATCATAGAAGAGCAGGTCAAGCGCAATCCTGACGCTGTTGCTGCTATCGACCGGAAGCAATCCATCACCTACTGGGAATTGAATGAGGATTCGAACCGATTGGCGCATTGGCTCCGAAGACAAGGATTTGGCCGAAATGATCTTGCTTGCCTATTTGCAGAGAGAAGCATCGACATGCTGATTGGCATTCTGGCTGTGCTGAAAGCAGGAGGGGCCTATGTCCCGCTTGATACAGCGCATCCCGATCAACGACTCCTTACGATTCTGGATAACAGCAAGGCGAAGGTCTTACTGACCGAGGCGCGTTTCCAAGCGCGCAGCATGACCTTGGCAGACAACTTGGACCACAAGCCAGTCGTGTTTTGCCTGAATGAAGGGGACGGGTCAAGCCCGGATATCTCTTCTTTGCAAGCGTCGGATACAACGAATCCAGAGATCATCCAAGCACATGATGATTTGGCAAACGTCTTTTTTACCTCAGGCTCCACTGGTATGCCAAAAGGGGCAATGATCGAGCATAGCGGCATGCTGAATCATCTTTACGCCAAAATGGATGTCCTTGGACTGAATGAAGACAGCATCGTAGCGCAGAATGCTTCCCATTGCTTTGATATATCGGTGTGGCAATTCCTGGCTCCCTTGATGGCAGGGGGAAAGCTTGTGATTTACGACAACGAGACAGCTACTGATCCGGATGCATTGCTCCAAGCCTTGAATCGAGACGGTGTCACCGTGATTCAGATGGTACCAGCGATGATAGAAGCATTGCACAATGCTGCACTGACTCTTCCACCGGAACAGCATGCGTTGCCTCAATTGCAATACATGATTTCTACCGGAGAAGGATTGCCCGTAACACTGTGCAAAAAGTGGCAAGACCTGTATCCCGATGTGATTGTAGTGAACACGTATGGAGCTACGGAGTGCTCAGATGATACGATGCATGAAATCATCGATCGTTCGTATGTGCATGATGATTATCCTTATGTGGCCTTGGGAAGCTCGATCGCCAATATGAAGCACTATGTGCTGGACAAATGGATGCGTCCCGTTCCGGTTGGTTGTGTCGGGGAAATCTACATTTCTGGCACTGGCGTAGGGCGGGGGTATCTCCATGATGCTGAACGCACGGAGCTAGCCTATTCAGAAAATCCACTTTTGCAGGATAGAAAAGAACGGCTGTATAAGACAGGCGATTTGGGACGCTATTTGTCAAATGGGAGACTCGTATTTGTTACGCGTGCTGATTTTCAGGTAAAAGTACGCGGATATCGCATAGAGCTCGGTGAGATAGAAAACGCTCTTTTACGTCACACGCTGGTGAGACAGTGTGTAGCGATTGCGCGAGAGGATGAAAATGGGCAGAACCGAATGGTTTGCTATGTGGTCATGCATGAACAGCAGAGTGAACCTGAGCTGCAAGCCTATCTCAGAACGATCTTGCCGGAGTATATGATTCCGGAACGAATCGTTATTCTGGATGCGATGCCACTGAATCGCAACGGAAAAATAGACAAAAAAGCATTGCCAGAGACAGACGTGATTCACAAGAAGCCGGAAGCATTCGTAGCTCCGCGCAATGATCTGGAACGAAGCTTGGCAGCTATCTGGCGTACCGTGCTAAACATAGAGGACATTGGGATCGACGATGACTTTTTCCAGCTTGGCGGGCACTCCATGAAAACCATTCAGGTCCGCTTGCGCATGAAAAGAGAGATGGGCATAGAAGTTACCATCAAGGACTTATTCGAGCATCGAACCATTCGGGAATTATCCTCCCTGTTTCATACCGAGGAAGCGGTATCCACAGGAGAGCTCCATACCCAACATGATCGATCAACGATTCCAAAGGCAGAAGAGCAAGCGTATTATCCGGTTTCACATGCGCAGAGGAGACTATTTTTCATTCAGCAGCTAGAGCCTGAGAACACGGCTTATAATATGCCGACGATCTACCATATCACGGGACCATTGAAGGAACGTATTTTGTATCAGGCATTCGGGTTGCTGGTGAAAAGACATGAAGTGTTGCGAACAAAATTCTTGTTAAGAGACGGACTCCCCGTTCAACAGGTACTGCCGAGCAATGACTTCACCTATGCATTTGTCGATCTTTCCAAGGAGTCCGAAGCATCGAAGCAAGAAGCAATTGATCTGATTATCCAAAAAGAAACGGAAACTAGCTTTGATTTTGACAGGGATACATTGTTTCGTGTGAAGTTATGCAAGGCTGAGGAAGAAAAATACGTATTGTTAATGAACATGCATCACATGATCAGTGATCAATGGTCATGGGGGATATTGATGAAGGATTTGGGCACCATCTACGAATCCTTGCATCAAGGGATAGAGCCCGAATTGCCAGAATTGAGCATCCAGTATAAGGATTACGCAGTCTGGCAAAACCATTCGATTCATCATGGAGAGCTGGGAGAATCAGAAGCGTATTGGCTGAAGACATTCGAAAAAGAGATTCCCGTATTGGACTTGCCGACAGATTTTCAGCGCCAGCCTGTACAAACGTATTTTTCGGCAATGGAATTTTATCAGATTCAGGACAAAACGTTTAACCGGATGAGAGAGATTGCGCAGCAACATGATGCATCCATGTTTATGGTGATTTTATCAACGATAGGCATTTGGCTGTCCAAACTGACCAATCAACAGGATATCATCATCGGTACTCCGGAGGCTGGCCGGAATCACATGGATATTGAACAGGTCATTGGATTTTTCATTAACACACTTCCTTTGCGACTGGAAGTCAATCAGGATCATACCTTCATCGAGGCGTTGCACGATTGGCGCCAGCAAGCCCTGGAGTCTTACATGCATCATGAGTATCCATTCGATAAATTGGTCGAAAAAATTAATCCGGAAAGAGATGTTAGCCGCAATCCTATTTTTTCTTTTATGTTCCAATATATCGAAAAAACGGAAGAGGAAAATAAAATAAACGGCTTGGAAATGACATCTGTTGAATCCTATAATTCCATGACGAATTTCGATTTATCGCTCGTATGCATGGATTTAGAAAAGGGAGCGGGTTTGACTGTCGAATATCGCGCAGATTTATTTAAACCAGAAACGGTTCAACGGATGCTCAGATACTTGGGCAACATCATCGAACAGGTAGCCAATCAACCCGATATTCATTTCAAGCATATCGAATTGTTGTCAGTGGAAGAAAAACAGGCAATGATCTCTGCCTATAAGGAAGTTTCTTTTACCAATGGGGATGAGCATAAAACGATCATTGAGCTATTTGAGGAGCAAGCGGAGAGAACCCCGGATCGAATTGCTCTCGCTTTTGAAGAGCAAGAACTGTCTTATTCGGAGCTGAATAAACGGGTGAATCAGCTGGCGCGGACATTGGTAGCTGAAGGCGTCCGTGCAAATCAATTGGTGGGGATTATCGCAGAACGGTCCATAGAGATGATCGTTGGCGTATTGGCGATAGTGAAAGCGGGTGGAGCCTACGTCCCAATTGACCCTGATTATCCGGAAGAGCGTATAAGGTACATGTTGGAACATTCGGGAGCAGAGGTTTTGCTGCTGCATCAGTCGGTACGCCATAAAGTGAATGCTGACAAAAAAATGATCATGCTTGACGATGCTGAGTCCTATCATCAGGAGAATACGAATCTGGGGTTACCTGTTCAGTTTGATCAACTTGCTTATGTGATTTATACATCAGGCACTACGGGAACGCCAAAGGGAGTCATGATTGAACACCGACAGCTTCATTCGCTTGCGCAGGCATGGAAACAAGAATACAAGCTGGATGAATTCCCCGTCAGGAGTTTGCAATGGGCAAGTTTTTCTTTTGATGTGTTTACTGGTGATTATATGAGATGTCTGTTATACGGTGGGAAACTGGTTATTTGCCCAAAAGATGTGAGAGTGGATTTGGAGCGCCTTTACCACCTGATGGAAAAGCATGAAATTAATCTGTTTGAATCGACTCCCGTCTTGGTACTTCCTTTCATGGACTATCTCTATGAAAATGGGCTCAACATAGACTTCTTGAAAATATTGATTCTTGGCTCGGATCAATGCCCGTTACATGCCTTTCACAAGCTTGTCGATCGATACGGAAGCACAATGAGAATCTTAAACAGCTATGGAGTGACGGAGGCTACCGTTGATTCCTCCTATTATGAAAAAGTTGACCAGCAAGATTACAAATTTTTGCCGATTGGCAAGCCTTTGCCAGGGGTGAAAATGTATATTCTGGATGCCAATCTTCATGTGCAGCCTGTGGGTGTCCCAGGAGAACTGTATATTGGAGGCTTGGGAGTAGGAAAAGGATATTTCAAACGGCCAGATTTGACGAATGAAAAATTCGTTCCCAATCCGTTTTGTATCGGCGAAAACATGTATAAGACAGGGGATATGGCACGATGGCTCCCTAGCGGAGATATTGAATTTTTAAGGCGATTGGATAATCAGGTGAAAATACGTGGGAATCGAATCGAATTGGAAGAAATCGAAGCGGAATTACGAAAGCTGGGCGATATTCGCGACGCGGTCGTTATCGCAAGAGCGGATGAATCCGGTCAAAAAAGGCTAGTTGCATTCTATGTAGCTGCAAAGGCTGTGGAATCGAACGTATTGAGAGAGTCGTTGCGGAAGTCGTTACCGGCATTTATGGTCCCATCCCATTTTGTTCAGCTAGATGAAATACCAGTAACGCCGAATGGAAAGATCGATCGAAAAGCGCTAGTGGATATCAACATCGTATTGCAGAGTGAAATGGAATATGTGGAGCCTAAAACGGACACCGAGAAGATATTGGTGGCTGTGTGGCAAGACGTTTTACATGAGAAAAAGATTGGGATCATGGATCATTTCTTTGAGCTCGGTGGCGATTCTATCAAATCCATCCAAGTATCCTCGCAATTAGCAGCTTTGGGATACAAGATGGAAATTCGGGACCTTTTCAAATATCCAACGATCGCAGAACTAAGTACAAAACTGAAACCGATGAATAGGAAAATTGACCAAAAGGATGTTGAAGGCGTTGTAGCGCTGACCCCGATACAGCATTGGTTGATGCAAGAACACAGTCAGCATCTCCATCACTATAACCAATCTTTTGTGTTGTACCGCAAAGAGCGGTTTGACGAGGGGATGGTTCGCAAAGTCATCGATAAGCTCGTACAGCACCATGATGCGCTGCGAATGATTTTCCGCCAAACCAAGGCTGGCTATGAGGCATATAATCGAGGCGTCAACACTAGCGACATGTATCGTCTGGAGACTTGGGACTATCAAACCAAGAATGGGTCTGAGATCGAACAAGCGATGGACTTGAAATGTAGTGAAATACAATCAAAGCTTAATATTTTTGATGGTCCATTAATGAGGGTAGGGTTATTCCAATGCTCGGATGGCGATCACTTGCTTATAGCTGTGCACCATTTAGTCGTAGACGGGGTATCATGGCGCATTTTAATCGACGATTTCAAAACAGCTTATGGGCAACTCCTCCGTAACGAAGAGATTCGTTTGCCTTTAAAAAGTGATTCCTTCCAATTATGGGCGCAACAATTGAACGAGTATGCCAATAGCGAAAGGCTCGAGCAAGAGCGTGAATATTGGAATCGCATCGAGGAGAGGGACACCGAATCGTTGCCAACGGATTACGATGAGCAAAAACCGCTTCGGAAAACAACCAGGACGAAAACGGTCACGATGGATCAGCAGCAAACCGATGAATTGCTAAAACAAGCCAATCGTGCCTATCAGACGGAAATCGATGAACTACTGTTGGCTGCTATTGGAATGGCCTTCAAAAAATGGGCAAATATCGATCGCGTCACCTTGAATATGGAAGGGCATGGCAGGGAATCGATTCTACCAGATCTGAACATTAACCGTACAGTGGGATGGTTCACGAGTGAATATCCAGTCATGGTAGACGTCGGGAACGAAATAAATCCGTCAGCTATCATTCCTAAAATCAAAAAAGATGTACGACAAATCCCGCAAAAAGGGATTCACTACGGTGTATTAAAATATTTGTCTGCAAAATCGCCAAACACCAGCATGAATGTACAGCCTGAGGTCAGTTTTAATTATTTGGGACAATTTGATATGGATCGAAAAGAAAAGGATGACGACATTCAATTGTCCGCATTCTCAGGCGGAGAATCAATGAGTCTGGAGCAGTCCCGGGAATGCAAGATTGATATTGAGTGCGTGGTGTTGAATGGAAGCTTTCACTTTATGGTAGCTTACAGCGAGGCACAGTATAAAACGGAAACCATCGAACGACTTACTGCATGCCTCCAGGATAGTCTAAGGGAAGTCATCCAACACTGCATGATGAAATTGCACAACAATCCTGACCACGAAATCGTTGGAGAATGGGTAGATTTCGAGGCAGTGGTAGACGGATTTTTCGACACTTCTACGATGAATGATATTCCTGGCGCAATTGCGGTGGTAGTCCAACACGGTCAAGTGAAAGTAAAGAAAGCTTACGGTTACGCCAATCTATCAGAGAAATTGCCTATGAGTGCAGATGAAACGATAGTCAAGGTAGGTTCGATTTCCAAACTCGTAACAGTCGCTGCCATTATAAAGCTTGTGGAGCAAGGTCTGATTGGGTGGAACGAGGATGTTCAGCAATACCTCGATATTGAAATACCGAGAAGTGTTGAAGGACCACTAACGGTAGAACATTTACTCAGCTACACAACAGGGTTTGACTCGCCAGACGCGGGAAATGATCAAAGCTATAATTTTGGCGGGCGTGACACCCTAACGTTACGAGAATATATTCACCGCTATATGCCAACCGTGATTTACAAACCTGGCGAACAATTTGGGAATGAGAATTTTGCCTTTATGCTAGCGGGTTATCTTGTGGAAAGAGTTACAGGCGTTTCCTTTGATCGCTATGCAAGTGAGCATTTCTTTGCGCCTCTCGAAATGACAAACAGCAGTTTTCTACTACAACCAGAATTAGAGGCGAAAATGGCCACAGGCTATGATCTGGAAAATCAGGCCGTGCAAAAGTACGATTTCAGCCCTGCTATCTCACCAGACGGCAGCATGCTCTCCACGGGGCACGATATCGCCACATTCATGCTGGCTCTCTTAAGTGGAGGTGCTGATGGCAAAGAAAACATTTTAGAAGCAGATTCGATAGACAAAATGTTCTCCAGTAAATCAGTCCCTCATCCAAAAGGAACATATACAGGGTATGGATTTACAGTAAAATTCCACCCAGAATACGTACATGAGAATATTTTGGCGAAGGCAGGAGAGGTCATCGGCTTTAACTCATTTATGTGGTTCCTGCCAGAAAAACAAATGGGGGTATTTGTTAGTACAAATAAAAGTCAATTCAACAAAATTGAATTTTTCGATTACTTTATGAAGTGCTATCGTCCTGCGGAAGCGATCCTCATGTAAATCATGTGTTTCCCTGTAGTCAAGCTGTATAGGGGAATCAGCACCAAATCATATTCGTGTAAACGGGGGGCCACTATGAGCATGATAAAGACTAGTTCCATTAGTCGTTTTCCTAATACGAATGACGTAGGAATCGGTGTATCTGTCGGTACTTTTGGGGAACTTCTGCAGGGGATTCTAGAGGAAAATAATCTGGATTTCCTGGTGACTTTGCCTATCAAAAATGCATCTTACGCTACTTTTTATTCGATTCCAACCCTACAGGAGATCGTCATCGTGCCACACTCCAAGCAAAAATCAAAAAGGTTGGTCGAAAAAATCATTCAGCACTATGGATTGCCGCCAGGTGGAATTTTAGAGATCAACTCTGAACTTCCGGTTGGGAAAGGCTTGGCAAGCTCATCAGCAGATTTGGTGGCTGCCTCCAGAGCGGTTGGGGATTGTTTCCATATAAACATTGAGCCTTCCTTACTAGAGTGGTTTTTGTCGAGTATTGAGCCGACGGATGGCGTTATGTATGAGGGTTCTGTTTCTTACTACCATAAAGAAGTCAGATTGCGAGAATACATCGGGGAACTGCCGGCATTATGCATTGTAAGTATTGATGAGGGAGGAACCATTGATACTGTTGAGTTCAATAAGCAAACAAAGCCCTATACCCACGAAGAAAAGCTGGAGTATAGCTTGTTGTTGCAAAAAATCACGAAAGCGATCAGAGAAAGGGATGTCCACACGATAGGTGCCGTGTCGTCCAGAAGTGCGATCTTGAATCAAAAAATTCTGCCCAAAAAATTATTGCCAGAAGTCATGGAGATCAACGAGAAAATTGGAGGATTAGGTACTGTTGTTGCACACAGTGGGACCAGCCTCGGTATTTTATTGTTGAAAGAAGAACCTGACTTCTATCAAAAGCTGGAATTGGGGTACAGATGGTTAAGTGAATTGAATAAAGAAGTGCATGTGTACCACACGTAGAGGAGCAGATCCAAGAGATGGCTTCTGGCAGACTTGGAAGTCATCTTCCCCCAAAAATTGATTCCGTTCGTATTGGGAGTGGATTATCGAGATGGAACAGCCAGTAAGCGTTAATGAAAAGGTATCTTTTCGGGCGTTGCTGAGCTTGAAAAGTTATCGCTATTTAATCTTTTCGCAATTTGTCTCGAATATGGGAGATGGAGTGTATCGATTAGCGCTTATTTGGCTAATGAAGGTTTTGACGGAAAGTCCTTTGTTAATGTCGATTTTATTGGCAGCGGAGACCATTCCATTGATCATATTCGGATTGTTCGCGGGCGTTTTTGTTGACCGAGGAAATAAAAAGAGGATCATGGTCGTTTCGCATTTATTGAGAGCTGCGCTCATTTTATGCATCGTCCTGTTGTTTTTGTTTAATATGCTACATCCTGCTGCACTGATCATCATTGCCGTTTTGCTGACTACAGTCAGTGCCTTCTTTAGGCCAGCACTCACGGTAGCGATACGGACGCTGGTTCCCGAACAACATATGACGCAAGCCCAAAGTTTATCGCAGATGATTCAAACGATTGTCAGTTTGGCGGCTCCGGCATTGGCAGCGGGGTTGATCGCGTTTGGAATAGAATATGCTTTTATTTTGAATGTCGTCACCTATTTGTTAGGTGCACTGATTATTTTATGGATTAACGAGAAGGAGCTTGTCCTATCTACTGTCAGTGAGTTTACAGCCAAGATGATCATGACGGATTTGAAGGATGGAATCCATGCGATTACGAAGCATGATTTTTTGCGAAACTGCATGATTTATTTTACCATCCTCAATTTTTTGACGGCTCCAGAAACGATCTTGCTGCCTCTGGTCGTTACCAATGTTACCGAATTGGCCATGCTCGAGATCAGCTTTTTTATCGGGATTTTGCTTGGGTCTCTATGTATTAATTATTTGAATCGATATGATGCGATTATTTACATTTGCTGTGGCATTAGTCTGTTCAGTATCGGAATCGGAATGTTTGCGTTTGGCATTCCACTTGTTTGGCAAGTCATATGTGTATTCGTGAATGGGATAGGC
Source organism: Brevibacillus sp. NPDC058079 (assembly GCF_042885155.1). Lineage (NCBI taxonomy): Bacteria > Bacillati > Bacillota > Bacilli > Caryophanales > Paenibacillaceae > Brevibacillus > Brevibacillus sp. NPDC058079. The sequence goes on from NZ_JBHVSO010000011.1 coordinate 195,282, forward strand.
TCGGCATTCGTCAATATCAAAATGAGTACGTTGATCACCTTGATGGTGCCTAAAGAAGTCTTGGGAAGAGCATCGAGCTTGATCAGTGTAATAGTTCAGTGCGCCATGCCAGTCTCCGTCTTCCTGGTAGGTCTGACTACAGGTCTTGTTTCCATATTTACGATATTTGGAATCATTGGCGGAGCGGGACTTCTCGTTGTGGTTCTCATGTTGATGAATCCACACTTGAGAATGAAAAAAGAACATCACTACGATTATGCGGAACAGAAATCAGGGGGTATCTCTCTTTAGTACAATTCCTGGTTGGATCGTTACTCAGTCGGAAGCGAGGTGTATTTTTTGCATGAGTGTAAAATTAACGGGCAGAATTGCTTCGACACCAAGCCGCCTCTTGCATGATGAAGTATTGGAACCACAGTTCAAATATGAAGTCGATCATTTGTTGCCTGGGTATATTCAGATTGAATTCGCCATGCTTTTGGAATATGTCAGAATGAGCTTGATTACACGACAAGACGCTTTGCTTATCGCAAAGGCACTTCAGGCCGCTACACCAGAAACAATAGCTCCTGACCCCGGACGGAATATGTCTGATATCTCTTTTGCCCTTGAGCGTTATATTGAAGGCTTGCTCCCGAGACCGGTACCGTGTTGGCATATGGATCGCAGCCGCAATGATGTCCAAGCGTGCGCCCAAGTGATGTTTGGTCGTGCGCAATGGCTAGAGACGATGGGGGAATTGGGACAGCTTATTCAATCGATGCATACACGTGCTGATCAATATCGTTCTGTCCCCATGCCAGGATATACTCACTATCAATCCGCACAAATCATTACCCCTGGGTTCTATCTTTCCTCTATTAACGGTGAATTTTTGCAAGCCATGAATCGATGGATACAAATCTATGACGAAATGAATCAGTGCTCGCTTGGGGCAGGGGCCATGGCTGGGGTAGAACTGCCGTGGGACCGTCAACGGTTGTCCAAGCTGCTTGGGTTCCGACAGCCTCGAATGAGTGCGTTGTCGGCGGTCGCGTCTCGGGAATGGGTTTTGAGAATGGCAGGAGAGCTGTCCAACTTCTCAGTATTGGTCTCCCGATTTACAACGGATTTGATTCAATGGGGCAGCAGCGAAATGAACTTCCTCCAATTGCCGGATGAGCTATCCGGAATATCTTCTGCCATGCCACAGAAAAGAAACTTCCCGATCCTGGAGCGTATCCGGGGGAAGAGTGCGCATCTAACCGGATTTTATATGGATATGGTGCTAGGTCAGCGCAATACAGCCTTCACGAATTTGGTAGAGACGTCCAAAGAGGCAGGCACTCATCTTCTGACGTTGTTTCAACAAACCAAAACGTTGCTGCGCCTGTTAAAAGCGGTTATCGATCATTTGCAATTCAATGAGGATCGTTTGCTCCATATATGTAAACGGGACTTCTTTGGAGGATTTACTCTTGCGAATTTGCTGACGTTGGAGCGTGAGATTCCGTATCGTACAGCCCAGGTAATCGCAGGCCGATACATCGTTAGCGCGCTGGAACACGGTGTATCGCCGGAGCCGGGAGATCCACGGCTACTCTATGAAGCTTGCGAGGAAGCAGGCTTTCAAGTACCAGATACGGCTGCACTCCTCGCTGCTTCCTTCAATGTGCAGGGGGGCTTGTACGCGAAGAAATCAACGGGCTCCACGAACCCCGAGGAAGTACAGCAGATGCTGACAGCACAGAGGGAGCATGCAGAGAAGCTACAACGGGAGTGGCAAGATCGACAAGGGCAATTGCAGGCGATTGAAGAAAGGCGGGAGAGGGTAATGAAGAGGTTGCTTTCTGGCAAGCAGGGGAAGGATGTGAGCGTAGATGCGCTATGAACAGTTGGCAGATACAATCGGGGATACTCCTCTGGTCAAGCTGAGACTTGATGAAAAGGCAGTGGGTTCCGTATTTGCAAAGCTCGAGTTAATGAATCCGTTCGGCATGAAGGATCGTGTAGCCAAGCAATCGGTCTTGGCAGCGATACAGTCAGGAGAACTTCAGGAGGGCATGCCGATTATCGAAAGCTCGTCAGGAACGTTGGCTTGCGGTTTGGCCTTGGTTGGGCGCCAGTTGGGGCACGACGTACACATCGTGACTGATCCGAGAATTGACCCAATTACCTATGCCAAGTTGACCTCGCTTGGCTGCCATGTTCACGTGGTTTCGCAGATGGGGAAACAAGGGTGGCAAAGCGCCAGACTGGAACGACTCCAAGAATTAATGAAGGAGTATCCAGGAGCGTTTTGGCCTCGACAATACGATAATCCGGAAAATCCGCGTGCATATGCTGCGCTGGCATCCGAGTTGATGCAAGATCTCGAACGAATTGATGTGCTTGTTGGTGCAGTCGGCAGCGGAGGTTCCTTGTCCGGGACCGCCAGAGAACTGAAACGTCATTATAAGGAGCTGCGCGTCGTGGCGGTTGATGCAGCGGGGAGTGTGATATTCGGACAGCCCGATCAGCCAACGCGTCTACAAGGTGGCTTGGGAAACAGTTTGATCGCCAAGAATGTAGATTTTTCCATGATCGATGAAGTGCATTGGTTGAACGATGCTGAGGCATTTGCGGCTACGCTGCGTTTGGCTCGTAATGAGCATATTTTTGCTGGCAACAGCTCGGGTTCTGTGTACGCCGTAGCCAACTGGTTAGCGAGCCAAGTCGGGAGTGAGTGCAATATCGTGGCCATATTGCCGGATCGAGGGGATCGTTATGTCGATACGATCTATAGCCACTCCTACCGAGAGAGCAAGGGTCTGATGCAAACGCACCTGCTCGACACGCCACAATGTGTGGAACCACAGACAGTCGTAACTAGCTGGTCCTATTCCAAATCGATGGGGATGTATCCGAATGAACAAACACTTTCTATTCGTTGAAGCAAATACGACGGGGACAGGTATGCTCGCTATTAAAAAGGCGCGCGAGTTGGGGTTCGAGCCCGTATTTTTCACAGAAAAGCCTGAACGTTACCACGGTTTGAATGAGTTGGAATGTCACGTTGTCGTGACAGATACGAATTCCCAAGCGGAGCTGACTGACAGTGTAGCACAAGTGGTTAAGGAAGGCAGAGAGATAGCCGGAATCATGTCGACAAGCGACTATTACCTCGAATCAGTAGCCAAGCTGGCCCGGAAATTCGGGTGGACTGGAAATTCTCTGGAGGCAATTGAGGCCTGCCGTAATAAAGCGATATTTCGCGAGAGGCTTCAGGGTCAGCAAGTGTCTCAGCCTGAGTTTGTGGCAATAGGCTCTATGGAGGCGTTAATGGAAGCGCGGTCTTCCATTTCTCTGCCCTGCGTGGTAAAGCCTGCTGACGATAGTGGGTCGAATAACGTACGGCTGTGCTCTAGCTGGGATGAAGTGGAGCAAATAGCAGCGGAAATCCTTGCGATCAAGTACAATGCGCGCGGCCAGGAAACAGCTCGAACAGTTCTTCTGGAGCAGTATGTCGAGGGCCCTGAATTTAGCGTGGAGACGTTCTCGTGGCAAGGGCAATGCTTTGTCATTGGCATTACCCAGAAACGGTTAACGGGATATCCCTTTTTCGTGGAAGCAGGGCATATTTTCCCTGCACCGCTGTCGGCAGAAGAGAAGCAGGAGATCGAGCGAACAGTGGAAAGGGCGTTAGCGGCGGTGAACTACCAGTTTGGTGCTGCGCATACAGAAGTGAAGTGGACACCAGCAGGTTGTGTTGTCATCGAGGTCAACGCAAGGCTTGCCGGTGGAATGATTCCAGAGCTGATTCGTCGTTCAACAGGGATTGATCTGCTTTTGCAACAGATTCGGTGTGCGGCTGGACTTGCGCCAGAATTGTCTCAAACCATCGAAGAGCAACGCTATGCAGGCATTCATTTTTTCGTGTCGGAGAGTCAGGGAACCTTTAGCGGGATACATGGAATGGATAACGTTCGCAACCTGCCAGGGATTGCTGAAGTGACCGTTCATGCAAAAATCGGTCAAAGCGTCCAGCCTCCGCAAAATTTCTCGCATCGTCTCGGCTATGTCATCGTGGAAGGCAAGCATTACAGCGAGACCGCTGAGCTGATCCAGCAGGTGAAAGACAGCCTGAAAGTACAAGTAGGTCAGCAATTGGAGAGTGGGGTATGAAACCGATGATCGAATTGAGAAGCGATACATTCACTTTGCCGACAAGTCAGATGATGCATGCAATTCAAGAGGCGGTACTCGGTGACGATGTGTATGGGGAGGATCCTACGGTTCGCCAATTGGAGCAAGAAGCGGCCCAGAAGCTGGGCAAAGAGGCAGCCATTCTCATGCCGAGTGGAACGATGGCTAATCTGGCATCCTTAATGGCGCATTGTCCTCGCGGTTCCAAAGTCATTGTAGGCAATGAGACCGACATTTACATCTATGAAGCGGGTGGCGCGGCTGTGTGTGGCGGCATTATGTACGAACCGATTCCGACGCAGCCAGATGGAAGGTTGGACATTGCTGATATGGAGCGGGTATTTCCGTTGGAGCCAGAAGATCCACAATTCGTATTGCCGTCCTTGATCTGCTTGGAAAACCCGCATAACCGGATGGGGGGACGTGTTCTACCGCTGTCTTATTTGGAAGAGGTTCGCGCATTTGCGAACGAAAAGGCTGTGCCTGTTCATATGGACGGTGCACGTTTGTTCAATGCGGCAGTTGCTCTTGACGTGGATGTGGCTGAGATTGCGCGTTATGCGGATTCCGTGCAAATATGTCTGTCGAAAGGGTTGTCAGCACCGATTGGTTCCCTTGTCGTCGGATCAGAAGACTTTATTCAGAAAGTGTATCGTCTTCGCAAAATGCTGGGTGGCGGTATGCGCCAGGCAGGAATTATAGCAGCGCCAGGCCTGGTTGCCTTGCAACAAATGACGGATCGATTGGCAGTCGATCACGCAAACGCCCTTCGCTTGGCACGGGGTCTGGCGGAGATTCCAGGAATCGTGACTCATGTGGATGATGTAGAGACCAATATTGTGTTCTTCCGGATTGAACACCCAGTCCATACGTGGCAGACCTTCATAGAAGCAGCGCAAGCACAAGGGCTGCGCGTAGCTGAGCTCGGTCACGGCAGAATTCGAGCAGTAACTCATTCCGGTATTGAGACAGCGGATATCGACAAGGCGCTAAGCATCGTACGTGAACTGTTGCAGTTCCAAACTGTGTAGAGCAGACATGTACGCTCCCCCTTCATGAGAAGGGGGATTTGTTATTAAGGTTTATAAAAGAATATAAAATCATCCGATTTTTTCAAATATTTTAAAGGGAAAATATTTTCAAATAACAGAAAATTATTTAATATTAAAAAGACAAGTCTTGGGATGTATTACCCATTATGGAAAAGGCTTGAAAACAAGTGAAAGAGGGGGAATTGATTTGAAAAAAGGGAAAGGTTGGTTGAAGCCGTTGGCGTTGCTCTCGTTAACCGGCGCGCTGTTGGTCGGTTGCTCGAGCGGGAACAATGCTTCGTCAGGAACACCAGCACCAACACAAAAACCGGTGGAGCAGGTGGCTCCTCAGGCGACCAGTACGGATGATGAGAAGCCAGTAGACGGTGGAACGTTCACGCATTCTACGACGTCTGACATCGTCACGATCAATCCGATTTTCGGAAATGACACGGCATCCGGCGATGTGATGGAGTACACCCAGGCGTATTTGTACAATCGAAACCCATCTTTTGATTTAGCGGTTTACCCTTGGTCCCTTGCAGCTGAGCTGCCAAAAGTAAGTGAAGATGGCTTAACCTACACAATCAAGATGAAGAATAATGCGAAATGGTCGGATGGAACGCCAATCACGGCTGACGACTTGATTTTTACCATTAATGCCATCAAAACTCCTGAGACTGGATCACCAGAAATTACGAAATACGACAAAGTGAAAGAGATGAAAAAACTGGATGATTACACCGTGGAAATCAAATTGACTCAATTGTACGCTCCGTTTGCTTTTGGATTAATGCAAAAGTTGGCACCAGCTCACGTGCTGAAAGACGTACCGTTTAAAGAATTGCAAGCACATTCTTACGGAAAAGATCCAGCCAAGACGCCAACTTCCGGACCATTCAAATGGTCGGAGTGGAAACAAAAGGAATTCCATGTGCTAGATGCTAACCCAGATTACTGGGGCGAAAAGAAGCCGCATATCCAAAAGGTTGTGTACAAAATCTATGCGGATCAAAACACACAAGTACAGGCTCTGATGAAAGGTGACGTTGACTTGGTAGATTCCATTCCTGTCACGCAGCTCGAAGCGGTAAAGGCGAAAGGAACGATCAACATCTCGACGGAGCCAGGTCCTAGCTATGAATACTTTGCCTTCAACTTCGACAAGAAGAACTTCCCGAACAACTACGGGTTGTTTGAAGGTCAAAAAACGCGTCAGGCCATTGCCCACGCAATCAATCGTCAAGGTATTATCGACAATATCTTGAAAGGAACCGGAAAAATTATGGATGCACCGTTCCTGCCAGGTACATGGGCAGACCCGGGCGATGCAGCAGTCCATTACGAATATAGCGCAGAGAAAGCAAAACAATTGCTAAAAGAAGACGGATGGGTAGCCGGGTCAGATGGAATCCTTGCCAAAGACGGCAATCGATTCTCCTTTGAATTCATTTTCAACTCGGGGAACAGTCGTCGTGAACAGGCAGCAGTCGTTATTCAGCAAAACCTGAAAGAGATCGGAATTGAAGCGAAGCCAAAAGCATTAGACTTCTCGGCTCTTGTCGATCAGTATGCAAACCCTGGTAAATTCCAGGTTCTGTTACTCGGATGGCAATTGTCTGACCCAGATCCGGATGGCATTTCTACTTTCGGGAAAAAGGCATTCCCGCCTGGCAACAACGCTGGCTGGTACGACAATCCGAAGCTAGATGCGCTCTGGGAAAAAGCTGTATCCACGGTTAAACAAGAGGAGCGCGCAGCTATCTATAAAGAAGTCGGAAAAGAAATCTCGACGAACCTGCCATACGTATTCATGTATCAGTACGGAACGCCACGAGGCATGACTTCTCGCGTCAAATATAAGGATGAGTTTAAACCAGTATCCATGATTCCATATGGGGAGACCTTTGGTTTCCTGAACTGGTGGATCGACGATACAAAAAAATAAGCTTGGCTAGTAGCGGTTAGCAATAGGAAAAGGGGGAGGGCAGCCTTATGTCCCTTCCCCTTTCAAACGAAAGGAGGATGCTGGATTGACTGAATATTTGGTACGCCGCGTACTACAAGCTGTGCTTGTCTTATTTTTGATCACCGTGGTGTCATTTGGACTGATGCATGCAGCACCGGGAGGACCATTAAAAGTCATGCTCTCACCGGGAATGTCCCCAGAAGCACAACTCATCCAGATGAAAAATATGGGGTTGGATCAGCCAGTCTACATTCAATACATGAAATGGGTTGGAAATTTGTTGCAGGGGGATTTGGGCCATACCTTTAAAAATAACGTTCCTGTTGGTGATATTTTGTGGCCGACGGTCTGGAATACGTTTGTGCTCATGTCTGTAGCGTGGGGGCTTTCCATGCTGATCGCCATCCCATGGGGAATCTACAATAGCACAAAGCAATACGGTCTGTCTGACCAGATAGCTTCCATCGTTGCCTATCTCGGATTTGCGATGCCGACCTTCTGGTTTGGGATTATGCTACAGCAGTTTTTCGCAATGCAGCTGAATCTGCTCCCACTATCTGACATGTACACGATGGGGAAAGAGGGACAAGTAAGCGACCTCATTTTGCACTTGATTCTACCTGTTACGGTGTTAACACTGGTGAACATCGCAGCCTATGTCAAATATACGCGTGCCAGTATGCTGGAGGTATTGGAGCAAGACTATATTCGGACGGCACGTGCCAAAGGGATGAAGGAAAGACGCGTTATTTTCCGCCATGCTCTGCGGAACGCACTGATTCCTGTCGTGACGATCATCGGATTGGATTTGCCGACTCTGGTAGCAGGTGCAGCATTGACAGAGAGTGTATTTAACTGGCCAGGCATGGGGCGTCTGTTTGTGGAAATGGCTGTAGCCCGTGAGTATTCTGTGTTGATGTCGATCACGTTGCTGATTTCACTGATGGTGATTATCGGAAACCTGCTTGCCGACTTAATCTACGCACTGGTTGATCCACGCGTGCAGCTTGGACGCAAAGGAGGCAGGGCAGCATGAGTCAAGTACAGCTTCAAGATGACACTGTTGTTGAGACGAATCGACCGGGTGGACAACTTCCGACGAATCCTGTTGGCCAAAAACCTCCTGGACTCTGGACGACCGCGGGCAAAAAATTCATGCGGAATCCATATGCCGTTTCTGGCTTGATCGTACTCCTGTTTTTTATTGGGATTGCTGTGTTTGCTGATTGGGTTGCACCGCATGATCCGGCAAAGATTGATTTTATGATTACCAACCTGCCTCCTGGAACAGAAGGACATGTGCTCGGAACAGACGAGCTCGGTCGTGATATCTTGTCCCGCCTCATTCATAGCAGCCGGGTGTCCATGCTGGTCGGCTTCAGCGTTGCTTTTGCTGCGGTTGTCATCGGGACGCTGATTGGAGCGATTTCTGGTTATTTCGGAGGTTGGATTGATACCTGCTTCATGCGTCTCGTTGACGTGATGAACTCCATTCCGAGTTTGTTTTTTAACATTCTGGTTCTGGCTCTCTTCGGAGCGGAATTTGTCTATATGATCCTGATTTTGTCGCTGACGAGCTGGACAAGTGTGGCACGTCTGGTGCGCGGGCAGTTCTTGCAGCTACGGGAAATGCAGTATGTAGAAGCAGCGAGGGCGATTGGTGTTTCGCACTGGGGCATTATTACGCGTCATCTGATACGTAATGCAATGGCTCCCATCATTGTGTACGCGACTCTCATGGTTGGTTCGGCCATTCTGTCAGAGTCAGGTCTCTCTTATTTAGGCTTGGGAATTCAACCGCCTGAAACAAGCTGGGGATTAATGCTGAGCAAGGCACAGGAATTCATGCTGGTCGATCCTTTGCAAGCACTTTATCCTGGTCTTTGTATTTTGCTCGTGGTGCTAGCGGTTAACTTCGTCGGAGACGGCATTCGCGATGCATTCGACCCACGGAAGAAAAAGAAGAACCCGAAAAGGAGGCTGAACAAGTGGAACGCAACATCCTCGAAATAAAAAAATTGACCACTTGCTTCTTTACGGATGACGGCACGGTCAAGGCCACGGATCGAGTGAGCATCAACGTTGGTAAAGGACAGACGGTATGCTTGGTAGGGGAATCCGGCAGTGGAAAGAGTGTGACGTCACTTGCGGTCATGCGACTGATTGATTATGCGGGCGGATTTATTCAGAGTGGGAACGTCATGTTTCACGGTCAGGATCTGGCGGCAAAGGACTTGGATGAAATGATGCACATTCGCGGGAACAAAATCGCGATGATCTTCCAAGACCCGATGTCGGCTCTCAATCCGGTGTTTACAGTAGGCGATCAAATTGCGGAGAGCTTGATGCTGCATCAAAATATGAACCAGAAAGATGCGTTTAAAAAAGCGATCGAGATGCTTCGTCTGGTTGGGATCCCGGCGCCGGAAGTACGAGTGAAGCAGTACCCGCACGAAATGTCTGGAGGGATGTGCCAGCGTGTTGTCATCGCGATGGCCTTGGCCTGCAACCCGGAAATGCTGATAGCAGACGAGCCAACTACTGCTCTTGATGTTACGGTTCAGGCGCAAATTTTGGATTTGCTCAGACGGCTACAAAAGGAATTGGGTATGTCGATTTTGCTGATCACCCATGACATGGGGGTAGCAGCAGAGATGGCGGATCGTATCGCGGTGATGTATGCAGGAACGATTGTGGAGGAAGGAACGGTCGAACGGATATTTGACGAGCCTCGGCATCCTTACACGATTGGGTTGCTGCAGTCCATTCCTGGATTTGAAGGGGAGCGCGGCGCAGAATTGTACACGATCCAAGGCACCATCCCGAGTATTACCCAATTGCCGACGGGCTGCCGTTTTCACCCGCGTTGTCCGCATGCGATTGACAAATGCCGAAAAGAGGAACCTATTTTGCGCGAGGTTGTTATGGGACAACAAGTGGCTTGCTGGTTGAATGAAGATGTCAGCAATCAATTCAGAATAAATCAGCGTGCCAATTCAGTCGCTGGAAGTAAAGCAGAGGTGAACCGCCAATGAACCAGGAATATTTGATCGAAGCAAAACAAATCAAAAAGTATTTTCCGATTAAGGCTGGCTTGTTGAGCCGTGTCATCGGTCAAGTAAAAGCCGTAGATGATGTATCTTTCGGAATTCGGCCAGGGGAGACATTCGGGCTCGTAGGAGAATCCGGCTGCGGGAAGTCGACGCTGGGGCGTGTTGTGCTGAATTTGCAAGGGGCGACGAGCGGAGAAGTGCTGTTTGACGGAACCAATATCCATCAGGTGAATAGACAAGAAAATTTGAAGCTGAGACGGGATATGCAGATTATCTTTCAAGACCCGTTTGGTTCATTGAATCCACGATTTTTGGTAAGCGATATTATTGGAGAGCCGTTACGGGTTCATCTGCGTGCATCTGCAAAGGAAATGGATGAGCGGGTAGTCGAGCTGATGAGTCTGGTGGGACTCGATCCTTCAAGGCGAAATCGGTATCCGCATGAGTTTTCCGGCGGACAGCGGCAAAGGATCGGTATTGCGCGGTCGATTGCACTCTCGCCACGGTTTATTGTGGCGGATGAAGCTGTTTCTGCGCTGGATGTGTCCGTACAGTCACAGGTTTTAAACCTGATGATGAAATTACAAAAAGAGATGGGGCTGACCTATCTATTTATCGCGCATGGTCTGAATGTGGTACGCCATATTTCTGATCGGGTAGGCGTGATGTACTTGGGGAAAATGGTGGAGATTGCACGAACGGATGACTTGTTTGCACAGCCACTGCATCCGTATACGGCGGCATTGTTGTCGGCGATTCCGAAGCCTACTCCGCATCGGCGACAAGAGCGGATCGTCCTGCAAGGGGATGTACCATCTCCGGCCAATCCGCCGTCAGGTTGTCGTTTTCATCCTCGTTGTCCAATGGCGCAGGAGAGATGCAGCAAGGAGATTCCCGAGCTGATTGAGGTTGGGCAGGATCGGCAGGTCGCGTGTCATTTCCCTTTAGCATAGAGAGAAAGAGCCACCCATGATGGGTGGCTCAGGTTGTAGATAAACACTACTTTTTGTTTCAAGACAAAATTAGACTTGTGTGGAGTTAGGTCCGAAGGACAAAAATAAGATAGCGTTTCCGGTT
>NZ_JBHVSO010000012.1:0-156880 GCF_042885155.1 Brevibacillus sp. NPDC058079
CCGCTAGCCTCCGAAGAGACTCGCTCGACTTGCATGTATTAGGCACGCCGCCAGCGTTCGTCCTGAGCCAGGATCAAACTCTCCAATAAAGTTTGAAGATGAATCTGACTTCAAGTAAAACACAAGCTTATTTCACAGATTAATTCTATTCCGGTTTTCAAGGAGCATTTTATTCCATCTGTGCCTCAAGCAGAGGCGACGTTTTTTAATATAGCATAGACTAAAACCTAATGCAATAGGGAAAACTAAATAAGTTAAAAAATGACGTCAAAACAAAGGAAGTGAACGAGGGTGCGTGTAGTCAGCTACAACATTCATAGCGGCCGTGACCTCTGGTGGCGAAAACGTCTGAACGAAATGACTCTGACTTTAAAGGACTTGCAGCCAGACATCATCGGACTTCAGGAAGTCCATCAAAACGGAAAGTATGGGTATCAAGCGAGATACATCGCTGATCAATTACAGTATCACTTGGCCTTCTCCCCTTCGATCGCAATAGGAGATGGATATTATGGCAATGCACTACTATCGAAGTACGCTCTTGAAAATGTCGACGCCATCGTTTTGCCAGCCAGAAAAGAGCAACGAACCCTCCTGTATGCATCCTTCCAAGGATTCGGTCGTACGATTACGCTTTGCGTTACACACTGCAGCTTAAATCAAGTAAGCAGACTGGCCCAACTGCAGCTCATGTCCACATTGATACAGCAACACGTAAAAGCCCCATTACTCCTAATGGGGGATTTCAACGCAAGTAATGTGTCCTTTTCACCACACCTGATGGACTGTGCTCTTGTCTCAGGTCAGGAAAAAAGACCAACGCTTCCACCCTTCCGCCGTCGTCTGGACTATATTTTTGCTTCCCATCACTGGAATATTGAGCACTATGAGCTGCTACCTGTCAATTGGTCCGATCATGTCCCGGTCATTGTGGATTTGAGGCTGACGGAATCCCCAGCTCTCGAAGAATAAAACCTTTGACATCTACCAGTCTTGCTGGGAGTGGAAACATCTCCGAAGCACCTGCAATCACTAACGGAATCAGCGAATCTTGCTTATGCAGTGATCCGTGACTTCCTCCACCTAAATGCGTGGGTGCACATTCCGATAAAAATTCATAGCTCTTGGCAGCAGTAACGACTACCACGTCAACGGTCTGCGAGAACAGCGACCCGTATAGCCGAGAAAAAGCATCCGGGTATGTATCAAAAGAAAGACACTCTCCATCATATTGCACATCCAGCACGGAAACGTCCCCTTCAACGGACCAAGAAGAACCGTACGCATCTTGATACTCCCCATTGCGCCAAAAACACATTTCCTGTTGTGTTCCACCCCGACGCACCTTTACCTTCTCGCCCTCTTTCCAAGCAATCAAATCAATTCTTTCTTCCACACTAACCGCTTCTACAATAGAAAGTGAATCCGTTCCATTCACTGGGTACAAAAAAGTCATACGCTCATTATTGCAAATGACCACTTCCACTTCTGATGTCACATCCGTACCAAGCGCATGGATCGAAAAATTCGCCAGAAGATGATCCAACGGAATATTGTGGTCTTCACTTTCTCCGATGACGGTCTGTCCATGATCACTAATCAAAATACATACGTTTCTCTCCAGCATTTGCTCCCATGAAGCGAAGCTATCCAGCAAACGTGCCAATTGCTTGTCCACATCTGCCAGGTGCTGTACGGCATCCTCCGGGGAATTGTGGAGTTTATGATCATTCTCTGGCAGATAGACTAGCGTAAAATGTGGCTGCTGACCGCTACGTATCACCTCAATCATAACATCGATTGCATATGCATCATTAATTCCGTAGCCTTCCAAAGCGGATTGGGAGAAATCCCACGGGACGGTACGAAATAACGCCGGGCGCACCAGCGTCCCCATACTCATGATCGTTGGACCACTCACCTTTTCTCGCAGGGAGAAAGATGTAATTGTATCAAGCAAGGTCGGCATTTTCACCTTATGCTGCTTATGTCCGCGATGGGCGATCACATTGATGGAACCAGATACGAGATTGTTTTCTTCCAGTACCTCATGAATGGTTTTGACATCCTTGCTAAGATGACGTTCATTCAAATCAAAAAGGACATTTCCGCCACAGCTAGAAATACCTATTTTTCGGATAGAAGCGGCCCCATTAATATAATTCACCATCTTTTTCTGCTCTGCATCATACCAAACTAACCCCGGTACTTTGTGCTGATCGGGGTAAACTCCCGTAATGAGGGAGCAATCTATCGAAGCCGTCATCGTAGGGAAAACGGTCACACAATCTGGTATGTACTGGCTATGCTCCATGAAAAATCGAAGTGCCGGTGCTTTATTGGCAGCAATGCATCGCTCCAGAACATCAGGCATCATGGAGTCGATCAGGAAAAGTATGACCTTTTTCATCCGGCTGCCACCCTTCATGTCGTAGTAGTCGTAATAGTCATAGTCGCACTTGATAGTGTTCGATTTTCCATTACCGAGTATACGCCTGAAAAAGAAAAATCCCCTGCTCGCCAAAAGCGACAGGGGAACTTGCTTACGAAGTAAATGCGAGGGTGTTGACACCATTTTTCGTTTGCAGTTTTAGTGCAGGGTACTTCTTCAAATACGGAGCAAGTACCACATAATCTTTTTCGCCAATGGACGGATCACCCAGTAGATGCGAAAGTACAGCAGCTCGGATTTGCAGCCCTTGAGGCGTTTGTTTAAAGAGAGGATCCACTGTTGGGAAAGGAATTCCATTGATGACTGTATCGCCTTCTGCGTCACTCAGTTCCCATGTATTGACGTTCAAGGAATGGAGAGCTTCTACTACTTGTGCTCCATAATCCTCCACAACCATATCCGGTTGAAGTCCTACGTGATTCACCACTGTATGCTTAGGAGTAAAATATTCATTCAGTGTAAGCTTGAGTGCGTCACCTTCCGACAACGGAATAACTTGTTGGGCACTCCCTTTTCCAAATGTTTTGGTACCCACAAGTTTGGCGATGCCATGATCACGCAGCGCACCTGACAACAGCTCAGATGCAGAAGCTGTTCCGCCGTTTACCAAAATTCGCACAGGAATGCCGATATCCTGTCCATTTCGTACCCACGTCTCTACCTCTACCCCATTGCGATTCGTGGTGTACATGAGCAAGCCTTCTTCCATGAAGAGGCTCGCAATGTCCCGCGCTGTGGACAAGTACCCCCCGCCATTATCCCGCAGGTCTAACACCAATCCGGACAACGGTTTTTGCACACGAGAAAGTTCTGCGAGCTTATCCCTTACCTGGATAGCTCCTTCTGATCCGAATGTTTCAAGACTGATATAGCCAACCGCGCCTTTCGTAAACATCTGTCCTTCCGCTTCCGGCAAGGTCATGAAAGCACGCTTCAGCTTTACCTGATGCTCCCGTTTGTCGGATTGACGATAAACAGTAAGAACGGCTTCGGTCCCTTCGTTGCCCTTCAAATAAGCATACGCTTCTTCAAAAGTCTTTCCGACCAACGAGGTCTCATTGACTTTGATCAATTGATCGCCTCGTTGCAAAGAAGATGCTGCTGCTGGAGAATTCGGAACGATTTCACGGATGATAATATGATCTTTTTGAAGCCGCAGACGAAAGCCAAATCCGACGAATTGATTTTCAACGTCAGATTGGAACAGTCGCAATTCGTCTTGGGTGAAAAATACGCTGTGCGGGTCATTGAGTGTGGAGAGCATTCCATCAATCGCCCACGTGTTCATCGTCAGCGTATCAAACCCGCCTTTCTTCTGCCATTCTGCAAGCCTCAATTCCAACTCGTCCCAAGTATCATCTTCTTCAGAAACGTTGAACTGAAGCTGTTTTTTCTGTTCAGCCTGCTCACTGACCTCCTCTAGAGCCCCTTTTACCAATTGTTTGGCTGCCGGCTTGCTCAAGTGGCTCTCCATGACGTGCAAGAACACTTCTTCTGTTTCTTCGTAAGGATACTCTGCCGCTTGCACAGGAAGAACAGTTGTGAGTAGCAGGACAGTCGCTACTGCCCATTGACTAATTCGCTTCATGGTGCCACCCCTTTTCGAACATCATCAGGTATCGAGAATGCAACATTGCTTGTAAAGTCGTAATTGTCAGTACCCGAATAGGCTACATATTCGTCGCCCTCATAAATTTCTTCATAACGCCACGTATGTTTAACAATTTGGTCGCTGGCCCGATCAATATAATACTTGTTCATGAACAAGGGAACGTCTTTTACTTTTCCTTGTCCGAGCGTAACCTTCTTGGATTTCTCTACCAGCATAGAGCCAGGAATCCACTCCGTAATGACATCGTACTTCCCGTACGATTGCTTGTAGTAACGAGCATGAAGCTCCTTGGCACGATCGACTACCTTGACAGCACCAACCCACTCGTGCAAAAAGTCAACTTTGTCCGTTCTATTCTTGTCCCATGTCTGCCGATCCGTATCATACGAGTATTGCGTGTTTGTTTTCCCGTCTGTATAGGAGAGCAGCTTGTCTGATATTAGTTTTTGCGGAGATTGATAAAAGCCGGATATTCTGCTTATTTGTTTTTCCTTGTTAATATCCTGTGTGTATGAGAACGTCAATCCACTCAACACCGCTTCACCCTTCACTTGGTAGGTGTCGGCATTGTCCAACTGGCGCAAAGAGTATCCCAAATCAGAAATAATAGCTGGCTGATCTTTTAAAGACGCAAACTCTTGACGCAACATTTTGTGCAGCTGATTCATTCTGCTGTCTGACGCTTTCGGCTTCATCGCAGCAAGAATTTCTTCTGCCTCCTGCATACGTCCTTCCTGCAAATAATAATAGGAAGTATTCAACAATGCCTCCGGGCTCCTGTCGGCAAATCGCTGGTAACGTGCCAACGCTAGGTCTACCTGACCACTCCTGATTTCCAATGCCCCCACATACATGGCGAGCGATTCCCATTCTTTGGAATCTTGCTTCACTTTTTGTTCATAAGCACTGAGTCGGTCGAGCACTTTTTTGTATTGGCTTTGATCCTTGTTCCCTAGCTGTAAAGCAATATCATACACATTCGCACTCAATAGCCCAAGTGTGTCCGGGAGAATGATTTTGTCTTCGAAGTAAGCGTCGATAGCAAGAAAAGCTTCCTCCAAATTGGTTTCAATCGGTGTCTCAGGATTCCAGCTCAATAAATAGTGAACACCGACTTGATTCGGGAAAGAGGAATCCGCCAACTTGCGTAACTGTTCAAAAGTCTCCTCACTATCATTTCTACTGCGAATAGCGGCAGCCGCATCTACATAAATCTGTTCTTCTGTTGTTTTGGGATCTGTATAGGTTGCGAATAACGGCAATACCTCTTCGACGTCTGGGACCATTGGGAACTTTTTCCCATCGTAATCCAACAGAGGCATGATTCCATCCTGAAGGAAATAATTCACCATGCGATCAGCTGCGACTGCAGCATCTCCCCGCTTCACCCGATCCGTTTTTTCTCCCTCTAGCCATCCCCAGGAACGCACTTCTTCCCAAGCATTTTTACTATCTGGAGACATCGTGAACATTTGCAATATCTTCGCAGCTTCTTCGTTGCTAATCGGCTGATTCGGCTTCATCATCTCACCAGGAAAAATGTACTGAATCGCATTTGGACCGTACAGTCTATCCAAGATCGTGGAAATGCGCAGCGTTGGTTTGTACATCCACGTTAGGCGATCGACATCTTTATACGGCAAATACGGTTCCTGAAAACCTTCAGCTCTCGCCCACTCCGAATGCTCGGATAAGAAAGTAAGCGGATAGATCTGATACTGCCCACCGTAATAAAGACGATCGATCATGACGAGAAATTCCGCACGTGTCATGTCACGATTTGGGTAAAACTTCGGAACATTTGGACCAGCTTCAAACAAACCGAGCTGCACACCTTGAATGATTGCGTTTCTCGCCCAGTGCTTGTTGATGTCATTGTATGGCAATAAGCCCCCAGCCGCTGATGCGACGCCGGGGGTGAGTAAGCTTAACGTTAATAATCCACAAGAAATCGTCCGGATTAGTTTTTGCACATAAAATCCTCCTACACTTCATCTGGCAGGTAACATAAGGTTGATCCTGCTACGTCTTATACAAACTGGAACGGATCTGTGTGCATGCGCGAAGGAATAACCTCTGTTTCGTAACCATTTGCCTGTAATTGTTCAAGCAAAATGGTCGCCAGCTTTTCCTTCATGATTTTTTCGATATTGTGACCAGCATCTACGATCGACAAGCCTTCTGCTTGTGCATCGTGTGCGGTGTGATAACCAATGTCTCCGGTTAAATAAACATCCGCGCCTTTAAAAATGGCTTTGGAAACAAAAGAGCTACCGTCTCCACCTACTACGGCTACTTTTTTGACTGTCGAGTCCAAGTCACCAACTACGCGAAGGCCATGGAGGGAAAACCGTTCTTTGACGAGCAAAGCAAACTCACGCAGCGTCAGTGGTGCTGGCAAAGTACCGATTCGTCCAATTCCGTATGTAGTTCCGGACTGCTCCAAAGGAATGATGTCATAGGCGACTTCTTCGTAGGGATGGGCAGCAAGCATTGCTTTGACCACAGCCGATTGCCTAGAGGCGGGAACAATCATCTCGATGCGAACTTCCTCTGCTTTTTCCAGTTGGCCTGTCGAACCGATATGGGGATTCGTTCCTTCCCCTGGTAAAAAGGTTCCAGTGCCTTCTGTTTGAAAAGAACAGTGGCTATAGTTGCCTACATGCCCTGCACCCGCTCCAGCAAGTGCGGAAAATACTGCTTCCTTATGGGTAGCGGGTACGAATACGACGAGCTTTTTCCATGCCTCTCGTGAAAGAACATCCAGTACATCTACGTCAGTGAGTCCAACCGCTTCAGCGAGCCAATCGTTCATTCCCCCATACGCAACATCCAAATTGGTATGGGCAGTGTATACCGCAATGTCGTGCTTAATCAGCTTTTCGAACACGCGTCCTGCGGCGAGATCCGTCCGGAGGTTCTTGAGTGGTCGATAAATGACGGCATGGTGAGCCACAATCAGGTCTACTCCCTCTGCAATTGCTTCATCCACCACAGATTCCAGCACGTCTAGTGCGATCATTACTTTTTTCACTTTTTTTTGCAAGGTGCCTACATGAAGGCCAATCTTGTCGCCTTCCATCGCCAGCGATTTTGGCGCCAGACGTTCTACATACTGGATTACTGTTTGTCCGTGCGCAAGCATGCGATCACCTCATCGATCCATTTTACTTCTACTTCGATTTCTTTAATTCGTTCTGCTGCTTCCGGCTTGTCCGAACGCTTTAATTGAACGATGACCTTTTGCCATTTTTCTTGCTCATGCAGCCACTTCTCTTGTAAAACTTCTGATTTTACCTCCCAAAGAAATGGACCAATGCGCAGGAGCTCTTGCTGTGTACGATCTTTGCCCTCATAAGGCAAGGTAGGAGTGCCTCGTTCTGCGACGAGAATCTCATAAATCACGCCGTCCTCCTGCAAAATGGACTCCGCGATTAACTGCCAACCATTCTCTATCATCCACAGGCGAACCGCTTCTTCCCCTACGTTTGGTTGCAGAATCAGGCGTTGCACACCTTCCAGTTTGTCTTTTCCTGCTTCCAGAATGGAAACGATTAATTGTCCGCCCATCCCAGCAATGCAGATCACATCTGCTTCGCCAGGCTGTAATACCGCGAGCCCGTTTCCTTTACGCACCGAAGCGCGATCTTTTACCTGCAATGTATGTATTTGTTTTTGTGCCGCTTGAAAAGGCCCTTCATTCAATTCGCCTGCGATCACGAAAGAAGCAATTCCTTTTACAAGCAAATAAGAAGCCAACAACGCATGATCCGACCCGATGTCGGCGACGCGGGCTCCTTCTGGACAATAGCGGGCAATCGTTTGTAGCCGCTTGGATATTGATACTGATGTCATCTGTATATTCACCTTCCGTTGCCTCTATTCTACCCTATTTGGCAGCAATTGCGAAATGCAAATTCCCTAACAGATGATCAGCAAAGAACGACAAAATCCTCGCTGTTGTACCCAGTAGGGACAAGGCAACTAAGGGGACCCTTGGGTAGTAGTCGGGAAGCTTACAGGTGGCCATTATGTTGTATGTAATGTTCGGAAAAAGAAGCAAAGTTTTTAAATATAACGCTATTTTTTGGTATATTATGTAATTTAACTTAATTTTTACCAAATTGTGAACTTTATTTTAATAAATAAATATTTACAAATTTTTTACATATATGTATATTAACGCCATGAACATCATGAACTACACAAACTAAATATCTTTAAGGAGGAGAATAGTTTGAAAAAAAGAACCAGCAAGTGGTGGGCAATGGGATTACTCTCTTCGGCGCTAGTGATGAGTGTCTTCACAGGTGTGGGGGCAGCCAGTAATGAGTCAACCAATGAATTCAGTGGATTAGGTACAGCACGGGTATTAATTCAATCAGATTCGGATGTGAGAAACGGTTATTTTGCTGGACCTTTGGAAGTGCGCCATGATTTTGGAGAAGATGGCTTTTCCCTCGATGTAAATAGCGATCAACTTAACCAACTGAAAAGCGATCCCAACGTAAAAATTACAGTGTTGAAAAAATTAAAGATCGCTGAGTATATAGAAGAAGATCAGGCAAGTGAGCCAGAGTTCTCTCCATTGGCAGTCGTTCCGTGGGGAATTAAAGCAATCTATAAGAACCAGTCCCTCTCCGCTACGACTGGCGGTTCAGATGTTCGTGTTGCAGTCCTGGATACTGGCGTGTATACGCAGCACCCGGACCTAACCGCTAACTCAGAGCAGTGCAACGATTTCACGCAAGCTTCTTCTCCTGTCGTTACCGGTGCTTGCAATGATGCGCATGGTCATGGAACACACGTCGCTGGAACTGTTCTCGCTGATGGCGGCGGTGGCGCAGGTATTTATGGTGTAGCACCAGATGCAAAGCTATGGGCATATAAAGTATTGGATGACTCAGGCTCCGGCTATGAGGATGACATTGCCTATGCAATTCGTTACGCCGCTGACCAGTCCGCTCAATTAGGCGTGAAAACGATCATCTCTATGTCCCTTGGCTCTAGCAGTAAGAGCACCCTTATGGCAAATGCCATCACTTATGCAAACCAGAAAGGTGTATTAGTCGTCGCTGCGGCTGGTAACTCTGGACCGACGGTGAATAGCATTGGCTACCCTGGAGCATTAGTGAATACAGTAGCCGTAGCAGCGTTAGAGAATGTTCAACAAAACGGAACCTACCGTGTGGCTGACTTCTCTTCTCGTGGCAAGAGCGGGCAAGCGGGAGACTACGTGATTCAAGAACGTGATGTGGAAGTATCAGCACCAGGACGCGCTATTCAGTCTACATGGAATAACGGAGGCTATAATTCCATCAGCGGAACCTCCATGGCAACACCACACATTTCTGGTTTGGCTGCAAAAATCTGGGCATCCAATCCATCTTGGAGCTATCAAGATGTTCGCGTAGAATTGCAAAAACGCGCGACAGGAAATGACATCAAAGGTGGCTCAAACGCTGCTGTAGGGGACGATATCGCTAGTGGATTTGGATTCCCAACTGTACAATCTGGCGATCAATAAAAAGTAAAAAACAAAAAAAGAGCCATGGCTGTCAGTTTACGCTGGCAGTCATGCTCTTTCGTTGTCAAACACGGAAAGGCTAGCACCCGATTTCTCTTGCGATAACATTACGTAAAATCTCTGAAGTACCCTCACCGATCTCTAACAGCCGGGCATCGCGGAAAAATCGTTCCACCTGATACTCCCGCATATAACCATAGCCACCGTGAATCTGAATGGCCTGATGAGTAGCAGACATGGCAATCTCCGAAGCATACAATTTTGCCATTGCTGCTTCTTTCGTAAATTTGCGACCATGATCCTTCAACCAAGCTGCTTTATAGACCATTGTTCTCGCCAGCTCAATTTGCATCGCCATATCCGCCAGCTTGTGCTGAATCGCTTGAAAATGACTCAAGGAATTTCCAAAAGCCGTTCTTTGTTTGGAGTATTGCAGTGCCTTGTCGTAGGCAGCTTGTGCTATTCCTACAGCCATAGCGCCGATCCCGATTCGTCCACCATCAAGTGTAATGAGGAACTGCTTGAAGCCTTCGCCCCTCTTCCCAAGGATGTTTTCCTCTGGCACCCGGACATTTTCAAGAACGAGCTCGGTCGTATTGGAGCTGTGCAAGCCGAGCTTTTCATAGTTCGCCAGCACTTGAAAACCAGGTGCATCAGTCGGAACGATAAAAGCAGTAATACCGCGTGAGCCCTGGTCTTTGTCAGTTACAGCTGTCAGGGCGAGAAACGAAGCATAGGAGGCATTGGTAATGAAGCATTTGGAGCCATTAATCGTCCACTCTCCGTCAGCCAAGACCGCATTCGTCCTCGTACCACCTGCGTCAGACCCTGCATTCGGTTCCGTCAAGCCAAACGCACCAAAGCTTTCGCCGGAACAGATTTTGCTTAAATAGTTCAGCTTCTGCTCTTCCGTTCCAAACAAAGCCAACGGTGCGCCACCTAACGAAATATGAGCCGAATACGTGATTCCTGTAGAGCCGCATGCACGACTAAGCTCTTCTACAACGATCGCAAAACTCGTGGAATCGGCTCCCGCACCCCCATATTTCTCAGAGAAAGGAAGACCCATCAAGTTCAGTTCGCTCATCTGCTTGAATATTTCGACAGGAAATTGTTTGGATTGATCGCGTTCATCTGCTCCTGGTGCCACTACCTCATCAGCAAATTCGCGCATCATTTTTTTCAACATTTGTTGTTCTGAAGTCAAATCGAAGTTCATGATCGCTGCCCCCTTGAAAACGCTTTAGTAAAGATCCATCAAGAAACACACAATTTTGACTGAGCGTTTGTTCAGAATACTCTTACCATTATACACCACGATTTGAAATTCATGTGGTAATTTCACGAAAAAAAACACGCCTATGATCGGCGTGCTCCTAATAAAATTGCTCCCAAAAAAGATACAGAGGCTGCTATGAATCCGAGACTGTATGTATTTACACCCATAAACTTGGCTACTGTTTCTCCACCCAAAAAAATAGCCGCCAGCAAAATACCGATTAATACTTTCCACTTGTTGTTCATCTATTCACCCCGTTTGCTCTCTTCTGAAATTGTAACAGATAAGAAGGGAGAGGAAAACGAGAAGTCACGCAGAGTCCTACAGTCGCAACCACGCATACCAATATCCACGCGTGAAGAAGAACAATGTTGACGCGATGAACACCTTAATGAACAGCAGCAATTGAATCATATCCCGCTTCGCTTCTTGAATATACAGAGCCTGTATCTCAGCACCAAAGAAAAAGGCAAGTCCACATACAGCAAATACTCCCGCCCATTTCGCATTGGCCTTATTCATCAAGAAGCCCATACCTGTGAGCAAGCACGCAAGCGGTACCCAGTACAACTCCGATTTCCACCATGTATAGTCCATCCCTACCCGCTGAACGGTTGTAATGCCATATAAGATGGCCAAACCCAGTAACCCTGCATAGAGCAAATAAGCATAGCCGAAAACAATTGCGCTGATGCACAGTAACATGCAAACGAAGCCTAAATAGAACAGGACAAACGGCATACTACCATCCAGTTTTTGGATACAATAAACGCCCCCTGCGATCAAGATCAGAAAAGACAAAGCCAGGAATAAATGCGTCAATGGCGGGGCTGACCTTCGATAAACGAGTCCCAGAATATAGAAAACAAGAGCGAAACAGGCAAAGATGGTAATTTGCATTGGGGTTTGAAAACGGTTAAAATGAAAAGCAAGTAAGATCAAACCAGCAATGACAAAGGCACCAAGGAGCCATGCCACTACCATTTTCCCCGTCACTGGAGAGATAGTTCTAGGTGAATATGTATTTGTGACAGATGATGTTGAATTGACTTTTCCTGACAGCACACCCGGTGCCGTTCCCATTCGCTCATTCCCGCCTGCGGACGCCGGTGTATTTGGCCGATCCCCTTCTGTATACAGATTTAACAAGAAGATGCAGTAATGTTCAGGCAGTAAATGGTTGCGCCGCCAGTTTTCAATTTCGGCGATAATCGTGCGCTTGCGCTGGTCGTCCAACGCGGCCCCTCCTAACTACGACAAAAAGTGTTTACCTTCATGAATAAGAAAAGCCTACGTCGGCTAACGTAGGCCACATACTTCTTATATCGGTTATTCCAAGAAATCTTTTAAGCGTTTACTTCTACTCGGATGACGCAATTTGCGAAGAGCTTTTGCTTCGATCTGACGAATCCGTTCACGGGTTACGCCAAACACTTTCCCTACCTCTTCTAACGTCCGTGTACGACCGTCATCTAATCCAAAACGCAGACGCAGTACGTTTTCTTCCCGGTCTGTTAATGTATCCAATACATCTTCCAACTGTTCCTTCAAAAGTTCATAGGCAGCTGCATCAGATGGTTCCAATGCATCCTGATCCTCAATGAAATCACCTAAGTGGGAATCGTCTTCTTCCCCAATTGGGGTCTCCAGGGATACTGGCTCTTGAGCAATCTTCATGATTTCCCGAACTTTTTCCGGAGTGAGATCCATTTTTTCAGCGATTTCCTCTGGCATAGGTTCACGACCTAGCTCTTGCAGAAGCTGACGGGAAACGCGGATTAACTTATTGATCGTTTCCACCATATGAACCGGAATCCGGATCGTTCTGGCCTGATCTGCAATGGCACGGGTAATCGCTTGACGAATCCACCAGGTCGCATACGTACTGAACTTGTAGCCTTTGCGATAGTCAAACTTTTCCACCGCTTTAATCAGACCCATGTTTCCTTCTTGAATCAAGTCGAGGAATAGCATGCCGCGTCCTACATAACGCTTCGCAATCGATACAACCAATCGCAAGTTCGCCTCAGCCAGACGTCTTTTGGCTTCCTCATCACCTTGTTCAATTCGCTGTGCCAGTTTAATCTCCTCTTCTGCGGAGAGCAGAGGAACTCGACCAATTTCCTTCAGATACATCCGTACAGGGTCATTGATCTTAATTCCAGGTGGAACGGAGAGATCGTCATAGTCGAATTCTTCGTTGTCCTCGTCCTTGATGATCATTTGATCGACTTCATCGTCGTCATCTTCATTCTCATTGTTGTTAATCTCAATGCCTTGATCACCAAGATATTCAAAAAACTCATCCATTTGATCAGAATCCTGCTCGAAACCTGCCAGGCGAGCAGTAATCTCCTTATACGACAGTGCGCCGCGTTTCTTGCCTAATTCGACCAACTGTTCCTTCACTTGTTCGATGGACGTTGCTTCCATGTCGGAAGTAATATTTTGCTTGTTCATCTACTTTCCCTCCTTCCCCGGGAATGATCTGAAGCTACCCTTCTTTTAAAGCATTTTCCAATTCAAGAATCTTCATCCCTGTAACGGCTGCTTGAAGTTCAAGTTGTTTGCGCGCATCCTCGCTGTCCGCTGCGGCCGCTTGGAGGTGTAAGCTCCGCTGCTCATCGCGCAATCGTTCCAACTCGGCACGCTTCGGGTAGTTATTCACTTGTTTGATGTAGTCACCGATCTCTAATTCAGATACGTCGTTGTTGCACTCCATCATGGCCAATCCCGAGGCTAATTGCTTTAACAAATCGTCTTGCACATAATGTATAAACTTTCCAGGGTCTTCCGGGTTTCCCTCTGCATAGTAGGCGTACAGGTAGGCAGCCAGCGCATCGTGTTCATCCACTTGAAAGTGGGCGCTGCATTCTTGTTGGACGCGGGCGGCTATTTCTTCGTTCCGCATCATGTAGTAAAGCAGCATGCGCTCAGCCGTGTGATAAGCGGGTGGCAGTGTTTTCGCGAGCGTAACTTTGCCATTATTTATACTATTATTCCATGCTGGCGTCACTTTATCCCTTTGGCGCTCACTTTTTTGCTGATTATAAGCGCGTTTGGACTCCCATTTGAGATCACCGAGAGTAAGGGAGTATTCTTCTGCCAATTGCCGTTGATACATGTCCCGTTCCACCGGGCTGTTGAGCTCGTTGATGATCTCGACCGCCTTCGCGATTAAGCGAGCTTTGTCCGTCTCATCTTTTATTACGAACTGACTGCGTAAATGTTTCAGACGGAAAGCCGTAATTGGCATCGCCTGTAACAATACCTGCTGGGAAAATGCTTCAGCCCCATGCTGGCGGATGTAATCATCCGGGTCTACTCCTTGTGGAAGTGGAGCAACTCGAACGATCAAACCGGCTTGCTGCAAAACGTGAATCGCTTTGCTCGTTGCTTCTTGTCCTGCAGCATCTCCGTCATAACAAAGTACGACTGATTCTGTATTGCGACGAAGAATTCTGGCCTGCTGCTCCGTCAAGGCTGTTCCCAAAGTGGCAATGCCTTGCATAAAACCCGCCTGCCATGCCGATATGACATCGACATATCCTTCAAACAACAGCGCCTCTTTTCTCTTTCTAATAATGGGGCGCGCACGATGAAGATTAAACAGCGTAGCGCTTTTGTTGAACAAAAGGCTTTCCGGGCTATTCAGATACTTGGGTTGAGACTTTTGGTTGGAATTGGGGTTCGATCCTTGCAGTAAGCGCCCACCAAATCCGATGACGTTACCTTGGGAATCCTGGATCGGAAACATGATACGACCTCGAAAGCGATCAAAGATTTTTCCTGCTTCGCTCCTGGCCAAAAGCCCTGCTTCCACCATCAATTCCTGCGAAAATCCCCGCTTTGTCAACTGCTGCGTCACGAAATCCCAGGAATCCGGGGCGAATCCGATTTGGTATTCGGCGATTGTCGCCTCAGACATTCCGCGCTTCGCGAGATACTTCATCGCTTCTGCGCCATAAGGGGTTTTCGTAAGCACGTAGTGGTA
This sequence comes from Brevibacillus sp. NPDC058079, assembly GCF_042885155.1. NCBI lineage: Bacteria > Bacillati > Bacillota > Bacilli > Caryophanales > Paenibacillaceae > Brevibacillus > Brevibacillus sp. NPDC058079. The sequence continues at coordinate 14,865 of NZ_JBHVSO010000012.1, forward strand.
GAGGCGTGAAACGAACGTATGCGCTTCCTGCATCGCATGTTTCATCCGTTTTTCAGGTGATTCCTCTACTTGCTGCGGCTGGGGCACAGCTATCCCGGCACGCTCCGCCAATTTGTGCAGTGCCTCTGGAAAAGTCAATTGCTCCAGTTTCATTAAAAAGGAAAAGATATCCCCACCTGCTCCACAGCCAAAGCAATGAAAAAACTGTCGCTCTGCATTTACGTTGAAGGAAGGGCTCTTTTCAGAGTGAAACGGACATAGACCGAGAAAGGCACGACCGCTTTTTCTCAGTTGAACGTACTCTCCTACAACGTCTACGATGTCGACAGCGGCACGCACTTGATTTACAAATTCATCTGAAGTGGGACCAGTCATGTCTTTCCACCTTTATAAGGAGAATCGCACGTGAGAATATTTAGTTCGTCAAAATTCGTCAATTTCCTTCTTTGCATCAAACTTCTTTTCTTCTTTTCTACTTTTCCACATTTCTAAGTGCAATAAACGCTGAGAAACTCACGTATGATAAGTACCTCGGCTAATTGATTTTCTACAAAAAACGTCAAAATCCTTCTTTCGGCCTATTTCCTTTCATTACGGAGATTGTTTTTTCTAATCATCTCCAAAATGATGTTTGCCGTTTCTTCCACTGCCTTGTTGGATACATCGATCACGGTACATCCGAGGCGCTCAATAATGCGCTTGGAATAAGCCAGTTCTTCGGCAATCCGTTCGAGATTGGCGTAATTTGCTTGTGCAGTCAATCCCAGTGCCTTCAGACGCTCTGTCCGAATGCCGTTCAGCTGCTCCGGGTTGATGGTAAGTCCAATACACCGTTCTATTGGCAGTTGGAACAATTCTTCTGGCGGCTCTACTTCCGGGACAAGCGGAACATTGGCAACCTTAAGTCGCTTGTTAGCCAAATACATGGAAAGAGGCGTCTTGGAAGTACGCGAAACGCCGATCAAAACAACATCTGCGCGCAACAGGCCGCGTGGGTCCCGACCATCGTCGTATTTGACAGCAAACTCGATGGCGTCTACTTTGCGGAAATACTCTTCATCCAGTCGGCGTACCAAGCCCGGTTTTCCTGTTGGTGGCTCTTCCAACATGCCCTGCAATGTATTCATCAGAGGTCCCATTACATCAAGTGCTGGAATTCCGTGAATAGCAGCTTGTTGTGTAATATACGCATTCAGCTCCGGAATGACCAGAGTGAACACGATCATTGCCCGCGATTCTTTTGCCGAAGCAATAATTTCGTCAATGGATTCCTTGTCTTCTATATACGGATACTTTTGTACATCAAACAAAAAACGATCAAACTGACTAGCTCCTGCGCGAACGACAAGTTCGGCCGTTTCGCCGATGGAGTCTGAGACTACATAGATGAGCTGTCCTTGCTGTTTACCTTGCATCGCTTCTCCTCCTACACTTTCGGTTCGCTACCCAATTCTACAAATGCTTTCGCGATCGTCGTCTTGGTGACGCGCCCCAACAGCTCCATTTGCTTCGGATCTTCCTCGCTCGGCCTGACAACAGGCAGAGAATCGATCTGAAAATCAATCAGCTTTTTGGCGGCTGCGTACAAGGTCTCATCAGGTGCGCATGTAATGATATTCGGCATCCTAGACATGATAATACTGACCGGCACATCCTCCAGCGTCTTATTGCCTAAAGAAGCCCGCAGGAGGTCTTTTCGTGAGATCACGCCAGCCAAATATCCTTTTTGATTGACGACGAATAACGTGCCAACATCCTCCAAAAAGAGGGTAACGATGGCGTCGTAAGCCGAGGCGGATTCGGAAACCACGATCGGTACCGCCTTGTAGTCATTGACGAGAAGCTTGTGAAGCCGTTCACTTATGACTGAGCTTGCGGGTCTGCCGGCATAAAAATACCCGACCCGAGGTCTGGCTTCTAGATATCCTGACATTGTGAGGATGGATAAATCAGGGCGTAGCGTCGCGCGAGTCAAATTCAGTCGCTCCGCGATATGCTCTCCTGTTATCGGTCCGTCATCCTTCACTATCTGTAAGATGTGCTCTTGTCGTTTGGTAAGCTCGATGACCAATCACCCCGGTTCTGTCTTTACCTCTTCCTAGTATTACTCTATTCGACGGGATATTCCTTCTTTCACGCGGAAAAAAGGTGCCCCCGCCTGATTTTCAGACGAAGGGCACCGGTTTTATTTTGTTTACGCGAATACAACTTTGGAAAAATCTGCGTAGCGATAAAGCACACGAGAAAGCTGCAAGAGAAGTCCCAGACGATTCGCACGAACAGCCTGATCTTCGGCCATAACCATTACCTTATCAAAGAATGCGTTGATCGGCTGGCGCAAGGTTGACAAGGTAGCGAGCACCTTCTCTTGATCCTTCAGACCCTCTACATCCTTTTGAACAGCTTGGAATGCCTGATACAAGGCACGTTCTACATCTTCTGCGAACAGAGCTTCGCTGACTTGGTCTGCTTCCGCTTTTTGTGCCAGATTGTTCACCCGGTTAAACTGCTCCACAATCAGCTTGAATTCCTCTGTTTGTACCGCTCTCATCAATGCTTTAGCTTTTGCCAGCACCTCTGGAACCAGTGTCAGGTCGGCAGCAAGAACGGCATCGATGACATCGTAGCGAACGCCATGATCCTGCAAGACGTTTTTCAAACGGAGTGCGAAGAAGTCTACGAGGTCTTTTTTCACGTCTTCTGCCGCTCTCTTGTTTACGCCTTGCGTTACATAGCCTTCCATCGCAGCATTCCACAGATCGGCAAGGGAAATTTGCCAGTCGCGCTCTACCAAAATCGTAACGATCCCCGCTGCCATTCGGCGCAGGCCATACGGGTCCTGTGAGCCAGTAGGCACAATACCGATCGAGAAGCAGCCTACGATCGTGTCCATCTTGTCAGCCAGACTGACGATAGCGCCTTGGGCGGAAGCAGGCATTTTGTCCCCTGCAAAACGCGGGAGGTAATGCTCGAATACGCCACTTGCGACAACGTCGGACTCTCCCGCTTTGCGCGCGTAATCTTCACCCATAATCCCTTGCAGTTCAGGGAATTCACCTACCATGTTGGTAACGAGGTCAAATTTTGCGATTTCTGCAATACGGTCTACCTGTTTGGTTTCTTCCGCGCTCACACCCAGCTTGCTTGCAATTTGCGCAGCTGTTTTGCGTACACGGCGAACTTTATCACCGATTGTTCCCAGCTCTTCATGGTAAACGATTGTCTCCAAACGTTTCAGGCAGCTCTCAATGGACAACTTTTGGTCTTCCACGTAGAAGAAACGAGCATCGGACAGGCGTGCGCGAAGGACTTTTTCATTCCCTTTCGCTACGTTTTCCAGAGCGCGGCTGTCTCCGTTACGCACTGTCACAAAATGATTCAGCAATTGGCCCTGAGCGTTTTCAACAGGGAAATAACGCTGGTGCTCACGCATGGAGGTAACCAAAACCTCACGTGGAATGGAAAGGAATTCTTGCTCAAACGTACCATAAAGAGCGGTAGGATATTCTACAAGATGGACTACCTCATCCAGAAGTCCTTCGTCCATTGGAATCGTCCAGCCATTTTCCTTCTCCAAGCGATGAATTTGTTCTACAATCGCTGCTCTGCGCTCGTCGGGATTCACCATGACATACTGCTCAGCCAGCTTGCTCACGTATTCGCTTGGGTGATTCAACGTAACCTCTGTTCCCAAGAAGCGGTGTCCACGAGTAACGCGCCCACTTTTTACGCCTGCAATCTCCAGATCGATCAATTCATCGCCGAACAAAGCAACCAGCCAACGAATCGGACGAAGGTATTTCAAATCGCGTGCGCCCCAGCGCATGTTTTTCGGGAAGCTCATACCGGTGATTACTTCAGCCAGTTGCGGCAAAAGCTCGGTAGTCGGTTTTCCCGCTTCGGATTTGCGTGCATGAACATACTCGATTCCGTTTACTTCTTTATAATACAGTTGGTCAGGCTCAACATTGTTGCTTCTTGCAAAGCCGAGTGCTGCCTTGGACCAGTTGCCCGCTTCATCTTGTGCGATTTTGCGTGCAGGGCCTTTCGCTTCATCATTGCGGTCAGGCTGCTTTTCTGCCAATCCATTGATCAACAGGGCAAAACGACGAGGTGTCTCCAATGCCGTAATTTGATCAAACGGCACACGCTCAGCAGTCAGCCACTTTTCTACTTTTTCCTTGAATTGTGCCGCTGCTTGTGCAACAAAACGAGCAGGCATTTCTTCCAAACCAACCTCTACGAGTAGATCGCGCTTACTCATTTGTATCCTCTCCCTTCACCTGATTCACTAGATCCGCAGCGTCTGCATTGCCTTTTTGCAAAAGCGGGAAACCGAGGCGCTCACGCTCTTTATAGTAGGTTTGTGCTACTTCACGAGACAGATTGCGTACACGAGCGATATAGCCCGTACGCTCCGTCACACTGATCGCTCCACGCGCATCAAGCAAGTTGAAGGTGTGAGAGCATTTCAATACGTAGTCATAAGCCGGGTAAACCAGTCGCTCCGCCATCAGTCTTTTTGCTTCTGCCTCATACGTATTGTAGAGAGAGAACAGCATGTCGACATCAGACAGCTCGAATGTGTATTTGGAATGCTCGTATTCTGGTTGCAAGAATACATCTCCGTACGTATACCCGTTGCACCATTCCAGATCGAACACATTTTCTTTCTCCTGAATATAGGAAGCCAAACGCTCCAGTCCGTAAGTCAGCTCGACTGCCACTGGTTTACATTCCAGACCGCCCACTTGCTGGAAGTACGTGAACTGAGTGATCTCCATTCCGTCTAGCCAAACTTCCCAGCCTAAGCCCCATGCTCCGAGACCAGGGTGCTCCCAGTTGTCCTCTACAAATCGGATATCATGCTCTAGTGGATCGATTCCGAGTTCGCGCAAGCTCTCCAGGTACAGCTCCTGAATATTGTCCGGCGATGGCTTCATGATTACTTGGAACTGGTGATGCTGGTACAAACGGTTCGGGTTTTCCCCATAGCGTCCGTCAGCCGGGCGACGGGAAGGCTCTACATATGCCACATTCCACGGCTCAGGCCCAATGGAACGAAGGAAGGTCATTGGGTTTAGCGTACCTGCCCCTTTTTCAACGTCATATGGCTGGACAATGAGACAGTTTTGCTTTGCCCAAAAGTTTTGCAGCGTCAAAATGATGTCTTGAAATGTCATTTTCATGCTTTATCCTCCTCTAAACTTATTAGAACTTGACTTTAAGTCGAAACTAAAAAAACCTCCCGCCTCTACACTGCCTGAAGCGACAGTGTAGGGACGAGAGGATTCTCGCGGTTCCACCCTACTTGGCGAATGACTTCTTCGCCCACCTTACAATTAAATTGCTCCAGAACGCCCTTCATCAGCATGGTGACCGGGCTCCCACTATCCCCGATTCGCTATTCACAGCCAGTGGCCGACTACTCTTTTCCTTCATGGCAACATTCGGTATACAAGTTTGGTTCTTATCATAACGAAAACAAATTCGTATGTCAATTAGTCCTGATCTGATTGCGTCATTCTTTCCATACGCTCCAGTTGTTCCAGAAATGCTCGACTTTTCAGCCTGATATCCAGATACTCGTCCATGAAACTCCGTAGCACATGCTTGAGCTGGTTACGAGTAGCTGGTTTTACTTCAATGTCACCAAGCCGCTCCAAATCAAATACCTGGAACAGCCGTAACAGCTTCCAGGTAGAGGGTGTAACCGCCATGGCATACGGATCGGAAGGCTGGCAAACTGGGCACAACAGGCCACCCTGTCCCACACTGATTGCATAGGGCTCGCGCTGTTCGCCACAGTTTACACACGCCGTGAGCTGCGGGGAGATCCCCGCTACAATTAGCATTTTGGTCTCAAAAATACGACACAGGATCTCAGCATCTCGTCCTTCATCCAAATAGCGGAACGTATGAAGGAGTAGCTGAAACAAGTAGGGATTCGGCTCCTTTTCCTGCGTCAGTCGATCCAACAGTTCTGCTATGTATGCGGCATAAGCCGTAGCAGTCAGGCTTTGCCGCATATCCCGGAACGAATCCAGCATATCTCCCTGAGAAAGATCGGGCATTCCTGTACCGGGTCCTGCCTTGCATAGATAATAACTATGCGAAAACAACTGGGAGACGGCGGCAAGACGACTTTTGGTCTTTTTGGCACCACGGGCCATCACGCCTAATTTGCCGTTCTCCCGGGTAAACAATGTCACCACTTTACTGGACTCACCATAGTCCACACTGCGAATGACAATCCCTTCCCACTTTACAAGCATGCCTGCGTGTCACCCAATTCTTCCTGGGCGAGATCAAACGAGGCTTCCTCGCTGGAAACATCCGTTTGATGGTGATCACGGTAGAGAAGGTAAGCATGGATGTCACCGGTTGAAGCGAAAACTCTCCAAGAAAAGTCACGAAGCATGGAGCATCATCCTTTCCTATATCGGGTCTATCCACTTCCTTCTTAGAATCACCTTTGCCCGTTATTCTATGCCTTGGAAAAATTAACACATCGTGATGGGAATATTATTGCTCGTCGTAGAAACCGAAGTTACGCAGCATCCGCTCTTGGTTGCGCCAATCCTTTTTCACTTTGATCCAGAGCTCCAAAAATACTTGGTCCCCCATCAAGCGCTCGATATCCTTGCGCGCACGTTGACCGATTTCTTTGAGCATCTGACCTTTTTGCCCGATCAAAATACCGCGCTGGGAATCCCGCTCTACGTAAATGGCTGCGTAAATGTAAAGCGTTTTACCATTTTCGCCTCGCTTCATTTCTTCAATTACGACAGCGATGGAGTGAGGTACCTCTTCTCTCGTCAAATGCAGAACTTTTTCCCGAATCAATTCGGCTGCTACAAAGCGTTCCGGATGGTCTGTCACCTGATCTGCAGGGTAATACATCGGGCCTTCTTCCATTTCACCCAAAATAGCCTGCTGCAATGAACCTGTATTGTTACCTTCCAATGCAGAGATTGGAACAATTTGCTTGAAATCATACAATTTGCGGTAATCGTCAATAATTGGCAACAATGCTTCCGGGTGCACCTTGTCAATTTTGTTGATGACCAAAAATACTGGCGTTTTGACCTGCTTCAACCGTTCGATGATGTAGTCGTCCCCGGCTCCGCGTTTTTCTGTTGCATCGACAACAAACAAAACGAGGTCAACTTCGTTCAATGTATTTTCGGCAACCGAAACCATGTAGTTTCCGAGCTTGGATTGAGGCTTGTGAATCCCCGGTGTATCCAAGAAAATAATTTGACCCTCTTCTGTCGTATGCACCGCCGTAATTTTGTTGCGTGTCGTTTGCGGCTTATTCGACATGATGGCGATTTTATGTCCCACAATATGATTCAACAGTGTTGATTTTCCAACATTTGGCCGTCCCACAATGGAGACAAAGCCAGATTTAAACGATTGCTTGGTCTTGCGATTATCCACGTAAATCCTCCTTGGTGAATGCGCCTGGAAGCAGGGCAGATACTGTCGTTTCCCAAATGTCGCCTTTGAGATTCGTCAAAAATACAGGCATGTCCGGCGGGCACAGCTCCGCTATGACTTGTCGGCAAGCCCCACATGGTGATACAGCTTGCGGTGTATCGGCAGCGACGGCTAACGCTTTGTAAGTCCGATCGCCTTCTGAGTACGCTTTAAAAAGAGCCGTACGCTCAGCACAGTTGCACAGCGAGTACGCTGCATTTTCAATATTGCCTCCCAAATAAACCTTGCCACTCTCAGCTAAAAGAGCTGCTCCTACCTGAAACTTGGAGTACGGTACATAAGCGAGCTCTCTGGCTTCGATTGCTTGTGCTAATAATGATTGTTTATCCATTCTCATCATTCCTCATATGATTGATCTTTAACATCATTCCACAACAGAATGTGTCCAATGAGACACGAAGAAACCAGACTGAAAGGTCAACTACAATGACCCGTCCGGTACCTCATTTTGGCTTATGAAAAAATTTCTTCTTCTCTACTAGTAAAAACTATCCCCATACTTTTTGCAACAGTGGCTGTCCAAATACGAGAACTCCGATGATAAGGGACAGGATCGCGGCCACAAGCACAGCTCCTGCTCCCACATCTTTGGCAATCTTCGCCTTGGCGTGCCATTCCGGGGAAGCTAAATCAACGACTGCTTCAATCGCGGTATTTACCAGCTCAAGGGAGAAGACCAGACCGATAGAAAAAAGGACCAGCAAAACATCGCTGCGGGGTATCTGCAGCCACCACGCTGCCGCTAACACCACAATGGCAGCGGCTACGTGGATTTGCATGTTTCGCTGTGTCCGTACGGTATAGGAAATCCCTTGCAGAGCGTAGGTGAAGCTGCGAGTCAATCGTCGCCATTCCTTCAACGTAATCTCCTACCTCGTCAAGCCGATTTCTTCCAGCACCTTTTCTTGACGTGAAAACATTTCCTTCTCTTCTTCTGGCGTCCCATGATCATAGCCCAGAAGGTGAAGAAAACCATGAACCGTGAGAAATCCGAGTTCGCGTTCGAATGAATGGCCATAGTCTTCAGCCTGCTCATGTGCTTTTGGCACCGAGATGATAATATCTCCAAGCATATTTGGAAACTCGTTTGCTTCATCCTCATCAATGAAGATTTCCATTTCCCCTTCACCCGGCTCGTTCATCGCAAAGGACAGAACATCCGTAGGCCGATCAACGCCACGATAGTCGCGATTCAGCTCGTGGATGCGCTCGTTGTTCACCAGCGTGACAACTACTTCTCCTTGTACGTCTTCCAGCTTTGCCGCTGCTTCCAGGCAACGGACAAGCAGGTTTTGCAAATTCTCATCGATCGGTTCGATTTCTTCATGAAGGATTTCTACAGATAACACAGGTAAACGATCTCCTTTTTGTGACGCCATTTATTAATAGCCGTGATCTACTTCTTCCTTGGCATAGGCAGCGATGATTTTTTGTACCAGACTGTGACGAACGACGTCTCCTTCTTGGAAATGGATAAAGGCTACATCGGAAATCGGATTTAAGATGCGCTGTGCTTCGCGCAGTCCGGATTTCTTGCCTTTTGGCAAATCCACCTGGGTTACATCACCCGTAATGACCATTTTGGAACCAAAGCCAAGCCTGGTCAAAAACATTTTCATTTGCTCGGGAGTTGTGTTCTGGGCTTCATCCAAAATGACAAAGGAATCTTCGAGCGTACGACCACGCATGTACGCCAAAGGTGCAACCTCAATGAGTCCACGTTCCATCATTTTGGCGACTTGTTCATTGCCCAGCATGTCGTACAAGGCATCATAGAGCGGACGCAGGTAAGGGTCTACTTTTTCCTGCAAATCTCCTGGCAAAAATCCAAGGCTCTCCCCCGCTTCTACGGCCGGTCTGGTAAGAACGATCCGTTTGACACGCCCATTTTTCAACGCATTTACTGCTGTGACAACAGCCAAATACGTTTTTCCGGTACCAGCTGGTCCAATTCCAAACACAATGTCATGCTTCTTGATCGCAGACAAGTAATGACGCTGTCCCAAAGTCTTTGCCCTGATTACTTTGCCACGTTGGGTACGAGCGACTTCTTCATCATACACATCGAGCAGTTGGGCACCTTCTCCCCGTTCAATCAACGACATCGCATAAGAGATGTCTCGTTCGGACAGGGCAATCCCTCTGCGAATCAACTGTAGCAGAATTTCAATCAACTCTGTCAGTTTGTCCACTTCCGGCTTATCCCCGCTAATAACCAGTTCGCCTTCTCGGGTCATGATTTTGGCGGAACTTCTTTGCTCGATCAGTGTTAGGTACGCGTCATGTGGTCCGAACAACAGCAAGGCCTCAGATGCGTCTGAAAACGGGATTCTTACCTCATCTTGTACGTGCAACAGGCTTCCATCTCCTTGCAACGGTAATCAGCAATGCGTCATTTGCTTGCCATCCCTCACTGCCCAACGAAAGGCTGTTCAATGGCAATATCTTCAATGACGGAAAAATGAATGCTTACGTAAACTTTACCATTCTCTGTTGTGACGTGCAAAACTTTTTCGTCCTGAATGAACGCATCTTTTCCAGCTTTTTTCAAGATATCCTCCCTGGCGAATTTTTTAGCCAGTTCCGTCGCTTCCTCCACGCTCATTTCTGTTTGAACGGGTGCTGTTTGCGCGTACGTTACTGTCTTCCAGCCAAGTGGTGAGGTATATCCCGCATACGAGGGCAAAAACCGTTGTTCTGCCATTTCGGCTTGTGCAAAGGACTGTTTTTCAAATGGCCATACGTATATCGCATAAGGGCCTACAAGCAGGTATTGATGCTCCAGCTTTTCTCCTGTCAAACGTTGCATCGTTTGTTTTAGCGGGACCGATGTGTTGCTCATATACCACACTTCCCCTTGCACCTTGCCTCGTGCCGATACGGCTTGTTGACGGGCGTCATTGCCAATGATCCCGGAAATGAGTACTTGGCCTTTTTCCACCAATTGATTGCTCACAACCTGACTGCGACCAACCTCTGGGAGAATTTTATGGACGACAGCCCTCTTTTTTGCAACAAGATGACGGGGACCTGTTGCAAGCGGTTTTACGGGAGCCTCTTTTTCAACCACTTGAAGCATGACCTTGGTTCCTTGAATCTCGATTCCAACCCAGGACGCTTCAGGCAGCAGACTCAACAGCTCTTTTTGCAAAACCAACGGTTCTTTTAGTTTGACCTTCCATGCCCCTTCTTTAATCCCCACTTGTTCGGCGGCTTGAATCACTCGTCGTGGATCAACCATTTTTGTCCCACTCACTTCTACACTCCAAACAAAAGAGGAGAGCATGTACAATCCGATGAAAAAAAGAGCAGCCCCAATTGCCAATCCAGATCGTCTGCGTAACCGCAGCAGCCAGAAAGGCAGCCCGTCTCTTGCCTCGACGTGACTACGACAGCCTGTCTCTTTTAAAAGCGGCCGTAAACGAAAATAATCACGAATCAAAATATCGCAGCGAGTCACCTCTTCTCCTACCCTGCGAATATTCCAGATTCGAATCCCATCCCGTACGGCCATATTCAGCATCCGCTCAAACCGTTTTCCCCGAACGGTAATAGTTACATGTCCATCCACCCACTCCTTGATTCCATTCCGCATACGTGCCGCCCCCTCCCTCTACCAAAGATTACGAGCTCTGTGGTCCCGTCTCCAAAAATTTCACGCCACCGATTCTGCCTTCTAACAAAACCTCCTCAGGCAAAATCGCTCGGATGACAAGCTGTTCACCTGAAACAATCATTTGACCGTTCGTCAACAGTAAGCGAAGCTCTTTTTCGCTAAAATGCAAGACTCCTCGATGATTCTCTATATACATTTGCAAATGACCGATCATCGTGATGCGCGGGACTTCCAGGACTACATCTTGCGGCAGATCCAACACCCCTCCGGCCAGCTGGCGCAGACGGCGGCTCCAACGCTTCATGGATTAGCCCCCCTTCTCGTTCTATATATTGGCGAATATGACGATCTCATCTGTTTGCAGGTGCAAAACCATTCTTATCTATGCGTATGCACGAGCATAAAGAGGCATTCATCAAAAACAGCCACAAAAAAGAGCCCTCGTCGCTCGCGATTTCGCAAGCAGTTGAGAACTCCGTCTTTGAAATACTTCCAACAAAACCCATCGATTATTTGCTTTCTTTTGCAGTAGAAACAAGCTCTTTTTCTTTTGTAAGCGCCTTCCATTTTTTCATGACTCGTTTTACTTTCTCAGCTGAACAACCGCACGCGATCGCCGTTTCATATATCGATTTGTTTTCGAAGATGGCAAGCCGAATCACTTTTTGACGAAACCGCCCCATTTGTTCAAAAATTTGTTGATTCATCGCTTGACCTCTACCCCTTCTTCTATTGGGAGAATTTTCTTTACATTCAGGATAGTCAACAAGGATACGAGAAACAAGACAAGTTATTCGATATATTTCGACATAAGACATTGCTTATCAATAAAAAAAACAGGCGAACCGAAGTTCACCTGTTTGACTAGCTACTATTATAAAATTTTTCTTTGTCGAACCTGCTGGGCGTACGGTGCTTTTGAGCGCGGCTCTCCAAAAATGAGCGCCCATTTCATCCCATCACGTGGATTACCGTGTTTCGATGTGAGTGTTCCCACTCGTTCCGAATCAGCGACCTTCATCGGTTCCGCTTGCTTCACGGTGATGGTTGGACCCGTTGAAGCACGAGCTGTACTGGAGAATGCCCATTCCTGCTCGACTCCAATCCCTTCCATCGATTCTCGCTGAAGTGGCTCGTATTTGGAGGATGCCCGCACCGTCTCTCTGCCGTAATCCTCCGTTTCCATAGGGATATCCGACGTTGTGGCCGGGGTAAGCGGAGGCATTTTTTTGCCTTGAGACATCTTCTTCTTTCCGGCTTTGCCAAGAGCTTTATATCCCAAGTAGCCAAGGATGACAAACCAGAACTTGCCGATGAGCGGGATGACCCACTCGACTAAATCCAGTAAATCTACGACGAGATCCATGAGATCTTCCATGGCAATCGCCCTTATTCTTTCTCGTCTGGCAAAGCAGGATCTTGTTTGTCACCTGCATGCCCGAAGGATTGACGCATTTGTGTATCAGCAGCAATGTTTTGCATGTTGTAATAATCCATTACGCCCATTTTGCCACTTTTCAATGCTTCGGACAAAGCAAGTGGTACTTGTGCTTCTGCTTCTACTACTTTTGCCTTCATTTCTTGTACACGCGCAATCATTTCCTGCTCTTGGGCTACCGCCATGGCACGACGCTCTTCCGCTTTCGCTTGAGCAATACGTTTATCTGCTTCGGCTTGGTCGGTTTGCAATTGTGCCCCGATGTTCTTTCCTACATCCACGTCCGCAATATCAATCGAGAGAATTTCAAAAGCAGTTCCGGCATCCAAGCCTTTATTCAATACCGTTTTAGAGATCAGATCCGGATTTTCCAATACGTCCTTATGTCCTTTTGACGAACCAATGGTCGATACGATCCCCTCACCTACGCGAGCGATAATCGTTTCTTCACCAGCACCACCGACCAATCGATCGATGTTGGCACGAACTGTTACTTTTGCACGAGTGCGCAGCTCGATACCGTCCTTTGCCATTGCTGCTACCACAGGTGTTTCAATCACTTTCGGGTTAACGCTCATTTGTACCGCTTCCAATACATCACGACCAGCCAGATCAATTGCTGCTGCTCGTTCGAAGCCAAGTGGAATATCTGCGCGTTGTGCTGCTACGAGCGCATCTACTACACGGTCTACGTTACCGCCTGCGAGATAATGGCTCTCCAATTGATTTGTATCCAGCTGCAAGCCAGCTTTACGCGCTTTAATCAACGGATTTACGATACGAGATGGTACGACGCGACGCAAGCGCATTGCGACGAGGGTAATAATCCCAATATTCACACCGGAAGCCAGTGCAGAAATCCAGAGCATAACTGGTACGAACGAGAAGAAAACTGAAAGTACGACGATGGCTACTGCCACCATAAAAATAAGGGGAATCAAACCGCCTTCAAACATGAAGAGCTCACTCCTTTTGTTCTAGTTCGGCAACGACGATACGCGTGCCTTCTACTTGCACCACGGTGATGGTGGTACCCGCTTCAATGAAACCACCAACCGATACTGCATCCACTCGTTTTCCTTCCACCTTGACGACCCCTGCTGGGCGCAATGGAGTTAGGGCGATGCCTGATTTTCCTTCCAGCTCACGCTGATCGCGCGGAGCTACGTATCCTTCTTCATTGCGCTGCGTGTCACCCAAGACAAACTTGTTGAATAGACCTTTGACCCCGTACTTCTTCACTAGCATGAACGCTACAATTGCCGTGATCAGAGCAGCTACACCCAGTGACGCAAGCCCTTGCTGCGTGTCATAGGCTGCCATTACGAGACCTGTCACAATACTCACGAAGCCAATCGCACCGACAATGCCGCCCGGAAGAAAAATTTCCAGAAGCATCAGTAAGATTCCGATGACAAACAGTCCGATGTGCAACCAGTTGGCAAATCCCGCTACATAATGTCCAAAGAAGTATAGACTGAACGCGACGAGCGAAATCGTCCCTGCGACACCAAAGCCAGGGGCAAACAGTTCTACTACAATTCCGCCCAATCCAATGATGAGCAGAAGACTCATCACAATGGGACTCGTCACCAATCTAGCGACTAGCTCTCCACCTGTTGGCTCAATCGCCTGAAGGGAATCTGGCTGAATACCGAGCTTTTTGAGCAGCTCTTCCTTATTGGACACCACATCATCCGCATAACCTAACCGCTTCGCTTGTTGGGCATCGAGAGAAAGCACCGTGCCTTTTGGCTTTAATCCTGGGAATTCTGTATCGATTTCCACCATCGCGCGAGCAACGTCAGGATTGCGATTGTTCAATTCAGCTGCCGCTCTCATTTTATTGCTCCAACCGGAAATGAACTTGATATCTGCTGCATTCCCTGCCAGGTCAATCGGTGCGGCTGCTCCCATGCTACTGCCTGGAGTCATAATAATTTCATTTGCATTCAAGGCGATGTAAGTTCCCGCTGAAAAAGCCTGGTTATCAATATAGGCTATCACATGCATGGGAGCCTGACGGATTAACTGTCCAATCTGGTCGGCAGCGTTCACTTCGCCACCTGGCGTATTGATATGCAAGATAACAAGGTCTGCCTGCTGCTCCTGTGCGTCAGCAAATGCTCTGTGCAAAAAGCTCTCCAACCCTCGCTCGATCGTGCTATCTACTGGAATCCATACAGCTTTTTGATAGGTCTGGGCTGTAGTGGATGCGGGAGCAAGAAGCATCGTCATTCCCATGATCAGGCAAAGAAGTGAAAAAAGCAATCGCACGCGGCTTTTTACTAGCCTTGCTGCACTCATTGCATGTACCTCCTTTCCTTCTATCAGCTTCAACGTATGTGCAATAAGGTATACGAAAGAGGGGGCCAATTGTTTCATATTTATTTCACATCTTGGAAAAAAAGAAAAACCCAACCTTTACAGGTTGAGTTTTTCTGTTCGTATCTATATGAGGTGTTACTCTCGTCTACGATGGTAGTTCCTCAGATACAATCTTTTGCACGAGGTTTCCGTCTGCTCTGCCTTTCACTTTCGGCATGATCGCACCCATCACTTTGCCCATCTCCTTTTTGGAGGAGGCATTGGTAGCTGCGATACCTTCCCGAACGATATCACGAATTTCGTCTTCGCTAAGCTGAGCGGGTAAGTAAGCGGAGAGCACGTCGATCTCTTCGCGCGTTTTCGAGGCAAGTTCCACGCGGCCTGCCTTCTCAAATTCGTGGAGGGATTCACGGCGTTGTTTTAACTCACGAGTCAAGATGGTCAGCACTTCGTCTTCAGACAAAAGTCTGCCCTTGTTAATCTCTTCGTTCTTTAATGCGGCTTTCACCATGCGAATAACAGAGAGTTTTAGAGCAGCTCTGTCCTTCATTGCTTGCTTCATATCTTGATCGAGTCGCTCCATTACACTCATGATGAGCCCTCCGTCAATTAAAACTTGCGTTTGCGAGCTGCTTCGGATTTCTTCTTGCGCTTAATGCTAGGCTTCTCAAAGTGGCGACGTTTACGCAGTTCCGCCATCACCCCGGATTTTGCGCTTTCACGCTTGAAGCGGCGAAGTGCGCTATCCAAAGACTCGTTTTTCTTGACTCGAATTTCTGCCATTTGTCTTCCCTCCCTCCGCTAAAACCGTGGGACGCCTGAGTCGAACGTACGAACAGACTGTCACACTTCATTATAGGATAGATGACTAAAGAAGGTCAACCTTTAGTTCAATTTTATTCGTAAAAACCGGACAAAAGGTGATAATGGATATGGAAAACCTCTTGTCCACCCTCTTTACCACAGTTGTTAATCAGGCGAAAACCTGGCAGTTCCAGCTTTTTCGCCAAGAGTTGTGCTACATGGTGGATATGCCCAATCAGCGGCAGGTCCTCGGCGCTTACATCCATTAGCGTAGGAATTGGCTTACGCGGGATAATCAACAAGTGAACGCGTGCTTTTGGTGCAATATCGTGGATGACAATGACGTGCTCGTCCTCATACTCGATACGAGCAGGAATTTCACCGTCCATGATTTTGGTAAAAATACTTTTTTCCATGGGAGACTCCTTTCTTCCTCAGTATGTGGATAGTTATGTATGTAAGAATTGATCGTATCACATTCCCTCACTTTTGTCTTGCGGCGCTACCTAACGCATGGTAGCATGACTTCGAGGTTGAAACTGGATTACAAAAGGAGTTCGTGCAGATGAAACCAATTGCACTGGATCAGGCAGCAATCAACGCAGAAGGGATTTTGCTCGCTGGTTCCCCAGAGCTTGCCTTGTCATCCGTTCACTTTGATACCCGCGAGCTAACTGCGGGATCTTTGTTTGTAGCGCTGACAGGCGGCGCACGGGATGGGCATGATTTTTTGTTACAAGCAGCTGAACAAGGAGCTGTAGCTGCACTCGTTTCGAATCAGGAGAAGATTCCTGCGAACTTGCCAAACGATTTTGGGTTAATTCTCGTCAATGATACACTGCGTGGCTTTCAAAAGCTGGCTGCCGCTTATCGGAAAAGCTTTTCGTTCCCTCGCATCGCCATTACCGGAAGTATCGGAAAAACAACCGTGAAGGACATCGTGGCCCATGTACTTGGGAGCCGTTCGCCCGTATACAAGACGTATAAAAACTTCAACAACCACCTCGGTGTACCTTTGTCGTTGTTGCAGATGGAAGAAAAACATCAAGCTGCTGTACTAGAGCTCGGGATGAACCACGCCGGGGAAATCGATCTGCTTGCTTCGCTCGTGCAGCCAGATATTAGCGTGATTACATTTATCGGAGAGTCTCATATTGAGCATTTTGGCACGCGTGAAAAAATTGCTCTCGCAAAGGCGGAGCTGCTTCCTCATACTGCTCTTGACGGGCTTGTGCTGCTCAACAAAGATTCCGAATATCTGCGATTGATAGCCCATCTGTATCCGGGTGAGATCATGTTCTACTCTGTTAATGAGAAGGCTGATATTTGGGCGGAACAAATCGAAACGGTTGAGGGTGGGACCCGCTTCAACGTGTGCTTTGCTTCCGGGGAGCATTTCGAGGCATTCCTGCCGTTACATGGCCGCCACAGTGTCCTGAATGCACTGCCTGCTGTCGCAATTGCCAAGAGGCTCGGAATGGATACAGAGCAAATCGCTTACGCCTTGTCCACCGTCCAGCTCTCCGCCATGCGGTTTGAGCAAATTCACTCCAAGCACGGTACTGTGTATATCAGTGATGCCTACAATGCCAGCCCTGTCTCCATGGAGACTGCCGTACGGACTTTTGCTGAGCTGTACCCTGAGCGCGCAAGAGTCGTCGTGTTAGGTGACATGTATGAGCTCGGTCCAGAAAGTGCCGCTATGCACGCTGGCGTCGGAGCCTCAATTCAGGACATCGCTGAGCGCTTTGAGCTGCTCGTGACAGTCGGTGAGAATACACGCCATCTCCATGATGCTTACAAGGGGAACAAGCTGCACTTCGCCACAAAAGCAGAGGCACTGCGTGCATTACTGCCGCTACGCGATGACAAGCACGCTTTTCTGTTTAAAGCCTCCAAAGGTATGTCATTATGGACGCTTATCACTGAATTGGAAGGTCACGAATAATAGAAAAGAACAGCCGTCTCTCGTTAACGGGAGACGGCTTCTTTTATGTTAGCGGAGTTCAACGACATTGTTGGAAGGACCCAACTTTTCAGGCGAAAAATCGCTATAGTGGATCGATGCGAGATCAGCTACGTAGTACGACTTCCCGTCCTTTGCCCAGCCGATGATGCGATGATTGTCACTTAAATTGTAGTAGCCAGGCATTCCCTTGTCAGGAGAACCAAATGGATAGCTGCATTTTGTGACTTGTTTGCACGATTGAATGTACATATACGAATCTTGAGAATTGGAAGTACGAGAGTGCTGTTCTACTGCCATCTGATGTCCTGATGGCGACCAAACAATCTTGTCCAAGTGTCTCTCAGTGAACACGGGATCTTTCAAATTGACCTTTTTCCCCGTCTGCAAATCCAGCATGTATTCTTCTGTCATTGTTCGGATATAACGGTACTTCATATCATTGGAGTAAGAAGGAAATGTGGTCATATTGTGATCGTATTTCAGGCCAGTCGGTAAGTCTAACTCCTTGTATGCTGTTTGTGTTCTGTAAAACAGCTTTTTCGAATTCGGTACCCAGTAATACATTTCTTCGTCTGTTCCACTCCGCCATTCATACTGGTCATTCTTTTTCATTTTAAGCGTAGGCAGATGTTGCAAGTAAAGGTGACCGCTTACTTTGGTATTGGAAGAGAGCATGTCCATCCGGGTAAACGCCATGTACTGTTCATCCGGTGAAACGGAAAAATCAACGACGGGATACTGAGCTGCTGTCGGGACGAGTACCGTTTTTTTGCCGTCTGGCAGACTGAGCTTCACGATACTGCCATTTTCAAGAACGTAGAGCGCGTCCTGCTTCGGCGACCATTTTCCATCGCCGGATAGTTGCGTCAGTTTTTTTGTCTGCATGTCGTACAGGTACGGTATGGTTCGGTCCGCCTTCCCGTAATCGATTCGCTCCCCGTATACAAATCTGCTCGATGGCGACATACTCGCCCGGTGCATCAAGGGCATGTTTGTAACAGTTTTGGTGGTTTTTCCATCTAGGGCTACTTTGTAGATGATGACTGGTTCTGGCTTGCGTGGGTCTGCCTTTGCTGGAGCAGAGGCATTGATTTGTCCAGGGATAAGGGTACCTAGCAAGGTAATCAGCAAGCATGAGAGCAACAAGCATTTTTTCATCAAGGGACCTCCCGAATAGGTAATCAATACATAGACGCTCGCTGGAAGCACTTGGTTTCTTGTTGCACGAAAAAAAGATCGGAAGCACCCCTGCGCCTCCGACCTTTTTTCACTTACGCACGAACCATCATTGCCTTCCGCAACCACTCTACTTCTTCAGCTAAAACACGCTGCGGACTCTGACCAAACCATTCAATAGATGCAAAATAATCCGTATCCGCAATCTTTTCTAAAATAGGCCCATAATCTACAACACCCTCACCGAGCAGTACCATTCCCTCACGATCGCCGTTCGGGGCATATACATTATGCGGAGCGAATACCGGCAGATGATTCGGCGAGGAAATATTTTTCAAATGATAATGAGCTACCCACGGTCTCAATTGCTCGTACGCGTCGATTGGATCAGCACCTGATTCCCAGACATGAAGAAAATCAAGATTCACTTTTAGTGCAGGATGATTGACTTCCTGCAACAAAGCAAGTGTAGAACTCATAGAATCTGTGAGCGTGTTCGGATGCGTTTCGACCAAGAGCTGAATCCCGTGCTCATGACACATCTTACATAAGATTTGCAGATGATGCACATAGCGTGCACGCTCTTCTGGCCCAACTTCATTACTCGCCTTCTGTCCAGCGAACGTCCTGATTTGCTTTACATGTAGCCATTTTGCCAGTGAAATGAGTCTTTTTGCTTTTTCCAGTGTACGCTGAAATCCAGATGAAGTAGCAATATCCAGATAATCGCTAAGCATGGAGATACTCATGCCTTGATCCCTGACCAACCTTACCTGCTCCTCCATCTCTAATCGATCATGATCGTACAGATGTTGAGCGTGGGTTCCCCATAATTCGATCCCATCAAAATGATGACGATGAGCAAACCGAACAATCTGTGCAAACGAAATTAGCTGGTGGCGAAAAGTGATTGTGCACAATGAGAGTTTCATTTGACCTTTACCTCCACCCTTTTTCGTCTACAGTGACGAGACTTTTATCCATTTGGGTCCACAGAACAAACTGACGTTCCAGTTCTTTTTTCACTTCAAGTTCAATCAGATCAATCTCTTCTAACGCCTCGATAATCGGAGGTAACAACGCCATATTCTTGGTCATCGCCATTTTGACAGACAAGTACTGAGCTGTCGTATACCCTTGGTAGATGTCCTCCACTTTATATGCAATGCGCAAAAACTCATCACGATGGTATTCCAGGTAATCTTGCAGATATAGGAATGCATACTCGTAGCTGTATTTACGGATCGCAATCACTTTAACTTGGGTCACTGCTGGGAGTAGCATGTCCAAGTTGTATCCATTGCGCCCTTCTGCCATGTCTGTAATCAATTGCTTCAACTCAAGGGTAAACGGATTATGATCACGTTTGAGTGCGTCGTAGAAATAGTCGTGGATCATTTCATAGGTTGGTTCCTTAATTTCACTCGCATCCACCATAAAGCCGCCACCAACCGGATTTTCTAAGAAGGCTTTGATCACCGTCTCCTTCTTCACATTGCCCTCCCAACGAAAATCCGGGTCAAACATAAACCACTCATCTTCGTTCTCCGTCTTTGAAATCATCAAAAAATGCGGGAATGGCTTCAACGCAAATTTATTATCTCGCTCTGGAACCAGCGACATGTCTATCTGAACAAGGACAAACTGATCCTCGGTACGCTTATCAATTAGCTCTAAGAATGTGTCCAAATTGGAGGCTTTATCTTGGGAATGATCATACCATTCTGTTACTTTCGCTCGGAAAAGTCGTTCATAACCCTTGATAATCTCCTCATGGTTATCAATGTAATACGTGACTACACCTTGATCCGTAATGGAATACTCGGCATCCCATATACCAAAATAATAGGGACGATAATCAATCTTTGTGCGGCGCTTAATCACTTCGCATAGGCATGAAATAATGCAATGAACCTTAACCATTCTGTATCCCCCACTCGACGTTTGGATAGACGCTAATTCGATACATGCTGCGGTTCCAACTGTTCAACAAAAGTAAGGAGTGATCCAACAGTTTGGAAGATTCGTGGATCTAACTCATGAGCAGGAACTACCAAGTGCAAATCTTCCTCGATATAAACAATCAGTTGCAATAGCATAATCGAATCAATATGTAGATCCTCATTCAATCGCATGGACTCCTCTAGCGTGAGGATATGCGATAATTTTAATTTTTCGGTCATGATCGTATGGATTTGCTCGATTCTTTCTGTTCGTGTCATTTGCTGATCGTCTCCATTTCTAATAATCGACGGCTGATTTTTCCTGTGGCTGTCTTAGGAATGCTCGTCACACATTGGATTTCGAATGGGACTTTATAGCCTGGCAAACGATCTTGGCACCATTCCCTGATTTGTTCAGGAGTAGTCCCTCCCTCTGTAATAACCTGCGCCTTCACAATCTCTCCCATGACCGGATGACTTCCACGATACACGACCACTTCTTTTGTCCCACTCATTTTCAAAATGACGTCCTCAACCTCTAAAGGAAATACCTTTAAACCAGAGACGTTTATCACATCATCCATCCTTGATACAAATTGAATATGTCCTTCTCCTGTCCAGAAACCTAAATCCTGCGTCGCTATTTCGTTCTGTCCAATCCGAATGACTATTTCCGCAGGTTGTTCTTCATTTTCACCCGTCGTCATTGTTACATGGGAAAGGGGAACCCCCAGATCTGTATGCGTCCGCATCTGTTTACTCATACTGACGCACCCCGCCTCGGAGCATCCATATTGTTGCATCAAGATGTCGCTCATGCCTTGCAGCTTTAGAAACAAGCCTTCTGGCATAGGAGCTCCAGATGTCATTAACCGGTGAAAACGTACCTGCTCTCGCGTAAAGCTTGATAAGATGTGATAAAACACTGGCAGACCATAAACAATATGCCGGGGAGTATCTTGAATCACTTGCAAAGCAAACTTGGGATTTTTGTGCGTCACAATCGAAGGCTTACTTCCCCGTTCCAGTGCTGCCAAAACTCCACAAATCAATCCATACGAATGTGTCACCGATGCCAGCACGATCGGGGTTAACGCTTCCTCTCCCCGAAACAACTCGTTGTAGGCTTGTATTTCTGTTTGGATATCCTCCCAACTTCTCCCGATTAGCTTCGCGTCCCCCGTAGTACCTGAGCTATATTGATAGAGCGATGGTTTCTCGCTCTGTTGTTTATCCGTGATGGACAAGAAGTGCTTCGTCTCCTGATAAACAAGCCCATAACATCTTGCCTTCACTGCCATCTGATAGGCTGTTTCCATTGGGGTTTCCCCATGAATTAACAACACCGAAGCGTTATGCTCACGTAAATATTGAACGAGACTAATCACGTCAAGTGGATCAGCTATGCAGACTGCGTACCTCTTTCCTTCCGGCTGTTGAAAATGATCCATGCTTTTGAATCCTTGCTTATGTCTCTCCATTTCATGCACAGAAATCTCATTTTGATTCACTATGAACATGCTAGTAACCTCCCACAGCCATGGAATGAAGCCTTTTCCTTGCCTCGAACAAAGAATTGGGGACTTCATGTAAATGATAGTTCTCGTTCGTTGTATATAGCTTTTTCTTGGTCAATTTTTCTACCTGCACGGTTGGAACAAACAGATCAAATCGCGTAAATCGCTCCGCCAATTCCGGGAATCGTTGCTGGTGACTCTCTAATACCTTAACGACCATCTCCCAGAATTGCTCTTCGGCATATCCGTAATGCTCCTCTAACAGCCGTGCGAGTTGCCCCAGATTGATTAGAAATAAAGTCTCCAATGTCAAATCTCTGACTGTTGATGTTTCATTCATGTGAAACATCACATCATCGGGCTTCGTTGCGTAATATTCATGCACTTCCGCGAAGTTCGGGCATTTGTCTGGCTCACTCAAGAACGGTTGGCAAAAAATCAAATCTTCATGGAAATCCTTCAATGCTACCCGAGAAGGGACACCATCCCGATGCACCAGGATCATATTCTGCGCGTGGGTTTCCATTGCAATTCCGTGTTTCACAAGAATATGAACGACTGGCAATACACTGCTTTCTAATAATCGCGCAAGCCAATTCTCTAGCCCTTGCTCACGAATCCAACGGTCAATGAATGGCACCCCATCCACCTCTACTGCCGCTAATACGTTATAAGGAACCGCATCTTCTCCCGCTTCGAGATGAGGGATGAGACTTTCTCTCCACATGCACCCAATTACCCCGAATGTAACCATTTCCACCAGTTCAGAAGCAGGTGGAGGATCGTATGCCACTGCAGCAAACTCTTGGAGCATGATCACCCTTTGCACGTCTCGTAAATACGAATCTGCGTCCGTAATCCCCTTGAGCCACCTCGAAACAATGGGGGCACTTGCCAGTGAGTGCGGCGTGAGATGACGTGGCGCTGAAGTATTCACTACGTTCATCGAGAGTTTAAGATAAGGTTTATGCGGATTACTTTTGTTAGCAAAGGTGCGGATGGATTGTTGTGGACGATGACCATCAGAGCCTACTCCTAGCACAATGATCTCTTTGCGATGGATATCGTCCAGGAATCCAGGCACGATATGATTACGCCACTGCCAAGGATGGACAGGCACGAAGGCATACTGATCGGGATCGCATCCATGATTGACGATGATTTGTTGAAAAGCTTCTTTTTGTTCCTGGCCTATTTCATCCAAAAGAAGGCCATCGAAATTTCTACCTTGATCAATGGACACTTGAGAATATTGTTTATGTATCGCTACCCAAAGAAAATGAACTTCCTGCTTAAATTCAGGACCATAGGCAAAATGATCTACGTAGGTAAATCCAACACGTGATTTATAGCTAGGATGGTAAGGGTGTCCGTCCATCAGATCACCTTCCAGCTCATCGTACGATTTGCCCTGCATCCGAATATCATTTTGTACCCGATAGTATTGGGCCAATGTATCCTTTAACAACGTTTGTTCCAAATCATTGGCAAATAGCTTCAGTCTTTGTTCATCTACCGTATTCATTCGGAAGATTTCCACTAAAAAACGAGTGAGGGATATCGCTTCAGATTCTTGCTGTGCGACTCCGCTTTGATCGTAAACAACACGAGTAACGGGGGCCTTCCCTAAACGAACAAGCCCAAAACTCGCACTTCTCCGCCCTTGGCAACGATAGCGAACAGGCAGATCCCCCTCATCAAGCCCATGTAGGGTGTAAATCGTCTCTTCACCCTCTTGGATGGTCTCAGGAATTAAAATTCCCTCATATAACAAAGACTCGATGCATTGTCGAAAGACCCTTCTTCTCACCTGCACGTACTGTGTCGAGTGAAGTGCCTCTTCAACCGAGAAATCTTGTATTGTTAACTCCATACCTTATATCCTCCAAATCTCTTCAAGCTAGATGCTAGCAAGCTATCCAAAAGCATGAAGCCCAGCCTTTTCGGTCTGCTTTACTTTTGCTAAAGGATTATCTATGTAAACAAAAACAGATGATCTCTCTTCCGGTTGGGTTAATTCATCCAGATCATAGAAGCGCGTGAGCAGATTCGCCTTACACGGAAGCTGTTCGCGAGTCAATAGATTCTCTAGAAACTTCGACGCCTCTCGATTCATAGGTAAAAACTCCGTCAAAACCTCATGCATCTCTGCCAATAAGATTTGTTCATCAATTAATCCTTCTGTTCCAAATCCATTAATGAGTCCAAACATATGGTTAAAAATCATATAATAGGTGATACGCTCATCTACAAGATGGTCTTTGTAAATGTTCCTACTCGCCTTGCCAACCCCAGGCAATTCTGTCTCTAATACTTCTTGCATCGATTCTGAGAAATAGTAGCCTTGATTATCACGATAAAAGAACTGATCGGGGTATCCGTCTTTAAGAGTGACAACACTATTCTGTTGATGGGCTTCCAAGCCAATTCCGTACCTTAGATAGAGCCATACCATTGGCTTCAATGAAATATCTACATACCGTTTAAACCATTCCAAACTAACTACTTCCAGTCCCTTACCTTCCTTTTGTGCCAGATGGTGAATGATCGTTGCCAGCCTACTCTTGTAACCAGGAAGTGGATCTTGCACGAGCGCAGCGATTTGCGTGACTTGCTCTGCATTACTCCCCATAAAGGGATTATCACGCAGGATCACTTCAAATCCCGTTTCTTCCGCCTGATCCAACGTAATCGTGATGTACGCCGGATCAGAGATAAAGCCAAAGCCTGGATACTTGCGACTCACCTCACCGATCCCTGTTTCAAAAAGTTGCTTCGCCTCTAAACCAATCTCCATCTCACTTAACTTATTGATCCGTAAAGAATTCGTAACTTTGATTGGGACGGACAGCTTGAGCATATATTTCTTTTCAGGATGATAAACCGTTCGGAGAGAAGATGTTGCCATATACTCCTCACCCGCTGGTCCCAGGTAAAGAAGCAACCCTTTCTCTATCAAGGATTGTATGGCTACCTTTTCAAGCAACCATTCTGCTTGAAGTGGATGAATCGGGACGATTGAAAATGATGGATCGACATCAGATATCGAAGGAAACTCACCCTTCAGTAATTGCGTAGCGGATTCTTTTAACCCAGATTTTTCGTGAACAATCGACGGATGGGCAGCAAACAAGTGGAGTTGAAACTTCCCGCAACACTCCGGTGCATACAACGCTTGCTTGGCCTCAGGAATTCCTTGCTGACTCTTCGGTGTTGGATGGAACAAGTGACCGAACAAAAGTGCCTGCTCTGCTTCGATGAAGCTTTGTTCCACTCCATATAAAATCTCCGCATTACTTTGGCGAGCCCTAACAAATTTCTCAATGCTTTGGCAGCTTTGAATCATACGCAAGACTAACTCATCTGGAACTGCATTTTCCCCATGCTGAAGCGTTAGTTCTTTAATCAAAAGAACCGCTAATGTCAAATAGTCCGCCTGAACGAAACGAGTACAGTCACCACTTCGGTAGCAAGCTGGATAATGAAACAAATGCCTGCCAGTCACCGAATGATATTTGACACCGACATAGAGGGAAATCCCCTGATGCGGGAGTTCGCAATGAAGGTATGTACCTGTTGCACTCGGCTGTATGATCTTCGTTAGCTGCTTAGTAATCTCGTCTTTTCGATTGATCCACTCGCCCCTACCTGTTTCTCGGAGATAACAATTGAGAAAGCTCTGCATCGTTGCATGCTCTGCGATATGCTTGACTACGAACATGTTACCTCTCCTCTTGCTTGATCCAATTTTTTATTCAAGCATTGTGACTGACATAACTGGTAAAACGTCCCATAAATAATGTAAACGATTATCATTCTCATTTCAAGTGATAATATTCACCTTGTACAGTTAGGTGAGATAGTCTGACAGAAATTAGTTCCTCCCTCCTACACAAAAAGAAAAAAGATGCCGATTCATCAGCATCTTTTTTCTCATGATTAGTCCAACTCTTCCGCATCTACGACGTTGCGACCTTTATCCGCATGTCGCTCGATACCGAGTTGCACCAGACGATCGATCAGCTCGCTGTAGCTCACACCCGCAGCTTGGAAAAGCATTGGATACATGCTAAACGGCGTAAAGCCTGGCATCGTATTCACTTCGTTGATATAGAGCTTGTCGTTTTTCTCATCCCAGAAAAAGTCTACACGGGAAAGGCCAGAGCCATCGAGTGCTTGGAATGCCTGCTTGGCAATTTCCGCGATTTGTTCGGATACATGCTCGGGAACGATGGCAGGAATGGAGAGCTCTGTTCCTGCCCCCTTGTACTTGGCTTCATAATCGTAAAATTCTTTAGCGGCAATGACTTCCCCAACGACAGATGTCATCAGTTCTTCATTCCCCAAAACGCCAATTTCCAACTCACGTGCTTGAACGAACGCTTCCACAATCAATCTACGGTCGAATTTGGCAGCTACCTCTAATGCGTGTTTGAGCTCTTCACGATTTTTCGCTTTGTTAATCCCTACGCTAGAACCCATATTCGCCGGTTTGACGAAACACGGATAGCCGAGTTCACGCTCGATCCGATCCATGACATCGTCCTGGCCTTTTTCCCATTGCGAGCGCAGAAAGCCTACATATTTCACTTGCGGAAGTCCAGCTTGTGCAAAGACGGTCTTCATCATCCATTTATCCATTCCGATAGCGGAAGCCATTACTCCGGTTCCCACGTACGGGATATTCGCCAATTCCAACAATCCCTGGATCGTCCCATCTTCGCCAAATGGTCCGTGAACCACAGGGAAAACAACATCCATTTGCTCATTCATGGCAAACAGCGATCCTTTCTTGTTTGCGATTGCCAGCTCTTGCCCTGTCTCTGTTGTCTCGGTAATGGCTGGCGTCTTTGCCGATAAGCGCAACGCTTCGATCTTATCCGGCAGTTGACCTGCCAGTGTCTCTCCAGTCACCCAAGAGCCATCCAATTGAACGTACACAGGTGTTACCTCATATTTATTTGCATCCACGGCCTGCATAATGGACATGGCCGTACGCAATGAAACTTCATGCTCTGAGGATTTTCCTCCATAAATAATGCCCAGTCGGATCTTTTGATTTCCCATCTGTGTCATGCTCCTTTCCTCTCCGTACGAAACCGGAGAGTCTACCCAGTTTCTACTCTCTCCTATGCTATGCAAAAGCCCAACATCTGCTCTATTTACCGGGCCGAGCCCGTCATTTAGCATACACAAACCAAACGCCAAAAACAAGATAAGCAAGTATCACCTGCTCACGTTTTTTCTCATACCCTATAAATAAAATTCCTGTCATGGAGCTATTTTTTGGAGGGATTTCCATGAGAGATTATTTGTTGTTCTGCACATATTGCTCTTCTTACACTTTATTGCACAGCTATGATAAGGAAAGCGGGTCTTTCTTGGGGGAATACTCCCTGCTGCATAACAACTACACCCGAGACCCAATCGTCTTGAACAAATTTCTCCTCGCCCATCTCGGTCACACCATCCGTACCATTCCCTCTAAGACGGATGACTACCGTCAAATCATCTGCAATGCCTCACATTTTTTGGAGGATGATATTGACAAGTACGTGGAGGAAAGTCAGCAGCGGGCAAAATTCAAGGAGCGTGATCGGAAAAGCGAACGGGAAATCGGTCAGGTACAGCTATATCTGGTCGAGCATCTCTTGTCCCACGAGCTTCAGAACTTAAGCCAGGCCCGTGCTTCTACTCCCGCCGAAGGACAAGTCTTTTTAGGCAAGGAGCTGGGGTTCAAGCAGGCTCTCGATCTCGTCAGGCGTGTAAAAAATGACAAGCAATTGTCATGAGCACTTATTTCTTTATTCGAAATGATTCACATTCTTTTGCAACTCTTTCCGCTCGTCGCGCGTATAAAAAGAAAGACGATACAAGCGGGGGGAAAGAACATGTTTGAATACAAATTCGTCCGAGTTGAGCTGTCCTCTTTTCGACGCCAACCAAAAGAAGATTATCAGACCGTTGTCCACGAGCACGCCAAGGAAGGCTGGCGTTTGGTGCAAATCTTTGCTCCAAGCATCGGGGGCGACGGTATGGCCAAATACTTCGAATTGATTTTTGAAAAACCAAAGTCTTAAATCAAACTGAAGCCGAAAAGAAAAACAGCGCCGTATTAACGCGGACGCTGTTTTTCTTTTTCTCTATCGACGATCTCTTACTTCAAAGATGGCAAATTTCAAGTAATGAGCCTCATCAGCCCCACTGATTTGCGGATGATCCTTGCCCGCGCCTCGCCATTCAATCAGGCGCAGAATCTTTTTCGCATCGACCGCTGCCTCTTGAATCGTTTGCAGGAACAACTCAGGTGACATATGGTACGAGCAAGACGCGGTAACGAGAAATCCGCCTGGACGAACGAGCTTCATCCCGTTTAAGTTAATGTCTTTGTAACCGCGGCAAGCGCCTTTCACTGCTCCACGCGATTTCGCGAACGCTGGTGGGTCAAGAATGACCACATCCCAGTTCTTTCCTGCCTCTACATTTTCACGCAAGTAATCAAACGCATTGGCCACCACAAAATCAACGCGATGCAAGAAGCCATTGAGTGTAATGTTTCGCTTCGCTGTTTCGATGGCATGGTCGGAAATATCGAGGGCTGTCACTTTTTTCGCACCGTGCTTGCAAGCATTTAGGGTAAAGGAACCAGTGTGTGTAAAGCATTCCAATACCTCAGCGCCATCCCAAAACGGATTTTTGACCACTTTACCACGCTTGTCTACAGTCACCTGCTTTGTCTCGCCGTCTACTTCCATGCTCGTCAGGGTAATGCCGTGCTTTTCGCCCCAGCCTTTCATCAAAGGCGCGATGGACGCACGATTTTCCCGCTGATCATAGAAAAAGCCGGTCTTTTGCCCCTCTACGATATCCACATAGTATTTCAATCCGTTTTCTTCGATCAATACCTCACGCGGACACTCTCCGTACAGGACTTCTTTGCCTTGTGTCAGCCCTTCCAGTTCACGGACATGTACATCATTGCGCAAATAAATACCGGTCGGTGCAAATACCTCTACCAGTGCATCTCGAATCCAATCGATTCGCTTCTCTATCCCCAATGAGAGGACTTGGACAACCAATGTGTCTTCGTAGCGGTCAACGATCAGTCCTGGCAAAAAGTCGGCTTCCCCGTAAATGACGCGGCAAGCTCGTGGGTTTTCCACAAATCTCGTCCGGAATTCTGCCGCCTGCTTGATTTTGCGCAAGAAAAAGTCGTAGTTGATCTCTTCCTTTTGGTCGTAGCTCAAAATGCGCACGATCATTTGTGAAGCTGGGTTGATGTAGCCCTTTGCCAAAAAATGCCCTTTGTGATTGGTGACCTCGACGATTTCACCTGGTTCTACATCCCCTTGAATTTCTAATACCTCTGATTGAAAAATCCACGGATGTCCTACTTCTAGCCGCTTTTTCCGATGTTGATTCAATAGCACACGTGCCATGCAGCTATTCCTCCTCTTTGTCATGCTTGCCCTTGTACAGGCATAGCGTTATAGTAACTTGCTAAAAATGGACAGGGAGGAACGTATCTTGTGATAGTCTCCATCCTCGCCCCTTTTACCTTTGGGCTCACTTTTTTTCTTTTCGGTATGTACGCCATGCGCTCCGGCTTTCAAAACCTCGCCGGCAAAAAAATGGAAGAATGGATGGGGCGCTTTACACGTACCCCGCTCCATAGCTTCTGGATTGGTCTCTTCGCTACTTTTGTCTTGCAAAGCTCCAGTGCGGTAACCGTCCTGACGATTGGGCTGACGAACGCAGGCATCATCCAGTTCACACAAACCGTCGGCATCATATTGGGAACCAATCTGGGCACGACAGTGACAACGGAGCTGGTTGCGCTCAAGCTCGAGTCCTTTGCCATCCCCATGCTTCTCATCGGAGTCGCTCTATGGCTGATGCCGCGCCGAAACATTCGTTGCATTGGTCTTGTCGTCGCCGGCTTCGGACTGATCTTCCTCGGTATCGATACATTGAAAGTCATGGCGAAGCCTTTGGAGCAGTCTGAGACGTTTCGTTCGCTTTTTCTGGAGAGCAGCCATTCCATCTGGATCGGTTTGATTACCGGGATCATTTTCACCGCTCTCATTCATAGCGGTTCCGCTACGACCGTGATCACGATGGGCCTGCTCAGTCATCAAATTCTTTCGATGGAAACGGCACTCGCCATCGTATTGGGCGCGAACGTCGGGACTTGCTTTACCGCTGTCATTGCTGCTATTGGCACGAATACGGCATCCAAACAGGTCGCATGGTGCCATACACTCTTCAACGTCGCAGGAGCGATTGTTTTTTTACCGTTTCTTTCCCAGCTTGCCCTCGTCAGTGCATTTTTAACGGATAGTCCTTCTATGCAGATCGCCCATTCACAGACTATCTTCAATCTCATCTGCTCGTTGGTCGCGCTGCCATTCGTCCCGCAGATAGCCCGGTTTATTCAATGGCTGATCCCTGATAAGCGTCGTCCTACTGACCTCACCTTTAGAAAGAAAATGGTATCAAGTAGATGGAAGTAATGACGCCTGCCACGATCATTGCGACACTGGACGCTGCCGTTTGAACAGGAGAAACACGGTTCAAGCTAGCCGTACCAATGGCGTGTGCACTCGTACCGATGGCGATCCCGATTGCCCAATCATCCGTAATCTTACCCCATTTGAGAACAGGACGGGCAATCATGACACCGACCATCCCCGTCAACGCGGTAAAAAAGGCTGCAAGTGCAGGTTCCCCACCTATGGAACGACTCAGCTCCAATGCAATCGGAGTGGTCACGGATTTGCTAAGCATGCTTTTGTATACGAGCTCATCTGAACCCAGAAACCAATGAACCCCGATAACGACGAAAATCGCAACGGCACAGCCTGCACATACACCAAGCAAAACACCGCGCCAAATATGAGCAAACTCCTTGATCTGTTTAGCCAGCGGAATAGCGAGTGCAACCGTTGCAGGGCCAAGCCAAAAGGAAATCCACTGGCCACCAGCAGTAAATGCCTCCCAATCGCCGCTAAACGCCCACCACATGGTCCAGACCAAGACCACAGCCACCAGAAGAGGCTGCAATCGTTGAAATCGAGCGTTGATCATTGTTGCACCTTTGTACCCTGCTACCGATACCAAAATGGCGAAAAATTGACTAAGCATCCAGAGTCCTCCCCTCTTGCTGCAAGGACGATTCTGATTTTTGTTTATGATGCTTCAAATACCATTGTACAACCACACCAGTCACAAGCATGACTAGCAATGGACCGAGAACCATCGATAGTATGATTGGCAATGGATTTTGCGTGAATACGTTTAAATAGGAAGCAACTCCGACAATGATCGGTACGAAAAAGAGCAACATATGTCGAATCAAAAAAGTACCGGCTTGTTCCACCCAATCCATTCGTATCCATCCCATACACAGTCCAAGTGTTAACAGCAGCATTCCCACCAGGTTACCGGGCAGGGGAATATGCAGCCAGTTACTCGCAGCTACGCCTACCCCATAAAAAGCCAACAGGATGACGATTCCTTTAACAAATTTCATTTTGCTAATCTCCTCCCCGCTCCCTATCCTCTCTCTATAGGAACATCAGCATGCAGGACGGAAAAAGCCCGGCCTTTCCTCGGCCAGGCTTTTCTTTCGTATTAGTATCCGCTGCCTGTTGTTTTTGCTCCAGTTACAATGGAAACACCTGAGCTCGTACCGACACGGCTCGCGCCTGCTTCGATCATCGCAACCGCTGCTTCGCCGTCACGAACACCACCAGACGCTTTTACGCCTACATTTGGTCCTACGGTTTTACGCATCAGGGCGATATCTTCAACCGTTGCTCCACCTGTTGAAAATCCTGTGGAGGTTTTTACGTAATCAGCACCAGCCTCTACGGAGAGCTTGCACGCGACTACTTTTTCTTCTTCGGTCAAAAGGCAAGTTTCCAGAATCACCTTCAAGAGAATATCGCCAGCAGCTTGCTTCACAGCAGCGATGTCTTTTTTGACAGTTTCCAGATCGCCGGATTTCAGGGCACCTACGTTCAGTACCATATCTACCTCAGTCGCTCCCTTTGCAATCACATCGCGGGTTTCGGCTGCTTTTGACTCGATAGTGCTCGCTCCCAGAGGGAATCCGATAACCGTGCACACTTTCACATCAGAGCCTGCCAGGAGTTCAGCAGAGCGTTTTACCCAATAAGGGTTTACGCATACAGACATGAAGTCGTGCTCTCTTGCTTCTTGGCACAGCTTGTCAATCATCTCTTGTGTAGCATCAGGCTTCAACAGTGTGTGGTCGATATATTTGTTCATGTTCATAGAACTACACCTCTATCCCTAATTGTTCGAATGCAAGACGAAAAATGCTGTCATTGTTACGGTATCCTCGTTGCAGTTGCAAATCCCAAGCTTCCTTTGCTGGATGCCAATGAACATCATTGATTTCTTCTAGCTGTACGGTGATCTCTGTGTTGTAAGCTTCCACCAAATAATAATGGACTTCTTTGTCGATGGATTCGCCCGACACTGGATGCGTATACACGTAGGTGATCATGTCGAGCTTGGACCCCAATCGTCCTGCTACGCCTGTTTCTTCCAAAACTTCGCGCAGAGCCGTTTCTTCGATGGTCTCGCCCATCTCCTGCTTCCCTTTTGCGAGAGTTACTTTGCCATAGCGGTCTTCAATCAATAGGAGCATGTACTCTGTGTCTTGCTTCTGGTATACAACGCCTCCTGCCGATATCTCCCTCATATAGCTCGCTCCTTCAGGTAAGGCAGCGCCTCTGTTTCTACTACGCGAACAAAAGTCCCTTTGCAGTATTCCGAGCCTGGTTCAACCAGTCTGACCTTGCAAATCTTGCCGATCATGCTCTCATCGCCAGGGAAGACGACGTTCAGGTAGTTGTCCGAATAGCCCATCAGAAGACCGCTATCAGGTGCTTCTTTATATGGACGCTCCGGAATGACTTCCAGTACATCCCCTACGAATTTCGTGGAGTATGCCAAGGTCAATTCCTGATTGAGCTCCAGAAGCTTCGCTACGCGCTCGTTCTTTTCCTCATCAGGAATTTGATCCGTCATACGCGCTGCTGGTGTACCTGTACGCATGGAGTACGGGAATACGTGCATCTCGGCAAAACCGATTTTCTTCATAAACTCGTATCCGTTCCAGAATTGCTCTTCGGTCTCACCCGGGAAGCCTACGATGACGTCTGTTGTAATCGCTGCTCCTGGCAATGCTTCGCGTACTTTGACCATTCTTTCGTAAAACTCAGCAGTCGTATACTTGCGGCGCATGCGTTTCAACACTTCGTCATCGCCCGCTTGCAGCGGTACATGCAGATGGCGCACGACACGATCGGAGTTATTGATGACCTCGATCACTTCATCGGTGATTTGGCTCGCTTCGATCGAACTGATGCGGATGCGCTTGAGGCCTTCCACTTGATGAAGGTCAATCAACAGTTTGGCCAAATTGTAGTCTTCCAAATCCTCGCCGTATCCACCCGTATGAATCCCAGTCAAAACGATTTCCAGATAGCCTGCTTCCACCAGCTTTTGAGCCTGTTCGACGACGCTTTCCGGTTTGCGGGAACGCATCAGACCGCGCGCCCAAGGAATAATACAAAACGTACAAAAGTTGTTGCAGCCCTCTTGAATCTTGAGGGAAGCACGTGTGCGATCCGTAAAGTTAGGAACATCCAGCTCTTCGAATTCGCGAGCTTTCATAATGTTGCCTACTGCGTTGATCGGCGTGCGTTCTGTACGAATTTGATCCACGTACTCGATCAGCTTTTCGCGCCCTTGTGTACCAACTACGATATCTACACCGGGAATTTGCGCAATCTCACTTGGAGAGGTTTGCGCATAGCAGCCAGTTACTGCAACAATCGCCTCAGGATTGCGGCGAATCGCACGACGAATCACTTGGCGGCTCTTCTTATCTCCCGTGTTCGTAACCGTACAAGTATTAATGACGTAAACATCTGCTTCATCTTGTTCAAAGTCAACTCTCTCGTAGCCGTCTGCCTTGAACAATTGCCAGATGGCCTCTGTTTCATAGCTGTTTACTTTACAGCCCAATGTATGAAAAGCAACGGTAGACATTGCCATTCCTCCTTTTCCGTGAAAAACGTCTCGACGTTTTTCATAAAAGTGGATGTGACCGCTTGCGGTCAACGAAACGGTCATGACCGTTTCGTTCCTGCTCATCCTTTGCGAAGTGATGAAGCCTCTCGTTCAAACTGATAGGAAGCGCAGGCCAAAACGTACTGGCTTGCCGTTTCCGTGCGCAAAATGCGCGGGCCGAGGGAAACCGTCAGGAACCCTTTGCTCTCTGCTTGGGCCACTTCCTCAGGGGAGAAGCCTCCCTCCGGTCCAACGAGGACGAGAAGTGAATCGCCCGCAGTCATCTCTTCTAGCACTTGATGAATCGTTGTACTGCCTTCTTTTTCATAGGCAATTGCGCAATGAGTATACGACTGGCCAGCTTGAAGTATCTCACGAAATGAAACAGGAGATAAAAGCTCTGGCAAAACAGCACGATGAGACTGTTCAGCAGCCTCCTTGACAATTTTGCGCCAACGCTCCAGTTTTTTCGCTTCTTTTTTGGCGTCCAGCTTTACAATGGTTCGCTCAGAAGAAAACGGGAAAAAAGAGTACGCCCCAAGTTCCGTCCCCTTTTGCAAAATCCACTCCAGCTTCTCACCTTTTGGAAGCCCCTGACCAATTGTGACTCGGATCGGCAGTTCTCGTTCTTCTTGAAGCATTTCCATTACTTCTGCCCGTACTTCCTTGGCAGAAAGATAGACAAGCTTGGCTCGTGCCGACTTGCCCGCTCCATCAGAAACGATGATTTCTTCGCCTTCCCGAGCACGCATTACATTTACGATATGATGTACATCGTCTCCGACAATCGTTAGCTCATTCTCAGTAAAGGAATGTGGCTCGACAAAATATCGTTGCATCTCGCCAACCCCACTATTCTATCGTTTTTTTGCTACAATTGCTACCCAGTCATCGATGAAAATGGTTTCCACGACCTCAAGACCTGAAGCCGCCAACGCCGCTTTCACATCCGCTTCACGTGCAGCAATAATACCTGACGAGATAAAGGTGCCACCTGGCTTCAACACGCGGAATACATCGTCGGTGAAACGCACGATGACTTCTGCCAAAATGTTAGCCACGACCACTTCCACCTGCTCTTCGATGCCGTCTAGCAAGTTGTTTTGTCTCACGTTGATATGCTCATGCACACCATTCAATTCGGTATTGGCCTGTGCAGAGCGTACGGCTACTTCATCCAAGTCCATCGCTAGCACATCTTTTGCTCCGAGCTTTATAGCAGCAATACTCAAAATAGCTGTGCCTGTCCCAACATCATACACTTGGTCGCCTTTTGCCATATACTTCTCGAGTGCACGCAGACAAAGGATGGTCGTCGGATGTGTACCTGTTCCAAACGCCATGCCTGGGTCCATCTCGATAATGATCTCATCTGGGTGCTTCGGCTCGTACTCTTCCCAGACTGGCTTAATGGTCATGCGATCAGACACATGAACCGGTTTGTAGTATTTTTTCCAGGCGTGGGCCCATTCATCTTCGTGGACATCGTTTACAGCAATGGATGCCTTACCGATATCCAGACCGTACTCGATCAACTGCGCCAATTGCTCTTTCAGCTCTTCTACAACGTCAAGCAACTCGCTGCTGTCAACCGGCAGGTATGCTTTAACGAATACGCCCTCGGCCGGAAAATCATCAGGAGAAAGCTGGTAGATTTCGCCAAAGGGGGTATCCCACTCACGATAAAGCACCTCCGGGTCTTCAATTACGACACCATTGGCACCCAACTCATACAAGAGGCTTGACACCGCCTCCGTAGCCTCCGCTGTAGTATGGATACTGATTTCTGACCATTTCACGAATCTACCACTCCCCACATAAGCTCCCAATCGGGCTTTTCATTTAATCGACTTCGCTACATGAAACTTTAGGCAAAAAGCGGACAAAAACCGCGACGGATTACTCGCCGCGGAATGCCCGTTTCATTTTTTCGAAAAAGCTTTCGTCTTCTCCCCCATGCTGTCCTGGCTTTTCTCCAGACAGTTCGGCGAGCTCACGCAACAATTCCTTTTGTTTATCGCTCAGCTTGGTCGGCGTAATGACGCGCACTTTCACATGCTGATCACCACGGCCGTTTCCACGCAAATGCGGAACACCTTTTCCACGCAAGCGGAAGAATGTTTCTGTTTGGGTACCCGCCGGGATCTTCAACTTCACGCGACCATCGACAGTCGGCACTTCGATCTCATCTCCAAGTGCTGCCTGTGCGTAAGTAAGCGGAACCTCACAGTAAATATCATTTCCTTCACGCTCAAAAAACTCATGACTCTTCACACGTAATACGACGTACAAATCTCCAGAAGGTCCACCGTTTGCGCCCGGTTCTCCCTCGCCTGTTACGCGCAATTGTGCTCCATCGTCCACACCCGCTGGGATGTTGAGATGAATTTTGCGGCGTATTTTGACACGTCCACTGCCTCGGCAAGTTGAACATTTTTCTTTGACGACTTTCCCTTTGCCTTCGCAAGTCGAGCAAACACGGCGATTGACGATTCGGCCGAATGGTGTGTTCGCCACCACTTCTTGTTGTCCTGTACCACTACAAGTCTTACATGTATCGACACCGGAACCAGGCTTCGCGCCAGAACCAAGGCATGTATCGCATTCTGCTTCTTTTGGAATTTCCACGTCGGTTTCTTTTCCAAAAATCGCGTCGATAAAGTCAATGCTGAGGCCAAATTGCAGATCGGATCCTTTGCGCGGTGCATTTGGATTCGAACGTCTGCCGCCACCACCGAAGAACATATCAAAGATATCTCCGAAGCCGCCCATGCCTGATCCATCAAAACCTCCGCCACCGAAGCCCTGATTCGGGTCTTGGTGACCGAAACGGTCATATTGCGCACGCTTTTGTGGCTCGGACAGGATGTCGTACGCATCCTTTACTTCTTTGAACTTTTCTTCCGCGTCAGCCTCTTTATTTACATCGGGATGGTACTGACGTGCCAGCTTGCGATACGCTTTTTTGATTTCATCAGCGTCCGCTTCCTTTGCTACGCCAAGAACCTCGTATAAATCACGTTTCATCTCCTACATCACTCCCATGACAGTCAACTGTTATCATAGCATGTGACAGACTTGAAAAAAAGTCAAAGTCAGCATTCCGTGACTTTGACTTTCATGGGTCACATCGTGGGAAGTGAGGGAAGAAATCTCTCCCCTCACAGTTCCAGCGTGTTACTTTTTATCGTCTACCACTTCGTAGTCAGCATCAACGACATTGTCTTTCTTCGGCTCTTGACCTTCAGCGCCGCCTTGAGCTGCTTGTGCTTGAGCAGCCTGCTCATAGAGCTTCACCGAAATTTGTTGGATGATCTCGGACAGTTCATCTTTCGCTGTCTTGATCTCTTCGATGTTGCCGCCTTCCAGAGCAGCTTTCACTTTATCTTTCGCAGTGTTAGCGCGATCGATTTCAGCTTGGTCGATCTTGCCTTCTACTTCTTTCAGTGTTTTCTCAGTCGTGAATACGAGTTGGTCAGCTTCGTTGCGAACTTCTACTTGCTCTTTGCGTTGTTTGTCCGCTTCTGCATTCAACTCAGCATCTTTTACCATGCGATCGATATCATCGTCGGACAGACCCGAGTTAGAAGTGATCGTGATACGTTGCTCTTTACCTGTACCTAGGTCTTTTGCACGTACGTTTACGATACCGTTCGCGTCAATATCGAAGGAAACTTCGATTTGCGGGATGCCGCGTGGCGCTGGCGGGATATCGGACAGGTTGAAGCGACCGAGAGATTTATTGTCGTTCGCCATTTGACGCTCACCTTGGAGAACGTGGATTTCTACAGATGTTTGATTGTCAGCAGCTGTAGAGAACACTTGGGATTTGCTTGTTGGGATCGTCGTGTTACGATCGAGCAGCTTGGTGAATACACCACCCAATGTTTCGATACCGAGGGACAGTGGAGTTACGTCGAGAAGAACGACGTCTTTCACGTCACCAGTCAGTACGCCTGCTTGAACAGCCGCTCCCAGTGCTACTACTTCGTCTGGGTTTACACCTTTATGTGGTTCTTTCCCTGTAAACTTCTTGATTGCTTCTTGTACCGCTGGGATACGAGTAGAACCACCAACCAGGATAACGCGATCCAGTTCGCTCGGAGTCAGACCAGCGTCTTTCAGCGCTTGACGAGTTGGGCCCATCGTACGCTCAACCAAATCAGCGGAGATCTCTTCGAATTTTGCGCGAGTCAGGTTCATCTCCAAGTGTTTTGGACCTGTTGCATCTGCTGTAATGAACGGCAGAGAAATGGTCGTAGTCAGAACACCGGACAGGTCTTTCTTCGCTTTTTCCGCAGCGTCTTTCAAACGTTGTTGTGCCATACGATCCTTGGATAGATCGATGCCATGTTCTTTTTTAAATTCACTCACCAGGTAGTTCATAACAACATCGTCAAAGTCGTCTCCACCCAGCTTGTTATCACCGGAAGTCGCTTTTACTTCGAAGAAGCCGTCGGACAATTCGAGAATAGATACGTCAAAGGTACCGCCGCCCAAGTCGAATACGAGAACGGTTTGATCTTCTGTTTTCTCCATACCGTATGCAAGAGCAGCTGCCGTTGGTTCGTTCACGATACGCAGTACTTCCAGACCAGCGATTTTACCAGCGTCTTTTGTCGCTTGGCGTTGGCTGTCATTGAAGTATGCTGGAACCGTAATCACTGCCTGCGTCACAGGTTGACCAAGGTAGCTTTCCGCGTCTGCTTTCAACTTTTGCAGAATCATAGCAGAAATCTGCTCAGGTGAGTATGCATTACCTTCAAGCGTTTCTTTATGAGCAGTACCCATGTGACGCTTGATGGAGATTACGGTATTGTCTGGATTGGTGATCGCTTGGCGTTTTGCCGCTTCCCCAACGATGCGCTCGCCGTTTTTAAATGCTACTACAGATGGTGTAGTGCGGTTACCTTCCGCATTGGCAATAACGACTGGCTCTCCGCCTTCCATTACTGCTACACAAGAGTTGGTTGTTCCCAAGTCAATTCCGATTACGCGACTCATACAAAATGTCCTCCTAACACTATACGTCTAGTGAATTTACTTTTTTTGAGATTACTCGTTCACTTGAACCATCGCCGGACGAACGACGCGGTCTTTGAACATATATCCTTTTTGCAGCTCGGCTACCACAAAGCCTGAGTCAAACTCAGGGTCTTGTGTTTGCATAACCGCCTGGTGGATGTGAGGGTCAAATGGTTTTCCTTTTGCCTCGATTGCAGCCAAGCCTTCTTTATCGAAAACTTGGACCATCTGACGGTATACCATGCTTACACCCTCCAAGAGGGAGTCTACTGTCATGGATTCCTTGTCAGCGGCAAGTGCTCGCTCGAAGTTATCGAGAACTGGCAGAAGCTCTTCCACGATTTTAAGAGAAGCGTATTTAGCCAGATCTTCCTGCTCTTTGCGAACACGGCGGCGGAGGTTATCCATATCGGCCATAGCACGCAGCATGCGGTTTTGGTGATCCTCAGCCTGAGCCTGCCAGTGAGCAGCCTCTTGCTCCCAGTTCATCTCGGATGTTTCTGTTTGGTCTGCATCCTTTGCTACTTGTTCTTCCTCGAGAGTCGGGTCTTGCGTTACTTTTTCCTCGCTCAACGTCACTACCTCCTGGCGGCTTTCCCCAGTCAAAAGACTGTTTAGCCATTCACTCCATTTATTTCTCAAACTGCGAAGTCAGCATGCGCGATAGGCCTTCCGCCAAATGGTTGAGCACAGTAATGACCTTGCCGTATTCCATTCGTGTCGGCCCAAGTATCCCCACCATTCCTACTGGCTTGCCTCCAAGCGAATAAGAAGTGGTAATAATACTGCATTGCTTAATCGCGTCTAGCTGGTTTTCCTGTCCGATGCGTACCGTGAGACCATCACCCTGCATGCCGATCACATTCATCAGTTGATCGTGCTGCTCTAATAGCTCGAGAATATCCTTGACTTTATCTACGTCTCGGAATTCCGGCTGGTTCATGATCTTGGTCGCACCGCGTAAGTATACTCGTTCTTCTTCTTGTGTCAGCGAGTTGTTGAGGAGCTGAAGAATTTCTTCATACTGCTCCGTATGACGCTGCATTTCACCGGAAATCTCTTGATAAAGACGTTGCCGAAGTTGCCATAGTGGCACGTCGGACAGCTTTGCATTCAACAGATTGACGAGTCTCTCGATTTCCCCAGCACCAATCCCTTCTGGAAGATCGATCAGCTTGTTCTCCACTCGTCCGGTATGCGTCACCACAATCGCGACAGCCTGTGCAGCATTGAGAGGAACGATTTGAATATGTTTTAACCGATGCTCAAAAATCTCTGGACCCAAGACAATCGCCGTGTAGTTTGTCAGCTGAGAGAGAATTTGGGCAGTGTACTCTACCACTTGTTCTGCGTGGAGAATACGTTCGGCAAACAACTGTTTTAGTTTACCCAACTCAGCATCCTCCAAAAGATGAGGCTGAATCAAGTTATCAACGTAGAAGCGATATCCTTTTGTAGAAGGAACACGTCCCGCTGATGTGTGGGGCTGTTCTAAGTACCCCAGCTCTTCCAAGTCAGACATCTCGTTGCGTATCGTTGCTGAAGAGAATCCGATGTCCTCCCGTTTGGAAATGGTTCGGGAGCCAACAGGTTCGGCAGAATGAATGTAATTATCGACAATCGCGTTTAAAATCATTTGTTGACGGTCTGATAACATGGATGTCGCTCGCCTCCTGTTGGATTGTTAGCACTCATGCTTATCGAGTGCTAAATCTATATACTAAGGTATCAATAGTAGAAGGATTTGTCAACGAACTTGAGCTAGTTCCAGAGACAAAAAATCTCATTTTTCGCGAGTTTCGCTTTGTACTTAACGGAGAAAGCGCGCAAATACCTCATTTCCGAGCGGAAGCCCCTGTTTCGTCAGCTTCAAAAACCCGTCCTTTTCTTCCAGCATTCCTTTGGCTACCTCTTCTTCTATTATTGTCCCAAAAACATCATGAACCGTTGCGCCAAAACGGGAGGCAAACGCCGAAAGGTCAACTCCTTCTCTCAACCTCAGCCCCAAAATCATCTGTTCCTCCATAGCATCCTCGCGCGGTACCTCGAATTGTTCTACACGTGGCAACCCTTCCTTGCACTTCTGCATGTAAATCGCAAGCGGGCCAGCATTCACGTGTCGATGGCCGCACACATAGCCATGGGCACCTGCACCCAACCCATAGTATTCACGATTGAGCCAATAGGTTTTATTATGTTTGCTCTCGAAGCCTGGTTTTGCAAAATTGCTGATTTCATACTGCTTGTACCCGTGACGCTCCATCTCTTCTATTAATACCATGTACATCTCAAGCTCTGTCTCTTCAGATGGCAGTGGTAGCTGATCCTTCTGGTAGAGCGTGTGGAACAACGTGTTTTCCTCCACCTTGAGACTGTACGCGGAGAAATGGGT
Organism: Brevibacillus sp. NPDC058079; assembly: GCF_042885155.1. Taxonomy (NCBI): domain Bacteria; kingdom Bacillati; phylum Bacillota; class Bacilli; order Caryophanales; family Paenibacillaceae; genus Brevibacillus; species Brevibacillus sp. NPDC058079. The sequence goes on from NZ_JBHVSO010000012.1 coordinate 56,684, forward strand.
GGTACCTAGCCCAAACGCCTTGTCCAACGTCTGGCGGAAAATGTCCAGTGTCTGATCCGGCAATCCAAACATCAGGTCGATGCTGAAGTTGTCGAAGCCGACTTTTTTCGCATTATCGATACTGCGGTACACAGCTTCCTGGTCGTGGATTCGTCCTAGTCGTTTTAAGAGCGCGTCGTCAAAGGACTGTACACCAAAGCTCAGACGATTGACACCCAGCTCACGCATGATCCGCAGCTTTTCCACGTCTGTTGTTCCCGGATTGGCTTCCATCGAGAACTCGATATCATCCGCCCAGTACTTGCCCAATTGCTTTTGTACGATTTCCAAAAACGCGCGCATTTGGGCATGATCGAGAAACGTAGGCGTCCCTCCGCCGACAAAAATCGTTTTTACCTGCTCGATCGGCTGTTGGCTGAAGGTGATCTCCATTTCGCTTTTCAATGCGTCTAAGTAATCCCAAATGAGCTGTGGATTGTTCGTCACAAATGAGTTGAAGTCACAGTAGTAACATTTATTCGTACAAAAGGGAATGTGAATGTAAACCGATTGTGGCATCATGTCCCTTTCCCTCCTTTTAAAATTGGGTTGTTCAAAAGACAACTTCTTGACAACCTCTTTAATGGAAAAAACCTGACACAAGGTCAGGTCTACTTTATATCATCCATGCGCAAAACAGCCCTATACGCCTTTGATCGACCTCGTTATTTTATTGTAACACAGTAAATGAGAGAATCGACTGCAAACATTGATACAGCAAGCATTTGTAATAGCTTGATTATCATAGTGTATTTTTCTATATCGAGTCAAACATGACTTTTATGCACCAAAAAGCAGTAGTTATTCAGTGGAGAGATTGAATGAAACGTTTTATTTCGAATAGACATGTTAGAGTTAAAAGTTGTTTTTGAGGAGGATTATCAAATGACAGATCTTTATTCCCGTATTTCTCAAAATGATGCTGCTGTTCTTCTGATTGATCATCAAACCGGCCTTATCTCTGGACTTGTACGTGATTACGGGGTTGATGAATTCAAGAACAATGTTCTGGCTTTAGCAAAGACCGCGAAATTTTTCAATTTGCCTGTCATTCTTACCACGAGCTTCGAGAGTGGTCCAAACGGTCCATTAATCAGGGAACTCGTCGAACTCTTTCCAGACGTGCCTAAGATCGCTCGTCCAGGACAGATCAATGCGTGGGATAATGAGGATTTTGTAAAAGCAATCCAGGCAACTGGCAAGAAGCAACTTATCATTGCCGGTGTGGTTACCGATGTCTGCGTAAGTTTCCCTGCACTTTCCGCTCTTCGTGCGGGGTATGAAGCATTCGTTGTCACCGACGCTTCTGGCACTTTCAGCAAACAGGTAGCGGAGGCCTCGTTAATGCGCATGGCACATGCTGGCGTGCAACTTATGAACTGGTTTAGTGTAGCATGCGAGTTACAACGAGATTGGCGCAACGACGTCGAAGGTTTTGGTGCTTTACTAGCTAGTAACCTTCCCGGCTATCAAAATGTAATCGAAAGTTATCGAGCGCAGAACGAACTTGTCAAATAGAACCAACGTGGGGTACCTCCATATTGTTGGCGGTACCCCTTGCTATATCTTGCGTCCCTAATCCATTTGTATAATGTCTCTTCAATTACTTGATACTACAAAAAAGTAAAGGAGGTAGTTCTGATTGTCACCAACCAATAACGATTCCCAAGCAAATTCTAATTGTCCACCAGATTGTAACTTACCGGATCCAGAATTTCCGCCATCGGGTGCAGTCCCACATCCACCAACTCCTTGGCCACCACACAGCCTCGATCCTCATCCTCCAACTCCAGTACCACTTCCCCCAATCAATCCACAGCCACCAGCGATACCACCCGTAACCAATCATCCCCGACCACCACACCCTTGGTGACCACTCGATCCTCCCCAGGGTCGAGTTTTCATGTCACCCATCCGGGCTTTTGATGACGTGTATTGCTTATCCGAACGGAATGTGCCAAAAAGAAAGACGACAGAAGCAGATTTGAAAATTCTGCCTATGTCGTCGCATTCTACATCCCATTTCATGCCGTTAACCCTCGAGTAAATGATGTATGAAGGTAAATAAATCCCCCACCATTTCGCCAATTTGGTGGCAGTACGGTGGGGGAAGAGTGCTACTTCTTATCATCCATGCGCAATACAGCCATAAACGCCTCTTGTGGAACCTCTACGGAACCGACAGACTTCATGCGCTTCTTTCCTTCTTTTTGCTTTTCGAGCAACTTGCGCTTACGCGAGATGTCCCCGCCGTAACATTTGGCAAGAACGTTTTTACGCAACGCACTGATCGTTTCACGAGCGACAACCTTCTGTCCGATGGTCGCTTGAATCGGCACCTCGAATTGCTGACGTGGAATCAGTTCCTTCAGTTTTTCGCAGATGACTTTTCCACGAGGATAAGCCGTGTCTTTGTGTACGATAAACGACAGAGCATCCACCACTTCGCTGTTGAGGAGAATATCCATTTTCACCAGCTTGGAAGCTTTGTACCCAGCTAGCTCGTAGTCAAAGGATGCGTAGCCTTTTGTACCCGACTTCAGCATGTCAAAGAAATCGTAAACGATCTCTGACAAAGGCATGTCGTACTTCAGCTGCACACGGGTCTCACCCATATACTGCATGTCAAGAAACTCACCGCGTTTCCCTTGGCACAACTGCATAACATCACCGACGTATTCTTTCGGCACCATGACTGTCGCCGTAACGTAAGGCTCCTCGACCATTTCGATCTTTTGCGCTTCCGGCATTTTGGACGGGTTGTCGATTTCGAATACTTCGCCGTTCGTTTTGGTAATGCGGTAAATAACGCTCGGCGCGGTGGTAATCAAATTAATGTTGAATTCCCGTTCGATCCGCTCCTGGATGATCTCCATGTGCAGAAGTCCCAAGAAACCGCAACGGAAACCAAAACCAAGTGCTTGGGAAGTCTCCGGTTCAAACTGCAGGGACGCATCGTTTAGCTGTAGCTTTTCCAATGCATCGCGCAGATCGTTGTACTCGTTCGTTTCGATTGGGTACAAACCGCAGAAAACCATCGGGTTGATCTTCCGGTAACCAGGTAGCGGTTCAGAAGCAGGGCGACTTGCATCTGTAATGGTATCCCCCACACTGGTGTCTCCCACTGTTTTAATGGAAGCAGCTACGTAGCCTACATCTCCAACCGTCAATTCTTCTACTTGCGTTTGGCGTGGTGTCGATGTACCAATTTCGGTAACCTCAAACGACTTGCCAGTCGCCATCATCTTGATCTTCATACCCTTTTTCAAGGTTCCGTTGATGACACGGATGGAGGCAATAACGCCACGATACGCATCAAAATAGGAGTCGAAAATCAAAGCTTGCAGAGGTGCATCCGGGTCTCCCTCTGGAGCAGGTACTTTTTGTACAACGGCTTCCAGTACTTCTTTAATTCCGATACCTGCTTTGGCAGAAGTCAGAACTGCATCGCTGGCATCCAGACCGATCACGTCCTCAACCTCTTGCTTCACACGCTCAGGCTCTGCACTCGGCAGGTCGATCTTGTTCACAACTGGAATGATCTCCAGGTTGCTGTCCAACGCTAAATACACGTTAGCCAAAGTCTGGGCCTCGATCCCTTGTGCCGCATCCACGACGAGAATAGCTCCTTCACAGGCAGCCAAACTGCGGGATACTTCATACGTAAAGTCGACGTGTCCAGGGGTGTCAATCAGGTGGAGAATGTATTCCTCACCGTCATCTGCTTTATAGTTCAAACGCACGGCATTCAGCTTAATCGTAATCCCGCGCTCTTTTTCCAGCTCCATCGTGTCAAGAAACTGGGCTTCCATCTCACGTGCAGTCAAAGCACCGGTCAGCTCCAAAATGCGGTCTGCCAGCGTTGACTTTCCATGGTCAATGTGGGCGATGATGGAAAAATTTCGTATCCTTTTTTGTCTTTCACGACGATCCATGTGTTGTTCGTTCCCTCCCACGCGAATCCATTCAAACGTTCAGATTGCGCCTCGCAAAAAATACACTAACAGTAATTATAACAAACCGATGATATAAAGAGCAACCAAAGAGAATCGGGCATTTGCCTCCTTTTTCTCGTATCCAAACTTTTCCTGTGCTAAAGTGGTAAATAGCATGGGGTGGTTGGAGTTACCATTTGTCAAAACAGCGGTGCTTTCAACGAACTGACTCATTTTCATATGCATGTCACCCCACGGTTTCATCATGATGGGTTCGCGTGGAGTGATCCTTTGTATGCGCATGGAGCTGAAACGCGCCTTGCAGCTACTCGTATAAAAATGGCGAAAGCATTAACTGATCTATTAGGTTCTACCGCCGTGAACACAAAGAAAGAAACGGAGAATGATCAAAGTGAACAGCGTTGACTCTTGCTTGCATTGCTTAACGATATCGGATACTCCCGGACTCATTGCCTTATCTGATTCCGTAGGTTGGGATTACGACGAATCGGAAATTCGCACAATTCTGTCTATCGGTACCGTATTCGGTCACAAAGATGCGACTGGCACTCTACTTTCAAGTGCGGCTATCATCCCATACGATGACAAGCTTGCGAGCATCGGTATGGTAATCGTCCATCCCTCGTCACAAGGCAAAGGGTATGGCCGCCAGCTCATGCAGGCGTGCATGGCGTCTGTTTCTACCGATACAACGATCATGCTCATTGCAACTCCAGAAGGAGAACCATTGTACAAAACCCTAGGGTTCCAGACAGTGGATCGTATTCGAAAGTTTATAGCTGACCGCTTTGTACCTGAAGCATCTCTGCAAAACGAAGCCAATCACGAGTTTGAAATTGTGCCAATGGGGTTAGACGATTTCCCAGGCATAGTTGAATTGGACAAAGTAGCACTAGGTAGCAGACGCACTCATTTTCTCGAGACACGCATGGGACAAGCTACCACCTGCCTGGTAGCCAAAAATCGCTCCGGCAAGATTATCGGATATGGCTTCGCCGTTCAAGGCCCGGTCAATCTTATCGCGGGGCCGATCGTCGCAGAAAATGCCATCATGGCTGAACACATCCTGTTCAAGCTGACGCAACATCATACGGGACGTGTGCGGATAGACGTACCGGATGAACAAGCAGCGTTTCACGCTTATTTGGAGAAAAACGGCTTCACACAGGTTTCTCATCCCCCAGTGATGGTTGCGAATGCTGATAACCTGCCACGCCGTGCTGGGACGTACTGGGCGATAGGCGCTCAAATATACGGATAGACATCCATAGCTAAAAACGGACCTTCTGTTAAGAAAAGGTCCGTTTTGTCATTCTTACTTTGTTTTTGATCGATTGTGAACTTGCTCCAGCACTTTAGGTGGAAACAGTTTTTGCAGGCTGCTCTGGTAGTTGCTGCCGTCCTCAGGCATTTGGAAGTCCGTTACCTGATAAGCATTTCCATTGTAGACGATTTGAAAGACCATCGGTGCACTGAGCGCGGAAGAATTGCTTCCCGTTATTTTCACCCAAGCGTATACGGTTCGCTTCGCCGCATCTGGCGCTTCCACTCCGAGGAGCTCGACGTTAATCTCGCGTTGTTTTCCCAGCCACCCCAGCTCATCGCTTTCCGTCTCCAAATACTGCTGAATGATAGGCCCGACCAGTTGACGATTCGCAGGTGCTATCCCTTTTTTCACCTCTACAAACACCTGTCCGAGATGCTTGCCTCCCGATCTTACTTCCAGCTTCCATTTTCCCGGTTCAGGTAACACGATCCCTGATGGAAAATGACCATCTGCATCGTATAACGAGTCCATAACCTCGTAGCTGCCCAATGACAGACGGGTCCCATCCGTATTGTAAGCAGTGATCTCTACTTTTTGTGCAAAGTCCCCATTCAACAGCCATATCACCCGCTGCGTCTGCCCTTCGTAGAAACCGTCCTGATCTGTCATGATGCGGATAGGCTTTTCTCCCAAATAAGAAAAGGACTGATTCTCGTAAGTGGAAGACAAAGAAGGCGACAACTTCCACAAATCCGCTTCGACGATTTGGCCCCCTGGCAACAAGGAGGGGACTTGCACCTCTTGTTGTGATGGTCTCACCTCATGCTGTGCAGATTGTCTCTCCTCCTGAATGGGGAGCCCGAACCACAATAGCAAGCCCATAGTCAGAATAACGCCCGGCAAGGCTAGCTTCCTCCAGCCAGTCAACCACCCTGTCTGGGGTCTCATCCTCTGCCGCACTCGCTCTTCCATCGATGCAGTGAACTGTACATCACGAAAAATGGTCTGATCTGCCCGTTCCTTTAAGTCCGTGAGCCATCGGTTTTCGTCCATTCCCAGTCCCTCCCTTCTCCCATACTTTGCCGAAGCTGTTGTCTGGCCCTATGCAACCGAGTTCTGACCGTTCCTTCCGTTACCCCAAGCACATCCGCCACCTCTCCGATGGATAAATCCGCATAGTAATGAAGGGCAATCGCTTGACGATAGAGCGGAGGAAGCTGCAACACTTCTAATACGAGCTGGTCCCTCTCGGCTTGATCGAGCACAAGACTTTCTGTTGAAAGCTTCCCATCCTGTCTAATCCACGAGCGGGGAAGGAGATGACGGAACGACCAAGAACGCAAATAACCTTTGCACTCATTAACCGCGATTCGATACAACCATGTGTGCACACTGCTCTCCTGCCGAAATCGGGGAAGATGCCGATACACCTTAACGAATACATCCTGCGTAATATCCTCTGCCAAGCTACGATCTTTAACCAGAAAAGTGACGAGTCGAAGCACACGGGTCCCATATTCCCTCATGATTTGTTCAAACGCAGCATCTGTCGTTGGCTGCAATTTTTCCAAGGGCGCGACCTCCTTCACTCGCATTCATACTGGTTAGATGCAGTAGCAGACTTTTTGTTACAAAGTGGAGGAGGATATTTTTTTCGCCAAAATCGTCCAGCGAGTAGCTCCACCCGGTGTCCCGACAGGTTCAGCGAATGGATACCCACCATGCTGCCAACGATCCATATCATAACCCTCGTCCGCCTGACTCGGCTCGAAGTCTTGCTTGTGGAATACATTCTCTTTGCTATGAGTGACGTGAAAGCCTGCTCCTTCCAATAACAGCTCAACCTCAGTAGGCAAAAGCAGCGCCATCTCGCGCTCTACGCGATACCTTGGCTGCTCAGTCTGTTCAAGAAAAGTCTCATAAGTAAGCGTGTAGCGGAACTTCTGATCCAAGAGTGAGGTTTCCCCCTCTACCTTTTGATACACCATACGGTCCGGGAAAACGAATTTGCGTTGCATCGTTGTCCATTGATTTTTTACTGGCGGCAAGAGTACGTCAATTGCCACTGTTCCGTCCTCTGTTATGTAATCGTGGATGACCGAAAGCAATTGACGTTGCTTGTCTCTACAGGTGGCCTGCTGAAAAATCCCTTCCGGAAGAAGCACATGCGTAAATTGCCGATCCAGCTCCAGCTCCCACATATTTTGTTCTACCAGCTCCAGTCGTTCTTCTTTCCCTTTTAACATGCGCCGTTTCTTTTTCGAGGCCATCTCCAGCATATCCGGGCTCCAATCGATCCCGCAGACTGACAAGTCATTCCGTGCCAGCTCAATAGCAATTCTCCCTGTTCCGACACCCAGCTCCAGCACGGAGACCGGTGATTGCTCCGCTTCTCGCAGCAACCAGTTTCGATAAAAAGCGATGCTGGCCTTCCCGGCAAATTGATCGTAATACGTAGCTTCTACATTTGTGTACTTGGTTTCAGGAAGCGGCAAGTGCCGACCTTCCTCGCTCATCCCACAATCGGTACACACCGAACTTGCTAAATGAGGAAAAGGCACCCCGGGCGGGACGCCATTTTTCGTATCACCTAGCCACTCGTCGTAACGGAACTTGCATATTCTGCAACTGTACACAGTCATAATGCTTTAGATACCTCCTGAAGATTGCTTGCTTCCCCCAGAACGCAAGAGAGGGAGCTTGATATGACTCGGATACTGGCTGTCATGATAGACACGTTGCGAGGCGATGACCGTCTCGGTTTCCGTTGCCAGATCGTTGCCTGTATTCGGATTGGGGAACGAGAAGTTCTCGGCGCCAGAAGTAACCGAGACGCGAATGCGATGACCTTTTCGGAAGACATTGGCGATCTTAGTCATGCGAATCTCATAGCATTCGATTTGTCCAGGAACAAGTAGCTCGGGCTCTTCGAATGAGTGACGATAGCGTGCGCAAATAATCCCGTCCGATAGACGAATCGAATTGCCTTCCTCATCTACATCACACAGCCGGACCAGCCAATCTGTATCACGCGCTGAAGTGGATGCATAGATAACAGCTGAGATTTCTCCCGCGATGACGACTTCCTCTTCCAATGGCTCTGATGTGTAGACTAGGACATCTGCCCGTTCTTCCACATCACGATAGTTTTCCGGTACGCTGTTTTCATTCTCAGACAAATCCAGCAGATACGGTGCTGCGTCTAGTGGATCATAGCTGTATGTATCCGCCACCTGTTCACCTGGGATAGACAGGGTCAATGTTCCATCTCCGTTGCTCGTATTAGCGTTTCCCCCACTGCTCAGATACAGATTCGAAAGCGTCGTCTCCGCTGGCGGCCAAGTCTGCGAGGTCTTCCATTCGTTTTCTCCCACCATGTAGTACTCAACACGTGGCTCTTGATCGACGCCATTTTCTACTCCTTTTAAATAGCGGTCAAACCAGCGGAGCTGTGTCACATCCAGATCGTAGCGGATTGCGTTGTTTCCAAAGGGCACATGATGGATTTCTCGCGTCGTATTCGCCTTGTGATACCACGGCCCCAAGATGAGTCTGGCGTGCTCTGGCACATTTCGCGAGACAACCTCCCACGATTCGCTCGTCCCCATCCCGTTGTCGTCATACCAGCCTGATACGAGAAGTGCAGGCACCTTTACCTGATCCGCATGCCGTTTCCAGTCTGACATACCCCAGAACTCGTCTCCGTCCGGATGTTCCATCCATTTTGTCCAAAACGGGATTTCTTTTCCCAGCACTTTTTGCGGGATTTCCTTGATTGGGCGCACCTTGATGACCTCACTCCAATCATCCCGAGAGAGGGCCGCGACATTTCGACGCTTCTCCGCCATCATGAAAATCCATGACAGACCACCAAGAATCGTTCCCCCTTTGCGTGGAATGTCCACGTAAGGTGTTCCTACTGTCACGTAGCTGAAAATCGCCTTCAGATGTGGATTTCCGCTTGCGGCCGCAGCCCACTGCACATACCCGACATACGATCCGCCGAGCATCCCGATGCTGCCATCCGACCACTTCTGACTCGCGATCCAGTTGAGGCTGTCGTCTCCATCATTGCGCTCGTGAACGAGTGGAATCCACTCTCCCTCGGAATCTTCACGTCCCCGCGTATCCTGAACAACCAGCGCATATCCGCGAGCTACAAAGGGTAAACGTCGAAAAATGCCATCCATTCGTCCATAGGGAGTGCGCATGAAAATAGTTGGGACTCGCTGTCCTTCTGTTATACCCGCGGGTAGCCAAACCTCGGTCGTCAAACGAATGCCATCTCTCATCTCTACATCATGCCTACCCAAATGATGTACACCGTAGTTAACTTCGGACAGCAGAGGGTCCTGCCACATCGAAAGCGGCGTCAAATCCTCCCACCCTGCTTTTGCCAATACGACACTATCTCCACGACCCGTCAGCACAAACGCGATGACTTCATTCTCACAAATGATCAAGTCAATTGGCTGCGCTGCTTCGCGCACCGCCCAGATCCACGCTTGCTTTTGCCCTGCGGGACCTGTTCCTTCGATGGATAGGTGGCGTTGGTAGTGCCCTCCGCTTTCCGGAAACACGACTTGTTCGCTCTCCCAGTCGATTTGCTCCCATGCGGGCAGCTTTTGTGCCAGGGTGAGGAGAGGCAACTCGTAGGCTGCTTCCCGTTCAGCCAGTTGTGCAAACAGACCTTCAGCTGCACCACCCGTATCCCAACCTGTGCCCCGATGCCAAACTTCCCCATCCTCAAAGCGTATATCAGCTACCTTGATGCCAGATTGATAATAGCCAAAAGAAGCTTGTTTGTGTCCAGTCTGTGCCATCCGTCATTCCTCCCGTTATCCGTTCTACTTCCACACTTCCTGATACACTCTGAGGAAATTACCACCCAAGATTCCTTCGATTTCTGCATCCGTGTACCCGCGCTTCATCAGCTCACGCGTAATTTCCGGAAGTGACGCATGGCCTTTCACTACATCAAATGGCATTTCTTTGGTTTTGGCAATCTTGTCCAAGGGCAAATATTTCGTCAAATCATCGCACAGGTCTAAGCCAATACCGATGCACCTTGCTCCGACAAGCTTTTTCATATAGTCAACATGATCAATCAGTCTCTCGATAGTTGCGTCAGCGCTGTTAGTGGCTGTGAACATGCTAAATGCATTCAGCCCGACAAGCCCATCCTTTTCCGCAATCGCTTTGATCTGCTCATCTGTCAGATTGCGCATCGTCGGCACGACTGCTCGGCTGTTGGAATGAGAAGCAATCACTGGCTTTTCAGCGATTTCCATCACGTCCCAGAACCCTTCGTCATTCAAATGGCTCACATCGATGACGATGCCCAGCTTTTCCGCTTCCTCGATGAGACGAACACCGAAATCAGTGATGCCCCCTTTTTTCCCTTCGCGTACCGGTGCAAAAAAGCTGCCGTCCCCAACGAAGTTGCGCCGACTCCAAACCAGCCCCATCATCCGTACTCCGAGCTCATAAAAGACACGCAAGAGACTCAGGTCATTATGCAGCGGTTCTGCCCCTTCCAACGAGAGGATGAACGATACTTTTTGCTCCGCTCTTGCCCGTTGCAAATCATCCAGATTTTTGGCGATGATGATGTGCTCGGGAGACTCTGCCGCCTCTGCGTGCAGAGCGCTAATCTGGTTGAGCGCCTTGCGCAGACTCATCTCTGGTACAAACGCATCCTCTACGAACACGGCTGCCACGATGGAATGCACGCCACCCTTCTGGAACCGTGGCAAATACTCCGTCTCGATCATTTTGGTTCGACCGTATCCACGCTGTATCTCCACATCCATCAGCAGATCAAAATGCCCATCCAATACGTGAACACCGTCATGAAATTTGCGCGCCTGTTCTCTCGTTACTTCCGTCATACGGGTCAACTCCCATCTTGTTCTATGGATTTTTCTTATCGAGATAGTTGTAAACCGTGAATTTGGATATATCCAACAAATCCGCGACGTATTGCACGGCTCCTTTGATCAAAAAGAGACCCATTTCATCCAACTGGTGGATAAATTGAATTTTCTCTTCTTTTTGCATCAGGGCGATTGGTTTGCCTGTCCGTTTCAGGCAGTCCTCTATCATTTGTTCCATTAAAGTCCCGACAGTCGGAGCGAAGTTCTCTTCCGCTTTTTCTGCATCACGCTTGTCTTGGATCACCATCATCGATTCGATGAATGATTGCGCCATTGCGAGATGAGTGATATCAAGATTGATGCACAGACTGCCAATGACCTCTCCTTGTTCATCCTTGATGTAAATGGAGCTTGATTTGATCTGTTTACCTTTGATGGTATCGTTGCGGTAATTGAGGTCAAAAGCTTCTTCACTGACCTTCGCCGTACGTAAAGCTTGCAGTGCCAGATTCGTAACTGGTGAACCGATCTGCCTGCCACTGACATGGCCGTTGGAAATGGCAATGATCGATGATGAAATATCGCCTGTTAGATCATGTAACACCACTTCACAATGCTCGCCAAATGTCCGTGCCAGTCCCTCTACTACCGGAATGTAGCTTGCTAATATGGGATGTACGTTTTTCATATTACCCCTCGTTCACTTCCACAATCATCTCAATTTCGATTGGGTTGTTAAACGGAAGAACAGATGTCCCAGCTGCCGCTCTCGCATGCTTGCCCGCTTCACCAAAAATTTCGATAAGAAAATCAGAAGCTCCATTAATCACCCGCGGCTGCTCGTAGAAATCAGGAGCGCTGCTGACGAGTGCGAACAGCTTGACAATCCGTGTGATTCGATCCAAATCACCAATCTCGCTTTTCAAAATGGCTAACAGATTAAGAACCGTGACCTTCGAAGCCTCGTAGCCCTGCTCTATCGTCACATCTGTTCCCAGCCTGCCTAGATACATAGGGCTTCCATTTATGTAGCACCCTGCACCGGATGTATAAATGACATTGCCAGTCTGTACACAAGACACATAATTCGCCATGGTTGGAGGAACTGGCGGCAACTCATACCCTAACTCTTTTAAACGTTGTTCCACTTTGGACATAAGGCCATCACCTCATCATCAATTTCATTCCTTTCTTTAAACATACTATTCTGCAAATTTGTCTTCAACAATTTTTTGTATGATAAAAAATTTATTTGAAAAACATATGCCGTCCACTTAACAAAAAAGGACGCCGACTAGGCATCCCCTCTTATGAAAATCAAAGATACTCAACTTGACCCTATCAGTTGGCCCCACTCATTACCTTCTGGATAGATGGCTTCACACGGATCGCTTCCGAGTAGAAATACACATGTTTTTTGCCTGTAATGGGATGCGTCGTCACTTCTGTCTCTACTCCGAAAACATCCCGTATCAGATTGGGTGTCAAGACTTCCTCTGGCGTCCCCGATGTAACGATTTCCCCCTCACAGATCACGTACAGCCGATCACAGTACATCGCAGCGATATTGAGATCATGCAACGAGGACAAGACCGTAATCCCAAGATTTTTGACCAGATCCATCACCTGCAACTGATATCGAACATCCAAATGATTCGTCGGTTCATCAAGGACAAGAAACTGGGCTTGTTGCACCAAAGCTCTGGCAATCAGCACCCGCTGCTTCTCCCCACCCGATAAACTGAAAAAACTGCGATCAGCGTATGTATGCATCCCTACTCGCTGTAGTGCTTCTTCACAAATTTGAACGTCTTCTGCGTTATCGGACTGAAATAGTCGCTTATGCGGGGCACGTCCCATATTCACGATTTCGGTTACCGAAAAATCGAATTCCACAGAGGTCTCCTGCCGTACTGCCGCCATTCGCTGAGCGTTTTGACGTGAGGTTAACTTGTACACGTCATCGCCATCGAGCGAGATCCATCCCGAACGCGGCTTCAGTACGCGATAAATGCTTTTTAGCAACGTGGACTTCCCGCTGCCATTCGGCCCGATCAGCCCCACAAACTCTCCGGAGCGTACCTCCAGACTGACGTTGCGAAGGATTCCCTTTTTCTCCAGTTCGACCGATATATTCTCAACCAGTAAATTCATCGTCCGCTACCTCCAAAGGAATAAGAACTCCGCAACATCAACCAGATAAAGAATGGGCCTCCACACAGCGCTGTCAAAATACCAATCGGAAGCTCTTCCGGTGCAAATGCAAGCCTGGCGACTACATCAACCCAGATGAGAAATATCGCGCCAAACAAAGCGCTGACAGGAAGAACACGTCTGTGATCTGATCCGACCATCACACGGACGATGTGGGGCATCATTAATCCAACAAAACCGATTGATCCCGCGATGGATACGATCACCCCCGTGAGCAGTGCCGTGATCACCAGGAGAAGCTTGCGGAATTGTACCGTATTAACCCCTAATGTCCCCGCTGACTCCTCTCCCATCAACATCGCATTGAGCGAGCGATATTGGGCCATTAAGACGATGAGACAGATGACGACAATCAATGTTGGGATCGTCAGGTACTCCCATTTCCCACCAGCCAAACTACCACTTAACCAAAACAGGACCGTCCCAATTCCATGCTCATTCGGGGCTGAAAAAACAAGGAGACTAGTAATGGCCGACAAGATCGCAGATATCGCAATTCCGGCCATGAGCAGGCGTACCGTCGAGTTTTGTCCTCCAATACGGGATAGCGTAAAAATGAGAATGATTGACACAAGGGAGCCTGTAAAAGCGCCAAAAGATAGCGCATACTGCCCGTACATGCTGAATGCTCCGAATATAATCACCGAGGTAGCTCCAACCGAAGCACCTGAAGATACACCTAACACATACGGGTCAGCCAGGGAGTTGCGAACCAACGACTGGATCGCTACTCCCACGACAGATAGACCTGCTCCGACGATCGCCCCCAAAAGTACACGCGGAAAGCGAATATCCCAAATAATCGTTTGCTCCCCTTTGGACCAATCCATCTCAATCCATTGGGTCAACATCGGAATTTTTGATAAGGCGATTTTCCATACCGTTGTCGGCTTAATCTCCACTGATCCCAAGGTAACTGCGAACGTAATGGAGAGGAAGAGTCCGACCAGTAGAGTAATGATAATATAAGGTAACTTGATCTGTTGCAGTGCTATTCCCTCCCTTAAAAGGGGTGTACTCTATTTGAATTTATCCGGGTAGAGTCCTTCCGCCAAAATTTTTAGCGCAATCGGTGCTCGAACGCCTTCAGAAGCCGCAGACAATGGCAATACCATTAGTCGTTGATTTTTAATCGCCGGGATATCCGCCAGTTCTTTTTTTGTCAAAAGGAAATTACGTTTTTGCTCAACGGTTCTATCACCGTAGTCTACGATAATAATCACGTCTGGATTGCGACTCACTACTTGTTCCCAACTAACCTCTGCCCAACCCTTTTGAATGTCATCAAAAATGTTCTTACCGCCAGCAGTCTTGATTAAGGACGTCATGTAGTTGTTGGCTGCTGTGAATGGTTTGTCTTCCCCGTTGTCGTACACGAACACTTTAAGTGGCTCGTCCACCTTGCCAATTTTACTAAGCGTTTGGTCCATTTCACTCTTCATTTTGTTGATCAAATCATCAGCTTTGTCTTCCACACGGAAAATGCGTCCAATATTCGTAATGTCTGCAAACACATCGTCGATTGTCGGGCCAGGCATACTAGATGACGCTTGCAGATACGATTTGATGCCGACTTTTTCCAAATCCTGCATCGATCCTACGCCCTTTTCGCCGAATCCGCTTTTCCATCCGGCGTACACGAAGTCTGGGTTCGCTGCCAGCAGCACTTCTTTCGTAGGATACTTATCAGACAGTACCGGAATCTTGTCGTAATCTGCTTTTAACTCTGGAAGGATTTCATCGTCTAGGTAAGCGGTTCCGACCATTTTATCAGCAAGGCCCAATGTCAACATGATTTCGGTGACGTGTTGGTTCAATGTCACAGCACGCTCAGGTGCTGTTGGATAAGTCATTTCGATACCATTATTGGTGAGTGTTACAGCCTTGCCCTCTGCTGCTGGTGCAGCTGTTTGTTCTGTTTTGGCTGGAGCCTGTGTTGTCGTAGTGGAGCCGCATGCCGAAACCAAAAGCATGGCAGCTGTCATGATACCGAAAGCTAGTCCTTTCATTACTGTATGTGATTTGTTTGCCTTAACCATCTGTAATCCCCTTTTCTATATGTATATGATGGGTTGAACCAAATCCTCCACAAAAAAAGCACCCCCCATTTCTATCGGGAGGTGCATGACAAACGTAGATATAGCTATAAGCAGGCACAAAGGCGCCCTTTCATAGACTGCTTCCACATCTGCCCCATCCTCGTGGGTCGATTGTAAATGATCGCATGGCAGGTCTCCTGGCTTACGGATCAACACACCCAGCTACCTTCCCATTTTTTGTCTCGCAAAAAACAGTGGCTATACGCTAGGCGCTCCTCGTTACAGTGGCGGGACCGCGCCGGTTTCTCACCGGACTTCCCTTTTAAGCTGACGGCATATGCCATCCAGCACCATTCGATACGTATTCAATTTTTACGATTTATTCATTAGTTGATAGAAGTCAGTTTTTTCGGGAACTGCGTGAGAATTTCAACGCCCGTTTCCGTAACCAATACATCATCTTCAATCCGCACTCCGCCTACACCTGGCAGATAGATGCCCGGCTCGATCGTAAAGACCATCCCTGGACGAAGCACTTCTTGGTTCTGGCTGTGAACAGACGGATATTCATGTACATCCATCCCAAGTCCATGCCCCAGACGGTGCATGAAGTATTCTCCGTAGCCTTTTGCAGTGATGACATCGCGAGCGGTTTTATCCAAATGCGCAAAGGTCACACCCGGACGAATCTCAGCAATTGCCGCTTCGTTGGCAGCCAATACTGTCTCGTAAATTTCTTGAAGCTGGGCACTGATCTCGCCTACAGCAAAGGTACGGGTAATATCGGATACATATCCGTTCGCTGCTACTCCAATATCAAACAAAAGCAAGTCGCCTTCTTGCACCTGGCGCGTTCCTGGTTTCCCGTGTGGCAGTGCCGACTTCTCCCCTGCCAATACCATGGATGTGAAGGATGGACCTTCCGCACCCAAGCGCTTCATCTGGAATTCCAGCTCAGCTACGATTTCCGTCTCGGTCATGCCTGTCTTGACTTTTTTCAGGGTCTCCCGCAAGGAATCCTCGACCAACTGAACAGCATGCTTCAGACGATCCACTTCATCCGCGGATTTGATCAAACGCATTTCACGCAGTGGCTCTTCCACGTCCACATAGCTCGACGCCAGAACAACTTGTCCAAGTGCTTCATAGCGCTCGACAGTCATATGACTTTTCTCAATACCGAGCTTCGTCAAATTCACTGGTAACACTTGCTTGAGGATTTCATACGGGTTTTGGATATCCGTATGTGTATGGATATCTTGAACGAACGAAGCCTCTGCCGCTGCCTCACGATCAAGAGCAGGTACAATTAAAGAAGGTTTTCCCTCAGCAGGAATAACGAGACCCATAAAACGTTCATGCGGGTCTGTAAAAAATCCGGTCAAATAGTAGACGTGCTTGGGAGAGGTAATCAACACCGCGTTCAGCTCTTGCTCTGTCAAAAACGTGTGGAGCTTCGAAATGCGCTCTTGAAACAACTTCTTCACCCTGCTTTCACCAATTATTCTATTGCGAGAATACCACTTCCCCATCAAAAAAAGAAGACTTCAATTGAAAAATCTACTTCGTATCGGACAACCTAAGGGTGGGGTGAAAACGAAAATGGAACAAATACTCGTCCATCAGGATGGCAAGCAGTTTGCTTTTCACATTTCGGGAAAAGGTCAGCCGTTATTGTGTATCCATGCGCCATGCATCGGCTCTATCAATTTTGTTTATCAGCAAACACTCGCGGATACATATCAGCTCATTGTCCCTGATTTGCCTGGACATGGCGACAGTTCACCGATGGAGAAGCCCTTTTCCATTGGGGAGCTGGCAGAACAGCTCCATACGCTTGTCCGGTCACTCGGCATTGAACGTCCCTTTATTTTGGGGTACTCCCAAGGTGTTTCTATCGCTCTTGAATATTGTCTTCGCTATTCAGATGCTACAAAAGGCGCCATACTCGTGAGCGGTTTTTCCGAAGTGAATGACCTGTATTTACATGGACGATTTTGGATGGGGCAGGCGTTGTCGATGCTTCACGGAGTTCCTCTTCTTGCCCGTTCGATTGCTTCCTCACATGTCGATGACCCAGAAATGCAGGAAAAATGGACGGCGCACGCCTCCAAAACAGATCCCAACAGCTTAAAATACCTTTATGCTGCGGGACATCGTTATCAATGTACGGAGCGTTTGGGCAACATCCAGCTTCCGATTTTACTTGCCTATGGCAAACAAGATCAACGGATGCACCATTATGCGCAGATGCTTACCATGAAATTGCCAAAAACAAAACTCGAGATGATCCCTAACGTGAAACATCAAGTCATCACGAAAGCTGCTCCTGTTTTCAATCAGTTGTGCCGCACCTTCATGGAAGAAGGCTAAACCAAGAAAAGACAGAAGGACCGGGCATCTCCAGCCCCCTTCTGTCTTTTTGCGATTGGACTAGCTCTTCATCCGTGGGTCGAGTGCATCGCGCAAGCCGTCCCCAATTAAGTTAAAGCCGAGAACTGTCAGCATGATAGAGAGCCCTGGAAAAATAACAGTCCATGGTGCTTTCTGAATGTACTGTCGTGAATCAGCGAGCATTTTTCCCCATTCCGGTTCTGGCGCTTGTGCTCCCAGTCCAAGAAAGCCAAGTGCTGCTGCTTCGATAATCGCTGTGGCAATCCCCATCGTCCCGGTCACAATGATTGGCGCAAGGCTGTTCGGCAAAATATGCTGCATGATAATCCGGGAATTTTTCATCCCAATTGCCCGTGCGGCCATGACGAATTCTTCTTCCTTCAAGCTCAATACGCGGGCGCGCACTAACCGTCCGAATGTCGGAATGTTAATAATCGCAATTGCAATCAAGGCGTTTTGCAAAGAAGGCCCCAAGATGGCAACAACGGCAATCGCCAAAAGAATACTTGGAAAGGCAAGCATAATATCAAAGAGACGCGAAATGATCGTATCAATCCATCTGCCATAATATCCTGCCAACAGCCCGAGCAAGGTCCCTGCAAGAACGGAGCCAATGACAGAGAACGTCCCTACCCACAAGGAGATTTGAGCCCCATAAATAACGCGACTAAACACATCGCGACCATTGTAATCTGTTCCAAACCAATGCTCTTCGGAAGGTGGCTTGTTTTTCATCACGAGCTGGCCTTCGTCGTACGGATACGGAGCAATCCATGGAGCTAAAACTGCCACAACAATGAAAAACAAAATAATCCCGAAGCCCACCAGCGCCAGCTTGTTTTTTCGTAGCGTCCTCCATGCATCCTTCCAAGGAGAGACTACTTCTTCTTGCTTCACTTTTAAAGGTACTACCTGATCTCGTGGTTGTAATTGTGGTTGTGCCATGTCTCTTCGTCCCTCCTTAACGATATTTGATGCGTGGATCGATATAGGCGTACAGAAGGTCGACCAAGAGATTGATCAGGACGAAAATCGTCGCGATCACAAGGATACCGGATTGGATAACCGGATAGTCACGGTTTCCAATGGCGGTCACAATATAACGACCGACACCTGGCCATCCGAAGATTGTCTCTGTCAAAACGGCTCCACCCAGCAGCAACCCTGTTTGCAAACCAATTACAGTCAAGACAGGGATCATCGCATTTTTCAGCGCATGCTTGTACACGACCCAGAACTGTGTCAGTCCTTTTGCACGAGCGGTTCTGACATAGTCGGCACGCATGACTTCCAGCATGCTCGAACGAGTGATGCGCGCAATGATCGCCATTGGGATCGTACCTAACGCGATTCCCGGCAGGATCAAATGCTTGATGACTTCCCATAGCTGATCCCACTGACCAGCAATCATCGTATCCAGTATATAAAAGTGCGTAATGGCCTCTACGGGATTACGCGAATTGTCGCGACCAACTGATGGCAGCCATTTCAGTTCTTGGGCAAACACCCACTGCTCCATCAAACCTAGCCAAAAAATTGGCATGGATACACCAACCAAGGCGATCAACATCGCACTGTAGTCAAACCAGGAGTTTTGCTTCCACGCAGAAAGAATCCCTGCATTTACACCGATAAACACCGCAATCAGCATACTCACAATCGTAAGTTCAGTCGTCGCCGCCAAATAAGGTATGATTTCATCTGAAATCGGCGCATTCGTTTGCAATGATTCCCCAAGATTTCCGCTCAAAATATCTTTCATATAATCGAAATACTGTATGTACCACGGATTATTCAATCCCAATGCTTCTCGTATGTCTGCAATCGCTTGTGGTGTTGCCTTTTCTCCCAAAATCGTCAAAGCCGGATCACCAGGGATGGCACGAATAATGGAAAAAACGATGATTGACATGCCCACTAAGACAGGAATGAGCATTAAAATTCTTCGAATGCTGTAAGCTAGCAATGCCATCTCCTCGCCTTCCTGCATAAAATAATCGCTAAATAATGAAAGGAGGGTAAGAAGAGGTATGCACTCCTCTTACCCTTTTACTATGAATCAGCTTACTTGATATCTACCTTTTCCAAACTTTCAGTCCCTTTTGGATGCGGGTTGTAATCTACGATATTCGCTTTTCCTGCCAATGCTGGTGTAGAGTGTGCCAGCGGAACCATTGGCACGTCTTTGAAAATGATCTCTTGTACTTGTTTGTACAGTTTTTCACGCTCTGCTTGCACTGGAGTGGATTGAGCTTTCATCATCAATTGAGAAGCTTCGTCGTTTGCCCAGCGTGTATAGTTGTTGCTGCCAATGCTGTTTTTGTCGAGCAAGACAGCCAAGAAGTTGTCAGGGTCGCCATTGTCACCTGTCCAACCAAGCATGAACATTTCTTGCTCACCCAAACGAGTCTTTTCCAAGTACGTTGCCCATTCCATCGTCACGATCTCAGCATCAATCCCAATTTTCTTCATGTCTTGCTGGATTGCTTCTGCAATCTTCACACCTTCAGGCATGTATGGACGCGGTACTGGCATTGCCCAGAATTTGATTTTGAAACCGTTTGGATGTCCTGCTTCTGCAAGCAATTGTTTTGCTTTATCGAGGTTGAACTCACGATCTTTAATATCGTTGTTATGTCCCCACATGGTCTTTGGCATTGGGTTGACTGCTGGTTCTCCAACGCCATCGAAGAAGGCCGTTACGATTTCAGGTTTGTTAATTGCATAAGCAATGGCTTCACGAACTTTTGGATTGTCGAGTGGCTTCTTCTCTACGTTAAAGCCAATATAACCAATGTTATTAGTAGGACGGAGGAATAGTTGCAGCTCTTTGTTGTCTTTTACTGCTGGGATATCATCTGTGTTCAAACCATCCATCAAATCGATCTCACCTGATGCCAAAGCAGTCAGACGCGCCGTGTTTTCTGGAATGACCTTGAATACCAATTTATCCAATTTCGGGAACCCTTTGTTCCAGTAATCAGGGTTTTTCTCGAGAGTGATGGTGTCGTTGCGCTTCCACTCTACGAATTTGAAAGGCCCTGTACCGATTGGGTGCTCATTGAATTTCTTAACATCCTTCTTCAATGCTTCAGGAGAACCAATCGCGAAAGGAGACATCGCGAGGTTAGCAAGGAATGGAGCCAATGGACGAGTCAAGGTGAACTTTACAGTGGTAGGATCGACTGCTTCCACAGATTTGATAATGTGATTCGCGTCACCCTTGTATCCACCGAATTGGCTGATGTAATACTCGAAGCCCTCTGGTGAATGCTGTGGATGGCTCTTGTCGCTCCAGCGCTCAAAGTTGTATTTGACCGCCTCTGCATTGAAATCTGTACCGTCGTGGAACTTGACGCCAGATTTCAATGTCAGCGTATAAACAAGACCATCAGGAGATACTTCCCACTTGTCAGCCAACGATGGAGCGAGCTCTGTTGAGCCGTCAGCGAAACCGATCAAAGTATCCATGATGTTCTCTGTTACTTTGAATGTCTCACCATCTGTTTGAGTGATTGGGTCAAGCCCTTTTGTGTCTGCACCGCGACCGACGATTAATTGCTTCGGTCCAGTTTTTGCAGGCTCAGTTGCAGGTGCCGGAGTTTCTGTCTTTGGTTGTTCTGCCGGCGCTTGTGTCGTTGGAGTGCTAGAGCATCCAGCAATCAGCATGGCCAGCGCCACTAGGCTGGTCATGGTTGCGGAGAGAACTCTCTTCTTCATGAAATCATCCCCCTTTTTCTAATAATGGTCGCATGTTCCTTTTTGGTAGATGGTCGATACAATACCTCCTGCTTTGCATCCCCCCTTTACAAGACTCCCTTTTGTCGATTAGGACTTGTATAAGTGACAAGCAACAAAGTGTCCGTCGCCTGCGTCCATAAATTCTGGTCGCACAGTACGGCACTCCTCTGTTACATGGGGACACCTCGTATGGAATGTACAGCCACTTGGAGGCTTTGCAGGGCTCGGCACATCTCCCTGGAGGATGACTCTTTCTCGTACCGCATCAGGGTCTGGCGAAGGTACCGCCGACAGCAGTGCTTTCGTATACGGATGGAGCGGATTGGAATACAATTGGCTACTCGTCGTCAGCTCGACAATTCTTCCAAGGTACATCACGCCTACCCGATCACTGATATGACGCACTACACTCAAATCGTGGGCAATGAACAAGTATGTAAGGCCGAATTCGCGTTGCAAATCCTGCATGAGATTGAGCACCTGTGACTGAATGGACACGTCCAGTGCAGACACGGGCTCATCCGCAACGATCAATTTGGGCTTGAGCATCAGCGCTCTCGCAATGCCGATCCGCTGCCTCTGTCCTCCACTGAATTGATGCGGATAGCGGCTCGCGTGATAGCTGCTCAGACCAACGATCTCCAGCATTTCCTGCACGCGCTTTTTTCGCTCTGCCGAAGAACCCAAACCATGTACAATCAAGGGCTCTTCCAAAATTTTCTCAATATTATGTCTAGGATTGAGTGAAGCAAACGGGTCCTGAAAGACAATTTGCATGTCACGTCGCATCTTTCTCATCGCATCTGTGGAAAGCGACATGACATCTGTCCCGTCAAAGTTGATTTCACCGGAAGTAGGTTCAATCAGTCGCAGCAAGGAACGTCCAGTCGTGGACTTTCCACAGCCACTCTCACCTACCAGCCCCAAAGTTTCTCCACTCTTAACGGTAAACGATACATCATCTACCGCCTTCACTACACCTACTTCCCCTCCAAGAACACCGCCTGTGATTGGGTAGTATTTTTTCAAATTTTTTACGATCAGAAGATCTTCAGCCACCTGCATGCTCCTCTCGGGTTATTCGGTCAGCCAGCAGCGGGAAAGGTGATTGTCCCCTACCACTTTTAATTCTGGCATCTCACTGCGGCATCGGTCTGATACTTTATCGCATCTAGGTGCAAAACGGCATCCGACAGTAAGCGAACCCGGAATCGGGACGTTGCCTGGAATTGAATAGAGACGCTCCTGTGATTCTTCCAGCTTCGGCAACGAATTCAACAAGCCGATCGTATAAGGATGCTTCGGATTTTTTAAGATCGTACGAACATCACCTTGTTCAATCACGTTGCCTGCGTACATCACCACGACGCGGTGACACATTTCCGCAACGACCCCAAGATCGTGGGTAATGAGGAGAATAGCTGTGTCTGCTTCCCGGTTGAGTTGGCGCATCAGGTCCAAAATCTGCGCTTGAATCGTCACGTCGAGCGCGGTAGTAGGCTCGTCTGCAATTAAAAGCGCTGGATTGCAAGCCATTGCCATCGCAATCATGACGCGTTGTCGCATGCCCCCAGAAAGCTGGTGCGGGTATTCATCGACGATAGCTTCCGCTCGAGGAATTCCGACTTTTTTCAACATCTCAATGGCACGTGCTCTTGCGTCCTTTTTGCTCGCCTTCGTATGTAATCGGACTGATTCTCCTATCTGGTCTCCAATCGTAAACACCGGATTTAACGATGTCATCGGCTCCTGAAAGATCATCGCAATTTCATTTCCGCGGATGTCTCTCATTCGCTTTTCGTCGACAGATACGAGATCCTCCCCCTTGAATTTAATCGAGCCTCCCACGATTCTCCCTGGGGGATTGGGTACTAGCTTCATAACGGAAAGGGAGGTAACACTCTTTCCGCAGCCGGATTCGCCTACGATACCGACTACTTCTCCTTTTTGTACCGTGATCGTCACGCCATCAACGGCAGGGATTTGGCCGCGGTCCGTGAAAAAGTGCGTTTGCAGGTTTTCGATTTGTAGGACAGGATGTGACACGTGGCTCACCTCTCTCACCGATATATACTTCCAAAATAGACCTTTCAGTAGACATTATGACATTTATTCAATTTTTTCGCAACACAATAAATTCAAACTATTACCTCTTTACTGATTAAAAAGAATATTTGACTCGCGTTTTAAAATTATGTAAAAGAATTATATGATAGCCCTTTCATTGTTGATGTAGCCTTACTTGCACTGTTTAAGCAGATTGAGTGAAGCATCTGTGGTCACATGCAAAAGACCCGCCTGTACGGGTCTTTTGTCACTGGGGCTTTCTGCACCCCTTCTTTTTGCGCATAAACCATTTTCACGGTTCAAAATAACTCCCTACCCAATCGACAAAACTCTGCGCCCCACTTTTAATGCTTCCACCCAAAGTCAAACCAATCCGACTGACGTAGTTGACCATTTCCTTCGGGTTGGCAGTCTGAACCTGCTTGCCCATTACCGCGATCTCCACTTGCCCTTGGTCCACTTTTTTGATGGAAAAGGTTTGCGCCTGCCCCTCAGGCACTCCACTCACCTTGGATATTCCACGCTCAGCCGTTTGCAATCCCAAAACTACCCCGACCAGCAAGATGATTAACAATCCAGTCAGCTTCATCGTCACGTTCATGCCCGTCACCTCTTTGCAGGCTCGTCAGAAACTGTTTTGCCTACTTTTTCAGCTTGCTGATAATAGGCTGCGAAAACATCAGCCAATGCTTCTGCCGTATTCTTGCTTTCCTGCACGCTGTTTTCCGTACCACCTATTTCTATTAACAGGCTTCCCGGGGAGAGGGACTGATTATACTCGCCATGATCCGTTTTTGCGCCTTTTTCCATCACGCCACGTGAAAGCTCTGGGTACATTTTTTCCATCAGCTCATGAAGCTCTGTTGCAAACGCCTCATTTTTTTCGTAGCTTTTGTTTCTTTTTCCGATGACGAACAATACTCTTCCATACGTTTTTCCTTTGATCGTGACCGTCGTACGATCTCGTGGCGCTGTGTCTCGATGCAGATCGAAGAAGTAGTACAGTTCCTTGTTTTTCTCCGTTGCGGCCTTGACCACTTGCAAAGATTCCGCGTAGGAGAAGGAGTAATGCATTTTTTTGTTCAACAGCTCCTGATAGATGTCGTCGGTGCTCACGTCCGAACCAATTCCTTTGTCATTCAACGCTTCTGATAAATACTTGCTGATTAACGATATATTTCTTGTAGGATGATCGACAGAGGTTCCTACTGGCTTCGTCTCACTAAACCACGATTCCCGATTATGCGAGTTGTAGACGTAAACGATTTTTTTGCCGTTCGTGACTGAATTGGGCACAGGAGCTGGCTTTGTTTCGCCTGACTTCGTGGTATCCTCCGGCTTTGGCTCTACGATCGGAACTACTTGCGATTGATCCGCTACCTGTCTCGGATGGGCGGGATACTCTAAATAAAAATCTGCGAGAGAAGCTCCTTTTCCCTGTACGACAAACCTGGCATCCTCTGTCGTCACCATCCCTGGGAGCTCCCTGCCTAGCAAGCTACGCAAGTCTCCCGGCTGTATATTGGTTGCCAAGCGAAAGAGAAAACCCGTTACGCTATTTGTGCGATCATCAGCCTGTGCTTGTACCGTTTCGGACAAAACCGGAATTTCCTGCCCCATCCACCCCAAAATCGCCAGACTGGAAATATGAGAAGCGGCCTGTTGTATGGCGGAGGAAGAAATTGCGATTCGGTTCCCACCGAGCGAAAGCACTCCTGTCATGACAAACAGGAAGGCAGTTATAAAGGAAAGAACAACGAATTGGCGTTGAATGAGGGTCGCCATCTGTCTCACTCCTCTAGCTGTTGCATGGTTGCACGTCGGGAGAACTTCCCCTCGTGCTTGTCTATGCTTTAGCTTATGAGGCTCATAGAGACGATAGAACCCTTTTCTAGCTTTTCTCTCTCACTCTAGCTTTTCACGACTTAGTGGGTTAGTGGGTATACGAGCCGCTATTTTCTTCATTTACGGCACTGTGCAAGGCGCGATTCAAACCTGTTGCGATCACATTCGCCACGCCTTCAATAAAATCATCAATTTCTTTTGGAGTGACGACCAGATCCTGTCCCAGCGGTCGAAGGACCTCATGAATCAGTTGCCGTTTCTCTTCTTCCGGCAGGGAACCTACCAATCCCATAAATGTCTTGCGGGATTCCAAGTCAGGCAAATCCTCTTCCGTGTACGGTTCCTTACGCTCCGGCAGCGTACTCAATGCCAGTTTGTTAAACGCCCGCTTGCTCTCCACCATTGATTGTCCAAAATGCCCCAGCAAATACGTAATCGCATCATTTACAATCGTGGAGGCAAAAACGACCGTAGGGACTCCTATCGCAATCACAGGCACACCAAGTGTCGCCTGATCAATCGCTTTGCGCTTGTTTCCGACCCCTGATCCGGGATGAATGCCTGTATCCGATATTTGAATCGTCGTGTTGACCCGGTGCAGAGCGCGGGACGCAAGGGCATCGATACAAATGACAAAATCGGGTTTGCTTTTTTCCACGACACCAAAAATGATCTCACTCGTTTCTATACCCGTAATCCCAAGGACACCCGGTGATAGCCCACTAACTTCCCGATACCCTTCTCCGACGGTTTCAGGTGCCAATGTGTACAGATGGCGTGTAATCAACAAATTTTCTACAACCATCGGTCCCAGCGCATCTGGGGTCACATTCCAGTTACCGAGACCAACGACGAGAGCCTTTTTGTCCTCCGTGATTCCCAGCTGTTTGAGAAACATCGCAAATTCGACGGAGAATCGCTTGGCCACCTGCTCCTCGATCGATGTATCATTATCCCGCAGCTTAGGCACTTCAATCGTAAGGTAATGCCCCGGGAGCTTGCCGATTTCCTTCCCCGCTTCCTCTGTTTCCACATGTAGTCTGGTTACTTTCACATTGGGCTCGCTGTCGTCAGCTTGCAGCCAAACGCCCTCAATGCCGCTCTGATTCTGCTGCTGGGCAAGCTCGTGGGCCTCCAAGGCCAGATCCGTACGAATGGAATAACCAGATAAATCAATGTTATGTGCCATGTTCATCAGCTCCTTTGATCCGAAGTGAAAAAAGTACTGACCATTTTGTTCCTGCTACTAGCTTGCTTGAATCCTTCATTTTTATTCCGAATCCTTTCTTGCAAATGGGTTCGCCCCATGCTAGAATTACTTTGTTGTATGACTGTATGTCTATGGTCGTATTAAGGAGGTGACACACATGCCAAACATTAAATCCGCGATTAAACGCACCAAAACAATCGAAAAGCGTCGCGCACACCGTGCTTCTCAAAAGTCTGATCTGCGTACTTCCATCAAGAACTATGAGAAAGCTGTCGCTGCTTCCGATGTAGCATTGGCGAAATCTACTCTTCTGGTGGCTGTGAAAAAGCTGGACAAGGCCGCTTCGAAAGGTCTCATTCATAAAAACGCAGCAAACCGTCAAAAGTCTCGTTTGATGAAAAAGCTTAACGTTCTGAGCGCTCCTGTAGCGTAAGAGACCAAGCGCCAAAAAACCCCGTGAACATCTTGTTCTAGGGGTTTTTTTCTGTGAAAATCGTCACGACTGTTTTGTTCGTTCGTCATGTGCACGTGCAATGAATAATTCGAGGGCGAGACGCTTGTCCACTTGCCCTGACTTCATCCGAAAATCTTCTTCCGCCAGAATGCCCAGCAGTTTTTTCAACGACCCCTCAGAAAAATGACGCGCTTGCTCCATTGCTTTTTTCACCGCGTAAGGATGCATTTTTATCATGCCTGCCATCTGTTGCTGCGAATAACCACGCGGAGCCAATTGCTTCACATGCAACAGCATACGGAACTGCCTCGCCAAGAGAGCCAGCAGCTTGATCGGCTCCTCTCCTGTTTTCATACAGTCATACATCATCCTGAGTGCCTTGTCCAATCTCCCCGAAGCGACCTGTTCAATCAGCGCGAATACATCCTGCTCCAGCGTACGTGCTCCGAGCAGCTCAATGACCTCGTCCGTGATGCTTTCACCCACCCCGACAAACAGGGCCATCTTTTCGATTTCCTTGTTCAGAAGGCGCAGCTCGGCTCCGACTCGCTCCACAAGCTTCATGGCTTGCTGACGATCGATTTTCGCCTCGTATTTACCCGCTTGCCGCTCTACCCAACCGTACAAATCTCCGTCTTTTAGCAACGGAAAAGGGATCACTTTCGCCTTTTGCTGCAGCGTTTTGACCAGCTTTTTTCGTTCATCGAGCTTGTCAGCTTCTGTATGTAGAATAAGCGTGGTGTAGGGAGGCGGATTTTGCAAATAATCGAGCAGAGCATCCGGGTCGCTTTCTACCTTAGTTGAAGGCTTACTTCCTGTTAAAAAGTAGGCTTGTCTGGCAATCACCAATCGATGCTCGCCCATAAACGGCAAAGTATCCGCATCCTGCAGAATTTCACTCAATCCTGTTTCGGTACAATCATACACGCTCATATTCAAATCCATAAATTCTGGATCAATCATTTCTTTACGAGCCAACGCCAAAAAATCTTCGGCCAGAAAAGACTCCGGACCGTATAAGACGTAGATCGGCGAGAATTGTTTTTGCCGTATTTCGCGAATAGCCGATAGGAGTGGCATACGTTTTCTCCCCTTTCCTTCTTCTTACCTGCGTTATTATAGCACATGTTGATCAGAGCAAAGCGAAAAAAAACCGCCACCAGTGAATCGGTAGCGGTTTTTTCATCCGTTGGCACCTCTATGTAAACGTTTAGGGAAAAGCCCCGGGATTCCTCCTCCCCAAACGGTAAGCAGGGGGTGCTTGATAATGTACTATACGCAAAATCCCCGCAAGCGGTGCCGGTCCATACGCGGAAAAAGTTAGTCATTATCTTTATTTTTTTTCTTCTCTTTATTTTTTCCCTTGTCTTTCTCCTCTTGCTTGTCCCTGCCGTCGTCCTTATCGTCATTAGCAGGTTCTTTGTCTTCTCTGTCCGGATTCTCCTCCAGTCCGATCGGCCAGCCCGATGGTTGATCATCTGTCATTACTGGCGTTGGAGGTACAGCTTTCTTTGGTGGCTGTGTCGGATTCGTTTTCTTCGGTGGCGGTGTTTTCTTTTGAACGTTCTTTGCCGGTGGCTTTTTACTCTTCGTCTGAGTAGCCGATCCAGTAGACTTTTTTGTCTTGTCCTCTTCCTCTTTTGAATTCGATGATATTGGATTATTGCTTGGAGGAGTGGGAGTATCTGGCCCAGGCGTTTTAGATTGTTCCACGGCCGCTGGCGTCATGTCCGTTCCGTTCTGGAACGAATCGACGTCTTGCTTTTTACCATCACCGCCCGAGAAAAGCATGCCAACCAATAAGCTGGCAGCGACGGCCGTACTACCAAGACTTGCCATCCACACTTTCATCCGCTTCCACTTTTTTGATTCCGGCAGCGAAGACGACTCGCGCTTAACTTCCAGAGTGGGCAGGATTTCCTCGTTCACCGCAGATTTCACCGCAGCAGGCTTTGCAGCGGCTAACTCCAGCTTGGGCAGGATAGAATCTACGATGCTGAACGGAGGTACGACAGGGGGCAGATGTTCTAATTGTTGTGACACATCTTTCAAACGGTTGTACATAAGCTGCAGATCAGCATCTTTCTGGATCATACGATAGAGCAGTTGCTGCTCTGACTCCGACAGATCTCCATCCAGATCCCGCTGCATGAGTTCAAAAATCTCTTCGTTGGTCATCAACCGATCCCCCCTTTCTGGTAGTCGTATAACAGCTCCTGTAACTGTTGCCTAGCCCGAAATAAATACGACTTTACCGTGTTAAGCGGCAAATCTAGTGCCTCCGCTATTTCTTGATAGGACAAATCCTCAAGATAGCGGAGTACTACAACCATCCGGTATTGCTTTGGCAATCTTCCGATGGCTTCCTGGATGTCATTCGACAGCCCGGTGAGAAGGATTTCTTCTTCTACGTTGTTACGATCAGGAATGATCAACTCGTGCTCGTCAATTGAGACCGTTTCCTTCTTCGCGCGAAATTTATCCATACAGACGTTGCTGACAATACGTTGTACCCAGGTTGAGAACTTTGCTTTTTCCTGATAGGTGTCCAACTTTCGATAAATTCGAATGAGGACTTCCTGGGAAGCATCAAGCGCGTCTTGTTCGTTCCCTAGAATGTAATAAGCGCTTCGGTAAACGGAGGTCTCAATAGATCGAAGCAGTTCGACTAGCGCGTCATGATCCCCGGATTGCGCCATCCTGATCAACTCTGCTTCTGGCATATTCTCTTCTCCCCCCTACAGACGGTTCGCTCATTGAAAAAGTTGCAAACAGATTATGTATCCAATATTTGGGCCTGCCAATATAATCCCGCGGGTGTAATAACCAGCGTAATCGCTCCATGAGCATCAGTCCTGTACACGGCGGAACCCGTTTTTTTTAATCGATGCAGTACTTCGGACGATGGATGCCCGTACCGATTTTTCACCCCAGCAGAGATTACAGCAACTTTTGGTGCTGTGACTGCAAGGAGCTCTTCGGTGCTCGAGGTATTGCTTCCATGATGGGCTACTTTCAAAACATCCACAGAAGTCAAACCGTTTTGAACAAGCTGACTTTCCCCATCCTTTTCAATGTCACCCGTAAACAATACAGTCTTGTTGAAAGCAGTCAGCTGGAGTACTACGGATGCATCATTTCCTGAGAAGGTCGATTCACCCGGGTGCAGCCACTTCCACTCGATTCCCGGCCCATCTGACCAAGATTGACCTGGGAGCCCAGTTAAAATCGGAACCCCTTCTTGTTGGAAGAGCTGGACAATCTCGCCCTCTAATTTGGAAGGTGCTGTTCCATTCACTAATACCTCTCCAAAAGAAAAATGAGGAATGATCGATTTTACTCCCCCGATGTGATCCAGATCGCCATGCGTCATGATGACACGATCGATTTTCTCGATTCCTCTGGCCATCAGAAACGGCAGAACGACGTCTTTCCCCACCTCAAATGGGTCACGCTTTTCCATCCATGGTTCAGCAGCTGGGAACCGCATTGTCCCACCCGCATCCATTAAGTATACCTTCTGATCACCAATTTCGACAACGATGGAATCCCCTTGTCCGACATCAAGGAAGGTAATTCGCACTTCTTCGACTCCGGAAAACGGCTGTCTGGCCGCTACAATGAACAACAGAAATATAACGAAAGTAAGCATTATATCACGCTTTCGATGATAGCCCAACTTCCATGAAATGGGTAGAACACTTAAAAAGCAGGTATACGAAACAAGCCACCACCACGAAGGATGCGGCCAATATGTGAAGGGGAGCCTCATTTTTTCAATAGCAAACAGTGGGAGATGAATCCATTTCAGCATAGCCGTCGATACCCAAACAGGGATCACCGCCAAAAATGGATGGACGAAATCGAGGACAATCGCGATATACCCGAACGGTAGCGCTAT
This sequence comes from Brevibacillus sp. NPDC058079, assembly GCF_042885155.1. Lineage (NCBI taxonomy): Bacteria > Bacillati > Bacillota > Bacilli > Caryophanales > Paenibacillaceae > Brevibacillus > Brevibacillus sp. NPDC058079. The sequence continues at coordinate 87,687 of NZ_JBHVSO010000012.1, forward strand.
AGCCGAGAGAATCGGTGTCACCACCAAATTGACCAGCCAAGACACAGGTGAAAATAAATGAAAATGGTAGATGAGAAACGGAAAAGAAACGAGCTGGGCTGACAAAGTAACCGCCACGAGAGTACGAATCCAGACGGGTACTCGCACAAACACATGCAAGCTGTAAGGCACAAAAATAATCAGACCAAGTGTCACCGCAAAGGAAAGCTGAAAACCGACATGCCACAGCTGATAGGGATTCACCACCAGCATCAGAATGAGTGCACCTGCCCAAACGTCCTTGCCGTCCAACCTCTTTCCAAATACCTGACAGAGAAGACCCACACTCCCCATCAGCCCGGATCGGATCGCGGACGCGCTGGCTCCCACCAGGAGTACATACCCAATCAAGAACAAAATCGTTACGACAAATGCAAGTCTACGTCTGATTCCAATCCGTTCCAAACACCACATAAACATGGAGCTAACCAATGTCACATGCAAACCAGAAATCGCGAGGATATGGCTTAAGCCCAAATTCGAATACATCGACGCAAGCTCAGGATTTACCTCTTGTCCAAGACCAAGCAGCAGCGACTTCATGTAACCCGCTGTTTCTACATCTGTAAATAATGATTCAATTCTCTTGGCACCGGAGTCTTGCCATTCTTGAAAGCTCGCCGACACGGAAAAAGCAGGTGTCATATCAACCGCTTGATAGCTTGTTTCTCCTGTGACATGGACACCTTGCCGATACAAATAGCTGGCGTAGTCGAAGGCATGAGGATTGCGCGCAGTACCTGGTAAGGATAGTCGGATCGGAGCCACGATCACACTGCCACGTCTCCACTGCTCTATTTGTGATGCTTCTTGGAAAGAAGCAAGCTTAACACGAAGCGCAATTTTTTCGATAGACCGATGCTCTTGCTGATCAGACTGATTTTCACCCCAAGATGTTATTGTGACAAAAAATCGCGCTACATCCCCATCCCGTCTCACAGGTGAATCAATGACACCTTCTATCCAGATCCTCTGCTCCCTTTCTGCCAATGGTTTCACTTCAGAGCTGTAGAGATTCTCGTACCCATAAAAAAAGAGGCCTGCTAGAATAGAAATCAGTGAGTAGCATGCAACGTATTTGCGGTAAGGTAACCGGATACATGCAACGAGTGCCCATGATACGCCTGCAGCCAACAGGAGCCAAGCAGGATGCAAATAGGCGGAGAATATGAGGCCGATCATCATCGCTAGACTTGCTATCCATACTGACACTGCAATCCCCCCGTCCTGTTCTTTCATGAGACGTTTTGTCGAACGATTCATGGTCTCCTAGGGGAGTATATCTAACTGAATGGGGACAAAAATAGAAGAGAAGAAAGGCTAATTCCCTTGTGGAATCAGCGTTTTGAGGTCAATCACTGGCACTCATAAGAGATTGCGCTGATGGTCGATACATGATAGAGTTAGCAGGAGCAATCCAGTGAGAGGAAGAGTCATTTCTTATGTGCGGAATCGTATCACTCTATAACAAGCGGCAAATGCCTGTTCAACAAGAAGCGATTAGTGCAATGACGGGTGTCATCCTGCACCGTGGTCCAGATGACGATGGTTTTCACCTTGAAGACAACATCGCCCTGGGCTTTCGTCGTTTAAGCATCATTGACGTGGAAGGCGGACATCAACCGCTGTATAACGAAACACGTGACATCTGGATTATTGGTAACGGTGAAATCTACAATTACAAAGAGTTACAGCAATGGTTAAAGGACATCGGTCACGTTTTCCATACCGATTCTGATATTGAAACCATCCTCCACCTTTATGAAGAGGTAGGAACAGATGCACCTAAGCATTTGCGCGGGATGTTTGGCTTTACGATCTACGACTCCCGTAAAAAACGTCTGTTTGGGGCACGCGACCATTTTGGAATCAAGCCGCTCTACTATGTCGAGACGAATGATTCGATCGGGGTTGCCAGCGAGATTAAAAGCTTGCTGGAGATACCAGGATTCAAGCGCGAAGTGAATCCAACCGCTTTTTATCACTATTTGACGTTCCAATATGTACCTGATCCTGATACGATGTTTGCTGGTATTTACCGTATACCCCCTGCGCACTCGTTCGTGATTGAAAACGACCAGATCAAGCTGGAAAGGTACTGGGATGTAGAATTCAAGCCTGATGAAAGCAAACCGTTCTCTTATTTTGTTGAGGGTACGCGCAGTGTCATGCTCGAATCTGTCGACAAACACCGGATTAGCGAGGTTTCGCGTGGAGCCTTCTTGTCTAGTGGTGTTGACTCTAGCAGTATCGTTGGGATGTTGCGCACATTCGAGCCAGTCAAATCTTTTTCTGTCGGCTCAGATATTCCTGGTTACAGCGAGCTCGATTATGCAAAGCGAACCGCCGGATATTTGGGATCGGAGCATTTCGAGCGCGTGATAAACGCCAAACAGTACATGGATGAATTGCCGCGACTGATCTGGCATCAAGATGAACCGGTAGCGGACCCATCTGCCATCCTGCTCTATTTCGTAGCGCAGATGGCGAGTGAACACGTGACCGTTGTATTGTCCGGTGAAGGTGCAGATGAATTTTTTGGCGGATACAATATTTACAGAGAGCCAAATTCACTCAAAATGTTTTCCGGGATGCCTGGCTGGATGCGCCAATCCATCGGATACATGGCTGAACGCCTCCCTGATCAGGTAAAAGGGAAAAACTTCCTTATCCGCGGATCGAAAACGGTTGAGCAACGCTTTTTCGGAAACGCACTGATTTTCAGCGAAGAGATGAAAAAGCGTGTCGTCATGGAAGATATTACCCGTTCGGAAGCGTATGTATCTCCTTTCACCATTACAGAAGATATTTACAAACGTGCTTCCGAATATGACGATGTGACCAAGATGCAATACTTGGACATTCACACTTGGCTCAGAGGCAACATTTTGATGAAGGCCGACAAGATGACGATGGCCAATTCTTTGGAGCTGCGAGTGCCTTTCATTGATCTGAAGGTATTTGAATTCGCCGCTACCATTCCAACGAAGTACAAAATTGCCAACGGCACGACCAAGCACGTGCTTCGTGAAGCAATGAAAGACTTCTTACCACCTGAGATCCAAACGAGAAAGAAGCTGGGCTTCCCTGTTCCAACTCGTCATTGGCTCAAAAACGAATTTTACAAATGGGCAAAAGAGATCATTTTCGAATCCAAGGTGGATAATTTGATCAATAAGGCCTATGTGCTGTACATGCTCGATGAACACCGCGAAGGCAATGCGGATTACAGTCGCAAAATCTGGACGATCCTAGTCTTCATGCTGTGGCATCAAATCTTCATTGAGCAAAAGCAAAATTTTGAGCCTTATGTCAGCCCGAATGTAGACCTTCGCCGCAAAAAAAATTCGCTGCTGCATATCGGCTAACAGCGAAAACGCAATAAATAGATTTGCAGACCCTCTCTTACTTTTCGTAGCATCGTTGATAGAGAACAAGTTCACTCTATGAACGTATCACTATGTGAAGGACGGGAGGGTTTTTTGTTATGGTGCTGGAGTGGTGGGAGCGTTATCGTCGTTTCATCTTGCTGACTGCGGCTGCTCTGTTTGTCGGTTGTAGCTATCTGCTCTATCAACGCGACCAATCGCATAAGACTGACGAACTACCGTTGCATGCTCCTGCTTATGCTGCATCGAATGTTGAAACAAAAGAACGGACAGATGATTCAACAACTGCTCAACCTGCCAAACCTGTAAAAACGACACCTGAAAAAGAGAAAGAAAAGGAATCACCCCCCACTCCTCTCTATGTCGATGTGAAAGGGCAAGTGAAAAGTCCCGGTTTATACCAATTCGAACCAGGTACCCGTGTCGCAAATGCCATCGAAAAAGCAGGAGGAGCATTACCTGATGCTGACCTTGTCCAGATTAATTTGGCAGCGCCGCTCACAGATGGAGCTGCTCTTGTCATCCCGGCTAAAGGGGCAGCCGCGCCAGTTTCCGCATCCATTGGCCTTGTACAATCTACTACCAGCGTATCCACCACTGGTGCCTCCTCAGGGATTAATCTCAACACGGCAACTGTCGAACAGCTCATGAGCCTTCCCGGGATTGGAGAAGCTCGTGCCAAGGCAATCGTGGATTACCGGTCAAAACAAGGACCATTTCGTTCAGCGGATGACCTGAAACAGATTGAGGGAATTGGCGAGAAGATGTTTGCACGGATAAAGGATCTGCTGTTGATACAATGAGTGCTCAGCATCCGGTCATGATCATAGACACTCCTACATAGAATGGGAAAAGAATATCGGAGGGAGGTATGCCCATGAATAAAATTGGGTTCATTGGTACGGGCAGCATGGGCAGTATCTTGATTGAATCATTACTGTCAGCCAAGGCGCTGACTCCTGGTCATGTCATTATCAGCAACAGAACCCTTTCGAAGGCGCAGCAACTGGCAGAAAAACATCCCGGGCTCATTGTCGCGCACAGCAATGCCGATTTGGTCAAAGAAGCTACAACGATCGTGCTGTGCGTCAAGCCACTGGAATATAGCGTGATGCTCGAACAAATTGCTCCTGCCTTAACGCAAGACCACCTACTGATTACGATCACCAGTCCGATCAAGCTTGCGGATTTGGAGTCTCACGTTCCTTGTGCGGTTGCAAGAGTCGTTCCTTCTATAACAAATGCCGTCATGAGTGGTGTCAGCTTATGTGAATTCGGGTCACGAATCCAAGAGGAACAACGTCATTTTATACGAAGTCTGTTTGCCCACATTAGCTCCCCTATTGAGATTTCAGAGCCCTTTTTACGAATTACTTCTGACATTGTCAGTTGTGGGCCAGCGTTCATCAGCTATATTTTGCAGCAAATGATTCAAGAAGCTGTTGAAGAAACTGGCATTTCCGCAGAAGCTGCTACCTACATGACTACGCAAATGCTAATTGGGATCGCAGATCTTTTACGCGAAGAAGCGTTCACCCTCCCTACTCTGCAAAAGAGAGTCTGCGTGCCCGGAGGAATTACTGGGCAAGGACTAATTCCTTTGCAAGACGGTATTCCCGGTCTTTTCGCCCAAGTATTTCGTCGCACACAAGCGAAGTTTGCCGAGGACCAGGAACTGGTTGCACGAAATTTAAATAATCAGCCGCATTAGTGCAAAACGAAGAAGCGTTGATTTACAAAAAAAGGAGTGGATACCTGTCACTCACAGGCTCCACTCCTCTTCTCATTTCTTAACGTCCTTTTCTTAACGAACGACGATATTCACCAGTTTGCCTGGAACAGCGATGACTTTGACGATCGTTTTTCCTTCGATCAGTTCTTTAATCATCTCGTTGTTTTTCGCCATCTCTTCCATCAGTTCTTTCGTCGAATCAGATGCGATGAGCAGCTTTTCTTTGTTTTTGCCGTTAATTTGCAGGACGATTTCTACCTCGTCTTCAACCAGCTTCGCTTCGTCATGCGTAGGCCATGCTGCGTATGCCAGACTCTCGCTGTGGCCCAGTTTTTCCCACAGCTCTTCTCCCAAGTGCGGAGCGATTGGAGACAGCATTTTTACAAAGTCCTCCATGAAATTCTTCGGCAGAACTTCTGCTTTGTACGCTTCGTTTACGAATACCATCAACTGAGAGATACCTGTATTGAAACGCAGGCCCTCATAGTCTTCTGTTACTTTTTTCACCGTTTGATGGTACACGCGCTCCATGCCAGCCACGTTGGAGGTTTCCACGATTTTTTCGTTCAGCTCACCGTTGTCACCCACAAACAAACGATATACGCGATCCAGGAAGCGGCGTGCGCCATCCAAGCCTTTTGTCGACCAAGCGATCGAAGCATCCAATGGTCCCATGAACATTTCGTACATGCGCAGTGTGTCGGCACCATGGCTGGTGATGATATCGTCTGGGTTTACGACGTTGCCTTTGGACTTACTCATTTTCTCGTTGTTTTCACCCAGGATCATCCCTTGGTTAAACAGCTTTTGGAATGGTTCCTTGGTTGGTACGACACCGATATCGTACAGGAACTTGTGCCAGAAACGAGAGTACAGCAAGTGCAGTACCGCATGTTCTGCACCACCAATGTAAATGTCGATTGGCAGCCATTCTTTCAGTTTGTCTGGATCAGCCAATGCCTTGTCATTGTGTGGATCGATGAAGCGCAGGAAGTACCAGCAGCTACCCGCCCATTGTGGCATCGTGTTTGTCTCACGACGTGCTTTCATGCCTGTTTCCGGATCGACAGTGTTTACCCACTCCGCGATGTTTGCCAGTGGCGATTCACCTGTACCGGATGGTTTGATTTCTTTTGTTTTTGGCAACATGATTGGCAGTTCGGATTCTGGAACGACTTTCATCGTGCCGTCTTCCAGATGGAGAATCGGAATTGGCTCACCCCAGTAGCGTTGACGGCTGAACAGCCAGTCGCGCAGACGGTACGTTACCTTGCGATTTCCTTTGCCTTCCGCTTCCAGCCACTCGATCATTTTGCTGACAGCCTCTTCTTTGTTCAAACCATCGAGCATGCCGGAGTTGATGTGCTCTCCGTCGCCTGCATACGCTTCTTTGGAGATATCTCCACCAGCGATTACTTGCTGGATTGGCAGATCGAATGTTTTCGCGAACTCATAGTCGCGTTCATCGTGCGCTGGTACCGCCATGATAGAGCCTGTTCCGTAGCTGATCAGCACATAATCTGCAATCCAGATTGGCAGACGCTCGCCGTTTACCGGGTTGATCGCATATGCTCCGGTAAAGACTCCTGTCTTTTCTTTCGCCAGATCGGTACGTTCCAGATCGCTCTTGTGCTTCGCTTGATCCAGGTACGCTTCCACTGCTTCTTTTTGAGCTGGTACGGTAATTTGCTCAACCAGCTTGTGCTCAGGAGCCAGTACCGCATAGGTTGCCCCGTAGAGAGTGTCTGGACGAGTCGTAAAGACGGTGAAGGATTCGTCATGACCTTCGATTCCAAAGGTTACTTCTGCCCCTTCAGAACGACCGATCCAGTTGCGTTGCATTTCCTTGATACTTTCTGGCCAATCCAGTTCATCCAGGTCAGCAAGCAGTCTTTCCGCATACGCAGTAATTTTCAAGACCCATTGCTTCATTGGGCGGCGTTCTACCGGGTGTCCGCCACGCTCACTTTTTCCGTCAATGACTTCTTCGTTCGCCAAAACCGTTCCCAAAGCAGGGCACCAGTTTACAGCTACCTCGTCAATATAAGCCAAGCCGTGCTCATACAGCTTCGTAAAAATCCATTGTGTCCACTTATAGTAATGCGGATCGGTCGTATTGATTTCGCGATCCCAGTCATAGGAAAATCCGAGTGACTTAATTTGGCGACGGAACGTGTTGATATTGTGCTCGGTAAATTCCGCCGGATCGTTTCCTGTATCGAGCGCGTATTGCTCCGCAGGCAAACCAAACGCATCCCAACCCATTGGATGGAGAACGTTATATCCTTGCATCCGCTTCATGCGGGATAATATATCAGTAGCCGTGTAGCCTTCCGGATGTCCTACGTGCAGGCCAGCTCCAGATGGATACGGGAACATGTCGAGTGCGTAAAACTTTTTCTTTCCCTCATCCTCGGAGGTTTTGAAGGTCTTGTTCTGCTCCCAATATTGCTGCCACTTCTTTTCGACATTTTGATGACTGAATACCATGGTAAAGCACTCCCATCTTAAAATAGGTGAAAACAAAGAAAACCTCACATCCCAGATCGCTTTTGCGAAAGGGACGAGAGGTTGTTTACATTCCCGCGGTACCACCCAGATTGGCAAATGCTAAGCATTCACCCACTTGTTTCATCCGTATCGAGGATAAGCCGCTCACCCTTACGCAGTCATTGCTTGAATGACCTTGGGGGCAAGTGCTGGGAGGTGAGTTCAGATAGATCCGGGTTGACTTGCACCATCCGTCAACTCTCTGTGAATGCTCGAATCCAATTCCTACTATTCCTCTTAAACGCGTCGAAATCTGTAGTTATAACGCCATTATAGTCAATCCGAACCAATCATGTCAAACTTTTCGGCTTGCGGGCTGAAAAAAATAGGCGCTCACTCGCTTCTTGTGGCGGCATATCCGAGTAATCAGCGGTGATGACAATGTCTGTGAAGCCAGCATCTGTCAGCCAGCGCATCAGTTGGACAGGCTGGTAAGCCCGTTGCCAATGCTCTTCTTCCATCCGCTCGTACAATCCGTTTGGCTGACGAATGAAAAACGTTAACTGATGCTCTACCTCCAGTCGCAGCGGGTCGCAAAAACATTGCCAAATGTACGAAACTTCATCTTCTACATGTGTGAACGTCTCGTCTCCGAAAATGTGCAGCATCTTGTACGGACTGTGCACATCAAACAGAAAGCTCCCACCAGGCGCGAGATGAGCGAAAACGCGCTTGAACGTTTCCTGCACATCCGCTTCCTCTGTAAGATAGCTCAATGAATCGCACAAGGAGATGACCGCATCCGCTTCGGGCAAGGACAGCTCCCGCATATCCTGCTCCACCCACGCTACTTCTACTTGCTCCTGCCTCATTTTATCATAGGCGATCGCAAGCATTTCTGTCGAGAGATCCACTCCAGTAACACGGTATCCCCGCTTGGCGAGTGGGATCGCAATCGTGCCAGTCCCACAGCCAAGATCAATGACCCGCACAGGCTTCTCTCCCTTTGTCCAATGACGCTCGACCCAATCGAGCCACTGGTCATAAGGAGTATCCGCCATCAGCCTGTCATATACAGCGGCCATATGTGCGTATGCCATTTGTCCTTACCCTTGCGCGCTGAAGGAAACTTCCTCTGCGTCCTTCCACAGGCGCTCCAGGTTGTAAAACTCGCGATCTTCGCGATGGAAAACGTGAATAACGATATCGCCCAGATCAACCAGTACCCAGCGACCTTCATCCGCTCCCTCGATACCGCGGACGTCATAGCCGTTTTTGTGGGCTTGATCACGGATTTCGCGAACAATTGCCTGTACTTGACGCTCGTTGTTTCCGTGGCAAATCATGAAATAGTCTGCGATCACGGACAGCTTTTTAATATCGAGCACCTTCAAGTTCTCTGCTTTCTTGTCCTCTACTGCCTTCACAACCAACTGTGCCAAATCTTCTACTGTTTTAACCACTAAAACCCTCCTTCTCTCCCTTTGCGGGAAACCAAATCGTTATATGCAGTCAATGTCAACGGGAAAACCGTCTTTTGCTTCTCTATCAAAAATTGAATCGTGCCTCCCAAGGCGAGCGCCAGGGCGGCATCCAAATCATGCATGGCTTTGGCGCGAATAAAATCAACACCAGGGTAAACCCGGTTTGGTTCTATATAGTCTGCCACACAGACTACTTTTTCTAACAGGGACATGCCAGCCCGACCCGTTGTATGGTAGCGAACAGCTTGTAAAATATCTGCATCCGTTACACCTAGATCAGTCTGGATCACAATAGCAGCTGCAAAGGCGTGCCACAGCTCTTTTTCCCCTTCCAAAAGCTCTGTAGGCATATCGTGGCGAACGAGAATCTCGAACATTTTTTCCACAGGCCAGCACTTACAGTAATCGTGCAACAGTCCAGCAAGCTCGGCTTTGTCAGGATCAGCCCCGAATCTCTCAGCCAACTCGCGAGCCGACGCAGCCACCCCTAGCGTGTGATTGTAGCGTTTTTCATGCATTTGTTGCCGTACGCGAACGAGAAGCTCTTCCCGATTATCCAAAAGTCTCATAGATTCGGTTCTCCTTATATAGCGCTCCACGGCATCAGGTACAAGATAACGGATGCTTTTCCTGGTAGCTGCCTTCTCGCGAATCATCGTGGAGGAAATGTCCCAAGCAGGCATCTCCACAAATGTGACGTCCTCGCTCGATTTCAGGTCCAGTTCGGTTCCTGGCCTCGCTAGACCTATAAAGCGTACCATATGAATCAGCTCTTGGTACTGGTACCATTTGGGCAAGATTTTTACCATATCTCCTCCCATGATAAAGGAAAACCGGCAATCCGGGAACTGCCTGACGAGCTGAACCATCGTGTCATAGGTGTACGATGGACCTTCTCTTGCAAACTCTACATCTGTTACACGAAAGACCTCGTGATCAGACACGGCAATCTGAACCATTTGCAAGCGGTGATGCGCCAGCGTCAGACTCTCTCTCTTTTTGTGCGGTGGAACGTGTGTAGGCATAAACCAGACCTCATCCAGGCCCGCTTGCTCTCTGGCTTGTTCTGCCGCCAGCAAGTGCCCGCAATGTATCGGGTCAAACGTTCCTCCCATGATCCCTACTTGCTTGATTGGCTGTCTCATCGCATGTAGGTCACTTATGGCAGCTTGATCGTCTTGTTCTCCCGGGACTCTTTGTACAAGACAACCGTATGGCCAATCAATTGCACAAGCTCTGCTCCAGCACCTGCTGCCAGATCTTCTGCCACTTGATGTTTATCGTCATTATTGTTTTGTAAGATCGCTACCTTGATCAATTCACGTACTTCCAACGCTTCTTTGATCTGAGTGATCATGTTTTCGTTTACGCCGCCTTTTCCTACTTGGAAAATGGGGGTGAGATGATGTGCTTCTGCGCGCAAAAAGCGCTTTTGCTTGCCAGTCAACATCGGCAATGCCTCCTTTTACATCCTGCCAATCAGGTTGTTTTCTTTAATTGTTGCAAGACGACCTCACGCATAACCCCAGTTGGTGCTCGTTCGCCCGTCCACAGCTCGAAAGCTAGTGCACCTTGATTCACGAACATGCCGATTCCGGAATGAACAGTGGCACCGATGGCACGCGCTTCTTTGAGCAGACGCGTTTCGAGCGGGTTATAAATCAGATCGCTAACGGTTAAACCAGAATGAAGCCATTGTGCTGGCACAGGTGTCTCCTGTACGTTTGGCAGCATTCCGATCGATGTCGTATTGATCAACAGCGAAGAGTCTGCGATGGCAGCTGCCCCTTCGCCCTGTTCTACGATTTTCGTAGGTACAATCGTCCCGACATGCTCAGCCAATACTGCGGCTCTTTCCCGGGAACGATTGATGATGCGAATTTCCTTGACTCCTTGTTCAGCCAAGGTAAACGCCACTGCACGCGCAGCGCCTCCAGCCCCTACCATGGTTACCACTTGCTTTTCAAGAACAATTCCCGTCTCTTCCACAAGCGAACGAACATAGCCCATACCATCTGTGTTGTAGCCAATCAAGCGTCCATCACGAGAAACGACGGTATTGACAGCCCCGATTCGTTTGGCAAGCGGATCGATTTCATCCAGCATCGGCATGATAGCGACCTTGTGCGGGATCGTGACGTTAATCCCTTTCAAGCCTAAGGCGCGAATACCCGCGACTGCATCTTCCAGATTTTCCGGTTCAACATCGAACGCAGCATAGGCAAATCCCAACCCGGTCTCTGAAAAAGCTGTATTGTGCATCATCGGTGATTGCGAGTGGGAAACTGGATGTCCAAACAGGCCAACCAGTTTTGTTTTGCTTGTAATCATGGAGCTTTTCCTCCCCGGACGTCTCTCTATAGCATATGGCAAGGGGCAAGGCTAACTCGACTTTTCTTGCTTAAGCTAGATCAGCCCTTTGCGCATCCCAACACTTACGCCTTTAGGTGCATGCACGACAACACTCGCTTCGTGTTTTCCTTGGATGCTGACCCAGCCCAAACCGGAAATTACGATGTCAGTCGTCATGGTGGACTTGTTGATTTTAAAGGTGTGCTTCACAAATGGTGGAAGTGCTTTCGCAGCTTCCTCTCCTGTTGGCGGTACCAGCAAGGTTCCGTGATGCTTCTCCATCACTTCATCCGCTTTTTCCAGCTTCGTCCGATGAATGTACAAGTCGTTATCCGCATAGACGATTAACGGCTGTCTCTCTCCGCGTACGAAGTCGATACGGGCTAAACCACCCAAAAAGAGTGATTGTCCATTATCGAGCTGATACACCTTGGAGTTGATCCGGCTGGTCGGGGTAATCTTTCTCAGATCAGTCGGGGATACCATATGTCCAATCTGGTCACGATTAATGATTCCCGGCGTATCAAAAATAGAGCGGCCATCCTCGAGCGGAATCTCGATTTTGTCCAGTGTCGTACCCGGGAATGGCGAAGTCGTAATCTCCAGCTCAGCTGCACCGTAGTCATGCAAGATGCGGTTGATCATGGTCGACTTTCCTACGTTTGTCACACCGACAATGTAAACATCTCGACCTTTGCGCAGCTCTCCAATGCGATTCAACAGTTCATCGATATGAAGTCCTTTTTGCGCGCTGATAAGTACGACATCCTCTGGGCGCAGTCCGCGTTCTTTTGCTTCGTGCTGCATCCAGTTGCGTACCCGGTTTAGGTTGATGTTTCTCGGCAGCAGATCGACCTTGTTACCCACGAGCAAAATCGGATTTTTCCCGACAAAACGTGGCAAACCCTTGAGCCAAGAGCCTTGGAAGTCAAAAATATCGACTACCATTACGACAAGAGACTCCGTAGAACCGATGCCATCCAAAATCTTGAGGAAGTCGTCATCGCCCATTCCTACGGGAGCTACTTCATTATAATGCTTGATGCGATAACAACGCTGGCAAATAATTACCTTTCTGCCAAGCGCGGATTCAGGTGCATAGCCAGGCTTTTTTGCATCTGCTGTCTGAATGGCAATCCCACATCCAGCACAAGAGCCATGCATTTGTTCCGTCATGCTTTTCTCCTCCACGAAACCATTCCTTTCCTCTCCATCCAAATAAGGGCCACACGCTCCATCTGACGATTAAAGCGCGTCCAAAAACCATCCGTCTGGGCCACAGGAACAACCAGGATCGTATGAAATCCTAATCGATTTCCTCCCAGCACATCGGTAAACAATTGATCGCCAATGACAACAGTCTCAGCGATGGTTACATTCATCTGCCGCACTGCCTGTAAGAAGGCACGGTTTGTCGGCTTTTTGGCCGCATAAATAAACCCGAGATTTAATGGGGCACAGAAGCGGTCTACACGCTCCTTGTTGTTGTTGGAGACAACAGTGACCTGTATGCCTACCTCATGCATGCGAGCAAGCCAGTTGATGACCTCCTCTGTTGCATGTGGCCTGTCCCATTCCACCAAGGTATTATCCAAGTCTGTAATCACCGCACGGATGTTATTTCGTTTCAATTGATCTATGTCAATGTGATGGATTGATTCGACGAACTGACTAGGCATCAGCTTCTCTAAAAACACGGGGCACCTCCAAATGATGTGAAGCAATCAACCGCGATTTCGGCACCTACTATACCATAATCGACCACTTGGTTGCAAAACAAAAAGCATGATCACTGCTTGCATTGTTCTGGCATCCTGTGTAGAATAGCGTTACCAAGAAAACTATTTTTGTTTTTATAGTTTTCTATTACGTTGTTTTGGCTGGGGGTCGATTGCAATTAAAAACCGGATCATGAAAGGTTTTATTGAAGAGATTCGTGATAAAGGCATGAAATTTTCCATGGATGATTTGGCGAAGCGGCTCGGGATTAGCAAACGCACGTTATACGAGCACTTCTCATCTAAGGTAGAAATTCTGGAAACAATCATTCAGCAGTCCTTTGAAGAGGGCGATGAAAAAACACAGCAAATTCTCGCAGACGACAGTCTCTCTCTTATCGATAAAATCAAAGGCGTCATGATGGTTTTACCGACACACTATGAATTTTATGATTTGCGCATCCTCGAACAGATGAAGCGATATTATCCTGAGCAATATGCCCAAGTCGAGGCTTCTTTATCCGAGGATTGGCAGACGCTTCGCGTACTCATCGAACAGGGTATTCGAGAAGGACAAATCGTCAATATGAACGTTACACTCATGTTGAAGGTGATTGTCGATGCCCTCAATTCCACTCTTGATCTGCGTTTTTATACAAAAAACCAGATTACAGTCTCAGAGGCGCTTTCCGCCATTGTAGATGTCCTCTTGTTCGGATTGGTGCCGACGGAAAAAAGGTAACACATGACTCGTGGTCATTCCACTAACTTTGGAAGACCACGATATCGTTTTTGTAAGAAAACCAATAAAACAAAAATAGTTTTTATAGTTAAGAGGTGTTCCATTATGTCCATTTTTACACAAATGACCAAACAACAACGAATAGGACTTTTGTTTGTCATCCTGATCCTTTTTATCGACATGCTGCTGTACAGCTTGTTGATTCCGATTGTTCCTTATTTTACCGAAAAGCTTGCGCCCTCCTCCACCATGATGGGCGTGCTGTTTAGCAGCTATGCGGTCGCGATGCTCATTGCCACCCCTATTTTCGGGCCGATATCCGATCGGATCGGCAGACGGACCATGCTTTTGATCGGCTTGCTCGGTCTCGCCGCCTCCACGTTATTGTTTGCTTTCTCTGAGACAATGGCCTTGTTGATTACCGCTCGTTTTGTTCAAGGTATTGCTGCTGCGGCTACATGGCCAACTGCCCTTGCCCTCTTGGCGGATTTGTTCCCATCTAAAATGCGCGGAGCTGTAATGGGAATTGCATTGACGGCGATTTCGACCGGTACATTGCTCGGAGCGCCGATTGGCGGATGGTTGTTTGAAATTAGTGACCATCGCATGCCTTTCCTGGCAGCAGCAGCCTTTACCGTGATCAATATTGTGCTGGTTTACTTGTTCTTGAAGGAAGACACGACGAGAACTGTCAGTGAAAAGCTTCATGTCGGTGGATTCATCCGAAATCCGCAAGTCATCTTTATCGCTGGAATCGTATTGTTGGCTGAGATTTCCCTTTGTTTGCTGGAACCGACGTTGCCCGTATTTTTTACAGAGAAACTCAGCATGACACCGACAACGATTGGTCTTTTGTTTGGGGTCATGACACTCGCCTACGGACTGATCGCCCCAGTTGCCGGCTCTCTTTCCAGCCGTATGAATCCGTATAAGCTCATGCTTGGCGGGATCATTACGCTGGCTGTGTTTCTGCCATTTTTGGCGTGGGCAGATTCCCTCTGGCAGGCAATGCTCGCAATGGCCTTGGTCGGGGCTAGTATTGGCTTTACCTTATCGCCAACCTTGGGTACGTTGGGGGCCATCATTGACCAAGGAGGAAGCGGCGCATACGGCACGGCATACTCTCTCTTTAATATGTTTCACGGAATCGGAATGGTTGCAGGCCCACTCGCAGGGGGAATTTTGACGGATTTACTGCCTGTATCCTCTGTCCTCCTGATCGTGGCAGCGTCCATCCTTGGCTTCGGCATTTTACTTTTTGTCCAATTAAAAGCAAGCAAATCAGCCCGTCTCAGCACCAATGAAAGCGAGATGAAATTTTGAGCTTGTCTATTCGTGAAATTACAAAAGAAAATTGGCGCCAAATTGCCTGTTTGACTGTAACGGAAGGTCAACATTCCTTCATCGAGAGCAACGCTTTTTCCATCGCCCAATCAGGTTTTGAACCGGAATGGATATCATGCGGTCTGTATGACAAGGACATCGCTGTCGGTTATGCCATGCATGGAATCGAAGTAGAGAATGGTCGAATTTGGCTGGATCGCTTTATGATTGATGCTGGCTATCAGGGTAAGGGGTACGCCAAAAAGTTTCTGCGCATGCTCGTTGATGAAATGCACAAACGCTACCGATGTACACGCATTTACTTGAGTATTCATCCTGAAAATGAGTTCGCTCGGACGCTGTATGAGTCGTTCGGCTTTACCTCAAACGGCGAAATGGATGGTCCGGAGGAAGTGATGGTCCTCAACCTGACAAATGAATAGAAAAGGCACCCCCTCTGTCGATACTGACGAAGGGGGTGCCTCTTTTTGTAGCTATCATTGGCTTTTACGTGCTTCCATCAGTCGCTTGACCTTCTCTGTCGGAGTCCAGCATTGGAATCGATAGTCCGGACGTGTCTCATAGGTTAGACGAGAACATCGATAGCTGACTCCTCCCGTACCTTTCTCCACGCGAAAATGAATACAGGTCGCACAGCAATGAAAGGCATTCTCTGTCTCCACCGTTCTCCCTCCCTTACTTCCCCAGCTTCCACGAAAACATCGAGAGCTGTTCGTACCGCTCTCCTTGTTGCTCGGCAAAATTCGAAAAGCCTACGCCCACCAATCGAACGCCTGCCGTGTAGTCAAAGGCGTCGAGCAAATCGTCCAACAACTCCTGCCAATTGGCTCCAGCCACAGCCTTGTGCTGCTTGGTCCGCTGGGTAAAGTCCGCGTACTTGATTTTTAGCGTTATCGTCTGGGGCTCGACCCCTTCCTCGCGGATGTCCTCTTCGACCTCACGCAAGAGGGAGGTGGCAATCGGAGCAATCGCATCCCTGTCAAACAAATCAAAGGGGAGTGTCGTTTCGCGGCTCGATGATTTCGGCGCTCGGTCCATTTCGATTTCGCGATTGTCTTCTCCCCTCGCCCGGTAATAGAGGGAACGACCGAACTTCCCAAATAATGTAGTGGCCTCATCGAGTGAAAGCCTCCAAAAATCCTCTACCGTCTCAATCCCCTTTTTCGCTAGCAGCTCTTGCGACTTTTTGCCGACTCCATGCAAGGTGCCAATTGGCAACGACCGCAGCACATCCAAAGCCTGCTCAGGTCGAATGATTACAAAGGCATCTGGCTTTTTCAAATCACTGGCAATCTTAGCCAACGACATATTGTAGGAAAGTCCGATGCTGCAAGTAAGTCCGGTCTCCCGTTTGATTCGCCTCTTAATATCGTGGGCGATGGGTACCGCATTCTCATAATGGGACACGTCTAAATAAGCCTCGTCTAGACCCACTGTTTGATAACGCTCTGTATAAGAAGTAAATATTTGTCTGACCTCAGCAGATTTTTCGATATAACGGCTATAGCGGACAGGCAAATAAAAGCCTTGCGGACATTTTTTCCTCGCCATGGCGACAGGCATTGCGGAGCGAACCCCGTATTTGCGCGCCTCGTAGCTGCACGTCGATACGACACCGCGATTGCCCGTTCCCCCGACAATGACCGGCTTCCCCCGCAATTCGGGGCGATCTAACTGTTCTACACTAGCGAAAAATGCGTCAATATCCAAGTGAAGAATTTTTTTCATAGGGATACCCACCAAACATACATTCTCATTTCTATTATCCCTGTTTTGTTCCATTGACGCAAGCGAGAACGTCCTAGACTTGGCTTTCGATTACCTGTAGCAGCTCTGTTACTGGAGGATTCCCTTTTTTAGCGTAGATGATAGTTCCGTTTTTGCCTATGATGTACACGATGCGTTGCTGGAAAAACAGTCCGAGAACCTTGCCAACATCGTATGCTTTTCGAATCGATTCGTCTTCATCCACGATTAATGGAAATTCATAACGGAACTTATCAGCAAACGAGCGTTTCTTGTCCATGCCACCTGGATTGACGCCAAAAACGACTGTGTTTGCTTGTTCGATTTTGGTGTAGTGATCCTGAACCGCACATAGCTGCTTCGTGCAAATCGGGGTATCATCTCCCGGATAGAAGATGAGGACGATATTTTCTTTGCCGATGTGATCCCTAAGATCAATGGTTCCTTTTGTGCTCGTCGCCGTAAAGACGGGAGCCAAGTCTCCAACCTTTAACATTTCACTCACCTCTATGCTTAGTTTACTGGGGCTACCGGAATTTCAAATTTCATTTTCCCATCCCGATACGTTCTGAACGGATCGTCCTCCTCCCCCATAATCCATACCTTTTCTTCCCATACATGTACGGTTTCAGCATATTGAAATTTTTGTCCATCATGCTCAACTTCAAGCTTCATTTCAAGAAAGGCGGTATGCCCATCTTCGTATCTAATCTTTTTGATCTCATAATCGTTCAGTTTGTAATGATGAGCTTTTAAGAAAGCGATCTTTTTCATGTAAAATTCTTTCGCTTCCTGGTCACTTAACGTTGTGCCATCAGTTGGATGCTTACCCTCCTCAACATCATAAAGATAAAGGGTGTGGAATGCTTTTTCATAGTCTTCATCGATAAGCGCTTGATAATAGTTTGTGGTTATCATTTTCATTTCGCGTTCAGCAAAAAACTCTGCGAAGAGGAACCGTGGAAAAACAAGTAGAAAAAGCAAAAAAACAACAATTATTTTCTTCAAAAACTCACCTCACGGAATCAATTCTCTTACGTGAAGTTCGATTCTGCCTGTCATTTATCCTTGTTTCACCACGCTAACACTAATAAACCCCACGTGTCCGCTGCGATACGTGAGGCCCTACCATCACCTTCATGTTTTACGCCTGCTTTTGATCACCCTATAGTGGCCTCTTAGTTTGGTTGCAGTACTGCACCAGTCTGGTTGAAACGCCCTTTTTCACTAGATTAGGAAGCCCTCCTGCATGCAAAAAACCGCTCTGGGCAATCCCAGAACGGTTTCTCTCATTTCTATTCTAGTTAGTCGCTTGCAGCTTCAACTGCTTTACCCGAGCAACAAATGCCTCGGCAATCTTCAACATGTCGTCGTCGTGTGCCCACATCCGTTCTGGATGCCACTGTACGCCCACATGTAGCCCGTCGAGGCTTTCCATCGCCTCAATCACACCATCAGCCGCGCATCCTGTGACTTTGAAGCCCGGTGCTATGTCTTTGACTGCTTGGTGGTGAGAGGTGTTCACGAGCACCTCTGTCTTTCCAAGGGCATCCGCTACAAAGCCAGGTTGCAAAGTAATCTTGTGCGCCCCGTATTGCCGTGAACCCTTCTGCGCATGCTGTAATGCTCCTGGTACTTGGCTCGGGATATCTTGAATGAGGGTGCCGCCACACGCCACATTCAAAATTTGCATCCCGCGGCAAATGCCCAGGATTGGCTTTTTCAGCTCCAGCGCAATCTTGATAATCTCAAGCTCTGTGATGTCTCTTTCGTAATTGATATCGCCCAGCCCTTGCAGCGGATCTTCGCCGTACAAATGCGGCGCAGGATCTTCACCGCCGGACAAAATCAAGCCGTCCAGCGATTCGATCATCTCACGAAACGGAGCTTCCTGAATCGTCAGCAGTGGCAAGATCAGTGGAGTACCGCCACTGCGCGCAATTCCGTTCACATAGCCTGAACCTACATAGAAAAACTGGTCGAGATCGTTCTTCGGAAAATACATTTTCGTACATGCCACACCAATGATCGGACGCACGCCAGTCACTCCCTTATAGACTCATGATTACTTTTGATTGGAAGCGTACTTGAAGTCGATGAACCCGAGTGCATCTACTACCACATCTTTTACGCTATCTTGCTTCACCCACGCATAGGTGAAATAGTAGATTGGCAACGCAGGCATTTCATCCATGACGATTTGTTCAGCTTTCTTGAGGATTTCCTTGCGCTTCGCTACATCCCCTTCTTTGGCAGACTGCGCGAGCAAATCGAGGAACTCCTTGTTTTCCCATTTAGATGTATTCAGTCCACCCTTGAAGACTTCCAAGAAGTTGATCGGATCGTTGAAATCACCAATCCAGCTACCACGACCGATAGTGAAGTTTCCTTGCTTCATGTCCTCACGGTGAACCTTGTTCTCTTTGTTTACCAGTTTGACCTCGATGCCAAATGCTTTGCGCCATTGATCCTGAATGACTGTCGCAATACGTGAATTGACCTCTGACGTATTGTATGCAATCGTGATCGGTGGCAACTCTTTGATCCTCGCTTCTTTCATGCCTTCTGCCAAGAGCTTCTTCGCGGTTTCTATGTCGCCGTCTTTGATGTAGCCCTCTGGTGTGAGTGCCATAGTTGGCGGGAGAATACCCGTCGCTGGCGTGCTCTTGTATGGTACGACATTATCGGAGATTTCCTGACGATTGACTGCCGTAGCAAATGCCTGACGAATCTTTTTGTTGTCAAACGGCTTTTGCGTCGTATTGAAAATGTACCAGTACGTACCCGCTGTCGCTTGAGCTTGCATCTTTCCGGATTGCTTCAGAGCATCCAACGCATCCAGTGGCAAATCGCCCAGTGGTGATCCTGCCCAATCCAGATCACCTTTTTCAAACATCGAAAGCTCCGTATTGGCATCCTCGATCATGTTCAAGGTCAGCTTGGACAATTTGACAGCGTCCTTATCCCAGTAAGAATCGCTCTTCTCGAGTTCGATCTTTGATTTATGCTCCCAATTTTTCAAGCTGAATGGCCCGTTTGTCAGGTACGTCTCTGGCTTCGAAGCCCACTCTTTGTTGCCCTCAACCGCTTTTTTGTTAACCGGGAAATAGGTAACAGATGCAACCAGTTCCGGGAAAAACGGTGCCGGGTTTTCCAGTGTAACAACCAGTGTCTTGTCGTCAGTTGCCTTCACACCAACATCTTCGGCTTTTGCCTTGTTGGCGTTAAAAGCTTGCCCATTTTTCAAATAGTACATCTGGTACGCGTAACCGGATGCGGTTTTCGGGTCGAGAACCCGTTTCCATGCGTACTCGAAGTCATGAGCGGTAACCGGATCTCCATTGGTCCATTTGGACTCCCGCAGATGGAAGGTGTACGTGAGACCATCAGCGGAAACCTCGTACTTCTCTGCGACCGCCTCTTTCAGCTCGCCTTTTTCATTCAAGCGCAGGAGGCCATCAAATGCTGCACGGGCAACAGACATCGAAGGGATATCTTCTGCCAGTCCAGGGTCGATCGTGCTGGGCTCACCAGAATTCAGGTTGACCTGCATCGTTTGGGGGGCGCTACTCTGCTCCTGCTTCGCACCTGTCGTCTCCCCCGTGGTGCTTGCTTGCGGTGTTCCACAACCAGCGAATGCTAAACTGGTTAACAGAACAGCACAAAATGATAGTTTCTTCCACTTATGCAACAGCAAAACCCCCATCTTAGGAATAATTCTTCTTGATTGTTAGGAGCATGACTAAATAATATTATCTTGAGAAAATTTTGTCTACATCGAAACAAAAGGAGATGGGTCTACATGTTATCCAGTCTTTTTGCCCAAATATCCAGCCTGATCAAGGACGCTGGCGGGGAATGGGGAATCTTTTTCGAAGATTTGCAAACCGGTGAAACATTATCCCTCAACGAAGATCAACGCTTTTATGCAGCCAGTGTGATCAAAGTCCCGATCATGACAGCTGTTTTTGCTGAGGCGTACGCTGGCAAGTTTGCCTTGGAGGAAAAAATCAAGCTGCGTGCAGAGAATCTCGTTGGCGGTGCAGGTGTTCTTCAGCATATGACTCCCGGCACTGAATTTACGATTCGCGACCTGGTTACCCTGATGATCATCCAAAGCGACAATACGGCGACGAACATGATGATTGATCTCGTCGGAACAGAGAGCATTCGCAACGCAATGCAAAAAACAGAAATGACAAACAGTCACTTCTACAACAAGCTCATGGTCGTCCCAGCTGAATTGGAAGGATACAATGAGGTGACGGCAAAAGACATGGGAAGCCACCTCCGATACTTGGCAACAGGAAAAGTGATCTCCTACGACAGCTGTTTGAAAATGGTCGCCGTCTTGAAGACTCAGCAGCACCGTGACCGCATCCCCTTCCTTTTGCCTGACCCAGACGGTGATGTGATCGGGATGATTCCGAAATGGGAATTCGCCAGCAAGACTGGCTCTGTGACCAAAATCACGCATGATGTTGGCATCCTCTACATCGGTTCTCATGCTGTCACCTTGTCCATTTTAAACAAGGGACTCGAGCAAAAAGATGCTGCCGACGTCATGGCGCAAATCGGCAATCTCGTTTATCACGCATATAGACAGAAAGCGTAATCCATGTGGCCTGCCATCTCCATTGGCGGGCTTTTCTCTTTGAAACGTTGAATGAGAAAAAACAAGCAGGCATTCCTTTCTCAAAGGAACACCCGCTCGTCATTAACCTATTCTTTTTCCAAAATCAGCTTGGCAACGTTCATCGCGCTAGAGAAAGACAGCTCAGACAGCTGGCCTTGTCCTTCACACCAGTCACCCGCAAAGAACAGGTTGCGATAATCTGGCAGGAAAGTAGGCATTGGCTTCTGATTCATGGTCCATTTGATCTCCTGTACAATTGCACGAGCAGAAACGCGCGGCACAACCAGTTGCTCACGCCAGCCTGGGAAATGCTTGTCATACAGGTTTTCAATCTCTTGTTTGCGAATTTCAGCCGCTTCCTTGTTCCCTACTTCATCCTGACGCATGTAAGCAGTCGCCTGCAGCAACTGCCCGCCTTCAGGTACACAAGTACGGTCATAATACGAAATATCGGTAATGAAAATATTGTTTGCTTTTTCGTAGATGTAGGAGAACGGTACGTCAATACGCTCTTTCAAGCCAATGTCATACACCATAACAACAGTTGGCTCGTATTCAGCATGCTGTGCAATCGCATGTTCCAGGCGCGTCTCCGCAAAGACCTTCGCCATCTCCTTCGGCGGAATACAGCAAATAAATTCATCCGCCGTAAATTCTCCCTCCGGTGTCACCACTCCAACCACACGATCATTCTCTACTTGGAACTTTTCTACTTTGGTTTTGATCAGAATCGTACCCTGATTTGCTTCAATCACACGCACGAATTCATTGATCAATGCTTGCCAGCCGCCCCCGATATACGATACCGGTTTATTCGTTGTAAACAAACGGCTGTAGTAAGAAAAGAAAACGTCAGAAGGAATCTTTTCAGGCTCACGTGTGAAGAAGTTGGAAGAAGCAAGCGTCAACATCATTTCACGCACTTCTTCGTTGACTTGCTTTTTCTCCATCCACTTTTGAATCGACATATGTGGATGGCCTTTCTCCATTTTTAGCATCGTTTTCAAAATCTCAAAGGTGAACAATACTTTGTCCATGCCTTTTAAGAGCTTCGTTTGGAAAAGTCCTTGTACATTCGCCGGAACTGCAGTCAGATCGCTACCAATATCGTACTTGGCTTTTGTCGGATTGAAATCCTGCCAATCGATGTTCAGACCCAATTCTTTTTCAAACGTTCTCAAAACGGAGCTGTCGCGAGCATAAATGGCGTGGGCACCGAAGTTGAAGTTAAAACCTTTGATCTTCAGTGTAACGGCACGTCCACCCAATTGACCGCGTTCCAAAACTGCAACTTTTTTGCCTTTCGACGACAGGTAGGCGGCACTGGATAGACCAGCAAGTCCTGCACCTACAATAACAACGTCATAGTGATTGGTTGTCATACACAATCTCCCCTACGCGCTAGCGATGTTGATTACATAAGCTTAAACCCTATCCTAGTCTAAGGGATGGATAAGGTGGAAGTCAACCATTATTGAACTGTGTCTATTTTTATACTGACTTATACCAATATTTGCCTAATAAACCAACTTGTTTACCGCTCTTCTTGAAGCAGTATGC
Source organism: Brevibacillus sp. NPDC058079 (assembly GCF_042885155.1). Lineage (NCBI taxonomy): Bacteria > Bacillati > Bacillota > Bacilli > Caryophanales > Paenibacillaceae > Brevibacillus > Brevibacillus sp. NPDC058079. The sequence continues at coordinate 110,919 of NZ_JBHVSO010000012.1, forward strand.
CCTGCTATTCGCCGTATATCCAACCTACGAAACCACGACAAAAAAGCCCTCTATAGCAATAATCTGCTTGATAGAGGGCTTTTACCCAATTGGAAACAGCGAACTAATCGTTTCGGCGAGTCATTTGCTGCCAAACGGTACCGCTAGCCGCCTCGCCGCTTTCAATGCGCTGCACGGCCATTTGAACTTGCAAGCTGACCTCGAACTCGGGATCGTTCTGTGCGGCACGCAAAGCGTCCAAGGCAGTTTCATCCCCCACCTCAAACAAGTAGCGAGCAGCACGCCAGCGTACCAGCTTGTTTTTATCCTTCAACGCTTCACACATCGGTAGAATCGCGCGCGTGTCCCCCAAGTCGGACAAGGTATCGCCTGCTGTGCGTCGTACAGAGACAGAATCATCGCGGAGCGCTTCAAACAGCAGCGGGAAGACATCATCGCCACCGATCATGCCCAGATACACAACCGCAAGCCTGCGAATCGACGGCTTGCTATCACGAAGCGCTTTTTCCAAAACAGGCAAATCCTCTTCGGTAGGCTCCATCCGATCCAGCGCTTCATATCTTTTTTGCCAATCCGGATCATCGAGCATCTCCAGCGTAACGACTTTCTTTTCACGTACGACTGGCTCTGGGGTTTCCCCGGGACCAAGCGCCATGGCCTGTTCCACGATTTCTTCCACACGGCTCTCTGGATAGGAGGCATCGACTTCCAATGCGACCTCCTCGCCAATCTCGCGCAAATCGCCATAGCGCACGCCTTGCTCGACCCATTTTCGCTCCATGATGAGGTTGGGCGACGCAGAGCCTGCACGCACAGCTGCCTGTCCAAAACGCTCTGGAAGTGCTGCACGAATCTGTTCCGTTCCCATGGTCACCTTAACCTGCATCGGTACACCGCGGAACATTTGAATGTACACTTGCGCCTCTCCAAATGCCCCCGCTTCCTCCGCAGACATGTCAGGAACAGCCGCGCCTCCACCTGCTTGCAAAACTTCGCGAGCGACAGTCAAAATACGCTGCCAATCTGCATTGGACTTTCGCTCCAGCGCGAGAAAATCTGCTGTATGAAAAATGGAGGTAACCCCTTCGATCTCCAAGAGCTTGTTCATGAGTTCTGGTGCTTTACTCGCATCTTTCTTTGTATAGACATGTTGGACCCCATCCGGCAAACGCTCGTCTACATTCAGCTTCATGACGTTTGGACTCGGCGTCGGTTCGATGGACAACAGTTTCATAGTGAGTCACTCCTTTTTACAGCGCACTTGCTTTCTCTTCTATCGTAGCATGTATCCTGATATGTTTTCCAACCTGAGAGATGGTCAAAAGCAGTTTGCCCGCTACAACGCCAGCTTGTAGTAATCATTGGCCGACTTTACAAAAAAGCCGCATGATTCATACAGCCCCAAAGCATTACTGTTTTCACAGGCGACCTCGAGTGATACGTTCTGGTATCCTTCTTTCCCCAGCATCTCGATCGTTTGTGCTAAAGCCTGGCGTCCATATCCTTTCCCTTGGTGATCTGGGTGGACACAAAATCCATAAATAAACGCCTTGCTCTCATCCTTGTTCACACTTATTTTGCCAACGGCCTTATCATCGACAATCATCAAATGCGTGGTGGACTTGGGATCACCCGCCATGTTTTCGGCCATTTCCCTTGCGCGTTCTTCCTCCATTTGAAATCCATGGACGTTCAGCCAAATCAATGTTTCGTAGTCACTGGCGATCTCTGGTCGAAGCAGCACGTTCCCAGATACCGTTGCTCTTTGCTTCTCCCCTAAATCCATCCAATATTCCGAGAATTGATATTCCCCGCCGATTCGCTCCATATATGACTTACCGCTTTGCGAATCTCGCTGAACGATAAACAACTGCGCCGGAATGCCTCTTCTTCTGCATGCATCTGCGGCTTGTGCTTGCAACGCTGTGAATATGTCTTTTCTTCTGTAGGCTGGATGGACCATGCCGCTCACTTCTGCCTCACCGCCGTGAAACACGTAGAGCCCTAGAAAGCCAACCAGCTTTCCATCCATATAACATACAAAATCTTCTTCATGCTCTCCCGAACGCTTTTCCAGCATACCCGGGTTTACTTTGAGATCAATGCCATCCTGCTCATTGCAAATCGCAACCAATTCTTTAATCTGTGCCAGTTCCTCTGAGGTGAGTGTTTTTCTTGTCGTGATCGTATACGTCATAGCGTAAGCACCCTTTCTATGATCAGAAGTATCGTCGTTGCAACTCAGCGACCATCTCTTCCAAATTATTGGCGACCTGCGGAATAGAATAGCCTACGTAAAGAGGTGAGGTAACAAACCTCGGAACTACTTTGGCGATCAGCTTTTCTCCCCAATGGTAAAAGAAAAAATTGTAGCTTTGGTTACGCGGATTGACATGAGTCAGTATCCAATGTGCTAAAATTTGTAAGTAGTCTGCCATTTTCGACAATCGATCAAAGTCCGATAGAATGACATTGTATTCAAAAAAACCTGCACGCGGATGCGTAGACAGATTGCATTCAATCCCTGCCTCTTGTTCGATGGTCATGCCAATAAAATCACTGTCTTTTACCTGATCCAGATAGTTGTAGTCATGTAATCCGACGATCTGCATGTGCGGATGACGGATGCTCCCCCCGGAATACGGGCCGTGGTTTTTGAAAAACAGAACAGAACGATAAGACTTACTGTGCTCCATTTCAAGCCACTTCTCTACCCCGAATGCCAGCAATGCTCGTACATGCTCATTGGAATAGACAGACCAATCCCCTTGGCATTCATCCGACTCAATCAAAACAGTTTGATGCGTATCCTCCAGAACAGGGAATTTGTTTTTGAGCCAAATCATGGAGCCCCGCTGCTCCAAAACGTCTGTGAGACTGTTTCGATCACAAAAAGGACAAGCCGTTTCTGTGTTGTTTACACTCACTGGCTTTTTTCTGCCTATTTGCATGTTAAAGTGCAAGTGCGTCTGCTTCATTCCCATGTCCCTCCAGTTTGTGCTACTTCCACTTTACACGCATTTCCTGGGAAAATCATGACGTTTTTTGCCCCGACAACACTTTTGAAACCTCAATTGGACTGCCTATTTTTCAATGTCTGTGGCGTTTGTTTCTTTTTTTATCTCAAATGTTTTACATACAATGGAAAGCAGTGAAACCTGGAAAGGTGTTGGAATTGGATGGAAAAATCATTTTATTATCCTGTTAGCTGGAGCGAGGCCCAACATTACAAAACGTTGCTTGATCAAGAAGGAGTCCCTTATGAAATTCAATCCCCGCTCGATTTGCCTGTCTTGGAAGAAGGTAAGCTGGCCATTGTCTTTCCTTCCATTCCTTTACGGATGTACGTCTGGGTGCGAACCTTGTTCTATCGTGACGGCCTGCGCTATCCGGATACGTTTTCGTTAGATTTCAAACTACATTAATCATGAGAGAAAAGGGACCGGTTCCGTTGGTTTTCATAACATAGTAAGAGCAGCATTTCGTATCGTCTGTGGGGGAGGTGAAGAAGCTGCCGTCCTACAACATCCGCATCTCGATTGCGAAGCTACGTCTTGATCTGTTCGATGGAAACCGACTCATCCGCTCTTATCCTGTTGCCTTGGGCAAAATTGCCACATCGACACCACGAGGGGATTTTACCATCATCAACAAAGTCCCCTATCCGAATTCTTATCCGGGAGGTCCTTTGAGTGCATTCGGCACCTTTTGGATGGGACTAAGCAAACCACACTATGGCATTCACGGTACGAACGATCCTTCTTCTATCGGCAAGTATGTATCTCACGGCTGTATTCGCATGTTCAATGAGGACGTGAATGCGCTGGCAAAAATCGTGCCCATTGGTACGCCCGTTCGAATCAGACAGCAATAAATATAAACATAGACATGCAAAGACCCGCCTCTCTTAAACCAAGGCGGGTCTTCTTTACATAAGATGAGTCTTTTTCGTTCTTTCTGCTTCCGTTTCATCCGCTTCCAAGTATACAAGAAATCTTCTCGCTTGCTTATACATGATCGATAACGTCATTTCCCTGATCTTGTTCATGATCACTTCTTTATCCTCTGGATGCACTTCGGAAGAGAGCTGCTGTTCTTGCAGCTCTAGGTAAGACATCACCCATTCCGGGTCTAACTTATAGGCAGGCAACGACAGCGACTCCTCTACTCTAGTAATCTACTCTAGTCTACAGGTGGAAGCGTCGCTTTCCCAGCCCTCAATTACTGGCTACGCCACTAATTATTTCCCTTGCTCCAATTCCTCTACCAATGCTGATAATTCCGCCCAACGCTCAATGGTTGCCTCCAGCTCTGCCGCCACTTGCTGTTCTTCTGCATAGAGCTTTTCAATTTTGCCATAATCGCTGCCAGACGCTGCAATCTCTTGCTTTAGCTTGACGCTGCGCTCTTCCAAAGCCGCGATCTTGCCTTCAATCGCATCCCATTCCTTCTGATCCTTGTAAGACAGCTTGCGTGTGCGGTTGTTGCCGCGATTAGCCCCGCTGTTGCTTTGCGTCTTTTCTGCCTGTTGATCCGCTTCTTGCACCTGAGTTACTTTTTCCTGACGTCTTTCTTCCAGATACTCGGAGTAGTTGCCGTAGTATTGACGGATGTTTCCTTGCCCCTCAAAAGCAAACAAATGGTCAACGGTACGATCGAGGAAATAGCGGTCATGCGATACCGTGATAACTGCCCCTGGGAACTGCTCGAGATAGTCTTCCAAAATACTGAGCGTTTGAATATCCAAATCATTCGTAGGCTCATCTAAAAACAGCACATTCGGCTCTCCCATCAGCGTACGAAGCAGATAGAGACGTCTGCGCTCTCCCCCAGACAGGCGGGAAATCGGTGTCCATTGCATATGCGGCGAAAACAGGAACCGCTCCAGCATTTGCGAAGCCGTGATTGACTCGCCATTGCTCGTCTGAATGACCTCTGCTGCTTCCTTTACATATTCGATGACGCGCAGCTTTTCGTCCATCTCGACATTATCTTGCGTGTAGTAGGCGATTTTAACGGTCGTCCCGATTTCCAATGAACCGCTATCCGGTTGAATTCTTCCTGCTAGCATGTTCAAGAGTGTCGTTTTTCCGCTTCCGTTTGGCCCGATAATCCCCACACGATCACCCGGCAGGACAATATAGCTGAAATCGTTGATCAGTTTTCGCTCACCGTACGCTTTATGGATGCTTGTAAGCTCGATCACCTTTTTACCGAGACGGCTGGCCCCGAGTGCCATTTCCATCTTGTTAGCAGGTCCATCTACGACTTTATCTCGCAACTCCTCAGCCCGTTGCACACGCGCCTTTTGTTTGGTCGTCCGCGCTTTTGCTCCACGACGAAGCCATGCCAGCTCACGTCGAAGCAGATTTTGTCGCTTGCTCTCTACGGCCGCTTCATTTTCTTCACGCTCCGCCTTTTTCTCCAGAAACATCGCGTAGTTGCCTTCATAGCTGTACAGCTTGCCGCGATCCAGCTCAAACGTGCGGTTCGTCACGCGATCCAGGAAGTAACGATCATGGGTGACGAGCAGCAATGCACCCTTGTAGCGGGACAAATACTCTTCCAGCCACTCGACTGTCTCATTGTCAATATGGTTCGTAGGCTCATCCAAAATGAGCAGGTCTGCTGGTTGGATCAGAGCACGTGCCATTGCTACCCGCTTTTTTTGTCCACCAGAGAGCTCTCCTACCTTTTGCGAGAAATTGTGCAGGCCAAGCTTGGTCAGGATCATTTTGGCTTGCGTATTGCTCTCCCACGCATCAGCCGCATCCATCCTGTTTTGAACAGCAAACAATCGCGCCTGCTTTTTCTCGTCGTCAGGAGATTCCTGAACAGCCTCTAGCGCAGTTTCATAATCACGCAAAAGCTGAATGAGCGGAGAATCGCCGTAAAATACTTGTTCCAGTACGGAGAAGTTTTCGTCAAAATCGGGATTTTGCGGTAAATACTCCACACGGAAATGATTCGCGTGAACAATTTTCCCGCTATCCGCTGTATCCAAGCCCGCCACGATTTTCAAGAGCGAGGATTTTCCCGTACCATTGACGCCGATCAGACCAATGCGCTCTTGCTCGGCAATATGAAAGGAAATGTTTTCAAACAATACTTTTTCTCCATAGCCTTTGGAGAGGTTTTCTACTGATAATATTTGCATGAACGTCACCTGTACTTTTCTATTTGCTTATCGAGAAGCCATATGAATCTTACACTCGATGGTATCATGTTTTTCGCGCAAGCTCTAGGGTGATTCAAATGGATCGAACAAATATTGGAATGTTATCTCACTAATGGTAAAATATTGAATATTAAGTAATAATGACACCTGTATAAAAATAAAATAGGAAGCGTCATCAGCAATAAGGCATGTAAACGAGCCCAAACAGAAGAAGCGTACTCTTTTCATCGAGCACGCCTGCTTTTATTCTCCTAACGACTGTCCTACTCTTTGCAGCACGTCGCCGATCCGTTCATTTTGGATGACCTCATCTGCCCACGCATCCAATGGGGTTGGTTCCTGATTGACAATGACTAGTTTGGCTCCTATTTCTTTTGCATGCTGCGGAAACCAATTAGCTGGACTCACCGTAAGCGAAGAACCTAATACGATGAACAAATCGGCTTGTTCGGTCCACGAGATGGCTTGATCGACTTGCGATTGCGGCAAAGATTCACCAAACAAGACAACACCCGGACGCAAAAATTCTCCGCATGCGCAAATCGTCCCTTGATCCTCCAGATAACGTGTATTGGCATATTCGGTCCCGCAGGCAAGACAGCGGATTTTCGCAAGGGAGCCATGGAGTTCGGCTACTGCCAAGCTTCCCGCCGCTTGATGAAAGCCATCTACATTTTGTGTAATGATCCCATGAACCAATCCAAGCCGCTCCCATTCAGCTAAGCATTCGTGTCCGGCGTGTGGCTTGCAAGACAGCAGTCCTTGAATACGCATCTGATAAAATTCCACAAACGCTTCCCGATTCTCCATCATTGCGCGTGTACTCGCGAGTTGCATCGGATCTTTGCCGCGCCATAGCCCGTACTGTGAACGAAAATCAGGCAAGCCACTCTCTGTCGACATGCCTGCTCCGGTGAATACAACTGTAAAGGAAGATGTCCGCAACCAGTGTGCCAGATGATCCATCATGGTCTCCCCTTCTTCTTTGAAAATGTTCTTCTCCTGATTGTAATAGAAGAATGCCGGATTTGGGAGACCTGCCCATCAAGACACTAGCTGTCTTTCCATTCAATAGGATGGATAAACGGGTTGGGGCGGGTATCCGGTATGGTAGGGATTCGTGCCATATTGCGGATAACCAGTCGGCTGTTGATAGACTGGGTGCTGTCCATACCCACCCTGCTGCACATAGTTGGCATCGTAATAACCGTAACTGTCTGGCAACTGGCTCGAGTAGCCATGGTACGGGTACTGACTTGCGGCAGCTCTATCTGGCAACTGCCCTTGCTGCTGACATCCTACTGGTGGGCCAATCACAACTGTTTTTGTAAGAGGCGCAAATGTTTCTTTTACCTTTGCTTCGTCTAAACAATACGTATGTGCCCACACACTTGCTGGAGTCAACCGTAAAATATCGGAGCCAAAGATCACCTCAGGATCAGGCGCATCAAAAATAGCCAGTAGATGCGTATCATCTGTCAAAGCCATTTCATAATGCCACCAGCCCTGCGGGATATTGGCAACTTGTCTCGGTTTAATATTGTAGTTGAGCAATTGATTAGTAAAAGGATTGATTAAGGACACAATGGCCTCACCAGCGATGCAATACACCAGTTCCGCTGCATTTTGATGAATGTGTGGCTCGACAACATTTCCCGTTGTCAGGAAAATATCTAGCAGTGAGCTGTTGCCCAATGTATTTAATTGTGCGATCCCCAAGGCATCGATGAAATTCCGATCGTCCTTTTTGAAAAACAGATTATTTCTCATATCGTACGTGAACTGAGTATTTGGCGATGTATAGTCGCGATAGGAAGTAGCCATCTGTCGTTTGATCCTCCCACCGTATGGGTATTTGACTCATTATGCATCTCTATTCCGGTTCACAAAATATGTGCACCCATCTATTCCATCAAGAAAGAGACACACCTTTCACCCTCCACTTTACACAAACATATCCTACTAAAAGGCATAACGGGTACTCGAGGAGGGTGATCTTGTTTGACTACTTATTTAGTCTCGGACATACATGGTCAGAATCAGGCTTTTCAAAAGGCGCTGCGGGACGTTTCCTTCTCATCCCAAGCTGGTGATCGCCTGTACGTATTGGGGGACATGATTGATCGAGGACCGGAATCAAAGGAAGTATTGCTCGATCTACTCGCTCTTCGGCATGCGTATCCGAACCAAATCTATCTCATAAAAGGCAACCACGAGCAGATGCTCGAGGATTGGCTATCCGGCAACGGCAATCCAGAGTTATACCTGCGCTACAATGGCGGCGATGCCACCATACGTTCTTTCTTAGGGAATCACCCGCTTCGGCGAGCTTTTCTTAACCGGATGCCTTCTATGCAGGAACAAGAAGAAGCGCGGCAATTCATCCTTTCTCGCTATCCAACAATTTTGCCAGCCTTGTCGTCGCTTCCTTTGTATATAGAGCTGCCAGCCGATCCGCGAACAGGAGCTCCAGCCGCACTTTTGGTACACGCAGGTATTCGGCCCGGCATCCCCTTGCAGGAACAAAATCCGCAAGATTTACTATGGATTCGCGAGCCTTTTTACCTTTATTATGATGGAGAACTCCCTGTCATCTTTGGTCATACCCCTGTTCCAGGATTGCCTCAATACACAGGCAGCGGTCCTTGGCGCAGAGACAATATCGTCGGCATTGATGGTGGCGCAGGATATTGGCGAGGCGTCATGCTCGTCGAATGGCCTTCTCTTCAATCCATTTTCGTACCGATTCGGGATAGGCAATCCTCTCCACAAGTAAGAGTCTACTGATCATGCTCGGGAAAACTGGTAGCTTTCGCACTGGTGCTCCTACCTGCTGCAAGCGCATCGGGTAGTGCATCCAGTATGATGCGGGAGACAAGCCCATTCGTTCAACAAATTATTACTTTTTATAATCTACTTTCGATTTGTAATATGTTAAGATATGGACGAGGTGTTTATATGAAACGTCAGCAAATCGTGGAACAAGCCATGTTTGCCGCTTGGGGAGTCTCCCTGATCGCAACCGGAGGCAGTTTGTTTTTTTCAGAGGTGTTAAAGTACATACCGTGTGACCTGTGCTGGTACCAGCGAATCTTGATGTACCCACTCGTCATCTTACTCGGGGTGGCCACCGCGAAGAAAGATGACAAGATCGCGTCGTACGCCTTGATTCTCTCCATCATAGGAGGACTCACATCGCTGTATCATTACTCGATTCAAAAAATACCTGCCCTGCAAGATCTGGGTAGCGCTTGCGGCATTGTACCATGCAACACGGACTATATTAACTGGCTAGGCTTTATCACAATTCCGTTCCTTGCTCTCATTGCCTTCACCTTGATCAGCATCCTGCTTGTCATCGTTATGAAAAATGCAAAGGAGAAATGATTCATGAAGAAAGTCATCTTTCTATCTATCCTTGTGGCTGCGCTCCTGATCGGTGCGATTGTGTACGCTGACATTTCGAACCGTCAGCTTGCGGAAGGAAACCCTTACGGTAAAGCCAATTTGCACCCCGCTACTCTCGATCAATTGAGTGACCCGCTGTACGATAATCTCATTATGCCTAATGAGCTCAAAGGTAAGCTCGATAATCAGGAGGACGCGTTTGTTTACTTTTACAGCCCGGTTTGTGAGCATTGCAAAGCAACTACCCCCGTCCTTGTGCCGATCGTGAAAAGCTTGGACATCGATATGAAAAAGCTCAATTTGCTGGAATTTAACGCCAGCTATGGTGAATACAACATCGAATTCACTCCGACCCTCGTTCATTACAAGGGCGGCAAGGAAGTAGCTCGACTCGTCGGTGGACGCGAAGCAAGCGAATGGAAAACTTGGTTGGAAGAACAGAAAAAATCATAACATTTGGTAGCCTCCCACAATTCTTTGCGGGAGGCTCTTTTCATATTGGACATACGTGACAAATATGTGAAGATTTCCGTTCCCTTGGAAGAAATAGCCCGAACGAGTCATTAGGCTTTTCCAGTTATTTGCCTATAATGAGTACTGGGGATAATCCTTGAAAACGGAGGTAATCGCATGACCCTCACTTATTTCACTGAAACCTTTGGCTTTCGGGCGACATGGAATCCAGAGCTGATTCTTTTGACCTTCTTGATCGGTCTGGCTTATTTCTCGCTGACCGGACCATTACGCCAAACTTTTCAAGATTCCACACCTGTTACACGAAAGCAAAAGACTTTTTTCACCCTCGGCTTACTTGGTTTTTACTTTAGTATGGGGAGTCCTTTGAACGTAGCTGGGCATTTTTTGTTTAGTGCCCACATGCTGCAGCAATCGTTGCTCTATCTCGTAATGCCCTTGCTCCTCTTGGCAGGGACCCCGTCATGGTTGATCCGCGGCCTGTTCTATCGCCGGGGGCTCAAGCTGTTCATGCGCATAGCGAGTCACCCGATACCAGCTATTCTCATGTTCAATGCCCTGTTCTCTTTTTACCACATGCCCGTTATTTTAGACTTGGCAATGAACAACCTGGCCCTACATAATTTGATTCATTTACTGCTGCTGGTGACTGCGATTTTGATGTGGATGCCGGTTGTCGCACCGATACCGGAAATTCACCGTCTGTCGGAACTGCAAAAGCTTGCCTACATCTTTGCTAACGGCGTTTTAATTACGCCTGCATGCGCACTGATTATTTTTTCAGCAACACCGTTGTATACGACATATGTAGACGGTCCTTCCATGCTCTGCGCTCCATTCTTTTCCACGCCGATCGACAAATCGATGTTTGCCGTTCCTCTTCTCCCTCTCGAGGATCAACGGCTGGGCGGAATTGTGATGAAGCTCATGCAGGAACTGACGTACGGAGTCGTCCTGGCTTACATCTTCTCTACCTGGTATCGAAAAGAAAAGAATCAGGAAGAGGACGGCCTCATGACGCCATAGCCAAAAAGAAACAGAAAGGAGGCGCCACACACACGTGAATATCGCCCCTGCTACCGCTATCCGAATCCGACGGTTGCTCTTGTTGTTACCCGTCCTTGTGCTTGTTGCTCTTGTCGCTTCTTGGGTTTGGTTCGGGCCCAAGAACGCCCAGGCGAAATTACCTGATGTGACTTTGCAAACCATCGATGGACAATCCTATTCGCTAGCACCGCAAAAGAAAACGTTTCGCTTGGTAGAGCTGATTTATACCCGTTGCCCGGATATTTGTCCCACGACAACGATAAAAATGGTTCAGCTACAAAAGCGCTTGCTCGAAGCAAACTTGATGGGGCAAGACGTTGAGTTTTTGACCATCACGATTGATCCACAAAACGACACCCCTGATGTCATGCGCTACTATGCCAAGCAGTTGGGGATACAAGAACAAGGCTGGACCCTGCTTCGGGGTGATGAGACAACGATCAAAACGGTTACAAATTCGCTTGGCTTTTTTGCCAATAAGATGGATGATGGATTTATCTCTCATACCTCGAGTACGTATCTCGTGGATGATAACAATGCCGTCATTCAAAAATTCGGCATGGGAGACGATTTCGATCCCGAACAAATTTATCAGGAACTGTTGAAATTGAAGAAGGAAGGGTAATCCAACATGAAACGTACGATGATTCTGCTCTTATCCATGCTTATGCTCCTTTTAGCCGCTTGTGGAAAAGAGAACGAGCAACAAGCTTTGCTACCTGGATCTCCCGTCGAGGCTGCCTTTACATTGGAACCAAAGGAACTTGTAGCCGGCGACACAGTTACCTTCTCCGTTAAAGTTACACAAGATGGCCAACCCGTGGATGATGCCAAGGAAGTGAAGTTCGAATGGTGGAAAGATGGGCAAGAAAAGCATGAGACGATCCCGGCTTCGCTGCAAGGAGACGGTGTCTACACGGCCCAACAAACCATTAGCGAGCCAGGTTCTTATTTTGTCTACTACCATGTAACGGCACGTGATTTCCACAATATGCAGAAGACACCGTTTACCGTAAACAACAAGACTGGCGAGACGACTGGGGCAACGCCATCCGCACCTCCAGCTGACGCAGGTCAGTCACATGATCATGGGGCGGCAGGTCACGCGAATGGTGAAACAGTTGATTATCATTTCTCTCCAGCCGACAATATTCAAGTGGCAACACCAGCTGCTCTCACCGTTCATCTGATGAAAGACAACAAAGCGTTGGACAAAGCGACAGTCAAATTCGAGTTCTGGCTGGGAAATGACGAGAAGCACAGCTTCGTCGATGCAACGGAAACTGCGACAGGCCAGTATGAAGGCAACGTACAGTTCCCCACTGCCGGAGATTATACAGTGAAGGTTCATGTGGAAAAAGGAGACATTCATGATCACAAGGATTTCTCACTCTCCATAAAATAAGTCCTTCAAAATAAAAAGGCCATCCTCCCCGGGAATGGCCTTTTTGCTCGTAAATGGAGTCAACATGTAAAATAAGCGATTCGATCCAAGTCTGTCCCGTAATACTGCCATCGATTCCCTCTCCAGCGATAACCGGATACAGAGTTACGACTGACATAGACGGGGTAAAACCAGAAAGAGCGACCATTTCGCAGCCAAACATACGTGTAACGATATAAACAGGGGTAGAATCCGCCAGCATCGATCCGGCGTGTTCCCCCATAGCCTCTTGCTCCCGGTGCACTTGGCGTCCTGCTCGGTGGAGGACCTGGTGGCGGAGGGGGAAAACCTCCCGGTGAACCAGGGGAACCTTGATAACCTGGGGAACCTTCTGGACCGCCAGGGGGAAATTGATATGACATGACGTGTCACCTCCTACTAGTCTCCCTATAGGAAATGCAGCAAACGCACAGATGGTATGTGCGTTTGCCCGCCGTCATTCACCTATTTTTTCCGCAATAGCCTGTATGCAAATCCCTTGTCCGCACCCTTTCAGGCGTCCCCACTCTTTCATCCTTTCCGATTGCTTAGATTGGCTGTTACTCTGCACAAAAATTGTACAGTCTCTCCCATTTTCAACCGATTCGATCCTTTTACGAGGAAGGCTGTATCTGGCTTCAGCTGTTTTGCTAGACGACGATGCAAGCCTGCCTTGCTCAAACAATGCCTGACCCGATTTGCCGGAAAACCGGAGAGAATCGCTGCTCTGGCAATATACCTAGCACTTCTCCCCAGCGTATATAAGTAGTCTACATTTTTTTGACTCAAATATTTCCCGACATCCTCGTGACCTTTCACGTCGTATTTGCCCATTTCCAGCATACTGGCGAGCACCGCGATCTTTGTGGTATGCCCTACCTGGCTTAATACATCAATCGCTGCCTTGGCCGCATCCGGATTCGAGCTGTAGGTATCATCCAGCACCTGAATGTTATTCGCGAATCGATAGCTGGTTAGTCGTTTTCGTTGTCCGCGAAACTGGCTTAACCCGCGACGAATATCATCGACGGGAATCCCCATCGTATGCGCGACTGCGATAGCAGCCAACGCGTTGTACAAATTATGCTCGCCGGGAATAGGAACAAAAAATGACTCCTTTTCTCCACGCAAAGAACATTCGAATCGAAACCCATTGCCCTCTATTTTCGTTCGCCCCGCCTTATAGTCCGCCTCCTGCTCCTTGCCAAATGTCACGACTTTTCCCGTGAACGAACCCAGGTAAGGCTGTTGAATGAACTCGCGAGAAAAGGGACAGTCCCCATTCAGAAAAATGGTTCCCGTGGGTTTCATATGACGAATTAACTCCGTTTTTGCTAATGCCAGCTGCCTAGCATCACCGCCAAAATTTCCGATATGAGCCGTGCCAATATTCGTGATGACTCCCATCGACGGCTGTATGATTTTGCAATGCTGTCGCAAATGACCACGTCGATAAATACCATACTCAAGCACTGCGGCCTTGTGCTCGTCCCGAATTCTTTTGGTATGCGCTCTTGTATTTCCCAGGAAGTTCTTGTTGTGCATCGATTTATATGTGGGCATGCGTAGATTCAGGATGGTATAGATCATTTCCTTTGTCGTGGTCTTCCCTGCACTTCCTGTCACAGCAATAACGGGCTTGTCGAGAATCAGTGTCTTTACCGGTACAGCAGCTCTTCTCTTCTTTTTCACGGGCATCACCCCTTTGCCTCGTTCTTCTCTCGATCAGCTTTCCTATTGTATGAAAGGCATAGACAGCCTGTATAGACCATTATCTATGAAAACGTTCCGCTACTATCCAAATCAGACGGACGACTTCTGGAATAGAGTAGGAGGGGAGGTGAAGCGCATGAAAAAAAAGGCCACCATCGCCGCTGTAGGCGACATCCTGATGTGGAAAGAGCAGGTGGCAACTGCCAGACTGCCTGGTACAGATCAATTCACTTTTACGGATATGTTTCATCCCGTGACACCGATTCTCTCAGCGGCAGATCTCACGATTGGCAATTTAGAAACCACCTTTTCCGGGAAAACGCAGCCCTATCAAATCGGTTCGGCACGAACCGGTTACCCTCGCTTCAACTGTCCAGATGAATTGGCTCGGGACTTGAAAACATCTGGCTTTGACGTATTGACTACAGTGAATAACCACTGTCTGGATGGCGGAGTAACCGGACTTTGCCGAACCCTTGATGTTTTGGATCGATACAAGCTTGCTCATACCGGAACCTATCGAAGCCGCGAGGAGGCAAATACCTACCTGATTAAGGAGGTAAACGGCATTCGCATCGCTATGCTTGCATACACCTACGGGACAAACAAGCAGGTGATCCCCGCTCATACGCCATGGATCGTCCGACTTCTTCATCTTGACACGATATTATCCGACCTGAGAAAAGTCCGTCCTCTCGTCGATGTTGTGATCATCTCCCTTCACTTTGGGATTGAATTCCGCTATACACCAACGACGCGCCAGCGACAGCTCGTACAAAGCCTGCTCGACAACGGCGCTGATATCATCCTCGGAGCTCATCCACATGTTCTGCAGCCTGTTGTCACCCCGAGTATCACGACTGCTCACGGAACAAAGAGACAAACACTAGTCGCGTATTCATTGGGCAATTTCACATCAGAGAAAATGCTCTCGTTTGATCAATCTCAGTGCGGAGCAATCCTGCGATTTACTGTCGAGAAGGATGAAAGGAATCAGATTTCACTCGAGCAAATTTCGGTCATCCCGACGTTTTCGCAACGATATGTAAGTCAAGGGCGTATATGCTTTCGTGTCATCCCCATGCGTTCGTATCTAAAAAGCCCTGATCTGTATGGGCGACCCCTGCTGAGAAAAAAGCTCCAGTTGCTGTGGAATCGCGCCATCCGCATCATAGGTAGAGCGCGGGGCGTATTGATTGAATAACACCGGAGCAAACGAGGGAGCGGGCAGTTTGCTCCCTACCCTTCCTCTTTTCCTACATAGATCCCGATTGACGATTCACAGAACATTTTGGTAAAATTCTTTTGTAACTAACAAACTTACTTTAGATAGTTACAAAGGAGAGATGACCTGCATGATCACCGTTCGCCGTATCCACTCGGAGGATTTACCTGCATTTCTTGCCTACCCGTACCATCCTGCGTCCGTTCAGGATGATGTAGCTGCTTACCTCGACAAAATGTTCACACAAGGAGCCATGCGTCAGGACTGGTGCTTCGTTCTGGAGGTACAGGGTGAGATCACTGGTCGTCTTGCCTTCTGGACATTGCCTGGCAGTAATCAAGCGACTGATTTGGTATTGTGGGAGCTTCCATGGAAAGAAACAGAATGTCCTTCGCTCGGAGCTCATTTCTTACGCGAAGTCTTTACACTCATGGCAGGGAATCTTTCGGAGAAAATCGGTTATGTTCTGGATTCACCTTCCTCCTCTCCCCAATGGCATACGGATCACCAGGAGCGGAGAAATGTTCTGGAAGCGCTCGGCTTTCGAATTAGCCGGGAAACAAACCGCTTCGAATGGCATGCTCCGATTGATGCAACTGTTATACCATCAAACGAAACGCATGATCCCATTGTGTATCGCAGTCTTCCTGAGGTTGGCGAGGCTGCATTTATGGATGCCATCATGCGCGTCTCACAATTCACCCATGATCAACAAATTGCAGAGGAGCGCTTGGAAAAAGGCCCACTAGCCCAAGCAAAGGAAATGTTCCAAGATTTACAACAAATGAAGTACGAACCGGAATGGTGGCAGCTTGCCTATACAGCAAAAAATGAGCTTATTGGTTTTTTGATGCCTACGGTCAGCCCTACCTTTGCCACGATTGGATACATAGGTGTTCTCCCCGAGCAAAGAGGACACGGCTATATAGATCGATTGCTGAAGCAGGCCACAGACGTTCTTGTACAAGCAGGAGAAACGTACATCCGCGCAGATACCGATGTAAAAAACACGCCAATGGCCAAAGCCTTTTTACGTGCTGGATACCACCAGTTTGCCAGTCGCCAAGAATTTTCCCTGGATCGCAGCTTGTTGCTCTAACAGACATACAAAAAAGGGGGTGATTGTAGTAACAATCACTCCCCTTGCTTACCTCATATCAACAAAATTTATGGCACAATCTCAGACATTTCTTCTGGGCATACAGCTTGCTTTAGCATCTCTGTTGCCTGATCCGTATCTACGTCTTTTACCAGTTCAATCTCACTAATGAGGAGCTGCTGCGCATTATCCAGCATCACTTTGTCACTCGTTCCCAATACTTTCTCTTTACTCATACCAACCAAATCGCGAATGACCTCAGATTGCTCGTAAATATCGCCACTCTTCATTTTTTCTGTATGAAGTTTGTAGCGCTGCGCTGCATTCAAGGTGGTGTCGCGTTGCCCCTCTCGCATGGCGGCCAAAACATTCTCCAGAATGTCGGCTTCGACCACCTTTCGAATACCAAGAGCGGACATCTTTTCAACCGGGACCATGATGTTTAACTCTTTCAGCAGCATGTTGAGCACATAATAGAGGTGTTTTTCACCCAGAAATTCTTTCTCCTCCATCGCCTCGATTACGCCTGCTCCGTGCATCGGATAAAAAACCTTGTCTCCAACTTGAAACATACGTCCACCTCCTTCAAAGCAATCTAAATCCATTATAGCACAAAAATTGAATTTAAAATTTTTTATTTTATCATGACGTTTAAAATTAAGTCAATAAAAATTTTACATCTTACTTATTGAGCGATTCTGCTGCCATTCGCCGCCTAGTTTAAATACGATCACACCCCCGACAATGACCAGAACCCCAAACAATTGCGTAAAAGTAATTGGCACTTGAACTAACCCTAACCAGCCGATTGAATCCGACCATAAAGCAAAGCCAAGCTGGGCAGTGAGCACGATGGAAATGGCATACGTTGGGCCAAGCAGTCTCATCCCTTGCACCAGACAAAAGACCACTCCAACGCCGATCATGCCGCTGAACCAGTACCACGGCTGCATAACTGGAAGCGAAAACAACTGATTTCCTTCGAATATGAGCCCCATCGTCAAAGACGACAGAAATCCCATCCCAAGCACAAGTGTCGTCGTAGTCCATGTTCCTGCCTGTTCACTTACTTTTCTGTTGAAAATATTTTGCAAGCTGACCAACAAGCCAGCCACTAACGCGAAAAATAGCCCGACTACCATGTTTTTGACACTCCTGTCTCATTATTGGTTCGGAGTCTCGCTCGCCATTTTAGCTAAACCTTCCCTATCCTTAATCAGAAGGAATCCATTGGCACGCTCAATCAGCCCCTCCTTGCAGAACTGCTGGATGACCCGATTCAAATGTCTGTAGCTCGTTCCAATCATATTCGCTGCATCCAAGAGATTGCTCGTACTAATCTGTTCTTTGTTGGCAGAATTCCACTCTTCTATCGAAACGGACAACAAATAACGAGCGAAACGTACTTCTACTGGGTACAGAAGGTTGATGCTTAATGAGTTGGACTTCACACAAAATTTATGCGTAATGATTTGCAGTAAAAATTGCAGGAGTGGAGCGTAGTCTGTACCGTATTTTTTCAACCAGCGATAATGAATCCCGATCATCTGAACAGACGAGGCCGCTTCCACCGAATTCAGATAAGAAATTCCCCTTACGTACTCAATATCTCCGATCACTTCAAGCGGCTTTTTAAAGGAAAGGATCAGGGTTTTTCCTTCGGGGGAAGTCGTAAAAATCTTTACTTTTCCCTCAACTAAAACATACAGATGACAGGCCGTTTCGCCCTGAGCACAAATGAGCTCCCCTTGATCAAATTGGAACAAGGACAAATGCGGCAAAAAAGGCTCATGAAAAACAGACGCTAACTGATGGTCACGGAGATATTGTTGCAAAAGCTCACGATTTTCGATTTCCTTCATTCCTCTGTTTCACCCTCTCGTCATCAGGCCCTCAGTATTAGTACCCCCAGAATCATTATCCCGATCCCAATAAAATGCGGCAGCCTCATCTTTTGTTTATCGACACCGAACCACCCATTACTGTCAATGAGAAAAGTCAGGCTTAGCTGCGCAATCAAGAGGGCGGAAATCGTCATGGTTACCCCGATATGGTGGATGGCCGTAACATTGCTAAAAATGATAAACGCAGCGAATGCCCCACCTGTCAAATATAACGGTTTCACTCGCCTGTATGCCTGCCATTTTCCATCTCGAAAAAACAACAGGAGTAAAAAAGCTGTGAGGAAGCCCGTTAACTGCGTAAGTGTCGCGGTTTGCCAAGTACCAATATCCTGACTGATTTTTGAATTCGCTACACCTTGCAAGGTAATAAAAACGCCGCCCAAAATAGCAAAAATAATCCCTTTCATCCTCTCACCTCACACTGATCTGCTCCTAATTAAAAAGGATCGCAAGGTGGATAGGGAAGGACATATGTCCTCATGATTTTCGTTGCAAAAACAAAGGAGAGGACCTTCCCGTTAGAAGGACCCCTCGCTCATTCTTTTCATTGAATCTTTTTTTGTTTCACGATTCCTATCACAAGCAGAACGATCATCCCAATGATGGTGATCGGCAGAAACCATTTCCCAAAGCCGCCTCCCCATCCTAGAGCAATGGAAACCGACTCCAACAAGATTACGGAAAAAATAATTAAGCAGCTATTTTTTATTTGGTTCACGATTTTTCGACTGTGCAAATAAAACTGCTCGGCATTCAATTCAGTGAAGCGTCCTGGATAGTTATGCAGCTCCGGATGTTTTTCGAGTACCTGCATGAGGAAAATGATAAAGACGCCAATCCCAGGTAAAAGAAGCAGTTCCCATTTTGATCCCCAGCGATCTACTTCCCCCAATGCATTGTAATGGGCAGGCACCTCGTCAGGAAGCTTATTCCATGCAAAGACTAAAAAGAGTAGCGATCCCACGAAAAATAAACAACCAACGACATCCCATAACCATTCGCTGCCTGTCTTTGGTATATCTATGATTGGTCTCTTCATATTCTCCCCCCTTTCTGCTGCTCCTCCTACAAGCATTTTACCATTTATGTCCATTTGCGAGTCAAGGTACAAGCTTTCCGATGCGGTAGGGCATGCAGCCACCAGACTGTTTCCCGACCAGACCGCGAATCGAGTAAAAAATTCACCCTGTTCAGAACGGGGCGAAAGCTAAAGGCTTTACGCCTCTTTTTCATTCTTTCTTTGCGATATCCACTCATGCATAAGCAAGCAGGAAGCTGTCCTCATATCTTATAAAGTACCAACGTTAAGGGGGAAGTGTCATGGATCCGATTGAGCATCATAGACAGCGAATGCATCATCACATGAGGCAAGCAGAACGTTTTCGCTCTTTAGCTTTTGAACATCGTCATGATCGCATGCGTCATCATACCTTTCGAGAAAAAGAACACTTCCATCGCATGCGGGCCCATCACCACAGAACGCAAATGCATTCGATGCGTCGTTATTAACATTGAAACTCCCATTACAGGGAGTTTTTTTTGTGGGACAAGTCAAATGAACGCCCGAGACAATCGTATGAAGAAATGGGCTTCGTTCTTATGTGGATTCTGTGCTCATGCCCATTCACGAAACTGGGTAAACGCATAGACATACATCATGTGTGATCAAAAGTGGAAAATGGGCTATGATCCGCCCAAATCCTTATGCGGAGGTACAAAATGACAGATGTTTTTGTAGAACGATCATTAGAGGAAATACGTTTTTGGTCTCGCATCATGAAAGAACATTCCCTGTTTCTCAAATTGGGCTTTAACTGCGAAGACACAAAATTGATTGAAGAAGCGAATCGCTTTTACAGCATTTTTGAAGAAATTGAAAGCCAAGCACTTGCCTATTCTTCCGACGTAGACCCTCAACGAATCTATGACTTTAATCAAATCGTTCACAATGCCGTTTCATATATTTGGGCTTTTAAACGCAAAGTACTCGGACTCATTATTCAATGCAAAATCGGTGGTAACAACTTTCCGCTCTTGGTCGATCACACAAGTAGGGAGGCTGCCTATTTTCGAAATCGATTAGAACAACTGAATACAGGAAACCTTGATCCCTTACCTGATGCGGTGATTAATGAAAATGTCTTCTTCCTACGAATCATGGCTGACCATGCGAAATTTATTAACCATTTGCTCGATCCTTCCGAAAGAAAGCTAGTGGATCAAGCTAGAGAGTTTAGTCATGATTTTGATCAATTATTGTTCCAAGCTCAGGATCTTGATTCCATGCGCCCCCAGTCTCAAACGCAACCGCTACTGAATCAATTTGTCGATCAAAATCGCGTATCCGTCCGTCAATTGCGTGACTTCAAAAAAACAGCTCGTGATCTAATTGAGGAATGCAAAATTAAGAGTATAATCCCCCCATTGCTCGCTGACCATGTATTTAGAGAAGCCTCGCATTTTCTAGAGATTTTAGATGCCTTTGAGGTATCCCTTACACACGCAAGGTAGCGAAAATTCGCCCGTAAGATTGTCACTTTTTGCAAAGTGTATCTTTCGGGCAATTGCTATTGTGCGTACCTGGGAACAACAGATTAGCGATACATACCCTGGTATTACTGCAAGTTGTATATTCATTTTTCTATTGTGAATAAAATGAGCCCAGTAAAAAGATGTTGACCCCAACACTGACAAGCATAAATAAAATAAAAAAGAATTCCCCTGCAATAAAAACCTATTTACCAAATATGAATATATGATGCCTGTTAATACAAAGATCAAAGTTACAAGAAAACGGTTTACTATATTGGATGTAAAAGAAAATACCAATTCTCCTATTAAGCATCCAACATAGCAAAACGGTAGTAAATAAAACGCCAACATAAATGTCAAGGAAGTTAAAACATTAAACACTCCTTCACCTTTATATGATAGGAAGGTGAACATACTAATGACATACAATATGGCACTGACAAGAAATGCTACACCTGCTGCACTAAAAAAACGTAAAGTACGCATAAACACCTCATTAAATTGTTCAATAAAGGGAATCTCCTGGACCATCAACCAGATTATATAATAGATCAGTCCCAACTATCAGATTTATACTTTTACAGGGTTGTATTTCCATCACAGTTCGTTAGTGAGGATTTAAATCTCTGTTAAGAGGCTGTTATATTCCATGTGTTTATGGGGTTTTTGGCTTCTTTTTGTAGCAATGGAGATGTTTGCACGGCAGTAATCGAATAAAGAATGCTGGTAAGGAAAGTTGGCCTTCCAAACACGCTTGAATACTTGCTATGACTGCGTTCTCGCCGCCTAGACTTGTGGACTGGCATACAGTGACACCTTCGCTAAAAAGCCTGCATCCATGTATGTGAGCTGATCAACCAACATATGAGACCGCCTGCCATTCTTCATCTTCACAAACTTGACATCTCGCCCACCTCAATAAAAAAGCACCCTATAGGTGCTTTTACGTCTATCTATTCCGTTAGCCATTACTTTAACATAAGATAAATAACCGTATCTTGACCTCTTGTCCCTCTAATTTCCACCGAATTTGATACTGCGATTACATTATTGTTTTGGTCTAAAGCATAAGCATGTAATCTGTATAGTTTTCCAATACTAAAACTATAAATTTTTGTGCTAGTAGTGTACGAAGTACCACTCATGTCCTCATATCCATCGGTTATATTGTAACGAACCCACTTATATCTATCTACATTTGGAACATGATTAAAACGCACCTCAATATCTTGAAACACATCTTCATACTTTTCATCTTCGTTAGAAGATATTTTTGATGAGGAATATTGAGCGGTTGCAGTAGTTGCAGTTGATTGCTGTCCCTCCTGTGCAAATGCAGGTACGGCTGATGTCAATAGTGCCAGTGTTGCTAAA
This sequence comes from Brevibacillus sp. NPDC058079, assembly GCF_042885155.1. NCBI lineage: Bacteria > Bacillati > Bacillota > Bacilli > Caryophanales > Paenibacillaceae > Brevibacillus > Brevibacillus sp. NPDC058079. The sequence continues at coordinate 133,296 of NZ_JBHVSO010000012.1, forward strand.
CTAGTCAGAAACTTTTTCATCGAAAAACACTCCTTCTTCCTCTTATTTTTACCCGACCTCAGAAGAGAAGCAAGTTGATAGGGAGTGGACTTGGTAGCCGACATTCGAGCAATGGAATAATCCTTACCATGGTAAGTTTTAGTGTAACTCGCACCAAAACTAAGATAGATCGCTCACTGATGTCACCTATCCATTTTCATTTCCATTTACTTCCAATCACAAAGAATCATAACATGCGATTTTAAACAATACAACCGTGCTATTTAAAAATTTTCTAGATTTTTTATTGTTGCAATATAACCATGCCTAAAATCATGAGTAGTGACGAAATCAAATCCATGAAGAAATACAGCATAGGTGCCCCTGTCATTACATGTATTGATTTACCGAGACAGAAACATCTGCCGGATCACTTGAGTGATTTCGGAAGTTCACATGGTACGTGCCAGGTGGGAGCCAAAATGTCTGTGTACCTATGGTGTCTCCTTTTAACTGAAAAGTCTTTGGTTCCTTGCCTTGGGCAGTCACTACGTATTCGATATTAGCAGTCTGTCCTGATTGGTTGATGGTAATCTCTACTATTCGGTAGTAGTTAACAGTGAACTTGGCATAATCCTCAAAAGCTACCCATCCATCCGTATTTCTTAATCCCAGCTTTCTAAAAAAGATGTTTTCATTAGATAGCTGCTGAACATTTTTGATTTGTTGTTCTTTACCAATGACACTCCCCTCTTGTAACCTAGCCTTTTCTTGGCTTAATTTCTCGGTTTGTGAAATGTCATTTGCAAGCACAGCTTGCGAACCGAAAGTTAATGCAGAAACAACTGCACCCAAAGTCATTAACTTTTTCATCATAATATCCACACTCCTCTTTCCACTTAATCTTTTCGAACATGCCTTTTTCATAATTCTTATCTAATATTATATAATTTCCACCTCTTTCCATTTTTTCAAAAACATCATAACACGCAATTTTAAACAATACAACTGTACTATTTAAAACCACTCTGATTTTTTTCTTGTTACAATTTAACCTTGCCGATAAGCTGCTTTCCAATGCGAGGAAACTCGTTTATGAAAACTCAGCAGACTCCTGTCGGGGGATTATTTTTTATCTCATTTGTTTTACTGTCGAAATAGCGTTTTGACAGATCCAATGAGAGCGACTTGATCAGCATGCAAATAGAAAAGCCACCCGACATCCGAGTGGCTTCATCCCTTTTACTTGTCTGTGTTTTACCAGAATATTAAATCCAACCATCAAAAACACTTGTTGTGTAAACTTTTGTAATGAAATGTCATTTTTCACAACGCTTTATCATTCACTTTGAATAGAAGTAGAGAACGAGCTACGAAAGGTTTCCCTCAAAATAGTGTCCTCCGCTGCGAACAAACTACCGATTCTGCGGCTGTTTCGTCCGATAAAACTCATTAAACAACTTCATTAACGCTCGCTTTTCGATACGGGATACATACGAACGAGAAATGCCCAGCTCACGCGCAATTTCGCGCTGCGTCTTTTCTTTGTCCTGATCCAACCCAAATCTGCCGATGATGACCTCTTTTTCGCGCTCATCAAGGATGTGAATGTGCTGGTAAATTTTATTGGACTCCAGCTTGAGCTGTACTGCGTCGACCACTTCGTCGGTTTCAGTGCCAAGGACGTCGATTAAGGTAATTTCATTGCCTTCTTTATCCGTCCCGATTGGGTCGTGCAAGGATACGTCTTTTTTGGTTTTTTTCAAACTTCTTAGATGCATGAGGATTTCAATCTAAATGTCAAAAGGGGTGCGTAGACAGACTTAGAACGTGTATATCTCCACGCTTTCTTCAAATACCCTTACTTCCCTTACCACATGACGGATCAGTTCTTTTTTATCCTCAAAGGTTAGCTCATCCTGTGCCTTCGATAAATAATATTCAGCAGCTTCCTGGATTAAGTTGCGGCTATACTCATGATTAATTTGCAGTTTCGTTTGTTCTGTCAACTCACTTAAACGCTGATTTATTTTATCTTCCTTCTCCTTCAGTTCTTTCAACTCTTGGCGAATATCTTCTTCACCAATATCTTCTTCGCCGGAAGCAAACAATTTAAGCAATCTCTTACGTCCTGTTTTTGTTTTTTCGAGTTCCTTTTGCAATCGCTCCAACTCCACTTGCTCGAATGGAGTTTCCACTTTATCTTCTACTGCCACCGCAATCTCGTCAGGATTATTCAACCAGGACGCAACCATTTCCCAAACCTGATTGTCCAATTGCTCACATCTTACACGGCGACCGCATCCCTTATTTTTTGCGCCTGCTGTATTCTTAACGTCGGTATACTCAAAAACATGCTGGCTCCAGTTTTTCGCTTTTTTGCCTGACATCGTATTTCCACAAGTCCCGCATCGTACTAGGCCGCTTAAGAGGTACTCGTTTAAGCTCCGGCCCGCCCATCTTCTTCTGGATTCCTTAAGTAGTCGCTGGGCATGTTCAAATTTTACTTCGTCAATAATGGATGGGCAGGGCAAGGATATCCACTCTTCTTTTGGTCGCATTTTCATACGGACTTTCTCATCTGGCTGGCGAAACTGATTACCCAGCATCCCTTCCGTATTCCACTTATTTTGATAAAATCTCCCTACGTACGCCTCGTTCATCAACATCTGTCGTACCACCTGACGATGCCATACACTAGCACCACGCTTTGTAGGGACCCCTTTATTAGTTAAGTAAACAGCTATCCCATTTATCCCTTGAACTAGCTCGTTGGGCTGAGTAAACAGATCAAATACAAGTCGTACTACTGCTGCCTCAGCTTCATTTATTACAATCTGTTCCTTTTCAGGATCATAACTGTACCCATATATTTGAAAGTCACGGAGGACGCGGCCTTGTCTTGCCTTTTCTCTTCTTCCACGACTCATACGCTCATTAATTTTTGCTTTCTCAAATTCAGCAATCGCTCCACGCATACTGTAAAAGAGCTGACCTTCAGGAGTTTTCGCATATTCGCCATTCACGAACACAAGCTCTATACCACGTTTATCGAATTCATCTGTAATAAGCAGTTGATTCATTAGCTTACGCGATAAACGGTCAGGGTCCAGACAAACAATCTTTGTTATGACTCCATCCTTTACATCATGTCTTAGTCTTGAGAGAGCCGGCCGATCTAGGAACTCGCCTGATACATCATCTATGTACTCGGCAGCTTCACTCGTCGCTGCCTTTTTCCTGCATTCCCTTATCTGATCGTCGAGGCTGAATCCGCTTTTGGCCTGCTCCTCTGTACTCACCCTGGCATATATTCCGATCATACGGCTTCTCCCTCCTGTATTTTCCTAATAAATAATGATAACAGGCGGAACGAATACTGCCAGTAGAACTACCCGGTATAATCTTTACATGCACCGTTCATCCCCTCCTGTCGAGAAGATATGCGCGAACGGCTTGTCATAAGTAGTGAGGAAACATGAAAAACCCGTCTCCTTAAAACAGGGACGGGTTGTTTTTTAAAAATAAGGGCTTCGTAGAGACCGAGTGTTTAGCTTAATCAAAAAAATCATCACCATATTCAGCTTCTGAGTCACTAGAAACATCATCGATCCTCGCCATAATTGTTTGTAAATCACCTTCTCGAATAAGCTCATCCACTACTTTTTCAATCGTTCCACGACTCACATCTTCAACAATAACCATATTTATCGACCATAGATAAGTGCCAGACAGGTTCTCACCAGTATTTTTATTCTTCCGTCGTAATGTCTCGATGTTTTGATAAGTAAAAAATGTTCCCCACCATCTTGTTCGATCTGGTAAGGTGACAATTACATCTACATTATTATCATTTTTTTGTTGACTCTCGATATCAGATAATTCCGTGTTAATCCAAATATGCTTTTTCATAGTTAATAGATCCCTTCTCAATTGACAATATTAAACCAATATGCTCTAATCGTATAGTTTTCTCAAACGGTTGATAACGTCTTTCTGATTGTTTTTGTCAGATTTCGCTAGTACCTCAACAGTATCTCCTGACTTTCTCAAGTACACTCTTGCACCATTTTTTGATCTGAGTTCAAAGATGTCTCCAAAAATATTATTATTAGAGATCCCAGGATTATTATTCCCTTCTAGGTATCTTCTTAATAATGCATCAGCATCCTTCTGTATTTTCGGGTCTTTCATAGCCTTCTCAGCTTCTCTAACGAGAAGGCTATCTTCCTGTATACGAGACTCTACATAATATTTTCCGACTTTTACTTTTCCCGAAAGAGTACGATCAACAAACTTAGCAACATCTTCGTCAAATTTTTTTAGAAGTTTCATCCCTTTTATTGCCTTACCAGCAGGGAATAAAGATAAAGCAGCTAATCCCTTATCCGTATTGCTGGATTTAGGGTCAAATAATGTTTTTACATCATCTAATACAAGAAAATCAAGACCTGCTTTGCCTGCTTCTACTGCGAAATCAGCTGCATCAGATAACCATTGTTTCCCTATATCATACCATTCTGATACTATATCCTCTACGTCCTTCCAAGGACTACTGTATGCCGCACTTCTAGAACTTCTCAACATCAACTGCGCATCGTTTGAAATCTCTACAGTGTCGACATTATTACTCGGTACCTGTAATTTAGTTTCCTTTCCAGTTTTATATTTATCTTGTACACTATTTACGCTTGTCAATGAATCTCTATAGCTAGGCACAGCCTGAAAATTAAAGTTGTTTTCTATCCTTACCACAATATTACCTCCCAATATATTACATAACTACATGTAAAAATATTACATGGTAATTTAATCAAGTCAAGTTTTTTTATACATACTAAATTTTTATAAACTATAAAATATACAGGAAGCCACAGTAAAAATCCCTCCCCCGAATTATTCCGAAGGAGGTATCCGCTTTTAGAATCAATTAAAATTAACTCAAAATAACACGTCTCCTCTAAAAAGGACGGGTCAGTTATTTCTTGAATGCATTCGGACATATCATTTTTCAGGCTACTAATCATGGTCACCACAAACAAACGTTCCCCAAGCACTTACATTTCCTCTATTTTTCTAGTAAAATGAGGATATCTTGAGGAAAGGGTGTTTTCATGAATAAGACTGAACTGGTTACAAGAGTCGCTGAAACCACAGAATTAACTAAGAAAGATGCTACAAAAGCGGTAGATGCTATATTAGATGCTATTGCAGATGCGCTAAAAGAAGGGGACAAAGTATCCCTTATTGGATTTGGCAATTTTGAAGTGCGGGAGCGAGCTGCTCGAAAGGGTCGTAATCCTCAAACTGGAGAAGAAATTGAAATCGCTGCGAGTAAGATGCCTGCGTTTAAACCAGGTAAAGAACTAAAGGATTCAGTAAAATAATCAATACATACAAAAAACGCCCCGATTATTCGAGGCGTTTTCCTTTTTAAAGCAATAGTTGTCAATCAAGGTAATTCCGCGTTATGCAGGAGGTACCCTATATAGCATCACCGCTATAATTGTATCAATCAGTCGTGAAATATTAATTGGTAATTACTTCGTCAGCAACGTTAAACTAACAGGCAGGATAGTTTAATATTATCTTGAAGGGGGCTTAACATTGGAATTGAAATGGGAACCTTATTGGTACGACCTTGACCAACCGATCATCGTAGGTGATAAAGACTTTTTTTATCTTAATAACAATGGAACAGGATTTTCAAATGGTTTCGCTTCTGCTGAAGATAAGGAAGTGCTTGCTGAGGTTGTGAAGATATCTCATAGTGATTTGGGCGAGGTACTAGGTATATTAGCTTATGGACTAAGTTATAAATTCTTTCTTGAAGATGGTTCTTTTATTCAAGTAGATTCAGAGCAGGAGCCAGGTCTAATCGAACACTCCACCTCATCTAGCCTTAATGTGAGTAGTTGGGTTTTTAATGTAGAATTAAACGTACTTGAAGAGACAGGTTTTTCATCTAAGATGAGATTAGATCTCTTATGTAACGTAGAAAGGAATAGGCTGAAAATAGAAAGAGAAGAAAAATACAGACGTTTATTAAATATTGATTCCTTATGAACTATACTGAATTAACAGGAGTCGATTGTGCAATAAACACAAAAAGAAGCAGCTGGTAATCGAGCCTACGTTAAAATACTGGGTTCGATAGTTGAATAATGAGGTAAGACAAGCGGCATTCTAGGAGACTGATATGCTCCCCATACGGTAGACAGGCGAAATAATAAAAAGCTTGCTATTGTGAGGGGAGCTTTTTCATGTCTAGAGGTAAATATAATGCTTTCGAGAAACTCGCCATTCTCGAAGAAGTATCAAATGGGGAAATTGGTTTCCTGGCAGCTGCGAAGAAATATGAGATTAACAAGACGACTTTAATGAAATGGCAGCGTCGGTACAAGATGTATGGATATGAAGGGTTAGAGCGTCGTACGCATCTTCAACGCTATAGTGCTAAGCTTAAGCTCCGAGCGGTAAAGGATTACCTTGAGGGGGGATTGTCTCAGTACCAGATCATCGATAAATACAAGATTGCTAGCACGAGACAGCTTTTTAATTGGATCAACAAGTATAATGGTCATAGCAGCTTAAAAGCCTATAAAGGGGAAGCAAAAGCTATGACACAGGGTCGCTCTACGACTTGGCAAGAACGGATTGAGATTGTGCAGTATTGTTTGGCACATGGACATAATTACCAAAAGACAGCTGAACATTTTCAGGTCTCCTACCAGCAAGTATACCAATGGGTGAAGAAGTTCGAAGATGGCGGTCAGGATGCGTTAAAGGATGGCCAAGGGAGAAAGAAAACTCCGGAGGAGTTAACAGAGGCCGATCAACAGAAACTCAAGATGAAGAAGATGGAGTACGAAATTGAGCGACTTCGGGCGGAAAATGCATTCTTAAAAAAGTTAGAGGAGCTAGAAAGAAGGCGACGCTAAATCAGACACGGCAGGAAACAATTTACCATGCCATCCAAGCGCTTCAAAAGGATGCGTCAATTAGCGTTCAACTCCTATGTAAAATTGCAGGAATTGCACGCTCAAGCTATTACAAGTGGCTAAATCGCAAACCCAGTGCTCGAGAGATGGAGAATGAGAAGTTTACCCAGGTGATGATGACCATCTATGAGAAAGTGGAGCACACCTTTGGATACCGTCAATTAACCCTGCATATGCGAAAACAAACCAGAAAAACCATTAACCATAAGCGCGTAGAACGGTTAATGAAGGTAATGGGAATCCAGTCTGTTATCCGGAGAAAGAAAAAGAAGTACACAAACGCCACGCCGCAACAGGTGGCGGAAAACCTACTAAACCGTAAATTCCATGCCGATGCACCGAATGAAAAGTGGCTCACCGATGTAACGGAATTCAAGTACGGTAACGGCCAGAAAGCGTATTTAAGCGCTATTCTCGACCTTCATGATAAATCATGTATTAGGGCGTTCCAATAACAATCCACTTGTATTCCAGACGTTGAAACGGGCTTTGCAGGCAGCATCAGGAAGCAGCCCCATGCTTCATAGCGACCGAGGTTACCAATACACCTCCTTGGGCTTTAAGAAACTTTTGGATGACAACAACATAATCCAGAGCATGTCCCGTGTGGGACGATGTATCGATAACGGACCAATGGAATCTTTTTGGGGGACCCTCAAATGTGAGAAGTACTATTTGCACACGTACCATACTTTTGAGGAACTTGAGAGAGATATTGAGGCCTATATCCACTTTTACAATAACGAACGATTACAAGCAAAACTAAACGGCCTCAGTCCGATGGAGTTCAGGACCAAGGCCGCCTAAATTTTTATTATTTGTACTGTCTACTTGACGGGGTGCAGTTCATTTATAACCGCCGCCCTTGCTCACGCTTTATCTGCTTTCTAAGGTACTTTTATCTCGCCCGCTGCCAAAGTCACTACAAGACGCTTATTGCACCTTCTGCTGCTCTTCTACCACTGATTGTCTCGTATTTTTCACCGGTAATCCCCTCATATTGTTCGGGTGTTAACTTGCCTAGCCTACAAAACGAGCGACATCCTCTGTCGTATACTCTCCGAAACGATACAACAAGCTTATATACTTCGTGTAATCTATGCCTTCTTTTGTATTTATCGTTTGAATTTGGTCTGGTGTTTGATTTGTCATTTGATTTTCTCCTTTGTAATAGTAATTTGCGCTAGGCTATTTCTTTTGGTTCGTACAATTACCCCTTCCCCCTGCGCTTTGACTGATCCAATAAGAGCCTCTTGATCAGCAAGCAAATAGAAAAGCCACCCGGCATCCGAGTGGCTTCATCCTATTTACTTGTCTGTATTTTACGAGTGTGAATTCTAACCATTAAAAACACTTGTTGTGTAAACTTTTGTAATTCCCCTCAAATAGTGTCCTCCGCTGCGAACAAACTACCGATTCTGCGGCTGTTTCGTCCGATAAAACTCATTAAACAACTTCATTAACGCTCGCTTTTCGATACGGGATACATACGAACGAGAAATACCCAGCTCACGCGCAATTTCGCGCTGTGTCTTTTCTTTGTCCTGATCCAGCCCAAATCTGCCGATGATGACCTCTTTTTCGCGCTCATCAAGGATGTGAATGTGCTGGTAAATTTTATTGGACTCCAGCTTGAGCTGCACAGCGTCGACCACTTCGTCGGTTTCAGTGCCAAGGACGTCGATTAAGGTAATTTCATTGCCTTCTTTGTCCGTCCCGATTGGGTCGTGCAAGGATACGTCTTTTTTGGTTTTTTTCAGGCTTCTTAGATGCATGAGGATTTCAATCTAAATGTCAAAAGGGGTGCATAGACAGACTTAGAACGTGTATATCTCCACTCTTTCTTCAAATACCCTTACTTCCCTTACCACATGACGGATCAGCTCTTTTTTATCATCAAAGGTTAGCTCATCCTGTGCCTTCGATAAATAATATTCAGCAGCTTCCTGGATCAAGTTGCGGCTATACTCATGATTAATTTGCAGTTTCGTTTGTTCTGTCAACTCACTTAAACGCTGATTTATTTTATCTTCCTTCTCCTTCAGTTCTTTCAACTCTTGGCGAATATCTTCTTCACCAATATCTTCTTCGCCGGAAGCAAACAATTTAAGTAATCTCTTGCGACCCGCTTTTGTTTTTTCGAGTTCCTTTTGCAATCGTTCCAACTCTACTTGCTCAAATGGAGTTTCCACTTTATCTTCCACTGCCGCCGCAATCTCGTCAGGATTATTCAACCAGTGTGCAACGGTTTCCCAAACCTCATTATCCAGCTGTGAGCATTTGATACGACGACCGCAGCCCTTGTTTTTTGCACCCGCAGTGTTCTTAACGTCGGTGTACTCAAAAACATCCTGACCCCAGTTTTTCGCTTTTCTCCCAGGCATCGTATTTCCGCAAGTACCACAGCGGACGAGACCACTTAAAAGATATTCGTTGAAGCTTCGGCCCGCCCATCTTCTTCTAGATTCCTTTAGTAGTCGTTGAGCATGTTCAAACTTCATTTCATCAATAATGGATGAGCAGGGCAGTAATATCCATTATTCTTTTGGGCGCATTTTCATACGGACTTTCTCATCCGGTTGCCGAAACTGGTTGCCAAGCATCCCTTCTGTATTCCATTTATTCTGATAAAACCTCCCCACGTATGCCTCATTCAAGAGCATCTGACGTACCACTTGTCGATGCCATACACTCGCCCCACGCTTTGTAGGAACTCCCTTACTGTTCAGGTAAACGGCTATTCCATTTATTCCTTCAACAAGATCATTTGGCTGAGTAAACAGATCAAATACAAGTCGTACTACTGCTGCCTCAGCTTCATTTATTACAATCTGTTCCTTCTCAGGATCATAACTGTACCCATATATTTGAAAGTCACGGAGGACGCGGCCTTGTCTTGCCTTTTCTCTTCTTCCACGACTCATACGCTCATTAATTTTTGCTTTCTCAAATTCAGCAATCGCTCCACGCATACTGTAAAAGAGCTGACCTTCAGGAGTTTTCGCATATTCGCCATTCACGAACACAAGCTCTATACCACGTTTATCGAATTCATCTGTAATAAGCAGTTGATTCATTAGCTTACGCGATAAACGGTCAGGGTCCAGACAAACAATTTTTGTAATGACCCCGTCCTTCACATCTTGTCTTAGTCTTGAGAGAGCCGGACGATCTAGGAACTCGCCTGATACATCATCTATGTACTCGGCAGCTTCACTCGTCGCTGCCTTTTTCCTGCATTCCCTTATCTGATCGTCGAGACTGAATCCGCTTTTGGCCTGTTCCTCTGTACTCACCCTGGCATATATTCCGATCATAAGGCTTCTCCCTCCTGTACTTGCTTAATAAATAATGATAACAGGCGGAACGAATACTGTCAGCAGAACTACCCGGTATAATCTTTACATGCACCGTTCATCCCCTCCTGTCGAGAAGATATGCGTGAACGGCTTGTCATAAGTAGTGGCTTAATTGAAAAACCCGTCTCCTTAAAACAGGGACGGGTTAGCTATTTCTTGAACGCCTTATGAACATTTCCCTGAGCATTCCTTTGATTTGAATTTATTCCTTATAATGTTTTGCTCAATCCAACGAACTGTTATATATTTCTATGTGAAATTATCCATTTATAGAAATTCAAGGAGGTTTTTATGAATTTTGTTAAAAATTACAGAAAGCTAATTCTAAGTTTTGCACTTTTGATGTCTGTTGTATTTTCTGGTCAGACTATTAGTCTTGCAGCAGATGAGTATACTGAAAACCTAGTACCTCAGTTAACTAGCAACGACTCAGCTGCTCCTATTATTGTATCTGCTTCTAGCATTTACAGCACTGACTATGATGCTTGGAAAGCATTTGACAAAGTAAATTTTAGTTATGCGAATAAGTATGCCTATTGGAGCTCAGAATATAAAATTAAGAATGGTTGGTTAAAAGTTGATTTTGGGCTTGGTAATGAAAAAGCCATTCAGAAATATGTAATTGCAAATTCAAATGGGATTGTAGAAAGAGCACCAGTTACGTGGACTTTTGAAGGAAGCAATAATGATACAGATTGGACTATACTTGACTCCCAAACAAATGTAACAAATTGGGACGGCAATCCTAAAAGTTTCACATTCGATAATCCCTCTAAGTACAGGTATTACAGAATAAATATAGCAATTAACAATGGATATAAAACTGAAGTGGACATTGGAGAATTTGAGCTGATGGAGAAAATTAACTCGAACCCAGATCCAGAGCCAGACCCTGATCCAAAGCCAGAGCCAACTGGCGACAATGCATTACTTGTCATCAAAATGATCAGTGGACTCGAGAAAGAGTTTGAGCTATCTGCATCCGAAGTACAAGACTTCATTGATTGGTATAATGGCCGTGCAGACGGACGTGGTAAAGAAACATATATGTTCGATAAGGACTTTAACAAGGGGCCCTTTACTGCTAGAAAAGATTACGTAGCATTCAGTAAGATTCAATCTTTTGAAGTGATGGAATATACCAAATAACATGACGAGGCACCTCCTATAAACCAGGAAGGTGCCTCTATTTTTATAGATTAGCAATCTCTTGAATACATTCTGGCATGTCGTTTTTGGGACTGCCAACCATTGCTGGAACAGGGTAGGCTTTCATCTGTTCGTGATCATATGGTACAAGAAGCGATTGTAACAAGTCAGCATCGAACTTTTCGCGATCTAGCCAGATTGCCTCATCGTCTTTCTTCAATATAACTGGCATGCGATCATGGATATCTGCGACTACATCATTCGGTTTCGTTGTTATGATCGTACAGGTATGCAACCTTTCCCCTTCCGGACTTGTCCAGGTATCATACAAGCCAGCTAATGCGAACGGCTCGCCTGTCTTCATCATAATACGCATCGGCTGCTTTTCTTTTCCGAGCCTCTTCCATTCGTAAAAACCGTCTGCGGGGATGATACATCTTTTTCGGGCGAACAGGTTCTTAAATGCAGGTTTTTCACGTACTGTCTCCGATTTTGCATTGATCATCTTGTAGCCAGCCTTCTCGTCTTGCGCCCATGATGGAACTAAGCCCCATTTTAACTGACCTATCCGCCGCTTTCCTCGATCAGATATAATGGCAGGGATCAATTGACCCGGAGCGATATTGTATCGTGGCTGCATATCAAAAGGCATAACCTCAATTTGGAACCTTGCATTCCATAACTCAAGGTTGGTCACTAGCGTAAAGCGTCCGCACATACTATCACCTCTTACTACCATCATAGCCGAACGGCTACTTGGTATACCAGCTCTAAGCAGTCAGAATGAAATCAGCAAATATTGGTGATCGCAGCATGCGCTTAGAGTTCTGGGTAAACCAAGTCTAGATGAGAGCATACATCGCCCTAATTTCTAAATATTAACAATTTACTTTTTAATTGTAAATGAAATTTTGTTGGATATAATTAAACATGCTGGAAATATTTAATAACCCAACCTATTTTTAGCCTGATTTTTTAATCTACTATTTGCACAGGAATATGTAGAAATAATAACTGGGAGAGATTTAAATTAATGAAACACTTGAAGCGAATTTTAGCCTTTACTCTTGTTTTAAGTATCATTTTTACTGGAGTCTTTAATCCTTCATTAGCTTCGGCACAGATGGTCAACATTAGTGAATCACCTGATGAAGTGATTCTGGATGATCCAACTAAATATGATGGGAAACCGTCCTCTAATAGTCAGCAGCGCGCTTCGTTAAGAAGTGAAAATCCTCTTATGGATCATGTAAAAGTAGTAGCATTTTTTGCTGCTATACGCGGCTACATAACTTACTTTGAAAGAGAAGTCACAAAAAAAATTGTAAATAAAGTAACAAGGGCCGTAAAAGATCTAGTTGAAGAATATGGTGTTGATAAATTATCATGGAAGGGCCCTAAAAGAAGCGGTAGAAATGACGACAACCACACGTTATTTAGTCTGTCTTATGATAGAGTCCAAATTCTTCGTGTTGACATGAAAGTAGTAAAACCAAATGGAGGAACAGAACGGTTTGGTGATATTCATATGCATGTCCAACCAGATATGGGTGACCATATTCCAATAGCTATGGTACCCTTCGGTAATGACTTACCTAAGTTTCCATGGTAGTAATTAATTAATTAATTGGTTATTCCTGTGCAACCGTTGGATTAAAAGTAGGGAGGTTTAATTTTTGTCGGATGATTATACTAGATATCTATGCGAGTTGTACTTTAATGAATTCCCAAATCACAATGACATAAAAAAAGCAGTCATTGATGTATTGGGCGACAGCATGCCCATGTACAACGAAATAGATATGATGGAACTGAGCGGGGAGAAGATTGGTTTTAAGTTGTATATAAGACTACCCCAAACTTCTTCCACTCTATTACGAGAAAAATTGAACTGTATTAACGTGATATTTGATGATATTTTTCATCGAGATTTACGGCATTACCATCTGGAAATCGATCACAACGGAACAGAACATGTGGGCATCGCCATTGAATTAGAAGATGATTCGTGGGATCTCTACTATGAGGAAGGCTCATTGGAAGGGAAGCTAAGGCAATCAGATGAATACCCCGATGTAGAGGGCTACGGATTCCTGCTTGGAAAAATTGAAGCATCCGAAATTAAGCAAGCCCCTGAAATTTTCAAAAAGATTGTACTTATGATTTCCGAATAATAAATGTTACTTCAATAACCCGTCTTCCCAAAATAGGGACGGGTTATTTTTTAGCCAGCAAGAATAAAATCAACAAAAACTGGCGATCGCAGCATGCCGCCCTTTGTCTAGTTCCGCATTTTGACGCGAGCTTTAATTTGAGGCTGCATATAAACATATTCACGAACCTCGCCAATGATCAACTGTTTCGCCACTCCATAAAACGCTTGCTTGTGAGTAGGGGATACGCCAAGTTCAATTACACCTGCCCCTTATATTCTCCCTCACTCTATTTACATTAATCTAAGTTTAATAGAATCCCTCTTTAAGCAACAGGAGAATCTTTGAAGACATACTTGCATCCATTAATGGCTTATCTAGCACATGGAGTAGCATAACCGAAATAATTGTAAATACATATCCAGGTGTTTATTACTGGAATTTCTAACAAGTATCAAATTATATACTTTAAAATCTTTTAACAAAACTAGTATAATATTGGAAAAAATCAAGGAGAAATATATGCCGACAAAATTTCTTTATTCACTTTTCAGTCTAATATTAATCTTCGTAGTTGGCTGTAGTAGTGAAGAAGCAAGTGGAACGAATGCGATTAGGAAAGATTTGTATGATGAGTCATTGAAGTATTATAATTTGATGAATGAGCGTGTTAGCAAAGTGGAAGAGTTGTCTGAGGAAGAAAAGAAAGCGATTCAGGCGTTTGATACTAAATATGTTAATATGCTTGATCAATTGAATGAAAATGAACGGTATTTATCTGCTGAGATAGCGAATATGTGGAGATCGTTAGAGTTGGCACATGCTTCGAGGCTGAATAATGATGAAAAAGGATTGAAGAAAGACATAGACGACTATGTTAAAGCTAAAGCTGAAGCTAGCAAACTTTTAGGTGTACGTTTTGAATAATCGTATACATAAAGAACACCCCGCCTCTTTCTACAAGGCGGGGTGTTTGCTACTATAATCCCTCAGTACATATTATGCGCGCCCGTTCGCTTGCTGCTTCGCGCTGTACAGATAATCATTAAGTCTTACCTGGCATTCAGCTTTTAAATGATGCACATTGTAGACGCACTCTTCCTGTCGGCCTAGAACAGTAACAAGGACACGGTATAAAAAACCATCAGGTGACTGTTGAGAGTGTATTTTGCCCCCAAGCCGCCCGAACTGGCTCCGGTACTCATGGTGTTTCCGTTCGGTCCACATCGAAATGGAATCGAGCATAGGACGGTATGACAGCTTGAGTTGATTTTGATTTAGGTTCTGTACATCGAGCGCGAGTGCTTTAAAAAGCAGGCCATACAGGATCGCTTCGTGTAGGACTCACGCCATTGGTCTGGTTGCATCATATCCGCTCCACCATCAGCAACTTTGCGATTGGTACCCACCAAATCCCATCTACCTGTACAAGCTTGATCATGTGCTCATCCTGGTTAATGTCTTTGACTACGCCCCATTTTCGTCTGATACACTCCTGAAACCAAATGACCGTAATCGCAAAACCTTGACGTACTGAGTCATAGATAACCACAAACATGTTAGCCATGGCGTCTGGATCGACTGGTAGTAACGGAGTCACCGTTTGCTCATACAATGTAGTCACTGACTGTCTCCTCCACGAGTCCAGCCTCTACCAGATCCCGAAGGATGTCTGGGGCGCATCCAGGAATTACACCGGATCGGATGTTATGTATAGCCACAAGGTGCTTTGGAGTTAAAACGGGAACAGCTTGGTATTGGCCATTAATGACAGTGTTGATTCTTTCCATGCGAATCACCCTTTACTGAACGTTTGTTCTTATTTTATGATGGGTGATGAAAAAAAAAAAAAAAGCCCCACTTTTTAGTGGAGCAAAATCAGTAGATTCCAATCAACACCACCGTCCAAACTCAGGTTCCAATACTTTAACTGGATACTCAATCCTCACTATCTTCTAAGCATCCATTTCATCTAGTCGAAGTCTTTCCGCAATAATTTCTTTCAGTGAATCCTCACTGATAAAACGGACTGCCTCAGGTATAAGATCTCTCGAGGGGAATTCAATTATTTCAGCTCTCTCTATGAGTGCGTACCATACTTTGGGAATTTTGTTTTCTAAAGCAAAATCGTATAAATCTTGGGCTTCGTCAAGTGGCACATTTAATTTAATATGGATATTTATAATTATTCGCTTTCTAATTTGACGATGTAACCAATTCGTATGGTTGTACCGATAATACATAGAATCAATAATTGAGGCAGCAGCATACACTTGTTGTATATCCATAAATCCCCCTATAAGAAGACCATTTATATGTTGTAGAGTAATTAGTCTACATGATCAGAAAAATTTGCACATTGTCTAATATATCACATATAGTACGGGTGGTATTAGAATGGCTTACGAAAATAAAGAAGGTTTTAAAACTGATACCGTATGAGGGGTATGTCAAAAGTTTTGTGTACCTGTAAAGTCATCTCCCTAGTTGATAAATTAAGTAGTAGCCCTGGGAAGAACCAGGGCTACTTTAAATTGCTCACATATTAATCTTCGACTACATTCCAACCGTCTGGATAAACAGAGACTATACTTCCACTGTCAATTATCAACTTATATTTTTTACCACCAGATTTACCATAGTACGCTTTTTTGCTAAATTTATTCTCATCAATGTGCTCCTGTATCCGTTCAGGATTATTACGATCATCCATTACATCTCGAATGATCTCTTCAACATCCTTCATGGAAGTACGAGGATCAAACATTGATAGGGGGTCGTTGCCATAACCATTATAATCACCTGTCCAGTTTTCTGGACTGTGTCTGGCAAGTATGTGTGTCATTCCATATTGACGTGGGCCTCCATAATCGAGGGAAATACCATCATTAGAGTTTTTTATTCTGAATACTGTTAGAGTTACGTCGGGATAAAAGTTATCGTTGTCCCTCTTATTTATATCAGAATCCCTATAGTTAATTTTTCTTACATTCTTATAGTATCTAGTAACTTTCTCTTTTACATCGTCTTCGCTTACTTCCGCAAATTCTTTATCTGCTTTGTCTCGATACTTGAAGTACATGATACCTGATCTCACTATGATTCTAACAATTGAACCGATTGCTCGCAATTCAACTTCTTGTGTTTCCTCTTTGTCAGATAGAGCTTCTTCTTCAGTTACAGCTTCTTCCTCTGTTACAGCTTCTTCTTCTGGTGGCTTGCCTGTTTGACTCTTCTTTGCTAACTTAGAAACTTCGACCCGCTCTTGTGCATAAGCTGCTGCAGTAGGCGAAAGAATCGCTACAGTAGCTAAAGATAAAGCTAATACTAAACTATTTGCCTTTTTAAAAAAACTCACAATTTCACCTCTAGTATAATTAATGTAGATTTAGGTGAACACCAATCGCATGCATGCTTTAGCATTATATAAAAGAAAACCAATACTGGCAATATATTGATATAAGTATTTTTTTATATTCTACTACCATCTGGCAATCGGGCTTGAGTTTCCTCCTTCCTAAACTTCTTGAAACGATTGGTGTTTAAGATCAATTTGCATAATAAAATATCTTCCTAGACTCAGGCAAAGATTTGATTCTTACTAGGAAAATAGTCATATATTTTTCACCACTTTTATCCTAAAATGGAGTATTATCTTTGTTGTATAAGTTGTAATTCATACAAAAAAGTTGAAATTGGTGATAAAAAATGCACTTCCAGCTATTAACAAGGGACAAGCGAATCGACTATGATATTTGGCAAGGCAGGTACCAATTTTATTATGTACGAATTGAAAAGCCGTATAAAAAAGATCACCCGGATTTCAAACTATATTCCTTTAAAATCCGAAAACCTACTGGTGAGGTAATAACTTCTGAGTTTCTCAATCACAGTTTCACTAACTTGGAAGATTGTCGTAACTTTATCTTTAATTGGATCAAAAAAGAGTTGAAAAATCTAAAAACGAAGGCATTATAAATAATGACTTTAAAACTTACATAATACCAAAAGCCCTCCTCGGTTACACCGAAGGAGGGCCACTGTAGTTATTGACTTTTTTCTGATGTACCGACCGAATCTCCTGCATCATTCTTGATACGCTCTGCATCCACAAATCCTTCAGCCACCATTTACGCGACAACAGAGCCGAGAGCCGTAATCATGGCGGTTACCTTCGTAATCGTGTCACCGTCCATTCCAAACAGCACCAGCACGCTCGTGATAAAGGCAGCCACTGCCATCCACAGTTTGCGTGATGAAAGTTTTCGTTTAAACTCTTCGTTCATGATCTACATCCTCCTCTTGTTGGACAAGAAAATCCGGTGTATTGGTAGCTCTGTCCACCAGTACAAACAAGAGCCACGGTAGGTCATTCAAGACCTCCTGAGGCTCTGTTCGTAATCGTTTTTTCCACTCTTCTGCGTTGTTTATCAAGGCTTTGCCTTCTGTATCCTTCTTGCTGGCAAGGCTGTCCAACGCCTTGTCTGCGAGCTGGAGCTTCCACGGTTCCAGTTGTTTCATGGACACTTCTTCCTCTCTATCCACAGAGTTATCAACAGATTGGTAATATTCTCGCAAATACGCTACAGGATCGGTATGTGTACCGAATCCGCCGCGCCGAACCTCATAATGCAGGTGTGAGCCTGTGCTACGTCCGGTAGTACCTTGAAGTCCGACGACGTCGCCACATTCGACCCGGTCGCCAACCTTGACAGATGCACTGTGTAGATGGGCATATACGTGTGTGCAGCCGTTCTGATCTTTAACAGCCACTACTATTCCAAAGCCCCCATATCCTGATCCTTTTACACCTTCTTTTGTGTGCGTGACGACACCAGTAACAAAGACATGGATTGGTGATCGATGTTTTTTAACCAGGTCAATCCCGGTGTGGAATACCTGCTTGGTTGTAAACGGATCTGCACGCGGTCCAAATGGGCTGGTCACACGGTATCCTTTGAGCATCTCATCCACACTAGACACGTGCATCGTAGTCCTCACCATCCTGGTTATAGTCGTTATACCGTGGCTTACGGTACTCTTGGACCGCTCTGACACCAAAAACACCGCCAGCTACTGTCATAAGGACTGGGCCAGCCATATCCAATAGGGCTATATATTGTGGATCAATTTTTTTGCCAAGCAGGGTCAGAATCAGTCCCAGCACCACAAACAGAAAAAAGACGGTAGTTGAGACAACGAGTAGGTAATCCTTCTCACTCACACCGTCCTTGTCGTTTAAAAAATTTCTCATTTCTGACCGACTCCTTTAATAAAGTTCCATACCAAGGCAATAACACCGACGATCGTACCGATTAACCACTTCTTGTCATCTTTACCCTGGCGTTTCTCATCAACGAATCGTTCCTCCAATGCAGCCACTTCTTTAAAAAGATCATCCAGTCGCTTATGGGCTGATCTTGTGCTTTGAAGGGCCTCAATTGCCAACTTTTCAGTTTGATCGAGTTTTCCTGCCATGTTATTAAGTTGCTTCACTTGTTCTTCAATTTTTCCAATTGCAACTAGGATTTCGGTGATCCCCTTTTGCAAGTCTTTTACCTCGTTTCCCATTCAAGGCCTCCTCATCCTCACCCTCTCGGGGCAAAAGTAAAAGGAGCCGCGTGCGCAGCTCCCCGAAATCCTCATTTTGTTGAGTCTTGTTGTTCCAATTTCTCTATCCGTTTTTCTAATTCATATATCTTTTTCTTGAATCCAGATCGTATGGCCAAATAAGTGATTACACCAACAGGAAGCCCAACGAATAGGATGGACGATAGTAAACCTATCCAGTCCCACTCGACACGTATAGCACCAAATTCATACATGCATTATCCCCCCTGAATCTATCTCGAAAGTAATACGATTCAGATATTGGTAAAGTCTCGAAGTAGATACAGCTCCCCATGAAAAAACGCCCTCCTGATTAGGAAAGGCGTTTACACTACTTCTTGAGCAGCGAGATATTCAGCTACGGGGACCCGGTAAGATTCCGGGACAACTTTCTCCCCCTCAATTCCTGTCGGCTCGATCAGCCATCCACCGGATCTGACGAGAATTGCATAAGGTGCGACCATATACTTTTTCACCATCATTGACCACCTCCTTTCAGGGCTTGTACCTCTGCTTCCAGCGCAGTAATCTTGCCAGTAAGCTGCTCGTGATTTTTGGTGTACTCCTCATGCATGGCTGACATTTCAGCATCCATATGGGCAATTGTTTCATAAAGCACTTGAATTTCTGTAGGTAGAACTTCCGTGTGCCCTGGTGTTTCCACATGCTCACCAAACGTTCCACCGGGTTTTCGTTGTCGATACTTCATTACTCAATCACCCCTACCATCATCGTCGCAGCTTCTGTGGAATTCGTGTTCGAACGAGTAAAAGTCAGCTTAAACGTCAGGTTGGATTTAGCAGTTGCTACGGTAGATAGCAATTCGTCTTCACTGATCGATGATGTAAGATCAATACTATTCTTACTCATTGGTACATACTGTTCAGGCTGTCCTGCATCTACAAAGGAAACCTCTCCGTCCACGACAAGATCACCTTTCTCGCGTTTTAGCCAAGCAAGGATTTCTTTAGCTGAACCACGAGGCGATATAATTTTGTATCGAGCTACAGCTTTCTTGAGTGGAGACTGCACCACACCATTATTAATGTTGAATGACTTTACCGATGAAGAGCCGAATTGATCTGTTGCCGTTATGGTCAAAGTGTTTGCCCCTGCTTGTAACTCACTTACCTTGAACGGAAATGACCAATTCC
Source organism: Brevibacillus sp. NPDC058079 (assembly GCF_042885155.1). Taxonomy (NCBI): domain Bacteria; kingdom Bacillati; phylum Bacillota; class Bacilli; order Caryophanales; family Paenibacillaceae; genus Brevibacillus; species Brevibacillus sp. NPDC058079. Next base: position 153,701 of record NZ_JBHVSO010000012.1, read on the forward strand.
CGGTTGATACTCCACTAAGAAGCGTTTTTTCACTCCCACTATTTAGCTTTCCTTTCACCGCAACTGTGTTACCATCCGGTTCTGATACGGACCCGGACAGTGATATCGTATCAGGTGGGATTAGGCCAGACTGTACAGGCGTAAAGGCGGTTACTGTTAGTACTGGAGCCTTATTGTGCTTGACGATGAAAGAGCGTGTGACGATATCTGATTTGCCGTCTGGTTGGTCATCTACTGCCCAGACTGATAGAGTGCGCGTGGTGCCTTCCGCAAGAAGCCCTGACACATCGGTGGTGCCATCGTACAAGCGTCCCCCTCTGTAGCTTAGAAGCTTGGCAAAAGAAATGGGCGTGCTTCCGTTAGATACACCAGAATGCGCCGCCCGAGCAGTACTGCTATTAATTTGATACTTCGTAGTGACGACGTTTCCGTTATCAATATCTGTTGCGTTCCCTTGTATAGATAAGATTACTCCTTCTGTCAGTACAAGGTTATTTTCCGTCGTTAAAGAAAGGGTAGGCTTGGTATTGGTTACACCAAAATGAGCATTCGACCAATAAATTTCTTTTGGATCACTCGTAGAACCTGTGTAATATTCAGCAACCAGCACTGCGTAATAGGCACCTGGAGGTACCATACCTTTCGCATAGTACCTGTCATAAGTCGCTTCTGAATTGTCAGGATTATCACAGACTGCAACCGTCTTCGCTATAAGGGTACTCATACTGTAGTCACTGTCTGAGTGCCAGTCAATTCTTGCAGATAGCCCCTGTTTTGGATTTGCTTGTCTCAACCAAACAATAAGCTCATATTCCTTTTTGGGTGTAACTGAAATCGCAGTTGTCCGTAACGTAATATGAAAGTTTGTTATTTGATTTACAAATCTCTTCACATAAAGACAAGGACCACCGTTGATGCCGCCATTCTCGATCCTTTGTAAGGACGCATAATCGTCACCTCTGATCATTCCGGTTGTTCCGGTTGCTCCCGTAGACTGATCTGGTGTTAATAAGTTAATTCCCACAAGCCCACCTCCTACACTTGGGTAATAGTCACAGTATCCGTTCCCCAACTACCGATCCGCATTTTTTGTGCTGCTGCATCCCGATAGATGGTAGAGCGACCGATGAGAGCACCTTTTTTGTAGTTGTTTGCCAGCGAAGCAAATGAAAGTGTCCCTGTTCCGATTGCAGTGATTTTTTGATTTTCAAAAGCCACATCGTCACAAATCGTAACTTCTTGTCCTACTGTAAAGCCAGTCGTTGACGCGACTGTAACTGCTATGGAAGAAGGTTTGGCAGTCAACGCTGTTGTCGCATACGTTTTTGTTTGATCTAGTTTCAATACTGGGTCATCTACGCCATCATAGGTGTCGGCAAATCTCGCTTGCGCTCCTTCGACGTCATGACTGTCTAAGTCAAGGTAAGCTTCTACTCGAGTCACCCGTCGTTCTAAGCGGTCAAACAGCAAGTGTGCCCCTTCAATCCCGTCCTCCATATGATTCAACCTAAACTCATCCACTGGCGTCCCTGCAATCTGTTGCCACGCTGGAACAATAGATACCGTTCCGTCTCCATTTTCTTGCAAGACGTAGGTGTTCGGTCGGTCCACAAAACGGTTCACATGCGTTTGCTTTTGGTATGTCACGTCATTCACCTACCTTCCATTTCAACTCGATGGGTATGCTCAAGGCGACTTCCCGTGCGGGCTTTAAAAAATTCACCGTATCTTGCCAGACGATCTTGCCGTTCTCATCCTTGATCAGTCGTTTTGTAATGATACCCGTTTCAGATGCAGGCAGCCGAATCAAGAAAGTTACCTTGCTGCTACTTTGTCTCGTTTTTATGAGTTCCGCAGGTCGAAATGTCCCGTTCAGCTCCACTTCTGCGCTAAAAAATATTGATTCGAGACTATTGGTTTGTCTTGTCAATGCGTGTTCTGTTAGCATAGATCGTTTTCACCTCCAGCTGAGAATGAACCGCGGAACAATGGGATAGTTTCAAATACTTGCATGGTTCCTGAAGAAAGAATAAGACTTCCGTTTTGTTGAATGATGATTCTCTCCCTATTTACATGAACGGGCCTCATTCTTTCAAATGTCCTCTGTAATGTTAATAGATCAAGTGGTGTGTTTTGTTGAAATGAGAATATAATCTCCTTCGCTTCGAAATCCTCGGAGACAGAAACCAGTTCACCCACCGCCCTACCCAATGACAGCAAAACTGGCATGGTAAAAGGTACATGAGAACCCCTCCCCAATGCGACTATTTACGTGCGTTACTTTTATCTTTCAGGAACTGCCGTCTTCCTGTGTCGCCCATCAATCGTTTTATCTCTTCGATAGTCATTACTTCAGCTGGTCTAGTGGGTATTGGTTTCTTACATCGGGCTTTTACCCGTTCTAAATGCTTTGAGAAACTGATTGGTTCCTTGCAACGCTTCTGCTTCTCGTGCATGATTTCGTAGATTCTAGCCATGGTTTGTCCTCCTCTCTAGGCAAAATAAAAAGGGCGTCAGAACACACCCGTTGTAGGTGTGAATCTGACGCCCTCCCGTTTCTCGGTATCAGGCATTTTATTTATTTTGGATGTTATGTTTCTCGATTAATTGATCAAGTTTCTGATTACGTTCCCTGTCAAGTTGTAGCTTTGTTTTCATAAAACTTAGCAGCTTAAATGTGAAAAATATTACCAACGTGTAGAACAAGAGCACCGGAAGAAAAGCAAGCAACTGTAATGATACTGCACCAAAGTCCAAAATTACTAACAACTCCTTTTTGACTAGAAGAGCTCACTTTCACGATAATCAACCTTGGAAATCTTTCCCTGACTTGATTTTACCACAGTTTCACCATGTTCTACCAGTGGAACTATCTTTGCTTTCCCTTGTTTTGGGTCTACCAAGATATTGCTGGAATTTTCCCCACCGGAACTGTGATTGTCATACTTTCTGTGTCTATCTTTACTTCTTTTGCTCGTGTGCTCATCTTCCGTTCCCCCTGTCCAGTTGTTCATGGTATAATATGGTTTGAAGAACGCATATTCGGCCTCTGAAGTGCACCCCTTAAAGTAGACATTGGAAAAAACCCTGTGGTTTACCGATGAACTTTAGGGGGTGCATTTTTTTATGGCAGCTAAAGGGCAAAAGTTTATGAGCTATCCAGAAACACTGAAAAGGGAA